>NZ_JAASQO010000010.1:0-15000 GCF_011762095.1 Parvibaculum indicum | reverse complement strand
GGTCGTTATGGCGTTCGCGCCATCGCAGCCTGTGCAGCAGTGCCGGATCTGCAACCGCCTTGTTGCACGCAAGGTTTGCACATGCTTCGACCCACAGGTTTTCGAACCAATAAAATGAAGCGTGATCGGGTAAGTTGAATGATTTGTCTGATCTCTCCATTACCGTTTCCCGGCCGGATCGCCTCGGCGCTCCGGGATGGGCAGTGGTAATGAGAGTAATCAAGCGTCTTAAGAGCATCTGGTGGATGCCTTGGCGCGCAGAGGCGATGAAGGACGTGGCACGCTGCGATAAGCCGCGGGGAGCTGTGAGCAAGCTTTGATCCGTGGATTTCCGAATGGGGAAACCCGGCCGTAAGGTCATCCTTGTCTGAATACATAGGGCAAGGAAGCGAACCCAGGGAACTGAAACATCTAAGTACCTGGAGGAAAGGACATCAACCGAGACTCCGCTAGTAGTGGCGAGCGAACGCGGACCAGGCCAATGCCCTGGATCTTCTAACTGGAACCGTCTGGAAAGTCGGGCCTCAGCGGGTGATAGCCCCGTACAGGTGTTGAAGGTTCAGGGATACGAGTAGGGCGGGACACGTGAAATCCTGTCTGAACATGGGGGGACCACCCTCCAAGCCTAAGTACTCCTGCGCGACCGATAGTGCACAAGTACCGTGAGGGAAAGGTGAAAAGCACCCCGACGAGGGGAGTGAAAGAGTTCCTGAAACCGGATGCTTACAAACAGCTGGAGCCTGAAATGGTGACAGCGTACCTTTTGTATAATGGGTCAGCGACTTAATCTAACGAGCAAGCTTAAGCCGATAGGTGTAGGCGTAGCGAAAGCGAGTCTGAATAGGGCGTTTAGTTCGTTGGATTAGACCCGAAACCGAGTGATCTAGCCATGAGCAGGCTGAAGGTGCGGTAACACGCACTGGAGGGCCGAACCCACGTCTGTTGAAAAAGACGGGGATGACTTGTGGCTAGGGGTGAAAGGCCAATCAAACTCGGAAATAGCTGGTTCTCCGCGAAATCTATTTAGGTAGAGCGTCGGATGAATACTCCTGGGGGTAGAGCACTGGATGGGCTATGGGGGCTTACCGCCTTACTGATCCTAACCAAACTCCGAATACCAGGAAGTACTATCCGGCAGACACACGGCGGGTGCTAACGTCCGTCGTGGAGAGGGAAACAACCCTGACCGCCAGCTAAGGTCCCTAAGTTATGGCTAAGTGTGAAAGGATGTGGGGCCCCCAAAACAACCAGGATGTTGGCTTAGAAGCAGCCATCATTTAAAGAAAGCGTAACAGCTCACTGGTCTAGATAAGGGGCCCTGCGCCGAAAATGTAACGGGGCTAAAGCCATATACCGAAGCTGCGGGTGCACTTTGTGCGCGGTAGCGGAGCGTTCCGTAAGCCTGTGAAGGGTGATCCGTGAGGACGCCTGGAGGTATCGGAAGTGAGAATGCTGACATGAGTAACGACAAACAGTGTGAGAGACACTGTCGCCGAAAGTCCAAGGGTTCCTGCGTAAAGTTAATCTGCGCAGGGTTAGCCGGCCCCTAAGGCGAGGGCGAAAGCCGTAGTCGATGGGAACCACGTTAATATTCGTGGGCCAGAGGGTAGTGACGAATCCCGGAAGTTGTCAGGTCTTATTGGATTGATCTGGCAGCCTAGGGGTTCCAGGAAATAGCTCCCTCATTAGACCGTACCCCAAACCGACACAGGTGGACTGGTAGAGCATACCAAGGCGCTTGAGAGAACGATGCTGAAGGAACTCGGCAAATTGCCTCCGTAACTTCGGGAGAAGGAGGCCCTCGGCTTGGGCAACCAGGTCGGGGGGGCACAGACCAGGGGGTAGCGACTGTTTACTAAAAACACAGGGCTCTGCGAAGTTGCAAAACGACGTATAGGGTCTGACGCCTGCCCGGTGCCGGAAGGTTAAGAGGAGAGGTGCAAGCCTTGAATTGAAGCCCCGGTAAACGGCGGCCGTAACTATAACGGTCCTAAGGTAGCGAAATTCCTTGTCGGGTAAGTTCCGACCTGCACGAATGGCGTAACGACTTCCCCGCTGTCTCCAGCATCGACTCAGTGAAATTGAATTCCCCGTGAAGATGCGGGGTTCCTGCGGTCAGACGGAAAGACCCCGTGCACCTTTACTATAGCTTTGCAGTGGCATTAGTGACGACATGTGTAGGATAGGTGGCAGGCTTTGAAGTCCGGGCGCCAGCTCGGATGGAGCCATCCTTGAAATACCACCCTTGTTTTCATTGATGTCTAACCGCGGCCCGTTATCCGGGTCCGGGACACTGCATGGTGGGTAGTTTGACTGGGGCGGTCGCCTCCCAAAGAGTAACGGAGGCGCGCGATGGTAGGCTCAAGCTGGTCGGAAATCAGCTGATGAGTGCAATGGCATAAGCCTGCCTGACTGCGAGACGTACATGTCGAGCAGAGACGAAAGTCGGTCATAGTGATCCGGTGGTTCCACGTGGAAGGGCCATCGCTCAACGGATAAAAGGTACGCCGGGGATAACAGGCTGATGATTCCCAAGAGTCCATATCGACGGAATCGTTTGGCACCTCGATGTCGGCTCATCACATCCTGGGGCTGGAGCAGGTCCCAAGGGTTCGGCTGTTCGCCGATTAAAGTGGTACGTGAGCTGGGTTTAGAACGTCGTGAGACAGTTCGGTCCCTATCTGCCGTGGGTGTAGGAAAATTGAGAGGATCTGTCCCTAGTACGAGAGGACCGGGATGGACGTACCTCTGGTGGACCGGTTGTCGCGCCAGCGGCACAGCCGGGTAGCTATGTACGGAAGGGATAACCGCTGAAAGCATCTAAGCGGGAAACCCACCTCAAAACCAGTTTTCCCTTGAGAGCCGTGGAAGACGACCACGTTGATAGGCCAGGTGTGGAAGTGCAGCAATGCATGTAGCTTACTGGTACTAATCGCTCGATAGGCTTGATTACTCTCATTTATCACTGCCCATTCGCCGCTCTTTACGAGTTGGGGCGCATGGAGCGTGGAGAGAGACAGACGACAAATCATTCATTCCGATGTGTTTCGCCGGCCCGGTGGTTATAGCGAGGAGCCCGCACCCGATCCCATCTCGAACTCGGCCGTTAAACTCCTCAGCGCCGATGGTACTTTGTCTTAAGGCATGGAAGAGTAGGTCGCTGCCGGGCCTGCCAAGCACATTCAAATATTCCTTCTTCATGATGTTCTGTTTTGCCTGTCTCGTAATTCGCAAGCCTTGGCAGTCTCGCTTCGATGAACGGGACGGATCGGCTGCCGGTTCGAGGCAGTCCGCATTCAAGGAATTGGCGCGGGGTGGAGCAGCCCGGTAGCTCGTCAGGCTCATAACCTGAAGGTCGCAGGTTCAAATCCTGCCCCCGCAACCAAAATTATCATTATATATCAATAACTTACCAAAAACGCCCGCCGAACCCAGGCGGGCGCTTTTGCGTCCCGGTACCATATAGGTACCACCCGAAATCAAGCTCAGGCCAGCTTGCCAACGCGATCTTGGTTCCCGAGATGTGGATAATGGATCGTCGAGTCGGCAGGATGGTGTCTGCAATTCCGTCTCTTCCATCCATCACGTACGTTTGTTGTTCCAGATTCGCCACCAGTGTATTTGCAATTACTATTCGACACTTCCCTTCCACTCCAAAATCAATTGACGCGTGCTGATCGGAACAGTGCCCATCTGCGTCATCCGCGCCATCGCGGTGTTGTGGATATCCGATGAAGTCCCTCTCGTCGCGTCCACCACAAGGTATACGTCGAAACCCTCCTCCAAGGCGCTGAGCGCGGCAAAGGTAATTGAATCATCGGACCACATTCCGCAGAGAATTAACCGGTTGCGTTGACAAGATCGTATATGGTCCCGAAAAGAGTCATTCGCCCACGGATTTATTGTTTCGCGCCAAATCGCATTTTTCCACGAGCCATGGCTGTCTGTGTTTATCAGTTTAGCATTCCGTGCACGATTCGATCGCGCGGTGACGATTGTCGGGATTTTGAGCCCTTCCGCTGTTTTCAGAAGCAGACCAACTACTTCGGTGAAACGCTGCGCTTCTTCAGGCGGCAGGCCAGCCGAAAAATCGGCAAGGTAGTCTATAAGAACAACGACGCAATGTTCCGGGTTCAAGAGTAAACCGAATGACTTCGAACTGGACGACTCCGTTGACCGGTTCATTTCACGAATTCTCCGGACTTTTACGCAGACGCAATAACCGCAGCGCGTTGGCAACCACCAGCAAGGAAGCGCCCGTATCCGCAGCGATAGCGCCCCAGAGCGTTGCGTAGCCGGCGAAGGTGAGCACGACGAAGACCGCTTTGACGCCAAGTGAAAAAACGATGTTCTGCTGAATGATAACGAGCGTTCGTTTGGCGTGATGCACCAGCCAAGGCAGTTTCGAGATGTCATCTGTCATGAGCGCGACATCGGCGGTCTCGATCGCCGCATCGGAGCCGATCGCGCCCATGGCGATGCCAAGGTTGGCGCGCGCCAGGGCCGGTGCGTCATTGACACCGTCGCCGACCATCGCCACCGTGCCGTAGCGCGCGACAAGCTCTTCGATCTTCTTGACCTTGTCGTCCGGCAGCAGTTCGGCGTGCACCTCGTCGATGCCGAGGTTGCGGGCGATGGCATTGGCCGTGACCCGGTTGTCGCCGGTCAGCATAACCACATGCCCAATGCCGGCGGCATGCAGTTGTTGCACGATTTCCCGCGCCTCCGGCCGGACCGTATCCGCGACTGCGATGAGGCCGCAGACGTGCCGCGGGTTGCCGACGGCAATGACTGTTTTGCCGTCTGCTTCCAACGTTTCCGCCCGTTTCGCGGTCTCGGGCGTATCCTGACCGCGTTCGACGACGTAGCGGTGGGAGCCGAGCCAGAACGGTTCGCCATCGAAGGTGCCGGTCAGTCCCTTTCCCCTTAGAACCCGCACGTCGCTCGCTGGCGCAAGCGCGATCCCCCGCTGATCGGCGTAGCGCAGAATAGCGCTCGCAAGTGGATGCGTGGAGCGTGCCTCAAGGGCTGCGGCACGGGCCACCAACTCAGCCTCGGTATGGTTTCCGAGCGGGATGACCTGCGCCACCGTGGGCTCGGCCCGCGTGATCGTTCCGGTCTTGTCCATGGCGATTGCCTTGAGATGCGCGGGAAGCTCCACATAGGCGCCGCCTTTGACCAGCACGCCGGCGCGCGCCGACGATGCCAGCGCGGCGACGATGGAAACCGGTGTCGAAATGACCAACGCGCACGGACAAGCGATCACGAGCAGGACCAGGGCCCGATAGAACCACTCGTCCCACGCTCCGCCGAGGGCCAGTGGCGGCACCAGGAAGACAAAAAGTGCGAGAGCCATGACCGCCGGCGTGTAGACACGCGCAAATCGCTCCACCCATTGCTCCGAGGGCGCGCGGCGGGCGTGAGCTTCCTCGACCATGCGGATGATGCGCGCGAGCATGGTGTCCCCGGCCGCCTTGGCGGCCTCCACCGTGAGCGTTCCGTCACCGTTGACCGTGCCGGCGAAGACCTCGGTGCCGGGCGTCTTTTCGACCGGCACGCTTTCGCCGGTGATGGGCGCTTGATTGACAGCGCTGGTCCCTGCAACGACCCGTCCGTCCAGGCCGATGCGGTCGCCCGCGGGAACAATGAAGCGGTCACCAGGGCTGACATCGGCCACCGGCACCGCCACCTCCGATCCATCCGCGCGAAGGAGCCGCACGGTGGGCGGCGCAAGGTCGAGAAGAGCAGCAATGGCACGGCGCGCTCGACCGACGCTCCAGCTTTCCAGCGTCAACGACAGCGCGAAGAGGAACGCAACCGTCGCCGCCTCGAACCATTCGCCGATGATGATGGCGCCGGCGACGGCGACCGTCATCAAGAGGTTCATGTCTGGCCGCACACCGCGCACTGCGTACCAGGCCTTGACGATGACGAAGCGAATGCCGAAGCCGATGGCGAGCGCATAAGCCGCGATCTCGGGCAAAGGCACGACTTTTCCGTCGTGACCGGCGAGAAGCCGAATAGCCTCAGTGAAGCCGCCCGCGAGCCAAACGTGGGTAAGAAAACCGGCAACGACAAACAGGCCGCTGAGACTTGTGAACGAGACGAGTTGGCTTCGGCGGCGATCGCTCTCATCACGCCCACTTTTCTCGCCGGCGCGCCATTCGATCGCCGTCATGCCCGTCCGACGGACGGCTCGCCGGATCTGATCGGCGGAGACCGGCGGAGCTTCGGCGAGCACTGTCATGCGGCCGTTCAAAACGTCGAATGCGAGATTGTCCTCTCCGCCGACAAGCGGGCCGACTTCGCGGCGGAGTACCGCCACTTCCTCGGCGCAATCGAGCCCGCGCACCTTGAAGGTCAGGCGGGACGCATCAGGTGCGGGCGCCATCAGGACGCATTTCCGTCGTCGATCGGATAGGCGCTTTCGATCTCGCTGACATAAACCCAGCCGGCGCTCTTCTGGCCGGTGCGGCCATTTTCGCGAATCAACGCCAAGGCCTGGTCGACCTTGTCCGCCTCGCAGACAAGCTCCAGCTTCACCTCCGTGATGACTTTTTCGCCGATCTCAATGGAATATTGCTGTTCCCGGGAATCGAGGGCTTTCAACATGCCCTTGATGTCGATCACGGAAATGTTCCGGAACCCCGCCGTCTTGAGCGCATGAACAACGTCGGCGATCCGGTTACGGTGAATGAACGCTTTGACTTCCTTCATGTCAGACCTCCTGCGGTTCGAGCTGTCGGGCGGTTTCCACGGGTCGCGCTACGCGCGTCTCCATCCACTCATAGATGACGGGGAGAAGGACGAGCGTCAGCAGCGTCGACGTGATCAGCCCGCCGACCACGACGGTAGCAAGCGGCCGCTGGGTTTCGGCGCCGACACCCGACGACAGCAGCATGGGGATCAGGCCGAGGATTGCGACGCTCGCCGTCATCAGCACTGGGCGGAGCCTGAGTTCCGTTCCGCGTCGTACGGCTTCCCCAACGCCCAGTCCCTTTTCGCGCAATCCATTGATGAATTCGACGAGGACAATGCCGTTGAGCATGGCGACACCGAAGACCGCGATGAAGCCGATCGCCGACGGCACCGACAGATATTGCCCGGTGATGGCGAGCGAAATCAGCCCGCCGATGGTGGCGAACGGCACATTGGCGATGATCAGCGTTGCGTGTCGGATCGAGTTGAACGCGGTGTACAGAAGGACGAAGATGAAAAAGATCGTCAGCGGTACGATGATCGAAAGGCGCGTGAGCGCGCGCTGCTGGTTCTCGAAAGCACCGCCCCATTCAATCCAATAGCCGGGCGGCAATTCCACATTTTGCTTGATTGCCCGGTTTGCATCCTGAACAAAGCCGTCAATGTCGCGTCCGCGGACGTCCATCTGGATCACCGCATAACGCTGCAATTGCTCACGCCGAACGAAGGAATAGCCTTCCGCGACCGAGACATCCGCGACACGGCTTAACGGAATGATCGCCCCATCGGCCGTACGCAGTGGGATCGCCTTGATCGCCTCGATGGAAGTTTTCGAGGAGTCCTGAAGCCGGGCCGTGATGTCGAATCGCTTGACGCCGTCGATAAGTGTCGAGACCGGCTCGTTGCCGATTCCGGTGCGGACGATAGTCAGAACATCGTCAGCGTTAAGGCCATAACGGGCGAGTTGCTCCCGGTCTACTTCGATCCGCACCTGCGGCTTGCCGAGATTGGCTTCGAGCGATAGATCGGCCACACCGGGGACAGAGGCGATCGCGTTCTTAATCTCCTGGCTCAGGCGATCGAGCTCGCCCAAATCCTCGCCGTAGAGCTTCGCCGCCAAGGTGGCGCGTACCCCCGAGATCAGTTCTTCCACCCGCATCTGGATCGGCTGGGTGAAAGCGATGACGGCGGTGGGAACGACCTCTTCCAATTTCTCGCGCATGGCGTCCGCCAGTTCCTCAATCGAACGGCCCGACTTCCATTCCCCCTCAGGTTTCAAGGCGGTGTAGATCTCCATGTAGTTGACGTCGGCAGTCTCGCCCTTCTCGGCCCGGCCGATCATGGCGAGTGTGGTCTCGACTTCCGGGAAGTCCGACAATGCCGCCGAAATGTCATTCGAGACCTTGATCGACTGGTCGAGCGAGGTGGACGGAATCGACGTCACCCGCCACATGATGGAGCCTTCCTGCAATTGCGGCATGAACTCTTTCCCGAGAAAGGGAAAAAGCGCGAGACTGAACAGGAGCAAGGCGCCGGCGGCCATCACGACCTTTCGCTTGTTTGCGAGCGACCAGGCGAGCAGGGGCAGATAGCCGCGCTTGATCCAGCGCACGAGCATGGTATCGCGCTCTTCCTTGGGCTTAAGGATGAGCGCCGCCAGGACCGGTATGATCGTCAGCGTCAGGAGCAGCGAGCCCGCCATGGCGAAGCTGATGTTGAAGGCCATCGGCTTGAACATCTTGCCTTCGAGGCCTTCAAGGCTGAAAAGAGGCAGGAACACGACGATGATGATGAGGATCGCGAAGGCGATCGGATTGGCGACTTCGCGCGCTGCTGCCAATACGGCAGCCGTTCGGTTGACCTCCTCGCCGTGCGAGCGGCGCTCCGCCATGATCCGGAAGGAATTCTCGACCATGACCACGGCGCCATCGACCATCATGCCAATACCGATGGCGAGCCCCGCGAGCGACATCAAATTGGACGACAGGCCGGCCTGTTCCATGAAGATGAAGGCGATCAGCATGGCGAGCGGCAGCGCGGCGATGACCACAAACGCCGAGCGGAGTTCGCCGAGGAATAGGAAGAGCACAATGGCGACCAGGATCGAGCCTTCGATAAGCGCACGTTCCGCCGTCGAGACGGCCTCCTCGACAAGTTCCGTGCGGTCGTAGATCGGCTTCAGTGCGACGCCGTCAGGCAAGGCCTGTTCGGCCACGGAAAGTTTCTCCTTGACCGCATCGACGACGTTCTTGGCGTTCTCGCCGATGCGTGACAAGGCCATGCCAAGGACGACCTCCTTGCCGTCCCGGGTCACTGCGCCAAAGCGCAGTGACGGGGCCTGCGTGACAGTCGCCACATCGCGCACATAAACGGGGGTACCGTCCTCAACCTTGAGGACAATGTTGCCGATATCGCGCTTACCATCGACGAGACCGAGGCCCCGGACCAAAAACTGCTCCGGTCCCTGATCGATATATTGCCCGCCGACCTGACGGTTGTTGGCCTCGATCGCCTCCATCACATCGCTGTAGCCGAGCTTGTATTTAATGAGTTTCAGCGGGTCGATCTGCACCTGATACTGGCGTTCCTGGCCACCCCAGGACATGACGTCATCGACCCCCGGCGCGGTCCGCAGGATGAGACGGATCGACCAGTCCTGCAGTGTGCGCAGGTCCATATCGGTGATATCGCCCGCGAGCTTTTCGTCGGCGCGCTCCAGCGTGTACCAGAAGACCTGTCCGAGGCCGGAGGAGTTCGGCCCCATTTCCGGCGTGCCGTAGCCCTCGGGAATGCGGTCGCGGACTTCCGCAAGCCGCTCCATGACGAGCCGGCGCGCGAAATAGATGTCCACGTCGTCTTCGAAATAGACCGAGACGTAAGAGAGACCGAACAGGCTGACCGAGCGGATCTGATCGACATCGGGCAGGCCGGCCATGGCCGATTCCACGGGGAATGTGAGAAGTTGCTCGACATCTTCTGCGGCGAGGCCAGGCGACTCCGTGTAGATATTCACCTGGACCGGGGTCACATCCGGAAAGGCGTCGATGGGAACCGTCGTCACCGCCTGCCAGCCGAGAAAGGCGATCACCAGAAAGGCGATGATCACAAGAAATTTGTATTGAAGCGAAAGTTCAACGAGCTTGTTCAACATGATCTATCTCCTCAGTGCCCGTGGCCTTCGCCCATCTGGGATTTCTGGATGAGCGACTTGAGGAGAAAGACCTCATTCGTCGCGATTTCATCGCCCGCGCTCAGACCGGCCGCGACCTCAATCCAGCCGCCGCGCGTCATACCGGTCTTAATCGCCGTCGGGTGAAGTTCGTCGCCTTCGACTTTGAAGACAGTCGGATTGCCGTCCATAAGCGTGACGGCCGCCTCCGGTACGGCGAGTGCTTGTTTGCCATCACCGACTCCAACCGCAACGCTGACATATTGGCCGGGATGTAACTCGTCGCCTGCATTGTCGACCTCGACACGGATCGGCAAGGTGCGCGTCGTCTCGTCAAGCGTGTGGTGGACCTGAACGATCCGGCCGCCGACCGCGTGGTCCTTGTCGATCAGAATACGGACGGAAGAGCCGACCTCGGCATGAGCAGCCTGATCGGGCGTAAGCTGGGCTTGCACCCACACCCGGCTTTCATCCGTGATCTGAAACAGCACGCGCCCCGCATCCACGACTTCGCCGACAACGAAATCGTCCTTGATGACCGTACCGTCCTGCGGAGCCAAAAGGTCGAATGTTCCAGTGGCTTTCGAAGCGTCACCGTTTTTGACCAGCGCCTCTATCTGCTCCGGTGTCATGCCGAAGGCTAAGAGCTTGGCGCGTGCCTGCTCGGCAGCCACCTGCGCTTCCACATAACGCCGCTCGGAAACGATCTCACGCCCCAGCTCGCGCACGCGGCTCCATTCGCGCGTGGCAACGATCAGGTTTCCTTGCGCATCCGCCATCTCGACGCTGGACAAAGTAACAAGCGCTTGTCCGGTCTTCACATGGTCCCCAAGCCTTGCCTGCCGGGCGACGATTTGAGCGGAAATTCTCGGGGCGATCTGCGCTGATCGGTATAGATCGAGCGTCACCTCGCCCGGTACAACGGCTTCGTCGGTGAGGACCCTCATGTCCACAGGCGCCGTGGTGACGCCCTTTGCCTTGCGATCGGCGGCGGTCATTTCGACGACACCGCCTTCTTCATGCTCCTCGCCGTGTTCCGTCTCTTGCGACGCTGGAGCAGCGACTTCATTCTTTGCGTTCGGCGGCTGATTGATCAGCGCGAAAGCGGCGCCGGCGATGACGATCGCGATGGCTGCGACGCCCAAGGACAATTTCATTTTCCTGGTCATTGGATATTCTCCACCCATTCGCTGATCGCGGCGGAAGCTTCCAGCCAGTCGAACCATGTGGCCCAGAGACGGCCCTTGAGCTCAACACCGGCGCTCTCCGTTGCGAAGGTTTGATTGAGTTGAATGATGTAATCGACGGCGCCGACCTCGCCCGCTTCCCACAGCCGCTGCAGGAGCGCACGTTGCTCGTCGAGCGGCGCGGCCCCTTGGGCGGTCCAGGCTTGCCAAGCGCCGAGCGCCGTTTCATAGCGCCGAAGGCTTGCGGCAAGCCGTGCTTCGACCCTGCGTCTCAAGTCACGGTAGCTTTGTTCTCTCGCGATTGAACCGGCCCTGGCGGCGTCGACTTCGGCGCTGTACGTATTGCGAATGGGCAGGGGAATGGACAGCCGTATCCCGAACAGTGTCGAGGACTCTCTTTGCCCTAAGGGATCGAGTGCGCTTCGCGCTTCACCAACTTTGACGCCTAAAGTCGGGTCAGGTATGCGATTCCGCTTCGCCACGCTGACGAAAGCGCGCGCCGCTTCTGTATCGGCCTGCGCCGATTGAAGTTCCGGGAGCGCATCGACATTCACTACCTCGATTGAGGGACGCTTTTGCGGAGGTGAACCGGTAAGCGGCGGCGGTGGCGGCATCACGCCGCCGACGACAGCTATCAGGCGTTCCTCCGCTTGCGAGAACTCGATGCTCGCCGTGCTCGCCGCAGCTCGCGCTTCAGCCAGAGTCAATCGGGCCGTCAGCAGGTCCGATTGCGGCAGGTCGCCGGCGCGATTGCGCCGTTCAGCGAGCGCAAGGAACTCTTCATCTAGCCTGACACGTTGCTCGGCTATGCGAACCGCGTCTCGGCGCGCCTGATAGTCCGACAACGCAATAAGGAGATTGGCAAGCAAAGTCTTGCGCGTGATGGCGAACCGCGCTTCCGCGGCGACCACCTCGGCCGTGGCGACGTTGGCGCGCGCCCGCCGTTTGCCGCTGAGATCGAGCGTCTGTGATAGCCCGACCGACTTTGAATTGTCGAGCGCTTCCTCGTATTCAAGCTCGATCTCGGGATTGTAGAGCGGTTGCGCTTGGCCGCGTGCCTGGGCGCGCGCGGCATCCAGTTCGGCCTGGGCCTGACGCAGGGCCGGATGATCGCTCAGGACACTGAAAACAAATTCCCTGAGCGCGATGTCCGGTGCAGCGCTCTCCTCCGCTAAGCCGGGCTCAACAAGCCAAAGGCTCGCGATGACGGCGCCGAAAAGCGCCAGTTTTTGGCATTTCATTCATTGAACTCTCTGTCTCGGTTACCGGGGTGCACGCGCCACCACGATGCCGTGTTCGCGCACAGACTCAGGGCATAGAGAGTTCAGGCGTTGGGAGGGGGGACCGGCGGACCTTGGCCGGCGGAATTCTTCCCGGCGTTGTCGCGCGGGAATTCTTGATCGGTCAGCGCGGCATAGGTGTTTTCACCGGCGAGTCCGATGGCCGCCATATGGTGTAGGCTGTGGCAACCACAATGGATTTCGCAGCCGTCAAAGGCTTGCTTGTCCTGATCGTGATCCGACTGAGTATGGAATTCGAGCCCGTCAACCGGCGCAGCGTCAAGGATCGCGATGTCGGCGAATTGAATCGCGACAAATACAACCATCCCAAGCAGTAGCAAGACCTTCTTCATCCTGCGCGATACTAACCGTATGTGGTTAACAATCCTCAAAATCCATCCCTGAGCGACCATCGGTCCCGAATGGGAAACCGTCATTGCGCCTCGCATGCATGACATATAACATCTACAGTAGCTGTAGAAGCAAGCCAAAATTTCGATAGGGACCGAAGAAGACTATGTACACGATCGGCCATGTGGCGCGCGCGACGGACTGTAAGGTTCAGACGATCCGCTATTACGAACAGATCGGCATTTTGCCACAGGCCCCACGCTCCGAGGGCAACCGGCGACTCTACGCGCAAGCCGACATCGACCGTCTGGCGTTCATCCGGCACGCCCGCGAGCTCGGTTTTCCCCTGGATTCAATCCGCGATCTTTTGAGCCTATCCGACAATCCGGACCAACCCTGCGACGCGGCGGACGCGATCGCCTGTCGGCAACTCGACCAAGCAAACCGCCGGATTGAGCGTTTGAACGCGCTGAAACGCGAATTGGAGCGGATGATCAAACAATGCCGCGGTGGCAAAATCTCCGACTGCCGCGTCATCGAGGTGCTTAGCGACCATGGACAATGCTTGAAGGATGATCACCAGATGGCAGAGGCCAGCCCATGATCGCGAAAGCCTTCGCTCCCTTGGCCGTCTATATTGCCGCTGCTGTGGCCGAGATTGCGGGCTGCTTTGCCTTCTGGGCTTGGCTTCGCTTGCATAAATCTGCGGTCTGGCTGCTGCCGGGCATGGTCAGCCTTGCAGCATTCGCCTTTCTTTTGACCCGGATCGACAGCGATTTCGCGGGTCGGGCGTATGCAGCCTACGGGGGAATTTACATCGCATCCTCGCTGGCGTGGCTTTGGCTGGCGGAAGCTCAGCGCCCCGACCGATGGGATCTGACCGGCGCAGCGATTTGTCTTTTCGGCGCCGTAGTCATTCTTTTTGGTCCGCGCTCGGTTTGATGAGGAAGGTGGAATGAGCGAGCCCTTGCGCGAGCGAACTTACGCCCGGCTGTTCGCCGCCCTGAGCAGCGGCCCTTTTGGGTACCGGACGCGGCCGTAGCGTCGGCGCTGGCGCGCGTCCGGCCGGAGGCCGGACCGGGCTCTATTCCGCTAAGGCCGCTGGCGCGGCCTTAGCTCCACGGAGCCCGCGCTTCGCGCGGTCTCCGCCCATTCGGGTAACGATCCCTCGCGCGAGGCCGGACCTTTGGTCCGGCATACGGACGCCGCCCTTTCGGGCGGCGACTTTTTTATAGCCTTTTCCCGGTGCGGGGGGCGGCCGGACACTCCCTTGTAGCCCCGCCGGGACGGCCCGCAACCGCCTTGGCTTTATGTCCGTCCACGTCGGTTTTCTCGTCCTACCAAGACAGTTGCGTCCCGCCTGACCCGGCGGGGCTCCCGGTCGCTTACCGCCCGCCCCCCTTCCGGGAAAAGGCGCGCGCAGAGGACCAGAGGGAGCCGCAATCATGGAGCCAAGAACCGCAAACGCCAGCGCAAGCGGAAAGCATGGGCGCAGAAAGAGCCGCGCCACAGGCGCGGAGAAGCCGAATCTCTATGACGAGGTGACGGCCCGCATCATCGCCGAGCTTGAGGCGGGCCGCGCACCTTGGGTGCAGCCTTGGGGCGCGCCGGGCGCGAAGGCTGGGCTTGGCTTACCCAAGAACGCGCTTACCGGGCGAACCTATTCCGGCGTCAATATCCTGATCCTGTGGCATCACGTCGTGCGCGCGGGCTTCGCGACGCAAACATGGCTGACCTATCGCCAAGCCCAAGAGATGGGCGGCCATGTCATGAAGGGCGAGCGCGGCATCACCGCGTGCCACGCCGATACCTTCATTCCCAAGGCCGAGCGCGAGCGGGCCGAGCAGGACGGCGACGAGCCGGGCCGCGTGCCGTTCCTCAAACGCTTCACCCTGTTCAACGTGGAGCAGTGCGAAGGCCTGCCCGATGAAGCCTACGCGGGCGCGGCCCCACTGCCCGAAGCCGAAATCATTCCGCAGGCCGAGCGTCTCATCGAAGCGACGGGCGCGGATTTCCGCATCGGCGGAACGAAGGCTTTCTATGTGCCGAGCCAAGACTTCATCCACGTACCGCCGCAGCCCGCATTCTTCGAGCAGGTGAACTACTATCGCACCTGTTTTCACGAGCTTGGCCACTGGACCGGCCACGAGACGAGACTCGCCCGCGACCTGTCCCATTCCTTCGGCTCGAAACCCTACGCCCGCGAGGAACTGGTCGCGTTATCTTGACAGTCTGCACCGATTGTCAGTGTCCTGCTTGACGTCGATGCAACAGGACTGACGGAGGCGTTATCCGGGCCGGCCGCAGCGCTCCC
>NZ_JAASQO010000009.1 GCF_011762095.1 Parvibaculum indicum | reverse complement strand
CCGAAAACCCAAAACCCTTCGTCTGGAAGGCTGACCCCGATCAAATCATCGCCGCCAGAAACCGAGGGTTCCAAACGTTGGAATCAATCCACTAGATGTTACGCTTCTATCCGGAGAACTGGCCGGAAAGACCACAATCAAGATCGACTAAGATCGCACGCCTCGAGGATATGTTTCCTACATAGCTGACCTCCTGGTCCGGGTGCCGTCGGCGACCGGTCAGCATTACCGTACCGATGAGGCACGGTTCTAGGTCTTCACCAGCTCACAGTTCTTCACGCCGCCTCAGCATTCCATCCCGAGCAACGGATCGGGAACGCCATACCCTGTGTCGATGAAGACCGCGCGTTTCAGCTCCGGCTCCCGATCCATTCTGAGTTTCTTCGTCCAGATATCTTCCTCGATCTCCACGGGGACAATGGTGCCGATGATGCGCGGCTTGCCATCCGCGGCCGGCGCGATGGGCAGGGTCACCAGCTCGCAAAGATGCGTGCTGCCGTCGAACCCGCGCATCTCGCGCAGCATGACGAGGCCGCAAGGCATATCGTGAAGCATTCTGAGCCGTGAAATGTCGAGATGGCGGGTCGGATAATCGCCCAGGCCGAAAAGATCGACCCCGGTAAGATCGAACCCCGTCGCTTCGGCAAGCGCCGAACCGTAGATACGGAAGACGAGCTTTTCGGGGCCTTCCCAACTCATATAGCGGATATAGGGGAGGATCTGGCGCAGAGCTCTCGGGCTGACGGCATCCGCCGCGGGAATGGGCCCGGCACCGCGCGCTTCCTGCCACCAGGCCAGAAACTGGTGCCCGGCACCGGTAAGTCTTACCCCGGCATAAATCTCGGGCGTCGAAGATCTGTCGCTCTGGAGATCGACGGTGGCACCGGCGAGATATTCCCGGCTGAGAACGCGTGTAACCCAGGCTGGGGATGCGACCTCGCCCCCGGCCGTATTTCCGCCTACACGATTCCCCGCCATGGCCGCCCACGCCCCCTAGTGCCAACACACGCAACTCTAGGCGGGAATTCGTGCCAAACTGTTAATCCGACAATCCCGGAAACCGGCATTTCGCACCCGGTTTCCGGATCGGCCGGTCAGGTATTCATGGAGTCGAAGAACTCGTCGTTGCTCTTGGTCTGCTTGAGCTTGTCGAGCAGGAATTCGATGGCATCCACCGTCCCCATCGGGTTCAGGATGCGGCGCAGCACATACATCTTCTGGAGCTGGGCCTTTTCGACCAGCAGCTCCTCCTTGCGGGTGCCGGATTTGAGAATGTCGATCGCCGGGAAGACGCGCTTGTCGGCAATCTTGCGGTCGAGGATTATTTCGGAGTTACCCGTACCCTTGAACTCTTCGAAGATCACTTCGTCCATACGGCTGCCGGTATCGATGAGCGCCGTGGCGATAATGGTGAGCGACCCGCCCTCTTCGATGTTTCGCGCCGCGCCGAAAAAGCGCTTGGGGCGCTGCAGCGCATTGGCGTCGACACCGCCGGTCAGCACCTTGCCGGAGCTCGGCACCACCGTGTTGTAGGCGCGGCCCAGACGGGTGATCGAGTCCAGCAGGATCACCACATCGCGGCCATGCTCCACCAGGCGCTTGGCCTTTTCGATCACCATTTCGGCGACCTGCACATGGCGCTGCGCCGGCTCGTCGAAGGTCGAGGAGATGACCTCGCCTTTCACAGAACGCTGCATGTCGGTCACTTCTTCCGGCCGCTCGTCGATCAGCAGCACGATCAGATAGCTTTCCGGATGGTTGGTTGTGATGGAGTGCGCAATGTTTTGCAGCAGCACCGTCTTACCGGTCCGCGGCGGCGCGACGATGAGCCCTCGCTGGCCCTTGCCGAGCGGCGCCACGATGTCGATCACCCGCGAGGAACGGTCCTTCAGCGTCGGATCCTCGACTTCCATTTCCAGGCGGCTGTCCGGATAGAGCGGCGTCAGATTATCGAAATGGACCTTGTGACGCGCCTTGTCCGGGCTTTCGAAATTGATCGAATTGACTTTGAGGAGCGCGAAATAACGCTCGCCCTCCTTGGGACTGCGGATATCGCCTTCGACGGTGTCGCCCGTCCGCAGCGAGAAGCGGCGGATCTGCGAGGGCGAAACATAGATATCGTCCGGACCCGGCAGGTAATTCGCTTCCGGCGAGCGCAGGAAGCCGAAGCCGTCCGGCAACACCTCCACCACGCCTTCGCCGATAATGTCCACATTGCGCTCGGCATATTGCTTCAGGATCGCGAACATCATGTCCTGCGTCCTGAGCGTCGAGGCGTTCTCGACCTCCAGCTCCTCGGCAAGCGAAAGCAGTTCCGTCGGAGATTTGGCTTTGAGGTCTTGCAGCTTGATCTGCGTTTCAGACATTTTCGGCGTCTCTTTTTTCCGCATCCGGCCCGTCAGGGGTCGCGGACATAGCGTCTATGGTGTTGGAACGGCCTTGCCTCTTTTCGAGGAGCGACCGGGCTGGGAAATGAGGTTTTCTGCCTTGGCGCCGGGCGCTCGATACTCGCAAGCGGGGCATTCTGTCGGCGATGGTCTGGAAAGTGAGGCCTTCCGGAACTGAAACCTTTATGGGCGGGCGTGTGTAATCGGTCGATTGTCGGGAGATCGCCCCTGATCCGGGCGTCGATGCCTTTCCTGCCACCATATCGCGTGAAATCCGGCGGGATATTCAGCGATTTCGTGCTCTTGGAACCACCCGGCAGACCGGTCGGACTACCCGGAGGTCCGGAAAGGACGATAAGGAAGGAAACCGGTCTCCCGGCTATCCACGCAACATATAACCGCAGATGCCCGCAGTTTCAATCCGGTTTCTTGCCAATCAGCCCGACCGATAGCCGCTCCTAGAACGGCTTCACGATCACCAGGATCACGATGAAGATCACCAGGGTAGGCGGACCTTCATTGACGATCCGGAAGAAACGGCTCGTATAGGGCCGCTCGTCGCGCTCGAACTGCTTACGCCAGCGCGCGAAAAAGCCATGCAATGCAGACATGAGCAGGATCAGGAAGAGCTTTGCGTGCATCCAAGGCTGGCTCAGCCAGTCCGGCACCGCAACCAGCATCAGAATGCCGAAGACGAAAGTCGCGATCATCGCCGGATTGATGATCCCGCGCAGCAGCCGGCGCTCCATCACCTTGAAGGTCTCCGACTTGTCGGAGCCGACCTCGCTCTCCCGGTGATAGACGAAAAGCCGCGGCAGATAGGCCATGCCCGCCATCCAGAAGATCACCGAAACGACATGCAGGGCGCGCAGCCAATCATAGGCATCGATAAGGAAATTCTGCACGGGGGAAACGTCCTTGAGCGGGCTCGATAAGGCAAAGTCGGATGGCAAGTACAGGTCGCAGCGGCCGCACCCTATCCCCGGTCCCGGCGGCGAACAAGCACTCGGCGTCGATCAGGCAACGCTTTTGAGCGGCACATCCCTGGTACAGGGATGCCCGGCAACGTCTTCGGGACACAACACCCCCTCATGCGCCCGCGCATCGCGCACCAGCCTCGCCAGCGCTTCGATGAAAGCCGGATGACCGGAGACCGTCGCGATCCGTTCGTAGCGCGGGACACCCGCTTTCGCAGCCAGCTCGCCATATTCGATATCGAGTTCGACCAGCGTCTCGGAATGTTCGGACACGAAGGCAATCGGCAGGACGATCAGGCTCTTGCCCTCGGCACCTGCCTTTTCGATCTCATCGTCGGTCGCGGGCCCGATCCATTCCATCGGCCCTACACGGCTCTGATAGCTCGCTCGCCAGTCGAGATTTTCGATGCCAAGCGCCTTCACGAGTGCCGCACAACTCTGCTCGACCTGCGCCTGATAGGGATCGCCCTGATCGACGATCTTTTTCGGCAGGCCATGCGCGGAAAAAAGGATTCGTACGGACGATTTGTCCTCGAACGTGTCCAGCTTCGCCTTCAGCAGATCGGCATAGGCCGCGATGAACCCCTCCGCTTCCGGATAACAGCAGACGGCGCGTGTCGGCACGGCAAGTCCGGCGGCCCTCGCCGCCCGGTCCCAATCCTTGAGCGAGCTCTCCGTCGTCGTCGTGGAATATTGCGGATAGAGCGGCAGGAGCACGATCTCGTCCGCGCCCCAGACCTTCACCGCCGCCGCGGCCTCGTCCGCGAAGGGATGCCAGTAACGCATGGCGATGAAGCATTTCGCTTCCATCTCCGGACCGAGCAGTTTTTCCAGGGCCGCGGCCTGTGCTTCCGTTTCCGGCACCAGCGGCGACCGACCGCCCAGATTGGCGTAGATCTCGCGCGCGACCGGCGCGCGGCGCGAAGAAATGAGCTTCGCGATCAGCCAGCGAAAAGGGTTCGGCAGACGAATGATCGCGGGATCGTTGAACAGGTTGAACAGGAAAGGCTGCACTGCGTCCGGACTGTCCGGCCCGCCCAGATTGAACAGAACGATCGCCACCTTGCGCCGTGCGTTTTCAGACATGCCTCAGGCCTTCCAGTTCTTCACAAGCTCCACAAGCTCGGCGACATGGTCCGGCGGGGTTTGCGGCACGATGCCATGACCCAGATTGAAAACGAACGGACCGTCCCCGAGCTCTTCGAGGATATAGGTTGCCTGCCGCCTCATTTCCTCTCCCCCTGCGACCAGGAGTAGCGGATCGAGATTGCCCTGGACGCAGCCGAGAGACTGAAGCCGCTCGCGGGCCCAGTGAAGCTGCATGCCGGTATCGAGGCTCAGTGCATCGACACCCGTCTCCCGGAAATAGGTTTCGGCCATCGGCCCGGCACCGCGCGGAAATGCGATCACTGGAAGATCGGGATATCTTGCCTTCAGCTTCGCCGTTATGGCTTTCATCGGCTCCAGCGCGAAACGCCGGAACGAAAGATCCGGCAGCGAGCCTGCCCAGGTATCGAAGATCTGGATGGCCTCCGCGCCCTGCTCCACCTGTGCGGAAAGATGCACGACAGTTGCCTCGACCAGAAGATCGATCAATTGCTGGAATTCATCCGGCGCTCGATAGGCCCACGCCTTGGCTGCACCCTGATCCGGCGAGCCGCGCCCGCCGACCATATAGGTCGCCACGGTCCATGGCGCGCCGGCGAAACCGATCAAGGTCACATCCCGCGGCAGGCTCGAGGAAAGCCGCGACACCGTCTCGTAAACCGGCGCGAGACGCTCCTTCACCGCACCAGGATCGAGATCGCCGAGCTGACCGAGCTCCGTAATGGGCTCAAGCACCGGTCCTTCGCCTTCCCTGAAAGCAACTTCCTGACCCAGTGCATCCGGCACAACCAGAATGTCTGAAAACAGAATGGCCGCATCGAAGCCAAACCGCCGGATGGGCTGAAGCGTTACTTCCTCGGCAAGTTCGGGATTGTAGCAAAGATTGAGGAAACTCCCGGCGACACCGCGAACCTGCTTGTACTCCGGCAGATATCGCCCGGCCTGCCGCATGAACCAGACAGGAGGCCTGTCCGGTTTCTCTCCTGCCAGTGCCTTGAGAAGCCGTTTCTTCGGTGCTGCCGTCCCGTTTTTCACAGGCTCTTTCTCCTTACTAATAAAGATTCTTGAAATAGTAGGGGATAGTGGATGGCTGTGGATGACGGGGATCAAAACGCCACCCGTTTTCATCCACAGGTAAGGATGTCGCATGACGGCAACCTTCCCGACCCCTTCCTATCTCAAGATGACTGTGCGCAGAAGAGGACAAGACAGGGAAAGCATTGTTGTCCCGGCGGCTTGGCATGTGGGCTGCTTTTCCACACAGGCTGTGAAGCCTGGGGATAACTAGTGGGTCATACCGGCACAATCGGGTTTTCCCCGATTCCCCGAAGTGTATCGGCGGGTTTTTCCATGGACTCATGAATCCGGGGAGCGAAAAAGCAAAGCGGGTATGGCTAAGTCATACCGTTCCCGGAAAGCCGGGTTACACCCGTTCTCCACAGTTTTCCACAGGGTCGGGCGCAATATATGCACGGTTGTGTCCGGTCCTTCCGGGCTCGCGCGGCAAGCGAAAAACCTTGGCAAGCCGGCAACCGGACCGATAGTTTGTCGCACCTGTCGGGAAAGGCTCATGAATTCCAAGCGTATCTTCCATCTTCATCTCGTATCGGACGCGACCGGCGAAACGCTGAATGCCGTGGCGCGCGCCGCCTGTGCCCAGTATGAGGATGCGCGGCCGGTGGAGCATGTCTATGCGCTGGTCCGTGGGCCCAAGCAGCTCGAGCGCGTATTGAGCGAGATCGAAACATCGCCCGGTATCGTGATGTTCACCATGGTGAATGACGAGCTGAGAAAACGCCTGGAAGCGCGCTGTTATGAAATGCAGGTTCCCTGTATCTCCGTGCTCGATCCCGCCATGCAGGCGCTGGGCAGCTATCTCGGCAAGGAGATTTCCCACAAGCCCGGCTCCCAGCACGCGATGGATGCCGAATATTTCGGGCGGATCGACGCGCTGAACTACACCATGTCGCATGATGACGGTCAGTCGGCCGGCGATCTCGACGATGCCGATATCATCCTGCTGGGGGTCAGCCGCACGTCGAAGACACCGACCTGCATCTATCTTGCCAATCGTGGAATCAAGGCGGCCAATATTCCGATCGTTCCCGGTGCGCCCTTGCCGCCCGATCTGGAAACCGCATCTCATCCGTTGATCGTAGGCCTGACAACGAGCCCGGACCGGCTCATACAGATTCGCAAGAACCGTCTCCTTTCGCTGCATGAGAAAACGGATACCGACTATGTTTCGCCGGAAGCCGTATCGGACGAAGTGGCTTATGCCCGCCGTCTCTATGCGCGCAATGGCTGGCCGGTGATCGATGTGACGCGCCGTTCCATCGAGGAGACCGCCGCCGCCGTTCTAAATCTCTATTCCGACAGACAGAGAGCTGCGCAATGACCCGTTCTCTTATCCTCGGATCCGGTAGTGCTGTTCGTGCCATGCTGTTGTCCCAGGCGGGCGTCGAGTTCGAGGTCGTCACCTCCGAGGTGGATGAGGATGAGATCAAAGACGAATTCTCGAAAAGCGAACAACTTGGAGATACAGAATTCGCGACCGACAAACTGGCGCTGAAGCTGGCCGAAGCGAAGGCGCTCGCCGTCGCCGCGAAACGTCCCGATGCACTGGTCATCGGCGCCGACCAGATCCTGAGCTGCGAGGGCCGCCGCTTCGACAAGCCCAAAAGCCTCGATGAAGCCCGGACCAATCTGAAATTCTTCCGCGGCAAGCCGCATATCCTGCATGGCGGTATCGCCATTGCGCAGGGCGATGCGATCATCTGGGGTCATTCGGATCGCGCGACGCTCACCATGAGAGGTTTCACCGACGCCTTTCTGGAGGAATATCTCGCCCGGCTGGGCGATGAAGTGTTGAAAAGCGTTGGCTGCTACCAGATAGAAGGTCCCGGCGTTCAGCTTTTCGAGCGGATCGAGGGCGATTATTTCACCATTCTCGGCCTGCCGCTTCTGGCGCTGCTCGCCGAACTGCGCCGCCTCGCCGCGGTTCCCGCCTGAGGAGTCCCGCAATGCGCAAGGCATGTGTCATCGGCTGGCCCGTCGCTCATTCCCGCTCGCCGCTTATTCACAATTTCTGGATCGAAAAATACGGTGTGGCGGATGCTCTCTATGAGCGTCTGGCCGTGGAGCCGGACAAGCTGGCGGACACGATCGCCCGGCTGAACGAACTCGGCTATGTCGGTGCGAATGTAACCGTGCCGCATAAGGAAGCGGCTTTCGCCCTGCTCACACGGCACGATGCGCTTGCAAAGCGCCTGCGTGCGGTGAACACCATCGTGACGACGGATGAGGGTCTCGAAGGCCGCAATACGGATGGCTATGGCTTTATCGCCAATCTGAAATCGGGCGCGCCCGGCTGGAACGCCGCCGCCGCGCCTGTCGTGATGATCGGCGCCGGCGGCGCGGCCCGCGCGATTGCGGTTTCGCTGGAAGAAGAAGGCGCGCCGGAACTACGCATCGTCAATCGTACCCGGGCGCGCGCCGAGGCGCTTGTCACCGAGATCGGCCTGGCCGACGCACATATATATGAATGGGACGAGCTGCCCCGCGCGCTAGACGGGGCAGGCCTTCTCGTCAACACGACCACGCGGGGCATGAAGAGCGAAAACGACCTGTCGCTCGACCTGTCGCCGCTCGCCAAGCAGGCCGTGGTTACCGACATCGTCTACACGCCGCTCGAAACCGGGCTCCTGCGCGATGCGAAAGCGGCGGGCTTCACCGTCGTGGATGGCCTCGGCATGTTGTTGCATCAGGCGGTGCCCGGCTTCGAGGCCTGGTTTGGTACGCGGCCGGAGGTCACCGACGAATTGCGGGCGCATGTTCTGGGCGATATGGGTGCCCGGGAATAGGAAGGCGCAAGCCTGGAAGGGAGAACGCAATGCTGCTGATCGGTCTCACCGGGTCCATCGGCATGGGCAAGTCCGAAACCGCGCGCATGTTTCGCGATCTGGGCGTGCCCGTTTATGACGCGGACGCAGCCGTGCATGAGCTTTACGGCAAGGGCGGCAAGGCGGTCGATCCCATCGGCGAAGTCTTTCCCGAGGCGATCGTCGATGGCGCGGTGGACCGCAAGGCCCTGTCGCGCTGCGTGGTCGGTCTGCCCGACGAAATGAAGAAACTCGAAGCCATCGTCCATCCGCTGGTCGGTGAAGCCCAGCTCGATTTCCTGAAGCGGTCCATGGACGAGGGCCATGAAATGGTCGTACTGGATATTCCGCTCCTCTACGAAACTGGCGGTGAATCCCGTGTCGATGTTGTGGTGGTGGTCTCCGCTCCCTACGATCTCCAGAAGGAACGCGTATTGGCGCGGCCCGATATGGACGAAGCGAAATTCGCCGCGATCCACGCCAAGCAGATGGCCGATGAGGAAAAACGCAAACGCGCGGATTTCATCGTGGAAAGCGACAAGGGTCTCGACCACGCCGCCGCGCAGGTAAAAGAGATCGTCGCGGCATTGAAAGGCCGCGAAGGCAAGGTGCTTCGGGAGAGATTGCCTCAGGCCTGATCCCGAGCCGGACAGGGGGAGACGACGAATGGAACAGAGACTGAGCCTCGTCACACTCGGTGTCGCGGATCTTTCGCGCGCGAAGGATTTTTATGTCTCGCTCGGCCTGACACCCGCAAAGGCCAGCACCGAACAGGTCGTCTTTTTCCAGCTGAACGGCATCGCGCTGGCTCTTTTCCCGCGCAGCGATCTTGCCGCCGATGCGGGCGTCGCTCCTTACGGCGAAGGTTTCAGCGGCATCGCGCTGGCGCATAATGTCCGCTCGCGTGAGGATGTCGACCGCCTGCTCGCCAAGGCGGAAACGATGGGCGGTCGTATTCTGCGCGCCGCGCAGGAAGCAAGCTGGGGCGGCTATACCGGCTATTTCGCCGATCCTGATGGCCATGTCTGGGAGGTTGCGTTCAATCCCTATGCCGTGATCGGTGATGACGGTTCCTTCCACATTTCGGAAGACGACTGAACGCGCTAGACTCTTTCAACCGAACTGATTTGCACTCTGCCCCGCGCGAAGGGACGCGCGCGCGGCGGGAAACGGGGCGAAACCTATGCGCGAAATCGTGCTCGATACGGAAACGACGGGCCTGTCCTGGGCTGATGGCGACAGGCTGGTTGAAATTGGCTGCCTGGAGTTGCTGAACCACGTCGCGACTGGAAACAATTTCCACGTCTATATCAATCCCGAGCGCGACATGCCGCAGGAGGCATTCAACGTACACGGACTATCCTCGGAGTTCCTTTCCGACAAGCCGGTTTTCGCCGATATCGCAGACGATTTCCTGGCCTTTGTCGCGGACGACCCGCTGGTCATCCACAATGCCACCTTCGATATGGGTTTCATCAACTGGGAGCTGAAACTGCTCGGGCGTCCCGAAATTCCCGCCTCCCGCGCGGTGGACACGCTTCAAATCGCCAGGCGCAAATTTCCCGGCGCGCAGAACAATCTCGATGCGCTTTGCCGGCGCTTCAGCATCGACAATTCCGGCCGCACCTTTCACGGCGCGCTGCTCGACAGTGAATTGCTGGCCGAAGTCTATCTGGAGATGCGCGGCGGAAGGCAGCCCGGCCTCGTACTCGACGCCGCGCTCGATCTCGATAGCGCGGGCACGGTGGAACAGGTCGAACGCCGCCAACGGCCCGAGGCCCTGCCCTCCCGGCTGACGCCGGAAGAGGCGGAGGCTCATGACGCCTTCATCGCCACGCTGGGCGAGGATGCGCTCTGGCAATCGGTAAAGGGCTAGACGTCGGCCTCAGTTCGGCTTGGCGCCGGCGACTTCGGCCTGCATCTGTTCGCGGCGCTGCTGATAGAGGCTCACGAAATCGATCGGGTCGAGCAGCAGCGGGGGATAGCCGCCATCGCGGGTGACGTCGGCGATCATGCGGCGCGCAAAGGGAAAGATCTGGCGCGGGCATTCGATGACGAGCACCGGTTCGAGCTGGTCTTCGGGAATGTTCTCCAGACGGAAGAGACCGGCATAGTCCAGCTCGACGAGGAAGAGCGCCTTGCCTTCGACCTTGGCATCGACGCCGATTTTCAGAGCGACCTCGTAATCGGCATCTGCCATGCGCTGCACGCCGACATCGACGCGAACGTCGATATTGGGCTGACCCTGGAGCTGCCCGAGAAGGCTCGGCGCGTTCGGATTCTCGAACGACATATCCTTCACATACTGCGTCATGACGCGAAGTTGCGGACCGGCCTGAGCCGCGGCGTCTGCGGAAGTCTGTCCGGTCTGGGTGTCGTCGGCCATCTCTCGTAAATCCCCTAAAAATACAGGCTGGCGCCGGCGGATCGATTGTCCCCGGTTTGCTGCTGGCTAGCACGTATGGGGTTGACCGGCAAGGACGCCCGGAAGGCGGTCGGGAGAACGCATGAGGGGATGTGACAGGCCGGGAGGCCGGATCACTTCTTCCAGGGCGAATCCGGATCGGACGGTCCCTCGCCGTCGGTATCCTCCTCCGAAATCTCGATTGCCTCGCCCTCGATGACAACGCTGCCCTGCGCCCCGCCTCTTTCGGGCCGGTCGCCGCGGTTCGGGCGACCTCCCATGCCGCCGCCCATACCGTCATGGGCGCCGGGATAGACCTGGAGCCGTCCGCTCCTGATCGCCCAGTTCACCAGCCATTTTGCGACGCCATGGCGTACCGGCGGGATGAGGAAGAGAAATCCCGTCATGTCGGTGATGAGACCGGGCGTCACCATCAGCAATGCCGCGGCAAACAGGAACATGCCGTCCAGCACTTCTGCCACCGGTGCCTCCCCGCGCTGAAGCGCGGCTTGCGCCCGCTGCCACGTCTGAAATCCCTGCAGCCGCAAAAGCCAGGTCCCGGCCACCGCGGTCAGGATGACGACGGCCAGCGTCGGCCACAGGCCGATCAGACCGCCCACCTTCACGAGGACGGCGATCTCGGCCAGCGGCATGATGATGAAAATCAGGAAAAGAATCGGAGCCAATGGATTTCCGCGTTCTGGCAGTGTACCCCGCGACGATGGTGCCGGTGGCAAATTGCCTTTCGGTGTCTTACGTTAGATAAGACGAAACAGTAACGGTGCAATGGCCTGCCGTCACGGGCCAGCGGGCCGGGTTGGCCCCGGGTGGCGAAAGCGGATGGAAAACAGCGTGACATTTCTAAATCTAATTCTGCTCGCGGTCGCAATCGGCGTGCTTTTCAAGCTCTACAGCGTATTGGGCAAGCGGACCGGGCATGAACGGGAGCCCTACGACCCTTATTCCCGCCCGGATGCGCAGTCCGGGGACGACAAGGTTGTCACCCTGCCGCGCCGCAACACCAACGGCCCGACGGCCGGGCAGCGCAACAAGGCCCCGTCCTGGGACGCCATTGCGCCGGAAGGGTCGGACCTCGCGCATGCCCTGACCGAGCTTTCGCTGGCCGATCGCAGCTTCGATCCCCATGCCTTTGTCGAGGGCGCCCGCGGTGCCTATGAGATGATCGTGACCGCCTTCGCCGAGGGAGATCGCGAGACGCTGAAGCCGCTTCTGTCCGAGGAGGTCTTCGCCAATTTCGACGCGGCCATCAAGGACCGGGAGGACAAGGGCCTTACCCTCGACCAGAACCTCATCGGCATCGACAAGGCGGAGATCCGCAAGGTGGCGCTGTCCGGCGCCGAGGCACGGATCACCATGCATTTCGAGAGCCAGATGACCTCCTGCACCAAAAATTCGGATGGTGTGGTCGTCGAAGGCGATCCCGTGACCGAGCGCAAGGTCACGGATGTCTGGACCTTCGAGCGCAATGTGAAGAGCCGCGATCCCAACTGGCGTCTGGTCTCCACCGGCAGCACCGATTGAGGGCCGGGCCATGGGGAGCGTAAGGGGCCTGAAACAGGGCAGGCGTCGTTCGGCGCTTTCGGTTCTTTTCGCGGCGGCGCTTGCTCTGGGAGGCTGCGGGACTATGCAAAGCGATAGCGCCGGTCCGTCCCCCGCCCGCCCGGCCCACCTCGCACAGGGGGGCCCGAGCGGCCTTCATGCCATTTCCTTCGACGAGCTGCCCGGCTGGACCGCGGACAATCACGGCGCGGCGCTGATCTCTTTCAGGCGATCCTGCGAAGCCGTCCTGAAGCTCGGCGCCGACGATCCCCTCGACCGCAAAACGGGCGGCGGCGGTATCTATGGCGAGGCGGGAGATTGGCAACCGGCTTGCCGCTCCGCTTTCGACGCCTCCCCCGGCACGGCCCGAACCTTTTTCGAGCGTTGGTTTACGCCGGTCCGCTTTCCCGCCGAAACCCGGGCCGACGCTCTTTTCACCGGCTACTACGAACCGATTATGCGCGGCTCGCTGACGCGCCATGGCGCTTATCAGACGCCGATCCTCCGCCCGCCGCGCGGTTTTGCCGAGGCACGCAGGGCCGGGGTGGTCTTCCCCACGCGCGCGGAAATAGAGGCGGGCGGCTACGATGCGGACCGTCAGCCGATCGTCTGGCTCGAAAACCCGGTTGACGCCTTTTTTCTGCATGTTCAGGGCTCCGGCCGCGTGACGCTGGAAGACGGTCGGACTGTGCGCCTCGCCTTTGCCGGCAAGACCGGCCGTCCCTATACCTCCATCGGCAAGGTGCTGATCGACCGTGGCGCCATCGCCCGCGAAAATGTCTCCATGCAGACCATTCGCGCCTGGCTGGAAGCCCATCCCGACCAAGCGAAAGAGGTCATGGACATGAATGAGTCCTATATCTTCTTCCGCCGGCTGGACGGGGTGGGCGCCGATCTCGGGCCTGTGGGCGCGGGCCGTGTGCATCTGACGCCGGGCCGTTCCATCGCCGTGGATCGCAGCTATCACCCGCTCGGGTCGCTCTTCTATCTCGCTACGACCTATCCCACGCCAGCGGGCGACAAGCCGCTCGAACATCTGATGGTGGCGCAGGATACCGGCTCGGCTATTCTGGGTCTCCAGCGCGCCGACGTCTTTATCGGATCGGGAGACAAGGCGGGCTGGGTTGCGGGACACATGAAATCGCATGGCGAGCTTTTCGCCCTGGTGCCCAAAGACCTCGCGCCCTGAACGATCTCCGGGCACCGCGCCGGGGCGTGGGGGCGGGACGATGCGGTAGCGGAACCCTGGTTGACGGCAATGGCTGACAGCAACGACAAGACCGGGCGACGCAAATCCGCCCGCAGGCTGAGCGCCGGCGAGAAGGAGCTTTGGCAGCGCGTCACGCAGGAGGCCGTGCCGCTTCACAAGCCGCGCCGGGCCCCCGCTGCCGATAAAACGACAACCGACATTCCACCAGCCGATCCGAAGCCGGATGCCGGTGCCGCCTCGCGCACGCGCCGGGCCGCGAAACCGGTCGCGGTTCCGCCGCCCCAGACCCAGCCCGTGCCCGCCGCCCCGCCATTGACCGGTCTCGACAGGCGGATGACCCAGCGGCTCGGACGCGGTCAGTTGGAGGTCGAGGCGACGCTGGACCTTCACGGTCATACGCAGGAGCGGGCCTATACGGTTCTTGCCTCTTTCCTGACCCGGGCGAGATCGCGCGGATACCGGCTCGTTCTCGTCATCACCGGCAAGGGCGACAGCCCTTATGCCCGGCACACGCTGCATGGCAATGATTTCTACAATGTGCCGGAACGGCCCGGCATTCTGCGCGCTGCGCTGCCGCGTTGGCTGGAGGAATCGCGCTTCCGCGCCATCGTGGCAGGGTTCCAGCCGGCTCATCCGCGCCATGGCGGCGGCGGCGCCTTTTATGTCCGCCTCCGCCGGAAGCGCGATAAGTGAGCCCGGTCGCATGACGCCCTTCGGCAAGAAACTCAGGGAATTGCGGGCCGCCCGCGGGCTGACGCTGAAGGATATGGCCGCGGCGCTCCGCGTTACCCCTGCCTATCTCTCCGCGCTGGAGCATGGACGGCGCGGCCGGCCGAGCTTCCGTTTCGTGCAATCCGTGATCGGCTATTTCAACATCATCTGGGACGAGGCGGAGGAGCTGGAGCGGCTGGCGCATCTCTCCCATCCCAGGGTGACGATCGACACCTCGGGTCTCGATCCCGCCGCCACCGAAATGGCCAACCGGCTTGCCGAAGAGATCGCCAGACTCTCCCCCGGCGAAATCGGAGAGATCTCAACGATTCTCAAAATGCGAAACCGGCGTGGCGGGAAGTAGGCTCCGGGCTCTCCGCCTGTAAGCCCGGCAATGACAATGAGCAAGCGTCAAAGAATGAACTTCGACAGATCCGCGTTCTTCGACAGATCGCCGATATGCTCATGCACATAGGCCCCGTCGATCGTCACCGTCTGGCCGTAGCGGTCGGAGGCGGCATAGCTGACCTCTTCCAACACCCGCTCCATCACCGTGTGAAGCCGGCGCGCGCCGATATTCTCCACCGTTGAATTGACCGACACAGCGATATCCGCCAGCGCGTCGATCCCGTCTTCGGTGAAGTCGAGTATCACGTCTTCCGTCTGCATCAGCGCCACATATTGCTTGATGAGGCTCGCTTCCGGCTCGGTGAGGATGCGTTTGAAGTCCTCCCGAGTCAGCGCCTGCAGCTCCACGCGGATGGGCAGCCGGCCCTGAAGTTCCGGCAGAAGGTCGGACGGCTTGGAAATGTGGAAGGCGCCGGAGGCGATGAAGAGGATGTGGTCGGTCTTGACCGCGCCATGTTTGGTGGAAACCGTGGTGCCTTCGATGAGCGGCAGCAGGTCGCGCTGCACCCCTTCCCGGCTCACATCGCCCGAGCGCTCGGATTTTGCGCAGATCTTGTCCACCTCGTCGAGGAAGACGATGCCGTGCTGTTCCACAAGCTCGATGGCATCCTGGGTGAGCTGCTCCTGATCGAGCAGCTTGTCGGATTCCTCGGCGATCAGCACGTCATGGCTTTCCTTCACGTTCATGCGGCGGGTCTTTGTCCGGCCGCCGAATGCCTTCCCCATAATGTCGGAGAGATTGATCATGCTGACCTGGCTGCCGGGCATGCCCGGCATATCCATGAAGGGCATGCCGGAGCCTGAATCCGACACCTCGACCTCGATCTCCTTGTCGTCGAGTTCGCCGTTCCTGAGTTTGGCGCGGAAGCTTTCCCGCGTGCTTTCGCTCGCATTCTCGCCGACCAGCGCGGAGAGCACCCGTTCCTCGGCGGCGATATGGGCCTTGGCCTGCACGTCCCGGCGCTTTTTTTCCCGCACGATCCCGATTGCGATTTCCACCAGGTCGCGGACGATCTGCTCTACATCCCGGCCCACATAGCCCACCTCGGTGAATTTGGTGGCCTCGATCTTGATGAAGGGCGCCTCGGCGAGCTTGGCAAGGCGGCGGGAAATCTCGGTTTTGCCCACGCCGGTCGGCCCGATCATCAGGATGTTCTTGGGCAGCACCTCTTCGCGCATCGCATCGGGCAATTGCTGGCGCCGCCAGCGATTGCGCAGTGCGATGGCCACGGCGCGCTTCGCGTCCTGCTGACCGATGATGTAACGGTCGAGTTCCGAAACGATTTCACGCGGCGAAAAACTGGTCATGAGGTGAGGATAACTCCGTGGATAACTGTGGATATCGTCCGTGGAAAACGAGGGTTAAATGACAATCGGACTGTCGGAAAACGCGGTTTTCTTGCTCCGGATACCGACTTTTTCGGCCCCGGAACGATACCGGTCGTCGGTATGCGGACAAGATGTCGGGAAGGGGTTGTTGCAGCTGAAAACACCACCTACCGTGTTGTTTTCATTCGAAAAACCGTTCCGGAGGCTCAGGGCCGCTTCATCTGTTTTCCGGCTCTCGCTGCGGTTTCCGCGCGCCGTTTTAGAGCGGAAAAAAGAGGAAAATAGCATTTTGTGTCTATCTGGACGAAGAGCCGCTCCTCCGGCATGTGAAAGAACGGCGGGACTGGCCGCGGGCCGGTCGGCAAAGCCGGCTTCGGGGCCTGTCCATGGGCGTCCTGGGTGCGGCGGTTTCATGATTCAGGCATCCAGCATTTCGACAACTATATTGTCGTTTGTGTAGACGCAAATCTCGGCGGCGATCCCCATCGCCTTTCGGGCGATTTCTTCCGCGCCGAGATCGCCGTCCATCAGCGCCTTGCCGGCGGCGAGCGCATAATTCCCGCCCGATCCGATACCGACCACGCCGCCATCGGGCTCCAGCACATCGCCATTGCCGGTCAGCACCAGCGTGACTTCCTTGTCGGCCACGATCATCAACGCTTCCAGGCGCCGCAGAAAGCGGTCGGTCCGCCAGTCCTTGGCAAGCTCCACCGCCGCCCGCATGAGCTGGTTGGGATATTGTTCGAGCTTGGCTTCCAGCCTTTCGAACAGCGTCATCGCATCCGCCGTGGCGCCTGCGAAGCCAGCGATCACATCGCCCTTGCCGAGCGGGCGCACCTTGCGCGCCGTACCCTTCATCACCGTATCGCCCATGGAAACCTGGCCGTCGCCGGCAAGAACCACCTTCCCGCCTTTTCGGATGGCCAGGATGGTGGTGCCGTGCCAATCGACAGGGAAACGGTTGTTCGGATCACTCATGAGACGGGGCTCCGGAAAAATGCGGTCGGGATCGCATCCATGTGGCCTTTCCGGCAGGCGGGGTCAAGGCGGCGGGCGGGAATGCCGCGCTTTGGCCCCATAGATGAGAATAGCTTGCAACAACGACCCGGCCGGGCCTAGGCTGCCGGCAGGTTGACGAGAGGGAGGAAAGAAACGATGAGCGAAGCAAAGCATGTCCTGGAGAGCGAGCCGGATCTCCGCGCGGTCTATCGCGAACCCTCCGATGGCGCGATGCTCAAGCAGCTTGCGTTCATCGATCCGCATTCGCGCCGTTTCATCGAACTTTCGCCCTTTCTCTGCATCGGGTCGTCGCGGCCGGACGGCACGGCGGATGTCTCGCCGCGCGGCGGCGAGCCGGGTTTCGTCCATGTGCTGGATGACAAGACGCTCGCCATGCCGGACCGGCCGGGCAACAACCGGCTCGATACGCTCACCAATATCGTCCACCAGCCCGCGGTGGGCCTGCTCTTTTTCGTTCCCGGCTTCACGGAAATGCTCCGCGTCAACGGCAAGGCCGAAACCGTCACCGACCCCGCGCTCATGAAGCGCTTCGAGCACCAGGGCAAGCCGCCCCGCTCCGTGATGACGGTTGCGGTCGAAGAGGTTTACCTTCACTGCACCAAGGCGCTGAAACGCTCGGGCCTGTGGGAAAGCGACAAGCAGGTTCCCAGAAGTGAGATGCCCAGCTTCGGCGAAATGATCCGCGACCAGATGAAGCTCGATATGGATGCCAAGCCTATCGACGATGCGCTGGAGCAGGACGCAAAAGACAATCTTTATTAGAGCCCGCTAGCGCGGCATCTCGAAATCGCCGGGATCGCCGCCCAGTTCGCGCACCTTCGTTTCCAGATCGCGAATGCGCGCTTCCAGCCGGTCGAAGGCAGGGCTCAGCGTTTCGCTGTCCCAGCGCGGCTGGATATGCGCCCTGCAATTGAGGTCCCATTCCGTGATGTCGAAATGAATGCCCCGCTCCACCCGCGCCCGGTAGGCCGGCACGGCGAGCGGCTTTATCGCTTCCGGATCGGTGATGGGCTGTGCCCGTCCCCGGATCTTGATGCGGGTGCGGCTGGGATAGTCGATCAGGAAGATGAAGGCCTGGGGGTTTTCCTCCATATGGCGCAGCGAGACATATTGGGCATTGCCGGCAAAGTCCGCGAAGCCGAGACGGTTCTCGCCGATGACCCGTAGAAAACCTTTCGGCCCGCCGCGATGCTGGATATAGGGCGCGCCTTTCGCATTCGCCGTGCCGAAATAGAAATGGTCCTGCGTTCCGATGAAACGGGCGAGGTCGTCGGTCATGCGGCTTTGCCAGGCCATGTGGGTGGGTTCCTTTTTCGGGCAATGCGGGCACCCTATATGGCAATGGGCATAGCCGCGCGCCACCCCGACCCCGTTCACAACATCTTGCGTTGTCGTGATCGCTGGACGCTAGCAGCTATTTTACCTCTATAATTGAATCAACAACTTGCCAAATACTTCGGAGATTCTGGTAAAACCACTTAATGTGTCACATGAGGATTCGTTAAGCGGTTGGGTTAACGTCGAATAAGCATTTGTATTTCAAATTGAATCTATCTCCCCTGCGCGGCGTGGCGGCGGCGAGGCTGGCGCTTCCGGCGTCGCGCTGATAAAAGCCGCCCCACCAGAGCAGGAGACCGGACGGGACAGGCCCCGCCCGCCTTGAGGAAAAGGCAAATGGATATGGAACGCGCCGCGCGCACCGCGTCGGTGGAGCGCAAGACCAAGGAAACCAGCATCGCCGCCGAGGTAAATCTCGACGGGACGGGGCAGTACGATGTCTCGACCGGTATCGGCTTCCTCGATCACATGCTGGAGCAGCTTTCCCGCCACGCGCTGATGGATCTGAAGCTCCGCGCGGAGGGCGATCTCCATATCGATTTTCACCACACCACCGAGGACACCGGCATCGTCATCGGCGAGGCGGTGAAAAAGGCGCTGGGCGATTTCAAGGGGATCCGCCGCTATGCGACAGCCGTCATTCCGATGGACGAAACCTGCACCCGTGTCTCGATCGACGTGTCGCAGCGCCCCTATCTCATCTGGAAGGTGAATTTCACCCGTCCGAAGATCGGCGACATGGACACCGAACTCTTCAAGGAGTGGTTCCAGGCCTTCGCACAGAATGCGGGCATCACGCTGCATGTCGAAAACATGTATGGCGAGAACAACCACCACATCGTGGAAAGCTGCTTCAAGGGACTTGCCCGGGCGCTTCGCGATGCGATGGAGATCGACCCGCGCACGGCGAATGTCATCCCCTCCACCAAGGGCGTTCTCGGCAGCTGAGCAGTGGCCATGCCGCGCAATCTGCCTTAAACAGGGCGGATGAAGGACGGGCGGCGCCGGGCCGCTTCCGGAAGACGGTTCCATGCGCATCTACACGGTCCATTATCGCAAGGACGCGCCCGCCGATGGCGAGGGCTTCGTTTTCGTGCGCGAGGGCTTTGCCTGGGGCGGGCTGATCTTCGGCTGGCTCTGGCTGCTCTATCGCCGCTTGTGGATTCCGCTGGTTCTCTGGATCGCCGCGGCGGTCCTGCTCGGCGCATTTGCCGAAGCCAGCCAGGTCGATGAGGCGGTCCCTGTCATCGTTGCCTTCGCCATGCAGCTCTGGCTCGGCTTTGAAGGCAATGATCTCAGGCGCTGGGCGCTGGAGCGCAAGGCCTATGTGGCGGTCGACCTTGTCGCCGCGCCTGACAGGGCCACGGCGGAGCGCATCTTCTTTTCCCGCAGGAAAGGCCCGGTCGATCTTTCCGAAGAAACCGGAAATTGGGTGTCGCCCTCGGGCGGCGTCTGGCCCAAGCGGCCCAGGCCCAGGGATGGCGGCGCCGTCCCGGCCGGCAGCGACCCGAAGGATGCCGCCGCACGGCACGGTGTCTGGCCCCGCCGCGACGATGAGCGCGTCCTTGGCCTCTTCCCAAAGCCGCAAGCTTGAGCCATACCACTCGCGCTGAAAACGCTTCAGAAAGCCTCCGATGCTCGTCACCATCGTCGATTACGAATCCGGCAACCTTCATTCCGCGGCCAAGGCCTTTGAGCGTGCGGCCCGCGACCGGGGCCTTGCCGCCGATATCCTCGTCTCGGGCGATCCGGAGGCGCTGCGCCGCGCCGAGCGCATCGTGCTGCCCGGCGTGGGCGCTTTCGGCGATTGCCGTGCCGGGCTCGATGCCATTCCCGGCATGGTGGAAGCGCTGGACGAGGAAGTGCGCCGGAAAGGCAAGCCCTTCCTCGGCATTTGCGTCGGCATGCAACTCATGGCCGAGCGCGGCCTGGAATATGGCGTCCACAAGGGTCTGGGCTGGCTGAAGGGCGACGTGAAGCCCATCGATCCCGCCGACCGCTCGCTCAAGATCCCGCATATGGGCTGGAACGAACTCACCCTGAAACGCGCTCATCCGCTGCTCGAGGATCTGCCCGGCAATCACGCCTATTTCGTCCACTCCTATGCTTTCTCGGCGGAGGACGACGAAGACGTGTTGGCGGTGACCGATTATGGCGGCCCGGTCGTTGCCGCGGTCGGCCGTGACAATATGGTGGGCACGCAGTTCCACCCCGAAAAGAGCCAGGGCGTCGGCCTTGCGCTGATCGGCAATTTTCTGACCTGGAAAGTCTGACACTCATGATCCTGTTTCCGGCCATCGACCTGAAGGACGGCCAGTGCGTGCGCCTCGTGCGCGGCCTGATGGAAGAGGCCACCGTCTTCAATGACGACCCGGCCGCTCAGGCCCGTGCCTTCGAGACGGCGGGCTTCGAATATCTCCATCTGGTCGATCTGAATGGCGCCTTCGAGGGTCGCCCGGTCAATGCCGACGCGGTGGAGGCCATTCTTTCCGCCATCTCCATCCCCGTTCAGCTCGGCGGCGGCATTCGCGATCTGAAGACCATCGAGACCTGGCTCGGCAAGGGGATCGCGCGCGTCATCATCGGCACGGCGGCGGTGAAGGATCCCGACCTCGTGATCGAGGCCTGCAGGAAGTTCCCCGGGCAGATTGCGGTGGGTCTCGATGCCAAGGGGGGCAAGGTTGCCACCGAAGGCTGGGCCGATGTCTCCGAACTCACCGTGCTCGATATGGCAAAGCGCTTCGAGAATGCGGGCGTCGCGGCCATCATCTATACCGATATCGACCGCGACGGCGTACTGGAGGGCCTCAACATCGAAGCGACGGTCGGTCTCGCCAATGCGATCTCGATCCCGGTCATTGCTTCGGGCGGGCTTTCCTCCATCGAGGATATCAAGGCGCTTCAGGCCGCGAATTGTCCCGGCATCGAGGGCGCCATTTCCGGCCGCGCACTTTACGATGGCCGCCTCGACCCGAAGGAAGTGCTGGCGCTGCTGAAAGGGCAAGCCTGATGCTCAAATCCCGCGTCATTCCCTGCCTCGATGTGAAGGACGGCCGCGTCGTCAAAGGCGTGAACTTCGTCGACCTGCGCGACGCGGGCGATCCGGTGGAGGCCGCACAGGCCTATGACGCGGCCGGCGCGGACGAACTTTGCTTTCTCGACATCACGGCGAGCCATGAAGAGCGCGCCATCATTTTCGATGTGGTGCGCCGCACGGCGGAACATTGCTTCATGCCGCTGACGGTGGGCGGCGGTGTGCGCACCGTGGAGGATGTTCGCGCCCTCCTTCTTTCCGGCGCCGACAAGGTGTCGATCAACACGGCCGCCGTCACCAATCCGGAATTCGTGCGACAGGCATCGGAAAAATTCGGCAATCAGTGCATCGTGGTTGCCATCGACGCCAAGCAGGTTGCCCCCGGCAAATGGGAGATCTTCACCCATGGCGGCCGCAAGCCCACGGGCATCGACGCGGTGGAATATGCTGCGCGCATGGCCGAACTCGGCGCCGGCGAAATCCTTCTGACCTCCATGGATCGTGACGGCGCGCGCAACGGCTTCGACATTGCGCTGACCCGCGCCGTGGCCGATGCGGTTGCGATACCGGTGATCGCATCGGGCGGGGTCGGGACGCTCGATCATCTGGTCGAGGGCGTTCGCGACGGCCATGCAAGCGCGGTGCTCGCCGCCTCGATTTTCCATTTCGGCGAGTACACGATTGGCGAAGCCAAGCAACATATGGCAGATGCCGACGTCCCGGTTCGGATTTAACGCGATCGTCGCAGGTCCGACGCGATGAATTGTCATTTTGGGGTGCGCTAATATACAAGTGAGCCCGGAACGACAGAACGATGACCAGACCGGCTGTGCCGCGACCATGATCGACAGGGAAATCGAACTCAAACTGCAATGCACGCCCGAGGCGATGGAGCGCCTGCGCCGGGCGCCGCGTCTGCGCGAAAGCGGTATGGCGACCGGTCGCAAACGGATGCGATCCGTCTATTTCGATACGGGCGATCTGCGGCTTGGTGCAAATGGCTTTGCACTGCGGTTGCGCTTCACCGGCGACAAATGCATCCAGACCCTGAAGGCGGGCGACGACCGGACGGCGTCGAGCTTTCTCCACGATACGGAAGAATATGAATCCCTTCTTCCCTGTCGTATCGACGAGCCGGATCTGGAGCTATTGCCGCCGCCGGTTCGCGAAAAGCTCCGTAAGCTGATCGATGACGAAAGACTTCTTCCCCGCATCGAGAGCGACATCGACCGCGAGACGGTCGACCTTCGGTCCGAGGAAGGCGACCGGGTGGAGCTGGCTTTCGATGCCGGCTTTGTGAAAGCCAATGGCAGCAAGGCGGATATTTGCGAAGTCGAACTGGAGCTGAAGGAAGGCCGGCCCGAAGAGCTTTACCGCATCGCCCTCGACTTTGCCGACATCGCGCCCATGTGGATCGCGCGTATGAGCAAGGCCGAACGCGGCTTTGCCCTTCTCCGGGGAACGGCTTCCGCCGCGGTCAAGGCCGACCATACGGATCTCCGGGAAAACCTTTCGGCCGAGGAGGCTTATGAAGTCATCCTCCGGGACTGCCTCCTGCATCTGCTGGCCAATGAAGGCCCCGCTTTCGATGCGCGCCTGCCCGAGGGGTTGCACCAGCTTCGCGTGTCGCTGCGGCGAATGCGCTCCGCCTTTACCGTTTTCCGCAAGGAGATCGGTGGCGAAACGGCGGAAATGCTCTCCGCGGAAGCGAAATGGCTCGGCAATGCGGTGGGCCGCGCGCGCGATTTCGATGTCTTTACCCAGGATATTCTGGAACCGGTGACGCCGGCCGAGGGCGAGGAAGAAGCCTTTGCCGTCCTGAAGCGCAAGGTGGAAGAAGAACGCGCCCGCGCCTGGGCTGCCGCCGACAAGGCAATCCATTCGCAACGCTACAGCCGCTTCGTGCTGCAACTGGCATTGTTTCTGAGCGAACGGGGCTGGCGTGCGAAAAGCGCCGCGCGCGATCCGGTGACCGCCTTTGCGGTACGCGCGCTCGACAAGCGGCAGGCCAGTGTCGAAAAGCTGGGGAGCCGCATGAGCGAGCTCGATGAGGAAGAGCGCCATGAATTGCGCAAGCGCCTGAAAAAGCTGCGCTACACGCTTTCCTTCTTCCAGTCCCTTTTCGGGCGGAAAAAGGCCAAACCCTATCTGAAGGACCTTGCCCGTCTGCAGGATGCTTTCGGTGCGTTGAACGATCTGGCGACCGCCCGTGCCATTCTGGGCGAGCTGGCTAAGGACGATACCGCGCTCCAGCCCGCGGTCGCGCATGTCGCGGCCTTCCATCTGGCAAGGGCGGAGCGGGAATGGGAGAGCGTTCGTTCCCTGTGGGCGGATTTCACTGCCCGCCCCGCCTTCTGGCGCGGCTGACGCCGTTCTATTCCAGCCCTATTGCGGCCCGGCGAAATTTTCCGTGGGGTTAATCATTTCGGAAATACTCGTCGCTACGCTCGGTGAAACGCTTGCCGAATTTGCACCAGAGTATCGGGATCGCGAAAAAATGAGTTCGTCTCCGGCGCCCAGCCGCAAGGAAAACAAGCCCCGCGCGGTCGCCCCTCGAGAAGGCCAGGCGATTGTGGGTCGCCGCATATCGCAGGACGCGCTTCGCCGGATTGCCGATTTCCATATTCGCTATCTGCGTGGCGTGCCCAATGGCTGGTGCGTGGTGATGAAGGAATGCGATCTCTCCGGTCTCGATTTCCGCGGCCTGAATTTCTCGCAGGGCCATTTCATCGGTTGCGATTTCTCCGGCGCCAATCTCGAAGACGCAGCCTTCAAGGGTACGAATCTTTTCGGCGCCGGGTTCGACGACGCCAATCTGACCCGGACGAATTTCGCCCGCGCCGATCTGCGTGGCGCGCATTTCGAGAATGCGGAGCTTTCCGGGGCGGAACTTGCCGGCGCGGATCTGCGGCGCGGCTCGGTCATCAAGCGCGGAACCGACGCACCGTCGGGCCGGGAAAACTCTTCCTTTCGCGGGGCCAAGCTTCTCGGCACGAACATGTCGGAGTGCAAGCTGCAGGGCGCCGACTTCGAAGGCGCCGACATCTCGGGAGCGACCCTGCAGGGCGCCGACCTTCGCGGCGCAAGTTTTAATGGGGCGGAACTGACCGGCGTCTCGCTTGTCGGGGCAAACCTCTCCGAAGCCGATTTCCGCCGCGCCGTCATGGACGAGGCGACGGCGAATAACGGCGACATGATGCTGGCCGAAAAGCCGCGCCGTGCGCCGGGCCCGGAACGTCTCGCCAAAATGCTGTCGGCCCATATGCTCTGGATTCAGAGCGACGAGGCGAAAGGCGCAAGAGCCGACTTTTCGCGAATGGATATGTCGCGCATGGATTTTGCCGGTGCCGTTCTGGCCGGTGCCGATTTCCATGAGGCGATCCTGGCCGACGTGAATTTCGAACGAGCGTTCCTGGCCGCCGCCGACCTTCGCGAAACGGTGCTGAAACGCGCCAATCTGCGCAATGCGGATTTGCGCGGCGCAGATCTTCGCGGCGCGGACCTCACCGAGGCCATCCAGGACGGGGCGAAACTGGGCGATCTTGCCGGCACGGCGCTCTCCACCCGCCGTTGACGCGAGAATGGGACGGGCCTTTCCGGTTTCTCACCCCTTCGCGCTTCCGCCTCATCCTCCCGTTTACTGGCCACTTGTGGATAAATCTGCTAGGTGAGCGCCTTTGGAGCCGGCATGAACGAAGGCGCCGGCGATTTCCTTTAGCCTGAGGACAGACCGATGGGCGTCGACGCCTCCCAACTCGATGGCCTCTTCCGCACGATCATGTCGCGCAAGGGAGCCTCGCCCGAAACCTCCTACACGGCGAAACTTCTGGATCGCGGCGTGGAAAAATGCGCGCAGAAGCTCGGCGAAGAAGCGGTGGAAACGGTGATCGCGGCATCCGCCGGGAAGCGTGACGAGGTCGTCACCGAAGCGGCGGACATGCTCTACCACTGGCTCGTGCTCATGGCCGCCCTCGACATCGACCCGACGGAGGTCTATGGGGAGATTGCCCGGCGCGAAGGCCAGTCGGGTCTGGAAGAAAAAGCGAGCCGCAAACGGGGCTGACCCGTCAAAGCGTCTCTCGGAGCAACAGCGATCCGGAACCAGACGATGCCCGACAGTGCGAGCCCCGATGGATACGAAAAGGCGTCCACTCTTTCACCCTATCGCCATTTCACCGCCGAACGCTGGGGCAGACTGCGTGAGGATACGCCGCTGCCGCTCTCGGCGGAGGATCTGGAACGCCTGAAGGGTTTCGGCGAGCGCGTCTCGCTGGCCGAGGTGGAGGAAATCTATCTCCCGCTGTCGCGCCTGCTGAATCTTTATGTGGCGGAGATGCAGGAACTCTACCGCGTGACCTCTGACTTTCTGGGCACCAAGCAGGCGAAGGTTCCCTATATCATCGGCGTGGCGGGTTCCGTTGCGGTAGGCAAATCCACGACCTCGCGTATTCTTCAGGCATTGCTCGCGCGTTGGCCGAACCATCCCAAGGTGGACCTGATTACCACCGACGGCTTCCTCTACCCTAACGCGGTCCTGCTCGAACGCGATCTGATGGGCCGCAAGGGCTTTCCGGAGAGTTTCGATATCAAGAAGCTGTTGCGCTTCCTCTCCAATGTGAAGTCGGGTTGCGCGGAAGCAGCAGCGCCCGTCTATTCGCATCACACCTATGACATCGTACCCGGCGACGAGATCGTCATTCGCAACCCCGACATTCTCATTGTCGAAGGGCTCAACGTGCTGCAGCCCTGGAAGCCCGACGAGGGTGAAGACCCCGTCCCCTTCGTTTCCGACTTCTTCGACTTTTCCATCTATCTCGATGCGGATGAGGAGGCGATCCGGCGCTGGTATATCGAGCGTTTCATGAGCCTGCGGGAAACCTCCTTCAAGGATCCCGACGCCTATTTCCATCGTTATTCCAAGCTCTCGGACGATGAAGCGGTCGAGACGGCGGACCAGATCTGGACCTCGATCAACCTGGCGAACCTGCACAGGAACGTGCTTCCCACCCGCCAGCGCGCCGATCTCATCCTGCGCAAGGGCGACGACCACCGCATCCGCGACGTCTATCTGCGCAAACTCTGAACATCGGCATTGGCCAATGAAAAACCCCCGGCCTTTCGACCGGGGGTTTCGCGTTTCATAAGCCGTTGGCTTACGCCACGAGGCCGCGTTCCTTCGCAAGGTTGGACAGCTTCACCTCGGGCCGCGGGCCGACATGGGAGATCACCTCCGCCGCCGCCATATGGCCGAGCCGGGCGCATTCGACCGGGCTCTTGCCGCGCGACAGGCCGTAAAGGAAGCCGCCCGCATACTGGTCGCCCGCGCCCGTCGTATCGACGACCTTGGAAACCTTTTCGGCATCGGCGACATGCACCTCGCCATTGGCGACGACCACCGAGCCCGCTTCGGAGCGCGTGATCGCGGCGAACTTGCAGTCCTTCAGCACCTTCTGCAGCGCTTCGTCGAAGACATCGGTCTCATAGAGCGAGAGGATTTCCGCTTCATTCGCGAAGAGAAGATCGACCTCCTCCTTGGCGAGCTTGCGGAATTCGTCGCGATAGCGGTCGACGCAGAAACTGTCCGACAGCGTCAGCGAGACGAGGCGGTCCGCGCCATGCGCGATCTTCGCCGCTTCCAGGAAGGCTTCCTTCGCCTTGGGCGGATCCCACAGATAGCCTTCCATATAGGTGATGGCGGACGCCTTGATGGCTTCCGGATCGATATCGGAAACGGAAAGGTTCTGCGCCGCGCCGAGATAGGTGTTCATGCTGCGCTGGGCGTCCGGCGTCACAAGAATGAGGCAGCGCGCCGTCGGGTCGCCGTCGGTCGCGGGCTCGGAGGTGAAGTGCACGCCGAGCGAGCGGATGTCATGGGTGAAGACATCGCCCAGCTGGTCCTTGCGCACCTTGCCGAAAAAGGCGGCCTTGCCGCCCAGCGATGCGAGCCCCGCAATCGTGTTGGCGCAGGAACCGCCGGACACTTCCGTGCCCTGTCCCATCTTCGAATAGAGCGTTTCCGCGCGCTCGGCGTCGATCAGCGTCATTGCGCCTTTTTCGATACCGTTCGCGATCAGAAAATCGTCATCCGCATGCGCGATCACATCCACGATCGCATTGCCGATGCCGGCCACGTCAAATTTCAGGTCGGTCATGATCCTCAGCTTGGTTGATACTTGGGTGGGTTCGCGCGGCAGTATAGGGATGTGGCGCGACATGTCCAAAAGCGCAGGTTTCTGCGGGTTTGCGCGCGCGACATCGACCCGTTAAGCTCGCCGCTCCCCGCCCGCGGGCCTGGTGCAAAGGATTTTGAGCGAATGATCTCCGATGCGGTGCGCGCCCTGAGAGAAACCTTCTCTCCCCCCTTCCGTGGCGTCATGTGGATTTCGCTGGGTCTTACCGTTCTGCTGCTCGCCGTTTTCGGCGCGGGCGCGCAATGGGGGCTCGATGCGATGCCCCTGACGGGCACGGACTGGCTCGACACGATCATCGACATTCTGAGCCGCTTCATCGCGGTGGTGATCCTGATTCCGCTCGTCCTGCCGGTTACGACGCTGGTGGCGGGACTTTTTCTGGAAAGCATCGCCGCGGAAGTGGAACAAAAGGACTATCCATCCGATGCGCCGGGCCGCGATCAGCCCTTCTTCCGCTCCATCGTAACGGCGTTGCGTTTCACGCTGGTGCTGATTGTCTTCAATCTCGTGGCGCTCCCCTTCTACTTCATCCCTATCGCCAATGTGATCGTCTTCTGGGGCATGAACGGCTATCTCGTGGGCCGCGAGTATTTCGAGCTGGTCGCGCTGCGCCATCATGATGAGAAGGATACGAGAGCGTTGCGCCGCGGCTACTTCCCGAGCGTTTTCGTGGCGGGCATTGCCATCGCCGCCTTCGCTACCGTGCCGGTTCTCAATCTTTTTGCACCCGTTTTCGGCACGGTCTTCATGGTGCACACCTATAAAAGGATAAATGCCCGTGCGGCCTGATCTGCGCCTGTGTCTTGTTCTGGGCGGGGTGCTGCTGCTCGCCGGTTGTCAGACGCCCCGTCAATATCCCGATGCGCGCGGTGGCGATGCGATGGCGAGCCTGCCGCCGCAGCAGAAGCTGACGCCCGACGGTCTGGTCGGCGTTGCGCCGGACCTGCTGGAACGGCGTCTCGGCCAGCCGGATTTCCGGCGTACCGAGCCGGGCTCGGAGATCTGGCAATATGGCGGAAGCGGATGCTCGCTCTTCGTCTATTTCTATCCCGACGATCAGGGCCGGATGGGCTCGACCTATATCGACGCCCGCCGTCGCCAGGGCGGGTCGGCCGACAAGCAGGCCTGTATCGACGATGTGGCCGCCAGGCGGTCGGCGCCGATGTCGTGAGACCTTACGCCGCCACCGTCTTTCCCTTGAACAGACAGAGATCGTTCACAGGACAGGCCGGGCAGTCGGGCTTGCGCGCCTTGCAGACATAGCGCCCATGCAGAATGAGCCAGTGATGGGCATGGAGCCGGAACTCTTCCGGCACCCGCTTTTCGAGCTTCTGCTCGACTTCCAGCACATTCTTGCCCGGCGCAAGCCCCGTCCGGTTTGAGACCCGAAAGATATGGGTATCGACCGCGATGGTCGGCTCGCCAAAGGCGACGTTCAGCACCACATTGGCCGTCTTGCGCCCCACCCCCGGCAACGCCTCCAGCGCCTCGCGCGAGCGAGGTACCTCGCCGTCATGTTGCGCGATGAGCTGTTCGGACAGCGCGATCACATTCTTGGCCTTGTTGCGGTAAAGGCCGATCGTCTTGATGTGGTCGGTGAGCTTGCCGAGACCCAGCTTCACCATCTTCTGCGGCGTATCGACGATCTTGAAGAGCTTCTCGGTCGCCTTGTTGACGCCCTTGTCGGTCGCCTGTGCCGACAGCACCACGGCGACCAGCAGCGTGTAGGGATTATGGTATTGAAGCTCCGTCTCCGGCTCCGGCAGCGCCTTTTGCAGGCGGCGGAAGAATTCTTCGATGGCGGGCTTCTTCATCAGGGGCATGGATCGGCTCTCCGGCTGCGGCGCCACCGCGCATTGTCGGGCGGCGGCTCAAACCCTATTCTATACAGCCATGACGCCATTGCCGGAACATCGCAGCCACGCAGTCTTGCCCGCGGACGGGACGCTGCATTTCAACGCCCTCATCACGCCCCATCGCTCGCTGGGGCGGCAGGGCTTCCTCGTGGTCATGGGGATCGTGGTCGGGGTCAATTTCCTGGCGGGCTTTCTTTTCGCCCTGAAAGGCGCCTGGCTGGTGGCCCCCTTTTGCGGGCTCGACGTGGCGCTGGTCTGGTGGGCCTTCCGCGCCAACTACCGCGCCGCCCGCGCCCATGAGACCGTCCAGCTCGGCGAGAACGAGCTGATCGTGCGCCGCGTCGATCAGTATGGACGGGCGACGGGCTACAGCTTCGAGCCCTATTGGGTGCGGCTCGATCTGAAGGAAAATCCCGACGAGACGACGGAGCTTCACCTGCGCAGCCATGGCCGCGACCTGGAGATCGCCTCGTTCCTCTCCGTGCCGGAGCGCCGGGACTTCGCCGATGCGCTTTCCCGGGCCCTGCATGAATGGCGCGCCGTACCCCAGCATCATGGGATCGCGGAGCACGCCACTCCCTGATGTCAGGCGATCAATGCGCCTCGCGCTCGATCAGCATTGTCTTTGAAAGCACCTTGCCGTTGTCGTCCAGCTCATAGACGATCGGCGCGCCGGTCGCGATGTTGAGCTTGGTGATCTCGTCTTCCGAAAGACCGTCGAGCTGCATGGCGAGCGCACGCAGGCTGTTGCCATGCGCGGCGACCAGCACCTTCTCGCCCTTCAGTACGCGCGGCAGGATGTTCGCCTCGTAATAGGGCAGCACTCGTTCCGCCGTCATCTTCAGGCTTTCGCCGCCGGGCGGCGGCACGTCGAAGGAACGGCGCCAGATATGCACCTGTTCCTCGCCCCATTTCTCGCGGGCATCGTCCTTGTTGAGGCCGGAAAGATCGCCATAGTCGCGCTCGTTCAGCGCCTGGTCCTTTACGATCTCGATATCGCTCTGACCGAGTTCTTCGAGCAGGATGCGATTGGTTTCCTGCGCGCGCGTCAGCGCGGAGGTATAGGCAACGTCGAAATGATAGCCGGCCTTCTTCAGCGCCTCGCCTGCTTCCCTGGCTTCTTCCTTGCCTTGCTCGGTCAGCTCCGGATCGCGCCAGCCTGTGAAAAGGTTTTTCTTATTCCAGTCACTCTGTCCATGACGGACGAGAACAAGCAGGTTGGCCAAGGTTCGCTCCTTTGCTCTGTGGTCTGATGAAAGTCTGGATTAATTGATGCCGAGCACGTCGGCCATGTCATAGAGGCCGGGCTTCCTGCCCTGCGCCCAAAGCGCTGCCTTGACGGCGCCGCGCGCGAAGATGCCGCGGTCTTCCGCGATATGCCCGAGCACGAGGCGCTCATGCGCGCCGGCGAAGATCGCCTGATGCTCGCCAACCACCGAACCGCCCCGAAGCGCGGCAAAGCCGATCGCGCCTTCCTTGCGTTCGCCGGTAATGCCGTCGCGCCCGCTCTCGAAATTGTCCTTGAGCGGGATGTCGCGCCCTTCCGCCGCCGCTTCGCCCAGCATCAGCGCCGTGCCGGAGGGCGCATCCACCTTGTGACGGTGATGCATCTCGACGATTTCCACATCCCAGCTCGCATCCAGTGCACGCGCGGCCTGCCGCACCAGCGCCGCGAGCAGATTGACGCCAAGGCTCATATTGCCCGCCTTGACGATGATGGCGCTCTTTGCCGCTTCCGCGATGGCGGCTTCATCCTCATCGGTGAAGCCCGTGGTCGCGATCACATGCACCTTGCCCGCCTTTGCCGCTTCCTGCGCAAAGGCGACACTCGCCGCTGGCCGGGTGAAGTCGATGATAGCGTCGCAAGCGGAGATCACGGCGCCTGCGTCGCTCGTCGCCTCGAGGCCGAGCTTGTGGGCAAGGCCCGCCAGCTCCCCGAGATCGACGCGCAGATGCGGCGAGCCTTCCGCCTCGATGCCGCCCCCGATGGCGACGCCCGGGGTCTCGTGCACGATCTTGAGGATCGTGCGCCCCATGCGCCCGGCGGCGCCGGTCACGGCTATCTTCAGGTCCTGGGTCATATTCTTAGCGCCTCTGGTATTTGACCGGGGATATAGCAGGCGGGACGGGTTGGGCCAAGTGAGCGCCCATTCCTGTGATGTCACAGCGGTCTTTTGCCGAGGTTGCTGAAAAATCGCAGCAAGTAGCCGTCAGGGTCGGCAACGACGAATTGAAGGTTTCCCGCCTCTCGGTCTCCCTGCCGGTACCAGCGCTCTTCCAGTGGAACATGAATGGCGAGCCCGGATGCCTGAGCATTAGTATACAGCGCCCGAACGTCCGGCACCTCGATCTGAAGGTTCATCCCCCGTCCGAATGGAAATACCATCGCCGCGGTATGGAAGCGTCGTCCCGGCCCGGCCAACTCTTCGAGCATGAGATGAGCGTTCCCGAGAGTGAGATAGGCAAAGCGCTCTTTGGGGCGAGAGTAGAGGACCTTGAAGGTGAATACTTCGGTATAGACCTTCAGGGAGGCCTCCAGATCGGTCACATCAAGTTCGGGTACAATTGCAGGCGTTTCGACAGACATGTCCCTACCCGATAGGCGGCGGAATGCAAAAGGCCCCGCCGAAGCGGGGCCTTCTATCCTGTACCGGTTCGGTCAGTTCTGGAAGCTGTCCCAGAAATCCTTCACCTTGGCGAAGAAGCCGGTGCTTTCGGGATTGTTGGCGTCGCTGGATCCCTCTTCGAACTCCTTCAGAAGCTCTTTCTGCTTCTTGGTGAGCTTCACCGGCGTTTCGACGGTCACCTGGATATAGAGGTCGCCGAAATCGCGCGTATTGACGATGGGCATGCCCTTGCCGCGCAGGCGGAACTGGCGTCCGGTCTGCGCGCCTTCCGGCACCTTGACCTTCACTTTCTTGCCGCCCAGCGTCGGGACTTCGATCTCGCCGCCAAGCGCGGCTGTCGCGATCGAAATCGGCACCCGGCAGAAGAGGTCCGCTCCGTCGCGCTGGAACAGCGTGTGCGGACGCACCGACAGGAAGATATAGAGATCGCCGGGCGGGCCGCCGCGCAGCCCGGCCTCGCCCTCACCCGCCAGGCGAATGCGTGTGCCGTCTTCGACGCCCTGCGGAATATTCACCGACAGCGTGCGTTCCTTTTCGATCCGGCCTGCGCCGTTGCACGCCTTGCAGGGCTTGTCGATGGTCTGGCCGCGCCCATGGCAGGTCGGGCAGGTGCGTTCCACCGTGAAAAAGCCCTGGCTGGCGCGGACGCGCCCATCGCCCTGGCAGGTCGGACAGGTGACCGGGCTCGAACCCGGCTCCGCGCCGCTGCCATGGCACTCCTCGCATGTGACCGAACCGGGTACGCGGATCTGCGCCTTTTTGCCTTCGAAGGCCTCTTCCAGCGTGATGTCGAGATTGTAGCGCAGGTCGTGACCGCGCATCCGGCCGCCATCGCCGCCGCGCCCGCCTCGTCCGCCGCGCCGTCCGCCCATGAATTCGCCGAACAGATCGTCGAAAATGTCGGACATCGACGCGCCGAAATCGCCGTGAAAGCCCTGCTGGCCGCCACGGGGACCGCCCATGCCGCCCTCGAAGGCCGCATGGCCGAACTGGTCGTAGGCGGCGCGGGACTGCTCGTCCTTCAGCACGTCATAGGCCTCGTTCAATTCCTTGAACTTGGTCTCGGCCTCGTCGTCGCCGGCGTTCTGGTCGGGGTGATATTTCTTGGCGAGAGACCGGTAGGCCTTTTTCAGCTCGTCGGCTGAGGCGTTCCGGTTCACGCCGAGGATTTCGTAATAGTCGCGCTTGGACATTGAAGGATTACCCGATGGGCACCGAGCTTGGGCCCTGAAGCGTTTGAAGTCGGACGGGACGCATCAGGCATCCCGTCCACTCGTTGGAACTCCTTAGGAGTCCTTGCTCTCGTCCTTCTTGTCGTCATCCTCGACTTCCTCGAAGTCGGCATCGACGACATCGTCCTGCGAGCCGTCGGCTTCATCGCCGCCGGCGGCATTCGCCTCGGCATCGGCCTGCTGCTGCTTGTAGAGCGCTTCGCCGAGTTTCATCGAAACCTGGGTCAGCGCTTCCGTCTTCGCCTTGACGTCGTCGGCGGAACCATCCTTGAGAGCCGTCTTCAGCTCTTCGGCGGCCGTTTCGACTTCCGACTTCACCGCCTCGTCGATCTTGTCCTTGTTTTCCTCCAGCGTCTTCTCGGTGGAGTGGACAAGGGCTTCGGCGTGGTTGCGGATCTCGACTTCCTCACGCTTCTTCTTGTCTTCCTCGGCGTGGGATTCGGCATCCTTCACCATCTGCTCGATATCCGCCTCGCTGAGACCGCCGGAGGCTTCGATGCGGATGGTCTGTTCCTTGCCGGTCGCCTTGTCCTTGGCCGACACGTTCACGATGCCGTTGGCGTCGATGTCGAAGGCAACCTCGATCTGCGGCACGCCGCGCGGCGCGGAGGGAATGCCGACAAGGTCGAACTGGCCGAGCAGCTTGTTGTCGGCCGCCATTTCGCGTTCGCCCTGGAAGACGCGGATCGTCACCGCGGACTGATTGTCCTCGGCGGTGGAGAAGGTCTGCGCCTTCTTGGTGGGGATCGTCGTGTTGCGGTCGATGAGGCGGGTGAACACACCGCCCAGCGTTTCGATGCCGAGCGAAAGCGGCGTCACGTCGAGCAGCAGCACGTCCTTGACGTCGCCCTGCAGCACGCCGGCCTGAATGGCGGCGCCCATCGCCACCACTTCGTCCGGGTTCACCGACATGTTCGGTTCCTTGCCGAAGAAGGCCTTCACCTTCTCGCGGATCTTGGGCATGCGCGTCTGACCGCCGACAAGCACCACTTCGTCGATCTGACCGGCATTGACGCCCGCATCCTTGAGCGCGGCCTTGCAGGGCTCGATCGTGCGCTCGATGAGGCCGTCCACCAGTGCTTCCAGCTTGGAGCGCGTGATCTTGAGGTTGAGATGCTTCGGGCCGGAGGCATCCGCCGTGATGAAGGGCAGGTTCACTTCCGTTTGCGAGGACGAGGACAGCTCGATCTTCGCTTTCTCGGCCGCCTCTTTCAGGCGCTGCAGCGCGAGCTTGTCTTCGCGCAGGTCGATCCCGTTTTCCTTCTTGAACTCATCGGCCAGATAGCCGACCAGCAGCATGTCGAAATCTTCGCCGCCGAGGAAGGTGTCGCCGTTCGTGGCCTTCACCTCGAACACGCCGTCGCCGATTTCGAGGATCGAAATATCGAAGGTGCCGCCGCCGAGGTCGTAGACGGCGATGGTCTCGCCGCTCTTCTTCTCAAGCCCGTAGGCGAGCGAGGCCGCGGTCGGCTCGTTGATGATACGCAGTACTTCGAGCCCTGCGATCTTGCCGGCGTCCTTGGTCGCCTGGCGCTGGGCGTCGTTGAAATAGGCGGGAACGGTGATGACGGCCTGTTCGACCTTCTCGCCGAGATAGCCCTCGGCCGTTTCCTTCATCTTCTGCAGGATGAAGGCGGAAATCTGCGAGGCGGAATATTTCTCGCCATGCGCTTCCACCCAGGCGTCGCCATTATCGGCGCGGACGATGCTGTAGGGCACCATATCCTTGTCTTTCTGGGTGGTCGGGTCGTCATAGGCGCGACCGATAAGGCGCTTGATCGCAAACAGCGTATTGGTGGGGTTGGTCACCGCCTGGCGTTTGGCGGACTGACCGACCAGCCTCTCGCCATCCTGCGTAAAGGCCACCATGGACGGTGTCGTCCGCGCGCCTTCGCTGTTTTCGATGACTTTGGCCTGATTGCCTTCCATGACCGCGACACACGAATTCGTCGTGCCAAGGTCGATGCCGATTACTTTTCCCATCTTGCGTCTGGTCCTCTTGTCTGTGGCAGGCCGGGCAAGCCCCGATTGCTGTCCGTTTCTCCGAAGAGACGTCACCAGCGCGGGCGCTTTGCGAGGGAAGGAAGGCGAACCGCCAACCCGCCCCGGACCGGCCCCCAAAGGGTCCTTTAGGGGTTGGAACTGGTTGCGCTGTATATAGGATTGGGTTCTACGGGCCGCAAGCGGTGATGCGGCAATTTGGTCACACTGGTTTTTCGGCCTGTCCCGGGATCTGCCATGTCGCATGAGCGGGTGAACGCATGACGACAGCCTCCGCGTCGGCGAAAACGGCGCTGAAAGCAAGGGCCCGAGGCGTGGATACAGGTATGGCGGGGCTCGTGCTCTTTCCCCATGCGCTGGACGATGCGGCCCAGCAACACCTGGCCACCGAATTGCGCGAGGCCGTCCGCGCCGCGCCGCCCTATCGCCCGACCATGCCGCGCACCGGTCAGCCCTGGTCCATCGCCCAGACAAATCTCGGACCGCTGGGCTGGGTTTCGGACGTCTCCGGCTATCGCTATGAGCCCCGCCACCCGGAAACGAACCGCCCCTGGCCCACCATACCCGAAAGCCTGCTGGCGCTCTGGGACGAGCTGACCGGCTATCCCGCCCCGCCCGAGGCCTGCCTGTTGAATATCTATCGCGGGCCGAAAGCCAAAATGGGCCTGCATCAGGACCGGGACGAGGAGGCGCTGGATGCGCCCGTCCTCTCCCTTTCGCTGGGCGACACATGCGTCTTCCGGGCGGGTGGATTCGCCCGCCGCGATAAATCGAAGAGTTTCAGGCTCGCTTCCGGCGACGTCCTGTTGCTGGGAGGCGAGAGCCGCCTGCGGTTTCACGGTGTGGACCGCATCATTCCCGGCTCGTCCTCGCTGCTCGAGGGCGGCGGACGTCTCAACATCACGCTGCGCCGCGTGACGAAACCCTGACAATGCATCTTTCCGGTCCTTCCGGGCAGGTTTTCATGCGCGTTCGGACCGGCAAAAAAACCGACATTGTGGCTTGATAGTCTAACGGTCATGTCGTGGCGCGTGATCGGCAGTTTCATGTCCGGGGGTTTTCAGTATGAGTTGGGATCGCTTTACCAGAAGACAGACGCTTTTGGGCCTGACCGCCGTCGGCGGGCTCGGTCTCGCCGGGTGCGATGAAAACAAGGAGGCGACGGAAAGTTTTGACGCATCCTTCGGCCATGGCGTGGCAAGCGGCGATCCGAAAGGCGATGCGGTCATCATCTGGACGCGCGTGACCACGAGCGAAACCTCGCCCGTGCCCGTTCAGTGGATGGTGGCGGAAGACGCCGATTTCACGAAACCGGTCGCCGAGGGCGAAGCGCAGGCGAGCGCCGCCCGCGACCATACGGTGAAGGTGGACGTGACGGGCCTCGCGCCCGGCAGCGCCTATTACTACCGCTTCGCGGTAGGCGACACGCTTTCGCCCGTGGGGCTTACCAAGACGCTGCCCGCCGACACCGCGCAGGCGCGCTTCGCGGTGATCTCCTGCTCGCATTATTCTTTCGGCTACTACCACGTCTACCGGGAGGTCGCCGCATTAGACAACCTGGATGCTGTCGTGCATCTGGGCGACTATATCTACGAATATGGTGTGGATGGATATGGCGGCGATGTGGGCAAGCAACTGGGCCGCATGCATGAGCCGCCGCATGAATTGCTGACGCTCGCCGATTATCGCACCCGATTTGCGCAATACCGCGCCGATCCCGATCTGCAGGCCGCCCATGCCGCGGCCCCTTTCATCACCGTCTGGGACGATCACGAGACGGCGAATAACAGCTGGATCGGCGGCGCGGGCAATCACGATCCCGCAACCGAGGGCGATTGGGAAACGCGCCGCGATGCCGCGCTGAAGGCCTATTTCGAGTGGATGCCCATGCGCGACCCCACGCCCGGCAAGGCCTTCTACGCGCTCAACCGCTCCTATGAATATGGCAAGCTGGCGTCGATCCATGTCGTCGAAACGCGGCTCACGGGGCGCGATGACGCGCTGAGCTATGGGACCGACATGGTCTATGAGGAAACCGTCTTCGACGCCTCGGACCCGGACAATCCGGTTGTCGTGATGGAAGAGCCCGCCCCCGGCGCGGACATCCGGCGCGTGAAAACGCCCTATGACGCGGCAGGCCAGCCGGTCCTCGACTATGCGCGGATGGTGGAATGGCAGGAAAAGGGCCTGCCTGAAGGCTACGGCTACAAGCCGGACACCAAACGCTTCCGGGAGGAGAAGCTGAAGGATCCCGCCCGGCACATGATGGGCGAGAAGCAACAGGCCTGGCTCGCCGGCGAGTTGAAGAAGGCTCGCGCGAAGGATGTCAAATGGCAGGTTCTGGCCAACCAGATCGTCATGGCCCGAATGGATGCGCCCGACTTCACCACGGCCTTCCCCGCCGACATCGTGGAAAAGGCGCGCGCCTCGAGCCCCTACACGAAGCGCTGGCTCGACAACACGAAGCTCGGCCTGCCCATCAATCTCGATTCATGGGACGGCTATCCGGTCGCGCGCGAAAAGCTCTATGAAGGCGCGAAGGCGGCGGAAGCGAACCTGCTCGTGCTGGCCGGCGACAGCCATAATTTCTGGGCGAACGACCTGCATGACGACGCAGGCGATCTGGTCGCCGTCGAATTCGGCACGACCAGCGTTACCTCGCAATCGGGCTATCGCTATCTGGGCGACGATCCGCGTATCCCGGAAATCGCGGAAAAGGTCATGGTCTCGCATTGTCCGGAAGTCAAATACGCCAATGTTGCCCATCACGGCTTCGTGCTGCTCGAACTGACGGCGGAAAAGGCCGACGCGACCTATATGGCCGTGACCACCGTTCGCGAGAAAGAGTACGAACCTATCTCCCTCGCCCGCTTCACCGTGACGGCCGACAGGCCCGGCAAGCTCTCCGGCCTCAGGCGCGAGGCCTGACAGCCCTAGTACGGATACCAGCCCGGTACCGGGGTGACGCCGAAGGCCCAGAGATGGCCGTAGAAAACCGCGCCGAAAGCGACCAGCGCGGCGAGGATTCGCCACCAGCCAAGTTCGCCGATGGCCAGTTTGTTGCGCCCGGCGAAGATCGCTCCGAAAGGCAGGTTGGAAGTGGTTGCGGTGAAGCTCTTCCAGCTTTCGCCATAAAGCCGCTTGCGCTTGGCATCGATCGATAGCGTCCCCAGCGCGGCGAGCAGCGTGAAGGTGCCGAAGAAAATGAGCGAGGCCTTGTCGCCGTTCATCGCCATATGGGTGAGCCCCCAGATGATGACGGACCAGAGAAACGGGTGCCGCGTGATGCGCAAAATGCCCTTCACCGTACCCGGGTTTTCCATCAGCCCTTCCGCGCCGACCGAGGTCGGGTTGGGTGTGGTCAGGCCGACAATGCCGATCAGGAAGGCAAGCAGCATCAGAAGCGGGGCGGCATGTTTCAGCCCGTCCGGCGTCACCCAGTGAAGCTCGTTCGGGCCCTCCAGCGCCAGATTATAGGACCAGCAAAGCCAGACGATGCCCGCCAGAGAGGCGAGCGAGAAGAGCCCGCGATAAGGCCCCTCGCCAATTGCACCGACGATACGGTCGCGCAGGCGGGTGCCTGCGATGATGAGATGGATACCCAGAAAAAACGCCGCCGCCGCCCAGAGCATAAGCATGATCGCCTCCCCGATTTTGGTTCCGAAATCGACCTATAACAGTGTTATAAATTAGGCCGAACGCTGAACTCGTCAAGTAGTAGGGACCAAAAAACGGAAGGATACCAGTCCGCGGGCAGGCGGAAGTCAGGCAGAGGTGTCCACATTGGCGCCGGGGCCGCCCGATCCGCCGCCTTCATCCGCCTTGGCGACGCCCACACGGGCCGCGCGCAGCAGCCGGTCGCCGATCATGTAGCCCGCCGACATGACCTGTACCACCGTGCCCGCGGGCTGGCCGGTGCCGGGCACCTCGAACATGGCTTCATGCAGATTGGGGTCGAATTTCTCGCCCTCCGCGGGCGTCACTTCCCGCACCCCGTGGCGTTCGAAGGTGGTGAGGAGCTGACGGTCGGTCATTTCCACACCTTCGATCAGCGCTTTCACGCTGTCGGGCACCTGCGAGCGGTCGTCCTCGTTGAGCGCACCCAGCGCCCGGCGCAGATTGTCGGACACTTCGAGCATGTCGCGGGCGAAGCTGGCGGCGGCGAATTTCACCGCGTCCTGCTTGTCGCGCTCGGTGCGCTTGCGGGTGTTTTCCATTTCCGCCGCGGCGCGCAGCAGCCGGTCCTTGAGGTCGGCGACCTGCGCTTCCAGCTCCGCGACCGGATCGGTTTCAGGCGCGGCCTGTTCCGCCCCCTCGCCTGCCGCCGCCGCTTCTGCTTCCGGCGTGTCGGTTTCGGGGGTTTGGGGTGCTTGCGTCTTTTTTTCTTCGTCGCTCATGGTTTTCCGGTTCGAAAAGAAGATGGCGGCTCGATGGGCTGATGTGCGGCGCGCGGGCGGATATGTCAACCCGCCTCGCCCGAACGGGCTATTTGATGAGACGGCTGACAAGCTTGGCGGTGTAGTCCACCATCGGAATGACCCGCGCATAGTTCAGCCTTGTCGGGCCGATCACGCCCAGTACCCCCACCACATGCTCGTCGGCATCCATATAGGGGCTCACGATCAGCGAAGAGCCCGACATGGAAAAAAGCTTGTTCTCCGAGCCGATGAAGATGCGTACGCCGTCGGCGGATTCGGCAAGGTCCAGAAGCTGGATCAGGTCGCGCTTGTTCTCCAGCGCATCGAAGAGATGGCGGATGCGTTCCAGATCGTCCAGCGCATGCAGATCTTCCAGAAGATGCGAGCGTCCGCGTACGATGAGCGATTTGGCCAGCGGGTCGTCATTGGATGCCCGTCCGCCCGACCAGGTCGCAAGCCCCGCCTCGATCACCTTGGCGGTCAGCGCGTTGAGTTCGGCCCGCTGCTTTTCGACCTCTCGGGCGAGGAAGCTCTTGGATTCCTCAAGCGTCCGCCCCCGCAAATGGGCGTTGAGATAATTCGTCGCTTCCGACAGCGCCGACGGCGTCAGTCCCTTGGGCATTTCGATGACGCGGTTTTCGACGCCCCCGCCCTCCGTCACGATAACGACCAGCGCGCGCTCGGCATCGATCGGCACGAACTCGATATGCTTCAGCGCATCGTCATGGGTCGGCGCAACGACGAAACCCGCCGCATTGGCAAGCCCGGACAGAAGCCGTGTCGCCTCGTCCAGCACGTTTTCGACATCGCGTTCCGTGCCCGCGACCTGCGCCTCAATGGAGATGCGTTCCTCGTCGGAGAGATCGCCCACTTCCAGCAGCCCGTCGACAAAGAGCCTGAGGCCCATATCGGTCGGCACGCGGCCGGCGCTTGTATGCGGCGAGAACAGGAGCCCCAGCGTCTCCAGATCCGACATCACATTGCGGATCGAGGCCGCCGACAGCGACATGGGCATGGTGCGCGACAGGAAGCGCGATCCGACCGGATCGCCGGTCTCCAGATAGGCTTCGACGATATGGCGAAGGATCTCGCGCGAGCGTTCATTGAGATCCTTGACGGCGACCATGAATGGGCAAACTCCGAGGGGCGATGTGAGCGATGACGTTGCGCGGTATAAGATATTGAAATCGCCGCCTGAATCTAGGAACGGCATGTCCGTCCGTCAATCCGCGCCCGCTCCGCTTTACGCTGGCTCCGCCAGCCTGTAGGTAAGCGACACGAAAAAAGCGGACAAGACAACAGAAACGGACCTGACCCATGCGACCTTCCGGCCGATCGCCGAACGAAATGCGCGCTGTGAGCTTCGAGCCCGGCATTGCCAAACATGCCGAGGGCTCCTGCCTGGTGCGCTTCGGCGACACGCATGTGCTGTGCACCGCCTCTCTGGAAGAGCGGATCCCGCCCTGGCTGAAGGGCCGGGGCGAAGGCTGGGTGACGGCGGAATACGGCATGCTGCCCCGCTCCACCCATGAGCGCATGCGCCGCGAGGCAAACGCCGGCAAGCAGTCGGGCCGGACGCTGGAAATCCAGCGCCTGATCGGGCGCTCCCTGCGCGCCGTGGTCGATCTGCGTTCGCTGGGCGAGCGTCAGATCACCGTCGATTGCGATGTGATTCAGGCAGATGGCGGCACCCGTACGGCGTCGATTACGGGCGGATGGGTCGCGCTGCATCAATGCATCCAGTGGATGAAGGCCCGCGACATGATTTCCGCGCCCGTGCTGAAGGATCATGTGGCGGCGATCTCCTGCGGCATCTACAATGGCACCCAGGTTGTCGATCTTGATTATGCCGAGGATTCCACCGCCGATACCGATGCGAATTTTGTCATGACGGGCAAGGGCGGCATCTGCGAAATCCAGGGCACGGCAGAGGGCGAACCCTTCTCGGATGAGGAATTCACCTCCCTGCTCACCCTCGCCCGCACGGCGATTGCCGATCTCGTCGAGGCGCAGAAAAAGGCGGTCGCGGGATGACGCGGACATTCGAGCGGAACGGCAAGCTGGTTGTCGCCAGTCATAATCCGGGCAAGGTCCGCGAAATCGCCGATTTGCTCGCGCCTTTCGGCATCGAGACGGTTTCCGCGGGCGAGCTGGATCTGCCCGAGCCGGAGGAAACCGGCACGACCTTCCGCGAAAATGCGGAGCTGAAGGCGCTGGCGGCTGCGAAAGCCGCGGACCTCCCTGCCCTGGCAGACGATTCCGGCTTATGCGTCGGCGTCCTGAACGGAGCGCCGGGCATCTATTCCGCGCGCTGGGCCGGACCGAAAAAGGATTTCGGCTTCGCCATGGAAAAGCTGCGCGTGTCGATCCTCGAAGCCGGTACGCATGACACCTCCGCCTGGTTCGTCTGCGGTCTGGCGCTGGCCTGGCCGGACGGGCATGTGGAATATTTCGAGGGCCGGGTGGACGGCGAACTGGTTTGGCCGCCACGCGGCGATAAAGGCTTCGGTTACGATCCCATGTTCGTGCCCAAAGGGCACGACATCACCTTCGGCGAGATGGATCCGGCGAAAAAGCACGCCATGTCCCACCGCGCCGATGCTTTCCGGCAGCTCGTGGATGCCTGCTTCAAGAGCTGACAATAAGGTCGTTGAAGCAGGGTCGGCGGGTGAGCCCGGTTTCGGCATCTATGTCCATTGGCCCTTCTGCCAGTCCAAATGCCCCTATTGCGATTTCAACTCGCATGTCGTTGCGCATGTCGATCAGTCCCGCTGGGCGCGCGCGCTTGCAGGCGAGCTCGCCCGATATCGCGCGCTGACGGGCCCGCGCGAGGTCACTTCCATTTTTTTCGGCGGCGGCACGCCCTCCCTCATGACACCGGACACGGTGGGCGCGGTGATGGAGGCCATTGCCCGGCTCTGGCATGTGCCGGACGGCGTGGAGGCGACGCTGGAGGCTAACCCCACCAGCGTGGAGGCCGAACATTTCCTCGGATACCGGGCGGCGGGGATCAACCGCCTGTCGCTGGGCGTTCAGTCTCTGGATGACGAGCAGCTGAAATTCCTGGGGCGGCTGCACAGTGCGAGGGAGGCTATGGCCGCCATCGCGCTTGCCCGCGAAACTTTTCCGCGCCTGTCGTTCGATCTTATTTATGCGCGCCCCTGCCAGACGCCGGAGAGCTGGGCAGCAGAATTACGCGAGGCGCTTTCTCACGCCGCCGACCATCTCTCGCTCTACCAGCTCACCATTGAAGAGGGCACGGCCTTCGAGCGTCTGTATGAAAAGGGCGCCTTCCGTCTGCCCGACGAGGATTCGGCAGCGGCGCTTTATGCCCTGACAGCGGATATCTGCGCGGAGAAGGGACTGAAGGCCTATGAGGTTTCCAACTACGCCATACCCGGTGCGGAATGCGCCCATAATCTCGTCTATTGGCGCTATGGCGACTATGTCGGCGTCGGTCCAGGCGCGCATGGCCGGCTGACCGTCGGCGGCAACCGGATCGCCACAACGGCGCGCCGTATGCCCGGCGACTGGCTCGAGGCCGTGGAGGCAACGGGCGACGGGACGCAGACCGCCGAAGAGGTGAGCCCGGCGGAGCAGGGCGACGAGATGATGCTGATGGGTCTCCGGCTGGAGGAAGGCGTCTCGCTCGCCCGCTACGAGGCACTGACGGGCCGGGCGCTTCCAGAGGAACGGCTCGCCCGGCTGGGAGAACAGGGGCTCATCGCCCGCGCGCAACGCGGCAACGACACCCGCCTCATCGCCACATCGCAGGGCCGCATGGTGCTGAACGCGCTGCTGGGCGAATTGCTGGCCTGACGTTTCTCAGAACGCCGGGGCGGGGGTGAAGCCCGTGGGTGCCGGATCGACCTGTTTGAGGCCCGAGGCCGTGATCTGCATGACGGCGAGGCCGCGTTCGATCCCGCCATCCGGCAGGAAACGGAAAATGCCGTCGACGCCGGAAAAGCCTTCCGGGTCCGTCAGCACGTCCTCGGCATAGGGGTTGCCGCCGCCCCGCGCGGACAATGCGATGGCAAGTCCCGCCGCGTCATAGGCAAGGCTGGCGAGCCGGGGCGGATTGGCGCCATAGGCCCGGCGATAGCGCTCCACGAAGCGTTCATGTCCTTCGGGCGGCGGGGCGGCAAAAAGCCCGCCCTGCAGCGGCGGCTCGCGCGCCAGAGACGGATCGTCCCACTGGCCGGTGCCGATGAACTGCACCTGGCGCGGATCGACATCGTTATAGGGTAGAAGAGGGGCGAGCGATTTGATGACCGAGCCGCCCTCCGGCATGAAAACCGCGTCGAATCCGTTACCGCCGTCATAGGCCTGCGCGATCTGCTTGGCCGGCGCATACATGCCTTGCGCATTTCGCGGATAGACCGCGCTGGCTACCACGGTGGCGGCGCGGGCCGCGACGGCCTGATTGAAGGCCGTGCGGACGCGATCTCCGAAAGCGGATTGCGGATAGAGCGCGGCAAAGCGCGTCTTGCCCTGCAGGACCGTGTAATCGACGATCCGGTCGACCTCCAGCGACGGCGGGAAGGAGAGCAGGTGGACGCCATCCCCGGCGACGTCGAGGTCGGAGGAAAAAGCGAGAACCGGCACCTGCGTATCGGCGGCAAGAGGCTTCACCGCCCGTACCTCGGCGGAGAAAAGCGGCCCCAGAATGATGTCCGCACCTTCTTCCAGGGCTTCGCGCGCGGCACGCTCCGCGCTGCCGGCCGAGCCGTCGGTCGCCTTGGGCATCATCAGCACATTCGGCCTGTCGAACTCGAAAAGCGCGAGCTGCGCGGCATTGTAAAGCGCGTTCGCCAGATCCTGCGTCCGCGAATTGTTGAAGGGCAGGATGACCGCGATGCGCACCGGGTCGAGGTTGGCGGGCAGGAAGGCCGGGCGGTAATAGTTAGCCGGATTGCGCTCGACCAGACGTTCCGGCTCCTGCTGGACCGGCTGTTGCGCGGAGGGCTGCTGCGGCTGGACCGGGGTGTGCACATCCGGCTTGGGCCCGGAGCTGCACCCTGCCAGAAGGAGGGCGCCGAGAACGAACAGGGCCGGACGCAAGGCGTGCCGGGTGGAAGAAAGATAAGCGGAGATCTTGGAATGCACGGGATATGTCCTGCCGGATTTGCAGTGCGGAAAGCCTAGGCTGCACCGCCCCTCAAGTAAACAAACGCAACGTGTTCTAACCGCAACCAATTGCCAAACAAATATGGCGGGCGCATGGTCTGCGCATCATGACCGAAAAAACCACCGTAACGGGCCGTCTCGAGCCCGGTCTCTACGTGACGGCGACCCCCATCGGCAATGCGTCCGATATCACGTTGCGCGCGCTGGACGTCCTGTCCCGCGCCGATCTCGTGTTGTGCGAGGATACGCGGGTGACGGCGAAGCTCTTTGCCATCCACAATATCCAGGCGAAAACCGCGCCCTATCACGACCATAATGCCGAGGAAATGCGCCCGCGCGTCCTGCAAAGGCTGGCCGCGGGAGAGGCGATCGCGCTGGTTTCCGACGCCGGCACGCCCATGGTTTCCGACCCGGGTTTCAAGCTGGTGCGCGATGCGCTGGATGAAGGGTTCAATGTGACGGCGCTGCCCGGCGCTTCGTCGCTTCTGGCCGCGCTGGTCGTGGCGGGGCTGCCTACCGACCGTTTCTTCTTCGGCGGCTTCCTGCCGGCAAAACAGGAGGCAAGGCGCAAGGACCTGACCGAGCTTTCCGCGATTCCCGCCACCATGGTCTTTCTGGAGAGCGCCAACCGGCTCGCCGCCGTGCTGGCCGACATGGCCGCGACGCTGGGCGAGCGGGAGGTGGCCGTCGCCCGCGAACTCACCAAGAAATTCGAGGAGGTGCGCAAGGGACCGCTCGCCGATGTCGCGCAGCATTACGCGGAAGCCGGCGCACCGAAAGGCGAGATCGTGATTGTGGTCGGCCCGCCCGCGCCGCGCGCCGCGCTCTGTGCCCATGAGGTCGATGCGATGATCGAGAATGCCCTGCGCCGGACCAGCCTCAAGGATGCGGTGGCCGAGGTCGTTTCCGTCACCGGCCTGCCCAAGCGCGAGGTCTATCAGCGCGCGCTCGAGCTTTCCAAAGAGGACTGACATGGAGGGGAAGCGCCGCGGTGGCGGCATTCGGGCCCGAAAAACCCTCGAACGGCAGGTGAGGGGGAAAGCCTCGTATGCGCGGGGGCTGCGCGCCGAGGCGCTCGCCGTTTTGTTGCTGCGTCTCAAGGGTTACCGGATTCTGGCGCGCCGCCTCAAGACCCGCGCCGGCGAGATTGATATTCTCGCGCGGCGCGGCAAAATGCTGGCCGTGGTCGAGGTGAAGGCCAGGACGGGGGAGGGCGCGGCCAGCGAAGCCCTGCGGCCGCATCAGCGGGCGCGTCTCTGGCGGGCGGGCGAACAGCTTTTTGCACTCAGGCCGGATCTCGCAGGCTGCGATTTGCGTTTCGACCTGGTGCTCGTCACGCCCTCGTCATGGCCCTTCGGGTTTCCCGGCGGCTGGCCGCGCCATCTGCCCGATGCCTGGCGCGATTGACGCCGTCCGATCGACCCGCGGCTTGCGCAGGCCGTTCCCGTCGCGCCATGATGTCCGGCATGAGACGGCCTTTTCAGCAAACCGATGACGAAATCGAGCGCCGATTGCGCGCGGCGGGCAAGGCCGGGGAGGGCGATATCGATATCGCCGAAACCGCCCTGCTGCTGGCGGCCTGTGACCGGCCGGATCTGTCGCCGGACAATTACCGGGACCATCTGGCGCTGCTGTGTGACGCCGTGCGCGAGGCGACGGACAGGTCGCCCGATGGCGACGCGCATGAGTTGGCTGCGCTTCTGGGAGGCGTCATTTCCGGTCTTCACGGTTATCGCGGCGATGCGGAGACCTATGACGATCCGCGCAATGCAAACCTCATGGAGGTGATCGACCGGCGCAAGGGCCTGCCCGTGGCGCTGGGCATCGTCTGGCTCCATGTGGCGGCGCGGCTGGGCCTCGATCTGGCCGGGCTCAATTTCCCCGGTCATTTCGTGCTGCGGTTGAGAACCGAGGGAAGCGGCCCGCGCGACGCGGCAATTGTCGATCCCTTCAATGGCGGCCGGATTCTGACAAGCGCCGACCTCCTCTCCATGATCCGTCAGGTGGAGGGCCCGCGCGCCACTCTTTCGCCGGAGGCATATGCGGAAGTGTCGTCGCGCGACATTCTGCTGAGGCTTCAGAACAACATTATGATGCGCGCCGTGCGCGGCAATGATTTCGCCCGGGGCTGCGATGTCGTCAGGCGCATGATCTGGATCGCACCGGAGCGTGCGGGCCTTTTCTTCGAGCTGGGCCGCCTCGAAGTGCATGACGGACGGATGGGCGCCGCCGTCGACGCTTTCGCCTCCTGCTATGAAAAGGCCTTGGATCTTGGCGAAGACCGCATCGCGGAGATGGCGCAACAGGCCCTGCGCGAGTTGAAACCCCGCCTCAACTGATCCCGCGACGCTTAGCCGGTCGGGGGTGGCAGGGGGAGGCTTCGGATCGTATCCATATATTTGATAAGGGCCTCGTCCATGCCCGTCATCGCCATTTCGACGCCGATGGTCGCAACGATCAGCCCCATCAGCCGTGTGACCACGGTGAGATTCGTCGTGCCCATGTAGTGAACGATGCGCGGCGCCTGCCGGAAGCAGAAATATGTGATGGCGGCGATGACCGCGAAGGCACAGATGGAAATGATGCTCGACAGGACCCCCGGATGAGCGGAGAAGCCGACCGCCGTGGCGATCGTCCCGGGCCCGGCGATCATCGGTATTGCGAGCGGCGACACGGAGACGGATAGCTGCGCTTCGATGACATCGGTAGGGACGTCTTCGTCTTCCACCTCTTCGGGTACATGGGCGGAAGAGGAATGACCCTGCAGCATCTGGAAGCCGATGATCGCCACCAGAACGCCCCCCGTAATGCGCAGCGCGGCGATGGTGACGCCGAAGAGCTCGAAGATGAGCTTGCCGGCCACGCTGAACAGCACCACGACCGCAAGGGAGATCAATACGCTCTGCCGGGCGATTTGAAACCGCACCTTGCGACTGTCACCGGCCGTCAACGCTATGAAGACCGGCGTGTTCGCAATCGGGTTGGCGATGGCGAAATAGCCGGCAAGGCAGGTGGCGGCAAAGGCGATATTTTCTTCAAGCATGCGTCCATAGTGCCCTCCGGCGCGCAGGGGCGGCAAGTACGGACATTCCCCACCCTCTGGCACCCACCCTCTGGTCTTTTCCCGCCGGAAGCCCCATCTTCACGCGACCGATATGACGACCCGCCGTAAGGAATGCCGATGACCGCCCGCAGACAACTCTCCGTCGCAATCCAGATGGACCCCATCCACGCGATCAATATCAATGCCGACAGCACCTTTGCGCTGGGGCTCGAGGCGCAGGCGCGCGGCCACGAACTCTATTACTACGAACCGCAAGAGCTCTCCATGCGCGACGGTCGCGTCTTCGCCCATATGCGCCCCATGACGCTGCGCCGCGAGGCCGGCAATCATTCGACGCTCGGGAGTAGCGAGAAGCGCTTTCTCGACGAAGTGGATGTGGTGCTCATGCGCCAGGACCCGCCCTTCGACATGAGCTACATCACCATCACCCACATGCTGGAGACGGTGCATCCCCGTACGCTGGTGGTGAACGATCCGGCGGAAGTACGCAACGCACCCGAAAAGCTCTTCGCGGTCCGCTTCAAGGGCCTCCTGCCCCCGACCCTCATTACCCGCGACCCCGGCGAGATCCGCGCCTTCCGTCAGGAGTTCAGGGACATCATCGTGAAACCGCTTTTCGGCAATGGCGGCGCGGGCGTCTTCCGCCTGACCGAAGAGGACCAGAACCTGAACTCGCTGCTCGAAATGTTCGGCCAGATAAACCGTGAGCCGGTGATCGTGCAGAAATATCTCCCGGAGGTGCGCCAGGGCGACAAGCGCATCATTCTGGTCGAAGGCGAGCCGGTCGGGGCCATCAACCGCATTCCGGCACAGGGCGAGGCACGCTCCAACATGCATGTGGGCGGCGTCGCCGAGAAATGGTCGCTCACCCCGCGCGAACGCGAAATCTGCGAGGCCATCGGGCCGGAACTGAAAAAACGCGGCCTCATCTTTGTCGGCATCGACGTGATCGGCGAATATCTCACAGAGATCAACGTCACCTCGCCCACCGGCATTCAGGAAATCGACCGCTTCGATAATGCCAATCTCTCCGCATTGGTCTGGGATGCGATCGAGGCGCGCAAGGGCTGAGATTTCCCATCCCACATTCACGCTCTAGACTGAGCCGCTCGGAAAACGGCGGGAGGTGTGCATCATGCGCGGTAAATCGATAGGCGGACTTGTTCTTGGGGCGATCCTTCTGCTGGGCACGTCGGTGTCCGCACGTGCGGACGAGGATGCGGCTCTGCGTGCCAGGGCGCATGAAATTCACGACCGTGTCATCGCCATCGATACCCATGTCGATATTCCGACAAGCTTCGCGACCCCCGCCTACGATCCCGGCGAGGACAACCCGGCGCCCGTGCTGGTCGATATTCCCAAGATGGAGAAGGGCGGTCTCGACGGCGTTTTCTTCATCGTTTATGTGCCGCAGACGGAGCGCGACCCGGCGGGCGAATCCGCGGCTATCTCGAAGGCCTTCGCGAAATTCGCCGCCATTCACCGCATGGCGGATAATCAGAATGCGGATCGTATCGGCCTTGCCACCAGCGCGGCCGATGTCCGCCGCTTGAACGAGGAAGGCAAGAAGGTCGCGCTGATCGGGATCGAGAACGGTTTCGTGGTGGACCATCATCCGGAACTTCTCGATATCTATTACGAACTCGGTGCGCGCTATTTCGGGCTCGTCCATAACGGCCACAACGATCTCGCCGACAGCGCGCAACCGAAGGAAAGCCTGGGCGACAAGCCCAATGATGCGGGCGGCGAACATCAGGGGCTGAGCCCGATGGGCGAGGCCGTGGTCCGCCGCTGCAACGATCTCGGCATCATGGTGGATATAAGCCATTCGGCGAAATCGACGGCGCTCGATGCCATCCGCTTGTCGCGCGCGCCCGTCATTGCGTCGCACTCTTCCGTGCATGCGCTCCGTGCCCATCCGCGCAATATGGACGACGAGACCATGAAGGCGATGGCGGCAAAGGGCGGCGTCATCCAGATCGTTGCCTTCGACGATTATCTGCACGAAGTGCCGAAAGCAAAACACAAGGCGCGGGGAGAGGCGGCAAAGCGTCTCGGACTGACGAGTCTCGAAGCATTTTTCGACGCCAGCGAAGAGGCCAAGGCCGAGTTCCGGAAAATCTCCGACGAGCTCGACGCGGAATATCCTCGCTCGACACTCTCCGACCTCATCGACCATATCGATTATGCGGTGACGCTTGTCGGCATCGATCATGTCGGTATCGCCTCGGACTTTCAGGGCGGCGGCGGTATTCAGGGCTGGCGCGATGCGGGTGAGACATTCAACGTCACGCTGGAACTCGTGCGACGGGGCTATGGGGAGGAAGAGATTGCAAAGCTCTGGGGCGGCAATATCCTGCGCGTGATGGACGAGGTCGAAGCGGCACGCAAGCAGGGAGCGAAGCAGGTAGAATGAGCGACGCGGCGAAGAAGAAGGAAGACATCCTCCAGCCCACCGACGACGAGGCGCGCGCGCTGGTGCACGAGCTGATGGCCCGGGCGGACTATGCGGCGATTGCCGCACTCGATCCCGCGACCGGCCATCCGCTGGCAAGTCGCGTCGCCCTGGCGCTCGACGAGGACGGGACGCCGGTGATCCTTACCTCGAAACTTGCTGCCCACACGCCCGCCATCGAAGCGGATGGGCGCTGCTCGCTGCTGGTAGGCGAGCCCGGCATGATCAAGGAGGCGAAGGGCGATCCGCTCACCCATCCGCGTCTCACCGTTATCGCCGAGGCGGAGCGGGTGGCGCACGACAGCGATATGCATGCGCGATTGCGCGAGCGCTGGCTTGTCCGTCATCCGAAGTCGAAACTCTATATCGACTTTCCCGACTTTGCCTTTTTTCGTCTGGCGCCGTTGCGCGGCAGTCTCAATGGCGGGTTCGGCAAGGCGTATGAACTGACCCCCTCGGACATGCTGTCGGCCAAGGCGTAGGAGGGGGACGACATGAAATATGCCGCGGCCATGACGGCCGTCCTCACGGGGCTTCTGCTGACGGTCGGATCGGCGCGGGCGGCGAGCTTCGATTGCGACAAGGCGTCCGGCCCGCGCGAAACGGCCATCTGCAAGACCGACGACCTTTCGACCGACGACGAGATCATGGCCGCGCTCTACGCCGGCGCCCGCGCGCGCATGTCCGGGAAAGCCGCGACCGGATTGCGCGACAGCCAGGTGTCGTGGCTGCGTTTTCTGGACAAGGCCTGCCCGCAGAGCGATGTCGAGACGCAGGCAGCATGTCTGAAACCCTGGTATCGCGAGCGGCTGAAATTTCTCAGCCGCGCGGTGACGGAAAAAGCCGGCCGCATATTCCTGACCCTCGACGAGTGGACATTCATCGCGCCCGAGAAAAAGGGCGAGGAAGAAATGCCCGGTGCCAACCGGATGCAGTATCGCGAAACCGTGAGCTTCGAGATCGACGCCCCGGAAAGCGCAGGGGAGCGCGCTTTTAATGCGCTTGTTGCCGAACAGTCCGATCTCTGGAACGGTTTCGATGGCGAGCAGCAGCGCTCCACCTGGTTCAAGCTCAACGAGGCGACGGCAAATTTCGCCAGTCTCGATATCTTCCGCTGGGAGTTTCATGTCGGCGCGGCCCACGGCTTCGGCGCGGCAAAGCATGTGAATTTTCGACTTGATGAGGCGCGGCCGCTGCGGGCGACGGACATCTTCGCAAGGGACGGCTGGCAGAAAGCGCTCGCCGACCATGCGCTGGACGGTCTGCACGAGATTCTCGGCGACGATTACGGCCTGTTCGACGAGGCGCCCGAGACGATCGCGAAGATGGTCGGCGATCCGGACAACTGGGTCGTGACGCGAGAGGGGCTGGGCGTCAATTTCCCCGTCTATTCGGTCGGGCCCTATGCCATTGGCGACCACACGGTGACGATGCCCTGGAAGGACCTTGCGCCGTGGCTCGCAAGGGATGCGGTGATCGGGGCGAAGTGAGCGGGAGGTGCGAATGACAGGCCGACATGTCCTGGACGGGAGCTGCCATTGCGGGCGGCTGTCGCTCCGCTTCGAAACCGCGATCCCGCCTGCCGACTATCGCCCACGCGCCTGCGATTGCTCCTTCTGCGTGAAGCATGACGCCGCCTATGTCTCCGACCCTGAAGGCCGCCTCGTTTTCCATGCGAAGGGAGCGGATGCGCTTTCCCGCTACCGGCAGGGTTCCGGCGCCGTGGAATGCCTCATCTGCCGCGAGTGCGGCGTCTATGTTGGCGCAATCTTCGAGGATGCGGGAAAGACCATCGGCACGGTGAATGTGCGGTGTATCGACGGGGACGTTGCGTTTGGCGATCGCCAGACAGTCTCCCCGCAACAGCTCGGCCGGGATGAAAAGGTCGGGCGCTGGCAGGAAATCTGGACCCCGGCAACGATCGAAATTGCCGGGGCGTGAACCTCTGCGGTGTTCGATATTCGGCGTCGGGCTCGTATGGTCCAGCCGCGTCAGACGGATTTTTCCACCGTCGCGATGGCGTTCCGAATGAGCCGCCGACCGCGTACGAAATACAAAAGCGCAACGACAATTGCAAACAGCGCCGTCCAGAAGACGGTGCTCACCGTGAAGAAACCGGTATTGCCGTCGTGATAGGCCAGACAGGAAAGCACGAGAAAGCTCACACCCATCGCAATATGCGTCAGCAGGGCCCGCACTCTGGGACCGGCGATAAGGTGCCAGACCAGCATCAATCCGTGCCAGCTTGCAGCAAGACCGGCCAGGGCGGAGAGATCGGCCCACACCACATCGAAATCGGACACCGACCCCTCATCCGTTACATAGAGGACGGCGAACATGGCAGCCACGATGCCGACAGCCGTCAGGTCGAGCATGAAGAGCAATATAATTTTCGACGGGCTTCTCGTTCGGACTTCCCAGTGGCCGTTATTTTCGGCCGTCGCGAAATCGGCGATGTAGCCGATCAGGTGGTAGGTCGCAAAAAGGATCGTCAGAAGCAGCAGCACGCAGCGCAACCGGAATTCCGGATCGTTCAAAAGTGTGGAATGGCCGGTACCGACATAGACATAGTTCATCAGCAAAGTGACGAGGCCGAGGCCGACCACGACCTGGATGATGTCGGTGATGACTTTTGCGCAATAGCGTTCGTAGAACATGACTCCCCCCGAAGCCAATTTGGATAGCCGATTCAGGAGCGGTCAGCGTAGCGCGATGCGGTTATGAAAAGAAACATGCTGAGCCCCGCCGCCAGGAAGACCAGCGTGGCGAGCCCCGCATACTGGCCCGGCGAGCTGACCAGCCCGGCCACCACGGGGCCTCCCGCGAGGCCGACACCCTGGAAACCGGGCACAAGCGCCAGATGGTCCGTGCCCTTCAACTCCACCCCGAGAAGCGCCACCTGGCCGGGCACCGACAAATTCCAGGCCACCATCAGCGTGATGCCCGCCAGAGTGAAAATTACGGGATTGCCGGTCGACATGCCGGTGATCGCCGCCGCCGCGTAGACGATGCAGGTGCCTGTGAGGATACCGCGCGGCGCCCCGCGCAGAACGACATACAGCGTACCGGCCAGCCCGCTCAGCATCATCACCGCCAGAATACTGCCACCCGTGGCGGCATCCAGGCCGAGGCTCGTCGCCTTTTGCTGCATGAAGGCCCATGCGCCGGCAAGGCCGATATGAAATATGCCCATACCCGCGAGCGCCATCCACATGCCCGCATTTCCCGGCCCGCCGGCCGATGTCCTGTCGTGCCCGTCAATGACCTGGTGCCAGGGCAGGAAAACGGCCGCGATCACGCCGCCGACGCAGATCGCGGCGGCGAGCTGCATCACGGCGGTGAAGCCGCCGGCGGTATCCGCCATGCCGAAGCCGACAAGCGCCCCGGCGCCGAAAAGCATCTGCAAGGCCATGAACGCGGCATAGACACGGGCTGCGTTCCGGCCCGATCCGAGCAGCGAAACCGCAACGACCAGCAAGGCGCCCTCGCCCAGCAGGCCGGCTGCGAAACGAAGCAGGACGATCGGAAGCAATGTGTCGGCATAGCCGGTCAGAAGGTTGGTTGTGGCCAGCATCAGCGCGCCGAAAAGGGCGGTGGGCCCCGGGGCGAGCCATTTGCCGAGACGGAAGGCGGCAAGCGAGCAAAGCGTCACGCCGGCCAGTTCGGCGCCGGCAAACAGGCCCAGTCCGGCATTGGACAGGCCGAGCCCACGCCCGGCCGAATCCAGAATGACGGGAAGAACAAGCTCGATCGAGCGGCCCAGCACGCCTGCCACGATGGCGGCGCCAAGCACAATGCTGGTTGTTCTCGCCCCTTGTCGCATCCCTTCGGTCCGCGCCTCCCGCTACTCGCCGATCCGTTTCGCCAATGTCGGGGAAACGATGAAGAGTGACAATAGGGTTGTAATAATGGCGGCGCGGCGGATCGGCATATGAAAGAAGACCTTGTTTCGGACGAACCGGCCACAAATGGCATCGTGGCAGCGCATCGGCAAGCCTCAAACACCTGCGCGCTGCGGATCGTCCATAAGGACCCTTTTCGTTCTTGACTGAAACCGATCTTTCACGCCAGCCTTTCTCCATAACAGGATATCGGAGAGGGCAGAGGCAGGCGGGGACTTTCAGGGGCGTCAAAGCACGGTCCGTCAAGGCGCAGGTCCGCGCTGTAGGTTCTCAAACCGCTCATCAGTCATTTCAGGGGCGAGCCTAAAATCGCCACCCGTTGCCTCGTCCTAAGTTCTGAGGATTACGACCGGCCATCATTTTCAAGGTGTGGTATGAGAATAATAGTTCTTTTTTCCGTTTTGTTTTCGTGCCTTTTTATGAACAGCTCAATATCCAGAGCGGACACTTTCTATATTACTTTCAAGAACACCGGTAATGAGGACATTTATTATTCGGTGGCAGTCCGCGGCCTGGCATTGTTCGGCTGGCGCGATTGGGAGGTGAAAGGGTGGTACAAGCTGCGGGTTGGCGAGTTCCGCCAGGTATTTCATGGTGAGGACAAACAGGTTCTCTTCGCGTTCAGGAAACGTGGCGGCTATGCGGTCTACACTATGCCGGGAGGCCGGGGCGGATGGCTGGATGGGTGGCACGTGGCCCCGAAGAAGAATTTTCGGTACTCGTTTCGTACCAAAAGCTCCAGAACCTCGAAACTTACCGAGTATGTAAAATCGTCTTTCGGCTATCGCTATCAGCCTATGAGCTGGACCACCAATCATACGGTGCGAGAGCACGTCAATATTCCGTCCTACAAATCGGACCAGGTAATCCCGTTCAAAAGCACGCAGGAAGCGGCAGTAGAAGCCAAGAAGGAGCCGGTATTTCCTCCGAATGCGCTCCAGCGACTGGACTCCCTGCTGCGGAAACATTTGTCGGGCTCGGTCTGTGACGGAGGCTTCTTCGTCATGAAACATCCGAGGGGCGCTGTCAGGGTTACGAAGAATGGGGAAATACAAGTCAAGGGTCGGCAGTATTATAGTAATAAAAAAAACAAGATAACATCGACGGGTGACATGCATTCGGTTCGTCTGGAAGAAGCTGTTTCCGTGAATTTTGCCCGACAAAACGAATGTTACCGGATCGACATCAAATGTGAAAAGCGTAGTGATTGTGCGAAGTCTTTTACAACAACGGAAAAGAGATCCTATAAATTAAGGCTGAGTTCTTTTAATCTTTATTTCAACTCACCCGAAGCCGCGAATGAAGTGGGCGCAGAGCTGGCGTCTCTTCTTGGCAAGAAGGTGATGGGCTCCAAACCGTTCGCCATCAAGGAAAAGGCGGCTCCCGCCGAAGCCGAGAAACCCGAAAAACCGAAAAAGACATTGGCGACGGATTATGGACCGTACTGGCTGATCCCTCTCGCCGGTGTCGCATTCATCGTTTTTTCCGGCGTGCAGTCGCTCCGGCAAGGCGGCGTTCGCAAGGGCGCGCGGACGGTCTCCTTCTTTGACGGGAGTTCCTGGACGAGTCATGCGGCGTTCCTTCTGGCGACCATTGTCGGGTACGTCGTCTATCTTCTTTCGGCAATTCTTCTGTCCCTCTTCTTCGATGTTGAAGGCGCCGACATTTTCAGCGCCCCGGCTTCGGAAATACTGGAAGCTGTGGCGGTCTTGTCGATCGCTTTTGTCTTGCTTGTCGCTTCCGGATATTTCCTGATCGCGACGGATCTGAGGAACAAGCACAAGTCTAAGAAGAGGATATTCTTTGTTTCCCTTGTTGTTTATGCCGTCCTAGCCTTCATGATCGCAGGACTAATGCCCTATGACCGTTTTTGGGGGCTTGGCCTGTTCTTTGTTGCGGCGCTCACGATCCTATCCGCCGTGCCCTTCGCAGTGACGTGGGTGGGGAGGCGGCGCCACGGATAATGCGGGGCGCGATCTGCCCTGTTGACAGGTTCCCTTTTCGTTCTTGACTGAAACGGCTGATTCACGCGAAGGTTTCTCCATAATCGAAGCGGGCGGCCGATCGGGACGGGTGGGGGCTTTTCATGGTTGCGCATATCGAGACGGTGGCTTTTCAGGGCGTGGATGCGCGCCCCGTCGACGTGCAGGTGCAGATCGCGGGCGGCATGCCGGCTTTCACCATTGTGGGGCTTGCCGACAAGGCGGTGGGCGAAAGCCGCGAGCGCGTCCGCGCCGCGCTGTCGGCCATCGGCCTGGGCCTTCCGCCCAAGCGCATCACCGTCAATCTCGCGCCCGCCGATCTGCCCAAGGAAGGCTCGCATTACGATCTCCCCATCGCGCTGGGCCTGCTCGTCGCCATGGGCGTCCTGCCCCCGCAGGAGATGGAAAAATTCGTCGTCATCGGCGAATTGTCGCTCGACGGCGCGGTGAATGCGGTCGCCGGCGCGCTGCCGGCTGCGATGGCGGCCAATGCGCGCGGGCGCGGTCTCATCTGTCCGGAAGCCTGCGGCCCGGAGGCCGCCTGGGCCGGTATGGATGGCGACAATCCTGGCGGCGTTCTTGCGCCGCGCTCCATCATCCAGCTCGTGAACCACGTCAAAGGCACGCAGATCCTGTCCGAACCGGTGCCGATGAAGGCCGCCGAAGAGCCCAACGCGCCGGACCTGCGCGATATCAAGGGCCAGGTTTCCGCCAAGCGCGCGCTGGAACTGGCGGCCGCGGGAGGCCACAACATGCTCATGGTGGGGCCGCCGGGCTCCGGCAAATCCATGCTGGCCGCGCGCCTGCCCGGCATCCTGCCGCATCTCTCCCCGCGCGAAATGCTGGAGGTGTCCATGATCGCCTCCATCGCGGGCGAGCTCATGATCCATGGCATGGGCCGGCGCCGGCCCTATCGCGCGCCGCATCATTCCGCCTCCATGCCCGCGCTGATCGGCGGCGGTCTGCGCGCAAAACCCGGCGAGGTTTCGCTGGCCCATCGTGGCGTGCTCTTTCTGGACGAACTGCCCGAATTTCCCCGCCAGGTACTCGATTCATTGCGTCAGCCCCTCGAAACCGGCGAGGCCGTCGTCTCCCGCGCCAATGCGCATGTGAGCTATCCCGCCCGCTTCCAGCTCGTCGCGGCGATGAACCCGTGCCGCTGCGGCCATGCGGGCGACGCGGCACGTGCCTGCCCGCGCGTACCCCGCTGCGTGGCGGATTATCAGGCCAAGCTGTCCGGCCCCTTGCTCGACCGTTTCGACATTAATGTGGAAGTGCCGCCCGTCTCCGCCGCCGATCTCTCCCTGCCGCCGCCCGCCGAAGGCTCGGCGGAAGTTGCCGCCCGCATCGCCCGGGCGCGGGCGCTGCAGGCCGACCGATTCGAGTCTCTGGGGGTGAACAATGTAAGCCTCAACGCTCATGCCGAAGGCGAATTGCTCGAGAAAATCGCCGCGCCGGACGATGCGGGCCGTACTCTGCTCACGGAAGCCGCCGAGCGCATGGGCCTGACCGCACGCGGTTATCACCGCGTCATCCGCGTCGCCCGGACGCTCGCCGATCTGGAGGACGCGCAAGGCGTGACGCGCCTCCATATCGCAGAGGCGCTTTCCTATCGCGAGTCCGTGGGGGCCCGTCTCGGTACCGCCGCATAGCGGGCCCCGAGGCGGCTTTTGAGCCAAATCGGCGCATTTAGCCACCGTTAACCATCATTCCTAACCGGATTGAAAGCCTGTTCGGCGCAGGCTTCTGCGACATTTCGAATGATGTCGCTTTTCAACCGGGTGCCGAATGTTCCTCTCTTCTCCCGATAACATGCCGCTTTTGCTGCTCGGTCTGGCCGTCGTGCTGCTGCTGGGGGCCGAAGCTTGGCGCCGTGCTTCGGCGCGCGCACGGGCGCATGCCGGCAAGGTGGATGAACTCGAAGCGCGGATCGAGAAGCTCCGCGACGAGAACTGGGAACTGGCCGAGCGCGAGGCGCGCTACCGCGACCTCGTGCGCACCCAGGGCGATGTCATCATCCGCAAGGACCTCGAAGGCCGCGTCTCCTATGTGAATGACGTTTTCTGCGAAACCTTCGACCTCACACGGGCCGAATCCATCGGCCGCCCCTTCATGCCCGAGCTGCCCGAGGGCGAGAGCGCCCGCATGCTGGGCGCGCTGGCCGGGCTCGGCGCCACCGGGCAACGCGTTCGCTACGACCAGAAAGTCATGACCGCTTTCGGCCCGCGCTGGTTCGTCTGGGAAGAGACGACGATCCGCGACGAAGGCGGCTCGCTCAGCGAGGTGCAGCTGGTCGGCCGCGATATCAGCGATCGCAAGGAAGTGGAGCAGCGCCTTGCCGAGGCGCTTGACGAGGCCAAGGCCGCCAGCCGCGCCAAGAGCCTGTTCCTGGCCACGATGAGCCATGAAATCCGCACACCGATGAACGGCGTTATCGGCATGACGGATCTGCTGCTCTCCACCAAACTCGATCCCGCCCAGCGATCCTATGCGGATGCGGTTCGAAGCTCCGGCGAGGCGCTGCTGGCCATCATCAACGATATTCTCGACTACTCCAAAATCGAGGCAGGCAAGGTGACGCTCCATCCCGCGCCCTTCGACGCGTCCGCTGCGCTGGAAAGCGTGGCCGAACTGCTGGCGCCGCGCGCCTATGAAAAGGGGCTCGAAATCGTCACCGAGGTTTCGCCTGCCGTTTCGCGCACGCTGGATGGCGACGAGCCCCGCATCCGCCAGATCCTGCTGAACCTGGCCGGCAATGCGATCAAATTCACCGAAGAGGGCGGCGTGGCGCTGCGCCTTCGTCGCGCGGAGAATGACGACGGGATCGTTCTGGAAATCGAGGATACCGGAATCGGCATGAGCCCCCAGGCGCTGGACCGCATCTTCGAGGAGTTTGCGCAAGGCGAGGAAGGGCATGCGCGGCGCTTCGAGGGAACGGGGCTCGGCCTCGCCATCACGCGCCGCCTTGTCACCGCGATGGGCGGCCGCATCGAGGTCGAAAGCGAAGAGGGCAAGGGTTCGATCTTCCGTGTCCGCCTGCCGCTCAAACCCTCCACCGACGAAGAGACCCCGCGGGACCTGCCGCGTCTGGACGGTCTTACCGTCGTCATTCATCGGGATCGGCCGCTCGTTGCCGAGACGCTGGCCAATGCGGCCCGCCATTCCGGCGCGCAGGTGCATTGCGTCTCGGATGAACCTGAGTTGATGGAGGCGGCGAAACGGGCGGATATTTTCGTCTGCATGTCCCGCACGGCGGATGGGGAGGACGGCGCGGCGTTTGCGCGCGCCGCGCGCCGCCGCAATCCGGGGCTGAGGACGATGGTGCTTTTGCAGCCGCGCGAGCGCAACAGGCTCGGCGAACTGACCGGCGCCGGTGTCGAAACCACTGCCGAGACGCCGCCTTTCGACGCCTATCTCGTGCGCCCCGTGCGTACCTCGTCGCTGCTGGCGCGCCTCGCCGCGCTGCGCGCCGCCGCCGATGTCGATGGAGCTGGCCGTGGCACGGCCGGTTTCGATCCGGGCCTCGACGAGGAACCCGACACCGAAACCGCCGCCGGCGGACTGCGCGTCCTAGTCGCCGAGGACAATGAAATCAACGCGCTCCTGACCCGGACCCTGCTGGAGCATGCGGGCCATAGCGTGGAAATCGTCGGCAATGGCGAAGAAGCGGTCGACGCCCTCGGACGACAGGGGACGCCTCCTTATGACGTTGTCCTGATGGATCTGCATATGCCGGGCATGGACGGCTTCGCTGCCACCGCCCGGATCCGCGAATTGCACATGGAGGCGGCGCGCCTGCCCATCATCGCCCTGACAGCCAATGCATTGTCGGAAGACCGGCAGGCTTGCCTCGACGCGGGCATGGACGATTATCTCTCCAAGCCCGTGAGCCATGGTGCGCTCGCCGCGACGCTCTCCAACTGGGCGGGCCGCTATTCCCCGAACGCATCGTCCGAGGACGAGGGCAGCAGCTTGGCGAATCTGGGCTGACATGCTTCTCTGAGCCTTCCGGCCCGGCGGGATCGCAGCGGGACGGCGAGGGACGAGAGAGGGGCGGCATGAGCGAACCGGACGAGCGTAAAAGCATGGGCGAAAGGCTTGCCCATGCCTGGACCGTCTATACCGAGCGACGCACATTCATCATGTTGCTGCTCGGTTTTTCTTCCGGGCTTCCTTTCCTGCTCGTCTTTTCAACCCTCTCGCTCTGGCTGAGGGAAGCGGGCGTCTCGCGCACCGAAATCGGCCTGATGAGCTATGTCGGCCTCGCCTACACGATCAAGTTCGTCTGGGCGCCGGTCCTCGACCAGCTTCGCGTGCCGATTCTCGGCAATCTGCTGGGAAAGCGCCGCGCCTGGATGCTGGTGGCTCAGGCGGGGGTCGCGCTGTCGCTTGTCGTCATGTCTTTCTGCGACCCTCATGTCTCGCTGACGCCGATCGCCATTTTCGCGCTCCTGCTCGCCTTTTCCTCCGCGACGCAGGACATCGCCATCGATGCCTGGCGTATCGAGGCTGCCGAGGATGAAAAGCAGGGAGCGCTCGCCGCCGCCTATCAGCTCGGCTATCGCGTCGCCATTATCGCGTCGGGCGCGGGCGCGCTGCTCATCGCGGAAGCCATGTCCTGGCATATGGCCTATCTCGCCATGGCGGCGCTGATGAGCGTCGGGGTCGGCGCCGCGCTCGTGGCTCCCCGCGTCGCGGAATCCGAAGCGCCCGTGGTCGGCGAGGAAACGGTCGAGCGCATTGCGCGCCGCCTGCATCTGAACGGCGAGGCGGGCAGCGCTTTCGAATGGATCTACCGCGCGATCTTCGCCCCCTTCATCGATTTCTTCAGCCGCTTCGGCTGGCAGGCGTTGATCGTGCTGGCGCTGATCGGGCTTTATCGCGTGCCCGATTTCGTCATGGGCGTGATGGCCAACCCGCTTTATGTGGATATCGGGTTCGACAAGACCGAGATCGCGGGCGTGGTGAAGCTGTTCGGTGTCTGGATGACGATTCTGGGCGCCATCGTCGGCGGTCTGGCCATCGCAGGTCTCGGCACGCTGCGCGCGCTTCTTCTCGGGGCGCTGGCGGCCTCGCTTACCAATTTCATGTTTATCTGGCTTGCGATGCGCGGCCATGACCTGTTCGGCCTGACGGTGACCATCAGCGCGGAAAACCTCTCCGGCGGGTTCGCGGGCACCTGTCTCATCGCCTATATGTCGAGCCTGACCAATCACGAATTCACCGCCACGCAATATGCGCTGTTCAGCTCGGTTTATGCGCTGCCGGGCAAGTTGCTGGGCGGTCTTTCCGGCTACATGGTGGATAGCTGGTCCGCGCCGGGCGGGCTGCACGATACGCTTCTGGCCGCGGCGCCCGGCCTCACCGCCAAGACGGTGGGCTATGTGCCCTTCTTTGCCACAACCGGGCTGATGGGCTTGCCGGCGATCCTCCTGATCCTCTATCTGCTCTATGCGCGGCGCCGGTCGGCCCTCGCGGAAGCTGCCGATTGATGACGGAATTATAATTAAATCAACACGTTGCGTTGGGTCTATGCTTGCGCTATGGCCCTGTTGGCCAGCATGCGGGCTTGGCAGGGAGGGCCGTTGATGAAACTATGCGCGAAATGGCCGATACAGCCGGACAGGGGGTCCCTGTGGCGGCCTCTGAAGGTGGTATGGAGTCGGGAAGCATGACATCTGCGAATGCGGGCACCGATGCGGTCTCGACCGAGGACGAGGCGGCAGCGGACCCGCTCAGCTATGGCCGTCGCGGTCAGCTCGAAGTACGGCTTGCTCGAACCGCAACCGAGATCGATGCTGCCCAGTCCGTCCGCTACCACGTCTTCTACGAGGAGATGTCGGCCAAGCCGGACGAGACGACGCTCGCCACCAAACGCGACGCCGACAGCTATGATGAGATCTGCGACCATCTGCTGGTGATCGATCACGACCGCATCACGGGTAAGCTGGATGCGAACGGCGAAATCCCGCGCGACGCGGTGGTGGGGTGTTACCGCCTGCTGCGCCAGGAAGTGGCCGAAAAACATGGCGGCTTCTATACCGCCAACGAATATGACATCGGCCCCATGCTGGAGCGTTTCTCGGACCTGAAGTTCCTGGAGCTCGGACGGTCCTGCGTGCTGCCGCCTTACCGCACCAAGCCCACCGTGGAACTGTTGTGGCACGGCATCATGCAATATGTGACCGAACACGATCTCGATGTGATGTTCGGCTGCGCGAGCTTCGAGGGCACCGACCCGGATGAGCTCGCGATCCCGCTCTCCTTCCTGCACCATAATCATGCCGCGCCGCCGGAATGGCATGTGCGCGCCCTTCCCGAGCTCTATGTCGAGATGAACCGGGTGCCCGAGGAAGAGCTCAATCCCCGCCAGGCCGCGCGCCTGCTCCCGCCCATGATCAAGGGCTATCTCAGGGCCGGCTGCTATATCGGCGAAGGGGCGGTGATCGACTACCAGTTCGGCACCACCGACGTTCTCATCATCTTCCCCGTGGCGCAGATTTCGGATCGCTACATGTCGAAATTCGGCGGCAAGGAAAAGATACCTTCGGGACAGCGCTGAGCGCTTTTCCATTTCGACCATACGGGAGAGCGGGCTCGCGGTGACGAAGGGGCCTGACGACAGCATCGGTTTCTGGAGCGCCGCGGCTATCGGTATCGGCGGTATGGTCGGCGGCGGCATCTTCGCCGTGCTGGGCCTGTCGGTCGAGCTGGCCCAGGGCGGGGCGCCCGTCGCCTTTGCGCTTGCCGGGCTTGTCGCGCTCGTCACTTCCTATGCCTATGTGAAACTCTCCGTGGCCATGCCGGAGCAGGGCGGCACGGTTTCCTTCCTCGACAATGCGTTCGGTCCCGGGCTTTTTACCGGGGCGGCGAATATCCTCCTGTGGCTGAGCTACATCGTCATGCTGTCGCTCTATGCCTATGCCTTCGGCAGCTATGGCGCGCAGCTCTTCCCGCCCATATGGGACGGGGTCGCAAAACACGGGCTCATTTCTTTCGTCATCATCGCCATGACCGGGCTGAACCTGATGAGCGTGAAATCGGTCGGCAATGCCGAGGAGCTGATCGTCGCCGTGAAGATCGCGATCCTGCTCGTCTTTGTCGGCTTCGGAATGATGTCGGTGGACACGGTGCGCATGGCGCCGTCGCAATGGGCGCCGCCATTGTCCCTCATTGCGGGCGGCATGATCATTTTCGTGGCCTATGAGGGCTTCGAACTGATCGCCAACACTGCGCAGGATGTGCGCGATCCCAAGCGCACCCTGCCCCGCGCCTTCTATCTTTCGGTGGGTTTCGTGATCCTGCTCTATGTGGCGGTGGCGGCGGTAACCATCGGCAATCTCGCGCCCGCCGATGTGACGGCGGCGCGCGACTATGCGCTGGCGGCGGCGGCGAAACCTTTTCTGGGGCAGGCGGGTTATGGTGCAATTACGCTGGCTGCGCTTCTCTCCACCATGTCGGCGATCAATGCGACGCTTTACGGCGCCGCGCGGCTTTCCTATGTGATCGCGAAGGATGGCGAGCTGCCGCCTTTCCTTGAGCGCAAGATCTGGAATCGCCCGGCCGAAGGGTTGCTTATCACCGCGGGCGTTACGCTGCTGACGGCGAACTTGTTCGACCTGCAAAGCATCTCGACCATGGGCTCGACGGGCTTCCTGCTCGTCTTCGCCGCGGTCAACGCCGCCGCCTTCCATATGAGTGCCCGGATCGGCGCCGTGAAATGGCTGCCGGGCCTTGGCGTCGTGCTGTGCCTGGGTGCGCTCGCCGCCCTTGTCTGGCAGACGGCTGAAAAACACCCCGCCCGGCTATCGGTGCTGGCGGTGCTGGTCGGCCTCGCCTTCCTGATCGAACTCGCCTATCGGATATTCGGCAGGCGAAAAAGCGGAAAGGCTTGAGGCCGCAGCCTCTTCCGCCTATTCGACCGTAATCGTGATTTTCTTGGAAACCAGCGGCGGGTCGTGCGGCACATGGTTCATGTCGCCCATGATGAGCTGCAGCGTATGCGTGCCCGGCGCGAGATCGATGGTGGTTTCCGTCTGCCCGCCGCCGAAATGAACATGATTCTCGTCCGCCGGGAGCGGCATGGCGAGGTCCTCGCCGGTCGGCATATCCGTATCGATCAGCAGGTGATGATGCCCGGTCTTGGCCTTGTCCACGCCGGCCGGTGCGACGCCCATCCCCTTGAGGCCGAACTGCACCGTGACGGGGCCCGTCACCGTCGCCCCGTCTTCGGGCGAGATGATGTAGAGCGTCGCATCTTCCGGCCAGTAGGCACCGTCCTGCGCCTGCGCGGCAACGGGATGGATCGCATAGGCGGCGGGAAGCGCCAGCGCGGCGGCAAGCGCACAGGATCGGATCGTCTTGGCGATGGAGGCCATCAATAAACTCCGCGGTCAGGTGAGAACGGATCGCATCATGACGCGGGCTCGCCCGTCTTCGCAAGCCGGGATTATTTGTCCAGATTATAGGCCGCCAGCGCCGCCATATTGACGAGGTCCGACACCGTCGCTGTCATCGGGACGATCTGCACGGGTTTTTTGAGCCCCACCAGCAATGGACCGATCAGCGTGGAACCGCCCAGCACCCGCAGGAGCTTCGTGGAAATCGACGCCGCGTGGATCGCCGGCATGATGAGCACATTGGCGGGTTCCGTCAGGCGGCAGAACGGATAGAGCGCCTGGGTCTCGCCACTGAGTGCGACATCGGCGGCCATTTCGCCGTCATATTCGAAATCCACCCGGCGCTCGTCGAGAATGCGTACCGCGTCGCGCACCGTGCGAGGCCGCTCATGAGTGTGCGTGCCGAAGCTCGAATTGGCCAGCAGCGCCACGCGGGGCTCATAGCCCAGGCGGCGCGCCACTTCCGCCGTCTGCTCGGCCACATTGGCAAGGTCCTCGGGCGTCGGCATTTCGTGCACATTGGTGTCGGAAACGATCACCGTGCGGCCGCCCGCCACGACGAGCGTCACCCCGATGGGGCCGCGTCCGTCCTGATCGTCGATCACGCGGCGCACATCTTCCAGCGCCACCGAATAGGTGCGCGTGACGCCGGTCACCATCGCATCGGCATCGCCCTCCTGCACCATCAGCGCGGAGAAGACGTTGCGGTCGTTGGTCGCAAGCCGGTAGCAGTCGCGATAGAGATAGCCTTTGCGCTGCAGCTTCTCGTAGAGGAAGTCGGTATAGGCATCGCTTTTCGGCCAGGTCCGCGCATTGCGGATATCAATCTGCGTGTTCGGGTCGAGCCCGGTCTGCTTCATCGTCTCGCGGATCTGGTCTTCCCGCCCGACGAGAATCGGATGACCGAGACCGGAATCGCGGAAGGCGATGGCGGCCCGGATCACGCGCTCTTCCTCGCCCTCGGCGAAGACGACGCGCTTGGGGTCGCGCTGGACCTTGTCCATGATGACCTGCAACGTACCCGCGGTCGGGTTCAGCCGCGCGGAAAGCCGGTTCTTGTAGCCTTCCATATCCACGATGGGCTGGCGCGCCACGCCGCTATCCATCGCCGCCTTGGCGACGGCGGGCGGAATCTCGCGGATAAGACGCGGATCGAAAGGCACGGGAATGATGTATTGCGGGCCGAAGCGGGGACGCTCGCTCTGATAGGCGGCGGCTACTTCGTCCGGCACATCTTCGCGCGCCAGCGCGGCGAGCGCCTCGGCGCAGGCGATCTTCATGTCCTCGTTGATCGAGGTCGCGCGCACGTCCAGCGCGCCGCGGAAGATATAGGGAAAGCCGAGGACATTGTTCACCTGGTTGGGATAGTCCGACCGGCCCGTCGCCATGATGGCGTCGTCGCGCACCTGTGCGACTTCCTCGGGCGTGATCTCCGGATCGGGATTGGCCATGGCGAAAATGATCGGCTTGTCGGCCATGCTCTCTACCATCTTCGGCGTGAGCGCGCCCTTCACCGATAGGCCGAGAAAGACGTCGGCGCCCGCGACAGCCTCTTCCAGCGTGCGCGCATCCGTCTTGGCGGCGTGCGCCGACTTCCACTGGTTCATGCCTTCTTCGCGGCCGGCATAGATGACGCCCTTGGTGTCGCAGAGCAGCGCATTGTCATGCGGCAGCCCCATCGCCTTGATGAGTTCCAGGCAGGCGATACCGGCCGAGCCCGCGCCGTTCACCACCACCTTGATATCCTCGATCTTGCGGTCGGTGAGATAGAGCGCATTGATGAGGCCCGCGGCCGTGATGATTGCCGTACCGTGCTGGTCGTCATGGAAGACCGGAATGTCCATCAGTTCGCGCAGGCGGCTCTCGATCATGAAGCATTCCGGCGCCTTGATGTCCTCAAGGTTGATGCCGCCGAAAGACGGGCCCAGATAGCGCACCGCGTTGACGACCGCGTCGGCGTCTTCGGAGTCGATTTCCAGATCGATCGAATCCACATCGGCAAAACGCTTGAAGAGCACTGCCTTGCCTTCCATCACCGGCTTGGAGGCGAGTGCGCCGAGATTGCCGAGACCCAGAATGGCCGTGCCGTTGGAAACGACGGCGACCATGTTGCCCTTGGCGGTGAAGTCGTAGGCGCTGTCCGGGTTTTCCGCGATGGCGCGTACCGGCACGGCCACGCCGGGGCTGTAGGCCAGCGACAGGTCGCGCTGTGTGGCCATCGGCTTTGTGGCGTGGATCTCGAGTTTGCCGGGTTTGCCTTCGCTGTGGAACAGCAGGGCCTCTTCGTCGGTAAACTGACGGCGCTTCTTGCTCATGGGTACGGATCGCGATTTTGGCCGGGAATTGTGCGAAATACGGGCGCAAACGCCCCGGATGGTGAAAAACAGCCCGCTTTGTAGGCGGTGAAATGACCGGAAACAAGGTCATTCTGATTATTTTTTTATTATTTTTGCCTTAAGAAGGTAATTTTCTTTCGTTTACGTGGCGGGAACTTGCCGGAAATGGTCGCTTGAGCGCCTGAAAATTTCAGGGCCTGCCTGCCCGGAAGCCTCTATCCGTCGCCGCCTGTTCTGTTAATTTCCTCCTCCATGTCCGAGCCCCTCGAAAAACAGCCCGCGCGGCCATCCGGCAAGCCCGATCCGGGCGTGACGCCGATGATGGCGCAATATCTGGAGATCAAGGCAAGCCATCCCGGTGCGCTCCTGTTCTACCGGATGGGGGATTTCTATGAGCTGTTTTTCGACGATGCGGTAGCCGCGGCGCAAGCGCTGGATATCGCGCTGACCAAGCGCGGCAAGCATCTGGGCGAGGATATCCCCATGTGCGGCGTGCCGGTGCACAGCCATGACACCTATCTGGAGCGTCTCATCCGCAAGGGGTTCAAGGTCGCCGTCTGCGAGCAGACCGAAGACCCGGCGGAGGCAAAGAAGCGCGGGGCCAAATCCGTCGTGCGCCGCGAAGTGGTCCGTCTCGTCACGCCCGGCACGCTGACCGAGGACACGCTGCTTTCGCCGGGTGCGCATAATTACCTCGCCGCCATCGCCCGCATCGGTTCCGAAGCCGATTATGGCCTCGCCTGGGTCGACGTCTCGACGGGCGACCTCGCCGTGACGGCGCTTTCCGGCCCTTCGCTCGGCGCGGAGCTTGCCCGCCTGCGGCCCGGCGAACTCCTCGTGCCGGAAAACCTGCTGGAGGCCGAAGAGCTGGAAGCGCCGCTTCAGGCAGGCGGCGCGGTGACCCCCTTGCCCGTTGCCCGTTTCGATAGCACGCAGGCCGAGCGGCGGCTGAAGACGCATCTGAATGTCGGTGCGCTGGAAGGCTTCGGGCAGTTCGCCCGCGCCGAGATCACAGCCATGGGCGCGCTGATCGACTATGTGGAACTGACCCAGGTGGGCCGCCTGCCCGCGCTGAAGCCGCCCCGGCGTATCGCGGTCACCGAGACCATGGCGATCGACGCGGCGACGCGGGCCAATCTCGAACTGGTGCGCACGCTGTCCGGTGAGACCAAAGGTTCGCTCATGGCGACCATCGACCGGACGGTGACGGCGGCGGGCGCACGTGAGCTTGCCGCGCGTCTCACTGCGCCGCTTACCGACCCTGCCCGCATCAATGCCCGCCTCGATGCGGTGGAGTGGTTTCTCGACGCACGCGACCCGAGGGACATGCTGCGCGATCATCTGAAATCCGCGCCCGATATGGCCCGCGCGCTCTCGCGCCTTTCGCTGGGCCGCGGTGGTCCGCGCGACCTTGCGACCGTGAAGAACGGCCTTTCGGCGGCGCATGCCATTGCGACGCTCCTGAACAGTTCGCATCCGACGCTGCTGCCTTTGCCCGACGACATCGCATCCGCCGCTGCGGCGCTCGATGGCGCGGCACTGCCGCTTTGCGAGGAGCTGGGAAAAGCGCTCGCCGAAGAGCTGCCGCTGATGGCGCGCGATGGCGGCTTCGTGGCCGGCGGCTATTCCGCCGATCTCGACGAGACCCGCACGCTGCGCGACGACGCCCGCCGCCTCATTGCCGGGCTTCAGGCGCAATATGCCGAAAAGACCGGCGTGTCGGCCCTGAAGGTCCGGCACAACAATGTGCTGGGCTACTACATCGAAGTGTCGCCGCGCCATGCCGACAAGCTGACCGCCTCGGACGAATTCATCCATCGCCAGACCATGGCGAATGCGATGCGCTTCACCACGGCCGAACTCGCCGATCTCGCCAGCCGCATCGCGGATGCGGGCGGCCGGTCGCTCGCGCTGGAGCTTGAACTGTTCGACACGCTCACCGCGCAGGTGCTGGCCGAGCATGAAGTGATAGCGACGGCGGCGGAGGCGCTTGCCGCGCTCGACGCCTCATCGGCTCTGGCCGAACTCGCCGCCGAGCAGCGCTACACGCGCCCCCTTATCGACAACTCGCTCGCCTTTCACATCGAAGGCGGCCGCCATCCGGTGGTCGAAACGGCGTTGAGGCGCGAGGCGAGCGGCGGCGATTTCGTGCCCAACGATTGTACGCTCAGCGCGGACAGCGGAGAGGCAAAACATATCTGGCTGCTTACCGGCCCCAACATGGCCGGTAAATCGACCTTCCTCAGGCAGAACGCGCTTATCGCCCTGATGGCGCAGATGGGCGGATTCGTACCGGCGGCGTCCGCGCATATCGGTGTGGTGGACCGGCTCTTCTCGCGTGTGGGCGCGGCGGACGATCTGGCGCGCGGGCGCTCCACCTTCATGGTGGAGATGGTCGAGACGGCGGCGATCCTCAATCAGGCGGGCCCGCGTTCCCTCGTCATCCTCGATGAGATCGGGCGCGGCACCGCGACCTTCGACGGCCTTTCCATCGCCTGGGCGGCGGTGGAGCATCTGCATGAAGTGAACAGGTCGCGCGCGCTCTTCGCGACGCATTACCATGAACTCACCTCGCTGGCGGAACGGCTCCCGGGCCTCGCCAATGCGACCATGCGCGTCAAGGAATGGGAGGGCGACGTGGTCTTCCTGCATGAGGTTGCGCCCGGCGCGGCGGACCGCTCCTACGGTATCCAGGTTGCGAGGCTTGCGGGACTGCCGGCCCCCGTCATCGCGCGTGCGCAGGATGTGCTGACCGCGCTGGAAGAGGGCGAGCTGAGTTCCGGCGGCGGCGCGAGGACGGCGGCGCTGATCGACGAATTGCCGCTCTTCTCTGCGGCGAAAGCGCCTGCGCCTGCTGCCGTCCCGGAAGAGAGCGAAGCGGTGAAAACGCTGAAGGACATCGATCCCGACGAGCTGACGCCCAAACAGGCGCTCGAAGCGCTCTATCGGCTGAAGGCGCTGGGCGGGGAGTAGCTTATTTGCGCGCGACGTAGACGCATTCGTCGCGCAGGAGACCCCACTTCACTTCCTCGTCGGGCGCGCGGCGATAGGGTTCCACCTTGAAGCCCGCTTCGCTCAGCTTCTGCTGGAAGTCGCGTCCGTAGAACCGTTTATGGTCCGTACCGCCGAAATGCACGAAGCGCAGATCGGGATCGGTGATCTGCGGGTTCTCGTAGGTCTTGTCGCGCGACAGGTTGATCGGCACCGAGAAGAAACCGTAGCCGCCGGGCTTCAGGACCCGGTACATCTCCTTCATCGCCTTGCGGTCGTCGTCGATATGCTCGAACACGTGATGTGCGATCACCACGTCGAAATAGTCGTCGGGCCGATCGATATTGGTGATGTCGAGCCGGAATTTGGCGATGGGGGCATAAAGGTCCGCGGGCTCGTAGCCCTCATTGTCCTTCATCAGCTTCATCAGCCATTTTTCGGGGCCGAAATGAAGGATCTTCTTGTCCGCCAGGTCGATCCCGTGATCCTGGATATAGAGCCACATCAGGCGATGGCGCTCGCGCGAGCCGCAATTGGGGCAGCGCGTGTCCCAGCGCGACGGGCGCCCCACGCTCACGAAAGTGCCGTGATAGCCGCAGATCGGGCAGGAGCGGGCGATCTTCTTGCGCGAGAACTGACCGCGATCCTTCCACCAGGCCTGCACCAGACGGCTGAAGATCTTGCGCTTGTCGAGCGGCGGATGGGGAAGCTGGCCTTGCTGTGACACGGGTGCTGAAACCTGAACAATGGAGCGGGCCGCCCCGGAGCCGACTGGGGCGAATTCGCGCCCAGTGTTGGGATCGGCGTCTCCTTGTCAAGCAAACCATGAAAGGCGCGGCAAAAGCGACGAGACCCGGGGAAAACCGCCGGGCCTTGCCGGATTGGTCGCTGGCCGGAAGCCGCTAGCCGTTGTCGTTTTTCCGGTCCGTGTCCGGGATGACATACATGTCGCGGATCGACTGCTTCATGGCGGTGGCGCCCTTAACCGGATTGCCGCCGTCGCAGGCCTTCTTCCCGGTCTGGAATTCCGAGTGGGCCTCGTTCCAGTAGGGCAGCCCCTTTTTCGTGGGTGCCAGATAGTCGAACTGTTTCGTCAGGGTCGCGCAGGCGTCCTGCGCGTCGCCCTTGGACATGTTGGCATTGACGGCCGCGTGCGCGGAAACCGCAAAGCCGGACGCAATGGCCAGGCTCATCGCCGAGGCGGTGAGGACGGCTCTTGTTCGGTCAAGCATCTGATCCTCTTCCATTCGTCCTGCGCGGGTTCCCCCGGAAGACCCGCCTGGGTGAAATATGCTGCGCCGGCGGGCAGTCCCGGGAGCGGGGGGATGAGAGACCGCCTCTATCGCCGGCGCGTTTCGGGTATGAGCCGGCGGCTTGTCGGAAACCCGGCAATTTCATGGCGAAAATGCGGCGGGATGTTAAAGAATAGCAATGATTACAATGGGTTAACGGGCAAGACATCTTCAGTCTCCAGCCTGTTTGGGCCTGCGTCTCCTTCCCTCATACAAAGATTTCGGGCAAGCGGGGTTGGCGGGCGCCGCCCTCTGACGCCATTTCTTGCATGACATGTTATGGTGCCGCTGCGTTCGGACAGGATGCCGAGGCACCTCGGGCCGACACAAATTTCAGGACGATGGGAGTTTTCATGGGCCGTACCATGCCCAGCCTGCTTGAGATCGCCGATCCGGATCAGATCCGGGCCGATCTCGAAGCGGTCTATCGCGAGCACAAGGGAAACGATACGGCGCTTCAGCGCGGTGTCGTGGAGGTGCTGAAGCGCAATCTGCATGAAGGCCGCGCCAAGGCGCGCGAACGGCTGGAGCAGGGCGCCCATCGCGGCCGGGCCTGTGCGGAATCGATCTGCTATCTCGAAGACGTTCTCATCAAGGAGCTTTACGACTTCGCGACCGCCTATGTCTTTCCGGCCAACAATCCGAGCGAGGCCGAACGGCTCTCCGTGGCGGCGGTGGGCGGCTATGGCCGTGGACTGCTGGCGCCGGGCTCCGACATCGATCTTCTTTTCCTGCTTCCCTACAAGCAGACGCCGTGGGGCGAGAGCGTGGTCGAGTACATGCTCTATGTACTCTGGGACCTGGGCCAGAAGGTCGGCCATGCCACGCGCTCGATCGCGGATTGCATCCGGCTCGGCCGCGAGGACTTCACCATCCGCACCGCGCTTCTCGAAGCCCGCTTCATTCATGGCGACAGAGCCCTGTTCGACGAGCTGGAAGACCGCTTCGGCGAGGAGGTGGTGAAGGGCACGGGCAATGAATTCGTGGACGCCAAGCTCGCCGAGCGCGATGAGCGCCACCGGCGTAGCGGCGAAAGCCGCTACCTCGTCGAGCCGAATGTGAAAGAAGGCAAGGGGGGCCTGCGCGACCTCAACACGCTTTTCTGGATCGGCAAATATGTTTATCGGGTGAAGCAGCCCTCCGACCTCGTCAAGGCGGGCGTTTTCACCAAGGACGAATACCAGACCTTTCGCCGCGCCGAGGATTTCCTCTGGGCAGTGCGCTGCGAGCTGCACTTTCTCACCGGCCGTGCCGAAGAGCGCATCACCTTCGATATCCAGACCGCCATGGCCGAGTATCTGGGCTACCAGCCGCATCGGGGCCTGAAGGCGGTCGAGCGCTTCATGAAGCACTACTTCCTTGTCGCAAAGGATGTGGGCGACCTCACCCGTATCTTCTGCGCCGTGCTGGAAGAACAGGAACGCAAGAAGCAGCCCTCCATCGGCCGTTTCATGCAGGCCCTGCGCCGCAAGAAGGCGATCGAGGACTTCACCGTGGAAGCGGGCCGCCTGACGGTTTCGGGCAGCGAGGTCTTCGAGAAGGATCCGGTGAACCTGATCCGCATCTTCAAGCTGGCCGACGAGCACAGCCTCGACATCCATCCCGACGCGCTGAAGCTTATTACGCGCTCGCTGAAGCTCATCGATGCAAAGCTGCGTAAGGACGAAAAGGCCAACAGCCTTTTCCTCAAGATCGTCGCTTCCCGGAAGAATCCGGAGGGCACGCTGCGCCTGATGAACGAGGCCGGCGTGCTGGGGCGCTTCGTCACCGATTTCGGCCGCATCGTCGCGCTGATGCAGTTCAACATGTATCACCACTACACGGCGGATGAGCATTTGCTGCGCGCGATCGGCATTCTGTCGGAGATCGAAAAGGGCGATCATCCCGAAGACACCCCCCTTGCGACGGAACTCATGTCCAAGGTGAAGAGCCGCAATGCGCTCTATGTCGCCATGTTCCTGCATGACATCGCCAAGGGCCGCCCGGAAGATCATTCCGATGCGGGCGCCGCCATTGCGCGCAAGCTCTGCCCGCGTCTGGGCATGGGGCCCGGCGAAACGGAAACGGTCGCCTGGCTCGTGCAGAACCATCTCGTCATGTCGGACGTCGCGCAGAAACGCGATATCGCCGACCCGCGCACGGTGAAGGATTTCGCCGGCGAGGTGCAGAGCCCGGAGCGCCTGCGCATGCTCTATGTCCTCACCGTCGCCGATATCAAGGCCGTGGGCCCCGGCGTCTGGAACGGCTGGAAGGGCCAGCTTCTCCGCCAGCTTTATTTCGAAACCGCCTCCGTGCTTCAGGGCGGCGACAGCGCGGTCAATCGCGAGGGGCGCATCAATACCGCGCGCGAGGATCTGGCCGAGCGCCTGTCGGATTGGAGCGAGGCGGCCCGCAAGCGCTATCTCAAGCGCCACTCCGAGCAGTACTGGCTTGCCATGGATACCGACACGCATGAACGTCATGCGCGGATGATCGAGGCGGGCAAGGACGAGCCCCTCATCATCGCCACCGAAACCGATCCGATGCGCGACGTGACGCTGGTCACGATCTACACGCAGGACCATCCCGGGCTCTTCTCGCGTTTCGCAGGCGCTTGCGCGGTTCTCGGCATGAGCATTGTGGACGCCAAGATCTTCACCACGCGCGACGGCATGGCCCTCGACATGATCTGGGTGCAGGAACAGGACGGCAGCGCCGTGCGCGAGGAGCGCCGCCGCACCCGCCTGAAGGAAACCATTCACCAGGTGCTGGCCGGCGAGATGCTGCCGCCCGACGAGATCGAGCAGCGTTTCCGCCGCCGTCGCCGCGCCGACGCCTTCTCGGTCGCGCCGCAGGTCTTCATCGATAACGATCTGTCGGACGATTACACCGTGATCGAGGTGAACGGGCTCGATCGGCCCGGCCTCGTTCATGCCATCACGCGGGCCCTGTTCCATCTGGGCCTGACCATCGGGTCGGCGCATATCACCACCTTCGGCGAGCGCGCGGTGGACGTGTTCTATGTGAAGGACGTGATCGGCCACAAGGTAACCAACGCCAACAAGAAGAAGGCGGTCGAGCGGCATCTGCTGGAAGCGCTGGCCGATCCGGTCAAGAAGGCGCGCCCGCAAAAACCCCGCAAGCGCGAAGATGCGGCGGCGGCCGAATAGCCGGCCCTCTTTCTGCCGCGAAAACCGGTCTATGCTGCCCGCATGAGCCCCGCCCTGAAGAGATTCGACCGATGAGCCTCGTCCGCTCCGCCGCCACGGTAGGCGGGACCACTATGATGAGCCGCGTCCTCGGCTTCATCCGCGACATGATGGTCGCCGCCGTGCTGGGGACGGGGCCGGTGGCGGATGCGTTTTTCGTCGCCTTCCGCTTTCCCAACATGTTCCGCTCCATCTTCGCGGAAGGCGCTTTCAACTCCGCCTTCGTACCGCTCTTTTCCAAACATCTGGAGGGCGACGGCAAGGCGGCGGCGAGGCGTTTCGCCGAGGATGCGCTGGCGCTGCTTCTCTCCGCGCTCCTCCTCATGACGATCCTCGCCCTGATCTTCATGCCCTGGATCATCTCGGGCTTCGCGCCGGGTTTTTCGGACGAGCCGGGCAAGCAGGACATGGCGGTCAAATTCACCCGTATCGCCTTTCCCTATCTCCTTTTCATTTCGCTGACGGCGCTGCAGGCGGGCATCCTGAATTCGGTGGGCCGTTTCTTCCCCGGGGCCGCCGCGCCCGTGATGCTCAACGTCACGCTCATTCTGGCGATCCTCTTTCTCGTGCCGGTGCTCGACAATCCGGGCCTTGCGCTCAGCTGGGGCGTGATGGCGGCGGGCATCGTGCAGTTCCTCTGGCTGACGGTTTCCTGCTGGCGGGCGGGCTATGTGCTGCGCCTGCGCAGGCCGCGCCTCACGCCCGATATGCGAAAGCTCGTCCGCCTCGGTGTGCCGGGCATCATTTCCGGCGGCATCATGCAGATCAACCTGACCGTCGGCACCATCATCGCCTCGCTGCAGATCGGCGCGGTCTCCTGGCTTTATTATGCCGACCGGATCTATCAGCTCCCGCTTGCCGTGATCGGGATCGCTATCGGCGTGGTTCTGCTGCCCGACCTCTCGCGCCGTCTGCGGGACGATGACGAAGCCGGGGCGCATTGGGCGCAGAACCGCGCGCTGGAAGTCTCCATGTTGTTGACGGTTCCGGCGGCGGTGGCGCTGATGGTGATCCCGCATGCGATCATTCAGGTGCTGTTCCAGCGCGGGGCCTTCGAGGCGCTGGATACGCAAAACACCTCGCTGGCGCTTCTCGTCTATGCGGCGGGGCTTCCGGCCTTCGTGTTGAACAAGGTTTTCTCGCCCGGCTTCTTTGCGCGGGAAGACACGATGACGCCCTTGCGCTATGCGGCGATTTCGGTGGCGGTCAATATCGCCGCCTCCATCACCCTCTTCCAGTTCTACGCCTTCGCGGGCATCGCGGCCGGCACCACCATTGCCGCCTGGGTGAATGCGGGCCTTCTCGGTGCGACATTGGCAAAACGCGGCGGTTTCGTGCCGGACACGCAGGTGCTGACCCGTCTGCCGCTTATCGTCGTTGCCTCCGCGGCGATGGGCGCCGCGCTCTGGTATGGCGCGCTCTACGCCGCCCCCTGGTTCGAGGGAACCTTCCTGGAAAGCGTCGCCGCGCTGGCCGTCCTCATCTTCGGCGGCCTGATCGCCTATGCGGGTCTTGCCCAGGCGACGGGCGCGGTGAGCGTGACGACGCTCCGCCGCTCCTTTTCGCGCAAATGAGGCTGGAACGGCCCTGTAAGCGAATAGCTGCGGTATCGCAGGGGATTGCAAAGCGCCGCGCGCCGCCGCATAACGCCGGTGCAAAAGCGTTCACAAGGCCCAAAATCCATGGAAAAGCCCACCAATCGCGTCTTCTCAGGCGTACAGCCCACCGGCAATCTGCATCTGGGGAACTATCTCGGCGCCATCCGCAATTTCGTCGGCCTGCAGGACACGCATGAATGCCTCTACTGCGTGGTGGACATGCATGCGATCACGGTCTGGCAGGATCCGAAGGAACTGACCGCCAATACGCGCGAGGTCGCGGCGGCCTATATCGCCTCCGGCATCAACCCTGAAACGCATATCATCTTCAACCAGTCCAAGGTGACGGCCCATGCCGAGCTGGCCTGGATCCTGAACTGCGTGGCGCGGATCGGCTGGCTCAACCGCATGACCCAGTTCAAGGACAAGGCGGGCAAGGACCGGGAAAAGGCGAGCGTCGGCCTCTATGCCTATCCGGTATTGATGGCCGCCGACATTCTGGCCTATCGCGCGACCCATGTGCCGGTCGGCGAGGACCAGAAGCAGCATCTGGAGCTTGCCCGCGACACGGCCCAGAAATTCAACAATGATTTCGAGGCGGAGGATTTCTTTCCCCTGCCCGAGCCGCTCATCATGGGCGCGGCGACGCGCGTTATGTCCTTGCGGGACGGCACCAAGAAGATGTCGAAATCCGACCCTTCCGCCTATTCGCGCATCACGCTGTCGGATAATGCCGATGAGATCGCCCAGAAGATCCGCAAGGCCCGCACCGATCCGGAACCGCTACCGGAGGTGAAGGACGGCCTTGCCGAGCGGCCCGAGGCGGCGAACCTCGTCAACATCTATGCCGCGCTTTCCGACACCACGACCGAACAGGTGCTGAAAGAGTTCGGCGGCAAGATGTTCTCCGAGTTCAAGCCGGCGCTGGCCGACCTTGCCGTGGACAAACTCTCGCCCATCACCGGCGAGATGAAGCACCTGCTGGCCGACCCGGCCTATATCGACGGCGAGCTGGAAAAGGGCGCAGAGCGCGCCCGCGCCATCGCCGACCCGGTGCTGAAGCGCGTGAAGGAAATCGTCGGCTTCATTTGAGTCCGGGGAGGCCCGCTCCGCTTGATCCGGCGGGGCAGCACCCCATGTAGAAGCTGTTCCACCGGATAATGCGGTGGAAAGAAGATGCCTGCCTGATCCCTGGGGAAGGAGACAAAACCCATGGCCTTTAGCGACCGCCTCGAGGCGATGCGCGACTGGTTCCGCCACAAATGGATGTACCGGAAAGGCGGCGGGGGCGGCGCGCAGGGCGCAGCCGCCGCGGGACGGGCGCAGGACGGAGATCGCGCGCCCTCTTCCTCGCGCAGCTGGCTGGGCTGGCTCAAACCCGTCATCATCCTGATCCCGCTGGCGATCGTGCTCTATTACGGCGTCGGCATGGCCATCGTGCAGAATGTCGATGACAACCCGGATTTCACTGTTGCGGAGTCCGACATTCCGCAAGGCGGATCGAAGGCAGTGGCGGTGGCCGCCGCGCTTGTCGACCGCGAGGTCAATCAGCATAGCTGGACGGCGAACGATCCCTTCTTCCAGCCCGGCTGGGCGCTCGACAACATGCCCAATTTCCAGCAGGGCATCGTCACGGCGCTTGCGCGTTTCAGCTTCGAGCTGATGGACCAGCTCGGCCGCCTGCGCGGCTCCTCCGAGGCCGATCCCGACCTTGCCGCCGCCAATGGCCGTCTGCAATATCCCGGCGATGTCTGGCTCTGGAACCCGTCGAAGTCGCTGGCGCTCAAATCGAGTTCTGAATCGCAATACCGCGAAGCGCGGGAACATCTCCTCGCCTATAACCGGCGTCTGGCGAAGGGCGACGCGATCTTCGACCGCCGCGCCGACAATCTGATGGCGACGCTCGATCGTTTTGCCGCCGATATGGGGTCGGCCTCCGCGGCCACCGATGAGCATATCGAAAAGCATGCGGGCGTCTGGATCGACGTGCAGGCGGATAATCTCTTCTATTTCAACAAGGGTCGCCTCTACGCCTATTACGTTGTCATGAAGGCGCTTGGCGAGGACTTCAGCGAGGTCATCAAGGAACGCAATCTCGAAAAAGCCTGGGTGCAGATGCTGGCCAGTCTGCGAAAAGGCGTCGAGCTCGAGCCCTGGGTGGTGGTCAACGGCGCGCCGGATGCGCAGTTCCAGCCGAGCCATCTCTCCGCACAGGGCTTCTACCTGCTGCGGGCCCGCGTTCAGCTTCGCGAAATCACGGACATCCTGCTGAAATAGAAGCCGCGGCGCGGGAGAAAGTCCGGCTTGCCGGATTCCCCGCCTGGTGGCAGCATCCGCCTCATGACCAGACCCGAAGGCGCCAAGCGCCGCAAATTCCTTGTTGTTGTGGACGGCACGCCCGAGTCGGAGGTGGCCATCCACTTTGCCAGCCTCCGCGCCAGGCACACCGATGGCGTGGTGACGCTGCTGGCCGTGCTGGAACCCGGCGACGCCTCCCAGCAATGGCTGGGGGTCCAGAACATCATGAAGGAAGAAGCGCGCGAGGAAGCCGAGCAGCTTCTCCACCGCCTTGCTTCGCATGTGAACGAATATGCGGGCATCCGTGCCGAACTCATCATCCGCGAAGGGCGCCGCGCCGAACAGGTCAAGGCACTGATCGAAGAGGACAAGGATGTCGCAATCCTCGTCCTCGCGGCGGGCACCGGCAAGGAAGGCCCCGGACCGCTTGTCACGCTGGTTGCCGGCGGCAGCGACAAGGCCTTCAATATCCCCGTCACCGTCGTCCCCGGCGATCTTTCCGAAGAGGAACTGCGCGCCCTCACCTGAGCGGTTGCCGGACGATTGCCTGTTCGGAGTTGGGGCGCCGCCTATGACCAAGCGCCGCAGTCGGGCTTTTTCCTTGATTCAAATCCCGCGCAACGCCATTTAAGACGCAGGAAAACTTTGCTAAACCGCGACGCGACAAGGGGTTTTGAAAGGCCCTCTCTCTCGACGCGGCCAATCCGGAGCGCAAAACCATGTTCATCCAGACGGAATCGACCCCCAATCCCGCCACACTGAAGTTCCTGCCGGGCCGGGACGTGATGGGCGACGGTCGCGTGGCCGACTTCGCCGATGCGGAGGCCGCCGCCGCCTCGCCGCTGGCGCGCCGCCTGTTCCAGGTCGAGGGCGTGACGGGTGTCTTTCTCGGATCGGATTTCGTCACCGTGACCAAGGCGGAAGGCGAGTGGCAGCATCTGAAACCCGCATTGCTGGGCGCGATCATGGAGCACTTCACCTCCGGCGCGCCGATCCTTCAGGAAGGCGGCAGCGGCACCGATGTCCATGCCGCGCATGAGGGAGACGACGCCGAGATCGTCGATCAGATCAAGGATCTGCTCGACACCCGTGTGCGCCCGGCCGTGGCGCAGGATGGCGGCGACATCACGTTTCAGGGATATGACAATGGCATTGTCTATCTGAACATGCAGGGCGCCTGCGCCGGCTGCCCTTCCTCCACCATCACGTTGAAGCGCGGCGTGGAAAACATGCTGCGCCACTATGTGCCGGAAGTGACCGAAGTCCGGCAGGTTTGATGTTTTGCCCCGGGATTGCGCTCCCGGGGTTTTTCTTTCGGGCGGTCCGACGGCCGCCGATCCACACCAGCTAAAGCAAGGGGAAGCCGATGAACGGCAAGCTGAGCGACGACGCGCTCGATCTGATTTTCCGTGAAGCCCGTACGCATAATGCATGGCAGGACAAGCCCGTCACCGACGAGCAGCTGAAGGAAATCTACGACCTCTTCAAATGGGGTCCCACCAGCGCCAACATGTCGCCCGCGCGCCTCATCTTCGTGAAGTCGGCGGAAGAGAAGGAACGGCTCCTGCCCGCGCTGATGGAAGGCAATCGCGAGAAGACCCGTCAGGCCCCCGTCACCGCCATCATCGGCTATGACGTGAAGTTCTATGAGCGCCTGCCGGAACTCTTCCCCCATGCGCCCGACGCCAAGACCTGGTTCAACTGGTCGGACGAGTGGGCGGAAATGAATGCTTTCCGCAACGGGTCGCTGCAGGGCGCCTATTTCATGATCGCCGCCCGTGCGCTGGGCCTCGATTGCGGTCCGATGTCCGGTTTCGACATGGATGCGGTGAACGAGCTTTATTTCAAGGGCACCAATGTGAAGGTGAACTTCATCTGCAATATCGGCCATGGCGATCCCGCAGGTCTCTTCGAGCGCAGCCCCAGGCTGCCCTTCGACGATGCCTGCAAGATCGTCTAACGGCGGACCGGCCCTTTGATCCTGCTCGCATTCGATACCGCGCAAGGCGCGCTTTCCGCCGCTCTGTTCGATGCGAACGGGAAGGGCGAGCCAACATTGCTCTCGCATCTTTTCGAGGCCCGGTCTCGCGGTCATGCCGAGCGCCTTCTTCCTGTGCTGGAAGAGGTGCTGGCGGAGGCGGGGACGGGGTTTGCCGATCTCGATGCGCTGGCGGTGACGGTCGGGCCCGGCACCTTTACGGGACTCCGGGTCGGCCTTGCCGCCGCGCGGGGCATCGCATTGGCGCGCAAGCTCCCTTGCGTCGGCGTGACCACGCTGGAGGCCGTCGCAGAGCCTGTGGAGCTGCATGGAACCGAGCGCCTGGCGGTTTCCTTCGATGCGCGGCGGGAAGAAGTATACTTCCAGATTTTTGAACAAAATCAGCAACTTGTGACAGAGCCGGCCCTGTTGCCGCTGGAAATTGCTGCAGAAAATGCTGCGCAGCATAGCACTGCAGCAAAACTCCTCCTCGCAGGCAGCGGCGCGCCCCTGCTGGCCGAGCGTCTTCTGCCGCTGGGCGTCGAGGCACTCCCCGTGGAAACGCGGGCCGAGCCCGATGCGCGCGCCGTGGGTCGCATTGCGATCCGGCGTATCCGTACGCAGGGGTTCGACGCCTTTCGCGAACCGCCCGCGCCGCTCTATATCAGGGCGCCCGATGCCAAACTGCCCGGCGGCCTCACGCTGGAAGAGGCACAGGCGCAAGGCCGTTCCCGTGGCTGACATACGTCCGGTGGAGGCTGGAGAAATCCCGGCGCTGGCGGCGCTTCATTCCCGGGCTTTCGACGAAGCCTGGGACGCGGCGTCCTTTGCCCGCCTGCTTGCCATGCCCGGCGCCTTCGCCCTGCTGGCGCATGTGGAAGATGCGCCATCGGGTTTCGTGCTGGTCCGGTTCGGCGGCGGAGAGGCGGAAATCATCACCATTGCCGTCGACCCGGATTACCGCCGCCAGGGGCTTGGCCGGGCATTAATGAACCGCGCGGGCGCGGAGGCGCTGGCAAGGGGTGCGGAGGCCGTGTTTCTGGAAGTGGCCGAGGACAATGTCGCTGCCATTGCGCTCTATGAGCGGCTGGGTTTTGCGGCGGTAGGCCGCCGCCCGGCCTATTACGACAGGCCCGGCGGCAAGATTGCAGCCATCTCCATGAAGCTCGAATTGTCCGGTTGAACGGGCCCGGTCACCGATGCGTCGCGAAATTGTCGCAGGATTGATGTCTATTCGAGCGTGACAATGCGTCCCGGAAGGGCTTGGTTGCCCGGTAGAACCCATCTATACCCCTGTTTTTAACGGGGTTTTTGCGAGAGCGAAAGACGGTCGCCTGTTGGTGACAAGGCGGGTTGCGATCACCTAATATAGCCCCATGAGTGACATGAACACATCGACGGAAACCATCCGTCCGGAAGATCATCCTTCCGATCCGCACAGGATCGAAAATCTGTGCATCAAGGCCGGCATGCGCATGACCGACCAGCGGCGGGTCATTGCGCAGGTGCTGTCCGTCGCGACGGACCATCCCGATGTGGAAGAGGTCTATCGTCGGGCATCCAAGGTCGATGACAAGATTTCGATCGCCACCGTCTACCGGACGGTTCGCCTGTTCGAGGAAGCCGGTATCCTCGAGCGGCACGATTTCCGCGACGGCCGTTCGCGCTACGAACAGGTGACGGAAGATCATCACGATCACCTGATCGATGTTTCGACGGGAAGGGTCGTCGAGTTTCAGAACGATGAGATCGAGCGTCTGCAGCGAATCGTGGCGCGCGAGCTGGGTTACGACCTTGTGGATCACCGCCTCGAGCTTTATGGAACGCCCCTGAAAGACAAGTCTCAGGACAAGAAACAGGATTAGGCGACGGCCGATGACGGCACGTCGCGCTCAACAGGGAAAGGGACGGCGCCCCGCCGCCAGCGGCAGGGTACCGGATAACGCTATGGGCACCTTGCGCGCGACAACGCTTCTGACGGGCTTCATCCTGTCCGCGCTCTTTCTGATGCCGGTTCAGGCGGTGGCGCGCAAGCTCCGCCTTCCCGCGGCGAAGACGATCCCGCTCCATTATCACCGCTTCCTGTGCCGGCTCATCGGCATCCGCGTGATCGTGCGCGGCGAGCCGCATCAGGACGGCGCCTGCCTGTTTACCGCCAACCATACCTCCTGGCTCGACATCCCGATCATGAGTTCGGTCCTGCCGATTTCCTTCGTCGCCAAGAGCGAAGTCGCGGGATGGCCTTTCTTCGGGACGTTGGCCCGCCTTCAGGACACGGTCTTTGTGGAACGCGAGCGCCGGACCCGGACCGCCCAGTCGCGCAACCTCATTCATTCGCGGATCGCGCAGGGCGACAGGCTGGTGCTCTTTCCCGAAGGCACCTCCAGCGACGGCAATCGTGTGCTGACTTTCAAGAGCGCGCTGATGAGCGTAGCCCAGCTTGCCGTCGTCAATGGCGAGGACGATCGCGAAGACGACCTCGTCGTTCAGCCGATTTCCGTCGCCTATACCAGCCTTCACGGTTTGCCCATGGGACGCCACAACCGCCCCTTCTTCGCCTGGTATGGCGATATGGAGCTGGTGCCCCATCTCTGGGAGGCTTTCAAGAAGGGCCCGATCGACGTGGTGATGGAATATCACCGCCCGGTCACCATCCGGGAAATCGGCAACCGCAAGGCGCTGGCCAATTATTGCGAGGCCTGTTGCCGGATCGGGCTTGCGCGCGCGCTGACGGGCCGTCATGTTCCCGGTCCCGAGGAGGTCGCAGCCGACCGGCCCGCGGCCCAGGTCGCCCCCGAGGCGGCAGTCGCCCGATAATGGCGGCGCCCGGAAGGACGGCCTCTTCACAAGATCGCATCCGGCGAACACCCTCTCCCGCCGCTGTCGCGAACGTGATAGCGTTTGGGTCGACAGATCGTATGCGGGCCGGCTGGCCGCGCATGGAAGAGAAGGGCGGTCCCGGAGAGTTGCTCAACGGTTTGAGGAAACGAGCACCCATTGTCTGACACTTCAGCGTCCGAACAGCCAACGCAACCGGAAGGCCCCGGCCTCGAAAGCAGTGACCGCCCCGCCGGTGCGCCCGCCCGCAAGATTTTCATCAAGACCTATGGCTGCCAGATGAACGTCTATGACAGCGCCCGCATGGCCGATGTCATGGCGCCGAACGGCTATGCCGAGGTCGAGACGCCCGAAGAGGCGGATTTTATCCTCCTCAACACCTGCCATATCCGCGAAAAGGCCGCCGAGAAGGTCTATTCGGAACTGGGCCGCCTGCGCCGTCTCAAGGAGGAAAGGGCCGCGAAAGGCGAGCGTCTGATGATCGGCGTGGCCGGTTGCGTGGCACAGGCGGAGGGTGAGGAGATGCGCCGCCGCGCGCCCGCCGTCGATCTCGTGGTTGGGCCCCAGACCTATCACCGCCTGCCGGAATATGTGGCCCGCCTCGATAATGGCTCGCCGGGCATCGTGGAGACGGAGTTTCCCGTGGAGGCGAAATTCGAGAGCCTCCCCATGGCGGAAAAGCGCAAGACGCTCGCACGGGGAGCGACGGCGTTCCTGACCGTGCAGGAAGGCTGCGACAAGTTCTGCGCCTTCTGCGTCGTGCCCTATACGCGTGGCGGCGAATATTCGCGTCCCGTAACGCGGCTTCTCGGCGAGGCGGAAGCGCTCGCGCAGGCGGGCGTACGCGAGGTCACATTGCTTGGCCAGAATGTGAACGCCTATCACGGCGAAGACGATGCCGGCCGCGACACCACGCTGGGCGGTCTGATCCGGCGGCTTGCGGAGATTCCGGGTCTGGAGCGCATTCGCTACACGACGAGCCATCCCCGCGATATGGACGACGAACTGATCGCCGCCCATGCGGAGGTCGACAAGCTGATGCCCTATCTGCATCTGCCGGTTCAGGCGGGCTCCGACCGCATCCTGAAGGCGATGAACCGCAAGCACACGGCGGAAAGCTATCTGCGCCTCATCGAGCGCATCCGCGCCGCCCGCCCCGACATCGCCATGTCGGGAGACTTCATCGTCGGCTTTCCCGGCGAGACGGAAGAGGATTTCCAGGCGACGCTCGACCTCGTAAGCGAGGTGAAATATGCGCAGGCCTATTCCTTCAAATATTCCCCGCGCCCCGGTACGCCCGCGGCGACGGAGGAGGATCAGCTTGCCGAAGAGGTGAAGTCGGAAAGGTTGCAGCGTCTTCAGGCCCTGTTGAACGAACAGCAGCTCGCCTTCAACCGCGCTTGCGCGGGCCGCGTCATGCCGGTGCTCTTCGACAGGCGCGGGCGCGGAGATGCGCAGCTTGTGGGGCGCAGCCCCTATCTGCAATCGGTGCATGTCGACGAGGCGCCGGAAGAACTGTTCGGCCGCCTGGCCGAAGTCGTTATCGATGAAGGTCACGCCAACAGCTTGCGCGGCCGCATCGTGGAGAAGGCAGTGCAGACCGCCTGAGCGGGACCTCCCGCAATATGGCCACCAGGGATGAGCGCATTTGAGTGCAACGGGTGGACGACGGAACGAGACCGGAGGAATGACGAGCGTTTCCAGCGCTTCGGGCGGCGGCGAAAGCCTCGTCCTGGCGTTCGACGACAATTCCCTCCTGACCGAACTTTTCGGTGCCAATGACCGGCATCTGGCCCGCATCGAACAGGGGCTCGACATTGTCGCGACCTCGCGGGGCAACAAGCTGGTCATCACCGGCACGGCGGAAGCGCGCGACCAGGCAGGCCGCGTGTTCAAGGATCTCTATGCCCGTTTGAAATCCGGTCAGGATGTGAATGCGGGCGAAGTGGACGGCGCGATCCGCATGGCGCAATCCAGCAATACGGAGGCTGCGGCCGAGGCGCGCGAACCGGGCGGTCGCCTGCAGATCGTGACCAAGCGGCGGACGATCACCCCGCGCTCCCAGACGCAGGCCGCCTATATCGACGCACTCTTCAACAATGAGCTCGTCTTCGGCGTGGGCCCGGCGGGTACCGGCAAGACCTATCTCGCGGTTGCCGTCGCCGTTTCCATGCTGCTCCAGAAACGTGTCGATCGGATCATTCTGTCGCGCCCCGCGGTGGAGGCGGGCGAGCGTCTGGGTTTCCTGCCCGGCGACCTGAAAGAGAAGATCGATCCCTATCTGAGGCCTCTCTACGACGCGCTTTACGACACGCTGCCGGGCGTGGAGGCGATGAAGGGGATCGAGTCCGGCGAGATCGAGGTGGCGCCGCTGGCCTTTATGCGCGGACGGACGCTCGCCAATTCCTACGTCATTCTGGACGAGGCGCAGAACTGTACGCCGGTGCAGATGAAGATGTTCCTGACCCGGCTGGGCGAAAACAGCCGCATGGCCATTACCGGCGATCCGAGCCAGGTGGATCTGCCTCTGGGCGCCAAGTCCGGCCTCAAGGACGCCCTGGACGTACTCGACGGCGTAAAGGGCACGGCCACGGTACGGTTTTCCGATGTGGACGTGGTGCGTCATCCGCTCGTGACACGGATCGTCAAGGCCTATAACTTTCATGAACGCGGCCTGCTCGACACGTCAAATCACGGCAATGAAAGCCGGAAGCCGGGCGAGCAGGAACACCGAAAGGATGGCAAATGAGCGCGGGTGACCCCCCACGCGGAAATGGACATTCGGGAGGCGGCGCCGGCGATGCCCCGCCATCGGGCGATCATGCCCGTCCGAAACGCTCCACCCCGGCGCGAAGTCCGGTCTCCGGACTGACCATCGATATCGTTCGCGAAGCAGGTGATTGGGACAGCGGGACCGCCGAAATCGTAAGGCGGGCGGCCGAACATGCCTATGTGGTCGCAGGCGACGCCGAGGGCGCGGAGCTTTGCGTGGTGCTGGGCGACGACAAGCTCGTCCAGGCCCTGAACCGGACCTATCGCGGCAAGGATGCGCCCACCAACGTACTCTCCTTTCCCGCCATGGAAATGCCCGGCATGGCCGGCGGCGAGCCGCTTCTGCCGGAAGAGAGCGCATTGCTTGGCGACGTGGTTCTCGCCCGCGAAACCATCGCGCGCGAAGCCGTGGAGCAGCACAAGAGCCTCTCCGATCATCTCACCCATCTCGTCGTGCATGGCGTGCTGCATCTTCTTGGTCATGACCACATGGAAGACGAAGAGGCCGAGGAGATGGAGGCCCTGGAACGCGACATCCTCGAAGATCTGGGCATCGCCGATCCCTATGCCTCCCAGCATTGAACCCCGGAACGGCACTCTTTTTCGCAAATCCAATGGCTGATACGACCGACAGACCCGACCCCTCTCCGCTCGCTCCCGCCAGACACGATGCGCCCGAGCGCAAACCGTCCAGGGCAAAGTTCCGCTCCTGGCTGATGGCGCTTTTCGGCGTGGGCGGCAATGGTGACCATACGCTGCGCGACAGCCTGGAAGAGGTCATCGAGGAGCATGACGACACGCGCCGCAGCCTGACCGAGGAAGAGCGCCATATGCTCATCAACATCCTGAGCTTCGGCGAGCTCCGGGTGGAAGATGTGATGGTGCCGCGCGCCGATGTGGTCGCAGTGGAAGAAGGCGCGACGCTGGAGGAGCTCTTCCAGCTCTATAGCCAGTCCAGTCATTCGCGCATGCCGATCTATCGCGAGACGCTGGACGACCCCATCGGCATGGTCCACATCAAGGATGTAATGGCCTATCTCGCCGTGCCCTCCGCGACCGGCGACGGGAATGGCACGGGAACGGAGGCCGGAAACGATCGGGCCGCTTCGCTTTCCCGCAACAGCTTCTCGCTGCGCGACATCAGGCGCAATGTGATCTTCGTGCCGCCATCCATGCCCGCGCTCGACCTTCTGCTGAAAATGCAGGCGACGCACATCCATATGGCGCTGGTCATCGACGAATATGGCGGTACGGACGGTCTCGTCTCGATCGAGGATCTGGTCGAGGAGATCGTCGGCGACATCGAGGATGAGCACGACATCGAAGCCGGTCCGACGCTGACCAAGCGTCCCGACGGCACCATTGACGCCGATGCGCGCTGCGAGGTCGAAGAACTGGAGGAGATGCTGGGGCTCAAGCTGACCGACGAGGAAGAGGAAAACGACGTCGATACGCTGGGCGGCCTTGTCTTCTCGCTGGTCGGGCGCGTGCCGCTGCGGGGCGAACTGATCAGCCATCCCGCCGGGATCGAATTCGAAGTGAAGGATGCCGATCCGCGCCGTATCAAGAAGCTGCGTATCCACCTCGCCTCGCGCCGTTCGGCGGAAAAGGGCCCGCCGGGGGCCGAGGCCGGCAAGGTGGAAACCGCATCGCCGCCTGCCGTCGACGGCACGCCGCGTCAGGAAGGCTGAGCCGGGTTCATGAAGATCGAGGAACGTCTGGACTGGGCGGCGCGCCATGTCGAACGGATCGCCGACAGGCTGTCGGAAATGCGCCGCTGGCACCGTCTTGGCGCCGCCTTTCTGGCGGGGGCGTTGAGTGTCCTCGCGCTTCAGCCATTCGGGTTCTGGCCGATCCTCTTCCTGACGATCCCCGTGCTTGTCTGGCTGCTCGACGGGGTGGGAGAACCGGTCCGCGGCCACCGCCGCAAGGTGCTGGGCAAGGCCTTCTTCACAGGCTGGTTCTTCGGCTTCGGCTATTTCTTTTTCGGCCTGTACTGGGTTGGCGAGGCCTTTCTGGTTCAGGCCGACAAATTCGCCGTCTTCCTGCCTTTCGCCGTCACGCTTCTGCCGGCGGGCATGGCGATCTATGCCGGGCTCGCCGCGATGGTCGCCCGGCTTTTCTGGTTTGCAGGCTATCGGCGCATCGCGGTTCTGGCGGTGAGCTGGACCGCGTTCGAGTGGCTGCGCGGCATTCTGTTCACCGGCTTTCCCTGGAACCGGATCGGCGAAAGCCTCCTCGCTTCGGATGCCATGATGCAGGCGGCAGCTCTTGTCGGCGCGGCCGGGCTGAGCCTGATCGTCATGCTGACGGCGGGATCGCTTGCCGCCTTCGATACGCGGATGCCGGCAAGGCGGGCGGGCGCAAAGCCGCATAACGGGGCGGAGCACTTTGCGCCTCTCCTTGTTGCAGCCGTGGCGCTGATGCTGGTCTGGGTCGGCGGCGCGGTAAGGCTCGCAGCCGCCGAAACGGCCCATAACGGCAATTATTCGATCCGCATCGTTCAGCCCAATACGCCCTTTGCCACCGCCAATGACGACCGCAATGAACGGATCGTCTCGATCATCGGCAAGCTTTTGCGCATGAGCGCCGAGGCGACGCGCAAACGACCGCTCGGGCCTGACGGCGACACGATCATCGTCTGGCCGGAAGATGCCGTGGAAGTGCTGCTGGCGCGCGAGCCCTATGTCCTGGCGGCCATCGCCCGCATGCTGCCGCCTGGCGCCTTGCTCATCGCCGGCTCCAACCGCGGCGAACCCGCGCCGGACGGGCCACCCGACAGACTTCGCCGGTTCTACAACAGCCTTTATGTCGTGGGGTCCGAAGGTAAGGTTCAGGCGGTCTATGACAAACACCATCTGGTCCCCTTCGGCGAATATGTTCCCTTCCGCCATTTCATGGCAGAGATCGGCTTCGAGAAGCTCTCCCATTTCAGGGGCAGTTTCGATACCGGCACGGGCCCGGCCACGCTTCATGTGAAGGGCATGCCGCCGGTCGGCCCGCTGATTTGCTACGAGGTGATCTTCCCGCGTGAAGCGGTTGCGCCGGGGGATCGGCCCGAATGGCTGGTGAACATCACGATCGACACCTGGTTCGGCACCACCAGCGGTCCTTACCAGCACCTGGCGCAGGCCCGTCTCCGGGCCGTGGAACAGGGCCTGCCATTGGCGCGGTCGGCCAATAACGGGGTGTCGGCCATGATCGACCCTTATGGCCGGTTGCTCGACACCTTGCCGCTGAACACGCAGGGCGTCATCGATGCGCGCTTGCCCGCCGCCCTGCCGCCGACGCTTTATGCGCGGCTCGGCGATGGATTTGTCCTGTTCCTGGGCGTTCTGCTTTTCCTGCTCTCCGCATGGCGGAGTCCGTCCCTGAAGGCGTGACGAAACCTGTCTGTCCCCACCCTTAGTTGCGTAACGCAACTTACCGGTGCTATCGGTTGTAATGTGACCGGGTGGGGCACAAGGATGTAGGCAAGGTATTGGGGGCTGTGTGAGCAGGAAACCGCCGAATCCCGTCGATATTCATGTCGGTGGGAGAATACGAATGCGTCGTATGCTGATTGGCATGAGCCAGGAAAAGCTGGGCGAATCTCTCGAACTTACCTTTCAGCAAGTCCAGAAATACGAAAAAGGCTCCAACCGCGTGGGAGCCAGTCGTCTCTATCAGATCGCGCAGGTTCTGGGCGTTCCGGTATCCTATTTTTATGAAGGGCTGGAGGCCGCATCGGCCGCCGAAGAGGCGTCGGATACCGGGTTCGACTTTGAATTGCTGTCCACGACGGAGGGCATTCAGCTCAATGCCGCTTTCTTCTCGATCAGCGATCCCGGCCTGCGAAAGCGGTTGCTGGACCTGATTAAGCTATTGGCAAATAGGGAAGAAATCGACTTTCCCCTTGAGGGGGCCGGGGCTGCGGCGAGCGACTGACACAAAATCGATATGCACTTATGTGCATATCTTTTTACACAGATGTTGACCCGGCCAGCGATCCTTGCAAGAACCTATGGCGCGTCTGGCGCTGCATAGGGCTGCGCCGGCCGCATCGAAAGAACCAATAACGCCCGTACCCCCGGCGGCCATCCTGGCGGATGGGCGCGGAAGCGGGTCTGAGCGCGCCGGGCGGAGCCATTCCCCTGCGCCGCATGACACTCATCTCGAAACGAGGGAGATAAATTTGGCACGGTCAAATTTCCTGTTCACCAGTGAATCAGTTTCCGAAGGGCATCCCGACAAGGTTTGCGACAGGATTTCCGATTCCGTGCTCGATCTTTACCTTTCGGGTGATCCTTATTCCCGTGTGGCCTGCGAATGCCTGACCACCACCAATAAGGTGGTGCTGGCCGGCGAAGTGCGCGGCCCGGAATCGATCACCAAGGACCAGATCGAGGAAACGGCTCGCCAGGCGATCAAGGACATCGGATACGAGCAGGAGGGCTTCCATTGGAAGACCGCCGACGTCGAGGTCCTGCTGCATGAGCAGTCCGCCCATATCGCGCAGGGCGTGGACGCGGCCGGAAACAAGGACGAAGGCGCCGGCGACCAGGGCATCATGTTCGGGTATGCCTGCACCGAGACGCCGGATCTGATGCCGGCGCCCATCGACTATTCGCACAAGATTCTGAAGAGCATGGCCGAAGCCCGTCACGCGGGCGGCACGCTGCTCGAGCCGGATGCGAAGAGCCAGGTCACCATGACCTACGAGAACAACAAGCCGGTTGGCGTGCGTTCCGTGGTCGTGTCGACCCAGCACAAGGAAGAAGCCTCGCAGGAAGAACTTCGCGAGATCGTGCGTCAGCACGTCCAGAAGGTTCTGCCGGACGGCTGGTTCCCGCCGGAAGAAGAGTTCTACGTGAACCCCACGGGCAAGTTCGTCATTGGCGGCCCCGATGGCGACGCGGGCCTCACCGGCCGCAAGATCATCGTCGACACCTATGGCGGCTGGGCGCCCCATGGCGGCGGTGCCTTTTCCGGCAAGGATCCGACGAAGGTCGACCGTTCGGCGGCCTATGCGGCGCGCTATCTGGCGAAGAATGTCGTGGCGGCCGGTCTTTCCGATCGCTGCACCATCCAGCTCGCCTATGCGATCGGCGTCTCCAAGCCGCTGTCGATCTATTGCGATCTGCACGGCACGGGCAAGGTCGGCGAGGAAGCGGTCGAAAAGGCCGTTGCCGAATGCATGGACCTCAGCCCGCGCGGCATTCGCGAGCATCTTGAGCTCAACAAGCCGATCTATGCACGCAGCGCCGCTTACGGCCATTTCGGCCGCAAGCCCGACAGCGATGGCGGTTTCTCTTGGGAGAAGACCGACATTGCCGACAAGATCGCAGCCGCCATCAAGTAAGCGGTTGATCGCGACTGGCGATTGAGCCATTACGGCGCCATGAACAGCGCCGACCGCGAAAGAGAAGATTTGCCCCGTCCTTCGCCCGAGAGACGCCACGTCTACGGGCGGCGGCGGGGCAAACGTTTGCGCGAGCATCAGAGCGATCTGATGGAGACGCTGCTGCCGCGCATTTCGGTGCCGCTCGAGGGCAAGACGCCGCTCGACCCGGCAGCACTTTTCGAGCCGGGCACGAAAGAAGTCTGGCTCGAAATCGGTTTCGGAGGCGGTGAGCATCTGATTTTTCAGGCCGGCCGGAACAGCGATACCGGGATTATCGGCTGCGAGCCCTTCATCAACGGCGTGGCCAAGCTGCTGGCCGAGATCGAGACGCACGAGCTGTCCAATGTGCGCGTCCTGAGCGACGACGCCCGTTTCCTTCTGGAAAGGCTGGAACCGGAAAGCCTGTCGCGCATCTTCATTCTCTATCCCGACCCCTGGCCGAAAAAGCGCCACAACAAACGCCGTTTCATCAATGCCGAAACGCTGGCGCTCATCGCCCGTGCGCTCAAGCCGGGCGGGCAGCTGCGTTTTGCGAGCGATATTCCCGATTATGTCGGCTGGACGCTCGCCCGCATCCTTCGCCACAATCGCGAAAGGGCGCATGGCGAAGGCGCGCTCGAATGGCTGGCGGAATGTCCGTCGGACTGGCGCGACGCGCCGCAAGACTGGCCCGGCACGCGCTATGAGGAAAAGGCGATCCGCGAGGGCCGAACCCCCGCCTATCTCGATTTCCGCCGCCTGTAACCCTCCTGAACAAGCGAACCCCTTGCCAGGACGAGGGTTTAGGGCGTATAAGAACCCTCAATTGATGGCGCTCTTTCAGAGTGGGTCGTCTCCGGAAACGGGGGCCCGCTTTTTTTGTTTTTAGAGCCCTGTTTTGGCAATCGGAGCCGGGATGAACGCGACAGCCGCCGATCAGGCAGCAGGCGACGCAGAGGGCGAAAACGGGACGGGCGATCCGCGTCTCGACACCCATCTCATTGCCGCGCCGGGCATTCCGCGGCGGATCTTCGACCTGATCCGGCCCACCGCGGCCGATATGGGCTATGAGATCGTGCGCGTGCGTTACGGCCTGCAGGACGGGCACACGCTGCAGATCATGGCCGAGCGTCCCGACGGTACGATGGTGGTGCAGGATTGCGAGGACCTTTCCCGCGCCGTGTCCGCATTGCTCGACGTGGAAGACCCGATTTCGACGGAATACAATCTGGAGCTTTCGTCGCCCGGCATCGACCGTCCGCTGACGCGGCCGAAGGATTTCGAGCGCTGGGAAGGCTTCGAGGTGAAGCTGGAACTGGGCGAGCCGGTGGACGGCCGAAAACGGTTCCGGGGAGAATTGCAGGGCTTCGAGAACGATGAAGTTCTCGTCGCCTGCGAAGTGGAAGGTTTCAGCGAGCCGCAAACTCTGGGCTTTGCCTTCGGGCAGGTCGCAGATGCAAAGCTCGTCATGAACGACGATCTCATCAAGGAAAGTCTGAAAAGGCAGGGCCGCGGCTGATCGCGGACCCCCGACGGAGAAAAAGACATGGCAACGGCAGTGAGCGCCAACCGGCTTGAACTTCTGCAGATCGCGGATGCGGTGGCCCGGGAAAAGTCGATCGACCGCGAAGTGGTGCTGGAAGCGATGGCGGAAGCCATTCAGAAGGCGGCCCGCTCGCGCTACGGCCAGGAAAACGAAATTCGCGCCCGCATCGATCCCAAGACCGGCGACATCCGTCTCGTGCGTCTTCTGGAGATCGTCGAGGCTGTCGAAAACGACGCCGTGCAGATCGACCTGAAATCCGCGCAGCGCCGTAACCCCGCCGCCGAACTCGGCGATCTGATCGAAGACGAACTGCCGCCGGTCGATTTCGGACGTATCGCCGCGCAGACGGCCAAGCAGGTCATCGTGCAGAAGGTGCGCGACGCCGAGCGCGAACGTCAGTATGAGGAATATAAGGACCGCATCGGCGAAGTTGTGAACGGCATCGTCAAGCGTGTCGAATACGGCAATGTGATTGTCGATCTCGGCCGGGGCGAAGCGATCGTGCGCCGCGACGAGCTGTTGCCGCGCGAAACCTTCCGCAATGGCGACCGCATCCGCGCCTATATTTACGATGTCCGCCGCGAACAGCGCGGACCGCAGATCTTCCTGTCGCGCAGCCATCCTCAGTTCATGGCGAAGCTCTTCGCGCAGGAAGTGCCGGAAATCTACGACGGTATCATCGAGATTCGCGAAGTCGCCCGCGACCCGGGCAGCCGCGCCAAGATCGCCGTGCTGTCGAACGACAGCTCCATCGATCCCGTGGGCGCCTGCGTCGGTATGCGCGGCAGCCGTGTTCAGGCCGTGGTGAACGAATTGCAGGGTGAAAAGATCGATATCATCCAGTGGTCGCCCGACAATGCGAGCTTCATCGTCAACGCGCTGGCCCCCGCCGAAGTGGTCAAGGTCGTGATGGACGAAGACGCGCAGCGTATTGAAGTTGTGGTTCCCGATGACCAACTTTCTCTCGCGATCGGTCGTCGCGGCCAGAACGTGCGTCTGGCCTCGCAGCTGACGCATTGGGACATCGACATCCTGACCGAGGCGGAAGAAAGCGAACGCCGCCAGGCCGAATTCCAGAGCCGCAGCGCCATGTTTGCCGATGCGCTCGATGTCGACGAAATGATCGCCCAGCTTCTGGCGTCGGAAGGCTTCTCCTCCATCGAGGAAGTGGCCTATGTCGATCTCGACGAAATTGCCGAAATCGAAGGCTTCGACGAGGAAACGGCACAGGAAATCCAGACCCGCGCCGTCGAGGCCATCGAAAAGCAGAACGCCGAATATGACGAGAAGCGTCGCGAGCTGGGCGTGGCCGACGAGCTTGGCGATGTGCCGGGCGTGACGCCGCGCATGCTGGTGGCCTTCGGCGAAAACGATGTGAAGAGCGTCGAGGATCTGGCGGGCTGCGCCACCGACGATCTCATGGGCTGGAACGAAACGGTGAACGGCGAGCGCCGCCACGAGGACGGTATTCTCGAAGGGTTCGACGTTTCCGCCGAGGAAGCCGAAGAAATCGTGATGCGCGCCCGCGTCGCGGCCGGCTGGCTCACCGAGGAAGACCTTGTGAAGCCGCATGAGGCGGAAGAAGGCGAAGAAGAGGATGACAGCGTCGACAATCCGGTCGACGAAAACGAAGTGGAGCAGGACTCGCAGGCCTGATTGGCGCCGCCGCCGGCCGTCCGCGCGTGGAGAAAATTGAGTGATCAAGGCTCTGAAACGCGAGGAAGCGCCCGAGCGGCGGTGTATCGTCACCGGTGAAACGCGGTCGAAATCGGAGCTGATCCGTTTCGTGGCCGGTCCCGATGGCGAGGTGGTGCCGGATCTGGCCGGAAGGTTGCCGGGCCGGGGTCTCTGGGTGTCGGTCAGCCGCGAAGCGCTGGAAAAGGCGGTAAAAAGGGGCCTTTTTGCCAAGGCGGCGCGGATGCGGCTCGAGGTCACGCCTGATCTGGCGGACCGGGTCGAGGATTTGCTGGCGCGGCGCGCAGGCGAGGCGCTGGGTCTGGCGAAAAAGGCCGGTGCATTGGTTGCCGGCTTTGAAAAGGTCATGGCGACCATCACCGACGGCGACGCCGCTTGCCTGATCGAGGCGCGCGACGGGGCCGAAGATGGCCGCCGCAAGCTGGAACAACGCGCCAGAATGGCCGTGGAAGCGGGCATTTATGACGATGTGCCGGTATTTGCGCCGCTTTGGGCGCATGAAATGAGTTTGGCATTGGGACGGGCAAATGTGATACATGCAGCCCTGTTCCAGGGGCCTATGGTAGACCGGGTGCGGCAGGATCTCGCCCGGCTGGAAATGTTCGGGCGGAAAAATCGCCCGGACGAGGCCGTTCCGGATACGGGTTCGGACGGCGCACGCGGGTATTGAAGGACAGGAATGACGGATCAGGCGGATACAGGCGAACGCAAGAAGACCTCCGGCGGCAAGCTCAGCTTGAAGCGCTCGGGGGATTCCGGGCAGGTGCGCCAGAATTTTTCGCATGGACGCTCCAAGTCGGTGGTCGTCGAGCGCAAGAAGCGCCGCGTCGTGAAGCCCGGCGAGAAGCCGGCTGCGACAACGAAAACCGCGGAGTCCGCTGAGAAACCGGCAGCCGAGAGCGCGCCCAAGGCCGCGCCCGCCGCTGAAAAACCGGCGGCGCCCGCCAAGAAGGAAGCGCCCCGGGAAACGCGCGAACCCCGCGAGACGCAGAAGGGCGGCGGCAAGTCGCGCTCCGGCGTCGTGCTGCGCACGCTGACCGCGGAAGAACAGCAGGCTCGCGAACGTGCGCTGGGTCAGGCGCGCATCCGCGAGGTCGAAGAGCGCAAGCAGGCCGAGATCGATGCCAAGCGGCGCGCCGAAGAGGAAGCTGCCCGCGAAGCCGAACGCAAGGAAGCCGAGGCCCGCGCGGCGGAAGAAGCCCTGCGCGCGGAAAAGGAACAGGCGACGCGCAAGCGCGCGACCGACGATTCAAGGCGCACCACCGAAGAGAAGGCGCCCGCCGAGCCCGACGTGGCCAAGGCCGAGGCCGAAGCGGCCCGTCCTGCCACCAAGGTCAAGGCGAAGGAAAAGCCCGAGCAGGACGAAGAGACCGTCTCCAAGCGTCCCGGGGCGCCCGCGCCTGCCAAACGCCCGGCCGCTACGCGCACGGAACCGCGCCGCCGCACGGGCAAGCTGTCCATCAACAAGGCCCTCAACGACGATGGCGAGCGTCAGCGGTCGATGGCGTCCATGCGCCGCCGTGCCGAGCGCGAGCGCAAGAAGGCCATGGGCGGTCCGCGCGAAGCGCCGCAAAAGGTTCTGCGCGAAGTCACCGTGCCCGAAACGATCACCATTCAGGAACTGGCGAACCGCATGGCCGAACGGGCCGTGGACGTCATCAAGATCCTGATGAAGCAGGGCATGATGGTGAAGATCAACGATGTGGTGGACGCCGATACCGCCCAGCTCATCGTGGAAGAAATGGGTCATACCGTTCGCCGCGTGGCGGAATCCGACGTCGAGGAAGGTCTTGTCACCGACGACGATCCGGAAGAACTGAAAAGGCCGCGCGCCCCGGTCGTGACCGTCATGGGCCATGTCGATCACGGCAAGACCTCGCTTCTGGACGCGCTGCGCAAGGAATCCGTGGCGGCCGGCGAAGCCGGCGGCATCACGCAGCATATCGGCGCCTATCAGGTCGAGATGGAATCGGGAAAGAAGATCACCTTCCTCGATACGCCCGGCCATGCCGCCTTTACCTCCATGCGCGCCCGCGGCGCCAAGGCGACGGATATCGTGGTGTTGGTGGTGGCCGCCGATGACGGTGTCATGCCGCAGACCGTCGAGGCGATCGACCATGCCAAGGCGGCCGATGTGCCGATGATCATTGCCATCAACAAGATGGACAAGCCGGAAGCCGATCCGAGCCGCGTGAAGAACGAGCTGCTGCAGCATGAAGTCATCACCGAAGATTTCGGCGGTGAAGTGCTGGCGGTCGAAATTTCCGCCAAGAGCGGTCTCGGTCTCGACACGCTGGAAGAGACCATTCTCCTCCAGGCCGAACTTCTGGACCTCAAGGCCAATCCCGACCGCGTCGCAGAAGGCGTGATTGTGGAAGCCAAGCTCGACAAGGGCCGCGGCCCGGTGGGCACCGTGCTTATCCAGCGCGGTACGCTGCATGTGGGCGATGTCATCGTCGCGGGCCGCGAATGGGGCCGCGTGCGGGCGCTCATCAACGATCGCGGCGAGAATGTCGATGAAGCCGGTCCGTCCGTGCCCGTCGAGGTGCTGGGGCTTGGCGGTGCGCCGGAAGCGGGCGACGTGCTTTCCGTCGTCGAAAACGAAAGCCGTGCGCGCGAGATCACCGACTATCGTCAGCGCGTCGAGAAGGACAAGCGGGTTGCCGGCGCGCGCACCTCGCTCGACCAGATGCTGTCCCAGCTCAAGGAGCAGGACCTCAAGGAGGTGCCGATCCTTGTGAAGGCCGACGTGCAGGGCTCCGCCGAAGCTATCGTTCAGGCGGTGGAGAAGCTCGGCAATGACGAAGTGCGATGCCGCGTGATTCACGTGGGCGTAGGCGGCGTGACCGAATCCGACGTGACGCTGGCGACCGCCTCGCGCGCGCCGATCATCGGCTTCAACGTCCGCGCCAATGCACAGGCCCGGGAAGCCGCCCGACAGGCCGATGTGGAAATCCGCTACTACTCGGTCATCTACGACCTTGTGGACGACATCAAGGCCGCCATGACCGGCATGCTGACGCCGGAACTGCGCGAGACCTTCCTTGGCAATGCCGAGATCCTGGAAGTGTTCCACATCTCCAAGGTCGGTAAGGTCGCCGGCTGCCGTGTCACGGAAGGCGTGGTGCGCCGCGGCTCCCATGTCCGCCTCATCCGCGACGATGTGGTGGTTCACGAAGGCAAGCTTTCCACCCTCAAGCGCTTCAAGGACGAAGTGAAGGAAGTGCAGAGCGGTCAGGAATGCGGCATGGCCTTCGAGAACTATCAGGACATGCGGTCGGGCGACGTCATCGAGTGCTTCGATGTCGAGGAGATCAAGCGCACGCTTGATTGATCCCGACGGGCGGGCGCGGAACCGCCTCCTTTCGACAGTTCAGGGCCCTCGCCGTGTCATGCGGCGGGGGTTCGATTTTCCCGCTTCGGCAGGGTTTGAAACATGCGCAGACATCAAACGAACAAGGGCGGAGCGAAAGGCCCGAGCCAGCGCCAGTTGCGGGCGGGCGAACTCGTGCGTCGCGCGCTCAGCGATGTCGTCTCGCGCGGCAATATCCAGGATCCGGAACTCGCGGGGGTGAGCTTTACGATTACCGAGGTACGGGTGAGCCCGGATCTGCGCCATGCGACCTGTTTCGTTGCGCCGCTGGGCGCCCGCGATCCGGCGCCGCTGGTGAGCGCGCTCACCCGTGTGCGTGGCTATCTTCGTGGCCAGCTCTCCAGGGAAGTGACCTTCAAATTCATGCCCGACCTCACCTTCGAGCCCGACACCTCGTTCGATCAGGCCGATGCGGTGGACAGGCTGCTGCATTCGCCCGAAGTGGCGCGCGATCTCGCGCATGATGACGATGAGGGCGAGGAGTAGGCAGCATGGCCCGGCGCAAGAAGGGGGACCCCGTCACGGGCTGGGTCGTCGTGGACAAGCCGTCGGGCCCCACCTCGACCGATGTCGTGAACAAGGTCCGCCGCCTCTTCAATGCGCGCAAGGCCGGCCACGCCGGTACGCTCGACCCACTGGCAACCGGGTTGCTGCCCGTGGCGATGGGCGAGGCGACCAAGACGATCCCCTTCATCATGGATGCCGACAAGGGCTACCGCATCACAATACGTTTCGGGGTCGAAACAAATAGCGCCGATGCCGAGGGCGAAAGCGTCGCGCAAAGCGATGTGCGACCGTCCGACGAGGAAATCCGGGGCGGGCTCGAAGCCTTCCGGGGCGAGATCGAGCAGGTTCCGCCGATTTTTTCGGCCATCAAGGTGAATGGCGAGCGCGCCTATGACCTGGCCCGGGCGGGCGAAGAGGTCGAACTCAAATCGCGTCTTGTGACGATCCATGAAATCCGCCTTGTCTCGCGCCCCGACCCCGACCATGCGGTGGTCGAAATCCTTTGCAGCAAAGGGACTTATGCCCGCTCGCTGGCCCGCGACCTGGCTCGCCATCTGGGCACGGTGGGGCATGTGGCGGCGCTTCGGCGGACCCGCCATGGGCCCTTTTCGGAGGAAGACGGAATTCCTCTGGATAAATTGCTGGCTTTGAGCCATTATCCCGCCGCTTCCGAAGCCTTGCGGACGCATCTGCTCCCGCTTGAGACCGCGCTGGACGACATCCCGGCGGTGGCCCTGAGCAATGACGATGCAAGCCGCCTCAGACACGGGCAGGAAGTTTTGTTGCGCGGACGCGACGCACCCATCCTATCGGGTCCGGTTCTGGCAACCCATCGGGGCAACCCGGTGGCGCTGACCGAATTCGACAGGGGAAGTCTTCGCCCCGTGCGCGTTTTCAATTTTGAATGAGGTACCCCGATGTCGATTACGCAAGAGCGCAAGGCTCAGCTGATCAAGGAATTCGGCTCCAAGGACGGCGACACCGGTTCGCCCGAAGTCCAGGTGGCCATTCTCACCGAACGGATCGTCAATCTCACCGACCACTTCAAGACCCATGCGAAGGACAACCATTCGCGCCGCGGTCTGCTGAAGATGGTGAGTCAGCGCCGCTCGCTTCTCGATTACGTCAAGAAGCACGACCAGAAGCGCTACGAAGATCTGATCGCCCGTTTGGGTATCCGCCGTTAAGGCGGTCCCGCAAGGCCCGCGAAAGATGCATTGCCGCCCGCCGCTTCCCCGCGAAGCGCCGGGCGGTGGCGTGTCGGCAAGGCCATTGACTGAAGAGACATTCGTCCGTTTACGGATGGCATGTCTGCGGAAGGACCTCAATCGCCCCCGTCTCTGGGTCTGAGGTTCCTCGATAAAGTGAAGGCGCGGAAAAAGGCCGCGTGTTCCGCAGATGGCCCCATCCAATTTTGTCCGGCCGCCCGAGAGCGGCAAATATGCGTTCGCCCGGTCATTGGGATGTCTGGTGGTAGGTACGAAAGACGGGACCGGCGGCGCGGAACAGGAAACCGATATGTTTGATATTACCCGAGAAGAAATCGAATGGGGCGGGCGCACGCTCACCCTGGAAACCGGCAAGATCGCCCGTCAGGCCGACGGCGCCGTGCTTGCGACCTATGGCGAGACCTCGGTGCTGGCCACCGTTGTCGGTGAGCGCTCTCCGAAGCCGGGACTGGATTTCTTCCCGCTGACCGTGAACTACCAGGAAAAGACCTATGCCGCTGGCAAGATCCCCGGCGGTTTTTTCAAGCGCGAAGGCCGCCCCTCCGAAAAGGAAACGCTGGTTTCGCGTCTCATCGACCGTCCGATCCGTCCGCTCTTCGCGCCCGGCTTCAAGAACGAGACGCAGGTCATCGCGACCGTCCTTTCCCATGACATGGAAAACGATCCCGACATCGTGGCAATGGTTGCCGTGTCGGCGGCGCTGACCATTTCGGGTCTGCCGTTCCTCGGCCCCATCGGCGGCGCGCGCGTTGGCTATATCAACGGCGAATACAAGCTCAACCCGATGATCGACGAGATGCCGGAATCGGCACTCGATCTCGTCGTCGCCGGCACGGGCGATGCCGTGCTGATGGTGGAATCGGAAGCCAAGGAGCTTTCCGAAGACGTCATGCTCGGTGCCGTCATGTTCGGCCATCGCGAGTTCCAGCCGGTGATCGACGCGGTCATCCGCATGGCCGAGAAATGCGCGAAAGAGCCGCGCCCGGTGAACAAGGCCGACACTTCCGACATCGAGGCCAAGGTCCGCGGTCTGGTGGAGGCCGATCTGCGCGCCGCCTATCAGATCAAGGAAAAGGCTGCCCGTCAGGAAGCCGTGGCTCAGGCCAAGGACAAGGCCAAGACCGAGTTCTGCAATCCCGAAGACGAGAATGCGATTGCCGAGACCGTGCTGAGCGGTGTCTTCAAGGACATCGAGAAGGACATCGTCCGCAACTCGATCCTCGACACCAAGAGCCGTATCGACGGCCGCGACCTGGAAACGGTTCGTCCCATCGTGTCGGAAGCGGGCATCCTGCCGCGCACGCATGGCTCCGCGCTTTTCACCCGCGGTGAAACGCAGGCGCTTGTGGTTGCTACGCTGGGGACCGGCGAAGACGAGCAGTTCGTCGACGCGCTGGAAGGAACCTACAAGGAAAACTTCCTGCTTCACTACAACTTCCCGCCCTTCTCCGTGGGCGAGACGGGCCGCGTCGGCTTCACGGGTCGCCGTGAAGTCGGTCACGGCAAGCTTGCCTGGCGCGCGCTGCGTGCCGTGCTACCGCCCAAGGATCAGTTCCCCTACACGCTGCGCCTCGTCTCGGAGATCACCGAGTCGAACGGTTCGTCTTCCATGGCGACCGTCTGCGGGTCGTCGCTGGCGATGATGGATGCGGGCGTGCCGCTTACGCGCGCCGTCGCGGGTATCGCCATGGGTCTCATCAAGGAAGGCGACCGCTTTGCGGTGCTCTCCGACATTCTCGGCGATGAGGACCATCTCGGCGATATGGACTTCAAGGTGGCCGGGACGGAAGAGGGTGTGACCTCGCTCCAGATGGACATCAAGATCACCGGCATCACCGAGGAAATCATGCAGATCGCGCTTGGCCAGGCCAGGGGCGGACGCCTGCACATTCTCGGCGAGATGGGGAAGGCCCTCGACACGGCGCGCCCGGAAATGGGCGAGTATGCGCCGCGCATCGAGGTGATCACGGTGCCGACCGACAAGATCCGCGACGTGATCGGCACGGGCGGCAAGGTCGTGCGCGAAATCGTGGAAAAGACCGGCGCCAAGGTCGACATCTCCGACGACGGCACCATCAAGGTCGCCTCCTCCGATGCCTCTTCCATCAAGGCGGCGCTGGACTGGATCAAGGGCATTGTGGCCGAGCCGGAAGTCGGTGAGATCTATGAGGGCACCGTTGTGAAAGTCGTCGATTTCGGCGCCTTCGTGAACTTCTTCGGCCCCCGCGACGGTCTCGTGCACATCTCGCAGCTTGCGCCGAACCGCGTCGAATCCGTTGGCGACATCGTCAAGGAAGGCGACAAGGTGAAGGTGAAACTCCTGGGCTTCGACGATCGCGGCAAGGTCCGCCTTTCCATGAAGGCCGTGGATCAGGAGACCGGCGAGCCGGTCGAAGGCTTCGAGGACGAGCAGCCCCGCGACAAGGGCCCGCGCAAGCGCCGCAACCGGGACGACTAAGTCTCGTTCGCCGGTTCACGCCGGCGTCACCTTGCAGCATGATAAGGGGCTCCGCGTTTTCGACGCGGAGCCCCTTTTCCATTCCGGAGCTTTCCATGCTGCGTCTGCTCGGCTTTTGCCTTCTCTTCCTTGCGATCGCCTTCCCGGCGGCGGCGGAAAAACTCGCCAAGACCAAGGATGGCCCCCCGCCGCCTTTTGCGGTGGAAGCACTCGGCAAGGCAAAGGAAAGCAAGCCGGATTACGACGCCTGGAAAACGCACATCACCGCGTTCGATAAGGACAGGCTGTCGCGCATGGCCGAAGCCATCGGCCAGGGCCTCGACGAGGCGAAAGTCCGTGCCGCTCCGCAGGATCTGACCCATGTGAAAGCACTCCTTGGTGAGGACACGCGGACGCTTCCCGCCAACATGCTCGTTCGGGACTATCGCTGCCGCACCGTCAAGGTCGGCGGCCCCATCGGTTCGGCGGTCATTTACGGCTGGTTCGAATGCGGCGTGAAGAGGATGCCCGACGGCCGTCTCTTCTTTGAAAAGACCAGCGGGTCACAGCGTATGACCGGCTATCTCTATCCGATGACCGACACAAAATGGGTGCTGCTTGCTGCCCCGAACAAGGATCATTCGGGCCCCGCGCGGGATTATTCCGGTCCCGAAGGCGGAATTACCGATCCGCAGATGCAGGATCGGGTGGGCGTTGTCGAATGGTTGCAGGACGGTCGTTACCGGATCGTCTTCCCCTACCCGATTCTGGAATCCACCTTCGACATCGTCGAGATGGATTGATGCGCCGGATCGATGGACAAGCGGGGCGAGCGGCCGGGGCTCACTTGCTGGTGAGCTTGGCCGCGTCCTTCTCGCCCTTGGTCGGCGCGCCGCCGTTTTCCTGTTCCGCCGCTTCGCGCAGATCGTCGGTGCGCGGCATGCCGATCACGTTGTAGCCGGCATCCACATAGTGGATTTCGCCCGTGACCCGAGCGGCCAGATCGCTCAGCAGGTAGAGACCGGCACCGCCCACATGGTCGAGCTCGATCGACTCCTTCAGCGCGGCATGCTGCTTGTTCCACTTGAACACGAACCGCGCATCGCCGACCGCGGAGCCTGCCAGCGTGCGCATGGGACCCGCGGAGATCGCATTGACGCGGATGCCGTCGCGGCCGAGATCGGCGGCGAGATAGCGCACGCTCGCTTCCAGCGCCGCCTTGGCGACGCCCATCACATTGTAATTGGGCATGACGCGCTGGGCGCCGTCATAGGTGAGCGTCACCATGGACCCGCCATTCGTCATCAGTTCGCTCGCCCGATGCGCGATCGCGGTGAAGGAGTAGCAGGAAATGTCCATCGTCCGCAGGAAGTTCTCCCGGGTCGTGTTCACATATCGGCCCTTGAGTTCGCTTTTGTCGGAATGCGCGATGGCATGAACCACGAAATCGAGCGAGCCCCACTCCTTCTTCAGCGTGGCGAATACTTCGTCCATCGACGCATCGTCCGTCACGTCGCAGGACAGCACGATGTTTGAGCCTACGGACTCCGCCAGCGGCTTCACGCGGCGGCCGAAGCTGTCGCCCTGATAGGTGAAGGCCAGTTCCGCCCCGTGCATGGCGAGCGTACGGGCGATGCCCCAGGCGATCGAATGATCGTTTGCGACGCCCATGATGAGGCCGCGACGGCCCTTCATGAGTTCGCCGGAGAGCTGTAGCGTCTCGTCCGTCTTGTGTCCCTTGTCTGGCATAGCATCCCCGACCCGATAATTACTGGCCCCGCCGCAAGGCGCGGTCCATCCCCCTACTCAAACTTCATGTCGCCGCGTCTCAAGCGTCATAGCGCTGGAAGACGAGCGAAGCGTTGGTGCCGCCGAAGCCGAAGCTGTTCGACATGGCGATATTGATGTCGGCATTGTCGATCCGGGAGCGGACGATATTCGCATCCGCCAGTTCGGGATCGATTTCCTCGATATTCGCGCTTTCCGCGATGAAGCCGTTCTTCATCATCAGCAGCGTGTAGATCGCCTCATGAACACCCGCCGCGCCCTGCGCATGGCCGGTCAGCGACTTGGTGGCGCTGATGGGCGGCATGTCCTTGCCGAAGACTTCCTGGATTGCCCTCACTTCCGGCACGTCGCCGACAGGCGTCGAGGTCGCATGCGGATTGATGTAGTCGACCTTGCCCTTCACATCCTGCAGCGCAAGCTCCATGCAGCGCACTGCGCCTTCGCCAGAGGGCGCGACCATATCCGCGCCGTCCGCCGTGGCGCCATAGCCGACGATTTCGGCGTAGATCTTCGCGCCGCGCGCCTTGGCGTGTTCCAGCTCTTCGAGCACCAGGATGCCGCCGCCGCCGGTAATGACGAAACCGTCGCGGTCCTTGTCATAGGCGCGGCTTGCCTTGTCAGGCGTTGCGTTGAATTTCGACGACATGGCGCCCATCGCGTCGAACAGCACCGACAGCGTCCAGTCGAGCTCTTCGCCGCCGCCGGCGAACATCATGTCCTGCTTGCCCCACTGGATCATCTCCGCGGCATTGCCGATGCAATTGGCGCTGGTGGAACAGGCCGAGCTGATCGAATAGTTCACGCCCTTGGTCTTGTACCAGGTCGAAAGATTGGCCGAGCATGTGGAGGACATCGCCTTGGGAACGGCGAACGGACCGACGCGCTTGGGGCCCTTGCCTTCCGCGCGGGTCGTGTCGGCAGCCTGTACGATGGCCTTGGTGGACGGGCCGCCCGACCCGACGATGAGGCCGGTGCGCGGATTGCTCACATCGCTCTCTTCGAGACCGGCGTCCTGGATGGCCTGCTCCATGGCCGCGCAGGCATAGGCCGCGCCGTCGCCCATGAAGCGGCGCGCGCGCCGGTCCACGATCTCGTCGGGGTTTACCTTCAGGCTGCCATGCACCTGGCTCTTGAAGCCGAGGCGTTCATAGTCCTCCGCTTTCACGATGCCCGAGCGCGCATCCCTGAGGCTCGACAGGACCTCCTGCGAGTTGTTCCCGATACTGCTGATGATACCCATGCCTGTGACGACGACCCGTCTCATGGCAGCCTCTCTTTCTTGAGGATCACATTCTGTTCCGCGACCGCCGCCGTCAGGCAGGCTGCTCATCCGCGCCGAACAATCCCACTTTCATGTCGCTGATCGTGAAGGCGACCTCGCCGTCGGCCTTGATGATGCCGTCGGCCACGCCGAGCACGAGCTTGCGGTTGATGACGCGCTTCAGGTTGATCTTGTATTCGATCTTTTTGATGGCGGGCGTCACCATGGCGGAGAATTTCACCTCGCCCACGCCGAGCGCGCGGCCCTTGCCCTTGCCGCCGACCCAGCCGAGAAAGAAACCGAGGAGCTGCCACATGCCGTCGAGCCCGAGGCAGCCCGGCATCACCGGGTCGCCCTCGAAGTGGCAATCGAAGAACCAGAGATCCGGCTTGATGTCGAATTCGGCAAGGATCTGGCCCTTGCCGTGTTCGCCGCCCTCATCGCTGATATGAGAGATGCGGTCGACCATCAGCATGGGCGGCAGCGGCAATTGCGGGTTGCCCGGGCCGAACATACGGCCGTGACTGCATTCCAGGAGGTCTTCGTAACTGTAAGCCGACTTCTGCTCCGCCATTCCCATCTGCTCGAAACTGGCCGCTTGCCTGATCGTGACTTGCCTGCCGCATGGGCCGGGGCACTGTCAGGCCGGACCGGATTGCTGACTGGGCACCGCCTGCTAAACGGCCCCGCTCCCTGTCTTTTTTGCTTCGTAACATACCCCGCCACCGGCGCAAAGACATGCTTGTGCTCATGGCCGCACGATTCGGCGCCGCCCTTGACAAAAGCATGACGCGACCACATTTTCTTGTAACGATTACAAACTGCATGTGAGTGCGAGAGAGAATATGGCGCATTTGACCCCTGATACGCAGGAGAGGCCCTACGCGCAGACCCTGTCGAGGCTGCGGTCGTCCGGATTGCGCCCCACGCGCCAGCGGCTGGCTCTCGGCCGCCTGCTCTTCGATGGCGGCGACCGCCACGTCACCGCCGAGGCACTCCATGAGGAGGCCCAGAAGGCCGGTGTGAGCGTGTCTCTGGCCACGGTCTACAACACGCTGCACCAGTTCACCGAAGCCGGTCTGCTTCGGGAGGTCGTGGTCGACTCCTCGCGGACCTATTTCGACACGAATGTCGACGACCACCATCATTTCTTCTTCGAGGATGATGGGCGTCTGATGGACATCTCCGGCGAGGAGATCGGGATCGAGCGCCTGCCTTCCGCGCCGGAAGGTACGGATATCGCCCGGGTCGACGTGATCGTCCGCCTTCAGGGCGCTTCGCAGAGCACGGATGGCGACCGCTAGGCCTCGCTCAATTAAGAACTAATCGCAAAAACAATCGCTTATAGCGTTCTTTAGATACTGTCTAATTAATTGACGGGGTCTTGGGAGCGTTCTAGATTCGCCTGTGCATCCCCCGAACGCCCTATGCCCGGCCGCCGCCGGACAACCGGCAGCAGGGGGAAGGGCCGTTATTCGGCATAACTGGTTCAGGGCGCCGGAGCCTGCATCCCAGCTTCTCCGGCCGCCAAACAGGTGAGGAAAGATCATGGCATCGCTTGCTGGTTCCAAGACAATGGACAATCTGAAGGAGGCTTTCTCGGGTGAAAGCCAGGCCAACCGCCGCTATCTCTATTTCGCCCAGAAGGCCGACGTCGAAGGCTACAACGATGTGGCTGCCGTGTTCCGCTCCACGGCGGAAGGCGAAACGGGCCACGCGCATGGCCATCTCGAATTCCTCGAGGAAGTCGGCGACCCGGCAACGGGCGAGCCGATCGGCAACACCGACGCCAACCTCAAGGCCGCCATCGCCGGCGAAACCCACGAATACACCGACATGTATCCGGGTATGGCCCGCACGGCCCGCGAGGAAGGCTTCGACGAGATCGCCGACTGGTTCGAAACGCTGGCCAAGGCCGAAAAGAGCCATGCCGGCCGTTTCCAGAAGGCGCTGGACGGTCTGGACGACTGACAGGATGTGAGGGGAGAGGCGGCGGACGACGCTGCCTCCCCTTTTTTCTGTCCGCCGCGAAAAAGATGAGGAGCGGCGGCGATCGCGTGTCGCAAAACAGGGGCAGGACATGACCGAAGGCAGCACCGCAGCGCCGACCCGCCATCCGCTGGATTGGCACAATCCCGATTTCTACGATCTAGACAAGCTCGACGAAGAGCTGCGCCGGGTTTTCGATATCTGTCACGGTTGCCGCCGCTGCTTCAATCTTTGCGACAGTTTTCCCCGTCTTTTCGATCTGATCGATGAATCGCCCACCGGCGAACTCGATGAAGTGAAGTCGGAGGATTTCGGCCCTGTCGTCGAAGCCTGCACGCTTTGCGACATGTGCTTCATGACGAAATGCCCCTATGTGCCCCCGCATGAATTCAATCTCGATTTTCCCCATCTGATGCTGCGTTACCGCGCAGCGGAAGCAAAACGCGAAGGCTTCCCCTTCACGCAAAGACAGCTCGCCCAGACCGACCGCAACGGCAAGCTGGCCGCGCCGGTCTCCGGGCTGGCCAATTGGGGCTCCTCGACGTCGAACAAGCTGGCGCGCCCGGCGCTCGAAGCGGTGGCCGGGATCGACCGCCGCGCCGAACTGCCCAAATTCTACGGCAAGACCTTCACCATGCGCGCCAGGGCGCAGGACGCATCGGGCGAGGCCGTGCCGAAGGACGCGCCGGCCAAGGGCCGCAAGGCCGCGATCTTTGCGACCTGTTTCGTGAACTACAACAACCCGCATGTCGGCGAAGCGGCCCGCAAGGTGCTCGCGCATAACGGTGTGGAAACCGAGGTTGCCTATCCCGGCTGCTGCGGCATGCCCTTCCTCGAACAGGGCGATATTGCCAGGGTCGCCGACCAGGCCCGCAAGGTCGCCAGGGATATGGGCAAGTGGATCGACAAGGGCTATGACATCATCACATTGACCGCCTCATGCGGGCTGATGTTCAAACTGGAATGGCCGCTCATCCTGCCTGACGACCCGGATGTGAAGAAACTCGCCGCCGCCACCCGCGACATCGACGAATATGTGGTCGACATCGCGAAAAACGAAGGCCTCGCACCCGGCCTGACCCCTGTCGATGGCGGGGTCAGCGCGCATCTCGCCTGCCACGCACGGGCTCAGAATATGGGCGCAAAATCGGTCGAGATGCTGAAACTCATTCCCGAGATCAAGGTGGATGTGGTGGAGCGTTGTTCCGGCCATGGCGGGACCTTCGGCGTGATGAAGGAAACCTTCGAAACCGCGATGAAGGTCGGCAAGACGGCGGCGCGCAACGTCAACAAGACCGGCAATAAATATGTGACCTCGGACTGCCCGCTGGCGGGCAAGCATCTCGTTCAGGAAATCGACGGGATGGACGACGCCACGCCGCCTTCCGCGCAGCATCCGATCGAGATCATGGCGCGGGCCTGGGGACTTCTCTGAAGGCCGGGAAACCCCGCGAGATAAATGAGCAGGACAGGAAAATGACCGCACAGAAAAGGGAAATTACGCGCGACGACATTCTGCCGCTGGAAACCTATGCTGCCCAGCGCAAGGAGCGTCGCACCAAAAGCGCCGAGATGAAGCGGACGCGCCGTCTGGGCGTCGGAGCTTTCTGCACCTTCTATTTCGAAAACTACGACACGATGTTTCAGCAGATCCACGAGATGCTTTACATCGAAAAGGGCGGCGAGGAACAGATCGCCGACGAACTGGCGGCCTATAATCCGCTGATCCCCAATGGGCGGGAACTCGTTGCGACGGTCATGTTCGAGATCAACGATCCCGTGCAGCGCGACAAGGAGCTGCGGCGTCTGGCTCATGTCGAGGATTTCATGTTCGTCGATATTGGCGGCGAGCGCGCCAAGGCCGTGCCGGAGCAGGACGTCGAACGCACCACGGCGGACGGCAAGACCTCCTCGGTTCATTTTCTGCACTTCCCGCTCACCGACGAACAGGCCGCGAAGTTCAAGGATCCCTCGGTCGAGGTCTCGCTCGTGATCTCGCATGAGAATTACGGTCACATCGCGATGATACCGAAGGACGTTCGCGAGGCGTTGGCGGGCGATCTCGCCTGACGGCTTCTCCCGCAAGAAGGGTCAGTCGAAATCCTCGTTGGGATAGACGCCCCACAGGCGTGTCCTTGCCACATAGCCCTCATAACCCTGGGCCTCGATGCGGCACCAGGCGCCCTGACAGCTCTTGAGGCGCGCAAGCACGTTCGTGTCGGCATAGGCCACGATGGCGGCGTTGGAGGTCGGTTCGTCCAGAATGGGCACCGGCAAGCCGCTCCTGTCTTCCAGAATGAGGGCGGTTCGCCGCCCGTCCAGCATGGAATGCCAGATCCAGCCCACATCGCCGTCCGCGTCGCGGACTTTGCGCCAGCGGCTTGTTTCGGCAATGATTTCAAGCGGCATGCGTCGGCGCACGAACACCCAGTCCACCGGATAGTCGGTTCCCGGCCCGCGGCGCAGATTGGCGTGACCCGATTTCAGACTGACGAAACGCGGCACGGGCAATCCCGTGGCCGAGCCCGGTTCATGCGTGACCGGCACCGGCTCCTGCGCCGGGATAAAGGTTTCCTTTACCCCCTCTTCTGCCAGGGCGACCGTCATGGCGCTGAGCACTATCGCAAGGCTGACGGCACCCGCAGCGGCAAGGCGCAAGGCGGTCAGGCGAGAAAGGGGTCCGGTAATTTTACTGTTCCGCATCTTGTTTCGGAGGCCCGAGTCGGTATTTGGCAATCTGGCCTGCCTCAGGTCAAGCGGCGTCGGCCCGGATGACGGTGAGTTAAGCGGAGAACGCGCTTGGTGCGGGACGGGCCCCTCTGGTAAACAGAAATTCCCGCTTCCCTTGTGATCGCAGGCGCCGCGTCAGGGTGCCTTCCGCCGGAGCATCGTCCGAATGACCGTCAATAAACCGCTTGTCATCGTTACCCGCAAATTGCCCGAGCAGATCGAGCAGCGCATGTCGGAATTGTTCGATGTCCGGTTGAATGGAGACGATCACCCCATGTCCCAGCAGGAACTGGCCGACGCGATCGCCCAGGCCGAGGTTCTGGTGCCGACCGTGACGGACCGGATCGACGGGCGTCTGCTCGGACATGCAGGCGAAAAGCTCCGCCTCATCGCGCAGTTCGGGACGGGCGTCGACAATATCGATGTGGAAAGTGCCCGTCGCCGCGGGATTACGGTAACCAATACACCCGGCGTGCTGACCGACGACACGGCCGACATGGCCATGGCGCTCATTCTCGCCGTGCCGCGCCGCCTGTCGGAGGGTGCGCGCTACCTGCGGGACCATGACGGCAAATGGCCGGGCTGGTCGCCGTCATGGATGCTGGGCCGCCGCATTACCGGCAAGCGCCTGGGCATTATCGGCATGGGCCGGATCGGTCAGGCGGTTGCGCGACGGGCGCGGGCCTTCGGCCTCGAGATCCACTATCACAACCGCAAACCTGCCAATCAGGTCATCGAGCAGGAACTGGGCGCCACCTATTGGGAAGACCTCGATGCGATGCTCGCCAAGGTCGACATCGTGACGCTGCATTGCCCGCATACGCCGCAGACCTTCCACATGCTCGATACGCGCCGCCTGAAGCTGATGAAGCCCGAGGCCTATATCGTGAATACGGCGCGCGGCGAGATCATCGACGAGAACGCGCTGGTCCGCGCGCTGGAAGGCGGCGAGATCGCGGGCGCGGGGCTGGATGTCTTCGAACATGAGCCCGCCGTGAACCCGCGCCTTCTCGGCCTTGGCAATGTGGTGCTGCTGCCGCATATGAGCTCCTCCACCATCGAGGGCCGGATGGAGATGGGCGGCAAGGTCATCGTCAATATCAAGACCTTCATGGACGGGCACCGTCCACCGGATCGGGTTATCCCGGCCATCATGTGATCGTCGGATTTTCGCCCGTCAGCGGGTTCCTGGGATCCCATTTGAGCTTCACCGTGCGGAAGCGCGTATCCAGTGCATCGTAGATAAGAAGCCTGCCGGCAAGACTTGTCCCCGCGCCGGTAATCTCCTTGATGACTTCAAGCGCCTGCAGCGAACCGATCACGCCGGTAAGCGCGCCGAGTATGCCCGCTTCCTCGCAGGTCGGCACCGACCCCGGCTCGGGCGTCTCGCCGATGAAGTCGCGATAGTTCGGCATCGGCCTGCCGTCCGCGTCTCTCTCAAACGCCTTGAAGGTCGCAACCTGTCCTTCGAACTGGCCGACCGCGGCGGAGACGAGCGGCACTTTCGCGAAGTAGCAGGCGTCGTTCACGACGAAGCGCGTTTCGAAATTATCGCAGCCATCGGCCACGATGTCGTATTGCGAAACGATGTCCCGCGCATTGTTCGCCGTCAGCCGCTCCGTATGCTGATGGAAAGTGACATCCGGGTTGATGCGCGCAATGGCATCCGCCGCGCTTTCGGTCTTGGGGCGGTTCACATCTTTCGTGCCATGGATGATCTGACGCTGAAGATTGGACAGTGACACCTCGTCATTGTCGATCACGCCCAGCGTGCCGACGCCCGCCGCCGCGAGATACATCAGGCAGGGCGAGCCGAGCCCGCCCGCGCCGATGACCAGCACTTTCGCGTTCAGAAGTCTCTGCTGGCCCGGTCCGCCGATTTCCTTGAGCACAATGTGCCGAGCATAGCGTTCGAGCTGTTCGTCCGTCAGTGCCATTCCTGCGCCTCCACGCCCTTAAGGGCCATGCTCCGGGGTTTCTGTCAAATGGAGGCGGACGCTTATTCGGGCAAGGGCAACAGCACGGCGCTTTGGCAGGACCGTCCGATACGTCCGTAAATGTCGAAAATCTCGGACTCGGTGAAGCCGCGCCCGTCGCCCCACCAGTCGCCGCGCTGGGCGACGCCGATCCATTCGCCCTGCGGCATGCGGGAAAGGTGGAATGAGAGATCGGCATTGGGCCAGCCCGCCGCATTGGGCCGCGTGCCGCTATCGGTCACGGTGAAGAGGGTCGAGACATCCGCCACGGCCATGGCATCGGAAAAGGGCGTGGGCGCTGAATGGAAAGGCCGGTGGAGGCGAAACCATTTCGCGCGCGTGCCGTCTTCATGATGCGTGTCGCGAATATCCACGAGATCGAGAAAGCCCTGTTGCGTGTTCTGGGCGAAGAATTCCGGCATCTCCCAGGCGGAAAAGCTCTCCGGATCGAAGACGGGGTCTTTCGGAGCCCCCGGCAAGCCGTCAATCGTCGCCGGCCGCTGGAAACAGGCAACCGCTTTGGTTTGCAGCTTGCCGTCGGCATGGAGTTCGTTTTCCAGAACCGCTATGCGACCGCCTTCGCGCACGGGCGTCATCCGGCTTTCGATTTCGGTGAGGGGTAGGGGACGCAACAGATAGACATGCGCCGAGACGAGTGCGCCGAGCCCGCGTGTCGCTGCCGTGATTTCCATTTCGCCGACGGCAAGCGCGCTTGCCGCGCCGCCATGCATGCCGCCGAACGGGCCCTGAGCCTCGCGGCGCGGATGCCAGCCTTGGCCGTCATGCGAAAAGACCGGCGCGAGATCCGTGGTCGATACACTCATGGAACTGATCCTCTATCCTAACCGGCGGCGATGGCGTCTTCGACGTCGCGCAAACTGTCCTTGCCGAAATAAATCTCGCCGTCGACGAAGAAGGTAGGAATACCGAAAGCGCCACGCGCCACGCTATCCTCCGTATTCGCAACGAGCTTTGCTTTTACCGCCGGGTCCTGAATGCGCTCCGCCATATGCCTCCCGTCGAGCCCCGCCTCGTCCAGCACCGCGCGGATGGTTTCCGGATCGTCCATCTTCTTCGATTGTTCCCACATCGCCGCCATCACCGCCTCGACATAGGGCGACAGCCCGCCTTCCATCTCCGCGGCAATGGCGCCGCGCATGATCTGCAGCGTGTTGACCGGAAAATGCTCGTTGAAGCGGAAGGCTGTCAGCCCATGCTTTTCGATGAAGCGCCGCATTTCCAGCGCCTGGTACGCACCCTTGTTGAGGATGCCTTGATTGGCGACCATGGGCGAAACATTGTTGGTGGCCTTGAAGATGCCGCCGAGCAGCACCGGTACATAGGTGAAGGGGACGCCGGTTCGCGCTTCGATCTCCGGCACGATCTTGTGCGCGAGATAGGCATTGGGGCTGCCGAAGTCGAAATGGAATTCGACATGTTTCATCATGATGCGTGTCCTTCGGAGATCAGAATTTTTCCATCCAGGGGCGCAGGTCGAGTTCATGCGTCCAGGCATCGCGCGGCTGGCAGTGAAGATACCAGTAGGCATCGGCGATATGCTCGGGATCGAGGATGCCGCCTTCCTCCTTCAGCGCGTAGCGCTCGGGAAAATTCTCGGCAATCCATTGCGTGTCGATGGCGCCGTCGATGATCGAGTGCGCTACGTGAATGCCTTTGGGGCCGAGTTCGCGCGCCATGCTCTGGGCAAGGGCGCGCAGGGCGAATTTGGCGCCTGCGAAGGCGGAGAACCCCGCACCGCCGCGAAGGCTCGCCGTCGCACCGGTAAAGATGATCGTACCGTGCCCGCGCGGGATCATCGCCTTTGCCGCCTCGCGGCCTGCAAGGAACCCGGCGAAACCCGCCATCTCCCAGACCTTGCGATAGACCCGCGCCGTCGTTTCGGTGATGGGGAAAAACACATTGGCGCCGATATTGAAGACCATGACCTCGATGGGGGCGACCTCGCGCTCGACATGCGCAAAAAGGTCGATGGTTTCGTCCTCCGACCGCGCATCGCAGGCGCAAGGGTGCGCCTCGCCACCCGCCTGCTCGATCTCCTGTACCAGCGGCTGCAGCTTGTCGATGGACCGGCGCGTGATGCAGGTCGCATAGCCTTCGCGCGCGAACCGTTTGGCGATGGCGCCGCCCGTGGCATCGCCCGCGCCGACGATCAGCGCGGCTTTTCGGTCGCTCATTGCCACCTCCCTTCCAGGAATTAAGTTCTTTTTTCGAACTGATAGCCAGATTGAGTTCCGAAAAGGAACCTGTCAAGCTGCAATCCATGAGATGGGAAGAACTCGACCGCCAGCCTTGCTCGCTCGCCCGCACCCTGTCGGTGATCGGCGACCGCTGGACATTGCTCGTGATCCGCGACTGTTTTCTGGGCGTCCGCCGTTTCGAGCAATTCGAGGCGCGGCTCGGTATTGCGCGCCACGTGCTGGCCGACCGGCTGAAGAAACTCACGGAAGCGGGCGTGTTGGCAAAAGTGCCTTATCAGGAACGGCCCCGCCGCGAGGAGTACCGCCTGACCGAGAAGGGGCTGGCTCTTCATCCGGCGCTGATCGCGCTGCTGGATTGGGGCGATCGCTACATGTCCGGCCCGGAAGGCGCGCCCATGCAGCGCCGTCACCGGACATGCGGTCACGTCACCCAGGGCATCATGGTCTGTGCCGAATGCGGCGAACCGCTGGACCCGCGCGAGATGAGCGTCGAGCCGGGCCCCGGCGCGCCGGGCGATCTGGCGTTGCCCGAGCGGGCAGGAAAAACCCCCTGACACGAAAAAGCCCCCGGCGGGTAACCGGGGGCTTTCGAGTTCCGAAGACAGTTGGCTCAAAGGCCGTCGAACAGCGGCGTGGAGAGGTAGCGTTCCGCGAAAGACGGGATGATGACCACGATGGTCTTGCCCTTCATCTCCGGGCGCGTGGCAACTTCCAGCGCCGCGGCAATCGCCGCGCCTGAGGAAATGCCGCAAGGTACGCCCTCTTCCTTCGCCACGCGCCGGGCATGATCGAAGGCGTTTTCATTGCCGATGGTGATGACCTCGTCGATCAGGGCGCTGTCCAGATTGCCCGGCGCGAAGCCTGCGCCGATACCCTGGATCTTGTGCGGCCCGGGCTGGCCGCCGGAAAGCACGGGGCTGTCTTCCGGCTCCACGGCAATCATTTTCAGCTCGGGCTTGCGTGCTTTCAGCACCGAGCCGACGCCGGTGAACGTGCCGCCCGTGCCGACGCCGGAAATCACCGCGTCCACCTTGCCGTCGGTGTCGTTCCAGATTTCCTCCGCCGTCGTCTTGCGATGGATTTCCGGATTGGCCGGATTGTCGAACTGCTGCGGCATCACCGAATTGGGGTTCTGCGCCATCAGCTCCTCGGCGCGCGCAATGGCGCCTTTCATGCCCTTTTCGGGCGGCGTGAGCTCAAGCTGAGCGCCCAGCAGCGCCAGCATCTTGCGCCGCTCGATCGACATGCTTTCCGGCATGCAGAGAACGAGCTTGTAGCCCTTGGCCGCGCAGACAAAGGCAAGCGCGATGCCCGTATTGCCGGAGGTCGGCTCGATGATGACGGTGTTCTCGTTGATCTTGCCCGCCTTCTCCAGCGCCTCGATCATGGCGACGCCGATACGGTCCTTCACGCTGGCAAGCGGATTGAAAAACTCCAGCTTCAGCAGGATGTCGGCCTGCGCGCCGGCCTCTTTGGCCAGCTTGTTGAGGCGTACCAGCGGCGTGTTGCCTATCGTTTCGGTGATGTCGTTATAGATGCGTCCGCGTCCTGGCTTGTTTTCTGCGCTCATTGGAGCCTCCCGGGGCTTTTCAATTAGATGGTGAAATCGGCGCTGGGCGTCTCTGCGCCCACGCCGGTGGCCTCCGCCTTGCGGCACAGATCCTCGATGGTAACGGCGTCGAGCTTTTCCATGACTTCCGCCTGCACTTCCTCCCAAAGCGGTGCGATCACGCGCTGGCTGAGGACGGAGGGGCTTTCGGTCGCCGGTTCGTCGGACGCTTCCATCGCGCCGACCACACGAACGACTTCGCCCGCCGTGATCCGCCGCCGCTCACGCGCCAGCGTATAACCCCCGCGCGGGCCGCGCACGCCTTTCAGGATACTGGCATGCACGAGCTGTTGCATGACCTGCTCCAGATAGCGCTGCGGAATGCCCTGCCTCTGGGTGATTTCCTTCGACTGAACCGGGTCGGGCCGCGCATTGATAGCGACATCCACTACCGCTTCCAGCGCCAGCCATGTCTTCTTCGACAGTCTCAGCATATGCACTTGCCCTCCCTCATTACATGTCCCCTCACTTCGTACCTGTGGAGCCGAAGCCGCCGGCGCCGCGGTCCGTTTCGTCCAGCGACTCGACCCGGCGAAGCCGTGCCCGCGTCACTGGCGCGATCACCATCTGGGCGATGCGCATGCCGCGTTCGATCGTCACGGGGTCTTCCCCGAGATTGACGAGAATGACCTTCACTTCGCCGCGATAGTCGCAATCGACCGTTCCCGGCGTATTGAGAACGGTGACGCCCTGCTTGGCGGCAAGGCCCGAGCGCGGGCGTATCTGCGCCTCGAACCCTTCCGGCAGCGCAATGGCAAGTCCCGTCGGCACCATCATGCGTTTGCCGGGCTCAAGCACCGCGTGGCCGGTCTCGGGCAGGGCGGCGAGAAGATCCATGCCCGCTGCGCCGGTCGTTTCGTAGCGCGGCAGCGGCAGGCCTTCGGCATGATCGAGCTGACACACCTTCACGTCGATCTCGGGATTCATGTGGCGGACTTCCCTTTCCTGAAATGATCGGCGACGCGGTGCGCCAGGCGCCGGGCGACATCGCGCTTGCTGGCGCGCGGCCAGTCCTCGGCGCCCTCCGCGGTGATGATGTGAACCAGATTGTCGTCGCCGCCCATGATTCCGGTGGCGGGCGACACGTCGTTTGCGACGATCCAGTCGCAGCCCTTGCGCATCCGCTTGTCGGTTGCGTGTTCGATGACCTTTTCGGTCTCCGCCGCAAACCCGACGACAAGGCGCGGCCGCTTCCTGCCCTTGAGCGCGGACAGCGTCGCCAGGATGTCCGGGTTCTGTTTCAGCTTCAGGTGCAGCCCGTCTTCGCCGTTTTTCTTCTTCATCTTCTGCTCGGCGCTCGCTTCGACGCGCCAGTCGGCGACGGCGGCGGCGCAGATGGCGATATCGGCGGGCAGTGCCGCTTCGCAGGCCGCGAGCATTTCATCCGCCGTTTCCACATGACGCACGCTCACGCCTGCCGGATCGGGCGTCGCCGTCGGGCCGGCAACAAGCACCGTCTCGGCGCCGAGCGTCGCGAGCGCGGCGGCAATGGCATGGCCCTGCTTGCCGGAGGAACGATTGGCGATGTAGCGCACCGGGTCGATGGGTTCATGCGTCGGACCGGATGTCACAAGCGCCTTGAGGCCCTTGAGCGGTTGGTCCGCGGCAAAGGCGGCTTCGCCGAAATGGGCTTCCACGGCGCCGACAATTTCCATTGGCTCCGCCATGCGGCCGGGACCGAACTCGCCGCAGGCCATATCGCCTTCATTCGGGCCGACGAAGGAAATGCCGTCCTGCGCCAGCGTGGCAATGTTGCGCTGGGTGGCAGCATGTTCCCACATGCGCACATTCATGGCGGGCGCGATCAGCACCGGCTTGTCGGTGGCCAGAAGTGCCGTGGTGGCGAGGTCGTTCGCCAGCCCCCCGGCCATGCGCGCCATCAGGTCGGCGGTAGCAGGGGCGACGAGCAGCAGGTCGGCATCGCGGGAAAGCTCGATATGTCCCATCTCCGCCTCGTCGGTGAGGTCGAAGAGATCGGTAAAGACCTTTTCACCCGTCAGGCTGGAGACGGAAAGCGGTGTGACGAATTCATGCGCCGCGCCAGTCATGATGGCGCGTACGCTCGCCCCGCGTTCGCGCAGACGTCGGATCAGGTCCAGGCATTTATAGGCCGCGATGCCTCCGCCGATGATCAGCAGGATGCGTCGGGCCTCGAGAGAACTCTTGTCCACGGTGAAACCCCGTATGGCCTGAGGGTGCTTTCGTCCCGAGGAAAGGACATATCACACTTCCATTGATGGCAATATAGGGTTTCACTGTCGGGGTTTGTAGATCGAAAATGTCGAATGAAACCGTCGGGTTTTCAGAAGCTAGAAAATCGCGACCGCCAGAAGGGCGATCAGCGCTCCCGCGATCAGCCAGAAGACGGGGTGGGCCCGCGGCTCGTTCTTGAGAGAGCCCGGGTGAACCTTCACGCCCTGATCGTCCACATTGTCGGCCAGCAGCCTTGTGGCCCGCTCCGCGCGCTCCAGCACGTCCGGTAGATTGGCGAGGACGCGGCCCATCTGCAGTGCGCCGGCGGCGGCCTCTTCCAGCCGATGTTCGGGGGTCGCCTGACCGGTAATCCATTCCTTGACCACCGGCTCGGCGCTCTCCCAGATATTGTGATCCGGGTCGAAATGCCGGGCGACGCCTTCCACCACCACCATGGTCTTTTGCAGCAGGATGAGTTCCGGCCGCGTCCGCATGTCGAATTGCTCGGTGACCTGGAAAAGCTGGGAAAGCAGGCGGCTCATCGAGAGTTCGCTGAGCGACTTGCCCCAGATCGGTTCGCCGATAGACCGCAAGGCCTGTGCGAAGGCGTGGCGGCTCTTCGTACGCGGCACGTAGCCGGCCTCGAAATGCACATCCGCGATGCGCGTATAGTCGCGCAGCAGGAAGCCCATCAGAATGTCGGCGAGATAGCGCCTTTCATGCGGCCCGATCCGACCCATGATGCCGAAATCGACGGCCACCAACACGCCGTCTTCATCGACGAACAGATTTCCCTGATGCATGTCGGCATGGAAGAACCCGTCGCGTAGCGCGTGCGTCAGGAAAGACTGGATGACCTGCCGTCCCAGCGCCTTCATGTCGTGGCCCGCCTCGACGAGCGCCTCGCGGTCGGAGGCCGGAATGCCGTCCACCCATTCGATGGTGAGGACGCGCCGGGCCGTCCGCTCCCAGTCGACGGCGGGCACGCGAAAGCCGACATCGTTGGCCGTGTTCTGCGCCATTTCCGAGATCGCCGCCGCTTCGAGACGGAAATCCATTTCCAGCCGCACGCTGTCGGCCAGCGTCTGCACGACTTCGACCGGGCGCAGACGCCTTGCGGGTTTGTAGAACCGTTCGATCGTCTCGGCAGCCCAGAAGAAACTGTCGAGATCGTCGGCAAAGCGCGTTTCCACATTGGGGCGCAGAACCTTCACCGCCACATCGAGACCCTGATGCGGTTCCGTTTCTTCTGCGGCCGCGTCCAGAGGTTCGACGACCTCCGACGGCTCCGCGATCACATCGGGCGTTTCTTCTGCGCCGCTTTCCGGCTCTTCCGGTTCGGGCATGGTATGCGCGTGATGTACCTGCGCGATGGAGGCCGCGGCGATCGCCTCGGAGAAACGGTCGTAAAGCTCGTCAACCGGCTTGCCGAGATCTTCCGCGATGATCCGGCGCGCCTCTTCGGTTGGGAAAGGCGGCAGCTTGTCCTGCAGGCTGGTGAGGTCGGCGGCAAGATCGGCGCCGATGACGTCGGGGCGCGTCGCGAGGAATTGTCCGAGCTTGATATAGGAAGGCCCGAGATTGGCCAGCGCGGCGGCGAGTCTCTCGCCCGCACTGCCTTCGATATGCTCGGGTTCTTCTTCCCAGGACAGGCGAATCTTCGCCAGAGGTAGCAGCATCAGCAAAAGCTTCGGCATCTCCTGACGAAGCTCGAGCGGAAACAGCGCGTCATGACGCCCGAGTTCGCGCGCAGCCCTGGCGAGCCTGATGCTGTTGCCTATGGCGCGAAACATGGGGCGCGCGCCTTTCTCTAAAGCCGCCAGCCGGAATGGATCGCAGCGATCCCGCCGGTCAGGTTCCGGTAGCTGGTACGCGCGAAACCGGCCTCTTCGATCATGCGTTTGAAGGTCTCCTGATCGGGAAAGCGGCGGATGCTCTCGACGAGATACTGATAAGGGTCGCCGTCGCCCGTCACCCATTTGCCGATTTTCGGAATCGCGGCGAAGGAATAGCGGTCATAGATCTTGTCGAGGAACGGCACCGGCACCTGCGAAAACTCCAGGCAGAGAAAGCGCCCGCCCGGTTTCAGCACGCGGCGCGCATCGGCCAGCGCCTTGTCGATGCGGGTGACGTTCCGGATGCCGAAAGCGATCGTATAGGCGTCGAACGAATTGTCGGGAAAGGGCAGCTTCTCCGCATCTCCGCAGGCGAACTCGCATTTGTCGGCAAATGCTTTCGCCTCGGCGCGGTCCTGCCCCACCATCAGCATGTGTTCGTTGATGTCGCAGACGGTGACCGCGCATCCCTCGCCGCCGCGTTCCAGAAAGCGGAAGGCGATGTCGCCCGTGCCGCCGGCCACGTCGATCAGGTGAAAGGGCCGGCTGGTGCGCGGCGGGTTCAGCATGTCGATCATGACCTGCTTCCAGGCGCGGTGAAGCCCGCCCGACATGAGGTCGTTCATCAGGTCGTAGCGGCTCGCCACCTGCTCGAACACATTGTGAACGAGCCCGGCCTTGTCGTCCTCGGCGACGGTCTTGAATCCGAAATGTGTGGTCTTGCTGTCGGTCATACTCGCATCTGCACTTGCCCGCCCGGGCGATAGGTTGCGCGCACCATGGCTATGGCCGCGGACCATAGCGGAGCCGGGCGGAAACCGCTACTTTCCTGCGCTTCACGTTAACGGAACGCATATGCCCGAACTGCCCGAAGTCGAAACCGTCCGCCGGGGGCTCGAACCTGCCATGGAAGGCCGCGTCATCGCCCGCTTGACCCAGAGGCGGCCCGATCTGCGCTTTCCCTTGCCCGAACGGTTTGCCGCGCGGCTGACGGGACGCCAAGTCTCGCATCTGACGCGCCGGGCGAAATATATTCTCGTCCATCTCGCCCCGCGTGAACGCGATCCGGCCGAAGTTCTGCTCATGCATCTGGGCATGTCGGGCCGCTTTACCATTCTCCCGCCCGGTTCGGACGCGGCCTCGCCGGGTAATTTCCATCACCCCGCGCCCGCCGAACGAACGGAAGGGGCAGGCTTCGGCCCGCATGACCACATCGTCTTCGATATGGAAGACGGCACCCGCATTGTCTATTCCGACCATCGCCGTTTCGGCTACATGGATTTGATCGCAGAGGATGCGCTGGAAGACAGTCCGCATCTTGCCGCATTGGGGCCGGAGCCGCTGGGCAACGGGTTTTCCGCGAAAATCCTGTCGGAGAAGCTGCAAGGCAAGCGCACACCCATCAAATCCGCGCTTCTCGATCAGCGCGTCGTGGCGGGGCTGGGCAATATTTATGTCTGCGAGGCGCTCTTCCGCGCCGGCATCTCGCCGCGCCGTCTTGCCATGAATGTGGCAGGCCCCCGACGCAGCGAGAAGCTGGTCCGCGCCATTCGCGATGTCCTCACCGAAGCGATTGCCGCAGGGGGATCCACGCTTCGCGACTACGCTCATACCGACGGCGAACTCGGCTATTTCCAGCACAGCTTTTCCGCCTATGACAGGGAAGGTGAAGTCTGTTCAAATCCGGGTTGCGGGGCTACGGTGAGGCGCATCGTCCAGTCCGGGCGATCCACCTTTTTCTGTCCGCGCTGCCAGAAATGACACGCAGAACAATGACCCTTCGCCGGATGACCCGCCGTCTTACATATGTCTTTGCCGCGCTGCTCCTCTCGGCGGCTCTCGCCGCCGCGCCCGGCATTGCGCGGGCCGATGACGGCTTTCTGAGCGCGGTGGACGATATGCCGCTCATGCCGGGCCTGGCGGAGACGGGCGATGGCGGCATTGCCTTCGACAAGCCCACCGGTCGCATCGTGCGGGCCGTGGCGACGGGCGACGTATCGGAGAAGGGTGTGCGCGCCTTTTACAACGGAACGCTGCCGCAGCTCGGCTGGGAGCGCGAAAAGAAACTCGAACTGATCGGAGACCTGATGGTCTTTCGCCGCGAAGGGGAACGGCTGGAAATCCAGATCGTGCCCGAGGGCACGGCGCATACCGAAGTTCGGTTTTCCATCGAACCCGATTGATCTTTGCACTGCCCCATATGCTGAGGAGAAACTCAAATGGCCTATCAGACCATTCTGGTCGAGAAGAAAGGCGCTGTCGGCGTCGTCACGCTGAACCGTCCCGAGGCGCTCAATGCGCTCAACAAGCAGCTGATGGACGAGATGACGGCGGCGCTCGATGCCTATGAGGCCGACGAGCACATTCATTGCATCTTGATCACGGGGTCGGAAAAGGCTTTCGCCGCAGGCGCCGATATCAAGGAGATGCAGCCCAAATCCTATATGGACGTCTTCAAGGAAGACTTCATCACCGCTAACTGGGAACGCCCCACGCGCTGCCGCAAACCGGTCATCGCCGCGGTGGCGGGCTATGCGCTGGGCGGCGGCTGCGAACTCGCCATGATGTGCGACTTCATCATCTGCGCCGACAATGCGAAATTCGGCCAGCCCGAGATCAAGCTCGGCGTGATGCCCGGCGCGGGCGGCACGCAGCGCCTGACACGCTTCGTCGGCAAGTCCAAGGCAATGGAAATGTGTCTCACCGGCCGCCTGATGGATGCCGAGGAAGCGGAACGCTCGGGGTTGGTGAGCCGCGTCGTGCCGCTCGACAAGCTGCTGGACGAGGCCATGAAAGTGGCCGATACGGTGGCGTCCATGTCGCTACCCATTGCGATGATGACCAAGGAATCCGTCAATCGCTCCTATGAGACGACGTTGTCGGAAGGGGTGCGTTTCGAGCGCCGTCTCTTCCACTCCATGTTCGCCACCGACGACCAGACGGAAGGCATGGCGGCCTTTGTGGAAAAACGCGAGCCGCATTTCCGCAACAGCTGACGGGCGGCGCGACTTTTCCGCGGAAAATGGGCTGTTTTGCCCCATTTTCCCTGGTTGACGGAGGCCGGGCGGGCGCGTATAACCCCGGCTTCCTGAGACGGGCGCCGCTTTTTCGGGCGGCACTCGCTTGATCGTATAAATGCGCCGGGTTGCGCGCCGGAAACGGCTGATCCCCGGCATGTCCGAAGGTTCTGGAAACATGGCGAATACCGCTTCCGCCAAAAAGGCGATCCGCGTGATCGAGGCGCGTACGGCCGTCAACAAGGCTCGTCGCAGCCGTATGCGCGGCTTCATCCGCAAGGTTGAAGAGGCGATTGCGAGTGGCGACCAGCAGGCGGCGCAGACCGCGCTGCGGGCTGCTCAGCCCGAGATCATGCGCGCGGCGCAGAAGGGTGTGATCCACAAGAACACGGCGTCCCGCAAGGTGTCGCGTTTCGCAAATCGCGTGAAGGCGCTCGGCTGAAGCCGACTGCGCCTCGCCCGCGGGTGGACCGTCTGGCGGGGCATGCGATCAAATATTGAACAAGCTATTCCGGTACGCCGGACCGCGGCCTGCGAAACATCGTTTTGCAGGCCGTTTTGTGTCATGAATTCGTGGGCGCACCGTCACACTCTTCGTGTCGACGATGCGGCAATGTGAAAAGGACCGAAATGGTCCCGATTCAAGAAATGCTTGTGCCACAGGGGTTTGTCGCAACGATATGTGTTTGCGGGCGTCGCTGGCCACTGCATGTTGGTGTCAAGAAGCAGTCACGCCAGACGAAAGTTTTTTGACGAATCGGATTCTTTGGCTTGCCTCTCCCGAGGCCTCTCGGTATGTTTAATGACCTCGGAGGGGCCACATGAATACTGAAATTCGAGCGGTTTTTATAATAAAAAATCCTGGTTTTCAGTATTCGCGGACCCAGTCCCGAGGCAAATTATAGTATCCAGGCAGATAGCGGATCCCTCTTAAGGCGCGGTTTTCAGGACAGCGCCATCGGGAAGCTTGTGTCCCGAACGCTTTCTTTTCCACCAGCGGGGACTGGCGGGATGAAAGCGCAGACGGGTGAGGCGCGGGCTTTCCCGGTTTACGGGTTCCTGTCGGTTCTGGAGCGGGTGACGGCGCGGCGGCCTGAAGGGGGTTGGATGTCGGAAGCGGGCGACAAGAAAGGGGCAACCCGGCCTGAGATTTTGCCTGATACCGATGCGGGCTATGCCGGCGATGTAACGCCGGTCGAAGCCTGGCGGGTCTTGACGGAAAATCCGCGGGCTTTGCTGATCGATGTGCGCACAAGGGCGGAATGGACTTTTGTCGGTCTGACCGATCTTGCGCATCTCGGCAAGCAGCCAGTGCTTATCGAATGGGTCTCCCAGCCCGATATGGCGCGCAACCCGGAATTCGAGAGCCATGCGGCCGAGGCCATTTCGGAGGCCGGCGGCGAAGCGCCGGTTTTCTTTCTGTGCCGCTCCGGCGCGCGCAGCAAGGCGGCGGCTATTGCAATGACGGAGCGGGGCTTCGGTCCTTGCTACAACGTCGAAAGCGGATTTGAGGGCGATCTCGATGACGGTCGCCACCGGGGACGGCGAAACGGCTGGAAGGTCGCAGGCCTTCCTTGGGTGCAGAGCTAGCGCGCCGCGGAAGGGGACCCGGTGCCGCTTGGGATCGGATCTGCGGAGCGATTGGGAACCGGGCCCTGCGGGGCCGGTTTGACAGGATGGAGCGCCTGAATCGGGGCTCTGGCGGGTGAGGCAAACGTCGTGGCGGATGAAGCGGAAAAAGGCCGGCGGTTCGATACAACTGACGGACTTTGTGGGGACCGGAACAAGGCGGAAGGCGACAAAAAGGGGATGCGGCAGATGGATGTGAATTTGGGAACGGCGGAGTCCGGTCCGGTTGCCCGCAACGTGACCGAGGCAAGCGGCTCCGCGGCCGCGGCGAATATGGACAGCGCCGCGCTTGCCCAGCAATGGCATCGCATTCGCGCGCGCCTGAAAGCCGAGGTCGGATCGGCGACATTCGATAGCTGGTTCAAGCAGCTCGAACTCGTCGGCGTGAATAATGGCCGTGTGCTGCTGTCGGTGCCGAGCCGTTTTCAGCGCGACTGGATCGTTTCCAATCATGCCGACCGTCTGGCGAAACTCTGGACGCAGGAAAATGTCGCGCTTGGCCGCGTCGAGATTCTGACGGCGGGCAGTGCCGTCCCGGAGGTCGCGCCTGCTGCGCGCGACACCGAAGCGGACAAGCCTGCGCCGGCCTCGCGCGAGGAAGAAACGCCTGCCGCACAGGCATCCGCCGCGCCCGCATCTTCCGCAGATTCTGCGGTCTCGCCGGGCAAGCTGCAATTCGATGTGCCGGCGGGCTTTGAAGACGCAGGCGTCGGCGCGCCGCTCGACCCGCGTTTCACCTTCGACGCCTTTGTTGTCGGCAAGTCGAACGAACTGGCGCATGCCGCCGCGCGCCGTGTGGCGGAAGCGAGCGATGTGAGCTTCAATCCGCTCTTTCTTTATGGCGGCGTGGGGCTCGGCAAGACGCATCTGATGCACGCGATCGCCTGGGAAATCCGCAACAAGCAGCCTGAACGCAAGGTGCTTTATCTTTCCGCCGAAAAGTTCATGTACCAGTTCGTGCGGGCGCTGCGCTTCAAGGACACCATGGCCTTCAAGCAGCAGTTCCGGTCGGTGGACGTGCTGATGATCGACGACGTGCAGTTCATCTCCGGCAAGGATTCCACGCAGGAAGAGTTCTTCCATACCTTCAATGCGCTGATCGACCATAACCGTCAGGTGATTATTTCCGCCGACCGCTCGCCCTCCGATCTGGAGGGGATCGAGGAGCGTATCCGTTCGCGCCTTGGCTGGGGCCTGGCGGCCGACATCCACCCGACCGATTACGAGCTGCGTCTCGGTATCCTGCAGGCCAAGGCCGAGGAGATGATCCAGCGCAACGGCCCGATCGAGATTCCGCAAAACGTGCTGGAATTTCTTGCCAACCGGATCGTGTCCAATGTGCGCGAACTGGAAGGCGCCTTGAAGCGCGTCGTCGCCTATGCCTCGCTTGTGGGCCGTCCCATCACGCTGGATATGGCGCAGGATGTGCTGCGCGACCTGCTGCGCTCCAACGACCGCAAGGTGACCATCGAGGAGATCCAGCGCCGCGTGGCGGAGTATTTCAATGTCCGCCTGTCGGACCTTCTCTCCGCCCGCCGGGCCCGTGCCGTAGCCCGTCCGCGCCAGATCGCCATGTATCTTTCCAAGCAGCTCACCACCCGCTCTCTGCCCGAAATCGGGCGCAAATTCGGGGGCCGCGACCACACCACCGTCATTCATGCGGTGCGCAAGGTGGAGGAGCTGCGGCAGGTCGATTCCGGTCTTGAGGAAGATGTGGACCTCCTCCGGCGCATGCTGGAGGGCGGTCACAGCCCGAACTGATTGCTGGCCTCGAAAAGGCCAGTGCTTTCAGGTGGTTATAAAGCGCCTTCGGAGGTTCCGAAGGCGCTGAAATACGTGCATCTCGCCAATCATCTGATATAATTGCGTCGCGAATTTCCGCGGAGTTCCGGCACCGGCCGGAAATGCCGGTTTCGGGGCGCGGCGCGGCACATTTCCACGCCTTCCGGCCCTATCCGGCAGCATCCTCCGTTTTCCCGTTCGCATGAGTTTCGGCAGGGGCCGCGGCGCAGCTGTGCCAGCGGCCCTTGGAGTCGATGAACGGCCCGGGCCGGGGCGGCGAGCCCGCCCCGCAATGGGCCGAATGAAAACGGAGCGTCCGGCGCAACCGCATCCAGCGCGCCAGGCCATGGCCCGGGCAAGGGGCCGACAGAGGGGTCCGAAGAGACAGAATGAAGATCACAATTGAACGCGGCGCACTCCTCAAATCTCTCAATCACGTGCAGTCGGTGGTGGAGAGGCGCAACACCATTCCGATCCTCTCCAACGTCCTCATCAAGGCGGAAGACGGCCAGCTTTCCCTGACCGCGACCGATCTCGATATCGAAGTGGTGGAGGCGACCGATACCGATGTCGCACAGGGCGGCGCGACGACCGCGCCCGCGCACACGCTTTACGACATCGTGCGCAAGCTGCCTGAAGGCGCGCAGGTCGAACTCGCGACCCAGGAAGAAGGCCGGTTGCAGCTCACCGCGGGCCGCTCGCGTTTCGCGCTTCAGGCGCTGCCGCAGGAAGACTTCCCGACCATGACGGCGGGCTCCCTGCCGCATCGCTTCGAGCTGCCTGCCGAGCATATGCGCCGCCTGATCGACAAGACGCGCTTTGCGATCTCGACCGAAGAGACGCGCTACTACCTGAACGGTATCTATCTTCACGCAGTGGAAGACGGCAAGACGCCTGCGCTGCGCGCCGTTGCGACGGACGGTCATCGTCTCGCCCAGGTCGATCACGACCTGCCGGACGGCGCCTCCGGCATGCCGGGTGTCATTGTTCCGCGCAAGACCGTACTCGAGCTCCAGAAGCTGCTGGAGGGCGACACCGGCAATGTTTCGATCGGCGTCTCCGAAACCAAGATCCGTTTCGAGTTCGGCGGCGTGGTGCTGACCTCCAAGCTCATCGACGGCACCTTCCCCGATTATGGTCGCGTGATCCCGGTCGACAACGACAAGATGATGGAAGTGGACGGCAAGAGTTTCGCCGAAGCGGTGGATCGCGTCTCCACCATCTCCACGGAAAAGTCCCGCGCGGTGAAACTCAATCTGGAAGAGGGGCGTCTCACCCTCTCCGTCACCAATCCCGACAGCGGTAGCGCGACGGAAGAGATTTCGGTCTCCTACAGCGCCTCCCCGATCGAGATCGGTTTCAATGCGCGTTACCTGCTGGACATTACCGGCCAGCTCGACGGCGAACAGGCTGTTTTCGCTTTCGCCGATTCCGGGTCGCCTACCCTGGTGAAGGATACCGAGGATGCGATGGCGATCTATGTGCTGATGCCCATGCGCGTGTAAGGCGGTTTGCGGGCAGGGCCCGGGCGCTTCCAGGAGCAGTTTGCAGGAGTAGTGATTGCACCGATCAGGCAGGATGCTTGCCATGTCGCCGACGGACCCGGCCCCCGCCGGGCCTGACGGAACGGTGCGTCCTGCGCCGGAAAGGCTGAGCCTGGCGCGCCTGATCGTGACCGATTTCCGTTCCTATGCGCGAGCCGAACTCGATCTCGACGCACGGCCCGTTGCGCTCACCGGTGAGAACGGCGCAGGCAAGACGAACCTGTTGGAGGCGGTGTCGCTGCTGTCGCCCGGGCGGGGATTGCGCGGCGCGGCTTATGCCGATCTCGCACGGGCCGACGGCACCGGTGGCTGGGCTGTCTCCGCGACGCTGCGCCTGCCCGATGGCGACGAGCTGCGTATCGGTACCGGCCAGGAGGCGGGAGCGGAAAAGTCCAACCGTTCGCGCATCGTGCGTATCGGCGGGGTGAATGCCGGTCCGTCCGCGCTTGCCGAATATGTCCGCATGGTCTGGCTGACGCCCGCCATGGACAGGCTCTTCGTCGAAGGCGCAAGCGAGCGGCGGAAATTTTTCGACCGGCTGGTCATGGGGTTCGATCCCTCCCATGGCACACGCGCCAACGCTTACGAGCGCGCCTTGCGCGAGCGGAACAGGCTGCTGGCCGACGAGATGTTCGACGATGGCTGGTTGACCGGGCTTGAAGAACAGATGGCCGAACATGGCGTTGCCATTGCCGCAGCGCGCGCCGAAATGCTGGCGCGGCTGCGCGGCGCGCTCGATGCGGCGAGCGAGGACGCCTTCCCCCGCGCGGAAATCGCGCTGGAGGGCGCGCTGGAAGATCAGGTGACGCGCGATCCGGCCGTCGATGTGGAAGACCGCTTCCGGGCACTGCTGAAAGAGATGCGGGGGCGCGATGCCGGCGCGGGCCGTGCACTGGACGGGCCGCACCGCACCGATCTGCTGGTGCGCCATGCGGCCAAGGATCGCGAGGCGCGAACCTGCTCCACCGGCGAGCAGAAAGCGCTGCTTATCGGCATGGTGCTTGCCAATGCGCGCCTTCTGGCGGCGCGGGGGCACCAGCCGCTATTGCTTCTGGACGAAGTCGCCGCCCATCTCGACGAGACGCGGCGCGCGGCACTTTTTGATGAAATTGTTGGCCTGGGGCTCCAGGCTTTCATGACGGGTACCGACCCGTCCCTGTTCGAAGCGTTTGGACCGCGCGCGCAGCATATGCGTGTCGCGGACGGGCATATCCACGCTTGAAAGCGCACCGGACCGAAAGACAGAAAGACGAAATCATGAGCGACGCCGAACCGACAAGGCCCGAACGTAACGAAGAAGACTATGGCGCTGATGCCATCAAGGTCCTGAAGGGGCTCGACGCGGTGCGCAAGCGCCCGGGCATGTATATCGGCGACACGGATGACGGCTCGGGCCTGCATCACATGGTCTATGAGGTCGTCGACAACTCGATCGACGAAGCGCTGGCGGGCTGGTGCGATGCGGTGAAAGTGAAGCTCAACGCCGACGGCTCCGTTTCGGTCTCGGACAATGGTCGCGGCATTCCCGTGGAGATGCACAAGGGCGAGGGCGTTTCCGCCGCCGAGGTCATCATGACCCAGCTTCATGCGGGCGGTAAGTTCGACCAGAATTCCTACAAGGTGTCCGGCGGTCTGCACGGCGTGGGCGTGTCTGTGGTGAACGCGCTTTCCGACTGGCTGACGCTGCGCGTTTGGCGCAACGGCAAGGAACATCTCATCACCTTCAAGGACGGCGTGGCAGATGCGCCGCTGGCCGTCAAGGGCGATGCGCCGAAAGGAGCGGATGGCGAACCGGTCACGGGCACCGAGATCACCTTCCATCCCTCCTCGGAAACCTTCACGAAAACCGAGTTCGATTTCCCGACGCTCGAACACCGCTTGCGGGAACTCGCCTTCCTCAATTCCGGCGTGCGCATCGAACTGACCGACAACCGCCATGTCGAGGAAAAGAAAGTCGATCTCTACTATGAGGGCGGTCTCAAGGCATTCGTGGAATTTCTCGACCGCACCAAATCGCCGCTTGTGCCGGCGCCGATCACCGTGCTCACCGAGCGCGAAGGCATCACCGTGGAAGCGGCGCTCTGGTGGAACGACAGCTATCACGAGAATGTTCTGTGTTTCACGAACAACATTCCGCAGCGCGACGGCGGCACGCATCTGGCTGGCTTCCGCGGTGCGCTCACCCGTGTGGTGAACGCCTATGCGAGCGAGACCGGTATCGCCAAGCGCGAAAAGGTCACGATCAGTGGCGACGATGCGCGCGAGGGCCTGACCTGCGTGCTGTCGGTGAAGGTACCGGATCCGAAATTCTCTTCGCAGACGAAAGACAAGCTCGTCTCGTCGGAGGTTCGCCCGGTGGTGGAAGGCGCGCTGCACGAAGCATTGTCGAGCTGGTTCGAGGAACATCCGAACGAAGCAAAGCAGATTGTTTCCAAGATCGCGGAGGCCGCCGCCGCGCGCGAGGCCGCCCGCAAGGCCCGCGAATTGACCCGGCGCAAAGGCGCGCTCGATGTATCGAGCCTGCCCGGCAAACTTGCCGACTGCCAGGAACGCGATCCGTCCAAGGCCGAACTCTTCATCGTGGAGGGCGATAGCGCCGGTGGCTCCGCCAAGCAGGCGCGCGACCGCGCCAACCAGGCCGTTCTTCCCCTGCGCGGCAAGATCCTGAATGTCGAGCGGGCCCGTTTCGACAAGATGCTGTCGTCCAACGAAATCGGTACGCTCATCACCGCGCTGGGAACCGGCATCGGACGCGACGATTTCAATATCGAGAAGCTGCGCTATCACAAGATCATCATCATGACGGACGCCGATGTGGACGGCGCGCATATTCGCACGCTGCTCCTCACCTTCTTCTACCGTCAGATGCCGGAGGTCATTGAGCGCGGGCATCTCTTTATCGCACAGCCGCCGCTCTACAAGGTTCGGCGCGGCACCTCGGAAACCTATCTCAAAAACGAGAAAGCGCTGGTCGACTTCCTGGTCGAGCAGGGGCTGACTGACATGGTGCTGACGCTTGCCAATGGCGACCAGCGCGCCGGACCGGATTTGCGCGACATCGTGGAAAAGGCGCGTTCCGTGCGCACTATTCTCGACGGTCTGCCGAACAAATACAGCCATGAAGTCGTGGAGCAAGCCGCCATCGCCGGCGCGCTGAACCCGGAGGCGATGGAAAGCCCGGAAAAGGCGCAGGAGGCAGCCGCCTATGTGGCGCGCCGTCTGGATCTTCTCTCCGACGAGACCGAACGTGGCTGGACGGGTGAGCCCACCGCCGATGGCGGGCTGAAGTTTGCGAGAGAGGTGCGCGGTGTCAGCGAGGAAGTGATGATCGACGGCCCGCTCGTATCGAGCGCTGAGGCCCGCCGCCTCGCCACCTTCAACGATCACCTTCTGGAGGTCTATGGAAAGGCCGCGACGCTGCGCATGAAGGATGGCGATCGCGACATTCGTTCTCCCTCGCAGCTCATCAAGGCGGTTATGGAGGCCGGGTCCAAGGGCAATACGGTGTCGCGCTACAAGGGTCTTGGCGAGATGAACCCGGAACAGCTCTGGGAGACCACGCTCGACAAGGAAGTGCGCTCGCTCCTGCAGGTGAAAATCCGCGAACTCGATGAGGCCGACGATCTTTTCGTGAAGCTGATGGGCGATGTGGTGGAACCCCGCCGCGACTTCATCCGCGAAAACGCCCTCTCGGTCGCCAATCTCGACGTCTAGATCGGGGCGCCAGCCTCATATAACGAGATCATAGGCGGTGGGATCGGCGCCGGTTTTCCTGATGCCTTCGGCGAGTCCGGAGCGGATTGCCTCTTCCGTCTTTTCTTCGAGCAGCGCGAGGCTGTCGCCGATGGCGCGCCGCCAAGCCGGACCTCGGTCCCATGCTTCCATGAACGCATCGGCGAGTTCGGCGTTCTGGCGCTGCTGGATCATCGCTTCCATGATCGCTGTGGCTTGCAGCCGGTCTTTACGGCTTTTGTCGGCGGTTTCATTGTCGTGAATGCGGCGTGAGGCGACGATGAGTTTGTGAACGGCGAATCGCTCCGGCGCCGGCACGAACACCGGAATGCCTGCGCCGTAGAGCATGATGGCCCGAACCGGTTGATAGATCAGGAAATCCAGAAATCGCAGCGGCTGCGCGGATGCGTTGCCGAGGGCGGGCATGGAGGCCGGGTGGCCGTCATGCGCGTCCGAGCCGGTGTTCGGTGTCAGGAACTCGACCTTGTAGCCGCCTCGGGAAATGAATTGCGTGGTATGGCGTCCATCGTTCTGGTCCGGGATGTCGCGAAAGGTCGGGTCCACTTCCCTGAGCGTTTCGATCATGGGAGGCATCGTGTCTTCCACCGCAGCAGAGATCGAATGAAACTGCGCGAAGTCCGTGTCGCCCGTCTGCATCGCGGTATTCGGCAGTCGCATACCGAGAATGGCCGAATAACATTGAAAGGCCACTGTCCCTACCAGCACGCCGCGCAGTCGGAAGAAGCCTGCATTCGCGAGCGCCTCCACGATTTGTCCGGTCCGGGCCTCCGGGCGGGGAAGAAGGGCGTCGCGGACGAGAGTCGAGACGATCTTGCGGCGGGCCCGATAGTCAGCCTTCAGGTCTTTGAAGGACTCGACGCGCTGTGTGATTTCCTCATCTTCGGCCGGACCGACATAGCGGCGTTTCTTTTTTCCGTCACTGCTTGCCGTGTCGAAATACCAATAGCGCCGCCCTCGCACTTCCTGCGTGATAAATCGTCCGTCGAGGGAGAACTCCGCCGAGAAAGATGCGTCCAGGCAGCGTTGCCTCAACTCCGAATAGAGTACCTGATATGTGTGATCGAGGGTCTGCATCGTTATTACCATATTTGTAAAAATGGTAATAACGCAAGAGCCGGGCGTTATTACCAGATCTGATAAGTTGGTAATAGCAAGAACCCGGTGCCGGCCTTCAATCGTTAACAAGTCGTTAACCATCCTTCCCTAGTTTAAGAACGAGCGTTATCCTCTTGATTCACAAGCGTTCGGGCGGCAGGGGCGGATGTTTTCACGCAGGAAGAGCCGGCAAGGCAAACGGCGTCCGCCGCGCGGGCAGTGGGACGATGACGGCCCGCGTTTCGCGCTGCCCGGCCTGAAGCCTGTCCGCATCGGCATCGGCGTGAACGACAACGACACCGCGCGCGATGACGACGAAGACGATGCCGCGTGGGATGCCTTCTGGCGGGAGGAAGGCCGGTCGGCCAAGCCGCGCAAACGGAAACCGGGCGTCGCGAAAAAACGAGGCACCGCGAAAAAGCTCCCGGCGAAATCGCGCGGAAAAAGCCCGACCGGCAAGAAACCCGCCCGAAAGCCCGCCTCCCGTGCGTCTTCTTCTCCAGCGAAAAAGAAACCCGCGCGCACCCGCTCCAAAGCCTCTACCGCGCGCGCAGCCACGCAAGGCCGCACCGGCCGCGGGCGCGCGTCATCGTCCGGACGCGGTTCCGCGGCGGGGCGGCGTTCCGGTAGCGGGCGGGGCGGCGGAAACGGTCGGAGTCTCGTCGGCGCGCTCACTTACTACATGGCGATCGTCTGCATCTGGGGCGGCATTCTTTTCGGCGGCGCGCTTCTCTACTTCGCCATGACACTGCCCGATACGTCGGGTCTTTACGGCGTCGATCGGCCGCCTTCATTGCAGATCGTCGCCGAAAACGGGGACGTGCTGAGCCATCGCGGCGGATTGGGCGGATCCTATATCGCGCTGAAAGACATGCCGCCCTATCTGCCCGAAGCGGTGATCGCGACGGAGGATCAGCGCTTCTACTGGCATTTCGGTGTCGATCCCATCGGGCTTGCCAGGGCCCTCGTGATCAATCTGCGGGCGGGCCATGTGGTGCAGGGCGGTTCGACCATTACCCAGCAGCTTGCCAAGAACATCTTCCTGACCCCCGACCGGACCATCAGCCGCAAGCTGCAGGAAATGATCCTCTCCGTCTGGCTCGAAATGCGCTTCACCAAGGAAGAGATACTGACGATGTATCTCAACCGCGTTTATCTGGGCGGCGGAGCCTATGGCGTCGGCGCGGCGTCGGAACGCTATTTTCAGAAGCCGGTACGTGCGTTGACCCTGCCAGAGGCGGCCATGCTGGCGGGGCTCCTGAAAGCGCCCTCGCGCTACTCGCCCACGAACGATATCGGTCTGGCGCGCGAACGCGCCGCGATCGTACTGCGCAATATGGTAGGGGCGGGCTATATCTCGCAGCAGGAAGCACGGCTCGCCGAAACGAACCCCGCCAGATTGCAGGGCTACACCACGGCGAGTTCCATCAACTATTTCGTCGATTGGGTCGCGCAGAGCCTGTCCGACTATGCCGGTCGCCCCGAGGCCGATGCGAAAGTGCACACCACCATCGACCCCGCCATGCAGCGCGCAGCGGATGCCGCCATTGCGAAGGTGTTCGCTACGGATGCACCGGGTGCGCGCGTGTCCCAGGTCGCGCTCGTCGCCATGACGCCCCGGGGCGCCGTGCGGGCCATGGTGGGCGGGCGCAACTATGCGCTGAGCCAGTTCAACCGCGCCGTGCAGGCCGAGCGCCAGCCCGGCTCCGCCTTCAAGCCCTTCGTTTACCTGACCGCCATGCAGCAGGGCTTCGTGCCCGACAGCGAGTTTACCGACCAGCCGGTGAGCTATGGCGGCTGGTCGCCTTCGAATTATGAAAACCGTTTCGACGGCCGGATGACGCTGCGCACGGCGCTTGCAAAATCGGTCAATACGATCGCGGTGCAGGTCGCGCAGCAATGCGGCATCCGCAATGTGGTTGCGACTGCCCGCCGCCTCGGCATCCAGAGCGACCTGCCGTCCAATCTCTCGCTGGCACTGGGCTCGGGCAGCGTCAACCTGCTGGAACTCACTTCCGCCTATGCCAGCTTCGCCAATGGCGGTTTCGGCGTCATTCCGCATGGCATCGAGGAAGTCGATACCGACAATGGCGACCGGCTTTACCGCCGTCAGGGCTCCGGTATGGGCCGCGTCATGAACGACGGAACGCTCGGCTCGATGAACAACATGATGCAGGCCGTCATGATCTATGGCACGGGCCATAGAAACGCGGCCATCGATGGCGTTCCCGCGGGCGGTAAAACCGGCACCAGTCAGGACAGCCGGGACGCCTGGTTCATCGGTTATACGAGCAATCTGGTTGTCGGCGTCTGGGTGGGCAATGACGATGGTTCGCCCATGAAGCGCGTCACGGGCGGCACCATCCCGGCAAAAATCTGGCGCGATTTTATGGTCCGTACACAAAGCATCGCCAGTGCGGGGCCGCTTCCCGGTACATGGTCCCCGCCCGCCGCGCAGCCCGCGCCGGCGGAACCGGAAGAAAAGCAGCGCGAATGGGAGGAGCCCGGCTTCTTTGAGCGGTTGTTCGGCAGCACCGACAGAAAAGAAGAGCCCTGGTTCTCGCAATCGGCCAATGGCGGTACGCAGCGGCAAAGCCGGTTGCAGCCGGGACATCCCGGCAACCGGCGCTAGGAGGTCAGGCCCGGTCGGGGCGCGGCATCCAGGCAGCCAGTGCGGCGCCCACCCCCATCAACGCGATCATGGCCGCCATGGGCCATCCCGTTTCGCCAAGCGTGTGGCCGACGACGACACCGGCGATCGCGCTCGCCGTCGATTGCAGGAAGCCGAAGAGAGCCGACGCCGTGCCCGCGATTTCCGGAAAGGGCGTCAGCGCACCTGCTATCGCCTGAGGCATCGTCAGCCCGACGGAGACGCCGTAAACCGTCATGGCGCCGACCAGCAGATACCCCGTCCCGTCGATCGTCAGCGCGGCAACGGCCAGCGCGCCCCCCGTTCCGGCGGCTGCCGCGCCGAGTTTCAGCGTGCGCTCCAGCCCGACTTCTTTCGACAGCTTTCCAGCCAGCAGCGTTCCTCCGACATATCCGCCAACGATCAGCGCAAAGGACGCGCCGAACCCGATGGGCGAAAAACCATAGACGTTCTGCAGCACGAAAGACGCGCCGGAGATGTAGGAGAACATGCCGGCCATGCCCAGACAGGCAATGATGAGATAGCGCAGATAGACCGGGTGGCAGAGCAATCTGCGGTAATGAGCAAGGATCGCACGGGGCGCAACGCTCTGCCGGAAAGCGGGCGGTAGCGTTTCGTCAAGGCCGGCAAGTGTGATGAGCGCGAGCGCCATGCCTGCGATGCCCAGAAAGACGAATATGGAATGCCAGCCAAGCGCGGCCTGCAAGACGCCTCCCAGCATGGGCGCCAGGGCGAGCGCGGCGCCCATCGCCGCGCTCATTCGCGCCAGCATCTGCGCGGCGTCTTCATTCGAGTAAAGATCGCGAACCACCGCGCGTGCCAATACCACCGACGCGCCGCCGCCCATGGCCTGGGCGAGCCGGAGCAGGATGAGTTGATCGATATCGGCTGCGAACGCGGCGCCGAGGCTGGCTGCGATGTAGAGAGCGAAACCGCCAAGCAGAACGGGCTTCCGCCCGAAACGATCGGCAAGCGGCCCATAGACGAGTTGCGAACAGGCCATGCCGATCAGAAAGGCGGACAGCGTAAGCTGCGTTTCGCCCGTCGTCGCCCTGAAGTCCCGTTCGATGGAGGGAAGCGAGGGAAGATACATATCGGTCGAAAGCGGCCCGACGGCGATCAGCGAGGCGAGATAGGCGGTGAAGCTGCGCGCGCCCGGTTGCAGACGCATCGTCTCAATCGCCGCCGTCGGCTTCGGCTTGCGATCCGTCGCCGAAATCACCCGCGAACACGCCAAGCGGTTCGGCGCCGTAGCGGTGAAGCCCCGGTCCGCTGTTCTCCAGCCAGCGCTTGGCGGTTTCGTAATTGGGGATCGCCTGACGGACCAGCGCCCAGAAACGCGCACCGTGGTTCATGTGCCGTATATGCGCCACCTCATGCGCGGCGACATAATCGAGGACATGCGGCGGTGCCATGATGAGCCGCCAGGAAAAGGAAAGCGCGCGGCTGGGTGCGCATGAGCCCCATCGCGTGGTCGTGTCCCGCACCGTAATGCGCGACGGTCGCACATCGAACTGATCGGCATGGTAAAGCGCGCGTTCGTTCAGTTCCGCGCGCGCCTGCACTTTCAGCCAGTCGCCCACGCGCCGCTGCAGGAAGGAGGCAGCGCCCGTCGCCCGGATCTCCGGCAGCCCGCCGGTCTCCTCCGCATCGACGCGCCAGACCGGCCCGTAACGCCGCCGCATGACCGGATCGGACACATGACGGATCAGATGGTCTTCGCCCTTGAAAGGGATGATCGCCCCGTCGACAAACGGCACGGGCGGCGGAACCTGACCAAGGCGTTCGGCAATCCAGTCCCGCTGTTCGCGTGCGAAAGAAAGCGCCTGTGCGAGACTTCTTTTCGACGGCGCGGTCACCTGGACCGAACCGGCGGCGAGATCCACCCGCACGATGATACGCCGCGCGCGCGGATTATGCCGGATCGCAACGGGCACATTACGTCCGTCGATCTGCATGTAGTCGATATGAAGCGGAGCCGATTTCACCTGATACTACGTCCCGGCATGTCGCTGGTTTATTCTGCGATTTGATGAGGATGCGGAAGCGGCGTTATACGCGTCCCGCGCCACGAATCAAGCAGAGCGAATCATGAATAGAATGCCACGTTTTCATCTTGCTTTCCCAGTCGATGATCTTGCCGCGGCGCGCGCCTTTTACGGTGGCGTTCTCCGCTGCCCGGAAGGACGCTCCGACACGCATTGGGTCGACTTCGATTTGCATGGTCATCAGATAGTGGCGCATCTCGCGCCGCGCAGCGCGGTCGAACGGCGCGACGCCCTGCACCGCAATGCCGTGGATGGCGACGAGGTGCCCGTGCCGCATTTCGGTCTCATCCTGGAATGGGAAGAGTGGCATGCTCTGGCGGAGCGGTTGAAACAGGCCGGCATCGGCTTTGTCGTCGAGCCGCATATCCGATTTAAAGGAAAGCACGGCGAGCAGGCCACCATGTTCTTCCACGATCCCGCCGGGAATGCGCTGGAATTCAAGGCATTCCGCAACGAGGCGCAGATTTTCGCCACGGCGTGATGGCGAGGCGTGCGGGCGCGCCGCCTATTTCCGTTCGGCGTGGAGACTGGTGAAGGCGCGCACCCTGGGGGCGATCTCGTTGCGCCAGCGCGAACCGTTGAAGACGCCGTAATGGCCGACACCGGGCTGTTCCCAATGCGCCTTCATGGCGTCGGGCAGGTTCTTGGTCAGCTTGTGCGCAGCCTTGGTCTGGCCGACGCCGGAAATGTCGTCCTTCTCGCCTTCCACCGTCATCAGGGCCGTCTTGGTGATCGCTTCCGGGCGGACCTTGCGCCCGCGATGCATGAACTCGCCCTTGGGCAGTGCATGCTGAACGAAGACGGCATCGACGGTCTGAAGGTAGAACTCCGCGGTCATGTCCATGACGGAGAGATATTCATCGTAGAACTCGCGATGCTTTTCCGCGCTTTCACCGTCGCCATCGACCATATGCTCGAAGAAATCCCAATGGGCGCTTACATGGCGGTCGAGATTCATGGCCATGAAACCGGAAAGCTGCACGAAGCCGGGATAGACCGACCGCATGGCGCCGGGATGCGGAAACGGAACCGACATCACGACATTGCGTTCATACCACTCGGTACCGCGCTCCGTCGCGAGGCGGTTCACTTCCGTCGGGCTTTCGCGGGTGTCGATGGGACCGCCCATCAAGGTCATGGAAAGCGGCACATGCGGATCGTCGTCGTCATGCATCACCGCTACCGCCGCAAAGACCGGCACGGCCGGCTGACAAACGGCCAGCGCATGTACGTCGGGCCCCAGCACATGAAAGATGTCGATGAGGTAGTCGATATAGTCGTCGAGGTCGAACCGGCCCTTGGACAAGGGAACCATGCGCGCATCCACCCAGTCGGTCACATAGACCTCGTAATGGGGCAGCATGGTCTCGACGGTCCCCCGCAGGAGCGTTGCATAGTGCCCCGACAGCGGTGCGACGATCAGCATTTTGGGCTGGATCGTGTTCTTCATCGCCTTTCGCTCGCGTTCGAAATGCACGAGCTTGCAGAACGGCTTTTCCCAAACCACCCGTTCCCGCACCGGCACGCTCTTGCCGTCGATCACGGTCTCGTGCAGGCCGAAGGGCGGCTTGCCATAGCGCCGCGTCGTGCTTTCGAAGACGTCGATGGCGGCGGCCATCGTCTTGTTCATCTGCGTTTCGGCGAAAGGGTTCAGCGGATGCCTCAGCGCCCAGAGCCCCATTTCGGCGGCGGCTCGATAGGGCGCCATGGTGGCGTGGTTCAATTCGTAGATGTGGTACAGCAAGCCTTCACCTCTCCGACGTTTCCGCCATTTCGGCCCCGGGCGGGACCCGTTCACTATGCTGCAGTGCAATATGACCCCTAAAATAAGCGTCTGCGGCGCTATGTCCAAGCGCAATTTTTTCGCAGGATGTCCCGGCAGAGCAATTTTGCAGATCTTGCGGGGGAAAACGCCGGAATGTTCCGGAAACCGGGGCGCGGGCGGGACTGTGTCCCGCCCGGCACATCGGGGTCTGTGCAATGGTTAACGGGCGGCGGCCCGGTTCGCCGCGCTCACCAGCGCCTTCAGCGAGGCGGTGATGATGTTGGGGTCGAGCCCCACGCCGAAAAGGTCACCCGGATGATCCGGATCGCCGACCTCAATAAAGGCGGCGGCCTGCGCGTCCGATCCGGATCCGAGCGAGTGCTCGTCATACTGGCGCACCTGCAGGTTGACCGAGAGGGCGTTCATGGCGGCATCGATGGGACCGTTTCCGAGCCCGGTCAGTTCTTCCTCCTTGCCATGCCGTTTCACGCGCATCTTCACGCCCTGCTTACCGCCTTCGTCGAAGAGCGTGTGGCCCACATATTCGAAGGGCTCTGTCGCATTCAGATACTCTTCTTCGAAGATGCGCCAGATGTCGGCGGCTCGGACTTCCTGGCCGGTGAGGTCGGTGTATTTCTGCACGGCGGAGCTGAATTCCACCTGAAGCCGCCGTGGCATGGAAAGTCCGTATTCGGTTTCCAGCAGATAGGCGATGCCGCCCTTGCCGGATTGGCTGTTCACGCGAATGATCGAGTCGTAGGTGCGGCCCACATCGCGCGGGTCGATCGGCAGGTAGGGCACGTCCCAAACCTGCTCCTCTTTCTTGCGCGCGCCGAGCCCTTTCTTGATCGCATCCTGATGCGAACCGGAAAAGGCGGTGAACACCAGATCGCCCACATAAGGGTGACGTGGGTGGATCGGCAATTGGGTGCAATATTCCGTCGTGCGCGCAATCTCGTTGATCTGCGAAAAGTCGAGACCCGGATGCACACCCTGGCTGTAGAGATTGAGCGCCAGCGTGACGAGGTCGACATTGCCCGTGCGTTCGCCATTGCCGAAGAGACAGCCTTCCACGCGGTCCGCGCCCGCCATCACGGCGAGTTCTGCGGCGGCCACCGCCGTACCGCGGTCATTATGCGGGTGGACCGAGAGGATGATCCCGTCGCGCCGTTCCAGATTCCGGTGCATCCATTCGATCTGATCGGCATAGACATTGGGCGAGGCCATCTCCACCGTCGCCGGCAGGTTCACGATGACCTTGTTGTCGGGCGAGGCGTTCCATATCTCCGTCACCGCATCGACGACCTCCTTGGCGAAGTCGAGTTCGGTGCCGGAAAAGACTTCCGGACTGTACTGGAAGGTCCAGTTCGTCTCGGGTTGTCCGGCGGCAAGCTCCCTGATCTGGTGCGCGGCCTCGGTCGCAATGGCTTTGACGCCCTGCTTGCCCTGGTTGAACACGACATCGCGGAAATTCGGCGCCGTCGCATTATAGACATGCACGATGGCGTTCTTTGCGCCCCGCAGGGACTCCATGGTGCGGGAGATGAGTTCGGGCCGCGCTTGCGTCAGCACTTCCACGCGAACGTCGTCGGGCACTTTGCCCTGTTCAATCAGCTCACGGATGAAGTTGAAATCCGTGTCGCTGGCAGACGGAAAGCCCGCCTCGATCTCCTTGAAGCCGATTTTCACCAGCAGCTCGAACATGGCGCGTTTGCGCTCGGCATTCATCGGCTCGAAAAGCGCCTGATTGCCGTCCCGGAGGTCCGTACTCATCCAGATCGGGGGCGTGGTGATCGTCTTGCTGGGCCATTGGCGATCGGACAATTCGATCGGCTTGAATGCCCTGTATTTTCGGCTTGGGTCTTGCAGCATGGTTCTTCTCGATATTCGGCGGCCAATTCGCCGCGCACCCATCATGCAATGAAGATATTGCAAGAGGGTTGCGCCGCGCCGGCGGCGATAAACGAACGGATGGACTGGATATGTCGGAAGGGGATGTTTTCTGCGCTCAAGCGCAGAGCAGCGCGCGCGCAAGAAGGCCCGTCCGCAGAAGCGGAAGGTCCAGGCCGAGAACAGCGATGTGGCGCGTTGCGTTCATGTGGCGAAGATAGGCAGCGCGCGGCGTCGGGTCAAGACGGTGATTCAAATCATGCGTCGGCGGACGATCCCGCAGATAGGGTAGCAGGGCTGACCTGTTCTGGGTGCCGGCCTCACTCCATCTTCGCCTTTATCGCCTTGGCCATGTCTTCCGGCGTGACGCTGGTGCCGACGAAGAAGGTGAGGAATTCATTGTCCGGGCTCATGAAATAGATATAGGGCGTGTGCTCCATCGTGTAGCCGCCCGCCGCGCCGGGGTCCTTCACCTTGTCATACTGCGCGCGATAGGCCTGCGCCGCGGTCGCAATCTGGTCAGGCGTTCCCGTCAGCCCGACGAGCCGGGGGTCGAATTGCTCGATGTAGAGCTTCATCTGCTCGGGCGTGTCGCGTTCCGGGTCGATGGTGATGAAGATGGGCTGCACCTTCTCCGCGTCCTCGCCCAGCGCATCCATCGCAGCGGCCATCTTGGCAAGGTCCGTCGGGCAGACGTCGGGACAATAGGTAAAGCCGAAATAGATCAGCAGGTACTTTCCGTCGAAACTGTCCTGGGTGACGGGTTGCCCGTCCTGGTTCACGAGGGCGAAGGGGCCGCCGATCTGCGGGGTGCCGGTGGAGACCACGGGCTGGCCGTTGGCACCCCTCGAGACCTCCCCGCCGGGGAGATGGCCTGAGAGCCAGTAGCCGATACCGGCGGCGACGATGAGGGCGCCCAACGTCAAAATCCATCCCGTACGGCTCATTCGATCCTCCCTTGATGTCCTGGATTGAAGTCCGGCCCTGCCGGATACCGGTGTTCCGGTGGTTGCGGACAAGCGGCGTGAATTGGGTATAATGCGACAACAGTTTCGCATACCAGCCCGGCAGCGGGAATAAATCCGTGCCGGGGGCCGGTTCGCACACCGATACAGCATCTGACAGCCATGACGAACATCAAGCGCAATTCCCTTTCCGCTGCAATACGCCTTTTGCGTGCGCTCCCCGCCTCACTGTCCGTGGCGCTTTGCACGGGGCTCGCGGCGAGCGTTTTGCCGCAGGCAACGCCTGGCGCCCACGCCGCCCCGCCCGGTGCACCCAGCGCGATCATCAAGGACAATGACATGATCGAAGCCGCCCGGGTCGGCGATCTGGAGGAGCTTCGACGCCAGTTGAACATCGGCGTTTCGCCCAATGAGAGCGGCCGCGACCGTATTCCCGCCATTGTGGTCGCCGCGCAATACGGGCAGGGCAGGGCGATCCGGATGCTGCTGGACGCGGGCGCCGATCCCGACCGCCGCTCGCCCGACGGAGATACGGCGCTGTCGACGGCGGCCAGGAGCGGGCGGGCCGATATCGTACAGATGCTGCTGCGCGACGGCGCCGATCCCGATCGATACGGCCCCGACCGCGATGCGCCTTTGCTGATCGCGACGCGGGCCCATCACACCGATGTCGTGGCGGCGCTGATCCAGCATGGCGCCTATATAGAGGAATCCGACGTCACCGGACGCACGGCGCTGGATCTTGCCCGTGAGAACCATTTTTCCGACATCGTCGCGCTGCTGGAAAAAGCAGGATCCTGATTGTCGGCTTCTGCGCCGAAGGGAAGGAGCGGTGCCGGGGGTGAAATAGAGCCTTGCGCTCCCTATTTTTAGAACTGTTATGAGTTCCACCAGGAAAACCTTCCGCCCTACCGGCTTTGCCCGTCGCCGTGCCGCGCGCACGGGAGAGGCCGCGCGCGGTGGGCCGGCCGGAGCCTCCTCGGAGCATTCGTCCGAGCGGCCATGGCACCATTTGCCGGATGGCACGTTCCGCAATTCCCCGGGATGCGAAAACCGTGGCGGAAAGCAACGGCTCAGGCATGTCGGACCCTATTTCCTCGAAATGATGAAGCTCGGCACGAAGAAGGTCGACATTCCCGACGGGCATGTCGTGCCGCGGGGCGAGGCGGTGCGTATGCTGGCCGACTATGCGGAGGGGGATCGCGATTTCCTGACCTGGGTCGGCCACGCCTGCTTCCTCATCCGTATGGGCGGCTACACCATTCTGACCGACCCTTATCTCACCACCTATGCGGGGCCGAAAGGCGTCGGGCCCCGGCGTTTCGTGAAGGCCGGCGTTCCCGTCTCCGCCCTGCCGCCCATCGATCTTCTGGTCATCAGCCACAACCACTACGACCATCTGGACGAACGCGCGCTGGCCCAGTTGCCGGGCAAGGAGCGCATGACCGTGCTGGTGCCGCTGCGTCTCGGCGATTTCTTCCGGGAACGCGGTTTTGCCAATGTCGTGGAGCTGGACTGGCATGAGGGCCACGAACTCGATGGGCTGGCCGTCACCGCGCTGCCGGTGGTGCATTGGTCGCGCCGCAGCGGCTGGGACACCAATCGCACGCTCTGGGCGGGATTCGCCTTCAAGACCGGGGATCATCACCTCTTTTTCGGCGGCGACAGTGCCTATGGGCCGATCTTCGAGGAGCTTGGCGAAAAATACGGCCCCTTCGACACGGCCCTGCTCGGGATCGGCGCCTATGCCCCGCGGGAGATGATGCATGCCTCCCATGCCACGCCGGAAGAAGCCGTGCGGATGGGCCGGGAGCTGAAGGCCGCCCGCCTGGTCGGCATGCATTGGGGCACGGTCCTCCTGACCATCGAGCCGCCCTTCGAGCCGCCGGCGCGCTTCATGCTGGCCGGCACCAATGGCGGCTATGAGCGCGACGATCTCTGGATCATGCGTATCGGGGAAACCCGTCCCCTCGCCGGCGACTGGCCCTCCAACCGCTGAGTTTCCCGCCCCTGACAATCGGTCCTCTGGACCTTCCGCCCTCGCTGCGGCAGAAAGATCGTCAACGGAACGGTTTGAAGGAGCCCGGACGACAGCTTGTCCGGGCGCCGCATGGAGGACGTGATGGCGGACCGCAGCAGCATGAACTGGCTTCGCCGGACCTTTCTGTCCGGCGGCCTGCCCGAAGCGGGGGACAGTGCGCGAATTCGCCTGCAGACGCTGGTCGTCCTGCGCTGGATGGCGGTTGCGGGACAGCTCGCCGCCGTGCTGATCGTCAATCTGGTTCTGGGTTTCCCGCTGCCGCTGGGCCTTTGTCTGGCGGTGATCGCCGCCTCGGCATGGCTGAACGTCTTTCTTACCTTGCGCTATCGCAGTGTGATGCGTTTGCCGGACTGGCAGGCAGCGGTCTATTTCGCCATCGACCTGATGCAGCTTGCCGTGCTGCTCTTCCTGACCGGAGGTTTGCAGAACCCCTTCGTGCTTCTTTTCATGGCGCCGGTCACCATTTCCGCGACCACGCTTTCGCTGCGCTCCACGATTGCCCTCCTCCTGCTGGCGCTGGTCTATGTGACGGCGCTTGCCACGGTGCATATGCCGCTGCCCTGGGTGAACGGCGAAACGCTCGTGCTTCCCCGCCTCTACATCATCGGTATCTGGACATCGCTCACCATCGGGCTCGCCTTTATGGCGGCCTATGCCTGGCGGGTCGCGCAGGAATCGCGGCATATGTCCGCCGCGCTGGCGGCAACGCAGGCGGTGTTGTCGCGGGCGCAGCGTCTCTCCGCGCTGGACGGGCTTGCCGCGGCGGCGGCGCATGAACTCGGCACGCCGCTCGGCACCATCTCTCTCGTCTCGCGCGAACTGGAGCGTGGTGGACAGAGCGACGAGGAAATGAAGGAAGACCTTCGCCTGATCGCAAGCCAGGCCGAACGCTGTCGGGAAATTCTTTCGCGCCTGTCCCGCCGCCCCAGCGCGGACGACATGATCTATTCACGCCTGCCGCTTCATGCCCTGCTGGAAGAGGTCGTGCGGCCGCATAGCGACATGGATGTGGGCTTCCGCCTCGATGTGGAAAGCGACGAAGCCGATGGCGAGGAGCCGGATCTCTGGCGCCGGCCCGAAGTGCTCTACGGATTGGGCAATTTCGTCGAGAACGCTGCCGATTTCGCCGAGAACGAAGTGACCGTGACCGCGCGCTACTCGCCGGAAGAAATCGCGGTGGAAATCGTGGATGATGGCCCCGGTTTCGGGCCGGACGTGCTGGAGCGGCTGGGCGAGCCCTATGTCACGACGCGGCCCCGGCGCAAGGGCGCGCCCGCCGATCCGGAACATTCCCATCAGGGGATGGGGCTTGGTTTCTTCATCGGCAAGACTCTGCTGGAGCGCACAGGCGCCACCGTCCATATCGGCAATCGAGAGGATGGCCCCCGGGGCGCGCGGGTATATGTGGCCTGGCCCCGCCATCTCATCGAGGCGGACCCTGCCTTTCCCGAGCGCGCGGAGGGGGGCGAGTAAGGGAAAGCCCTGTCTTGGCTTGGCGGTGCTGAAAGCCTAAAGTCTGACCATCTGATTTGGAGATCGCAAGACGTGCCCGAGACTGAAGACAACGCCCCCGGCGAGATGCCGTTTCTGCCCGAAGACAAGACGCTTCTGCTCGTCGACGACGACGTGCCGTTTCTGAATCGCCTGGCCCGTGCCATGGAAACCCGCGGTTTTCAGGTCAGTACGGCGAATACGGTGAAAGAAGGCAAGGGCCTCGCCCGGACGATGAAACCCGGATATGCCGTGGTGGATATGCGCCTGGAAGACGGAAACGGTCTCGATGTCGTGGAAGCGTTGGAGGAGGCACGTCCCGAAGCTCGTATCGTGGTGCTGACGGGCTACGGGAATATCGCCACCGCCGTTACCGCGGTAAAGCTCGGCGCGGCGGATTACCTGTCCAAGCCGGCCGATGCGGACATGATCGAGGCCGCCCTTCTCGCCAAGGGCGCCGATCACGCCGATCCGCCCGAAAATCCGATGTCGGCCGACCGTGTGCGCTGGGAGCATATCCAGCGTGTGTATGAGCTTTGCGACCGCAACGTGTCGGAGACGGCACGCCGTCTCAACATGCATCGGCGCACGCTGCAGCGCATCCTCGCCAAGCGCGCGCCCAAATAGGTTTCACAGGTTGGATTTCACAGGTCTTCCGGGTCGAGAAACCGGTGGACGCGCCGCGCGGTGATGCGCGCAAAATGCAGCGTCAGTTTCTTGCGTCTCGCGGCGGACAGCGGGTCATGCGGGGAGTCCCGCAATATTTCCGCACCATACCGGTCGGCGACCACGAGCCCGACTTCTTCCGGCAGAACCTCTTGGGGAAACTCGGGCGGGACGGCAAAATAGAAGCGGTCGCAGAACGCCAGATAATCTTCCCATTTCGAATCCGCACGGAAATCGGCAAGGCTCGATTTGATCTCGAAGACATGGATCTCGTTTTTCGGGCCGAGCGCCATGATGTCGACGCGCCGTCCCGTCGCAAGCGGGATTTCCGTTGCCGCGACGAACCCCATCTGCGCGATGAGGCGGCCGCACCCGCGCTGAACCGCCGCCGCGGTTGGCGATTGCCGCCCGTCGAACAGCATGAAGGCGTCGTCTTCGCTCTCCGGAATGTCGTCGTTTTTCGCCATGGCGGTATTTTATGCGATCCCGGCCGCTTCCATCGCATGAACCAGCGCGGCGCGTCGCCGCATTCCTTCTCGCGGATGGCCGGAATGCCCCTCGATGGCAAGCGTGCAAAGCGCATTGGCTGCTATCGCCATGCGGCTGCGCTTCATCGATACATCCCGGTCCGCCCGTGCCTCATAACCCCGCAGCACCGCTTCGCCCATCGGGCCGAAATTCTCCAGATGCCGGAAATCCGCTTCGGGTAGCGACCAGCCGCTTTCGGCCAGATCGACCAGCCCGAGGGGCTCCGCCTGCGCCTGCCGCCGATGCGTCTCCGGCTCGCCGAGGATGTTCGACAGGTTGAGATCGCCATGCACGAAAACAAGGGGTCCCGTTTCGATTTCCGCCGCCCAGGCATCGGCCAGCCGCTTCGCCATGAGACGTTCGTCGGGCTGGCCCATCCGGTGCGCGGCCAGGCCGATGGAACGGCCGACCGTGTCGCCGAGCTTGAGGCCGGCCTCTGTCGCGATCCGGCTTGCCGTCTCGTGAAATTCCGCGATAGCCGCGCCGACCCGCTCGCCGATCGCATCCCGTGTCTGGGCAGGGGCAAAGACGAGCCGGTCCGCCTGCAGCGGGGCGCCTTCGAAGGCGCTCATGCGAAGCCATCCGGCATGGAGGCTGCCGCCGCCTTCCAGGTCGCCATGGCCGAGAAGGCGGGGCAATGAGAAATGCGTACCCTCTGTGCCGGTAAGCGCCTCATAGGCGATCGCCTCGCGGCGGAAGATCGCTTCCCCCGACCCGAGGCCTCCGCCCGTTCGGCGTACGAGCTTCAAAAGGCTCCCGTCGCCGAGCCGGTAGATGCTGCTCCACAGGCCCTCGGCCACAAGCCGGGGCTCACCCGGGGGGAGATCCGGTATGTCGGGCAGGCCTGTCAGTCTTGAATCGATGTCCATGGGCGTCAGTCTAGTGAGCCCCGCCCGCTACGGCAAAAGAAGAGGCGGCGCACCGTTTCCGGTGGCCGCCTGAAGTGTTCCCTGATGACCCCGCCTTCTTTGTCGGGCGGATGCCGGCAGAACCGGATCTATTCGGCCGCGGCACTCGCCATCGGGTTCTTCTTTCCGAAATTCACGGTACGGAGGAAAGAAATACCCGCCTCGGCGATATCGTCGCCGACCATGCGATCGTCCTCGTTCTTCAACTCGTCCATGTCCACATAGGTGGCATAGAAGGCCTTGGTGCGGTCGGTGATGATGCCCGCCTTGAGCAGCGTCTTCACCAGTACGCGGAAGACGTTGGCCGCGTCCTTCATGCCTTCGCGGCGGTCTTCGTCCGTCACCGCTTCGAGCATCTCGGCCTGAACCTGTTCCCAGTCGAGGCCGAAATCGGCATAGATGAGCTTCTTCTGTTCCGGGTTCACCAGATTGAAGAGCAGTGTCTGGAAGACGTTCGCCGCCCAGTCCTCAATGATGTCGCGCTCGTCCTGCGAGAGCTTTGGAATGGTGCGGTCGGCCCAGATCTTGCCGAACTTGTGGTGGAAGGCTTCGTCGGTCATGGCAAGCTGGCAAAGCTTCACCAGCAGCGGATCGCGTGCCGTATTGAAGAAGGTCGCGAAGGTGCCCATGGCCAGACCCTCGACGAGAAGCTGCATGCCGACGATCTTTTTGTAGACTTCCTTGGCATTGACCATCTCGGAGAGAAGGTTCGCCAGCGTCTCGCCGCAGGGAAGCGGCTTGCCGAAACGTGCCTGCACATATTTCGCAAACGCCGTCACATGGCGGGCCTCTTCACGGGCCTGGTTGGCGGCATATTCCTGTGCGCCGGGATCGAGCAGGATGTGGCAGAGCGAGGCGGACAGGTTCAGCGCGCCCTGCTCGCCATGCAGGATCGCCGACATCATCCAGCGCGCCGTCTCGTTGACGAACCGGACCTTTTCCTTTTCCGACAGCGCTTCGAAGCAAGGGAGCTTCAGCTCCGGCACCAGCTCCGGATCGATCATCATTTCGTTTTCCTGATCGAAGGGCTCGGAGAAGTCGATATAGCGCGGATCCACGGGGTCCCAGAAGTGATCGTGGGTCGCGGAGATAATCTTGTCGAAAGCGCTGGAGCGGCGGTTATAGCGCTCCGTGTTCATCATCGCCTGAAAGTCGTCGGGCGAGACGGCGTCATAGGCGTTGTCCTTGGTAATCTGGCGGACGTCGGTCATTGCGTTGTCACTCCTGTGCATCCAGTAAGGCGTCGATCGGCCGGTTCCGCATATTCCTTACCGGCGAAATCTCACAATCGGAGTGTGGGTATTTGTGCGCCGCACACACAATATAAAAATGACGGGTGCGTCATTTTGCGCAGGGTGAGGCAGGTGCCCGAAAACCCTCGACAGCAGCGGCTATCTTCTGTATTCGTCGCGGCCCTTTGCTTCCGGACCCCCGGGAACCCTTGAAAAGTATTGCTGTGACCGGCGGACAGTCCTCCGGCCGGTCAGACGGATACGAGGTGATTTCATGTTTATCGGTCTCGATTTCGGGACGACCAACAGCGCGTTGGCGGTTGCGTCCGCGCAAGGCCCTGCGCGGCTGGTCCCGGTTCGACATGAGGGCGCGGCGCTCGATACCTTCCGCTCGATCCTCTATTTCGACAATGACGAGCGGGAGACCAATGGCAACCTGCATGCCTTTGCCGGGTCTGCCGCAATGGACGCCTATCTGGAAAGGGGCGGCGAGGGCCGCCTCATTCAGTCGGTGAAATCCTATCTCGCCAATCCGAACTTCACCGCCACCAATATCTTCGGCACACGCTATACGCTTGAAAATCTCATTGGCTTCATCGTCACGCGGTTGATCGAGGCGACGGCGGAAACCGATACGCTGAACGAGGCCATGCGGTCGGGTCCGGTCGTGGTCGGCCGCCCCGCTCGTTTCGTCCGCAACAGCCTCGGCGTGCCGGATGCGGAGCATGACCGGCTTGCTGTGAAGCGGCTGGGCGAAGCCTTGCGCGGTATCCGCATTCCGGATGTGCACTTCGAGTTCGAGCCTGTCGCCGCCGCCCATGCCTATGAGGCCTCGCTGGATCGCGACGAGCTGGTGCTCATCGGCGATTTCGGCGGCGGCACCAGCGATTTCTGTCTGCTTCATGTCGGCCCCGATACGCGCCGGCTCAGGCAGCGTGGCGAAACGATCATCGGCGTTTCGGGCGTGGGGCTTGCCGGCGATGCTTTCGATGCACGATTGATCGAGCATTGCGTTGCGCCGCGCCTTGGCAAAGGAAGCTCCTATGAAAGCGGGGGCAAGGTGTTGCCCGTCCCCGCCTGGCCCTATGAGACGATGAAGCGCTGGCACGAACTGAGCCTCATCAACACCGGCAAGACGCGCCGAATGCTTGCCGAAATCGGCCGGACGGCGGAGGCCGCCGACGAAGTGGCGGCCCTGGCCCATCTCATCGAAGAAGAACAGGGCTTTGCATTGAGCCGGGCCGTCGAGGCGACCAAGATCGAACTTTCGGCGAAAGACCGGGCCCGTTTCAGCTTCTATGCGGATCCGATCCATATCGAGGCGGAAGTCGCGCGCCCCGAGTTCGAGGCGTGGATTGCGCCGGAGCTCGATGCCATTGCCGAATGCGTCGACGGCCTGTTGGAGGAAACGGGAACGGAACCGCTGCGCATAGACCGCGTTTTCCTGACGGGCGGATCTTCTTTCATACCGGCGGTTCGGCAACTTTTTGCAGACCGTTTCGGAAAAGAGAAGCTGGCAAGCAGCGGCGAACTCACCTCGGTGGCGACCGGCCTTGCACTCGCGGCCCGGCAGCGTTTCCTCGACTGAGGATTTCCCCGCGAAAACAAAAACGGCCCGCCGAAGCGGGCCGTTTGGGGATCGAGATAGCGGGCCGGCTGGAGGGAAATGCCGTCCCGCCTGCGCAACAACCGGCGATCTTATTCGGCTGCGGAGATCGTCACGTCTTTCAGTGCGTCGGAATTGGCGCCGAAATTGATCGTCTGCAGGAAGCGGATGCCTTCTTCGGCAATGTCGTCGCCGACCATGCGCTCGCCTTCGTCCTTGAGCTCGTCCATATCCACATAGGTGGCATAGAAGGCCTTGGTGCGGTCGGTGATGATACCGGCCTTGAGCAGGGTCTTGATCAGAACGCGGAAGATGTTCGTACCTTCCTTCATGTGCTCGCGGCGATCGTCGTCGGTGAAGGCTTCCAGCATTTCGGCCTGCACCTGCTCCCAGTCGAGGCCGAACTCGGCATAGATCACCTGCTTCTGTTCCGGGTTCACCAGGTTGAACAGCAGGGTCTGGAAGCATTCCGCCGCCCAGTCCTCGATGATGTTCTGCTCGTCTTCGCTGAGATTCGGGATGGTCCGGTCGGCCCAGATCTTGCCGAACTTGTGGTGGAACGCTTCGTCCGTCATGACGAGCTGGGTGAGTTTCACCAGCAGCGGATCGTTGGAGTTGGCGTAAAGCGTCGCGAAGGCGCCCATGGCAAGGCCTTCGACCAGCATCTGCATGCCGACGATCTTCTTGTAGACTTCCGGCGCATTCACGATGTCGGTCAGGAGGCCGCCCAGCGTGGAGCCGACCGGGAGCGGTTTGCCCCAGCGGGCCTGGATGTATTTCGCGAAGGCCGTCACATGGCGTGCTTCTTCACGTGTCTGGTTGGCCGCATATTCCTGCGCGCCCGGATCCTTGAGGATGTGGCAGAGGCTGGCCGAAAGCGCCAGCGCACCGGCTTCGCCATGCAGGATGGAGGAAAGCATCCAGCGCGCGCTCTGATTGGCGAACTTCACGCGCTGCTCTTCGGAAAGGGCCTCGAAGCAGGGCAGCTTGAGTTCCGGCATGAGCTCTTCCGGCATCACCATCTGCTTGTCGAGATCGAAGCCTTCCGTGAAGTCGATGTACTTCTCGTCGAGGGGATCCCAGAAATGGTCATGCGTCGCGGAGATGATCTTGTCGAACGCCGTGGAGCGGGCGTTGTAGCGATCGACGTCCATCATCGCGGGGAAGTCTTCGGGCGCCACGGCATCGTAGGCGTCGTCTTTCGTAATCTGCCGGATTTCGGTCATGGATCCCTCCAGTGATCGGGGCGGCGCCAGGGAGACCGCGCCCGCATAATTAATGAATCCGCCGCCTCTCCGGCGCCGGACTTACAACTTTGTTGCTAGTAAGAATAATTGCCCGGGCAGGCGGGTCAAGGTCAAAATGACGCACCCGTCACGTTTATTCGCGCAAGACGGATGGAAAGCCGAAGCCGAAAGCTTGGCTTTTACAAAAATACTCAACCTGTGCTAATAAGAATGCGTGCAAACGCTCCGCAAAATGACCGGGAAGGCGGTCATGGAGGAAAAGAGGGCGGGCACATGAGGGAGGGGAAATCCCCCTGCGATCGACGGAAACGATGTTGCCGCGCCGGTACCGATCCGGTTTGGGGGACGTTTGTGACCGTTCGAAAGGGGCGCATTCATGGCTCGTCCGTGAAACGGCATCTCCCCGAAAGATTGAAGTGGCCGTCGTGCCGCGCATGGGTAGAGGTTTTCCTTGTCTGGATGAGGAAAACGGATCCATCCCGCGGTGACCGGCAGTACGCAGATGAAGCGCCGCGCCCCGCAAAACGAGGGCCGGGCTGGGGAACGGGTAGAGTCTAATGATTAAGTTTCTTGAGAACCTTGTCTTTCGCCTTCGTGCTGTAATCCTGCTTGCGCTGGTCGCCGCCACGGCAATCACCGGGTATTACGCGCTCAACCTGCGCATGACGGCAGGCTTCGACAAGCAATTGCCGCTTGGCCATGAATACATTCAGACCTTTGAGCAGTATCGCGACCAGCTCTTCGGATCGAACCGCATCATCGTGACGCTCGAGCCGACCGAAGGCACCGTTTGGACGAAGAAGTTTTTCAAGGTTTACAAGGACCTGACAGACGACATCTTCTTCCTGCCCGGCGTCGCGCGCCAGACGGTGACCTCGCTCTGGACGCCGAATACCCGATACATCGAAATCACCGAATACGGCATCAGCGCCGACGACGTCATCTCCGGCAAGGTGACGGCGGATACGATGACGGAAGATGCCCTCAAGAAGGTGCAGAGCAACGTCATTCGCGGCGGCTTCGTCGGCAAGCTCGTGTCCGACGACTTCAAATCCGCCATGGTGGTCGCCGAACTGCAGGACTACGACCCCTCGACGGGCAAGCGTCTGGACTATTTCGATCTTGCGGCCAAGCTCGAAAAGCAGATCCGCGATAAGTACGAGAACGACGAATTCAACGTCCGGATCATCGGCTTTGCCAAGATGATCGGCGATATCGCCGATGGCGCGGAATCGGTGGTGAAGTTCTTCATCATCGCATTCCTTCTGACCGCGCTGTCGGTCTATCTCTATTCGCAGTCCTTCCAGCTCACTTTCGTCACGCTGTTTGCCTCGTTGACATCGGTGGTCTGGCAATTCGGCTTGCTGGAAGTGCTGGGCTACGGGCTCGATCCGCTGGCGGTGCTGGTGCCATTCCTCGTCTTCGCCATCGGCGTCAGTCACGGCATCCAGCAGATCAATCTGATCACGGCGGAGCTGGCAAGCGGCGCGAGTGCCGAAGAGGCGGCGCGATCGAGTTTCTCCGGCCTGCTGATCCCGGGCTCCATGGCGCTGATCACCGACCTTGTGGGCTTCGGCACGCTCTACCTGATTCCGGTGCCGATGATCCGTGAACTCGCCATTACCGCCTCCATCGGTGTGGCGCTCAAGATCGTCACCAACCTCGTCATGCTGCCGCTCCTGGTGAGCTATTTCCGTTTCCCGGAAAACTTCACCCATCGCGTCCAGAAAGCGCGCGAAACGCGGCTGAAGCTGATGCGCGTCATCGGCAAGGTGGCGCAGCCCAGGGTCTCGGTCATCATCCTGTGCGCCTCGTCGGTGCTTCTGGGCTATGCGGTGTACAAGGGCAGTCAGCGTCATGTCGGCGCGCTTCATGCCGGTGCCCCCGAGCTTCGGTCGGACGCACGCTACAACGTGGACAGCCGGGCCATCGCGGATCAGTACGCGCTGGGCCTCAACGTGCTCACCGTGGTGGTCGAAACGCCCGCCGACGGCTGTGTGAGCTATCCGATCATGGAGTTCCTGAACCGTTTCTCCTGGGCGATGCAGAACGTGCCCGGCGTGACGGCGGTCGGGTCGCTGCCCTTCGCGATCAAGGGCTCGGCCGCGGGCTGGAACGAAGGCAATCTGAAATGGAAGGACATTCCGCGTGACCGCGCGGCCCTTGCCCAGGCGGCCAACACCGTTCCCAATGCCAGTGCGCTCTTCAATCAGGAGTGCACGGTCATGCCCCACATGATCTATCTGAAGGACTCCAAGGCGACGACCATTCACGGGGTCGTGGCCGGGGTAAAGGACTGGCGCGCCAAACATCATATGGAAGGCGTCAATCTGCGTCTGGCTTCCGGCAATATGGGTGTGCAGGCGGCCGTGAACGAGGAAGTGGAAGAGACCGAGCTTCCGATGATGATGTGGGTCTATGCCGCCATCATCGCGCTCGTGACCCTGACCTATCGCGACTGGCGGGCCGTTATCGCCTGTTGCGTACCGCTCACCTTCGCGACCTTCTTCGGGTACTGGTTCATGCAGGTCCTCGAAATCGGTCTGACCGTGGCGACCCTGCCGGTGATGGTGCTGGCGGTGGGTATCGGCGTGGACTACGCCTTCTACATCTATAACCGTATCCAGTTCCATCTGGCCGAGGGGCTGAACATGACCGACAGCTTCCAGCGCGCGCTGGAAGAAACCGGCATGGCTGTCTTCTTCACCGCGCTCACTCTGGCGATCGGTGTGTCTACCTGGGCCTTCTCGGACCTCAAGTTCCAGGCGGATATGGGCCTGCTTCTCGCCTTCATGTTCATGATCAACATGGTGATGGCGATTGCGCTCCTGCCTTCGCTGGCAGTGGTTCTGGATCTGATTTTGCCGCGTGGCCGGGCCGTTCAGAAGAAAAAGAACATTATGGCCCACTAACTAGGACCATGCGTCAATTTGGGCCGCTGCCGGGGTTCCGGTAGCGGCCTTTCTTTTTTTGAAGCTGGTGTGCGTGGCGAGAGCGGACGGATTTCCCGGCCGGCCGGGCCTGCTTAGCGATTCCATCCGGCGGCGATCTGCTCTAGTCTGCCCCCAAAAAGGAAGAGGCCGCGCCTTTGAAGACGGTCGCGCCAGCAGGGGAAGACAAAATGTTTGAGAAGATCCGCAACGCCCTTCAAAAGGGCCTGACGACAACCGGGAACGTGCCCATGAGCCCGGAGGCCAAGCAGCTGGCGGCGGCAGCCTTGCTCGTTGAGGCCGCGGGCCGCGACCGCGATTTCACCGATGGAGAGCGCGAGGCGATCAAGCGGGCCATCACCGAACATTTCACGCTCAATGCCGATGAGGCGGCCGATCTTCTGAAGGTCGCCGAGGAGCGCGCCAAGGTCGGCATGGGCGAATACATCTTCACCAAGGCCGTTCAGGAAGGCTTCAATCAGGAAGAGCGCGGCCAGGTCGTCGAGATGCTCTGGGAAGTGGCTCTGTCCGACGGTACGCTGCACCGGATGGAAACCGTGATGATCGAGACGCTTGCCAAGGAAGTGGGCCTGAGCGCCAGCGAATCCGCGTCTGCCAAGGAGCGCGCGGCCGCTCGGCTCGGCCACTAGGACAAGAGATCCCGCATTCGGGAAGGGCGCAGAGAGAAACCTCTCTGCGCCCTTTTCCGTGTCCGGCGGGCTGTTTTCGCCGGTCAGGCGGAAGGCGTGTAACGCACCGGCATTTCCTTGATCCCGGAAATGAAGTTCGAACGCAGCCGCCGTACCGGCCCGTCGACCTCGATATCGGGAAACCGCGTCAGCAGTTCCTGGAACAGCACTTTGAGCTGCAGCTCGGCCAGCCGCGACCCGAGACAGAAATGCTGCCCCGCGCCGAAACCGAGCTGGGTCGGCGCATCGCCCATCGCGTAGCGTGTGACGTCGAAAGTATAGGGGTCCTGCCACTTCGCCTCGTCGCGATTGGCGGAGCAGTACCACATCACCACCTTGTCCCCGGCCTTGATCTCCTTGCCGCCGAGTTCGACATCCTCCGTCGCGGTGCGCCTCATATGCAGCACCGGACTGACCCAGCGCACGATTTCCTGAACCGCGCTCGGGATGAGCGAAGGATCTTCGAGCAGCTTGCGGCGCTGATCGGGAAACTGCGACAGGGCCTGAAGGCCGCCGGAGATCGAATTCCGGGTGGTTTCGTTACCTGCGACGACCAGCAGGATGAAGGTGCCGATATAGGTCGGGAAAGTCATGGCCTCGCCATCGACCTTCGAGTGGGCGAGCATGGATATGAGGTCTTCCCCCGGATTTTTCAGGCGCTCTTCCCACAGGCCGGCGGCATAGCCCGCCATTTCCCCGACGCATTGGCGCATATACTCATCGGAGACGCGCAGTTCGGGATCGTCTTCGCCTACTGTCGCGTTGGACCATTCGAAAAGCTTGGGTCCGTCGCTCGACGGGACGCCGAAGAGTTCCGCCAGCACTTCGATGGGAAGCGCCGCCGCCACCGCCGATACGAATTCCGTCTGGCCGGTCGCGGGCATCCGGTCGAGAAGGCGCGTCACGCGGGCGCGGATGCGCTCTTCCATGTTGGAGATGCGCTTCGGCACGAAACCCGGCGTGACCATGCGCCGATAGGCATTATGCGTCGGCGGATCCATCGAGATCATGCTGGCGTCGGTATCGTTCTCGTCGATTTCGTTCTCGTTGAAGATCCGGTGGCCGCCCATATCCTTGGCGGATGAAAAGATTTTCGGGCTCTTCGAGATCGTCTCGATGTCGTCATATCGGGTAACGGCCCAGAAGCCCGAACTGTCGGCTTCCGGGTTCCAGTAGACCGGTTCTTCCGCCCGCAAGGCGCGGAAGATCTCGTGGAAATCATCCGTCAGATAGAGATCGGGGTTCTTGAGATCGGGCTTGCCGTCGAGATCGACGGCCTCCGCCTGAGGTCGCAGCATAACGGGTCTCCTCCCAGTGACCTTTTCTTTTGGGAGAAGACTAGGCCTGTCGGGGCCTGCCGCTCAAGAACAGCCTGCCGGGCCGCGTTACCGCAGCGCAAACCCTACGGCAGCTTCGAGTTCTTCCAGCGCCTGTTCGGCATTCAGCACCTTGATCGTGGTCATGCCGAGGGCGCGGGCGGGTTTCAGGTTGATGCCGAGATCGTCCAGATAGACGGATTTCGCCGGATCGACGCCAAGCGCCTGGCAGGCCATCTCGTAGATGCGCGGATCGGGTTTTCGAATGCCGACCTTCGAGCTTTCGATCACATGGTCGAAAAGCGACATAACCTCCGATACTGCCGCCGCCTTGTCCGCCGAGCGCGCCATTCCGGCGCCTTCGCCTGCCGAGACATTATTAGTGATGCAGCCGACTTTCGCTCGTTCCTTGCAGCGGGTAAGCGCGGTCACCATTTCCGGGCGAATGTCGCCCGACAGCAGCGAGACGACATCGCGGCCCGTCACCTCATGTCCTCTGCCTTGCGCTTCCTCGAGGAAAAGCCTGTCGAACTCGTCCAGCGTGATTTCATTGCGCTCGAACAGCGCCCAGGCATTGGTGTCGGGATTGGTCGCGTTGATGGAGCGGATGAAATCGGCGGGCAGGCCCCGCTCGCGCTCATAGCGGTTGAAGGCTTCGAACGGGCTGGAAGTCAGCACGCCGCCGAAATCCCAGATAACAGCTTCGATCATGTGGTGTCCGGTCAGATATCGTGAATGGCAATGGCCGGACACTACACCGCGGCCCGACGGAAGCAAACGCCCCCGGAGAGAGGACGCCGACATGAAAACGGGGCCCGAAGGCCCCGTTCCCGTTTTCCGATGATGTCGTTCTCAGCGCTGGCGGACCAGGCAGTCCTGTCCGGCGCCTTTGAGGGCGCCGCAGGCTTTGGCCGCCGCCGCCTTGGTCTCGAAACCGGCGGCGCGGACGCGGAAGAACGTGCCCTTGTCGCCCAGATCGGCTTTCTGGATGTCGAGCCCATGTCCGCCGAGAATGGAGCCATGCCTGGTCGAAAGGGTCTGCCAGGCGGCTTTCGCATCCGCTTCGCTGCGGGAGGCGAGAAGCTGCACGACCCAGTTCCCGCCGGTTGCGGCAACGGGGGCGGCCGGCGCCACTGTGGCTTCCGCTTCGGCCTCGGCGGTTTTCGGCGTTGCCGGATCAGGAGCGGGCGCGGAATTTTCCGTCCGGGCGGCCGGTTCGGTTGCCGCAGGCGTCGCTGCGGCCGGGGCCGGCTCGAGGGCGGGGTCGCTTGTTGCTGCTGCGTCGGGACCGGCTGTTTCGGCCGTTTCTTCCGCCGTCGTGCTGCGTAGCGTAGCGACTTCGATGTCGGCCAGGCTCTCGGCAGGTGCCGCCGCCTGCGTTTCCGGAGCTGCGTCGGTCCCGGCCGGCACTGTTTCCACCGCCACCGCGGGCTCATCGGCCCTGGATGCCGTCTCGGACGCGGCTTGCCCGGCGCCGGAAGCGCCGTCGGTTTCCTGCGGCAGAACGGGCGCGGTCCCGCGGTCGCCGCCATTGAACATCAGTGCGAGCAGGACGCCGCCCAGAAGCGCGACGCCAATAAAGGCGCCGGCGACAAGTTTCGTCCGGCTGCCGGTTTCGTGGTCTTCCGGGGTATAGATGATTTCCGGCTCGGGCGGGCTGGGCCGCGCGCCGTCATCTTCACTGGCCATCTCTTCCGAGCCCCCGCTTTCCACCGGTTCTTCCGGGGATAGCGTAGTGGAAACCTGACCCTTGACGCCAATACCTTCCAGATGAGGCTGACGTCCGGGCAGGACTGAAATATCCGCGCCTTGAGGCCCTTCGTCATTGACGGGCTTCAGGTCGGAGGGTCTTGCTTCCCCTTTGCGGGCCAGCAGATCGCCGGTCAGAGAAGCGGGCTTTTTCGCCATTTCAGGCAGCTCCCCTCAATGCATCGCTAAAAGCCGACGCGGTAGAGGTCAGAGGCGACGTCTCCCTGCCGGCCAGCCGGTCCGCGAGAAACCCCCACAGCCCGGCAATTTCGTCGGGCGATTTGGTGTTGGAGCCGATTTCGCGAACGGTTCGACCATCGATCATAGAAGATGCGAAATCGATTCGCTGGTGGATAATCGACGGGGCCACGGCGCCGTGCTGGGAGAGCGCGATCGCCGCCTCGGTGGTAATCCGGGCCCTGGGGCTGGCGCCATTGAGCGCGAAGGCCAGCGGTTTGCCCAGTTCCTCGCAGATCTGGACGGTGGCGCCCGCTGCGCGCAGGTCGTGCGGGCTTGGCCGGGTCGGGATCACCACGAGGTCGGCCTGCTCGATCACGTGATGGATCGTGGCGGTGATGGCGGGCGGCGTGTCGATCACGACGAGTTCGATCCCGCCCAGCCTCAGTTTTTCCAGATCGGAGGCGAGACCTTCGCTGGAGGGGCTGACGAAGAAGGGGCGTTCCTCTTCCCGGGCATTCCACCATTGCGACAGGCTGCCTTGCGGGTCGGTGTCGATGAGGGCAACGGGGCCTGCTTCCTGATACTCGGCTTCGACGGCGATGTGTCCGGCAAGCGTGGTCTTGCCCGATCCGCCTTTCTGTGACGCAAACGCAATGACATGCATGGGTGTGGTCCTGTCCCCTCGAACCCGCGGCCCCTCGGAGCGGGGGCTGGCAGGTAAAAATCAAAGCCCGCCTTGCGAGAGCGCCAGTCTCGGCGCTCGGCAATGCGCACAACCCGGATCTGTCCGTATGTTTTTGAAGGCGCGAATCGGCCTCTGATTCGAGCGTAATGTGTGTCTCGAATTGGCTCAATATCTGGCGTGTAAAAACACGCGTTACACTACAAAAAGTAGGTCCTGATGGATTTAGACGCGCGAATTCAACATCAGGACGGTGCGAATTCCGCACAGACTTTGAGCATCGCGCCTGTCAGTTGGGCGAGATCGTCCTGGCCGATGGTGAAGGGCGGCGTGGTGTAGACGATGTTGCGGAAGGGGCGGATCCAGACGCCTTCCTCGACGAAGCGCCGTTTCATGGCGTCCGGTTCGGCGATGGACTGAAGTTCGATGACGCCGATGGCGCCCAGCACGCGGACATCGACGACGCCGGGGATATCGCGGGCGGGCTCGAGTTGGGATTTGAGCTGCGCCTCGATGGCGGCGACCTGATCGAGCCGGGGCTCGGTTTCGAAGAGGTCGAGCGAGGCATTGGCCGCCGCGCAGGCCAGCGCATTGCCGGTGTAGGTGGGGCCGTGCATCAGCGCTTTTCCGGCGTCTTCGCCCAGAAACGCCTCGAAAACGGGCGCGCGGGCGACGGTCGCGGCGAGCGGCAGCGTGCCGCCGGTGAGCGCCTTGGAGAGCGTCATGATGTCGGGCGTTATCCCCGCCGCCTCGCAGGCGAACATGGTGCCGGTGCGCCCGAAGCCCGTGAAGATCTCATCGACCAGCAAGAGAATGCCGTGCTTGTCGGCGAGATTGCGCAATAGTTTGAGCGAGATTGGGGAATGAAAGAGCATGCCGCCCGCACCCTGCACCAGAGGCTCGGTGACGATGCCCGCAATCTCGGACTTATGCTCGGCGAGGAAGGCATCGAGCGCGGCGGCTTTATCCTCATCCGTGGGTAACTCGCAGATGAACTGCTCGGCGATCGCGCCCTTGAAGAGAGAGTGCATGCCCTCTTCCGGATCGCAGACCGACATGGTGGCGAGCGTGTCGCCGTGATAGCCGCCCTTGAAACTGACGAAGCGGGTGCGGCCCCGCTCGCCTGAATTGATCCAGTACTGGACCGCGATCTTCATCCCGATTTCGACCGAGACGGAACCGGACTCCGAAAAGAAGACATGGGCGAGGTCGCCCGGCAGCTTGTCGGTGAGGCGGGAGGCGAGCCGGCAGGCCTGCTCATGGGCGAGCCCGCCCAGCATGACATGCGGCATCTTTTCGAGCTGCGTCGTCACCGCCTCGCGGATATGGGGGTGATTGTAGCCATGCGCGGCGGTCCACCAGGAGGAGACGCCGTCGACAAGCTCGCGGCCGTCGTCGAGCGTGAGGCGTACGCCGTCGGTCTTCACCACGGGCAGCGCCATGGGCGTGGTCTGCATCTGGGTATAGGGCAGCCACAAATGCGGCGCGCCCCGCGTGAGCCAGTCCGGCGGGTTGTTGATGAGCGGATTGGCGGGCGGGACGGACATGGGCAGGTTCTCCCCTGTTTGCCCTCTCCCCTTGCGGGGGAGGGTTGGGAGGGGGGTAGCGGATTTAAAGAGTCTTCGAAGAAGACCCCCCACCCGATCAGCCTTGCTGATCGACCTCCCCCTCAAGGGGGGAGGTGATTTTGATTACTTCTCGGCCGGGCAGGTATGCGCGGGCATGGGCTCGATGCCGAGCTTGCCGAGCAGTTTGCTGTCATGCGCATCGCCCGGGTTCTTCGCCGTCAGGAGCTTATCCCCGGTGAAGATGGAATTGGCGCCCGCCAGGAAGCAGAGCGTCTGCGTTTCGTCGCTCATATGCTCGCGGCCGGCCGCGATGCGGACCATGCTCTGCGGCATCATGATGCGCGCCACGGCGATGGTGCGCACGAAATCGAGCGGGTCGATCTGGCCCTCGCCCTCGAGCGGCGTGCCTTCCATCGGGATCAGCATGTTGATCGGCACGGACTGCGGATGCTCTTCGAGGTTCGCCAGCGCCATCAGCATGCCGGCGCGGTCGGATTGTTCCTCGCCCATGCCGACAATGCCGCCGGAACAGACATTGATGCCCGCCTGGCGCACGCGCTCCAGCGTGTCGAGCCGGTCCTGAAAGGTCCGGGTGCTGATGATCTTGTCGTAATATTCTTCCGAGGTGTCGATATTGTGGTTGTAGTAATCGAGACCGGCCTGGGCGAGACGGTGCACCTGCTGGCCCGACAGCATGCCGAGCGTCATGCAGGTTTCCATGCCCATTTCCTTCACGCCCTGCACGATGGCGCAGATCGTGTCCATGTCGCGATCCTTGGGCTCGCGCCACGCCGCGCCCATGCAATAGCGCGAGGACCCGGCTTCCTTCGCCTTGCGGGCTTCGGCGAGCACCTTTTCGACTTCCATCAGCTTGGACGCCTTGAGGCCGGTGTCGAATTTCGCGCTCTGGGCGCAATAGCCGCAATCCTCGGGGCAGCCGCCGGTCTTGATCGACAGAAGCGTCGACATCTGCACCTGGTTCGGGTTGAACCAGCGGCGATGGGCGATCTGAGCCTCGAAGACGAGATCGTTGAAGGGCAGGGCGAAAAGCGCCTCGATTTCCTCGCGCGTCCAGTCGTGACGCAGCGTTCCCGGGTCGGTGCGGGCGGTGGACGGCGCCGGGGTCCCGGCTTTGTTTTCGGCGTCGAATTCGCTTTGAAGGCTCATGGCGAGGCCCATCTGTCCTGAATGTAACTGTCGGAATTTCGCCGAGCATAGGCAGCTTGGCCCGCAATGCAAGAACCTGCTGAAAGTGTGGGGTTTTTGGCCTTTATGTTGACAGATCGGGACCGGCCCATAATGGTGCCGGGCGGCGGGGCGAGAGGGGCTTTCAGGAGAGGCGGTTTGGCAGACGGAAATTCACTCGACGCCTTTGTGAAAGGCAAGCTGGACGCGCTGGAAAAGCGCGCGCTGCGCCGCGTGCTGGTGGAGACGGCGCGCGGGCCCGCCGCCGCGGCGGCGCGGGACGGGAAACGGCTCGTCTCCTTCTGCTGCAACGATTATCTGAACCTTTCCCAGTCGGACCGCGTGAAAGAGGCCGCCAAGGCCGCCATCGACGCCTATGGCGCAGGCTCGGGCGCCTCGCGCCATATCACCGGCAATCATCCTCTCTACACCGAGCTGGAGACCCGGCTCGCCCGGCTGAAGGAAACCGAGGATTGCGTGGTTTTCGGATCGGGCTATCTCGCCAATCTGGGCATCATCTCCGCGCTTGTGGGCGTCGGCGACGTGATCTTCGCCGACGAACTTTCGCATAGCTGCCTGATGATGGGGGCACGCCTCTCCTACGCGAAAACGCACATCTTCCGGCACAACGATATGGCGCATCTGACGGCGCTTCTGGAAGAGCATCGCAAGGACGGACGCCATGCGATGATCCTTACCGATGGCGTCTTTTCGATGGATGGCGATCTTGCCCCGGTTCAGGACATGGCCGCGCTGGCCCGCCGTCACGACGCCTGGCTGATGACGGACGATGCGCATGGCATCGGCGTGGTGGCCGACGGCAAGGGATCGAGTTTCGTCGGCGGCGCGAAGGCCGATGTGCCGCTGCAGATGGGCACGCTTTCCAAGGCGGTGGGCGGTTATGGCGGCTATCTCTGTGCGAGCCGCGCCGTCTGCGATTTCATCCGCACCCGGGCGCGTACGCTCATCTATACGACCGGCCTGCCGCCCGCGGCGGTCGCCGCTGCGATCGCCGCCATCGACATCATCGAAAGCGACAAGGCGCTGACGCGGCGTCCGGTGGAAAAGGCAAAGCGCTTCACGCGCGCGCTGAACCTGCCCGATCCCGAAAGCCCCATCGTGCCGGTGCTGCTGGACGATGCGCAGGTGACGCTCGAAGCCTCGAAAATGCTGGAAGCGGAAGGCTTCCTCGTGACCGGCATTCGCCCGCCCACCGTGCCGGAAGGGACGGCGCGGCTGCGCATCACCTTCACCGCGGAACATGAGGACGCGGATATCGACCGCCTCGCCGCCATCATCCGGGAACGGATCATGCCCAGGAAAGCGGCCGAATAAGAGCAGAAAACATGACCGTCATCTTCGTCACTTCTTCCGGGACCGAAATCGGCAAGACCTATGTGAGCGCCCTGCTGACGCGCCAGCTTCGCAAGAAGGGCGTGCCGGTGCGGGCGATCAAGCCGGTGGTGAGCGGCCTCGACGAGACGACCTTCCCCGAAAGCGATCCGGCCGCGCTGCTGGCGGCGATGGACGAGGATGTCGTCTATGAAAACGCGGCGCGTGTGTCGCATTGGCGTTTCAGGGCGGCGCTCTCGCCCGACATGGCCGCGCGGCGCGAAGGCGCGACGATCCCCTTCGAGGAGCTGGTCGGCCATTGCGTCGAGGCGGCGGGGAAAGACGATCCGCTGCTGATCGAGGGCGTGGGGGGCGTGGCCGTGCCGCTGGACGACACGCATACCGTGCTCGACTGGATGCAGGCGCTGGAGGCCCATGTCTTCATTTCGCCGCTGCTCGTCGTCGGCTCCTATCTCGGCACGATTTCGCACACGCTGACCGCGCTTGAGAGCCTGCGCGCGCGCAAGCTCGACCCGCGCGCCATCGTGGTGAGCGAGACGCCGGGCAGCGAAGTGAGTTTCGAGGAGACGGTGGAAACGATTGCCCGCTTCGCAGGCGGCACGCCCGTCATTGCGCTGCCGCGCGGCGGCGAGGCGGATCTGGCGGCGCTTTATCCGCTGTAAGGTTTTCCGCCCAGAAAATCGCGTGTCATTGCGAGCGAAGCGAAGCAATCCATAAGCGGCTGTCTCAGCGCTGGATTGCTTCGTCGCTGCGCTCCTCGCAATGACGGAGAAGGGGGCTGCTATTCCTTAGCCCTTGGGGCCGAAGAGGAACCAGATGATGAGGCCGATCACGGGCAGCACGATCACGAGCACGATCCAGATGGCTTTCCAGAGCGGTTCCGCGCTGCTCTGCGCGATCTTGACGATGGCGTAGATGTCCAGCACCAGAATGATAATGCCGAGAATACCGCTATATTCCATACCCATATGCATCTCCCTGCTTTCTCCCCCGGTCTTCCGTAAATGACGATAAGGAGAGTCTAGCGGAATCAGAGCGGAAGCAACATCTCTCCGTTCAAAGATTTTTTTGTGTCTTCATGGGCGAGCAGCCATTGTTTCGTCTCAATTCCACCGCCGAAGCCGGTGAGCTTGCCATTGGCGCCGATGACGCGATGACAGGGGACGATGACGGGCACCGGGTTCTGCCCGTTGGCGAGCCCCACCGCGCGCACCGCTTTCGGATTGCCGATCTGCCGGGCGATGTCGCCATAGCTGCGCGTTTCGCCGAAGGGGATGGTGAGAAGCGCCGACCAGACGCTGCGCTGGAAATCCGTGCCCTGCATGTCGAGCGCGATGTCTGAGAATTCCTTTCGCGTGCCGGCGAAATAATCCGCAAGCGCCTTGCGCGTCTCGGCGAGATGTCGGCGCGCCTTGGCGCTGCCTTCCTTTTTCGGCCATGCCGTTTCCTTGTTCGGGAAAAGCAGCACGCACAGGCCGCGATCCGTGGCGGCGGCGCGCATCTTTCCGACCGGCGTGTCGATGAATGCGGTGGCAAGGGAGGTATCCTGGGGGAGTTTCATGCCGCATCCTCCTTCTGGAAGGGGTCGGGAATTTGCCACAGCGCCATGGCGGCATATCCGCGCCAGGGCCGCCAATGCGCCGCGCGCGCCAGCATGGCGGCGTCGCTGACCGGGGTGCCGTTTCCGGCGATCTTGCGCAATACGAGGTCGCCCGCCGGAAAGGCGTCCGGTTCGCCAAGGGCGCGCAGGGCGATGTATTGCGCGGTCCAGTCGCCGATGCCGGGGAGTTCCTTCAGCCGGGCGATGGTTTCGTCCGGCCCGGTGCCCGCCGCGCCATCGACTGAAAGGTCGATCCGCCCGTCGGCTTCCGCGGCGGAAAGAGCCGCGATGGTTTTCATGCGCGCGCCGGTGAGCCCGAGGCCGGAAAGATCGCCCCTCGCCAGCGTGGCGGGGTCGGGAAAAAGAAGCGTGACGGGGCCGTCCGCCCCCTCAAGCGTTTCGCCATGCGTGGCGGCGAGCCGCCCGGCAAGCGTGGTGGCGTCCTTCACCGAGACCTGCTGGCCGAGGATGGCGCGGATGGCGAGTTCATGGCCGTCGAAGGCGCCGGGGATGCGCAGGCCCGGCGCGGTGGCAAGGCGCGGACCCGTGAGATCGTCGCCCGCCAGCGCCTGTCCGATGGCGTCGGGGTCGGCATCGAGATCGAAAAGACGCTTGAGCCGCGCGACGACCATGCGCAGGGGCAACGGGCCGCGCAGCATATGGATGCGTATGGCGAGCGACCGCCGCGAGGGATCGTCGCTCGCTTCGATAAGGCCCGCCGCCTCGCCGAGACGGAAGCTGCGCATATAGCGCTCGCCGCTCACCGCCTCCACGCCGGGAATGGCGCGGGCGGCGAGATAGGCGAGCAGGCGCGGAAAATCGTAAGGCGCGCGATAACCGAGCCGGAGCGCGATGCTGCCGTCTTCGTCGCGGGCGGGCGCGTTTGCCTTGCGCAGCGCACCGGGCGAATTGCCATAGGCGGAGCGGATCGCCCCGTTGAAGCGCCGGAGACTTCGATAGCCTGCCGCATGGGCGATGTCGGCCATCGGAAGCTGCGTTTCGGTCAGCAATTGTTTGGCGGTGAGAAGGCGGCGATTGGCGGCGACGGCCTGGGGCGTGGCGCCGAGCTGGGTGACGAAGAGGCGCCGCAAATGCCGCCCGCCAAGGCCGAGACGGGCGGCGAAGGTCTCGATGTCCTCATGGTCGAGCGCGCCCGCCTCGATGAGGCGCAGCGCCCGGGTGACGGTGGCCTGTGTGCCCGTCCAGGCAGGCGCGCCGGGCGCGGCCTCGGGGCGGCAGCGCAGGCAGGAGCGGAACCCCGCCGCTTCCGCCGCCGCCGCGCTCGACACGAAAACGCATTGCTTGCGCCCCGGCGTCGGCGCGGGGCAGACGGGGCGGCAATAGATGCCGGTGGAACGCACGCAGGTGAAGAAGCGTCCGTCGAACCGGGCATCGCGCGCCGTCACCGCGCGGTAGCACAGCTCCTCGTCGAGCAGGGGCGTCGTCTCGCCTTTGATGTGCGGCTGTTTTTCCATGTCCCCAATCTAGCGCGAAAGGCCGGGTCCGGCTCGCCAAATCCGGACATGGTCGCGGCGGGGCGGAATGCCCCGGCGGAACGCCGGAGGTGACGCCTGCGTCACGATGGATACGGGCATCTTGCCGAAACGGGAGGCGCTGTTAGGCTCGCTGCAACAGGGAATTGCCCGGTCCACGGGCAGGAGGAACTTCGGGAGGAAAATATGGAAGCTCGGCCGAGCGCGGACAGCGCGACCGAGGCACAGGGGTTTACGCCCCCGTACCGGACCTACGTTCTCGTTATTCTGACGATGGTCTACACGATCAATTATGTAGACCGGCAGATCCTTTCCATTCTGCTGCAGCCGATCAAGGAAGAACTCCTGCTGACGGATACGCAGCTCGGCTTCATCTCCGGCATCGCCTTTGCGATCTTCTATGCGACGCTGGGCATTCCGATCGCCATGCTGGCCGACCGCTGGAACAGGCGGAACGTCATCACCATTGCGCTGACGCTCTTCTCCGGTTTCACCGCGGCCTGCGCGGGCGTGACGAGTTTTTTCCAGCTCGCCGCCATGCGCATCGGCGTGGCGGTGGGCGAGGCGGGATCGAGCCCGCCCTCGCATTCCATGATCGCGGATATGTACCCGCCGGAAAAACGCGGCGCGGCGCTGGGCGTTTTTTCGCTCGGCGTGAATATCGGCATCCTGATCGGCTTCCTGATCGGCGGCTGGGTGTCGCAATGGTTCGGCTGGCGCGCGGCCTTTCTGGTGGTCGGGCTTCCCGGCCTGCTGATGGCCGTTCTCGTGCGGTTCAGCGTCAAGGAGCCCATTCGCGGGCATTCCGAGGCGATGGTCGACAGCGGCACCGCGCCGGGCGTGATGGAAGTGTTCGGCTTCCTCTGGGGCCAGCGTTCCTTCCGCCATATCGCCTTCGGCGCGGCGCTGGCGGCCTTTGTCGGCTATGGCGCGGTGGTGTGGCTGCCGGCGTTCCTGGCGCGCTCCTTCGAGCTCAACCAGGGCGTGATCGGCACCTCGCTCGCGCTCATCATCGGCATTTCGGGCGGGCTCGGCACCTATATGGGCGGCTGGCTCGGCGACCGTTTCGGCAAGAAGGACATTCGCTGGAACCTCTGGATCATCGCGATCATCTGGTTCGCCGTCGCGCCGTTCAACGTGGCGCTCTACCTCTCCGGCGACCCGGTCTGGGCGCTGGGGCTTTTCGTCATCCCCGCCTTTGCGGGCGCGGCCTATCTGGCGCCGATCCTGTCCATGACGCAGTCGCTGGTGACGCTGCGCATGCGCTCGGTCGCCTCGGCGATCCTGCTCTTCATCCTGAACATTATCGGGCTGGGGCTGGGTCCGCAGACGGTCGGCTTTCTGAGCGACGCGCTGCATGCGGAGTTCGGCGTCGAATCGCTGCGCTATGCGCTTCTCATCACCTCCTTTGTCGGGCTGTGGGGCGCGCTGCATTTCGTGCTCGGCGCCCGCACCCTGAAGGAAGACATCGAACGCGCCAGGGTCTACGGCCAGGTCTGACGGGACCGGCTGGCGAGGGGGCGGGTGCCATGCGCGCCCGCCCTTTTTCATATCCGAATATCCGACTGGAGCAGTGCGGGATTTTGCCGCGTTGTCAGGGCCGGATGCGGGGGCCTATCTAGAAAGCGGACAATTTCCGGCCGCATTCCGCATGAGGAGCAGAGATGACGCAGGGCGACAAGACGGCGACCGACGAGGCGGAGATCGAAACGCTGGTCCGCACCTTTTACGGGCGTCTCCGCGAGGACGACATGCTGGGCCCGGTTTTCGCGCGCGTGATCGGCGAGGACTGGGAACCGCATCTGTTGAAGATGATGGATTTCTGGTCCTCCGCCATGCTGAAAACCGGCCGCTATCATGGCCGCCCCATGCCCGCCCATATGCGGCTGAAGGATGTGACGCCCGCCCATTTCGACCGCTGGCTGGCGCTGTTCGGCCGGACCGTGGACGAGGTCTGTGCCGCCGAAGCCGCCCCCGCCTTCAAGGAACGCGCGCACCGCATCGCCGGCAGCCTGCAGCTCGGCATGTTCTTCAACCCCGCGACGGCGGAGGGCCGTGCCCGCGCGGCGGACTGACCCCTCCCGGAAATTCCCTCTTCGTGAAATCATGAAGGTGGAAAAGGAGTGCCGCCATGCCTGACTTGCCCGAAACCATGCGCGCCATGGTGATGGATGCGCCCAATACGCCGCTGCGCCTGGCCGAACTCCCCGTGCCGCGGCCCGGCCCGGGCGAGGTGCTGGTGAAGGTCGCGGCCTGCGGCGTCTGCCGGACCGACCTGCATGTGGTGGATGGCGAACTCACCGAACCGAATCTGCCGCTCGTTCCCGGCCATGAAATCGTCGGCCATGTCGCCGCCACGGGCGACGGCGTGACGGGGGTCGACGTGGGAAAGCTCGTCGGCATTCCCTGGCTCGGCTGGACCTGCGGCGAATGCCGCTATTGTCGCAAGGGGCAGGAGAACCTGTGCGAGAGGGCACTCTTCACCGGCTATACGCGCGACGGCGGCTATGCCGAATATACGGTGGCCGATGCGCGCTATTGCTTCCCGCTGACGGGGGCGCCCGATCCGGCGGAAGCCGCGCCGCTCCTCTGTGCCGGGCTCATCGGCTACCGCTCGCTGCGCATGGCACGGCCGAGCATAGAGGGGAAGGGCGACATTCTCGGCATTTACGGTTTCGGCGCCGCCGCGCATATCGTGGCGCAGGTGGCGAAGGCGGAAGGCTGGCGGCTTTTCGCCTTCGTGAAACCGGGCGACGAGGCGGCCATCGACTTTGCGAAATCGCTGGGCGCGGAATGGGCGGGCGGCTCGGACGAGACGCCGCCGGAACTGCTCGACGCGGCGATCATCTATGCGCCCGCCGGCCCGCTCGTCCCCGCCGCGCTCAAAGCCACCGCGCCGGGCGGCCGCGTCGTCTGCGCGGGCATTTACATGTCGGAAATCCCGGCCTTCTCCTACGACATTCTGTGGCGGGAGCGCTCCATCCATTCCGTCGCGAACCTCACCCGCGCCGATGGCGAGGAATTCCTGGCCCTCGCGCCGCAAGTGCCGGTGACGACGACGGTGGAACGGATGAAGCTCGAAGAGGCGAACGAGGCGCTGGCCCGCCTGCGCGACGGCCGGCTGACCGGCGCGGCGGTGCTGACCATGGCGTGATCTTCATGCCGCGGTCACATTGCCTGTCGTAGGATGGGCGGATTGTTCCGTTCGCCTGAAAGACGCCCGTTCCATGAGCCGATTCTCCAGATCCCGCCTGACTGCGATCCTGCTGGCCGGAACCGTGCTCGCATCGAGCCTGCCCGCCTCGGCGACCATCATCGACGATCGCTACAAGCCCTATCGCGCCGCGTCGGACATTGGCGGCGATCTGCGCGTCGAAGGCTCGCCCGCGCTTCGCAAATATGTGCTGCTCTGGTCGGAAGCGCTGATGGCGACCTATAAGGGCGTGAGGGCGACAAGCCGCTTCGACGGCGATGCGAGCGCCGTTTCCGCGCTGGCCGATGGCGATATCGACATCGCCGCCATGTCACGCGAAATGACGGCGGCGGAAGAGAGCCGGTTCCGCGACAAGCATGGCTATGCGCCGACGCAGGTGCGTGTCGGCGTCGATGTGCTGACCGTCTTCGTCCACAAGGACAATCCGCTCGACTGCCTGTCCATGTCGAAACTCCGCGAGGCGTTCAGCGCGCCGACGGTGACATGGGGCGATCTCGGCGCGACGGGCGTTTGGGCGGCAAGGCCGGTCCTGCGGCTGGGCTATCCGTCCGGATCGAGCGAGGCCGAATTCTTCGCCGCGAAGGCGATGGACGGCGCATCCTTCTCGACGGGCGTCGAAACCTTCGACAAATCCTCGGAGGTGGTCGACGGGATCGGAAAGAACGAAGGGGCCATCGGCTATGCGCCGGTCGGCTACCGCACGGGCCGCGAAAAATCGCTGCGGCTGTCCACCGATGGCGGCGAATGCATTCTCGCCAACCAGATGAATGCCTATCGCCGCGACTTCCCGATCACGCGCTTTCTCTACATGTATGTGGACAAGGCGCCCGATGCGCCGTTATCCGCGCCGGTCCGGGAATTCTTCACCTATGCCTTTTCGCTGGACGGGCAGAAGGACGCCGCGCTCGCAGGCTATTACCCGCTGCCTTACGTCTATTCGGGTCAGGAAATCGAACGGCTCGGCCTGAAGCGGCTGGATTGACGAAATCGCCGTGTCGTTCCGACATTCGAGCCGGTACCGAATTTTCATGCCGGAGATGACGTCATGCCGGGCTTGACCCGGCATCCACAGGGCGCAGGCGAAAGGCGCGAAAACAGTATGGACCCCGGATCAGGTCCGGGGTGACGGGTTTGTTGCGCTTGATGAAGACGACCGGATGCTCCGTGTTCGTCGCGGTGTCATGGCCGATGCGTGACGCCCGAGCGCGCCTTCCGTCATGTCCCGGTCCTCTTTGAGCATAAAAATGCCCCGGCGGTGACCCGCCGGGGCATCGTCTGACTTATCCTGCGAGGATCAGATCAGAACTTGAACTGCGTGCGCAGCGCGACGGCCTCGAAACCGGCGTCGTTACCGGCCCCGTCTTCAAGATCGACGATCTGGTAGTTCGCCTTGAAGGCGATGTTCTTGTTCGGATACCAGTTCAGGCCGAACGTCCAGATCTTCTGCTGCAGCGCATCGCCACTGTCGAACGCCGTACCGGCCACGTCCGAGAGGTCGGTGTCGGAGTAGCGCACGGCCGCTTCGAAGGCGCCCGAGCCGCTGCCGGCAAGGTCGAACGGATTGGCCGGGGACACGCCCTTCATGCCGCCTTCGCCGTCGAACTTGTAGCTTTCGCCGGTGATGAGCCAGGCCGCTTCCGCATACCAGGCGTCGAAGTCGTAATCCGAACCGGTGTCGCGGTTGACCTTGTACCAGTAGTACTCGGCCGAGGCGCGGAACGGACCGGCGGCGAGCGTCAGGTCGGGACCGTAGCCATAAACGTCGTCGACACTCGTGATGTTGTTCATCGTCAGGAGACGACCGGCATCCAGGCGAAGTTCCTGACGGTCGCGGAAGCGGAACGAGCCGTCGCTGTTGTACTTCCAGGCACCCGAGGCACCGACCTGCATGGACAGCGTGTCGCCGAGCGGCTGAACGAAGGCGATACGGCCGAGGAGGTTTTCGCCGCCGTCGAGGTCGCCTTCATTGTCGCCGACTTCGCCCCAGGTCTGGGACACGGCAAGGAAGAGCTGCTCGCCTTCATAGGTCACGCCGAGCATCTGACGAGAGGAACCGCCGCCGATGGAGGCCATCAGCGTGGCGGCCGTCGGATCTTCCAGGAAGGTCACGTCGTTCGACGACACGGAGTCGGCGAAGGTGAGCTTCGGCTTCGAGGCGCCCCAGGTGATGCCGACATTGTCGATACCGGCATAGGTGAGCGAGGCCTCGTGGAGCGCCGGGCCGCTGCTGTCGTCGGAACCGCCGAAGTCGAAGATCAGCGCATATTTCCAGTCGTTCCAGACATGGCCCTTCACACCGAAACGGGCGCGGCGGAAGTTGATGTCGTCGTCACGGCCACCGATATTCTCGATGCCCTGGTCGACGTTGAAATACGAGCCGGCGTCCATGTGGAAGCGGCCGCGGAAGTCGAGCTTGAAGGAACCGTCGGCGGAGCGGAAGCCCGGGCGACCGTTCTTGAACGTGGTGATCACATCGCCTTTGCGGGATTCAAGATCCTTGATCTTGTTGCCGTAGTTGATTGCAAGGTCGTCGACCTTCTGCTGCAGATCGTTGATCTGCTGCTTCAGGGCATCGACATCGCCACAGCAATCCTTCGAGCCGGCCTGGGCCGGAACGGCGAGGAATGCGGCGGCACCAAGCGCGGTGCCCGCAAGCAGAATATTGCGCAACGTCATGAGACGTCTCCGTGTTTAATGGGTCATTCTGATCAGGATTGCGCGCCGCGGCCGTGCCGCCTAACGCCCCCCATGCCCGTCGCTAATAAGGGGCCTATGTGACGGTTCCTTACGGGTTTTATGACCGACAGATGACATGAGGCGGGTGTTGCTTTCCGGCATGGGGCCGGCGTCGCTCCTCCCCCGGCCCGGCCGCGCTTTCGGGCCGGAAATCGCCGATTTCGGTCGAAAGGAAGGGGAGGCGGGATGTGCGGCAGGAATGCAACTATCGTGAGCGATTTTGAGAAAGGCGCCGCGGGGCGCGTTTTATCGGCGCGGCCGGAGCCGTCTTTGCAGCCTGCGTCAAAGATGCAAGTCTTGGGCAGTGATATATCTCCTTTGAGATGAATCGCGGACCCGCCCGAGCGGGGGTCCGGGACCGAAAGAAATATGTGCCCGCCTCTGCGGCCGAGATTGAAGAAGCAGACCTTGACGCCACAGCCGCCCCGAAACTGCCGGTCCTGTCCGGTTCGCAAACAGGCGCTTTTCATGCCGCTCGACCATGAGGAACTGGAGGCGATCCAGTCCGTCAGGACGGGAAGCCGCCATGTCCGGGCGGGCGAGGTCATTCTCGATCACGAGACCGACGGCGAAGAATGCATGACGCTGTTTTCGGGATGGGCCATGCGCCAGCGGGCGCTGGAAAGCGGCAAGGTGCAGATCACGTCGTTTCTCATGGCGGGCAGTTTCATCGATGCCGGGTTCGAGCTTGCCAATGGCGACGGCTACTCCATCGAGGCGATTACGGATGTCGAGCTGTGCCTGTTTTCCGCCGCCGATCTGAAGAAGCGGTTCGGCGCGAACGCCGTGCTGTCGCGTGCCCTTGCAACGCTGGCGCAATCGGAAGAGGCTTTGCTGTTCGAGCATATGACGGATATCGGCCGTCGCAGCGCAATGGAACGCCTGGCTCATTTTCTGCTCGAAACCTATACGCGCCAGAAAATGCTGGGCATGGCCGGAAACGACTATTGCCCCTTTCCGCTCCGCCAGCACCATCTCGCCGATGCGATGGGGCTTTCCTTCGAGCATGTGAACCGCATGCTGAAGGAACTGAAGGAGAAGGGGTGGGTCGCCATCTCGGGCGGCCGTCTCTACATCATGGATTTCGCGAGCCTGGGCCGGTATTGCGATTTCGACGACAGCTATCTGAGGCCCCGGCCGATCTTTTGACCGTTCGAGAGGAAAGGAAAGCGTAGACATGAGTGCCGCCGAGACGCCCTCCGTCAGAACCCCGGCCCGCGCCGAGCTGCGCGCGGACGCCGTCATTCACGTGCTGGGCGTGGGCGCGAGCGTGGCAGGCGGCGTCTGGCTGATCGCCTCGACGGCGATGCAGGGCAGCGCCACGCTGGTGACGGGCGTCGTCATCTATGCGCTGTCGCTTTGCGCCGCGCTCGCCTTTTCCGCGCTCTACAACACGGTCTCCCATGCCCGGGCCAAGGACATCTTGCGCCGTTTCGACCATTCGGCGATCTTCCTGCTCATCGCAGGCACCTATTCGCCCTTCATGCTGGCCGGTATCGCCGATCCCTGGGTGGCGACGGTCTATGCGTTTCTGCTGACGGCGGCGGCGGCGGGCATCACCATCAAATTCGCCATGCCGCGGCGCTTCGACCGGCTGGCGATCCTGCTCTATCTCGCCATGGGCTGGAGCGGGGCGCTCATTCTGGGGCCGCTGTCGGAGGTCATGAACGCGCATGTGCTGACGCTCATCGCGATCGGCGGGGCGCTCTATTCGGTTGGCGTTCTCTTTCATATATGGGAAAGGCTGCCTTTCCAGAACGCGATCTGGCACGCCTTCGTGCTTGCCGCCGCCATCTGCCATTTCGGCGCGGTGACGGCCTTTGCGCAGGGGCAGCTTCTTTAAGGGAGCGTCGCGAAAGACAAAACGGGCGGCGCCAGTGAAAGCGCCGCCCGTTGCATGTCGATGAGGCCGGCCGGGCCGTGCGGTATCAGCCGCCATTGACCTCGGAAACGGCGACATGGTGCATGCCCGGCCAGTTCTTCCTGGCCTTGACGAGCGTACCGGTCTTGTCTTCCTTGTATTTCTCGAACGCCACTTCGTTCAGGAAGAGATAGAGCTTGCCGTCGACGATGTCGGCGAAATGCGGATTGGCGTCGAGCTTCTTGCCGATGGCGACGCCGAAGGCGCAGAAGCCGCCATATTGCGGCATGTAGCGGTCCGGGTCCGCCGCGAACTGCTTCATCGTTTCCTTCGACGAGAAATAATAGGCGACGCCGTCGCGTTCCACGGTGAACTTCGCGCGGCCGGGCGTGACGTCGAGGCCGGTCGCGAGCGCCACCGCGTCGTCGCCGCGAAGCGCGATGCCCGCATTGGTGAGCGTCGTGCCGGTCGAAACATTGTATTCGTCGACCGCGAAGGCGGCGCTGGAGGCGAAGACGGCACCGGCGAGCGTGGCCGTGGCGATCAGGGTGTTGATGGTCTTCATGTCTTTGGTCCTTTCGATGTGCCTTATGGCATGTTGAGAAGTGTCTTGGGCCCGCGGGCGCGGGGTCTTCTTTGCCGGGTTTCGGCGATTTCGGCGCGCAGCCATCCGTAGACGGAGCGTGGACTGCGCATCCGAACCTCGTGGCCCCGCATATGCGCGACCTCTGTCTGTGGAAATCGGTGGACGCTTCGTCCCGAAGGGGGTTCCGCGCCGGATAGGGAACTATTCGTGCAGCGCGTCGATCATCCGGACCGCTTCATCGGTGCTCCAGACGGCGTTCGCCATCATGCGGAAATTGATAAGGGCGGCGAGATAGCCGTCGCCTTCCGGTACCTTGGCGCCTGCCGTGGCGTCGCGGACGACGGCGACCTCGAAGCCCTGCTCGATGAACTCGCGCATATGGCTTTCGACGCACAGATTGGCCGACATGCCGATGAGAATGACCTTATCCACCCCGAGCTTGCGGAGCTGAAGCGCGGCGTCATTCTGTTCGGGGCCATAGATCTTGTGCGGCGAGGTGATCACCGTTTCGCCGTCGAGGATGTGGGTCTTGTACTGGGGCATGAAGTCGGCGCCCGACCCCTCGAAGCCTTCAAGGTCGAGCGGGCCGGGGCGGTCGAACATGCCGAGAGCATGCATCACCTTTTCCAGCGCACCCTCGAATTTCCAGCGATGGTCGTGCGGATAGTAGAAGTGAGGCGAGACGACGACCGGCATGTCGGCGGCCTTGGCGCTGGCGAGCAGGCGTCCGATATTTTCCACCACATTGTGCTCGGTGACGCTTTCGCCGACCACGCTCCAGGTCACGCCGTCGGGGCTCAGAAAATCGATCTGCGGGTCGACCACGAGAAGCGCGGTGCGCCCCTTTTCCAGCCCCATCGTGGAGGCCGGAAGCGCCGGGTTGGACGGTTCGGCATAGGCGGGGTTCTGCGAGGCCTCCGCGGGCGTGCCCATCATGGCGACGAAGGCGGCGGTGAGTGCCAGCACGCCGACCAGCCCTGCAAAGCTGATGGCCAGGAAGAGCTTGCGGTCGAAGACATTGCCGTGGCGGTCGACATGGAAGTGGTGGTAGCGGGTTTTCATCTCTCTGCTCCTTGCGGTAAGGGGCCGCCCTTTCCGGTGACGGCCGGTTGGCGGTCGGGGGTCAAAGGCCGAGCTCGGAAAGGCCGGGGTGGTTTTCGGGGCGAACGCCGAGGGGCCAGCGGAACAGCCTGTCGGCTTCGGCGATGGGCAGGTCGTTGATCGAGGCGCGGCGCACCGCCATCAGCCCGTCGGGGGCGAACTCCCAGTTCTCGTTGCCATAGGCCCGGAACCACTGGCCCTCGGGCGTGACGGCCTCATAGGCGAAGCGCACGGCGATGCGCGCGCCGTCGAAGCTCCACAGCTCCTTGATGAGGCGGTAGTCGAGTTCGGTGAGCCATTTATGGGTCAGAAAGGCTTCGATTTCGGCGCGGCCCGTCAGGAACTCGCTGCGGTTCCGCCAGGCGCTGTCCGGCGTGTAGGCGGCGGCGACCCGGGCGGGGTCGCGGCTGTTCCAGGCATTCTCGGCGGCACGGACCTTCGCGATGGCGGATGCCCGGTCGAAGGGCGGGAAGGGGGCGCGGGACATGGCGGCTCTCCAAAATGAACTGATCTGTACACTTTCAACGCGAATGTGAACAGATCGGTACGTTTTGGCAAGCGGTTTTTTCCAGAAAAATTATGAGGAGTGCCTAAACCAGACCTAGTGCCTTGTTTATCAAAGATAAAAATTTGGCCCTTGAGGTCTGTTTGCGCGCTGAATATATACAGATCAGTACAGAATGAGAGGTCGAATGCGTCCCAGCAAGCGAGACGAACTGGTCCGGAAGGCCCTGAATATTTTCTACCGCGAAGGATTCCACGCCACCGGCATGGACCTTCTGTCGGGCGAAACCGGCATCTCCAAGACCACCATGTTCAAGCACTTCCACAGCAAGGACGAGCTGATCCTGGCCGTGCTCCGGCTGCGCGATCAGGACTTCCGGACATGGCTGTTCCGCCGGATGGCGGAGGCGGGCGAGCCCCGGGCCCAGCTGCTCGCCATGTTCGACGCGCTGGCGGAATGGTTCGCCAAACCCGATTTCCGCTCTTGCATGTTCATCAAGGCGGCGTCGGAATATCCCGACCCCGATCACCCCATTCATGTGCAGTCGGCCGAGCACAAGCGCATGTTGTTCAGGCAATTGCAGGCGATCGCGAGCGAGGCCGGCGCAAAGGATCCGGCGGGTCTGGCGCGCGCGCTTCTGTTGCTCAAGGAAGGGGCCATCGTCACGGCGCATCTGGGCCATGAGGCGGACCCGGCGGGCGATGCCAAGGCGATTGCGGAAAAGCTCATTTCCGCGGCGCTGGATTGAGTCTGCGCGCGCTGTAAGCTGCCTGCTGGATTTACGATCAGGCCGGCTGTGCCGAAGGGCCGCTTATCCGGGAGGCATCCATGAAGGCGTTTCCGCTCTCTTCCGTCTATCAGCTGCTGGAGCCGGGGCCGGTGGTGCTGCTCGCCACGGCTGAGCGCGGGCGGCCCAATGTGATGACCATGTCCTGGCACATGATGATGGAATTCACGCCGCCGCTGATCGCCTGCGTGGTGAGCGACGGCGATTACAGCTTCAAGGCGCTGAAGGCCACGCGTGAATGCGTCATCGCCATCCCGCCCGTGGAGATGGCGGAGACGGTCGTCGGGATCGGGAACTGCTCCGGACGGGATACCGACAAGTTCGAGAGTTTCGGCCTGAAGACGAAGCCGGCCGAAACGGTCGGCGCCCCGCTCATCGCCGGATGCATCGCCAATCTCGAATGCCGCGTCGTGGATACGCGGCTCGTGAACAAATACTGCCTCTTCGTGCTGGAAGCGGTGAAGGCCTGGCACGAGCCGAAGCGGAAAAACGCCAAGACCATCCACCACAGGGGCTATGGCCGCTTCGCCGTGGACGGCGACATCGTCACGCTGAAATCGAAAATGCCGTAAGCGCGCCGGGGCGCCGGAAAAATCCTCGGTCCTTGCCGTAGCGTCCTTGCGTCGTTGGGAAGGCGCTTGCGCGCTTGTCCTTTACGCCTGCCCGATCCGCCGTGAATAATGCTGCAAAACGAAAAGCAGGTTGCACGCGCGACCGAGGGAGGATCACGATGACGAAACTCAAAGGGCAATGCCTGTGCGGCCAGTTCTCCTATGAGAGCAGCGCCGAGCCCGTGGCGACCATGGTCTGCCACTGCAAGAACTGCCAGCGCCAGAGCGGTGCGGCCTTCTCCGTCAATGTCGTGGTGCCGTCGGACTCGCTGACGCTCAAGGGCGAGCTGAAGCGCTTCGACGACACGGCCGACAGCGGCAATACCGTGATGCGCGAGTTTTGCGCGGAATGCGGCTCGCCGATCTTTTCCAGGCTGGCGGCCAATCCAGCCATCGCGATCATCAAGGCGGGCACGCTCGACGACACCTCCATGGTGCAGCCGGGCGGCGAGGTCTGGTGCGACAGCAAGCAGGACTGGGTCGCGCCGATGACGGAAGCGCGCTTTCCCAGAAATCCGTCCTGACGATACCGCGTACCGAGGAGATATTCCGATGACGGATCATGTGACGGAACGATGGATTCATCGACTCAATCCGACTCTGCTGAGGGGCTCTTCGAAACGGACAGACTGATACCGCACTTCCACGCAAACTAAGGCACCGATGCGGTTTGGTGCTGTTCAAGCGGGAATGTTAGACCTTAGATTGTGTTTTCGGTCATTGACGGAGTCATTGATGGATAGTGTACTGAAATTTGTTCAGATTTTGTTTTATTTGACAGCGGGGTTTGTTGCAATACTGACTTACATAAAGGCAAAAAGCGGGCTTCTAAATACTATAAACACCGAATACCATAAAAAGGTAATTGATAGATTGTCAGCGCTTTCCGAGGACTTGTTTTCTGAATTTGACCACGAGAGTGATAACTACTGGGCGCGATCTGATTTGTCTGGCGAAATAATAAGCCGAATTCATGATCAGGTGGACAATTTAAAGCATGAGATAATTTCAAAGAAGGTGTCTGCTAGAGAAGTGTCTGGGATACCTATACCAGAGTTGTTGATAAAATTAGAGGCCCAGCTAAATAGAATACGAAGCGATCCCTTTATACCTAACAAAATTAGAGACATAACAGCTACTTACTTGAGTGACAGAGTTGAATCTCTTAGGGAAGCTGTAATGGAAGAATCAGAAAAATATTTGATTGGTCTTTCAGAGGGGAAATATTGGGAAAGCAAAGCTGAGAATAAGCACTGGTTCCATAATAACTTGATGGAAAACATAAGAGGTTCTGGATTTGGTGTTTTGGAAACTGAGAAACGCGTTACAGAAATACGTGATGCAATTCGTGAATATTTTGAATCTTACAATCCTATCGCAATGTAGGGTATTCGATCGATCGAAAAAACGCATCAGCCTCATGCTCATCGTCTGAAAATATCGATGCAGTATATCGATAGCATTTGCGGTGATGCGAGCGGGAAAAGTCCATACAGTGGCGGGTATTCTCGGCCAGAATACCGTGACCTATACCGAAGCGATGATGGCCATTCTGGAAGGCCAGGTGCAGGACGACCGGGTGAACCCCGACAGCACGGCCTATGCGGTGCTCGATCCCGGCTATATCGCCGATGCCGTCATCACCGCCATCGACACGCCCTGGGGCGTCTCGCTGGGCGACATCACGGTGCGCGCCGCGGGCGACGGATACATTCTCTGACGCCCCGGCCCATGCCGCTCAGAACGGCACGGTAATCGTGGCGCTGAGGCCCTGATCGAGAAAGCCGTCGCCGAACCGGCCGCCATAGGAAAGCCCGACGGCGATATCCGCGGCCAGGTTCGTGGCGGCGCCGAAATCGAACACGAACGCATCGCCCGCGACGGGCACGCCGGCGACGGTGAAGGCGGTGCTGCCGGAGGCGAAGGCGTGTCGCGTCGTGGGCACATGCCCGAAAGCGTGGCGCCAGCCGCCCGAGCCGGTAAGCCGGACCGTGCCTTGCCCCATCGAGACCCGATGCTCGCCGCGAAGCCCGAGGGTCGTGAAGGTCGCATGCGCGGTTTGCGACGACGCCGCCAGCGCGGCGGCGCCGCCGGTTTCGTCATAGGCGTCCGTCTTCAGATGCACATAGGCCAGCTTGACGAAGGGCTCGATGTCGGCGGTGTCGAAGCTGAGGCGATAGGCGGCCTCGCTGAAGACTTGCGCGGAGCGCGCGTTGTAATCCGCCGACAGGCTATTGGAAAAACCGCTGAAGGCGGCCATGCGGTCCGCGTCGATATCGTGCCAGGCATAGGAGCCGCCGGCGCTGAGCCCGACGCCGTTCCAGGAGCCGCCGCCATAGACGCCGAGATTCCAGGTCTGGACGGTGGCGGAGGAGGTGCGGTCGTCAACGTCGATACGAGAATCGGCATAACCGCCAAAGGCCCCCAGGCGGAAACGGTTCGCGACTTCCATGTCGCCACCGAAAAAGATCCCGCCGATGGAGCGGTCCAGTTCGGCGGCATTGCCGTCGCTGTCCCAGTCGGCCCAGGAACCGAAGCCGCGCGTCCAGAAGCCGTAAGGCTTGCCGGAAGCGTCGGCGTCGCCGAGGCGGTCCAGCGCGGCCTCGCGCGCAAAACGGCTGTCTTCCAGCAGCGCGGTTTTGACCGAGGCGTGAATCTCGCCGGAAAGCGCGTCCAGCGCGGCCCGGGCGTCGTGCGCCCCGCCGACAAGCCCGATCATCGCATCATAGACTGCATTGCCTGCGCCCAGCCCCGTCAGCGGCCCGGCGACGGCCCGCTGGTTCGGCGTCCTCGCAATGTCGGAGAAGAAAGCGGCGCGCTGCGAGTTCAGATAGACATTGCTGGCATCATAGGCGAGGACGAAGTCAAGAAAGACATAATCGTCCGTCGCCGTCGGGGAATCGAAGGTGCCCGTCACGCTGCCCGCCGTGACGATGGTGTAGGTGCCCGGCGCCGTATAGCTCGACCCGTCGTCGGTGCCGTTCTCCGGCGTCACATGCACCGTGCCGCCATCGATCGTGACCGTACCGCCGGCATTCAGCAGGTCGTTATTGGTGCCGGCGGTAAAGCCGCCGTCATTGAGTTCGACCTCGTAAACCGATCCGGTATTGAAGGTGGCATTCGTCACATTCAGCGTGCCGACGGAATTGCCCGGTGCGACGGTGGCGCCGGACCCCACATCGAGCGTGCCGCCCAGTATGCCATTGCCTCCGATCGTACCGCCGGTCAGGTCGAAAGTGCCGGTAAAGCCGGAGGAATCGCCGGAAAAGAGGGTTGTGCCCGCCTCGTGAAGGATCGTGCCATTGCCGGATATATCCGCGCCGAACCCATAGGCGGTGTCGGTATGGTTGAAAACGAGCGTTCCCGTGCCGTCGAGGAAGTCGAGTCTCGGCGTATTGACCGTGCCCGCGCCCATGGCCGTATCCCCCGACGCCGCGCCGATATTGAGCGTACCGGTAGCGCCGGCTCTGCTGCCCAGGATCGTCCAGTCGGCACCGACCGTGGCGCCGTCGGAAACGGTGAGCGTCCCGTTGCCGAAATAGCCGAGCGTGAGCGTGTTGGTATTCGTCCAGCTCGACCCGGCCCCGGTGACCACGGCCTCGCCGGTCACGCCGGCGCTAAAGCCGACAGAACCGGAGTCGCTGCCGACCGTCGCGCCATCGGCGATATCGATCGTACCGGCGCCGTCGAAGCCGACAATGATATTGTTCGTACTCGTCCAGCTCGAGCCCGCGCCAGTGACCGTCACGTCGCCGGTCGCACTGCTCTGCCGACCGATAATGCCCCCGTCGCTGGCGACCGTGCCGCCGGCTTCGATATCGAGCGTACCGGCGCCGCCATTGCCGATGGTCAATTCGCCTGAATTCGTCCAGCTCGATCCGGTGCCGGTCACCGTCGCGGTGCCGGTGGAACCGGCAAGGGTGGCGATGATGCCGTCCACGTTACCGACCGAACCGCCATCTGCGATATTGAGCGTGCCGGTGCCTTCGCCGCCGACGGTGAGATTGGTCGAATTCGTCCAGCTCGACCCCGCGCCGGTGATCGTCGCTTCCCCGGTCGCGAGGGCCCCATTGCCGATACGGCCCGAAGAACTGTCGACAGCGCCGCCATCTTCGATATTGAGCGCACCGCCGCCGTAAAGACCGACATCGAGAATGCCCGTATTGGTCCAGCTCGATCCCGTGCCGGTCACCGTCACCTCGCCGGTCGAGCCGTTGGCAAAGCCGACAGTGCCATTGAGGTTGTCGACCTCGCCGCCGTTCAGAATGTTCAGCGTGCCGGCGGAGGTGTTGCCGACCCTCAGATTGTCTCCCACATTCCAGGGACTGGGCTGCGTGCCGCCGCCCGCGCCATTGACCTCTTCCGTGGTGCCGCCGTCGATGACCTCATCCGCCTGCGCGGACGGGGCAACGACGCCGACAAGGGCGGTGGAGGCGATCAGCAATGTCCGCAGACGGCGGATACGCCCGTATCCGGCGAGAGAAAACAGGACGGACGCGGGTACGGACGAACGATACATTGGATCCCCCAACAGAGCATGAGCTACGCCGTGCGGGCGGGATCGCATGGCGGCGTATCCGGCCCGCTACGGGAATCTTTTATCAATCGGGGGTTTGGCTGGCTTGGACGCGGGGACCGGACGCAGAGCCCGTCTCCCCGTTTCCCGTCGTCTAGCGCTTGCGGCGCGTCGCCGCCCGTTCCCGCGTTTCCGACGGGGTCATGGAAAAGCGGCGGCGGAAGGCCCGGTTGAACCCGGAAAGGTCGCCGAAGCCCGCCTCATAGGCGATGGTGCTGATGCTCAGATGGGCAAAACGCGGGCTCGACAGCAATTCCCGGGCCCGGGCGAGACGCGCTTCGCGCAGATAGTCGGAAAAGCTGGTCCGCTCGGCATAGAACAGCCCGCGCAAATAGCGCCGCGAAATGCCGTGACGCCCGGCCAGCCAGTCGAGCGAGAGAGCGGGGTCCGTCAGATGTTTCAGAATGTCCCGTTTGATCGCGGCCAGCCGCGCGGCGCGGATGCCGCCGGGTTCCTCGCCCGCCCCGGGCCTGGGCCCCAGAGCTGCCGCGACGAGATCGAGCATGTGGGATTCCGCCAGTACCGCCATGTCCGGCGACAGGCGCGCATCCGATATCAGGCCTTCGGCATAGCCGGCGAGAAGCCGGAGCGGCACCGAGGCGGGAACCCTCTCCCCGAGCGCGGCGTCGATATCGCCGACCGACGACAGGACCGTGTTGCGCGGCACGGAAACATTGAAGAGGCGGGCGTCTTTGGATGCCACCGCGGTCATGACCTTGTCGCTCTGCCAGAGCCCGGCCTCGCCGGCGCCGAATTCCAGCTCGCGGCCGGGCTGGGAGACGGAAATGCCGGACCGCGTGGAAACCGTCAGGACGAAATCGTCATTGCCGTCCACCGTCTGTGCGCGTGTCCGCTCGGTCCTGTAGGGCGAGGTGGAGATGGCGGCAATGCTGACATTCGGCAGGAAGCGCATCGCCATGTCGACATTCAGCGGCCTGTCGTCGGTGGAGTCTATGTTCATCCGCGTGAAGTCGGCATAGATCTCCTCGACCGCGGGACCTCCGCCGCGGGCCGCGGCCGCGCTCGGGCTAGAGTAGCGTACCAGCTCCATCGCAGCGCTCCTCTGCAGGTTTTACAGCCCGCGCTGTGCCTCCGCGCGGTCGACTGCCGGTGCACGGGCGAAAGTATTATGCAGGCGCCGCGCGCCATATCCAAGACGCAGTCCGGCGGTGGGCCCCTTGTGTGTTTCCTTTTGAAACTCTGTGTAGGTTCCGGCGGCGGATGCATTCTCCCGCTGTGGTAGGAAACGGTATGGAAACAACGGGAAACGGACATGGCGCAGAAACTGAAACAACATGAGAAAGTGGGCGAGGAATTCCTGAACGCGGACGCGACGCCGCCGGATGCGACGCACCGCTTTCCCTTTCCCGCCGACATGGTCTGGGCGGCGCTTCTTGACGGCAAGGCCTGGACGGAATGGCTGCCGCTCACCGGCGTGACATGGACGAGCCCGGAGCCCTTCGGCGTCGGCACCACGCGCATCGTGGAAGCGGGCAAGGCGGCCATCGAGGAAAGTTTCTACGCCTGGGAAGAAGGCCGCCGCATAGCCTTCCGCTTCGAGCGCAGCCCGCTGCCCATCAAGGCCGGCGCGGAAGACTACCGTGTCGTCGAAACGCCCGAAGGCTGCGAACTGCAATGGTGGGGCAAGGCGAAAGCGGTCTTCCCGCTCGGCTGGCTCGTCACCCGCCAGCTCCGCTCCGGCCTGAGGAAAGGCATGCCCGACCTCGAAGCCCTGATCGCGAAGGACCCGGAGCGTTTCAAGCGGGGGTGATGAGGAAGAAATGGCGCACCCGTCAGGATTCGAACCTGAGACCTCTGCCTTCGGAGCAATTTAAGCTGCCCATCCGAAAAACGCGATAGGGCACGCTATGATACGCTATCCATCTGAACCCACTGGATATTCTGAAAAGCACGCGCGACGTTCCTATCCGAAAATTCGCTCTGATTTCCGCCCGGCTGCTTACGTGGTGCTTACGCGAGAGATCAGGGCTGAGATGGAGGAACGTAATGGCTAAGCTCACCAAGAGGGTTGTCGACGCGGCTGAGGTCCAGGAGAAGGACTATGTCATCTGGGACGACGAATTGCCCGGTTTCGGGCTTCGCGTTTTTGCTTCCGGGAGGCGGAGCTACGTCATCCAGTATCGAGCGGGTGGCCGGTCACGTCGCTATACAATCGGACTCCACGGTGTTTGGACTCCCGAGACTGCCCGGCAGGAGGCGAAGATTCAATTCGGCCGTGTCGCCCAAGGCGACAACCCTGCCGAAGAACGGCAGCTCGACCACAAGGCAATCACCGTGAAGGAGCTGTGTACGCGCTATCTTAACGAATTGAAGGCCGGCCTCATCCTGGGAAAAGGCGGGCGTCCCAAGAAGCCGACGACTATCGTTACCGACACCGGTCGGATTGAGCGCCATATCATTCCGCTCCTCGGGACACGTAGGGTCAGGGATCTCACCAAGGCCGACATCAACAAATTCCTCAAGGATGTCATGGCCGGAAAGACGCGCGTCTCGGTCAAGACCAAGAAGTTGCGCGGCAAGGCGATTGTCCGCGGCGGCGCAGGAACCGCAACGCGCACAGTCGGACTCCTCGGCGGCATCCTCACCTATGCCATCGAGGCCGGTATCATTGAGAGCAACCCCGCACATGGCATTCGCAAACCAAAGGACAACGTGCGCAAGCGCCGGCTATCCGAGGCGGAGTATCGGACGCTGGGACAAATACTGCGAAACGCCGCTGAGCAGGAGAAATATGCTACGACTGTCGACATCATTCGCCAGATCGCGCTGACCGGCTGCCGGCGCAGCGAGATGATTGGTCTGAAATGGATAGAGGCCGACACCGAAGCGAGCTGCCTGCGCCTGGAGGACAGCAAGGAAGGCGAGTCCATTCGTGCGATAGGCCTGCCGGTCGTCGAATACCTTGAGCAAAGGCACGCGAGTGGCGTGGGCACATATGTCTTTCCCGGCCAGGGTGACGACAACGCTTTCGGCAGCTTCCCGAACCATTGGAAGCAGATCTTCAAGGATTCTCCGCTCTCGGATGTGACGCCGCATGTCCTGCGCCACAGCTTCGCCAGCGTCGCTAATGATCTGGGCTTCACCGAAGTGACGATTGCGGCCCTGGTGGGTCATGCAAAGGGATCGGTCACGAGCAAATATATTCACACGATCGATACGGCGCTGATCATGGCCGCGGACACAATATCCGGTTACATCCAAGGACTGCTCGACGGATTTGAATTCAAGCAAACAGCGTATGCGCTGGACCGCGGCTCGAGAAAGGCGGCGCTGGCGCGCTTCCTGACGCAAGCTGCGGGGGAGGAGGTTGAGGAGGACCAGCCGGAGCGTCGTCTGGCTGCCTAACGTGACTTGCTTCCGGTGAATGGAGGTTCTTGGGCTGCAACGCGCCTGCCTCGATGAAAGGGAAGGTGCCTTCCGCTTTCCGGATACCAAGAACCGCGCGCAAGCAGATCATCGCCACGACGCCCGATGATCAGTTCGATCTGTTTCTCACCACCGCCAATCGCTTCGACACGCTGATCGGCAATGTCCAGATCTGGCGGGTTCTGGTTCGCAGACAGCAAGAGCCGGGGAGATAGGCGTTGACGCTTGACGTATAGCGTCAACATCTGTACGATTAGAACCACATGATCCTGAGCTATCGAGACAAAAAGACGGAGCAGTTCGCGAAGGGGGAGTTCGTCAAAGCCTTTCAAGGCTTTGAAGATCAGGCCGCCCGGCGGCTGTCGATCCTGAACGCGGCGCTCTCGCTTGATACGCTGCGGGCCCTGCCGGGAAACCGGCTAGAAGCGCTCAAAGGAGATCGTACCGGACAGTATTCCATTCGCATCAACCAGCAATGGCGAATCTGCTTCGAGTGGCCGGACGGTCAAACCGGACCGGGCAATGTTGAAATCGTGGACTATCACTGAGGAAGGAGATCAGGCCATGTTTATGAGAGCCGTACATCCCGGCGAAGTCCTGAAGGACGAGCTGGAAGAACTGAACGTGACGCCAACGGAGTTTGCGCGCCAGATCGACGTGCCGCCGAACCGCGTCAGCCAGATCATCGCGGGCAAGCGCGCCGTGACCGGCGACACCGCGTTGCGCTTCGGGCACTGGTTCGGCACCGATCCGCAGTTCTGGCTCAATCTGCAGAGCGCCTATGAAATCCGCATCGCCGAGGAAAAGGCGGGGCGGGAGATCGCACGGCTGCCGGTGCGGGCCGGAACAACGCGGTCCGACGCGTCAAGCATCGCGTAGAGACCGAACCCGTGCGCATCACCCGGCTCCACATTCAGAATTTCCGATCCGTCAAGGACCTCACCGTCGATCTTGGCGAGACAACCGTCTTGATCGGGCAAAACAACGCCGGGAAAACCGCAATCATTGACGCTGTGCGTATTGTGCTCACGAGGCGATGGGGGCAGCGCGGAACGGGGTTTACTGAAAACGACGTTCATCGCCCTGACCCCGATTGCGATCCGCGCACACAGCCTCCCGTCACGATCACGCTGACGATGGAGGAAAGCGAGCCTAACGAATGGGACGCCGACATGGTCGCCGCCCTTACCGATATCATCACTATCCATGCTGACGGCGTCCGCAACGCTCTGACGCTGCGCGTCACCTGCGCCTGGGACCCCGACAAGGAGGTATTCGATCCCGCCTGGCAGTTTCTGGATTCCGCCGGCGAGCCTCTGCCAGAGCGACGGCGATCTATCAATCTGACCGGCTTTTTCGGCTACATGCCGATCTTCTGGCTTGGAGCCTTGCGCGACGCCGCCGACGAGTTCACCCCGCGCTCCGGCCACTGGGGCCGACTACTCCGCAGCGTCCGTATCCCACCGGAGCTGGAGGCCGAAGCCCTTAAAACCCTCGCGGATCTCGATGCCAAGATCATCGCCGCCGATCCGCGATTGACCGATATCGCCACCATGATCGGTGAGGCTACACGCGTGGCGGTCGGCGAAGGCCCCGGCTCGGCGCGCCTCAACACCCTGCCACTCGCTATCGAGGAAATGCTTCAGCGCACCGGCATTGTCATGCGCAACGAGGATCTGAGGCCTTGGCTTCCGCTCGGTCACCACGGTCAAGGACTCCAGAGTCTGGCGGTCATCTTCCTGTTTCAGGCTGCCGTTCTGCAACAGCTTGCGGAAGCGGAACGGCCCGGCATTGAAGCTGTCTTCGCGATCGAGGAACCCGAAGCCCATCTTCACCCGCAGGCGGCAAGGACTCTTTGGAATCGGACGCAGGCGCTGTCCGGGCAAAAGCTCATGACAACGCACTCGCCGTATTTTGTGCAGCATGTTCCGCTTCGCGATCTTCGGCTGGTGCGTCTTCGCGGTGGCCAAACCGAAGTCAGTGCGCTCCCCGGCATGGTGATTTCTGATTTGCCCTGGAACGCATCGCTGGACGGGTTTCTGCAGGGCGGAGGCGGTCGTGTATTTCAACGTGACCCGACGACCGGCCGTCTTGCCGCCGGATCCTGGTTCGATGGGGCAATGGCCGACGCGCTGGCCCATTGCTACCGAAAAGATGCCGACCCGGCAGCGCGGCAGGAGGAGATCGCGGTGCTTCGGCACAAGTGCCGCGTTCTTCCGACCGTGGAGGATGAGAATGAGCTGGGATTCCACGGCCGTCGCGTCCGTGGCGAGATATTCTTCGCACGCCGCTGGATTTTGGTGGAGGGTGTGACCGAGTATCTGCTGGTCCATGCACTTGGCAACGCCCTCAACCTTCCGCTCGATATGCACGGGATCGCCGTCATCGACTTTCAGCAGAGCGGCAGCGCGGGAATTTATCCGGCGCTCGCAGAGGCGTTCGGCATCCCCTGGCACATGATTACGGATGGTGATCATGAGGCCACCAAGTTTCGCCAGCAGATTCTAGATCGAGGCTTCACGGAAGATGACCTCACCGGCAAGTTTACAACATTGCCGCAGGATCGCGACATTGAGGATCAATTGCTTGCCGACGGCCATGAACAGCTCCTGCGCGAGATCATGGGTACGATCGGCGGGAAATCTGCGCTTACCTGCCCGCTTGATGAGTTCAGGGCGCGCCTGAAAAACAAGAAGACGGGATATATGGGCACGCTGTCGTTGCGCGTCGCAGTGGACAAAGACCTCGCTACAAAGATGCCCGCACCATTCGTTGACCTAATCAAGTCGTTGGGTGGCGCCGCATGACAAATCCACTTCAGACAGCCCTCGACAGACTTAGCCCAACGCAGCGCAAGGCTGCGGACTGGCAGGACGGCGCGGCGCTCGTGCTGGCGGGACCGGGAGTCGGAAAGACGACCGTGCTCACCACGCGCATAGCGCGGATATTGAACGACAGCCGGAACAAGAATTTCCGCATCCTCGCCCTGACGTTCACGACGAAGGCAGGCGACGAGATGCGCGAGCGTGTCGAAGCTCTCGTGCCCGGCCTAACCGATCGGACGTTTATCGGCACGTTCCATAGCTTCTGTGCGCAGATTTTGCGCCAGCACGGATCCCATATCGGAATCAAGCCCGACTTCGGCATTTACGATCAGGATGACGACCGCCGGGAGCTGTTGCGTGAAGCACTCGTGGCTGCCGCTGATGAAGGGGCGGACGTAACACCTGATGACGTTCGGTGGCTGCGTGCCATCGACCAACTACGCAGCAGTCTTGTCAGTGCTGAAAAGACGGCGCGGCATTTCCGCGATTCGGCGGCCGGTGAGCGCGCCGCGCGTGTTTACGCAATCTATGAGACCGCATTGCGCGCCAACAATTCCCTCGATTTCAACGGCATGATTCTAGACGCATGCCGGCTGGCCCATCAGGTTCCGGCTGTGGCCGCCCGGACGCGGCAGTCTTACCCGTACTGGCTTATTGACGAATTCCAGGACACGACGCCCGCTCAATACCGGCTGGTGCGCTTCTTTGCGGGCGACGATTTCAAGAATGTCTTTGCCGTCGCCGACGATGACCAGATCATCTACCAATGGGCCGGGGCTAGCTATCGGCAAATTCAACAGTTCCGCGAGCATTTCTCGCCGGACTTGATCCAGTTGGTCGAAAATCGGCGCTGCCCTCCTGCCATCGTGCAGGCCGCCAACAATCTCATCGGCCATAACTCCGACAGGACACCTGGCAAGGAGCCGCTTGTCGCGACACTTCCCGGCGAAGGTCCTGCCATATTGCTGCGGACCTTCGGGACGGACGCAGAGGAAGCCGACGGCATTGCCGATGATATTGCCGGGATCGCCACCACCGAACGAGGCGAGGTTGCAGTTCTCGGCAGGACAAGAGCCACTCTCCAGCCGGTGCTGGATGCCCTGAAGGCGCGGGGCGTCACCGCCTCGATCGCGGTACGGCGCGACCGATTTATCTCCCCGCAATTTACCTGGCTTCAGAGCTGCCTCGACCTGTCCCTTCGTCCCGGCGACCGACAAGTCTTCACAGCGCTCGCAGCGGCAGCAAACCGCATAGCCGGCTTGCAGCTCGACACAGCACTTTTGCTCGCCGAGGCGGCATCCACCGGGACCGGTTACCTGGAGCACTGGGCTTTGGCTGCCGAAGCGAGCCAGAACGAGATCGCCATGAACTTGTCAGCGATAGCTCTCCGGCTGGTGCAATCCCGGTCAAGCTGGCAGCAGATCGTCACAGAGGCGATCACCTTCCTGATGACGACCGCGGAAGCGCCCGAAGGCGTCATCAGCGACGCAGCAGAAGACAAGGCCGCGTGGGAAACAGCGCACAGGGCCATCAGGGCCGAGAAGGGCGCGCCGCCCGATCTTGATGAGCTTCTCCAAGGCATGAAGCTGCGGCCCAAGGAGCCGCCCCCCGACCCAGCTGCCGTCCGGCTTCTCACGATTCACGCGGCAAAGGGTCTGGAATTCGATCGTGTCTGGCTCATCGGCATGGCGGAGTCAGTGCTGCCATCCTGGCAAAGCCTCAAATACAACGCTGCGCCGTCGGAGCTTGAAGAAGAACGGCGCAATTGTTTCGTCGGCATCACGCGCACGAAGAAGCAGCTCGTTTTGTCACGGGCAGAGCAATACCAAGGCTACCGGAAAACGCCCTCGCGCTTTCTGGAAGAGATGGGGCTCGATGAACAGCAAGTGGGAGCCCTATGAACGCTGTTGAAATTGAAGAGGCCATTTCCGCACTCGCTGAGCAACCATTTGATGCTCAGGAGTTTCCGTTCGCCTTTTTGGAAGCATTCGGGAACAAGGCGACCACGATCAAGCGGCTTCGCAGCGGCCAATCCAACAAGTCCGATCTGGGCGGCGTCCTTCAAACCAACAACATCCATATCGCGGTCTGCCCCGAAGGCGAGGTCTCGCAGACCCTCGCGGCGCTGAAGGCCAGCCCCGCAACGGCAAAGGCCAAGGCAAAATTCATTCTGGCAACCGATGGCCAGACGCTTGAGGCCGAAGACCTGACATCGGACGAGCCGCCGATTGCGTGTGAATTTAAGGATTTTCCCGACCATTTCGGCTTTTTCCTGCCGCTGGCGGGCATCACCACCGTCAAGCAAATCCGCGAGAGCTCCTTCGACATCAAGGCGACGGGGCGGCTGAACCGCCTCTATATCGAGCTCCTGAAGGACAATCCCGATTGGGGCACCGCCGATCGCCGCCCTGATATGAATCACTTCATGGCGCGGCTGATCTTCTGCTTTTTCGCGGAAGACACGGACATCTTCCACGGCGAAAACCTGTTCACGGCCACGATCGACCAAATGAGCGCCCGTGATTCCTCGAACACGCATGAAGTGATCAGCGAGCTCTTCCGCGCGATGAATACCAGGACCAAAGATCGCGAGCCCGCGAACCTGCCCCGTTGGGCAAACGGCTTTCCCTATGTGAATGGCGGGCTGTTTTCCGGCAGCACGGACGTGCCGCGCTTTTCAAAGATCGCGCGCTCATACCTGCTGCACATCGGCAACCTCGACTGGAGGAAGATCAATCCCGACATCTTCGGGTCGATGATCCAGGCCGTTGCCGATGATGAGGAACGCGGCGCGCTTGGCATGCACTACACCAGTGTGCCCAACATCCTGAAAGTCCTCAATCCGCTCTTTCTGGATGATCTGCGCGAGAAGCTGGAAGATGCGGATGACAACCCCCGTATGCTCCTGAACCTGCGCAAGCGCATGGCGAAGATCAGGGTTTTCGATCCGGCCTGCGGTTCGGGCAACTTCCTCGTCATCGCTTACAAGGAAATGCGGGCCATAGAGGCCGAGATCAGCAAGCGGCGCGGCGAGCCCGATCGGCGCACCGAAATTCCGCTCACCAATTTTCGCGGGATCGAGCTGCGCGACTTTCCAGCCGAGATCGCGCGGCTGGCGCTGATCATCGCGGAATACCAGTGCGACGTGACCTATCGCGGGCAGAAGGAGGCCTTGGCCGAATTCCTGCCCCTTGATGCGATGAACTGGATCACCTGCGGTAATGCGCTACAGCTCGATTGGCTCAGTATCTGCCCGCCGACCGGAACCGACGTCAAACATCACGCTGATGACCTGTTTCGCTCGCCACTCGACCAGGCGCAGATCGACTTCGAGAATGAAGGGGGCGAGACGTACATATGTGGGAATCCGCCTTATGTCGGAAGCTCGAAGCAATCCAAAGAACAAAAGTATGAAATAAAAAATCTATTAGAAGACAAGGGGGTTAAGTTTAAGAATCTTGATTATATATCAGCTTGGTTTTGGCTTGCTGCGGAATTTTGTAGGAGAACTGAAGGGGCGGCTGCCTTTGTGACCACGAACTCGATTTGCCAAGGCGAGCAAGTTTTTCTACTTTGGCCATCCCTCCTTCGCGACGACGTAGAAATATTCTTTGCTCAGTCATCGTTTAAATGGGCAAATCTCGCTCAGAACAATGCTGGCGTTACCTGCGTTGTAGTAGGCGTCAGGCAAGAGTCTACAGGCAAAAAATATCTCTATTACGAAGGTCAGCGCAAAGAGGTAGGTAGACTAAATCCATATCTTCTTGATTTCGATGACGTCTTCATTCCCCGCCATTCTGAGTCGATTTCTGGTCTTCCGAGGATGCTCAAAGGCAATCAGCCCACGGATGGTGGCAATCTCATCCTTTCGCCAAATGAACGTCGAGATTTGCTTTCTTCCGAGGGGGAGGCAGCTCGCTTTGTACGGGCGCTCTATGGGTCGAAAGAGCTGATAGATGGCCTTCAGAGATATTGTATCTGGGTCGAGGACGCTGACCTTCAAGAGGCACAAAGCATCCCAGAAATAAGCCACCGCATTGATCTAGTGAAGAAAACTCGCCTTGAAAGCCCCGCTGAATCAACGCGAAGGCGTGCAAGTGACGCCCATCGCTTTATCCAAATTCAAGACTATGGGAAGACGGCGATTGTAGTTCCCGAGGTTTCCTCCGAAAAGAGACGTTATATTCCTTGTGGATTACTCGACAAGAATAGCATTGCTACAAATAAACTGTTCACAGTGTATGATTCCGATCTCTATGTTTTTTCCCTTTGCTCCTCCCGAATGCATAGAGTCTGGGTTGAAGCGGTATGCGGAAAGCTTGAGGAGCGCATTAGCTACTCCAATGTGCTGGGGTACAACACCTTCACGCTTCCTTGCCTCACCGAGAAAAACAAAGCTGATCTGACCCGCTGTGCGAAGGACATCCTCTTGGCACGGGAGGCACATTTTCCGGCGACGATCGCCGATCTCTATGATCCCGAAAAGATGCCCGCCGACCTCCGCGAAGCGCATGAGCGTAACGATGAGGTGCTAGAGCGCATTTATATCGGTCGCCGCTTCAAAAATGATACGGAACGGCTGGAAAAGCTGTTCGAGCTATACACCAAGATGACCGCGGCCAATCCGGCGAAGCGAAAAGCGGGGGCGGTATGAGCAGCCTCACGGATATTGAAAAGCGTTACCTTGAAAAGCTGCTTGGCATGCAAAGCGGCTATGTTCTGGATTACTCCGACGCAACCTTTGGCGAGTTTTTCAGTCGCCACAAGATCGATATTCACGGCACGAAATATCAGACCTATGGCACCTCCAAGGCCAAGAAGATGCGGGCTTTCTGGGAGCGTGAGCCAGATGCTTTGGTCGGCAAGGTTTTGTCGGAGATGCTCGATTCATATGAAGCCGATTGCGATCTGAACAATCGGGAAACCGATGCATCCGTTCTCGAAAAGTCGCGAGCAATTGTTGCACGGCTTTCTGGGAAGCCTGTGCCTGCAAAATCAACCCAGACCGTTGACGATTTTCTCCATCGTGAATTCACGGTTCCTAACGTGCAAAATCTGCCGATCGAAGCGCAGGCCGTTCCAATCATTGAAAACCGCCTTGCCGAGGCACGGACAGCACTGAAGGCTGGCGCATATCTTTCTGTCATCTTTCTCTGCGGCAGTGTGCTCGAAGCCGTGCTTCTCGGGGCGGCACAGAAGGAGCCCTCCAGGTTTAATCAAGCTTCGGCCAGCCCGAAGAACGGTGATGGCAACGTGAGGCGCTTTCACGAATGGAGCCTTTCCCAGTTTATAGATGTTGCCTGCGAGATTGACGTGCTCAAACCCGATGTGAAGAAGTTCAGTCACGGGCTGCGGGATTTCCGCAACTACATTCATCCATACGAGCAGATGGTATCCGGTTTCACGCCTGATGAGCACACTGCGAAAGTCTGTTTCCAAGTACTCAAGGCGGCACTTGCCAGCGTTGCGGGAGAACGGGGATGATAGCGACAAAAGATTTGAAAATAGCCAAATTGAAAATGAAAGCCTAAGCCCATGACCGCCGAAAAATCCGTTCCCTCAGTTACCGTCACCTATGCCCGGACTGGCAGTTCGACCAGATCGAACGAGCTGGGCATGCGGGCGATGCAGGAACGGGCCTTTGAGAAGCGCGGCGAGCAGTACCTATTGATCAAATCGCCGCCTGCTTCAGGCAAGAGCCGCGCGCTCATGTTCATTGCGCTCGACAAGCTCGCCAATCAGGGGCTCCGCCAGGCGATCATCGTTGTGCCGGAAAAATCCATCGGCGCGAGCTTCCATGACGAGCCGCTTTCGCAATTCGGCTTTTGGGCCGACTGGCATGTGGAGCCCAAGTGGAACCTCTGCAACGCGCCGGGCTCTGACAACGGAGGTAAGGTAGGTTCGGTCGCAGCCTTCCTTGAAAGCGATGATACGGTGCTGGTCTGCACCCATGCCACCTTCCGCTTTGCCGTGGACAAATTCGGGGTGGAAGCGTTCGATAACCGGCTGATCGCTGTTGACGAATTCCATCACGTTTCGGTCAATCCCGATAACAAGCTTGGCCAGCATCTCGGCGAGTTCATCGCGCGCGACAAGGTGCATCTGGTAGCCATGACCGGATCGTATTTTCGCGGGGATGCGGAGGCCGTGCTTGCCCCGCATGACGAGGCGAAGTTCGATACGGTTACCTACACCTATTATGAGCAGCTCAACGGCTACAAATACCTCAAGACGCTTGATATCGGGTATTTCTTCTACGCGGGCTCCTACGCCGACGACATTCTCAGCGTGCTTGATCCGGCCGAGAAGACGATCGTGCATATCCCGAACGTCAATTCCCGCGAGAGCACGAAGGACAAGCACAGGGAGGTCGAGCACATTATCGACGCCCTAGGCGAATGGCAGGGCACTGATCCGAAAACCGGCTTTCAGCTTGTGAAATCGCCGGAAGGCCGGGTGCTGAAGATCGCCGATCTTGTGGATGACGAATCCGCCAAGCGGGACAAGGTTTCAGCGGCGCTCAAAGACTCCGCGCAGAAAAACAACCGCGACCATGTGGACATCATCATTGCCCTGGGCATGGCCAAGGAAGGTTTTGACTGGATTTGGTGCGAGCACGCGCTGACTGTCGGCTATCGGGCGAGCCTGACCGAGATCGTGCAGATCATTGGCCGCGCCACCCGTGATGCCGAAGGCAAGACCCGCGCGCGTTTCACGAACCTGATTGCCGAGCCGGATGCATCCGAAGAGGCCGTCACCGAAGCCGTGAACGATACGCTGAAAGCTATCGCGGCCAGCTTGCTCATGGAGCAGGTTCTCGCGCCGCGCTTTGAATTCAAGCCCAAAACACCGGCCAGCGTGGCGGCGGAAGGCTTCGATTACGGCGAAGGCGGCTATGACCCTGAAAAATGCAATGTCGGCTTCAACGAAGAGCGCGGCACATTCCAGATCGAGATAAAAGGCCTTGCCGAGCCGAAGTCCAAAGAGGCCGAGCGTATCTGCCGCGAAGACCTGAACGAGGTCATTACGGCCTTCGTTCAGGACAAGACTGCCATTGAGCGGGGGCTTTTCGATGAGGAGCTTGTGCCAGAGGAACTCACCCAGGTTCGCATGGGCAAGATCATCAAGGACAAATTCCCCGAACTTGACGCTGAGGATCAGGAGGCCGTCCGCCAGCACGCGATCGCGGCGCTCAACCTCACCCAGAAGGCGAAAGAGATCGCCGTCGGAGACGGAGAGCAGGAGAAGGGCAACACCGCGCTGATCGACGGTGTGCGCAGATATGCAATGGACGTGCGCGAGCTCGATATCGACCTGATCGACCAGATCAATCCGTTCGGGGAGGCCTACGCCATCCTTGCCAAGACCATGAGCGAAGAGAGCCTGAAGCAGGTTGCCGCGATAATCTCCGGCAAGCGCGCGAACCTTACCCCTGAAGAAGCGCGCGATCTCGCCAAGCGTGCGCTCAAGTTCAAGCAGGAACGCGGGCGGCTGCCTTCGATCACGTCGCCCGATGCCTGGGAAAAGAAAATGGCCGAAGGCGTTGCCTTCCTTGCCCGCATGAAGGCGGAGGCCGCCAATGGCTAGTTTCACCGAAGAAGATGATGCCCTTCTCGAAGAGCTTGGCGTTGAGATCGAGGCCAGGAAAGCCGCGAGCCGCACGCCGCGCGAGGAGCGCATTATTGCAGGCTTTGAAGAGATTCAGCACTTTGTCGAAGAGCATGGCCACGCGCCGCAGCACGGCGAAGACCGGGATATCTTCGAACGGCTTTACGCCGTCCGGCTTGACCGCATCCGCGAGCTTGAAGAATGCCGGTCACTGCTTGGGCCGCTCGACCATCAGGGATTGCTTGAAGGCGAAGTTGCCGCCACCCCGAAACCTGAGATCGATGAGCTGGACGATGAAGCGCTTCTCTCGGAACTCGGGGTGGAGGCAGAAACAGCCGACATCACGGATTTGCGGCACGTCCGTTCCAGTGCCGAGAAGCGCGCCGCTGAAGAAATCGCGAACCGTGAACGGTGCGAGGATTTTGAGAAGTTCCAACCTCTCTTCGAGCAGGTTCAGCGGGAACTCAAAGACGGAATCCGGGCCTCGCGCAGGTTTGTCAAAGACGCCGGTTTCCTGAAGGCGGACATCAAGCAGGGCGAATTTTTCATTCTGGGCGGGCAGACCGCCTATGTTGCCGAGGTCGGCGAACCATTCAAAGCACCCAACGGCGAGCTCGACGCGCGGCTACGCGTCATCTATTCCAACGGCACCGAGAGCAATCTGCTGCTGCGGTCACTGCAACGGGCACTTTACAAGGATGAGGCCGGCAGACGGATCACCGATCCGGTTGCGGGACCGCTATTTACCGATCAAACCGCTGACGACGACGAGGCAAGCGGCACGATCTATGTGCTTCGCAGCAAATCACAGCACCCGACCGTCGCTGAGCACCGTGAAGTGCTCCACAAGATCGGGGTCACGAATGGGAAGGTGGTGCGCCGCATCGCGAACGCCAAGATCGACCCCACCTTCCTGATGGCAGATGTAGAGATTGTGGCCACATACGACCTCTACAACATCAATCGCACCAAGCTTGAAAACATCATCCATCGCATCTTTGATCCGGCCAGGCTCGACATCGAGATCAAGGATCGGTTCGGCAATCCCGTCATCCCGCGCGAATGGTTCCTTGTCCCCATCTTCGTCATCGACGATGCAGTTGAACGGATCAAAGATGGCACGATCACCGAGTACATTTACGATCCGGCAGGGGCACGCCTGGTTCGTCATGGGGGAAGATTGAAGGTACAGCCATGACTACGATGCGGGGGGACATCGTCAATCGGGTCAAGCGGCTGCCGAAGCCGTCGCTCGCGGCCGAGGCACTACAGCCCGTTTTCGAGGCCGTGAGCAATTCGCTCCATGCCGTCGAAGATGCGTTTGGGGAGCAGTATCAGGACAGGGGCGCGATCACCGTTACGATCCGAAACCCGCGTGCGCCGGATGACATCGAAATCATCGTCGATGACAATGGCGTCGGGCTTGAGCCCGTGCGCTCCGAGTCCTTTACGCCACAGAACGGGTATGATACCCGTTCTTGATCAAAGATAGGGCATGATACCCGTTCTCAGGGAGGGATCCACTGCGACATGTGCCAACACAGATCGCTTCAGAGCTAACCGGCCTCTCAACGGACAAACTCCGCGAGTGGACTAGCCGGCGCGCCTTGATACCAGCCGATGTCCGGCCAAAGAAAAAGGGCTCGCCAGCCAAGTTCAGTTGGCAAACCATTCTCGTGTTGAGAATTGCAGTGCTTCTGCGTGAGCGTTTCCATGTGGAACTGCAAGCGCACAAGACCTCGTTCATCAATCTGCGGGCAAATCTGCGTAAGCGCTCTTTCATCACTTTGTGGGGACATCGGATAGCCATGACCCCCGATCAATGGATAATCGTCGATGAGGATGCCTCTATCGCTTTTGGTGATGCACTACTGATCCGCCTCGATCCGCACCTACACGTGTTACGAGATGGATTTGCTCTCCCTGACGTCACAACTGGTCGCGGGCAACTCGATCTTTTTTCTTTGCCGAACCTGCACCGCGCCGACGGATCGAAAGCTCTAACCAAAGCAGTCGATTCAGGCAGGAGGCGATCCGCATGAGGGCAGGCGGAAATCTCAAGCGGTCGTTTAGGCAAACACCTTTGCCGATTCCAAATGTTCCTGCTATGTTCTCATCTGGCGTGAAGTTGAACGAGCAGTGTCTATGAGCACGGGAGCGATGCAGAACTGGCTGGAAAGGCTCGGCTACAACGCCGAACCTGCCGTCTTGCATCGTCGCGGCGAGGACGTTCCCGAGACCCATCCCTATGCGCTTGAACTCAAGACCCTCCTGAAGCCAGAAGGCCCTATACGCGCGCAGGCTGTCTTTGACGTAGAGGGTGTGCCTACCGTCGTGTTCGTAGGAGAGGATGGCGATCTTCTTTCGTCTCAAGCACTCGACGAAATCCGCAAACGCATATGGAACCAAAATCTAGCTACCGTCGTCATCGAGGTTACGGGCGACACGGCTCAAGCCTTGCCCGCTCGAAAGCTGCGCAATGCCGGCGAAAAGCTCGTCCTTGATGACGCCAGACCGGACGGTCCTTTTTCCGCACTCGACATAGCTTCCGCCAACGTCTCCCGGCGCGTCCCCAACTGGTTCGATGTAAAGGCGCGAGTCGACCGAAAATTGCTCGCCAATCTCTCCACGGTCGTTTCACAGCTCACTGAACGGGGCTTCTCAGGAACTTCGGTAGACCACGAACGCCGTCATCTGTCCGAATTGCTCATGGGCCAGGTTCTGTTCGTCTCCTATTTGGAACACCGTGAGATCGTAGGGGCCACTTACCGCAATCGACGTCACGTGGCTCAACTCCATGATCTTGTCGCCGCAGGTGACCGCGCGGGGCTAAGAACGCTGATTGACGCACTTCGATCAGATTTCAACGGCGACTTTCTGGGCGATGATCGCCACGATCCCTGGACCAAGCTCACGGATGATGGCTTCGGCCTTATCAATCGCTTCTTGCTTCGCACCGATATGCGGACCGGCCAGGGTGACTTTTGGAACTACGATTTCAGCTATATCCCGGTCGAGTTGCTCTCCGGTCTCTATGAATCTTTCTTGTCCGACGAGCAGCAGGCAAAGGACGGCGCATATTACACGCCGCGTCATCTCGCGATGCTCACGGTCGACCAAGCATTCACGAACTCGCCCGATCCATTATCTGAAACGATTTTCGATGGCGCATGCGGATCCGGAATACTTTTGACTACGGCCTACCGTCGGCTGATTGCCTTATCGGAAGCGCGTGAGGGTCGCCAACTACATTTCCGCGAACGGGCGAACCTGCTCAGGAGCCGTATCTTTGGCGGCGACATCAATTTCATGGCCTGTCGTGTCACCGCGTTCAGTCTCTACTTGTCATTGCTGGAGGGTCTCGATCCTGCCGACATCATGGAAGCGCAGGAACGTGAGGGTACGAAGTTGCCGTCATTGAACGGCACGAACCTAACCTATGGCGAGGAAGCGGCAGACTTTTTCCGTGATGATCATGCCTTCAGCGGCAAGCGCTTCTCGCTTGTCATTTCGAATCCTCCTTGGGCCGAACCGGAAGGCTCCTCTAAGACAAGCGCAGATTTGTGGGCAGAGCGAGCCGAAGCTCCGTTTGTACGTCGCCAAATCGCCGGTGCGTATGCGCTGCGTGCCATCGACTTTCTGGAGTCGGGTGGACAACTTTGCCTCATTCTGCCGATCGGGCAGTTTCTCGGGCCATCCAGCGCAGGGTTCGTTTCGCATCTTCTAGAGCAGTATCAGCCATCGCGCCTGATCAATTTTGGCGATCTCCAAGGGCTTCTCTTCCCCACTGCGGAGAACACCTGTCACGTTTTTCTCGGCACTGCGCGACCGCAGCGGCTTCCCAATCGAATTCCCTTCGAAGAAACCTTCGAATATTGCGTGCCCAAAGCAGATATGAGTCTCGCCCTTGGCCGGCTCACAATGCAGTCCGCCGACAAGCATCGCCTCCAAACGCGTTCAGTGGCCGAAGATCCCCAACTCCTGGTGACTATGATGTGGGGTGATGCAAACGACCTTTCGATTTGGGCTCGCCTCACTGCGCGTGGCACATTTTCTGACTTCTGGCGCGGCCCCAGCGAATATCGTCGTTGGATATATCGAAAAGGAATCCACCTGAACGACAAGAGTCGCGAGCCGGTCAGCGCCGAACCGCTCCGCGACAAACGGTTCGTGCCTATAGCTGCCCTGAGTGCGGGTTCACCTGTGTTGCATCCAGACCTCCTTACGTCGTGGCCCGAAGGTCAGAGTACCGTCGTTGGCCTGAACGAGTCGGTGTTAGGCGTATTCGAAGGCCCCCGCGTCTTGTTCCCAGATGGTTTTTCTAGGGAACAGCTGAATGTCAGAGCGGCCTACTACGACGGACCAGCAACTTTCACCCACAGCATTGGTGTGATTTCCGGTCCGGAGGAGGATGCCGAATTTCTTAAGTTCGTCGCCGTATATCTGCGTTCAAGTCTTGCACGCTATTTCCTGATGATGCGTGGCTGGAAAATGCTGTGCGAACGAAATGGAGTCCATCTCAAGGACGTCGAGACGTTTCCATTCTTTATGCCGCAGGACGCTCCCGACTTGGATGCCGCCTCCAAGGCATTGTCGAGTGTCTCACGCCACGTGTCCGAAATCGCCAATCTCCCAGAGCTCGAACAAAGCGAACGCTATGAAGAAGTGAAGCCAGAGCTGGATCGGGCCGTATTTTCCTATTTTGGTCTTGATCCCGACGAGCAGGAGCTTGTCCGCGAGACAGTCGATATTCTCATGCCGTCTATCCGGCCACGTGGGTTCAAGAGCCTCGATACACCGGCACAGCATTCCGCCCAGCGCGGTGACTTCGAGATCTATGCCCAGGCACTTGCAACGTCTCTGACAGATTGGCGCGCCAAAACCCGCGGCAAGGGTCGTTTCCACGTCGACGTGGTGACCAGTGACCCTCGGCGAGCCGGTCCATCTGGAATCGTTCGTGTCTCCTACAAAGGGAAGTCCACCGCGGCGCCCGTCGTCGAAACGCGCATCAGCGACGAGCTTGTTCTTCAAACATTGGACCAGCTTCGCGTTTCAGGCCTAAGAGCCATTCCTCTTGGAGATTCTCTAACGCTGGTTCCAGATGCACATATCTGGATTGATCAATCACTTTACCTCGTTCGACCACTTGCCAAGCGCAATTGGACCATTCGGCAAGCTCTCCGCGATGCCGAGCAAATTGTAAGAACGGTGCAATCGCACGGCTCATCCGGGAAACTGGGAGTGCCCGCGTGACGGTAGCTGATGACTGGCTTACTGCATTTCCCATTCAACCCGCTACGGAAGCCGTAGAAGCGCTTTGCCAAGCATGGGCAGAACTGGCTGAACGACCACGCTCCGACTTTAACCCCAAAACCAACGAGACGGCGCTAACGAAACGGCTCAAGGTCTACATCGAGAATTACACCGCACGACAGCGTGGCCTCCTCGGCATGTGGGCTGCAGAGGACATTATTGGAGACATAGATCCGGCGACAGGCGAGATGCTCGAGGAGCGCCGAACCGACATCGTTTATGGATGGAACGATTCCTCCCGGGATCTAAAGCTTGTGTTCGAGTTTAAGCGTCTAGGAAAGCAGAAGCGGCATCGAGACCATTATCTGCGCGAACATGGCTTGGCACGATTTGTCACCGGAATTTATGGCCGGCGCCAGGCAGTCGCCGCCATGGTTGGCGTTCTTCTTGATCCGGAGTCGGATGTTGTTCCGCCCATCCGGGAGTTGCTAGCTCAGAAAGACATGGCAGCTGAGCTCAAGCTCCGGCCGGCGGCAGACGGCTCGGCTTTTACGCAACCATCTGTGTTGTTCAACGCGGCCGGTTTCGACACCGAACATGAGCGAGACTCAGCCCTGGCTCCTACCCATGGACACATACGCGTCGCGCATTTCTTTCTGCCGTTCGGGTATCCGACAACAACGCAAAAGCCGAAGAAACCAAAGGCCAAATAACCACAGATCAATTATGGGCACGTGCGAATATTGGTTTCAAGCACATGCGAGATCAAATTCTGCGCATGGGGATGTCAGGGGCCTGACGATGACCAACCTTCTCGACGTCAACGGTCCCAATCTCGTTCGCGGCTTCGAGAACCTGAAGGCTGCGGAATCTCCCTTCGAGCGGCAGCTTCGCGACCAGATCGAAGCGATGTGGGCGATCTACGAGCCCTATTCCTGTTTTTCCGCAGGGCTTCGCCGGGCGACGGATGGGAGACGAGCGACATCTTGGCTCCGGCGGCCGTGCCGGAGGCTCAATGAGGACGCCATCGCTCGCATGGTCTCGGTCGCGCTCCGCGGTCTGTCGCTCGTATCGGCTCGAGGGTGACGATGGCCGCTGGCGATGAACAGCTACTGATCAAACCCATCGGCCAGCGGCAGTTCGAGCTTCACGCGCTGTCGCTTGAGCGAGGGCCGAACTTCGATCCATCGCACATCTTCAGCGCCTATCAGGTCGGACAGGGCAGCGCATGCGGATGCATCCTTCTTGATCCGGAGCGCGGGGCGTTCACCACCTTGGCCATGCGTCGACGCGTCGACCATCTTTGGGTGCGCGTCGACGAAGGCGGCCCGTTCTCTACCCCTGAAACAGCGCTCGACCATCTCAGCATCAGCATGCGCGGCGGCGAGCCGTCCGAACCGCTTCCGCCCGGCGCACGGCGCCGTCCACCCCTGATGAAGGCGGGCGCGCGCGGCGTCTCGCCCGAGTTTGAGCTTCTCGCCGGCACGGTAAGCCATGTGCCCGCCCTCGTGGCGGTCGGTGAATGCTATCTCGCGCTTCCCAAGCCCGACTCCAACTTCGTCACCGACCTTCAGACCAATAATTTCGCCTCGCGGCTCTTCGAGCTTTATCTGCTCGCCTGCTTCCGCGAACAGGGCCTGATCGTCCGGCAGGACCACGTCTCCCCGGACTTCTGGATCGAGAAGGATGGCGCCGACTGCTGGATCGAGGCAGTCACCGCCAACTCCGAAACCTCCCCCGCGCGCGGGATCGGCGACTGGGTACATGCGCCGGAGGATCGCAACCAGCGCTTGACCGGCGCGCCCGCCGAACGTTTCGCCAAAACGCTGCGGAGCAAGCTCCAGCGCAATTATCACGAGATGGACCACGTAAAGGGCCGATCCTTCGCCATCGCCATCGCGGACTTCCATGAATCCGGTTCGATGGTGTGGAGCCGTGAGGCGCTTCCCACCTATCTCTATGGCCTACGCGCCGATGTCGAAGGCGAAGGAGCGCATCGCCGGGCGATCGGCACGTCGATTGCCAATCTCACCGGCAAACATGGCATTCCGGCCGGCCTGTTCCGCGAACCGGACTTCACGCATCTGTCCGCCGTCATCTTCAGCAATGCCGGCACGTTGGCCAAGTTCAACCGCATGGGCTTCCTCGCCGGGTGGCAACCGCCCGGTCTCAAGATGATCCGCCGTGGGATCCTGTTTGATCGGACACCTGGCGCACTCGAGCCAATCGACTTCGAGTTGTCGGTCGGCAGCGACGAATATCAATCACTTTGGCCGTGGGGGGAAGCTTGGTGCCAGGAGTTGGAGGTCTTCCACAATCCGCAGGCGGCCCTCCCCATTCCCTTCGATCTCATCCCAGGCGCCACCCACTGGTTCGAGCGCAACGGCGATATCGAGTGCAGCACGATCTGGGCGAACTCGGTTCTGGCGTCGATCACCCATTTGCGCACGTCCGGCGAGCCCGAGAAGACCGGGGACACACGCAGCGAAGGAGAACCGCCATGACCGGCGCCCCTGCCATGTCTTGCGCTGATCAGAGGAGACCAAACACACATGACAACCGAGCCATCCGACCGCACGACCGTACTTCACCTCTTGCGCGGCGCTGTCCCCGAGCGCGCCGACGAGATCAGCAGTCTCTGGAGCCAGTACGGTCACGCCGTCGAAGTCGCGCCCAGCGTCAAAGGCGTCACGATGAATGCGGACGCCAGTCGCATCAAGTTCGACACCAAGACGATCGACTTCTTCTGGCTGCTCGGCTTCAGCGCCTGGCGCGCGATCGAGGTCCATTCGCCCGCCCTGGTGCTCGCGACGGTGACCGGGATGCCGCTCGACCAGGCGCTCAACGTCGATGTCGAACGGGGGCAGTACGAATTCGACTACAAGCAGCGCGTCGCTAGCGCCCAATCGCTCATTGCAGCCGAACAGACCGCCGAAATTTCCTGGCCGGCGGACGTCCCCGAGCCGACCACCGATCGCGACGGCCTGGGTGACGCCCAACATAAGGCTGCCTTCGACCTAGTCGCGCTCGCCCTTGCCTTCGCGCTGCTGCATGAATTTCGGCACGTCATGTACCTCGTCGACGACAGCGCGCCATCGACGCTGCCCGAAGAGGAAGTCGCCTGCGACACCTGGGCCCGCGAGTTCATGACGAGCGGCCTCGCCGCCTACGCAACAGCACACGGGCATAGCTACGCCCAAGTTCAACAGAAGCGTGCGATGGGAATAGCGCTCGCTGCCGTGATCATTCATGCGATGACCCCGACCCACGCACACTGGGGCAATCGGCAATACCCGCCGATCGCCGAGCGGCTGACCGCCATGATCAGCGGCTACAGCCTACCGGCCGGCTCATCCTTCTGGCCGTTCACGGCCTGCCTGTTGATCGCGCTCATGCGTCAGGAGAACCGGCCGCTCGACATCGTCGCGAACTCAAATCAGGAAATGGTCGAGATACTGCTCGACCGGCTCCGGTAACGCCGCAAGGAGCGCGACGTGCCGGTCTATTTCATTGGCGAAGACGAAAATGGATGCTCCCCAGTCAAGATCGGGGTGGCGAGGAGTATCGAAGCACGCAAACGCAACCTCCAAACCGGCAATCCTTCGGAGTTGCGGCTGCTCGGGTGGATCGACACGGCCGACGCCTTCCAGCTTGAACGACAGTTGCACCAGCATTTTGGATCGACCCGCGTGCGCGGCGAGTGGTTCGATATCGAACCGGCGGAAATTCTACCAATCCTGATGCGTGCCGGGCGCGATGGGTTCGTCGCCAAGAATGCCGACGCCTTTCAGATCGTCGGATACGATCGCGATGCCGTTCCCGAATATCTCGGCGTGTGGGAATGGGCCGATCTGGAAATCGACGAATGTTGCCCGTTTTGCGGATGCCTGTGCGGCATGCATTTCCAGGAAGCCTCACAGATGTACTACTGCATCCGCTGCGACACGCTGACCGACTTCTCCGAACTCGATCCCAAAGACGATGAATCTGATTATTGAACCATGAGGGAAGGGCGCCGAGCATGAGTGAACAGTGGCTTGAGGCACGCGCGCCGGGCTTCAGTGATCTTCCCGATCCAGACCGTCGCGCGATCTTCGACTTCTCTTTCCTCTGGAGCCTCTTCGAGGCCCAGATCATGGGCAATTTCGCCCGCGCCGATCGTATTCGCGAAAGGGTGGATGAATGGTCGGCGGCTGGATCGCTCAACGCTGAGCTTTATAACGTTGAGCTCGCCTACTTTCGGAACCGCTACTTTGCCGAAAATGCATTGACCTATCATTTTGCCTTTCTGGAGCTTCGCCCATCGGACCACCCCGATCTCGTCCAGGCCGTGATCGATGGGACCAACAACGATCCTCGCGACCGGATGCTCGCGCTGCTTATGATCGTTTGGCGCTTGCGTAACAATCTCTTCCACGGCGCGAAATGGGCCTACCAACTTCGCGATCAGCGAGACAACTTCACCCACGCCAACAGTGTCCTGATGCGGTTGCTCGAACGACACGGTCAACTCGGCTAACGAGCCGGAAAGCCCAAGTCCGTCGCTCCTGGTTCCCGAAATCCGGTCTTGCGATTGTAAGGGAAGAACCTTCCCCTGCGGCCGAGCCTGCCGTCTCTGCCGACTCCTCGTCGGGGAAATTCCGCAATAACCGCTAGTGCTAGTTTGCTGTCGGCCTTCATCAAGTGGTGAAAGCCTTGCAGGCCCCTTCACGACTTTCAGCTCCACAAACATGAAAGTGGCGCCGCCGCCAGCCGGTCGCCAAACGGCACGACATCCGTGCTATCGTAAAGGACGACGCCGAAGGCGAAGCGGTCCCCGCAGGCTTCGGCCAGCGCCCGCAGGCCGGTGAAATCACCAGCCTTGACCGTGGCACTCGCCTTGACCTCGATGCCTGCGATCATCCCGTCATCGCGCTCCAGCACGATGTCCACTTCGCGCATGTCCCGATCCCGGAAATGGTGAGGCGTCAGCCGCAGGTCTGAGGCCGTCATCAGCTTCAGCACTTCCGAGAATACGAAACTCTCGAGCAGTGCGCCGAATGTTCCGCGATCCGCCTTCACCCTGTCGAAGGTCAGCCCCCGCGCCGTCGCCAGCAGACCGGAGTCGAGGAAATGCAGCTTCGGGGTCTTCACGATGCGCTTCAGCGCATTGGTGAACCAGGGCTGCACCGTTGCGATCAGGAATACCTGTTCGAGCAGCCCGACATAGCGCTGTCCGGTCTTGTGGCTGACATTGATGCCCGCCCCGAACTGCGAATAGTTGACCAGTTGACCGGAGTGCTCTGCCAGGAGCCGCACGAATTTCGGAAGCTCGGTCAGCTTCTCCACGTCCGCGATGTCCCGCAGATCGCGCGTGAGGATCGAGGTGAGGTAGGATCGCGCCCAGTCCTGCCGCCGCCGCTCGCTGTCTCGGGCGATCGCTTCGGGAAAGCCGCCGAGCAGGGCAAGTTGAACGAGATCGTCACCGACGATCGCTTTGCTTTGATTTCGCAGCTTTCCCTCGAAGAGGCGCTCCAGAAATGTCGGCGTGCGGCCTTCGACTTCGGCCCGCGCCAGCGGCAGCATCTGGAGGGTCTCCATCCGGCCGGCGAGACTGTCGGCGATCCGTGGCAGGGTCAGCACATTCGCCGAGCCCGTGAGGAGAAACCGGCCCGGACGATAATCCTCGTCGACCGTCTTCTTGATCGCCAGAAGCAGGTCGGGAGCGCGCTGGATCTCGTCGATGATGGCCCGGTCCAGGCCCCGGATGAAACCGGCGGGATCGGACTGGGCAGCCTCGAGGACGGTCTGATCGTCGAGCGTGATATAGTCTCGACCGGCTTCCCTCATCTTCTTGACGAGCGTGGTCTTGCCGGCCCGGCGCGGTCCTACGATCAGCACCACGGGCGTATCCGAAAGGGCTTCCTCCGCCCGGCGCTCTACAAATCGTTTGAACATCTCATCCCCGAATCCCCGGACAATTGGAACTATCCCCTTCGGCTGATTGGAAGTCAACATCCCGCTAATTGGTAGTCAGTGATTCGCGATCTGGAAAGCCCAGGAGGGGAAGGCCTTCCCCTGCGGCCGAGCCTGTAGTCTCGCCCGACCCCTTCTGCGGGGACACCCCGCAACGCCCCGAGAGTGAGAGTGCGGACCGGTTTGCCGTGACGGGTTGGAAGCCGAGGGAGAGGCCCTTGGCGCCCGTCGCGGAGAACCGCGATGTCCAGACACAAGCGAAACACCGGCGCCAGGCGCGACCGGACCAATCTCTATTCCGAGATCACTGACAAGATCATAGCCGAGCTGGAGGCGGGCCGTGTGCCCTGGGTCCAGCCCTGGGGTACGGCCGCGGCGAACGCGCCGCTCGCCATGCCGAAGAATGCCTCGACCGGCCGGACCTATTCCGGGATCAACGTGCTGCTCCTGTGGGGCACGGTGATCGAGCGCGGCTTTACGGGCCAGAGCTGGCTCACCTTCCGCCAAGCCCTCTCTCTTGGCGGCAATGTGCGCAAGGGCGAGCGCGGCACCACGGTCGTCTATGCCGACCGCTTCGTGCCCGAAGACGAAAAGCGCCGCGCACGAGAGACGGGCGAGGACGCACAGGCGATTCCGTTCCTGAAACGCTTCACTGTTTTCAACACCGACCAGTGCGAGAACCTGCCCGAGGACGTGGCGGCTGCTGCGCCGCCGGTTCCGGAGGGGCTGATCGAGCCCACGGTCGAGGCGCTGATCAAAGCGACCGGCATCGACTTCCGCATCGGCGGCAACCGGGCCTTCTACGTTCCGGCCCACGACTATGTGCAGGTGCCGCCGCCGCAGGCCTATTTCGAGCCGATCGACTGGCACCGCACCGCGCTGCATGAGCTCGGCCACGCCAGCGGCCATATGTCCCGGCTGAACCGCGATATGACGGGCTCCTTCGGATCGAAGAAATACGCCTTCGAGGAACTGATCGCCTTATCTTGACAGTCTGCACCGATTGTCAGTGTCCTGCTTGACGTCGATGCAACAGGACTGACGGAGGCGTTATCCGGGCCGGCCGCAGCGCTCCC
>NZ_JAASQO010000008.1 GCF_011762095.1 Parvibaculum indicum | reverse complement strand
ATCGCATCCGCAATCCAAGCCTTCACCCCCACCGAGTGTAAAAACTATTTCGCTGCCGCAGGATATGATCAGGAATAATTTGAATCCGCTCTAGTAGTCCGCTCGGGCTCCTTATAAATCCGTTGAGCCTTATCGGGTCGCTAGCCACGGTAAATGTCTCTTTGCCAATCTATGTCGATCTCGCAGAAGGAACAGCAACCATAGATGCAATTCCCTGCAATAGGAGTGGCACTATGGTTCGCCTCAACGGGGTTCCAAATACTGCTCTAGTAGGGATCGGACGTTTCAGCGACACGGCGTTGGCGAGTTCCGTTTCAACAACGGACGCCCCAACCCCCGATGAAACGGCGCCTCCGCTTGCGACCATCAGCACATCGGTACTAGGTCCCGTTGCAGAAGTGACAGCCAGTTCCACACCTGTTAGTACCGGCGCAGGCTCTGGTCTCAGGGACTTTACCCAGATCGATATCGATAATGGAACGAAGAAGCGCGTGGTAGCGGGACTTCACACAAGTAGTCTCGTCTCTACCCTTTTGGCGCAAACCTCTCTCAGCACGTCCATTCTGCCGGGGCTACCGCTGATATCGCTCGTGACGAATAGTATCCTGACGCCACTCGTCGACACGGTGGTTGCCGGCACGCTAACCCCTCTCCTCTCCCAAATATTTTCTGCACTAGACCCCGCAATCAACCAGCTCCTCGCAGCACTCGGCATACAAGTCGGCACACTCGATATGGGCGTGAACGGGGTGAGTTGCGGCGTTCCCAAGCTGGTTGGCTGACAGCGTAGTTTCATACTCACTCACACGCGGACATCTGCGACACCAACGATCTCGGATATGGCGGAGCCAGGCCCATGGGCGACAAGACGGAAAAGACGAATATGCAGGACGAAGTCGCCCTGAAACGCATCATGATCTGCGACGACGACCTCGATTTCGCCGAGGAATGCTCCGATGCCCTTCGCGCGCGGGGCTATGACGTCGTTCTTCGGACGCCGAAATCGGATTTCGAGGAGATCGTGAAGGCCTACAGGCCGCAGATCCTGCTTCTGGACCTCTACATGCCCGGGCTCGACGGGTATGAAATCCTCAGGATGATTGCCGACCGCCCCTCTCTTCACGATATGAGCATCATCGTGACATCCGGCGCGGAAGAACCTCTTGTGCGCGGCATCGAAGCGCAATGCCAGGCCTACGGATTGCGGCTTCTCGGCGTCTGTCCCAAACCGGTCGACCTGTCCCTGCTCGACGATATTCTGGCGCGCGACGACGCGCATGTCCGCAGTTAGCGCAGTCGCGCCCGTCGCCGCCATGTCCCATATGTGTCAATTCCGAGCGACCTGATTCAGGCCCTTTTAACGACCCGTATGTCTAAATGGAGAGAAGCAGCTCCAGACAAGTACGATAAACGGTTTCGTACGGCACGGCGCTTCAACCAGAACGGCATGGCGAATAATGCAGTCTCCCATTCTCATCGCGGATGACGATCCTGAACAGCTTCAGGAAATCAGCGAATTCCTCGCCCGGCGCGGTTTCGATATCGTCACCGCGGGCGATGGTCATGAGGCTGTGGAGATGATCGTTCAGAAGCAGCCGCGCGTGCTGATCCTCGATGTAAACATGCCGGGATGGGATGGTGTGCGCGTAGCGCAGGCGGCGCGCGGGCTAGACCACCGGATCATCGTGATCCTGATGACCGGGGACAATGACGCGCATTTCCGTGCGAGCCTGGCGGATTGCGGGGCGGTGGAAGTGTTCCACAAACCCGTGCAGATCCAGCATCTCGTGAAATTCCTGGAAGACTCACTGGGTCAGCGCGCCTGCGCTTAGCCACGCAGACGCGCCCTATTTCTATCGACCGGCAGAAACGACGGTTCAGCTTTCGGCGCCGCGGCGAATAACCGAATAGAGCTGATCGTAAAGACGACGAGCCATATCGGGCTGCTCTCTTTCCATCGCGTCGAGACGCTCCAGCATGCTGCGCGCCGTGAGATAAGCGACGGAGAGCTTGCGGCTGACCTGCGAATTGCTCAGCTGCTGACCGCGAATACGAGTCAGATAGTAGAGCCTGACCCAGGCCGACACCGGCAAACGCGAGCGATGAAGCTGCGTTCCCGACGTCACGCTGTACTGACTGGCCCGGCAAGCCTTGCATGTCCAAAGGCCCGGCCGGGTGGTCAGGCGGGAGGCCGCCTGCTCCGCTCCGCAATTCGGGCAAACCGGCCCGCCAGGCCAACGGGCCGCTTCAAGGATCGCGCGGCAATCCTCTTCCGACTCGAGAATGTCGCCGATCGTGCGTTGGCGTTCCGTGTACCCGTGACCCGTCGTCACTGTGGTGTTCGACTGAGGGGGCACCTGAAAAGGCATGTAGTCACTCTGCATTCGTCATCCGTCCCGGTTTGGCGAATTCAGGTCCCGGGACCGTCATGCAACGGGTGAGAGATCGCTGCAATGACGGGCCCCGGGCACAAGCTGTCTCAAATTCCTTGACCGGGGACCTATCCCGCTTGCCGGATGCATCCGACGAACCGCGCTTGGTGAGTGGGGGGCTCTACTGGTTCGTCTCACCGGCCGGCAGCAGGTTGTCCTGATCCGGCTCTCATGTGACAGCTTGTTCGAATTCCTTTCGACCCAAAGGTTCTCTATCCGAGAATGAGTGTGTTCACGGACCCGGTGGAGGTCATTGGGAATTCCGTCGAGTTATGTGACCCGCATAGAGGCGGCCGACACACACGAATTCATACAGTCTGCCCGAAAATCGCCTTATAGGTTTCCGCCGAAACGGCCGGGAAGCGCCTATCTACGCCCTGCGTGAGTTGTTGTAGGATGCGATTCCGAAGGATCAGGACGAGGTCGCCCTGCGACATGCTCAAAACAAGTCACACACTCAAGGCGCAGCTCAGAACGCTCTATCTCGGGAACAGCCGGCGCGCCGCCGCTTTTCGGTACGCCCTGCTTGCGTTCGACGTGGTGACAATCGGCTTTTTCGTCGTCTCGTCCTTTATGGACGACGGCTCATGGATGATCGCAGCGGACCTCCTGATCGGCGCGGTGCTGGCCGTCGATTTCGCCGCGCGTCTCATTATCGCGCGCAACAAATGGCAGTATCTTGTCGAGCTCGAAACGCTGGCCGACATCATCGTGATCTTCAGCCTTCTCAGCGTCGCCATCGCCGGAAATTTCGCGTTTCTCCGTGTGCTTCGTTCGTTGAGGCTTCTGCGCTCTTATCATGTATTGCGAGAAGTGCGGCAGCGCTATGCCGTGTTCGTCCGGCACGAAGCCGTTATCCAGGCCATCGTCAATCTGCTGGTCTTCATCTTCGTCGTGACGGCTGTGGTTTATGTCATCCAGCAACCCATCAACCCCGGCATCGGCAACTATATCGACGCGCTCTATTTCACCGTGACGACGCTGACCACCACGGGGTTTGGCGATATCACCCTGACGGGAACATCGGGACGCCTTCTCGCCGTTATCATCATGGTTTTCGGCGTGGCGCTTTTCCTGCGACTTGCGCAGACCATCTTCCGGCCCCAGAAAGTGAAATATACCTGCCCGGATTGCGGGCTGAACCGCCACGACCCTGACGCCGTTCATTGCAAACATTGCGGCCGCGTCATAATGATCGAGACCGAAGGCGAGTAATCGCCGCCGCCCCTCTCCGACACTGCCAGAAAGCTTTCATGCCCGACAATCCAGACACCGGTCTTGTCATTGCCCTCATCGTCACCATCGGCATTGCCGCCCAGTGGTTTTCCTGGTGGGTGAAACAACCGGCCATCCTCGTACTCCTTCTGGCCGGTTTGCTGGCAGGGCCGGTCCTCGGCCTTTTCGATCCCGATGCCCTTTTCGGCGACCTCCTTTTCCCCGCCGTCTCGCTGGGCGTTGCCGTCATCCTTTTCGAAGGAAGCCTGACGCTCAAATTCAGCGAAATCCGGGGGCACGGTCAGGTCGTCACGCGACTCGTCACGATAGGCGCCCTTGTTTCCATGCTGCTGATTGCGCTGGCCGCCTGGGCTCTCGACATCTTTTCCTGGGAAGTCGCGCTTCTCTTCGGCGCGCTCGCTTCCGTTACCGGGCCGACCGTCATCGTGCCCATTCTCCGGACCGTTCGGCCCACCCGGTCGCTTGCCAATATTCTGCGTTGGGAAGGCATCCTGATCGACCCGCTCGGCGCGCTTGCCGCCGTGGTCATCTTCCAGCTCGTCGCCATGGGGACAAGGCAGGTGGAGGACCTTTTTCTTGCCGCCGAGATTTTCGGCGCGGGCATCGGGCTGGGCGTCGCCGCCGCCTTCGGCCTTTCCTTCATCATGCGGCGTCATATCCTGCCGGACTATCTGCACAATGTGACGACGCTGGCCATCGTGCTGTTGACCTTCTCGCTCGCCAATGCGCTGGCGCATGAGTCCGGGCTGCTCGCCGTCACCGTGATGGGCGTTATCCTCGCCAACACGAAGGATGTGAATACGGACAATATTCTGGACTTCAAGGAAAGCCTGACCGTCCTGCTTACATCCGTCCTCTTCATCGTACTCGCAGCGCGCGTCCCCGCCTCAGCCTTCGAGATGGACTGGTCTACCACCGGTGCCCTGCTCGGCTTCATCATTTTCGTGGCGCGGCCGGTGGCCGTGATGATTTCGACGATCGGAAGCGAACTGCCCTGGCGGGAACGGATCGTACTGTCATGGATCGCGCCGCGCGGCATCGTGGCTGCCGCGGTTTCCGCCCTCTTTGCCATCGAACTGGAAAGAGCCGGCGTCGAAGGCGCCGACATCCTTGTTCCCGTCACCTTCGCGGTGATCGTCGTCACCGTTTTTGTCCAGGGTTTGACCGCCCGGCCCTTCGCCCGCTTGATGAAAGTGGCGGATCCGGAAGCCCGCGGCGTGCTGATCCTCGGCGGCAATCCCCTCGCCCAGGCTGTCGCTCTCAGTCTGAAGAAGCTCGATATCGACGTCATCCTTGCCGACACCTCCTGGGATCAGATCAGGAAGGCGCGCATGGCCGGCCTTCGCACTTTTTTCGGCACCGTCGTATCCGACGATGCCGACCGGCGTCTCGATCTCGTCGGTATTGGCGAATTGCTCGCTCTGTCCCACCGGGCACCGCTCAACGCTCTTGCCTGCATGCGCTATGCGGGCGAATTCGGCTCCGGCAATGTGTTCAATATCCGTCTCGCCGACCAGGCTGAGAGCGCCACCACGCCCGCGGGGCGAATTCTCTTCAAAGACGAAACGACGCTCGAAAAACTGGAAGGGCTGATCGTTAAGGAGGGCTTCGAGATACGGCATACGAAGCTGACGGAAGAGTTCGGTTTTCAGCAAATGCTTGACTCTCAATCCGAAGACAATGTGCTTCTTTATGGCGTCTCGAATGAGGGGATCGTCTATCCCTTCGCGGAGGATCGGACCTTCCGGGCCACCGCCGGATGGCGCATCGCCTATCTCGGACATCCCGACCATTCAACCCGGGAGGACACGGAAAAGACCGCGGCGGAGCGGGCGCGAGCTCATCTCGGCGAGGATATTCCCAAGCCTCTTCCCGACTGAGCGCGAAAGGCCGGCAACGCCGCACCGCGCTCTTATGGTTAATCGAGGGTTAATTTTTCCATTTTGTCACCCTGCTTTCGGAGGTATAAGGACCGCAGGGGTACGTCATTCGACGCGAAAGCGGCGGTTCGCCGGCTATGACCGGTAGAACGAATCGAGGCGTGAGATGACGAGACTCCCGTTCCTGTTTTTTGCAGCCCTTCTTTCGGGCGTAATCATGGTCGCCACGCCTTCCAAGGCGCGGCCCGCCTATCCGGATTCCTACGCGGACGCCGCATATTTCCATGACGAACTTTCCCCCTATGGCCGCTGGCATGAGCTGGGCGCCTATGGCCGCGTCTGGCAACCCCGCAACATGCGTGGCGGGTGGCGGCCCTATACGCGCGGACGATGGGTCTGGGACGATGACTACGGATGGACCTGGGCGTCGGACTTCAACTGGGGCTGGGCCGCTTTCCACTATGGTCGATGGATATACGATTCCTACTATGGCTGGCTCTGGGTACCGGGCCGGGTATGGTCTCCGGCATGGGTTACCTGGCGGTTCAGCGACGGCTATATCGGCTGGTCGCCCATCGGCATCTTCGTCAACTGGTCGAGCTGGGACCCCGGCTGGAACTATCCCGGCTGGAATTATGTCTATCGGAACGATTTCGTCCGGAACAATGTTTATGTCCATGTGATCGTGCGGAAGAATTATCGCACCTACTATCGCAAAACGCATTGGCACCGGCACAATCTCCGGCGGGACCGCATCGTCAATCGTCCTTTCGACCGCCAATGGTACGCGTCGCGCAGTCGCCGCGATCCGGTTCGCGTCCGTGTTCAGCGCGACGCCAATTTGCGGCACCGCAGCCATCAATTCGACGGCGACCGCCTGCGGATAAGAGACATTCGCGCAGACCGCCGGCCTTCCGCTCAGAGGCCGCAGTGGGACGAACGCAATCGTATAAGCCCGCAGGAGCGAGACCGACAACGCCAGCTTGAACGCCAACGGCAACGGCAACGCGACGAACAATCGCAGAGGCAACGCCGACAACAGCAGCAGCGTGATCGTCAAAGGCAACTGGACCGGCAGCGGCAGCTTCAGGAACAACAGCGCAACAGGCAATTGCAGCAGCAAAGACAACGCAGGCAGGACGCCGACCGCGAGCGGACCCGCCAGCAGCAGCTCGACCGGCAACAACAAATACAGCGGCAGCAGCAAAGAGAGCGTAGACAGGACGCCGACCGGGAACGGATCCGTCAACAACAGCTCGATAGGCAACGCCAATTGCAGCGGCAGCAGCAACAGCGGGATTCAGACCGCATGCGCATGCGCCAGCAGGAGATGGACAGGCAGAGCCGGCAGCGCATCCAGCAACAACGCCAACGGGATGCCGAGCAACGGCGACGGCAAATGGAACGACAGCGACAAATGCGTGAGCAGAGGGAACGTCAGGGCGCGGCACACCAGCGTTCCCGCGACACGCGCGACCATGACAGACGTGACGAACGCCGGCGTCCCACCAACAGGTAAAATCGCGCCTGGAAGCTAGTCGTTCTTCAACGCTCTTCGCAGCCGGCGGATAATTACCTTGCGCGCCCGATTGTCCGCCGCCTGCTCCATCTCTTCGGCGACATCCAGCCAGAGTTCCGACATTTCATTGTGCCAGTCGGGCTTGCCGACATCTTCCGGCTCCAGTCGTCGCGCCACCGGACGCGCCCTTGGGCCAGGCGCCTCCGTCGTCAGGTCGAACATATCGTCGAGCATCGGCTCGACGATACGCTCGCCATCCAGTCCCATTTCGGAGAGGCGCTCATGCAGGCCTTCAATGGATTCTTCCTCGCCATGCGTCAGGAAGAGGCCTCGCTTGATCGGCGCTCTGTCCTCCACCCAACGCGCGAGCGAAGAGCCGTCGGCATGACCGGAATAGACGTCGAGCTGCCGGATACGCGCGCGGACCTTCACCTCTTCGCCCTGGATGCGCACAGCCTTCGCTCCATCGAGCAGAAACTGCCCCAGCGTGCCGCGTGCCTGGTAACCGATGATGAGAACCGTCGAGTTCCGCCGCCATAGATGGTTTTTCAAGTGGTGACGAATGCGTCCCGCGTCACACATACCGCTTGCGGCCACCACAATATGACTGCCCTTGAAGCGTTCGATCCCCATGCTCTCCTGCACCGTCTCTGTCGTGCGCAGGATCTGGGAATTCATGTATTTCCTGAAGGCATGCCCGTCTTCAAGTTCGTCGGCATGGTCGACGAAGACCTTCGTCGCCCGGATGGCGAGCGGCGAGTCGAGAAAGATCGGAACATGAGGCACCTTCCCGCTGCCTATCAGCTCGAACAGGTCGGCCAGGAATTCCTGCGTCCGTTCCACGGCAAAGGCCGGCACCACCAGAACACCGTCATCCGACAATGCCTCATTGACTTCTCTCGCCAGCATTTCGCGCCGGTCGTGCAGCGTGACATCCGGCCGCTCCCGATTGCCGTAGGTCGACTCGCAAATGAGGAAATCGAGATTCTTCGGCGATTCAGGTTCCGTATAGAAACTTTTCACCTCCGGCCCGATATCGCCTGAAAACAGCATGCGCAGCTGGCGCAGTTCTTCATTACCGGTCGCTATTTCCACCTCGATGGAGGCGGAACCCAGAATATGCCCTGCATTCCAGAAGCGGGCACGAATGCCCGCATGCGGACTAACCCAGTCATCGTAGGAAACCGGGCTGAAGCTCTTCATCGCTTCCTCGGCATCGTCCACCGTGTATATCGGCGTGACGGGTGGTCGCCCTCGATGGGCATTGCGCCGGTTGAGCTGCTCGACCTCGAACTCCTGAATATGGCCGGAGTCCGGCAACATGCATGACAGAAGATCGATCGTGCCGCGCGTCGCATAGATGGGGCCGGAAAAGCCGTGCTTGACCAGTTTCGGGATGAGTCCGGAATGATCGATATGCGCATGGGTAAGCAAAACGAAGTCGATGCTTTCCGGATCGAACGGAAATGCTTCGTAGTTCAGTTGTTTGACGGTTTTCGCGCCCTGGAACATGCCGCAATCGACGAGAAAGCGGGCCTCCCCGGTATCGACCAGATAACACGACCCTGTCACGGTATGCGCCGCGCCATGCACACTCATCGTTATGGTCATGTCTGCCTCTCTCCGTTCCTATTCACACTCACTCCACAGACCGGTTGCCAGAAGCGGCGCGAGCGCGATGCAACTCGCTTCGTGCCGCACGCTGTCGGTGGCCCAGATTTCATCGACGCCGGCCTCGCGCAGAGCGCGGCCGATATCCCCTGTGAAGAGCGCATGGGTCACTGCCAGCGTAATATGCCCGGCCCCCTTCGATTTCAGTTTCCGCGCTGCCCTGATGACAGTTCCGCCGCTGGAAACGATATCGTCGACCAGAAGAATCTTCCGCCCCGAAAGGCCTCCCACCGGAAATTCGATTTCCACCCGACGGTCGGAAAAACGTGTCTTCTCGCCGACCAGGCTGTCACAGCCAAGTCGGTCCGCCACACGCGCGACCCATTGACGCGACTCCCTGTCGGGACCGACCGCCAGAGCCTCGCCGCCGAACCCTTTCGTGGCCGCGTAGTCGGCGATGGTTTCGGCTGCGATGAAATTTTCCGCTTCCGCGCCGGGAAACACATCCGATATGTTCGGCGTGCGATGCAAATGCGCATCAACCGTCAGTATACGGTTGAACAAGGCTGAAAGGAATTTTCCAATCGCCTGCTGGCTTATCGCCTGCCCCGGCTCGAACGCCTTATCTTGCCGCATATAGCTCATATAGGGCGAGACAAGAACGATGCGGTCCGCGCCCGCGCGACGCAGCATATCCACGGCAAGCATCAACGCGACCAGCTTCTCGTTCGGCTCGAACAGAGAACAATAGAGAATGACGGTCCGCGCAACCTTTTCCGGACCCCTCACCAGAATTTCGCCATCCGGAAACCGGTGCAGCGCGAAAGTCCGGTGCTCAAGATCCAGTTCGCTCGCCAGCCGTTGTGGCGCATCACCATCCCAGCAAAATGACAGAAGCACAGGTTTCATGATGTCGAGCGCGCTTCCCGGTCGAAAGGATGGGACCCCACAGCGAACCCGTTGTCCTCCTCCGCGGCGGCCACGGCGAGGTCGAAATGGGCGCTACCCGCCGAATAAATCCGGAACAGCGGATCGCCTTTTCGAACTTCATCGCCGACGCGCTTCAGCATTTCGAGCCCCGCCCCCCGGTCGAGCGGCGCACCGGAGATGCGCGCAAGCTGTGCAATTCTCAGACAATCGATCGAAGCGACGAAACCATCCGCTTCCGCGCAAACATCCACCTGCCTCGGCCCGGGTTCCGGCGGATTGTCGTTGGGGCCTTGCGTCGCGATGATTTCCTCCATGACTTTCAATGCGGCGCCGCTCTCCAGCAATTCCCGTGCACGCTCCTCTCCCGTACCACCGCGAAGATCTGGATCGAAATCGAGAATACGGCCCGACAGCATGACCGATTTCTCCCGAAGGTCCGCGGGTGCGTCCGCATCGTTCCGCAATACCTTCATCACGTCGCGCGCCTCCAGAACGGGGCCTACGCCGCGACCGACGGGCTGACTTCCATCGGTAATCACGACATCGATGACCAGACCGACCTGATCGCCGACATATTCGAAGAGCTTGCGCAGCCTCATCGCTTCGTTGGTATCGCGCACCTTGGCGCTGGGACCGATAGGAATATCGATCACGAGATGGGTGGACCCCGCTGCGATCTTCTTGGAGAGGATGGAAGCGACCATCTGTTCGCGCGTATCGAGGTTGAGAGGTCGCTCGACGCTAATGAGAATGTCGTCCGCGGGCGACAGATTCACATGGCCGCCCCAGACGAGGCAGCCCTTTGTTTTCTCGACAACCTTGCGCATCTCCGACATGGACAGATCGACCGCGGCGAGAATCTCCATCGTATCGGCCGTTCCCGCCGGCGAGGTGATGGCGCGGGACGAGGTCTTGGGGATCGTCAGTCCATGGGCCGCCACGATAGGCACGACAATCATCGATGTCCGATTGCCGGGAATGCCACCTATGCAATGCTTGTCCACGACCATGGGGGACGGCCAGTCGAGCGTCGTGCCAGCACCGGCCATGGCGCGTGTCATATCGAGCAATTCCTGCGTGCTCATGAAGCCCGCGCAGCCAACGAGGAACGCCGCGATTTCCATATCGGAGTAGCGGTACCCCACGATGTCGTGGATCACTTCCTCTATCTGATGCTGCGTCAGGGTTCGCCCGTCGATTTTTTCACGCACATAGTTCAGGGAATGCGGGCTCGGCGCCGGCGCAATGTTCACCACCGTGCCTTCCGGCAAGCCAAGACGGCTGAAAGCGGGCTCTGCCAACCCCAGCTCATCGGCCTTGACCATATCGCCGTCATGGCAAACATCCAGCGTCGCGATGATGGACCGGTTTCCGTCGATCACCTGCAGGCGCTTGAACGCCTGAAAGGCCTCGGGGCGAAGCGCCACGCAGTCATGGGCAAGAACAGCCACGTTCTCGCGCAGCGTATCGAGGGGAACCTTGCGGATCTTGAGCATGTCTTTGGTCTTCGTTCTTTTCGCTCCGCAAGAGAGGCTATCAGAAAACCGGGCGCTGCGCGGCGCGCCCTTTTGCCTCCCCGCTACCGCTAGCGGCCGGTAAATCTGGGACTGCGCTTTTCGAGGAAGGCCGACACGGCCTCTCGGTGGTCCTCGCTGGTCGAAGCAAGGGCGAACTGGTCGGCGTCCATGAATGTGGTTGCCGCATTCAGCGCGGTGGCGGCCGCCGTGATGCCACGCTTTGCCATACGTACCGCCACCGGCGGCAGCGCGGCCGCCTTCTCCGCCCATTGCCGCGCGAGGGCAAAGGCATCGCCATCATCGACCAAGTCATCGACCAGGCCCCAGTTCAACGCCTGTTCGGAGGCGACCTTTTCGCCGAATATGGTGAGCTGCTTTGCACGCGAAGGCCCGATCAGATTGACCAGCCGCGGCTGGGTATGCCAGCTCATATTCATCCCGAGCGGTATTTCCGGAAGCCGGAAATGGGCGCCCCGTCCCGCAATACGGAAATCGCAGGCTGCCGCCAGCGCAACACCCCCGCCAATACAGAACCCTTCAATGGCGGCGACCGTCACCTGATCGACCGCTTCCCAGGCGTCGCACATATCGGGGCCGGCGCGCAGCATTTCCCGCCGTTCCAACAGGCTCGCTTCCTGGCGCTCGCGGATCGCCGGATCCGCCAGGTCGGCACCCGCTGTGAAGACCTTCGGTCCATACAGTACCACGGCGCTGGTCACGGTATCTTGCCGGAGTTCCCGGGCCGCCGCCGTAAGTTCATGCAGAAGCTGGACGGAGAGAGCATTGATGCGATCGCCCCTGTCAAAAGTGACAATGGCGATCCTGTCCTCTCGCTCGATAGCGACAAATTCTCCTATCCGCTGCGTTTTGCTCATCCCCTCGCCCTTCTTGCCCGTTCTTCTTGATTCACGAAGGATGATGACGTCTGGGCGCGCATTCGCCAAGGCCTGGCGGCGGGGTGAAGCGACGGAACGGGCGGCGAACCGGACACTCGATCCGCCGCCCGCCCCTTGCTGAATCTCCGGACTCAGCCTGAAGTCAAATTTGTCCGGCATCCGGCAGTCGCAGCAGAGGCGCGGGGGTTTTCCCCTGCCGCCAAGCCAGACTGCCGCTTTACCGCTGAACAGGGGTGGAAAGACATATTCACACTCCATTCAGGCATCGGCGCCTTCGCGCAACGCCCTGCCACGGCTTTTCCGCTGTTGCCCTGCCCGCCAATTTCCATTCCAATCCGCCCGACAGAAAACGAAGAGCGGTACCGGCTCTATTGACTGGACAAGCCGCGCAGTGGGAACGGACCAAAAATGCCCAGCAAGACCAATACCCTAAGCACCTTCACCAATGCTCTGAGTACCGCATGCGAACGGCTTGGCTACAGCGACAGCATCCACAAGCTGCTGGCCCTGTCCGCCAGGGAGATCAAGGTCGAGATTCCCATCGTGCGCGACAATGGCGAGCTAGCGGTTTTTTCGGGCTATCGCGTGCAACACCATAATGCGCGTGGCCCCTACAAGGGTGGGCTGCGGTACCATCCGAAGGTGGACCTTGAAGAGGTGCGCGACCTTGCATCCCTCATGACCCTCAAGACGGCACTGATGGATATTCCGCTGGGCGGCGCCAAGGGCGGCATTGACTGCGACCCGCACAGCCTGACAAGTCGCGAACTCGAAATGCTGACACGTAAATTCGTGAAGCGGATGCACAGGCATATCGGCCCCGAAATGGACATCATGGCCCCCGATGTCGGCACGGATGCCAGCATCATGGGCTGGATCCATTCCGAATACTCCGCCATCTATGGCCATTCCCCCGCCGTGGTGACCGGCAAGCCCATCAATCTCGGCGGCTCGCAAGGAAGGGAAAAGGCGACCGGATACGGCGTTGCCATCGTGATAGACGCCGTCGCGCGTACGCGGGGCGGCCCCCTCTCGGGCGCCACCGCCGTCATTCAGGGATTCGGCAATGTGGGCATGCATGCCGCCTTCTGTCTGCGCGATCTCGGCGTCAAGGTCATCGCGGTTTCGGATTCCCGTACCGCCGTCTATGGGAAAGACGGCCTCGACCTCGATGGATTGGTCAAACACAAGCAGGAGCGCGGCACCCTCGAGGATGTCGACGGGCACCGGAACATTTCGCACGAAGAATTGCTGGCGCTCGAATGCGACTACCTCATTCCCGCCGCCCTTGGCGGTGCGATCACGCGTAAGAATGTCGATACGCTCAATTGCCGCCATCTGGTGGAAGCCGCCAACGCGCCGGTGACGCCGGATGCCGAAGACGCCCTTCTGAAACGGAATGTCGAAATCGTTCCGGATATTCTCGCCAATGCCGGCGGCGTCATCGTCAGCTATTTCGAATGGGTTCAGAATCTCCAGCGCCGGGCCTGGCCGCTTTTCAAGGTGGACAGGGAGCTGAATCGCATCCTTCATGGCGCGGCGCATGACGTCATGTCCCGTTCGCATGACGAAGGGATTACGCTGCGCGCCGCGGCCTATGAAATCGCGGCCATGCGGGTCAAGGATGCGCTGGATGCCACCGGATTCTAACCGAAACGACCGGCTTTCCGTTCCACCCGACACTCCATATTGCTAAGCTCTTTCCACCGCGCTCCGGGCAGCCCTCCATTCGAGTAACCCTTCATGTTCGACCATACTTTCTGGCAAGCCATCATCCTTGGAATCGTGGAAGGGGTGACGGAGTTTTTGCCCATCTCATCGACAGGCCATCTGATCGTCGCCGGCGAACTCCTCGGCTTCGACGGGTCTCTCTCGAAGGTGTTCGAAGTCGTTATCCAGCTCGGCGCGATCCTTGCGATCTGCGTTCTCTATTTTCGTCGGCTGTTGAACGTCCTTCTGGGGCTGACGGGCGATCCTGCCGCCCAGCGTTTCGCCATGGCGGTGATCGTCGCCTTTCTTCCCGCTGCCTTTATCGGACTCGCGCTTCACGACTTCATCAAGCAGGTGCTGTTTTCGCCCTATGTCGTCTGCACATCCCTGATACTGGGTGGCGTCGCGATCATTCTGATCGAACGCTACGACTATGACGGGCACATCAAATCGGTCGAAGAGCTGACCTTCAAAAAATCCCTCCAGATCGGATTTTTCCAGTGCCTGGCCATGATCCCGGGGGTGTCGCGCTCGGGCGCGACCATTCTCGGCGCGCTGCTGATCGGGGTAGACCGCAAGACGGCTGCCGAGTTTTCCTTTTTTCTGGCCATCCCCACCATGCTCGGTGCCGCGACGGTGGACCTTTGGAAGGTACGCGACAGCCTGAGCGCCGATCAGGCATCCATCATTGCGGTCGGTTTCGTCGCGGCCTTCATTTCCGCGATCTTCGTGGTGAAGTGGCTTGTCTCCTTCATCAGCCGTCACGACTTCACCGTGTTCGGTTGGTACCGGATCGTTTTCGGCAGTCTGCTGCTGATCTATTTCCTGACCGTCTGACCCTCTGCCCAGGCTGCCCCTCTCTCCACAACAGTCGAACGCATGAAGTCGGGTCGCTCCGCCATGTGCCCCCACGACGTGTGGCAGGTGACGGCAGCGACACAACGCGCAAGGCACGCCACACCGCATCGTCGACGGAGCCGCAACCGAATTCGCCACATTGAAAAAAGACAAGCAAAAATGGTCACTTAACCAAGTGTTATCAGTTTGAAACTATGGTGGCTGCTTATTCTGTCGGGTGTCGTCTAACGATCGGGAACATGGCAAAAGCTCACCACCAAGCCGATTCAGGGAGCTTTCTTGACGGAGCGGGCGACGCCACTACGCGTTCCGGCTCGGAGGATGAGTCTGGCCTACCCTCTCGCGACCGCGACTTTTCGCTCGACCTTTTGTCGCTTCATTTCCGCGATCCGGAGATGGAGCACAAATACAGCGCCGCGAATTTCGCCGACCAGATCGGTCTCATTCGCCTCTCCATCGTAATGGGCGCGGTGATTTTCGCTCTTTATGCCCTGCTCGACCCCTTTGTCATTCCCGACATCACCTATGAGGCGTGGACCATTCGTTTCGCCATCGCCTGCCCGCTGCTTCTGGGCCTGGTGGCGATCTCCTATATTCCGGGCTTCAACTATCGCCACCAGATCGTCCTGGCGCTGGCGATGGTCATTCCAGGTCTTGCCGTTGTCGGCATGATCGCTCTCGCAGCCCCGCCGGGGTCTTTCTTCTACTACGCGGGTGTGCTGATCATTCTGAGCTACGTCAACTCTCTCTGGCGAATGCACTACTATTATTCAGCGCTCATGACCGGCCTTACCTTTGTCGCCTATGAGTTCGTGGTGCTTTTCATCAACCCGATGCCGACGACGGTCTTCATCAACAACAATGCCTTCCTGATGTTCGGGATCGGCACCAGCATCTTCGTGAACTATGTGCAGGAGCATCACCTTCGGCGCAACTTCGTGGAACACGAACTTCTGCGCATCGAGCAGACGCGCTCGGAAGTCCTGCTGGAACGCTCCGAATCCGCCAACCGAGCGAAGAACGACTTTCTCGCCATCATGAGCCACGAGCTCAGAACGCCGCTTAACGCGATCATCGGCTTTTCGGAGATCATCACGAACCAGATGTTCGGTCCGGTCGGCCAACAGAAATATGCGGATTATGCCGCCGACATCCGCAGCAGCGGTACGCATCTGCTGAGCATCATCAACGACATTCTGGATATCTCGAAAGCAGAGTCCGGCAAGCTGGAACTGGCCGAAGAACCGATCGACCCGGTGGAAACGCTCAACCGGACCATGCGCATGTTCCGCCATCGTGCGAGCGAAATCGGCGTCAATCTCAGCTTCCGGGTGCGCGATGAAATTCCCTGGCTGATCGCCGACCCGCGGCTGTTCAAGCAAGTGGTGATCAACCTCACCTCGAATGCTCTCAAATTCACGCCGGAAAGCGGAACCGTGAAGGTCGAACTCGGGATCGACGCCGTTGGCGATCTCTCCCTGACGGTGGCCGATACGGGGATCGGCATCAGCGCGTCGGATATCCGCCGCGTGTTCGAGCCTTTCGTTCAGGTGGAAGGCGCCATGTCGCGCAGCCATCAGGGCACGGGCCTGGGCCTGCCGCTTGTCCGCAAGATCATGGCGCTGCATGGCGGCAGCGTCGACCTGGTCAGCACGGTCGGGGAAGGCACCGTGGTGACGGCAACCTTCCCCAGAAGCCGGTTCGTCGAACCCGGATCCAGCTCAGAGATGCGCTGGCGCGCCGGCTAGCTCCTTATCGTCCACGGACGCGGCACTGTCGGCGGGCTTGTCCACGACCAGCAGATAGACGCACATGGTTTCGTCGATGGAAATCGACACATCGGCGACATCCAGGCCCTCGATGAGGCCCATCATGTCTTCCTCCGTGCGGTAGATCAGGCTCCAGTCGGTCACGAACTCCAACGGCCATTCGCAGGATTCGCGTCCCTTCCGGACATTGGCCAGGATCAGACGGCCGCCCGGGGCGAGCTGCTCGTAGAGGTCCCGGGTAAGCGCTTTCGCACGGCGCTGGGACAGGTAATCGTACAGGCCGAGGCTATAGATCATGTCCTGCGGCTGGAGCGTCTTGAAGAGCGCGCCGGCTTTCAGAAGCTGCGCGAACGACGCGTTGAGGCACTGAACCTTCGCACGGCCGCGATGGCGCACGACCTCGGGATAGGCATTCTCATAGGCATGGCTCAACGCCTTGTCGTCCTGGTCGATCAGGGTGACATTGACCGGGCGCGGCAGGTGCTCGATCGAGAGATAGTCATACATCTCATAGGCAGATCCGCAGCCCAGATTGGCGATATGCATGGGTTTGTCGCCCGCCGTCTTCGCGGTCTCCGCGACGCGTTCGCCGATAAGTTTCTGCGTCATGCTGAGGCGCGTCCCCACACAGCCGCCCGTCTCCACGCCGATGCGGTGAAGCAGCATTTCGTAAAGCGTATCGCCCGCGCGCTTTCCTTTCCGCTGCCACTCATAAACGTAGTTCATGATGATGAAATCGCCGGGATATCCGAACGGCTTTTCGTAGCACCGCCGCATCACCGGGCCGGGCATGAAGTCCGGCGTGAGAACGCGTTCCGCGAACCGCTTGTGCCGCGCCAGAACGCGGGGGTCCGACCAGACGGGTTCGAGAATATCGCTGCCGCGATACCAAAGCTCTTTCCACTGAGGAACGATCCGCTCTTCGCATTCGGCAAGAGCTTTCAGCATACGCTCTTCACGCTCGCGGCCGGTCGCCGTGAGATGTTCCTCGAACTCCTCGAGAAGCTCCTTGTAGGAACGGAAGAGGTTGACGATCTCCGTCGAAAGTTGCTGAAACTCCGGCAGGATGCCGTCGGCCGTGCCGAAAGCCGGATCCGCCAGTTTTTGCGTGAGAAGCAAATCGTCATGCTCGGTGACGATCTTCTGGATATCGAGATATCCGGTCTTGAATTCCAGGGCGACGGTCGTCCGGCTGCCCTCGGGTTCGACGCGGCGAATGGTGCCGTTGCCCTCATAGAGGCAATCATCGCCCACGCGCAGCTCGAAAGCGGCTTCCGAGCCGATCCGGCCCTGCCAGCTATCCGTCGTCGGAGATTGCACGGCAATCCCCGTCATGCTGAGATTTTTCAGATATGTCTTTTCACGCTCAAGAAAGACCTGGGGGATAACCCCGTGAAAAAGCTGATCGGGACGGAAACGCTCCGCCCGATAAAACATTTTCCGCCCCTCTGCGCCCGTTAGCTGTTCATAGGTCCGCATCACTAAACCGCCCCACTGTCAGAACCAGGAAACTGACCCAATAAGGGAATCATAACCTAGGGGCAATTACAAATATTAACCTATGGTTAACCCTGTTTTTCTTCCATTCCATAATTCTGCAGCCTGCGGAAGAAATTAACCTTTATCGCCTCGTCTATGTCGTTGATTTGTTTCGTCTGTCGTCCAGCAAGCGCATCAGCGGCGGCAGCATTAACCAATCAATGAAAAGGTTGGAGAGGATGACGATGGCGGTCATCCCGCCCAACGGTCGATTGATCTCGAAGCCCGAGAAGACCAGCGTTCCGAATCCAAGCGCGAGCGAAGCGGTGATGACGAGCATCGCCACGCCAACGGTAGCGAACACATCGTTGATCGCCTCCTCCGCATTCAAGCCCCTCTTTCGCGCAGCCTGATACATGAGCAGGAAGTAGATCGTATCGTCCACGACGAGACCGATGGTCATTGCGGTGACTACCGACGCGGCGAGCCCGATCGTCCCGACCAGCAATCCCCAGATACCGAAGCCGACAAGCGACGGCAGGATATTCAGAAAGATGCTCAAAACGCCGTAGCGGGGGCTGCGCAGCGCAAACCCCACGACGAAAGCAATGATCACGATGGAAATGATCGTGCTGCCGATCATCGAACGGATATTGACGCCCGACAGATTGGCAAACAGCACGTTGAGGCTAACGCCTCTAGTGTGCATTTCAGGCGGCGTATTCGTATCCAGCCAGTTTTCCGCCGCTGAATTCAATCCGCGGATTTCGCTGGAGGTCGCCTTTCTCAACAGGACGGTCACCCGGCTCGCATCGCGGCCGATCGGAATGAAATCGTTGAGCGACGTCCCATATGGCAATGACAGCTCGTAGAGCAGGAAATACTGCGCAATCAGATCCGGATTGTCAGGGATCGTCTCAAAATTTCCAGGGCGCCCCGCATTCATCGCCTTGTTGATGCGTGTCGTCAGATCGGAGACGGCGAAGACGCTCACCACTTTGGGTTGCGCGCGCAGCCATTCGGCAAACGCCGCGACATGGCGTTGATAGGCCGGGTCGTAGACGCCGCCCTCTCCCGAGGCCGCTTTCGGCGCGGCCAGATCGAACTCGATGATGTTAAGGCCCGTCAGATGGTCTTCGGCAAAATCGGACGCCCGTCGATAGTCGAAGCGACTGTCGAAATTTCTTACGAAATCGTCGTCGAGGCGGATATCGGCAACCCAGGTACCGCAGGCAACGACGACAATGCCGCAGAAGACGAATAGCGGCTTGTAATGAGCGTTCACGAAATGACCCAGCTTGATCATCATTTTTTCGGAACGCTGCACGGCGGGTTTGAGCGGCAACAGCGAGAGCGTCGCCGGCAACCATGTGAAGGTGAACACATAGGCGATCAAGATGCCGAGCGAGACGAGATTGCCCTCCTGACGCAATGTCGGCGCATCGGCGAAATTCATGGCGAGAAAGCCGACCAGCGTCGTGGAGTTGGTCAGCGAGACCGCCCTGAAGTTGAGCCTCACCGCTTCCCGAATTGCCTCTATCCTGGTATCGCCCTTGCCCAACCGGCCCAAAGCCGTCGTCACGATGCGCACGGCGGCCGCCATGTTGACGGTCATGATAATGATCGGCACGGCAACGGTAGCGGTGTTCACGACATGCCCCGCCCATCCGGCAAGGCCCATCGTCGCCATGCTGCTGAGCCCGAGCAGCGAGAGGATGACCAGGCTCGGCACAATCGCTCTTACGAACAGCATCATGACGACGGCCGTAACGAAAAGGCTGATCGGTATGAGGAACCTGGCATCCGACATCGCCGCTTCGGAGAACGTCCCCATCAGCATGATGTTGCCGGTCAGCTGGACGGTCATCCCCGGATGCGTCTTCTCGAAATCCGCGGCGAGCTTGCGGCTCGCAGCGATGATTTCCCTGACTTCCTTCGACGCCTTTTTCGGCAGGTTGAAACTCACCACAAGGCCGGCCGCCTTGCCCTCGGGCCCGATCAGGCGATTGCGGATCAACGGATCGTCAAGCGCGACCTTCCCTATCTCCCTTGCTTCCTCCGGTGTGACATGGGCGGGATCCGGAACCAGGTCGCGCACGGCGATGCTGTCCTGGTCGGAAACGATCCGGGCGAAATTGGTGAGGGATTCGACACGCGTCGAATGAGGAAGCTGCCAGGCACGATCCGTCAGATCCCCGATACCGGCCAGCACGTCCGGATCGGTAACCTGGCGCCCATCCGCCCATACGACCATCAGAACGGTATTGTTCTGACCGTATTTGGCCTCAAACGCCTCAAGCTTGTGAATAGGTGCGCCGTCGGGGTTGAAGTGCACCCGCGTGTCGGAGGAGACCGACAAGCGCAGGACGCCCGCCCCCGCAAAGATGAAAAACGCTACGCACACAAGCATAACGAGCTTGGGCGCCCTCAACACCACCTTGTCGAGCAGCCACATAACGGTCCCGCCGTCCCATTTCCCCTGGCCCGCCACGACTCACTCTCCACCCGAGCGGCAGGCAGCGACACTCTAATGCGCTATACGCAAAAGAAAAGTCGGTCTTTCACAATATAGGCGTGTCGAATTCGCCATCGCGTATCTGGGCAGTACGGCGCTTGTGATGACGGTAGCGGGCCGCGGCGACCGGGACGGAGGCAAGGTAAATGAAGCAAAGTCCCGCGAAGGAGTACCACGGGTAGCTGAGAATGACCGCCGCCGACAGGCCGATAGCCAGCAGCATTGGCAGCACCATGTCGCGGCGAATGCGCAACCCCATCCGCTTGCCTGAGAATGTCGGGATCGGGCTCACCATGAGAAAGGCAACCCCCAGCACATAGAGGGCGATAAGGGGCGAAAGGCCGGACACACCGGGGATACCGATGAAATGGAGATAGAGCGGCAGCATGGCGAGCCCCGCCCCCGCGGGCGCCGGAACGCCCGTGAAATAATTCCCCGTCCAGACCGGCTTGTCCGGGTCCTCCAGCGCGACATTGAAGCGGGCGAGCCGCAGAGCGCAGCAGACGGCATAGCCGAGCACCGCAATCCAGCCGAGCCCACCAATATCCTGCAGCGACCAGAGGTAAAGCAGAACGACCGGCGCCACGCCGAAATTCACGAAGTCGGTCAGCGAGTCCAGTTCCGCCCCGAATTTGCTGGTGCCCTGCAGCATGCGCGCGATGCGCCCGTCCAGCGCATCGAAGACGGAGGCAATGATGACCGCGGCGACCGCCGCCTCGAACTTGCCCTCAAGGCCGAAGCGGACCGAGGTGAGCCCTGCACAGAGCGCCAGAATGGTGAGCGCATTCGGGATCAGCGTGCGCACGGGCAAAGGGCCGAACCGCCTGAGGCGGCGGCGCTTCTGGCCGGCCCGGGTGCCGGCGCCGGGTTCCGGCTCGAAGGGAGGCATGGAGTTGGGCATTGCCGTCAGGCGCCTTTCCTAAAGATGATGCGGCTCGGCCAGAAGCTGATCGGCCAGGACCGTTTCCCCCGCGATTGCCGTTTGCCCCACGGCGACCAGCGGCGCGGCGCCGTCCGGCAGATATACATCCAGCCGGCTGCCGAAGCGGATGATGCCATAGCGCTCGCCCGCCGCCAGCATATCGCCTTCACGCGTATCGCAGACGATACGCCGCGCGACAAGCCCGGCGATCTGTACCACCACGACCTTCTCCCCGTCCTCGCGTTCGATCACCATGGAGTTTCGTTCATTCGCCTCGCTGGCCTTGTCGAGGCTCGCATCCACGAATTTCCCGGGCCGATAGGCCACACGCTCGACACGACCGGGCACGGGGGCACGGTTCACATGGCAGTTAAAGACGTTCATGAAAATGGACACGCGGGTACGTGTCATGTCGCCCAGCCCCAGTTCCTCGGGCGGCGAGGCTTCCGTGATCATGTTCACCACGCCGTCCGCCGGACTGATGACAAGGCCTTGCCGGGTCGGCGTCACGCGGTCGGGGTCGCGGAAGAAATAGAGGCACCATAACGTCAGGATCACCCCCAGCCAGCCCAGCGGCTCCCAAAGCAGGAACAAAACCACTGTTACCGCAGCGAAGATGATCGTGAATTTATGCCCCTCGCGATGGATCGGGACAAAAACAGAGGTGATGCTGGACATGCTTTCCTTTCGGCCTGCTCTTCAAACACCATACTAGACCGTTAGAGGCAGGGGGTTAAGCGTGGCTATATTCTTCCCGGCCCTCTTCGTCGGCCTCATCCGCCGGGATATCCCCTTCCGGCTGGTCGGCCGCCATTTCCACGAGCTGTTCGCGCGCTACCGCCTCCACCGCCTGCCGGTTCCACATGGCCGCATAAATGCCGCCCTGCGCCAGCAGGTCGTCATGGCTCCCTCTTTCGGCGATTTCGCCGCGTTCCAGCACGATAATCTCGTCGGCATCGACAACGGTGGAAAGCCGATGGGCAATGATGACGCTTGTCCGGTCCTGCGAAACGGCCCTGAGCGCGGACTGAATCTCCCGTTCGGTATGCGTGTCCAGCGCAGAGGTCGCTTCATCGAGGATAAGGATCGGCGGATTTTTCAGGATGGTTCGCGCGATCGCGACACGCTGCTTCTCCCCGCCCGAGAGCTTCAGCCCGCGCTCGCCCACCATAGTGTCGTACCCCTTGGGCAGCGCCGCGATGAAATCCGCGATCTGCGCATGGGCCGCAGCGGCCTCGACCTCTTCCGCTGCCGCGTCGGGGCGCCCATATCTGATGTTGTAGCGAATGGTATCGTTGAACAGCACCGTATCCTGGGGCACCATTCCGATGGCCGCGCGCAGCGAATCCTGACGCACCTCTCTGATATCCTGACCATCGATCAGTACACGGCCTTTCTGAATATCGTAGAAGCGGTAGAGAATGCGCGAAATGGTGGACTTGCCCGCACCGGAGTGACCGACAATGGCCAATGTGCCGCCGGCGGGAACGCGGAAGGAGACGCCACGTAAAATCTCGCGATCGCGATCATAGGCGAAGTGAACGTCGTCGAAGACGATCTCGCCGCCGCCGACATGAAGGTCCGGTGCATTCTCGACGTCGGAGATTTCGGGCGACACATCCATCAGGTCGAACATGGTTTCCATGTCGATCAGGGCCTGTCTGATTTCGCGATAGACCATGCCCATCATGTTGAGCGGCTGGTACAACTGGATGAGATAGGCATTCACCATGACAAAGTCGCCCACCGTCATGGAGCCATTCGCAATGCCCTTCCCGGCCATCAGCATAAGCGCAGTGAGGCCGGTGGAAAAAACGAGCGCTTGCCCCGCATTCAATACCGAGAGCGAGGTCGTGTTCTTTATCGCCGCGCGTTCATAACCGGCCATCGCCTTGTCGAAGCGGCTGGCCTCATGTTCTTCATTGCCGAAATATTTGACGGTCTCGAAATTGAGAAGGCTGTCCACCGCCTTGGTGTTCGCTTCCGTATCGAGATCGTTCATCTGGCGGCGGAAGCGGGTTCGCCATTCGGTCACTGCGAATGTAAAGACGATATACACCGCGACGGTGATGGCGGTCACGATCGCGAACCAGATGTCGAACGCCCAGGCGAGAATGCCGCAAACCAGCGCAAGTTCGACGATGGTCGGCACGATGTTGAAGAGCGTGAAGCGCAGCAGGAAATCGATGCCCTTGGTCCCGCGCTCGATAACACGCGAAAGGCCGCCCGTGCGCCGTTCCAGATGGAAACGCAATGAGAGCGCATGGAGATGGCGGAAAGTCTCCACCGCCAACTCGCGCACGGCATTCTGTCCCACCCGCGCGAAAATACCGTCGCGAAGCTGGGCCAGCGCCACCATCATGATCCGGCCCACGCCATAGGCCACGATCAGCATGACGGGCACCGCCACGGCAACGGCGGCCGTGCCTTCAGGCGAGAGCGTGTCCACGGCCATCTTGTAGAGCACCGGCACATAGACGGTGATGGCCTTGGCGGCGAAGAGGGCCAGCAGGGCTAAAACGATGCGCAGGCGGAAGTCCGGGCGATGTTTCGGCCAGAGACGCGGCAGCAAGGAGAGCAGTGTCTGCAGGGGGCGCCGCTCATGGCCCCCGGGCTTCCCCGTCACCGGGTTCGCTTCGGCGCCATCGGCAACTCTGGAAGGGTTTGGCGACATGGCGTGACAATCCTTGCTTTCCGCCTCGCACGCAAGCCTGAAGCGCGGATTCGCCGAAAGCGCCCGACAAATCTGCCCCGCCCGGCCGCCTGTATAACGGGGCCGTTCGGGGCTTATTCGTTCCCTGGATAAGGGGGATCAGGGCGTAGCCAAGCCTGCGCTGGAAGGCGCTGCGCCCGGCGTATCGAAAATCTGGCCGGGATATATCAGGTTGGGATCCCTGATCTGCCCTTTGTTAGCCTTGTAGATCACCGTGTAGCGGAAGCCCGAGCCATAGAGCTTGCGGGCGATACTCCACAGATTGTTGCCGGGCTGGATGACGACCTGGCCTGCCTTGAGGGCGGCGACCACATCTTCCGGGCGGCTACGCTGGAAAGGCACCTCCACGCGGGCCGATACGTTGCCATCGGCGCCGATCTGGTCCACACGCAAGGCGTATTTGCCCGGAGAGACCTCCACCGAGGGGCGTAATTCCCAGCGTCCATCGTCGCCGGATACCGCCTCCCCCAGCGCGTTTGCCCCCGCATAGATGCGCACGGTGGCACCGGGTTTTGCGCGACCGGAAATGATGAGATTGCCGTTCTCGTCATAGTCCACGGTCTCGAGCACGAGTTCGCCGGAAGCCGATGCCACGCCGGGTCCCTGCAGCACCTTGCTCGCCTTGCCGGGTTCGCTCATGACGACCAGCGCCCGCTCGCCGCCCGCGTCAGGCACCGAAACGGAGACCACCTGAATGGAGTTCTTTTCACTGCCATCCGGATTGCGCGCGGTCAGTGAAATCTCGATATCACCGGGTTTCAGCGGCTGCTCGAGAATGGCGACCCATTCGCCGTTGTCATCCGCCTTGGCCATAGCGACTATTTCACCATTGGCCTTCACCTGTACGTCCGCCCCCGGCAGAGCACGCCCCGCCGCGACCGTTGAGCCGTCCTTATCGACGCGCACGACCGAGAAGGTGGGCACGGAAGGGTCTTGCGCCTCCTCCGCGGATGGGGGCGCCTCCGGCTCGGCCGTGGCCGGTTCCGTCACCGCCGTCGCCTCGCCCGGCTTCTCCGGCGCGCCTTCGTAGACAAAGAAATAGTATCCGCCTGCCAGAAGCAGCACGACGAGGATCACGCCGCCCGCTATTACCCCCAAACGCATGAGACACCCTCTTTTCGATTCGATACCCAGCCGTCCCCCGGCGGGCCTCCATGGAGGCCGGTAGGAACCCTAGCCGATTGGAGGCGCGCCCGCTATTCCGCGCCCACGACGCGGACATATTTCGTTAGCTTGCAATTACGGCACCAATATGAATTCTGCATTGCAGCGCCCTGCTTGAGCGTGCACAGATTCATTTGGTTAACGCCTGCTTTTCTGTCCCGAGGACTGTCATGAGCCTGTCCAATGTCTGCGTCTATTGCGGCTCTTCCATTGGCAATGAGCCGGCCTTTGAAGAAGCCGCAGACCGGTTCGGCCAGATCCTCGCCCGCTCCGGCGTGGGACTGGTATATGGTGGAGGCGGTATCGGGCTTATGGGGGTTATCGCGCGCGCAGTCTTGCGCGAAGGTGGGCATGTCACGGGCATCATCCCCGAATTCCTCCAGCAGCGCGAAATCCGGTTCGACGATGTCAGCGAATTGGTCGTCACTGCGACCATGCATGAACGAAAGCAAAGAATGTTCGAAAAGTCGGACGCTTTTGTCGCTCTGCCGGGAGGCATCGGCACGCTGGAGGAAACGGTGGAAATGATGACCTGGGCACAGCTTGAGCGGCACAGCCATCCGATCGTTCTGGCCAATCTGCAGGGGTTCTGGGATCCGCTGGTGCAACTGTTCGATCACTTCATCGAGCGAAAGTTTACGCACGACCATCTCCGCTCGCTCTATTCGGTCGTGGACAATGTGGAAGATATCCTCCCGCGCATTGAGGCTAAGCTGTGATGCGAGGCGGACGGACCGCATTCTTCACCGGAGACGGCCGGCTCGGGAACCAGATGTTCCAGGCCGCCTTTCTCGATCATGTGCTTTCCGACGGCGATACCGTCATTTGCCGGGGGATGGAGGATTTTCTCGAAGGCTTCGACTGGCCGCGCTTTCGCGTCAGCAACACACCCGACCGCGAAGAAACCCGTCTCGCCAAGCGCTTGCTCAGATCGCTCGGACAGACGCTTGTCTCATTGAGGCTCGTCGACGGCTATGAGCACCGGCGCCAGGTCTTCACCGTCGAAACCGGCTCGTTCCGGCTGAGAGGGCCGGAAATCACGCTCAGCCACGGGTTGCTCGACAAATACATGTATGTCGGCAAGGGCTATTTCCAGTCGGCGCAACTGGCCGCCGATGCGAGCTTTCGGCTCAAGCCGAAACATCGAAAACCCGCGTCCGACTTCCTCGCCCGCCTACCGGAGGGCCCCAAAGCGTTCATCCATGTGCGCCGCGGAGACTATCGGCATTGGAGGATCTTCGACCGGTCGCCGCTGCTGCACCTCGATTATTTCCGGCAAGGGAAACGAAAAATCGAAAGCACCGCCCCCGGCACGCAATTCATCGTGCTAAGCGATGAGCCGGAAGCCGTGACGGATATGCTTTCCGAACCCGATACGCACCTCTTCACCGGACAAAACGTCTATGAAGACTTCGGACTGATGACACTGTGCGATGGAGGCGTGGTCTCCAACAGTACGCTCAGTTGGTGGGGCGGCTTCTTCTCCAACCGCAGCCTTCCGGTGATCGCGCCGCAAGGGTGGCTCGGCTTCACGGTCGGCATTGAATACCCTGTCGGGATCGTGGCCCCGTGGATGACCCCCATCGAAGCGCACGCGCAGCCATGATCGTTCTTTCTCCTTCGGTTCTTCTGGCATGGGCACGTACCCGCATCGGCGGCGCGCCGCAGTCGCTCGCTTTCGCCCGCCTCGTAAAGCATGACGTCGCCACTTCGCCCAGGGGCATCACCTGCCGGGGCAAAGACGATGGCGGCGGGGCGCAGGTTCATGCCGTCATTTCCGCTCTGGCGCTCGCGCATGCCACGGGGCTCACCTATTACCACTCCCCGTTTACTTCCATTGCTCATGCAGAGGGGGACGCAGCCGACTGGACGGAAAAATGGGAGAGCTTTTTCAATCTCGGTCATGGAGAAAAACGGCTAAGGGCGGAGCAAGAAGCGGAATGCGTGCCTATCAAACGCTTGCTGAAATCGCCGTTGCTCTGGCGCGGTCACGAGTTGATCGCGGAAGCGGAACATTTCACGGGCTTCACGGATGCCGATGTGGAGGCCATTGCCGCGGTGCTTCCCGATGTCCGGCGAAAATATGCCCTGTCGGATAAATCGGCGCTCACGCTTTATAACGTCCCCGGCACACTCACCATGAATGTCCATGTCCGACGCGGCGACGTTTCCGCCGATCATCCGTATCACAGCAACCGTTTTACCGGCGACGACGCCATTCTGGAGACCATTCGCAGCGCGCGCGAGGCCGCGCAGGCGCAAGGCCTTGCCGTTTCGGTGAATGTCTGGTCGCAAGGTGACCGCGCCGACTTCCTGGCATATGAGGAAGCCGGATGCCGTCTTTTTCTGGATACGGACATTTTCGAGACCGTCCACAATCTCGCACAATCCGACATCCTTCTGATGGCAAAAAGTTCGCTCAGCTTTGTCGCCGCGCTGCTGAATGACGGGATTTGCCTCTATGAAGATTTCTGGCATCCGCCATTGCCGCACTGGATAAAACTCCAGAACCCGGCAGCCAGCAGCGCAGCATTGCGCGACGCGCTTGCCGTCCGCTCCCGGGGCACACCAGCAGGCTAAGCTAAGCTCAGCTCCGCACTTTCTCCTTGCGGTTGTGCTGGGTCGGCAAAGGCGCACCGTCGCGAAGCAGCTTGTAGGTGATGCTGTCGCTGAGCGCCTGGAACGACGCATCGACGATATTGGGCGAGACGCCGACCGTGAACCAGCGGCGGCCTTCCCCATCCACGCTTTCGATCATGACGCGGGTAACCGCTTCCGTGCCGCTCGTCAGGATACGGACCTTGAAGTCGACCAGCCGGAGATCTTCGATATAGGGCTGGTACTTGCCCAGATCCTTGCGCAGCGCCTGATCGAGCGCATTGACCGGGCCATTCCCCTCACCCGCTGAGAAGAGCACATCACCATCCACATGCATCTTCACCGTGGCTTCCGAGACGGTCACGAGATCGCCCACCGCGTTGTAACGGCGCTCCACCATCACGCGGAAGGACTCCACATTGAAGAACTCCGGTACCTGACCGAGGATGCGACGCGCCAGCAGCTCGAAAGAGGCTTCCGCGCCGTCATAGGAGTAGCCGAGAAACTCGCGTTCCTTCACCTCGTCCAGCAGACGCTGGATCTTGGTGTCCTTGGGATCGACCTCGATGCCCGCCTCTTCCAGACGCGCCAGGATGTTCGACCGGCCGGCCTGATCGGAAACGGCGATCTTGCGCTTGTTGCCAACGGATTCCGGCGGCACATGTTCATAGGTGCGCGGGTCCTTCAGCAGCGCGGACACATGGATGCCGGCCTTGGAGGCGAAGGCACTTTCGCCGACATAGGGCGCATAACGGTCCGGCGCGCGGTTCAGGATTTCGTCCAGCGTGCGGGAGACATGGGTGATCTGTTTCAGCTGGTCGAGCGTTACGCCGATTTCGAAACGGTCGGCGAATTCAGGCTTCAGAAGAAGCGTCGGGATGAGCGACACCATATTCGCATTGCCGCAGCGCTCGCCCAAGCCGTTCAGCGTGCCTTGTATCTGGCGCGCGCCCGCGCGGACGGCGGCCAGCGAATTGGCCACCGCGTTTTCCGTATCGTTATGCGTGTGGATACCGAGGCGATCCCCCGGCACACCAGCCTCGACAAGCGCGGTCACGATGGCTTCGACCTCGGACGGCAGCGTACCGCCATTGGTATCGCACAGCACCGCCCAACGCGCACCGGCATCCAGCGCCGTCTTCACGCAGGCCGTCGCATAGTCGGGATTGGCCTTGTAGCCGTCGAAGAAATGCTCGCAATCGATCATCGGCTCGCGATCGCGGGCGGCGATCGCTTCGACGCTCTCACGGATACTATCGAGGTTTTCCTCATTCGAGATGCCAAGCGCCACTTCCACATGGAAGTCCCAGGTCTTGGCGACGAGGCAGACCGCATCGGCGCTGGAGTCGAGGATGGCGGCAAGTCCGGGATCGTTGGAGGCGCTGCGCCCTGCCCGCTTGGTCATGCCGAACGCGGTGAAGATGGCACGCTTCAACCCCGGCTTCTCGCCGAAAAAGGCCGTATCGGTGGGGTTGGCGCCCGGATAGCCGCCTTCCACATAATCGACCCCAAGTTCGTCCAGCAGGGTCGCAATCAGCCGCTTGTCCTCGACCGAGAAATCCACGCCCGTGGTCTGCGCGCCGTCGCGCAGCGTGGTGTCGAAGAGGTAGAGCCGTTCTTTCGTCGTCGCATTCATCTTTTTCGCTTCCGCTCGCGGCACCTCCCGGAAGGAGGCGCAAAGAAAATACCGATGCCACCGCCGCGGCCGGACCATTTACAGCAAAGGAAGATTAAGACGTGCTTGTACGGCGGCGGCAGAGCTATGTCAGCCGCTAATAATGAGACCCTGAATAATGTGGAACTCGGCCATGGCCGGTCCTCTCATCTGCCGTTACACCCGGCCTGAAATCAGGCCTTTTTGCCGCGCAGCCGGGCCTCGGCCCGCTCGCGCCCGATCAGAGGTAGCAGGTTTTTCAGCTCCGGTCCATGGTCGATGCCGGTAAGTGCCTGACGAAGCGGCATGAACAGCGCCTTGCCCTTGGCTCCGGTTTCCCCTTTCACCACATCCGTCCAGGCCTTCCAGGTGGTTTCGTCCCACTCCCCCTCCGGCAAGAGATCCGCCGCCCGGGAAGCGAAAACGGGATCGTCTATCACGGGCGTCACGGGGCCTTCGGCGATACGGACCCAGTCCTTCACCTCGGCGAAGCGGGTCAGGTTGGGCCGGACGGCGGCCCAGAAATCGGGACCGAGGTCGCAGTCCAGCGCCTGAAGGCGCTCCTTCACCTCGTCATACTCCAGCATGTGGAGCGTTCCGGCATTCACCTTGTCCAGTTCGGTCAGATCGAAACGGATGTCAGAGCGCCCCAGCCGGGCCACGTCGAAGCCGTCGGCCAGACGATCCAGCGAGAGCGTCGCCTCCACAGGGTCGGGCGTACCGAGACGCGCCAGCAGCGCATTGAGCGCCATGGGTTCGACGCCATGCTCGCGCAGGGCCATCAGCGAAAAGTCCGCCGCGTCATCGCGCTTGGACAGCGGTTTGCCTTCCGGGCCCTGAAGCATGGAGTGATGCGCAAAAACCGGCACCCTGCCGCCCAGCACCCGGAAGAGCTGTACCTGAACCCCGGTATTCGTCACATGGTCCGCGCCGCGAATGATGTGGGTGATGCCGAAATCGATGTCGTCCACGATGGACGGCAGCGTGTAGAGATAGCGCCCGTCGCCGCGGATCAGCACCGGATCGGACACCGACGCGCAATCGACCTTCGTCTCGCCGAAAATGAGGTCAGTAAAGGTGGTGATTTCCTGCGCCAGCTTGAAGCGCCAATGCGGCTGCCGGCCCTCGGCTTCCAACTTCGCCCTATCCTCGTCGGTGAGCGAAAGCGCCGCCCGGTCATAGACGGGTGGCAGGCCGCGCCGGGCCTGCGTCTTGCGCTTCATCTCCAGCTCTTCAGGCGTTTCATAACAGGGATAGAGCAACCCTTCCGCCTTCAGTTTTTCCGCCGCCTTGTCATATTCGGCCATGCGGTTCGACTGGCGGTCGAGGATGTCATGGACGAGGCCGAGCCAGCCGAGGTCCTCGACGATGCCATGGGCATATTCCTCGGTGGAGCGCTCGTCGTCGGTATCATCCAAGCGGAGCATGAATTTGCCGCCGGCTTTCCTGGCGAAGAGCCAGTTGAAAAGCGCCGTGCGAGCATTGCCCACATGGAGGCGGCCCGTGGGGCTCGGCGCGAAGCGGACGATAACCTCGGGAGCCTCAGTCGACATCGCGGAACCCGTTGGTGATGGGATAGCGGCGGTCGCGCCCGAAATTGCGCGAGGAGAGTTTTACCCCGGGCGCCGCCTGGCGGCGCTTGTATTCGGAGACGAAGAGCAGGTTTTCCACCCGGTGTACCAGCGCGCGGTCATGGCCTCGGTCGACAATATCCCGCACGGGCATTTCATGCTCGACCAGACATTCGAGAATATCGTCCAGCACCTCATAAGGCGGCAGGCTGTCCTCATCCTTCTGGTCGGGACGGAGTTCGGCGCTTGGCGGCTTGGTGATGATGCGCTCGGGGATCACCTCGCCTTCGGGCCCTAGCACACCTTTGGGCATGTGCGCGTTGCGCCAAGCGGCGAGTTTGAAGACGCGGCTCTTGTAGAGATCCTTGATCGGATTAAAGCCGCCATTCATGTCGCCATAAAGCGTGGCATAGCCCGCGGAGACTTCGGATTTATTGCCGGTGGTCAGCAGCATGGAGCCGAATTTGTTCGAAATCGCCATCAGGATGAGGCCGCGCGAGCGCGACTGGATGTTTTCTTCCGTCGTGTCCGACTGTGTGTTCTCGAACATCTTTTCCAGCGCATTGGTGAACCCGACCACCGGTTCTTCTATGGGCACGATGTCATAGCGTACGCCCAGCGCCTTGGCGCAGGCTTCCGCGTCTTCGAGGCTTTCCGACGAGGTATAGCGATATGGCAGCATCACGCAGTGGACGTTTTCCGCGCCCAGCGCATCGACGGCCAGTGCGGCGACGAGCGCGCTGTCGATACCGCCGGACAGCCCCAGCACCACGCCGGGGAAATGGTTCTTCTTCACATAGTCGCGAAGGCCGCGCACGGTGGCGAGATAAATGGCCTCGTCGCCTTCCGGCACCTCGGCGCACTCGCCCTTTGCACAGACCCAGCCATGCGGCTCCCGCACCCAGTCGGTGACGAGGATTTCCTGCTCCCATGTACGCATCTGGACGGCGAGAGAGAGATCCGCGTTCAGCACGAAAGAACCGCCGTCGAAAACCAGCTCGTCCTGCCCGCCGATCTGGTTCAGATAGGCCAGCGGCAAGCCGCTTTCCTGAATGCGCCGGATGGCAAGCTGCATGCGGGAATCGAATTTGTCGAAGTCGTAAGGCGAGCCGTTCGGCACGAGCAGCAGCTCCGCGCCGGTCTCCTCCAGACACTCCACAACATCGGGGTACCAGATGTCTTCGCAGATCGGCACGCCTATGCGCACACCGCGAATATCGATCGGTCCGGGCAGCGGGCCCTCGTCGAAGACGCGAGGTTCGTCGAAGACGCCGTAATTGGGCAGACGCACCTTGTAGCGATGGGCCTGCACCTCTCCCTTATCCAGATAGAGGACGGCATTGTAGAGCTTGTCCTCTTCTTTCCAGGGCGCACCGATCAGGACGGCCGGGCCTCCATCAGCGGTCTGCTCGGCAAGCTGGACGACCGCCTCCCTCGCCCGACGCTGGAAGGCGGGGCGTAGCACCAAATCCTCGGGCGGATAGCCGGCAATGAAGAGCTCCGGAAAGACGATCAGATCCGCGCCCGCCAGTTCGGCCTCGCGGCGGGCCTCGATTGCCTTTTCCAGATTGCCCTTTATGTCGCCCACCGTGGGGTTGAGCTGGGCCAGCGCAATACGCAACCGGTCGGTCATGGAGTTATTTTCCGGGAGATATGTTCCATTTGAGCATTAGTGCTGTTCTAGCGCCGGACGCGCCTGCGGACAATAGGGCCCTTGCCCCGATTCTGACATTCGAATGTGCAGGCTTTTTCAGCCTCACGCATGGGCCGGGGCCTTCTTCTTGTCTAAGCTCCGGCATCGAAAATCTTCAGGGAGGAAAAGCCCATGCCCAATACACCCCAAGCCAACCGACAGATCCTGCTGGCCGAAACGCCGGAGGGAAAGCTTGCGGAGAGCAATTTCCAGCTTCGCGAAGGCAGCGTGCCCGAACCCGGCGACGGAGAGCTTCTGCTGAAAACGCGGATCGTCTCGCTCGATGCCGCCAACCGGGCCTGGATGCAGGGCGCGACCTACCGCTCGGCGGTCGAGTCCGGCACGGTGATGGCAGGCGGCGCCATCGCGGAAGTCGTGCAGTCGGGCACGGTGGACTTCAAACCCGGCGATCTCGTTTTCGCCGACACCGGCTGGCAGGAATATTCGGCCGTACCTGCCAAGACGGCCCAGAAGCTCGAACCGCGGGATCCCCTTTCCTATCTCCTAAGCGTCTACGGTATTGCAGGGCTCACCGCCTATTTCGGCCTTTTGAAGATCGGCGACCCGAAGCCCGGCGAGACGGTGGCCGTTTCGGCCGCCGCCGGGTCGGTCGGCTCCATCGTCGGTCAGATCGCCAAGATCAAGGGCTGCAAGGTCGTCGGCATCGCCGGCGGCGCGGCGAAGTGCAAGCTGCTGACCGACGAACTCGGCTTCGATGCCGCTGTGGACTACAAGGCCGAGCCCGTTCACAAGGCGCTGAAGGCCGTGGCGCCGGACGGGATCGATGTTTATTTCGACAATGTCGGCGGCGACATTCTGGAAGCGGCCCTTTTCCGCATGAACACCTATGGCCGCATCGCCTGCTGCGGGGCCGTTTCCCAGTATGACGGCACCCCGCCTGCCCACGGGCCGCGTGGCGTGCCCGGTCTCATCGTCACCAAGCGGCTGAAAGTTCAGGGGTTCATCGTCTCCGACTTCTATGCCGAGCGCGAAAAGGCGCTGAAGGACCTGGAAGGCTGGGTCCAGGACGGATCGCTCAAGGTGAAGGAGGACATTCTGGACGGCCTCGAATCCCTGCCAGGAGCCCTGGTCGGCCTGCTGGCGGGCGAAAATGTGGGCAAACGCATGGTCCGTGTCGCCTGAGATTACAAAATCTTTATCCGGCCACAGGTCGCGACGGATAATTGTGAGCTATCCGTACTATATGGACACGGGGTACTCGCGATTTTGGTACGGTTAGGCAGATATGGGCTATGAAAGCGACGGCGGCAGGCCGTCCTCATCCGGGGAAACGAGCGATCGCTCGTTCCCCGGCCGCATTTTCTCAACGCTTCCGTCATGGTTGAAAGCCGGTTGGGTTAAGGTTGCATCCTTGGCGGCCGTCGTCCTTCTGGCCCTCTGGTTCGGCTATCAGAGCCTTTACGGCGGAAGCGACACGGCGAGCTATCAGACCGCCACCGTTACCCGCGGCGACATGGAACAGACCGTCACGGCGCTGGGTTCGATCCAGCCCAAGGACTATGTGGATGTCGGCGCGCAGGTGTCCGGCCAGTTGCAGCATGTTTATGTCGAGATCGGCGACACGGTGAAGAAGGACCAGCTTCTCGCCGAGATCGACCCTTCCGTCTATGAATCCGAAGTGGAGGCGGCGCAGGCCCGGCTCGACAATCTGAAAGCCCAACTTGCCGGCGAGCAGGCGACCTACAAGCTGAAGCAGATCCAGTACCGGCGCTATGTGAACCTCAGAAAACAGGACGCCGTCTCGCAGGATACGCTGGACCAGGCACGCGCCGAAATGGAGCTGAGCGCGGCGCAGATCAAGGCCTATACCGCCCAGATCGCGGAGCAAAGATCGACGCTGAAGGGCGACGAGGCCAATCTCGGTTACACGAAAATCTATGCCCCGATGAGCGGTACGGTGGTCTCCCAGACCACGCTGGAGGGCCAGACCGTCGTGTCGTCGCAATCCGCGACGGAAATCATGCGGGTCGCCAATCTCGATACGATGACCGTCGAAGCGGAGGTCGCCGAGGCGGATGTGAACAAGCTCAGCGTCGACATGCCGGTCTATTTCACCACGCTCGGCATGACCGGCACGAGGTGGCGTTCAACCGTGCGCCAGATCAAGCCGACACCGACCACGGAAAACGATGTGGTGCTCTATACGGTGCTCATCGACATACCGAACCCCGACCGCAAACTGATGATCGACATGACCGCGCAGGTCTTCTTCCTGCTGGGCGAAGCGAAAGACACGCTCATGGTCCCGGTCGCCGCCGTGAAAACCGATGCGGACGGCGCGCCCTATGCGATGGTCATGCGGAACGGAAGGCCGGTAAGGCAGACGGTCGAAACCGGCCTCAAGAACCGCGTCAGCTACCAGATCGAAAGCGGCCTCTCGGAAGGCGACAAGGTCGTGACCGGATCGCTCAACGCGGCATCGAACAATGGTTCGGGCCGGCGTCGGCCGGGCTTCCTATAAGGAGGGCGGCTCATGACCGATCAAGCCCCCAGGCCCCTCATCGAACTGGACGACGTCTCCAAGGTCTATCAGACCGGCGGCGCGGAAGTGCGCGCCCTGGACGGCATCTCGCTCACCATCCATGAAGGCGAATATGTCGCCATCATGGGCCAGTCCGGCTCCGGCAAGTCGACGCTGATGAATATTCTCGGCTGCCTCGACCGGCCGAGCGACGGCGTTTATCGCGTGCGCGGCACGAATATCGCCGAGCTTACATCCGACGAGCTTGCCAATCTTCGCCGGAACGAGTTCGGCTTCGTCTTCCAGCGCTACAATCTGCTCGCCACGATGACCGCGGCGGAGAATGTGGAACTGCCCGCAATCTATGCCGGGCTCTCGCAGGACGACCGCCGCCACCGTTCATTGGAGCTCCTGGACCGACTGGGCATGGGCAATCGCGCAAGGCACCGCCCGACCGAGCTTTCCGGCGGCCAGCAGCAGCGTGTCTCCATCGCACGGGCGCTGATGAACGATGCCAATGTGGTGCTCGCCGACGAACCGACGGGCGCGCTCGACACGAAAAGCGGCGCGGAGGTGCTCGAGGTTCTCGACCAGCTCAATCGCGACGGCCGCACGGTGATCCTCATCACCCATGAAGCGGAAGTCGCCGCGCATGCCCACCGCCAGATTGTCATCAGCGACGGTCGAATTACCTCCGACAGCGGTACCGCGGATCGCACGGGGCCGGAACAGGCCGGGGTCGTCCGCGAACACGGGCACCTGGCCCTCGGGGCGGAAGTCAGCGAAGCGGTCAAGATGGCGATCCGCTCGCTGCGCGCCAATATCTTCCGCACCGCGCTTACGCTTCTCGGCGTGGTGATCGGCGTCGCGGCGGTCGTCACCATGCTTGCCATCGGCGACGGCAGCAAAGCCAATATCCTGCAGAGCATGCAGTCCATGGGCACCAATCTCCTGCTGGTCCGGCCCGGCGCACCGGGGATGCGGCCCTCGGGCGAGATCGCCACGCTGGTGCCCGCGGACGCGGAAGCCATAGAGCAACGCATCTCGAACGTGGTCGCCGTGGCGCCGGAGCGCAGCGGCAGCCAGACCGTTCGCTTCGGCAATGTGGACTATCGCACGCAGATTCTCGGCACCTGGCCCTCCTACACCCAGGTGCGCGACTGGACAGCCGCGCATGGGGCCTATTTCAGCGAAGCCGACCTCAACAGCTATGCGCCCGTCGCCGTTCTCGGGCAGACGGTCGTCGATAGTCTTTTCCCCCATGGCCAGGACCCGGTGGGAGAATATGTGCTGATCGGCAATATCCCCTTCGAGGTGATCGGCGTGATGGAGGCCAAGGGCGCCTCTTCCTTCGGACGCGACCAGGACGACGTCGTTTTCGTGCCGATTACCACGGGCTTCATGCGCCTCTTCGGCCAGCAATACGCAAACTCGATAAATGTGAAAGTGACCGACTCCGCCCTGGTCGATCAGACGGAAGAGAACATCAAGCAGCTTCTTCTGGCGCGCCACCAGACCGAGGATTTCCAGATCCGCAACACCGCTTCCATGCTGGAAACGATGGAGAGCATGACGACAACGCTGACGATCCTTCTGGGATCGGTAGCCGGCATCTCGCTACTCGTGGGCGGCATCGGGGTGATGAACATCATGCTGGTCAACGTGACCGAGCGGACGCGCGAAATCGGCCTGCGCATGGCGACCGGCGCGCGGATGAGCAATATCCTGCTGCAATTCAACACCGAAGCGCTGGTGGTGTGCGGCGTGGGCGGGTTGATCGGCGTGATGCTCGGCATCGGGACAGGGCTCGCGCTGGGCTCCCTCGGCATGAACATCGCGATCAATCCCACGCCCTCCTTCCTCGCCTTCAGCTGTGCCTTCATGACCGGGCTCATCTTCGGCTACCTGCCCGCGCGCAAGGCCGCATTGCTCGACCCCGTCGTCGCGCTTTCGTCGGAATAGGAGCGACAAACATGAAAACCGGAAAACGCATCCTGACGCTCACTGCCGCCGCCGCATTGCTGGCCGGCTGCTCCATGGTGCCGGACTATGAACGACCGGCCACCGCCCTTCCGGCCGGCTGGGATGGCGCGGCGCAGACGAACGCCCGGGCCGTTGCCGAATACGGGCAATGGTGGGCGCGCTTTTCGAGCCCCGAGCTTGACGCGCTGATGGCCGAGGCGCTTGCCAGCAATCAGGACGTGGCCGCGGCGCTCGCCACCATCGAACAGGCGCGCGGCACATTGCGCTCCACCAATTCGACGCTCTATCCGCAGCTCGACGGAAGCGGCAGCGCAAGCCAGACGCAAAGCGACCCCGGCAGCCTGTCGCGCAGCGCCAGCGGCAGGCTTTCCATCAGCTACGCTCTCGACCTGTGGGGCGAATACCGGGCACGGAGCCAGAGCGCGGAGGAAAGTTTCAATGCCACCGTTTTCGACACCGAGGCAACACGGCTTCTCGTCCAGTCGGATGTGGCCACAACCTATTTCACGGTGCTGAGCCTGAAAGACCGCATTGCCTATGCCAGGGAAACGCTGAAGCTCGCGCGCGAAACGCTGAAGCTCGTCGAACTGCGGAACAAGGAAGGGCTCGATTCCGGCATCACGCTTGCGCAGCAGCGCAACAACGTCGCCACGGTGGAAGCAAGCCTGCCCAATCTCGAACAAAGCCTTGTCGCGGCCCGGACCTCGCTCGCCATTCTGCTGGGCCGCGCGCCGGAAGGCTTCGACGTGGCTGCAAAGGGGCTTGAGGACGTGGCCCTGCCGGAAATCGCGCCCGCCCAGCCCTCGACCCTTCTGGAGCGTCGTCCCGACATTCGCAGGGCCGAAGCGAATTTGAAGGCGGCCAATGCCGATATCGGCGCGGCGCGGGCTGCCTTCTTCCCGAGCCTCGATCTGTCCGCCTCACTGAGCCGCACGGCCACCTATGGCCTGACGCCGGTGGATGCGGGATCTATTGCCGGATCGCTGCTGGCGCCGATTTTCTCGGCGGGCGATCTGGAAGGAAGCCTCCAGACCGCCAAAGCCCGGAAAGTCCAGCTCGTCGCCACCTATCGGGGCACGGTGCTGTCCTCGCTGAAGGAGGTTGAAGACGCCCTGTCGCAAACCGACACCAGCGCAAGGCGCGAGACGGCCCTTTCGACGGCGGCGTCGGAGGCCCTGCGGGCCTATGAACTGTCGGAGGCGAGCTACAGGGCGGGCGGTGCCAGCTTTATCGACGTGCTGGATGCGCAGCGTTCCCTGCTTTCCAGCCGGGACAATGTGGTCCAGGCCCAGCTCGACCGCTACACTGCGGCGGTGGACCTGTTCGTTGCCATGGGAGGCGGTTGGCAAAGCTGAACAAGGCAAATCCGGCCCCCTCCTTCCTAAGCCCCCCTTCGGCAGCTAGTCTCCCTTCACCAAGAAACATGAAAGGGAGACAGAAATGTCCAATCACAGCTCCAAGGAAATCCGCCTCAAGGCCCGCCCCGTGGGCATGCCGAAGGACAGCGACTTCGAACTGGCCACCGCCGAGGTGCCCGGGCCGAAAGACGGTGAGGTGCTGGTCCGCAATATCTGGATGTCGGTCGACCCCTATATGCGCGGCCGCATGATGGACCGGGAAAGCTATGTGCCGCCCTTCCAGATCGGCAGCCCGCTCGAAGGCGGCGCCATCGGCCAGGTGGTCGAGTCCAACAGCGACAAGCTGAAAGTCGGCGATTTCGTGAACCATATGCTGGGCTGGCGCGAATTCGCGGTCGGCGACGCCGCGGGTTTCACCAAGGTAGATCCCTCGGTCGGTCCCATCGAAGCCTATCTCGGCGTACTCGGCATGCCGGGCATGACGGCCTATGCCGGGCTGATGCGCATTGGCGAGTTGAAGGATGGCGAGACCGTCTTCGTCTCCGCCGCCTCGGGCGCGGTCGGCTCCGTCGTCTGCCAGCTTGCCAAGGCGCATGGCTGCTATGTGGTCGGCAGCGCGGGCTCCGACGAGAAGTGCAAATGGCTGGAAGACGTCGCCGGCATCGACAAGGCGATCAACTACAAGACCTGCGGCGACCTGACCAAAGCCGTCGGCGAAGCCTTTCCGAAGGGGATCGACGTCTATTTCGAAAATGTCGGCGGCAAGCATCTGGAAGCCGCGATCGAAAACATGCGGCCTTTCGGGCGCCTCGCGCTGTGCGGCATGATCGAGCAGTACAATGCCACCGAGCCGACGCCCGGCCCGTCCAACATCATCATGGCGGTCGGCAAGAGCCTGAAGCTGCAGGGCTTCATCGTTTCCAACCATTTCGACCTGCTGCCGAAATTCATGGAGGAGATGGGCCCGCTCATCAAATCCGGTAAAATGAAATGGGAAGAGACGGTGGAAGAAGGCATCGAGAATGCGCCCAAGGCCTTCCTCAAGCTCTTCAGCGGCGGCAATTTCGGCAAGATGCTGGTGAAGATCGGACCGGACAGCGCGGTCTGACCAATTACGCGACCCTCATGGCCCGGCAGTACCGGGCCATGAGCCCATGAGGGAGGAGAAAACATGCCGACATCCGCGCGGCGGTGGGTGCTTGCATCGCGTCCGGAGGGAAAGCCCGTCCGGGACAATTTCCGGCTGGAGGAGATCGACCTCCCCGATCCCGGCGAAAACGAGATCCTGATCCGGACCGAATATCATTCCGTCGATCCGGGCATGCGCTCTCGCCTTTCGGGCGACAGCTATGCCGCCGCGCTCCCGCTCGGCGCAACCATCGACAGCGCCATGGTCGGCGTGGTGGAGAAATCCAACAATGAGAAGTTCGCGCCCGGCAATCTGGTGACGGGCGGTTTCGGCTGGGTGAGCCATGCGCTTTCCAACGGGCGCGGCGTTCAGAAGCTCGATCCGTCGCTCTTTCACGGGCCTCTGCGCCCGACCGCCGCCATCGGCGCACTCGGCATTCCCGGGCTCACCTCCTATTTCGGCCTGCTGGATCTGGGCAAGCCCAAAGAAGGCCAGACGGTGCTGATTTCCTCGGCCGCCGGACCGGTCGGCGCAACGGCGGGTCAGATCGCGAAGATGAAGGGGTGCCGCGTGGTCGGTATCGCCGGCTCCGAACGCAAATGCGATTATGTACGCGGGCTCGGCTTCGACGGTGCGTTCGACTATCACGACGCAAACCTCGCCGAGGCGATCAAGACGCATTGCCCGGATGGCGTGGACATTTATTTCGACAATGTGGGCGCCGGGATGCTGGATGCCGCCCTTCTCAACATGAAGGAGCATGGCCGCATCGTCGTCTCCGGTCAGGTCGCGGAATACAATGCGGCCCAGCCCATCGGTATCCGCCATGTGACGCGCTTCATCACGCACCGGCTGCGCATGGAAGGGCTCGTCGTCTTCGACTATTTCAAGCAGTTCCCCACAGCGCAGGCCAAAATGGCGCGCTGGATCCATGAAGGCGCGCTTCAATACACCGAGGATATTTCCGAAGGGCTGGAAGGCAGTGCCGACGCCTTCATCGGGCTTTTCGAGGGTGAAAATCTCGGTCGGCGCCTCGTGAAGGTCTCCTAAGAAAAAAGCCCGGCGTTTCCGCCGGGCTTTTCAATTCGTATCGCGCTTCGGTCAGAAGGCGGCGGTCATCGCCACATTGCTCATCGTGCCCGTCGAGCGCTCCTTCTTCAGCCCTTCGGCGATGAGGAAGGCAAGCTCCAGGGCCTGATTTGCGTTCAGGCGCGGATCGCAATGGGTGTGGTAGCGGTCGCCGAGTTCCGTCTCGGTGATCGCCTGCGCCCCGCCCAGGCATTCCGTCACGTTCTGGCCGGTCATCTCGAAATGGACGCCGCCCGCATGGGTGCCCTGATCGCGATGCACGGCCATGAAGGCCTGCACCTCGGCGAGCACACGGTCCACCGGACGCGTCTTGTAGCCGGTCGAGCTCTTGATCGTGTTGCCATGCATGGGATCGCAGGACCACACCACCTTCTTGCCCTCGCGCTTGATCGCCTCGATCAGCGCCGGCAGGTGCTTTTCGACATTCTCCGCGCCGAAACGACAGATGAGCGTCAGGCGGCCCGGTTCGTTGTCCGGGTTCAGAATATCGGTGAGCTTCACCAGCTCTTCCGGGTCGAGCGAAGGACCGCATTTCATGGCGATCGGGTTCTTCACGCCGCTCAGGAATTCCACATGCGCATGGTCCGGCTGGCGGGTGCGGTCGCCGATCCAGAGCATATGGGCCGAGGTGTCGTAGAACTCGCCCGAGGTGCTGTCCACGCGCGTCATCGCTTCCTCATAGCCCAGAAGCAGCGCTTCATGGCTGGTGAAGAAATCGGTCTGGTGGAGCTGCGGCGCGGTTTCGCCATTGATGCCGCAGGCCTTCATGAAGTCCAGCGTCTCGGTGATGCGGTTCGCCAGTTCCTCGTAGCGCGCGCTCTCCGGGCTGTCGGCCACGAAGCCGAGGTTCCAGCGATGCACGAAATCGAGATCGGCGTAACCGCCCGTCGCAAAGGCGCGCAGCAGGTTCAGCGTCGAGGCCGACTGGCTGTAGGCGCGCAGCAGGCGATCGGGGTCGGGGATCCGCGAGGCTTCGTTGAAGTCGATCCCGTTGATGTTGTCGCCCAGATAGCTCGGCAGCGTCACATCGCCCTGCGTCTCTGTGGGCGAGGAACGGGGCTTGGCGAACTGACCCGCGATACGGCCCACCTTCACCACCGGCGAGGCGGCGGCATAGGTCAGCACCACCGCCATCTGCAGCAGCACACGGAAGGTGTCGCGAATATTGTCGGCTGAAAACTCGGCAAAGCTCTCCGCGCAGTCGCCGCCCTGCAGCAGAAAAGCACGTCCCTCGCACACCTCGGCCAGCTCAGCCTTCAGCTTGCGCGCCTCACCTGCAAACACGAGCGGCGGATAGGAGCGCAGACGCTGCTCCACGGCATTGAGTTCCATTTTATCCGGATAGTCCGGAATATGCTTCGCCGGCTTCGCGCGCCAGCTATGCGGTGTCCAATGATCCGCCATCGTTCCAATCTCCAAAACGCGAAAATGCGCGGCTTCCCGCCGTTTTATCCGGAAAGCGCCCCGTTTTCATATGGAAGGCGGATATATAGTCCACAAGGGCTCTAAAAGGAACCCCAAGCCCTTGATCGGCATGATGAACCGGAAAGGCGGTTAATTCCCCTCACTCCCCGGTCCCGCCGCGGTTTCCTCATCTGTGAGCTCGTCAAGGTCCTTATCGGAAATCCAGAATTTCCTGCCAGCTTCGGTGACAGGCATAAACCACCATGAACGGAAACGAGGATTGTCAAAAACAGAGATACTGCACCCGGTTTCAAAGACAAGTTTCAGCTCGGAGCGAGACACGATTTCGACGCCTGAAATTGCAGTCCGCAAAATCGCGGCGACATCCAAGAACTGCCGCTCGCCATAAATTTCATAGGTGTAGCAGGAGCTTCCATCGGCCGAGCGGTACGAAAAGCTGTCGGCAATATTGAGAAGGTCGTGATTGTTGTTGAAGAAAAACATGACGTGGTACTTGTCGATGGTGACCTCAGACAGCTCCCAGCCAATAAGCCGCTGAAAATCCATCTCAGGTTGAAAACCGAGCACCATGTTTCAGCTCCGGCGCTTCAATCCGCAGCCTGGGCCGGCGGGACCCATTTCTGCTTCATGGTCACGAGTTCTTCCGCTGCCGTGGGATGGACCGCGATGGTCGCATCGAACTGGGCCTTGGTCGCGCCCATGGAGACGGCGATGCCGAGCGCCTGGATCATCTCGCCGGAGGCCGGGCCGACGATGTGGACGCCCAGCACCTTGTCGGTTTCCGGGTGGACGATGAGCTTCATGAAGGTCTTTTCCTCGCTGCCCGACAGCGTGCCCTTCATGGGGCGGAAACTCGTCTTGTAGATATCGACCTCGCCATGGGCGGCGCGCGCCTCGGCCTCGGTCAGCCCCACAGTGCCGAGTTCGGGCTGCGAAAAGACCGCGGTCGGGATCAGCGAATGATCCACCGCGGTCGGGGTGTCGTTGTAGACGGTTTCGGCAAAGGCCTGCCCCTCGCGAATGGCGACGGGGGTGAGCGCTGCACGGTCGGTCACGTCGCCCACCGCATAGATGCTCTCGATATTGGTCTGCGAATACTCGTCGACCGGGATCTCGCCATTCTCGCCGAATTTCACGCCCGCCCGCTCAAGGCCGAGGCCGTCGGTCTTCGGCACACGGCCGGTGGCATACATCACCGCGTCGGTGTGGATCGTGTCGCCATTGGAGAGCTTCAGGTGAAGTTCGCCATTGTCCTGCTTCTCGATCGCCGTGATGTCGCAATCCATGCGCAGGTCGACGCCTTTCTTGCGCATTTCCTCGGCCAGCGTGTCGCGTAGGTCGTCGTCGAAGCCCCGCATGAAGAGGCGGCCGCGATAAAGCTGCATCACGTCGACGCCGAGCCCGTTGAAGATGCCGGCGAATTCGACAGCGATATAGCCGCCGCCGACGACGACAATGCGCTCGGGCAGCTCTTCCAGATAGAAGGCTTCGTTGGAGCTGATCGCGAATTCGATACCGGGAATGTCCGGCATGAAGGGTGTCGCGCCCACGGCGACCAGAATGCGCTCCGCCGTCACATCGCGGTCCTCGGCAGCCAGATAAACGGTATGCGCATCCTTCAACACGGCGCGGCTTTCGATGATTTCCACGCCCGCATTGTTCAGATTGCGGATGTAGATGCCGTTCAGCCGGTCGATCTCGCGATCCTTATTGGCCAGCAGCGTCTTCCAGTCGAAACGGGGCTCGCCGACCTGCCAGCCGAAGCCCGCGGCCTCCTTGAATTCCTCGGCGAAGTGGCTTGCATAAACGAAAAGCTTTTTCGGCACGCAGCCGCGAATGACGCAGGTGCCGCCGACGCGGTATTCCTCCGCCACGGCCACTTTCGCGCCATGGCCCGCAGCGATACGGCTGGCGCGCACGCCGCCGGAACCGGCTCCGATCACAAAGAGGTCATAGTCATACTGCGTCATCAGCCGCTCCCGGTCGCCTAATTGTTCCTGAGTCGGCAGCGTACATCCGACGCCGCCCATGTGAGAGACCCTGCCTCGCCGGGCGGGTTACTGCCCGATTATGTCGGTACCCTTGTCCGTTCCGACAATGGCGAAGGAACAAATTCCGATAAACAATCCGTTATCGACCACGCCCGCGATCCTGTTCAGCGCGGCCGCCAGCCCGTCCGGATCGGGAATGCTGCCGAAATGGCAGTCGAAAATGAAATTCTCGGAATCGGTGAAGAAAGGCTCGCCGAACTCGTCGGCGCGCAGGCGGATTTCGCCTTCGCAGCCATGTTCCTTCGCCACATCGGCCATCTTTTGCACCGTCGCCGTCGAGCCGAAGGGGATAACTTCCACCGGCAGCGGAAAGGCGCCCAGCGTCCCGACCACTTTCGAGACGTCCGCGATCACGATCATGCGATCCGAAGCCGTCGCCACGATCTTCTCGCGCAGCAGCGCGCCACCGCCGCCCTTGATGAGACGCAGCTTGCTGTCGAGCTCGTCCGCCCCGTCGACGGTGATATCGAGATGCGGGGTCTCGTCGAGATTGGTGAGCGGGATGCCCCGCGTCTCCGCCATGGCGCGGGTGCGCTCCGAAGTCGGTACGCCGACGATATCGAGCCCTTCGGCCACGCGCGCGCCCAGCGCCTGGACGAAATATTCCGCCGTGGACCCCGTGCCGAGACCGAGCTTCATGCCGTTCTCGATAAAGCCCGCCGCCTTCAGCGCCGCATTCTTCTTCTGTTCATTCGAACTCATCGGTCAAAGCCCCGCCATTGCGACATATTTCGTTTCCAGAAATTCCTCGATACCCCAGGGGCCGCCTTCGCGGCCGAGCCCGGACTCCTTGTAGCCTCCGAACGGCGCCACCTCGGTTGAAATGAGCCCCGCATTGACGCCCACAAGACCGTATTCCAGCGCCTCCGCCACACGCCAGCACCGCGCGACATCGCGGCTGTAGAAATAGGACGCAAGGCCGAAGGGCGTATCGTTCGCCATCCTGATCGCCTCTTCTTCCGTCCTGAAACGGAAGACCGGCGCGAGCGGACCGAAAGTCTCTTCCTGTGCCACCAGCATCTCCGGCGTCGCATCGGCGATCACGGTCGGTTGGAAGAAGGTGCCGCCCAGTTCATGCCGCTTGCCGCCGGTGACGATACGCGCGCCCTTCCCGGTGGCGTCGGCCAGATGCTCTTCGACCTTCTCCACACCCGCCTCGTCGATCAGCGGGCCTTGCGCCACGCCGTCCTCGAAGCCGTCGCCGACCTTCAGCTCTTCCACCTTCTTCGCGAGCTTTTCGACGAAGCCGTCATAGACCTTGTCATGCACCAGGAAGCGGTTGGTGCAGATACAGGTCTGGCCGGTATTGCGGTATTTGGAGGCAACCGCCCCTTCCACCGCCGCATCGACATCCGCGTCGTCGAACACAATGAAAGGCGCATTGCCGCCCAGCTCCAGCGCGACCTTTTTCACCGTGGAGGCGGACTGTTCCATCAGCTTCTTGCCGATTTCGGTGGAGCCGGTGAAGGTGACCTTGCGGATTTTTTCGTTGGTGGTCATTTCCGTGCCGAGTTCGCCGGCCTTGCCGGTGATGACGGAGAGCAGGCCCCTGGGCAGTCCGGCTCGATCGGCAAGTTCCGCCAACGCGAAAGCGGAAAGCGGCGTGGCGCTCGCGGGCTTCACCACCATGGCGCAACCCGCCGCGAGCGCGGGGCCCGCCTTTCGTGTGATCATCGCCGCCGGAAAATTCCAGGGCGTGATGGCCGCGCACACGCCGATGGGCTGTTTCAGCACCACGATGCGGCGGTCGCTCGTGGGTGCCGGCACGACAGAGCCGTAAACGCGCTTGGCCTCTTCAGCGTAATACTCGATGAAGGATGCCGCATAGGCGACCTCGCCCTTCGCTTCCGTCAGCGGCTTGCCCTGCTCGGCGGTCATGATGGCGCCCAGATCGTCCTGATTGGCCATGATGAGGTCGAACCATTTGCGCAGGATCGCGGCGCGCTCCTTGGCCGGGCGCACGGCCCAGTCCTTCTGCGCCTCCTCCGCAGCATCGACCGCCCGGCGGACCTCGCTCACGCCGAGCGAGGGAACCTTCGCGATCAGCTCTCCGGTCGCCGGGTTCGTCACGTCGATCGTCGCGCCATCCGCGCCAACCCACTCGCCGTCGATGTAGCAACGGTCCTTCAGCAACGCCTTGTCTTTCAGACAATCGGGAAGGGAGTTGGAGGCAGTCATGGGGAGTTCTCCAATTGGCGGGCCCGACCGGGCCACTTTCTATCGTTTCCGCCGTCAGGCGCGTCGGATAAGATTAAAACTCGTTCGAAACCTGCGCCGCGGCCATGCAGACAGAGCATTGTTAACACTCCCGCGACGAAAGCGGAAAGGGGCGACATCGAGGTGAGGATTACTCCCGAAAGCTGTTTTTCCGAAACCTATCCTCAGGCCAGGCGCCGTTTTCTCGCCGCGGCGGAGGAAGCGGGCGCGCGGATTGCCAGCTATGAGAATCCACTGGCCCGCGGTCCGTTGGGCCATGCGCTTCATCTGGACAGCGCCTGGTTCGGCCCGGCCGATGCCTCGACGGTGCTTCTCAACACGAGCGGGACACATGGCGCGGAGGGGTTCGGCGGCTCGGCGGCCCAGATCGCCTGGATCCGCGAAGAGGGCGCCGCCTCTTTGCCGCCCGGTGTCGCCATGCTCATGCTGCATGCGGTGAACCCGTTCGGCTTCGCCTGGGGACTTCGCTGCACCGAGAACAATGTTGATCTGAACCGCAATTTTCTCGACCACAATCAGCCCCATCCGGAAAATCCGCTCTACGCGGAACTGCATCCATCGCTTTGTCCGAAACGGATCGACGAGGAGGCGATCCACAAAATGCTCATGGCGGGTGCGCGCTTCATCGACCGGCATGGGCAGTGGGCGCTCGAAGATGCGCTGAGCCGGGGGCAGTACACCCATCCCGACGGCTATCATTTCGGCGGCACCGCGCCCGAATGGTCCAATCTCGCCATCCGGCAGATCGTCGCCCGCGAACTTGCCCATGCGCCGCGCATCGGGTTCATCGACTGGCATTCCGGCCCGGCGGGGGATGGCGACCTTATCCATCTGTGCTTTTCGCGGCCCGGCAGCGCCGCGCTCGACCGCGCCAAATGCTGGTGGGGCCCTAACTCGCTCGATCCGAAAACGATCGAGCGCATGTGGGGCTCGAAGCGCCCGACCAGGCGGGGCATTCTTTTCTGGGGCCTCGAAGAGATGGTGGCCCCGCATGCCAGCGTTACAGGCGCGGTCATCGAATTCCGTTCCGCACGCCTCAAGAACGATCCGGCAAAGGCGATGCGCGTCTCCATGCTGGAGCGATGGCTGCGTTTCGAGGGCGGTTTCGATGCGCCCGAGGCCGAAGGCTATTTCGAGGAGATTCGCGACGACTATGCGCCGCGCCGCCGAAGCTGGCAGGAAAACGTACTGACCAATGCACTCGCCTGCTACGAGCAGACGCTGCGCGGCCTTGGCGAGTGGACGCAGGAAGGCCTCAACAAGGCCGCCGATTAGCTTTTATCAGCCAATATCGAAATTGTAGCGGACTTCCATGATGTCGGGATGGTTCGCGAAGCCGACCGAGCGGCGTGCGTCCGCCGTGCCGCCCATGCGCGCATAGAAGCGGCGCGCCCTGTGATTCTCGGCCAGCACCCAGAGATGTGCCTTGCGATGGCCGAGGCAGGCGATCTCCTCGAAGAGATGCAGCAGCAATTCGCAGCCGAGGCCATGGCCCTGATCGCTCGACAACACGTAAAGCATTGTCACTTCATCGCCGCGCATATGGCCGAAACCGACAGGCGCCCCGCCCTGCTCCGCGATCCAGGCGATGCCATGCTGCAATGAATGCAGCCATGTCGCGCGGGTGCGCTCAAGGCTCATGCCTTTCAGAATTTCGGCGGGGAGAAGCTGGGCGTAGGATTCCTGCCAGCACGCGATCTTCAGACGGGCGAGAATGTCCTCGTCCCGCCCCGGCTCGGCCATACGGGCCTGATATCGCGAGGCGATCAACATGGGTAAAGTGTCGCCGCCCGGCGCGCCCAAGGGAAGGAAAAAATGCACCTTCCTTCCCGGGCAGCTTGCCCGAAGGGCCTTCCCGTGCGACAGAGCGGCACGCAAAATTCGAGAGACAAGATGCCCGAACGCCCTGCCCTGCTTTTCGATCTTGACGGTACGCTGGCCGATACCGCCGCCGACTTATGCGAAACAATGAATGTGGTACTGGCGCGCCATGGCCGCGAGCGGATACCCGATACGCGGGTGCGCCATCTGGTGGGCGGCGGCGCAAGGCTCCTTATGGATCGCGGCTTTCGCGAGACCGGCGAGCCGGCCTCCGATGCCCTGCTGGACCAGCTTTTCGAGGAATTTCTCGACTATTACGCGGACCATATCGCCGACCACACGCAGCTCTGGCCCGGTGTGCGGGAGCTGCTGGAAGAACTCCATGCGCAGGGCGCCGGCCTTGCCGTCTGCACCAACAAGGTTGAGCATCTGTCGCGCGAGTTGCTGCGGGTGCTCGACATCGACCGCTTCTTTCCCGTCGTGATCGGCGGCGACACGCTGCCAGTGAAAAAGCCCGACCCCGAGCATCTGTTCGTGGCGCTGAAACAGCTGGAAATCGAGCCAATTCACGCCGTCATGGTGGGAGACAGCGAAACGGACACGGCGGCGGCGAGGAATGCAGAAATTCCATGCATCTGTGTAGATTTCGGCTATCGCCGCGTATCGCTCGATGAACTGGGCGCCGACTATCTCATCAGCCATTTCGACGAATTCCCCAAGGCGCTGGAGGCATTGCTGCCGCGCCATTTCTCGCGCTAGGGGCTCCCGCCTACAGGATTTTCAGCGTGTTTTCGCCGTCCGTCAGTTCGATGTCGGCAAACTCGCACCGCCCGGTGCCGTGCTGGAAGAGGCTCACGGCGATGAGCCAGACCCGCACGATGCGCGCGGGCGGCTCGCCGACCGCCTTTGCGTAGTCGGGACGCAGGCTTTGCTCTTCCTCCAGCCATTGACCGAGCTTGGACTTGTCGGAGCGGACGACCCAATGCGTCTCCCGCTTGTCCCACCAGGGAAGCGGGCAGCGGAAAATGGTTCCTTCGGGCAGACGGCTCGACCACATATAGGTCAGGTCCTGCCCGTTCTCGAACTCCACCGCAATCGACAGGTAGTCATGGGTCGGCTGCACATCCTCGGCGAGATCGCTGGGCAAGGCATCCGCTTTCCAGCGCCATTTGAGGCGCGTCTTGTCGGTCAGCGGAAAATCGGCCGGGAATTGAAGGATGCCGACATCCTCATGCGTATCGCAGCAGATGCGCTTTACCTCTCCCTCGCGGCTTTCGCGATAGATCTCGCCGTCGCCCAGACGCCATAGATAGTGCCAGCCCTCGGGCGCGACGGCGGGCGCCTGCTGCTGGTCGCGGGCCTTGCGCACAAGGACCGGCGCTTCGCCCTCGCGCGTGCCGGCTTCCTCCGCCAGCGCTTCGAGGCCGCGCGCCGCGCCGTCGGTCCAGTTCATCACGCAAAGGCGGAATGCACCCTTGACGACGTTTCGGGGATATTCCGGGTCGAAGCGGCCCTGCTCGTCGGCCCATTCGCCGGGAGGTTTGGCAGCCAGCATGAGGGGCCCCGAGGCCGGAGCCCGAACGGTGGAGGCTTCGGACGGCGCCTTGAAGACGCGGCCGTCCTCGCCGATACGCATCCAGACGCCCACGCGCGGGCCGAAGCGCAGGTCGAGCAGTTTCGACGCCCAAATCGCACCGGCGCCGATGATGGTGATCTCCTCGCCTTCCTCGACCTCGAAGCCGGACGACACCCATTCCGCGTCCCCGCCAACGTCGATGAAACGGGCGTCCTTCAATCCCGCTGAATCCCCAACGCTTGCAAGAAGGGCCTTCATACCCGTTTCGAAATGGCCGGCATCGACGGGGAACGAGGCATCCGGGTTCATGGCCCTTGCGATGTGCCGGCCGACAAGCCGTATCAGCAAGCCGATGGTCTTCAGGGGCGAACCACCGTCAAACTCGCCCACTTTCCGGGCCGCCGTTTCTTCCGCCATGCTTTCTCCTCCCTTTTTCGCAGAAGGATAGGACGTCGGGCGGGCGGGAGAAAGGGTCCGCACCCCGCAAAGCGGGCCATGACGGCTTGACTTCGGGACTCGCAAGGCCTTATAGACGGGCTCCCGGCGCGGGGGAGCCCCCGCGACCCGCGTGGGCGGTTAGCTCAGTTGGTAGAGCACAGTGTTCACATCGCTGGGGTCACTGGTTCGAATCCAGTACCGCCCACCATTTTTCTCTCATACCCTGATGAAATAGGCGTCGAACTCGACCATTTCGCGCGTCTGCGCGTCCCGGGTGCCGTTGGCGAGGCCGTAAAGCCTCAGGCCTCTCGAGAGCGCATACTCCAGCATCTCGTCCATCAGCGGCGAGCCTTCGTAAAGCTCCACTGTCTGAAGCTCCATCTGGAGGCCGACGATGCTGTCCCAGATACCGGTCGCGCCTTCCAGCACCTTCTTCTCATATCCTTGCGTGTCGGACTTCAGGTAAATCCGCTCTCCGGGCCGCACATAGTCGCCGGCGACATTGTCCAGCCGGTGCACGGCGACCTTTTCCGTGCCGGTGCTGCGCACCATGGGAAAGGCGGAAAGATTGCGGCCGGTATTGGCCATGATCGACGAAGACTGGGAGAACTCGGAAATATTGATCTCCGCCTCGCCCTCTTCCGCGCCGATCGCCATACGCGGGGCAACCGCCCAGTGCGGATAGGCTTTTGCCTTTTCCGCCAGCTCCGCATGCGCCTGCGAAAGCGGCTCGAAGGACACCAGACGGGCGTCCCGCCGGAGCTTTAGCGTGGCTTGCCCGAATTGCCCGGTATTGGCCCCGACATCGAGAATCACGTCCGGCCGGCAATCCCGGATCAGGCGTTCGGTCAGGGCCGCATGGGTATTGCCCTTGCGGATACGGCGCAGCTCATAGCCCAGCGCCCAGGCAAGCTTCTTGTGTAACGACATACAGATTCCCCAATTTCGGGGACAGACTGCCCGCTTCCGCCGCGCCTGACAACGCTTCGGCGAATGATCTTGCGGCTCCGTCCCGGCCCCCGATCTCCTTGAAGACGGGGAGCGAGGAATGACCGGAAGGGATTCGAGTTAATCGAGCTTGCCCGTGAAACGGGAAACCTTGAGGCCGCCCTCCTTCATCGGGCCGCCTTCCCCCCGCGGCGGCGCCAAACGACGATCCGTATACCCCACAAGATTCCGGCAAGAACCAACAGGATCACAAGAATGCGCAGAACGGGAATCCACGGATATTGCGCAAAGATTTTCTTGCGGGTGTTGATGTTGAGCTGCTCCGTCGAACTATAGCCTTCCGGCATCTCCAGAATGCCCATCTCTTCAGCATAGGCTTCATAGGCCATCAGCAGCTTCTGCTTTATCCCGGGCTGTGCGGCCGAGAGATCCGTCGTCTCGCCGGGATCGGCCTCGATATCGTAGAGACGCCATTTGCCGTCGCCCATGGGCGGCAGGTTGCGGGTGATCTTGTAGCCGTCGAGATAGAAGCCCGTATTGCCGGAGACTTCGATCCCCGCCGGATCGTCCGGCCCGTAGGTGTGCGGCGCATCGCCTTTGAGCACCGGCACGAGGCTGCGTCCCGTCATGGGCCGTCTTCCCGTCGCATCCGGCGCTATGCCTACGAGTTCCAGAAGGGTCGGCGCGACATCAGTCACCATCGCGAAGGACTGCACACGCTCATGCGGAATACCGGGCCCCGCCATCACGAAGGGTACGCGCACGCCGCCACTGGCCGCGTAGAATTTGAACAGATCGCTCGGCGACGCCGCAGCATTGGCCCATTCCGGCCCGATAAAGCCCCAGCTTCCCTTCTCACCGATATTCTTCATGCCGGTGTGATAACCGTTGAACTTCATCCAGAGCGCAAGCTGCCAGTTGTCGTCGCCACGGCTGGGTTCGGGGCCATTGTCCGAGGTCACGACGAAGATCGTGTTCTCGTAGAGCCCCTTCATCTCCAGATGTTCGATCAGGCGACCGACATGGAAGTCCATCGCCTCAAGCATGCCGGCATTGACCTGCATGCGCGCGGCATAGAGTTTCTGCTCGTCCTCGTTCAGTGCGCTCCAGGCGCGCGAACCTTTCGGCATGGGCGCGAGCTTCGCATCCTTCGGCACGAGACCTTCCGCGACGGCCTTTTCGTGACGCGCTTCGCGCAGGGCTTCCCAGCCCTCGTCATAGACGCCGTCGTAATTGTCGGTGAAGTCCGCCGGGGCCTGAACGGGGATGTGGATCGCCTGAAAGGCGACATAGGCAAAGAAAGGCGCGTCGCTGTCGCCCTCGTCGATATACACGATCGCCTTGTCGACGATGAATTCCGAAGAATAGAAATCCTCGGGGAGAGCCGCGGGCTGGCCGTCTTCATACCAGGGCGCTTCCGCATAGAAAGGCATGTAGGATTTGTCTTCCCAATTGTCCGCCCCCGAGGCATCCAGCGCGAAGGAACGGTCGAAGCCGTGCGATACCGGCAGGTCGCCCTCGGCGCTGCCCAGATGCCATTTGCCTGTCATATAGGTCCGATAGCCGGCTTCCTTCAGATAGTCCGCCAGCGTCGCCACGCCCGGTTCCAGCGAGAGCGTGTAACCCGGCTTCCCCTCCTGCTCGGGCGGAATGACCTCGGGAATGGTCGCGACGCCGTTGCGGTGATTGTCCATGCCGGTGAGCAGCATGGCGCGCGAGGGCGCGCAAAGGGGCGACGAGCGGTATTGGGTGAACAAGGCCCCGCGACCGGCCAGCGCATCGATATTCGGCGTGCGCGCTTCGCCGCCATAGACGCCGAAATCCATCAGCGCGGCATCGTCGACCAGCAGAACGACGATATTGGGCTTGCCCGGACCGGTGTCGGCGGATGCCGGTAGGCCATGAACGAACCCGGCCAGAAAAAGCGCGAGCGCAAGACGATGCATATGCGCCGTCAAAGTCGGCCACGACTTAATGTTAACCATTAACTCCTCCCCGATGCAGCTCTCCGGCGCCGGTATTGCCAACATAAGTGTCAGCGCCGTAAGTCAGAGTCAATGGAAGTCATTAATTTCAGGCCGCGCCGCGCGGTTGGTATACGGGGAAGGCGGCATTTCAGCGCCTTTCCCGCTGTATCAGAGAAGGGTCGCCACCCCCTGCGCAATGACATAGAGGCCGACCGCGATCACGAAGACGGCGAAGATCTTCGACAGAAGCTGTTTCTCGCCGGAGAGCCGCGCGGCGAGGCGCTGGCCCAGAAAAGCGCCCACCGCCCCGCCGCCGATGAGGAAGGCGGCAATGCGCCAATCGACGAGACCGGAGAGCGCATAGCTGGTGGAGGTGGTGAGACCGAACACCGTCACCGAGACGAGCGAGGAGCCCACCGCATTCAGGATCGGCATGGCCGTGACCGTGATAAGGCCCGGCACGATGAGAAAGCCGCCGCCAATGCCGAAAAAGCCGGAAAGCGCACCCACGCCCAGTCCCGCGCCCGCGAGTGGCGGCAGGAGTTGAGGGGCCGAACCGCGATCGAGATGCACATCGGGATTTCCGCCGTCGGATTTACGCAGGAACATCGACGCGCCGATGCCGGTCATCAACAGGCCGAACAAGGCGAGCAGCATGTCGCCATCGACCATCTTGCCCGCCCAGGCGCCCAGCGCCGCGCCTGCGATGCCCGCCCCGGCGAAAACGCTCGCGCAAGGCCATTTGACGGTGTGCGCCCGCGCATGCATGGCCAAACCGAAGGCGGCATTGACCGCGACGGCGAAAGCGCTGGTGCCGATGGCCAGATGGGTGGAGCCGATACCGACCACATAGACAAGAAGCGGCACGGCAAGAATGGACCCGCCCCCGCCGATCAACCCCAGCGTGAGGCCGATCAGGGCACCGGAAAAGACGGCCAGTATGTCCGGGGTGAGAAGTTCCATCGCCAAGTGCCTGCCCGAGAGTAATTCACCCCTACATATTAGTATATTCTAATGTTTATTCAAGGCAGGTGCCCCCCTCGCCTCAGCTCAGCTTTTGGTTCTCGGGCCGGTGACGATTAGAGTGGGCCGCAAATCGGCGCGAAAAGGGGCGACTCGGAGCCATGAAGGAAAAAGAACTCAGGCTGGCGCTGGTCTGTTATGGCGGCGTATCGCTGGCGGTCTACATGCACGGCGTCACGAAGGAGGTGCAGAAGCTGCTGCGCGCCTCTGCGATGTTCCACAGCGAGCCGGATCACGCCAGACGCCAGGCTGTGAGCTATGAAGACCTCAACACCGACAAGACGCGCGAGACCGATACCGAACCGCTCTATTTCGAATTGCTGCAGGCCATCGGCCAGTCGCTCGACCTGCGCGTCTTCGTCGACACGATCGCAGGGGCGTCGGCGGGCGGCATCAACGGCGTCCTGCTGGCGCGTGCCATCGCGCATGACCTGCCAATGGACAGCCATCGCAAGATGTGGCTGGAGATGGCCGACATCACCGCGCTGATGGACGAAGAGCATATGGCGGGGCCCTGGAGCAAGCTCTTCATGAAGCCCTTCTTCTGGCGCTTCACGGATAAATGGCTGACCCGGTACGCCCCCGAGTTCGAGATGCGGGAGAAGCTGCAGCTCTTCACCCGCTCGCGCTGGTTCGAGCCGCCTTTCTCCGGAAAGCTGCTCACCGGCATGCTGCTGGATGCCTGTGAGGCGATGGGAGAGCCGTCGTCGCCGGAGGCCTCGCTTATCCCCACCGGTCACCGGCTCGATCTCATCGTTTCCGTTACCGACTTTCATGGCTACAGCCAATACATCCCGCTGCACGACCCGGTGTCGATCAAGGAGCGGGAACATCGCCACGCGCTCAAATATTCCTATATCCACTACCCGACCGGCGGCATCCGCAGCGATTTCGACATGGCCCATGTGCCCGGCCTGATTTTCGGCGCGCGGGCGACCTCGTGCTTCCCCGGCGCTTTCCCGCCGGCGCGCATCGTCGAAATCGACGAGCTGATGGTCGAGCGCGAGCAGCAATGGCCCGCCCGCGACGCATTTATCCAGAGCAATTTCCGGCCGCTGGTCGCAGCGGGCGTCGATCCGGTAAGCGCTTCCTTCATCGATGGCAGCGTTCTCAACAACAAACCCTTCGCGGAGGCAATCTCGTCGGTGCGCGGTCGGCCCGCCTATCGCGAGGTGGACCGGCGCATGGTCTATATCGACCCCGATCCCAAAGGCGGCAATGTGGAACGCGCCGGGGCGCCGCCCGGCTTCTTCCAGTCGATCATCGGCGCGGCATCGGATATTCCGCGCAACCAGCCCGTGCGCGACGAACTGGCCTCGCTGCACGAACTCTCCGAACGGGTACGCCGCTACCGCCAGATCGTTGCCGCCGCGCGGCCCCATGTGACCCGCCGCGTCAAAGCGCTTTTCGGCGGCGCGACCGACGCGGAAGGGCTGACCAAGGATCAACTGGTAGAGATGCGCGAACGCGCGAATGTCGCCGCGGCGGTGGAGGCCGGATATTCCTATGACGGCTATATCCAGTTGAAAGTGGCGTCCGTTCTCGACCAGATCACCGATGCCGTGGCGGAGATGAGCGGCGCGGTGCACCACCCCAATGAAAGACTGGCGCTGGCGCGCACGGTGGAGCAATGGGCCGGCAACGAGGAAATCTTCCCCGTCGAGTGGACGGCCATTCCCGGCGAGAACAGCGCCCCCTCCAAACGCGATGCCTGGGTACGCTTCCTGCGCGATTTCGACATCAATTTCCGCATTCGCCGCTTGCGCTTCGTGATCCGCCGGCTGAACGAACTTTACGAGAGGCACAGCGAGAGCGACGGAGCAGGCATCGAAGCCCTCGACGAGTTCAAGACGGCGCTTTATGGCTGCCTGGAAGAATACCAATCCATCGCCGCCTCCCGCATGCGGATGCCGGAGCTGCAACGCATCTGCCGCGCGATCTACGATGACGGCATCGCCGAGACGCATGAAATCGAAACGCTGATGACAAGGCTCGGTCCGGCGCTCAAGCTGATCGAGATCGATACCGATGCGGATGCGGTCTTTGCAGAGAATGCGGCACGTCTGGACCCTGCCTGCCGCCACGAACTCATCGAAGCCTATGTGGGCTTCGCCTTTTTCGACGTCCTGACCCTGCCCCTCAACAAATGGCAGAATCTCGACGATGTGGACACGATCCTGGTGGACCGCATCAGCCCGGAGGACGCGACCGCGCTTCGGCAGGGCGGCGCGCAGGCCACGCTGATGGGACGGGAGCTTGGATATTTCGCCGCCTTTTTCAGCCGTAAAGCGCGTGAGAACGACTATCTGTGGGGACGGCTTCACTCCGTCGAGAGGCTGGTCGACATCGTGGCAAGTGCCGCGCCCAATGCGGTGAAAGAGGCCGGGCTCGACCTGACGCAGCTGAAGGCGCGTCTGTTGCGGGCCGTGCTGGAAGCCGAAAAGCCGCATCTGCCCCATGTCGAAGGGCTGATCTTCGAGTTGAAGCGCGACCTCAATATGCGCTACCGAGACGATGAGGCCCCGCCCGCCGGAACGCAGGAAAACCCGTTCCGGCGAACGGCGCGAAAAGATGAAGATACGCCGGAGTGATCAGCCCTTGCCGATCTCGACGCGGCGGCCGCTGGGCTTGCCGTCCTTGCCTTTCGGCATCTTCACTTTCAGCACACCCTTCTCGAAATTCGCGCTGACCTTTTCCTCGTCCACGGAAGACGGCAGCGTAAAGCTGCGCTGGAAGCTGCCATAGCGCCGCTCCACGACGCGGGCATTATCCTCTTCGCTTTCCTTTTCGTATTTCTTCTCGCCCTTCAGGGTCATCATCCCGTTATCGATGAGGAGTTCGACATCCTTCTCGTCCATGCCCGGCAGTTCCGCGGTCAGGGTGAACTCCTTGTCGGTCTCGTGGATGTCGATCTGGGGCGTAATCCGGCCGGCGCCGAAATGCCCGAGCGACGGCGTGTCGAAAAGACTGAGAGGCCGGCCGAAAGCGCGGTCCAGCATCGAATTCATCTCTTCGCGGAAAGCCGAAAACGGATCGCTGGGGAACTGAGAAGCAGGTGCCTTGTTCGACTTTTCAGTGACTTCCTTGGCCATTTTTCTTTCTCCTGTCATTCGCCTCGAATGCAAGAAAACAGCAGCCGAAATGTCGCAGCGGCTGCGCATTCCAGAGATAATCTTCGTCTTCAACGCTACAAGAGGCCACAGCTCTTGCGCATCGCTTCATTTGAGGAGGCGGCGCGGCCGGGCGCCTTGATCCAGCTCAAGATGTCTTTCCACACGGCCTCGCGTTCCTTGTCGCGCAGAAGCATGTGCCAGCCGCGTTCGACACAGCGAAGGGCCAAGGCGGCGCCGTTCGCCGCGAGCGCCCTCACCGCATGGGCCGTGGGTGGGCGCGGTACAAGCTCGTCATTCGCGCCATAGAGATAGAGAACCGGCACGGATATTTTCGGGGCGAGCCGATAGGCATCGTCCATCAGCCCCACAAGGCCGTAGACCGTCGCAATGCGCGTTTCCTTGATGACCAGCGGATCCCGCCCCAGCCCGCGCAGCATCTCGATATTGTCGGACGGCATGATACCGAGCCCCTGCCCCGACAGGCGCCGGTCCGGTGCGACATGCGCCGCCGTCCAGAGCGCCGAGCGATAGAGAAGGTTCATGGAACGCCAGCCCCATACCGCGGGCGCGGCGAGGATGAGACCGTCGATCTCCGGCGCATCGGGGCGCGCGGCAAGGTTCATCGCCACCGCGCCTCCCATGGAGGCTCCCATCACATAAACCGGCAGGCCGGGATGGCGGGTCCGCAAGAGCCGAACCATGGTCGTCGCGTCGCGAACCATCGCCTTCCCGCCTGCCCAGTAGCCATGCCCCGGCGCGCGCCCGAAGCCCCGCTGGTCATAAGCGTAAAGCGCGATGCCCTGCGCGGCGAACCAGGGGCCGGGGCCGGGCGCGGCGAAGGCGTTCGAATAATCGTTGAAGCCATGCAGCGCGAGAATGACGGCGCGGGGATTGTCGGCCTTGAAGACGCGTACCGGCAGCCAGGCGCCGTCTTCCATGCGCGCGGCGAGCCCCGCACCCGTTTGCGTCAGCACGGGGGCCATCGCCGCGGGGCCGACCGTCATGCGGGTCGGCGCGCAGGCCGCGAGAACGGCACAGGCGATGAGGCAAAGAAACGGTCGGAGGCAGCGCATATCCGCACTCTACCCCCGACCGCCATTCCGTTTAAGCACTCAGAACGTCAGGGCCGCCTGAATGTAGAAACTCCGCCCCGGCTCGTTCACCTGCACCACCGTCGGGTCGAACCCGTTGGAGCGGCTCAGATAGCTCGCATAGGTCTGGTCCAACAGGTTGGACACGCCGCCCTTGAGTTCCAGACCGGTTACGGGCTGCCAGCTCGCAAAGAGATCCAGCACCGCATGACCGGGGGTCTCCTGCGCGTCGAGACCGGCACCCGTAAGCGGGTCGGTATCGGCCCTTGTCTGGTTTGCCGCCCAGCCAAGCCGCGTGCCCACCTGCCAGACCGGCTGCTCATAGACCACTTCCACAGAGCCGCTGAGCGGGGCGATCTGATAGAGCGGGCGATCGTCGGTCAGGTTGGCGCCATAGGTGTAGGACGCGGTCGCATTCGCCTTCCAGCTTTCGGAAAAGCGATAGCTGCCGGACAGGTCGACACCGGCCAGCTCCGCATCCACATTGCGATAGATGCTGGCGCCGTCAGAGCGGAGGACGCCGGACTGGCCGCGCGCAAGATCGCGGCTGATGAAATCCTCCACCCGGTCGTACCAGATGCCGCCGGTAAGCCCCCAGGGGCCCTCGCCCGCCGTCAGACCGGTATCGAGCTGATAGTGCTTTTCCGGCTTGATGGCGGGATTGCCTACCCAGTTATTGGCGGGCGCCATGGCGGAATAACGCACGATACCGCGCTCGGTCGCATCCGCCGTGCGGACGGCGCGTGCCGCCCCGATCCAGCCCGAAGCTTTCCCGAAATCACGGGTGAGCCGCGCAAAGCCGCTCACATTGGTTTCCTGCCTGTCGGTGTCCGTGACGCCATAATAGGCGGCATAAAGCTGGCGCGCGGTGAGAGCGCCCATGCCGCCGGGCAGCCAGTCCGCCCGCTTCGCCTCCACGGAGACGAGGTCGGCGCGTATCCCAAGCTTCAGGGCGGTGACTTCGTCCATCGGGGCCCCATACTCACCGAAGAAGCCGGTGTCGCGGATGAACATATCGGGCCATGTGTAGTTGGAGATCATGGTGGGCGCCCCGCCCATCATGTTCATGCGGCTTTCGGCATTCCGGTTGTTGGTGCGGTGATCCACCCCCACCGTCAGCATCCCGCCCATCGCATCGAAACCGGCGGCGACGCGCCCGCCATAGGTGTCCGAATTGGCATCGGTTCTCATGGTCATCATGCCCGGCGTGCGCAGGGAATAATTGTCCATCAGATGTTCGACGAAACTGCCGTAAGCGGAGATTTCCAGCTTCGCGAGGAGGCTGCCTTGGTCGAAATTATGGTCGAGGGAGGCCTTCACGGTGCGTGCCGCCGTCCAGGGACTGTCCATGCCCGCGCCCGCAAAAAGCGCATCCTCCACGATGTCCACGTCGCTCGACAGCGAGAGGACGGAACGGTTGCCGTAGCGCCAGCCCGCTTCGAGGCCACCGCCATACTGATCGAAGGCGGACCGCACCTCGCGTCCGTCGCCGTCCTCATAGTTTTCGGCGCGTTTGGCATTGGCGAAACCGCGCGCATAGGCGCCGCCGAGACCGTACCGGGCCTGCGCCGACACAAAGCGCGTGGCGCCATTGCTTTCGATACCGCCCTCGATACCGCCGCCGGGGCCTTCCGCGATGTCATAAGGGTCGGCCCGGTCGATGCTCACCGTGCCGCCCGGCGCGGGCGGACCGTCCGTCACGCTCTGATAGCCACGCGCCACCGTGACGACATCGTCGGGCAGCAATGCGGAAAGCGATGAGGGCGGATCCATGCGGTTGGGGCAGCCGCCGAACACATAGGCACCGTCGGAGATGACGGCGATATTGTCCTGCGTCAGGCCGCGCAAGGAGATTTCATTGCCGTGGCCGCCGAAACGGCCCGAGGTTACGCCTTGAAGGCGGGAGAGAAACTCACCGGCATCGCGCGGCGCCGGGCCGGTCGTGTCGGCGGGCGTCATCCTTTCCAGCGGACCGGGAAGCGCCCGGTCGCCCTCGATAAGGATGGGCGTGCTTGTCGGCTCTTCGGCGCGTGCATGGGTGACGGGAACGGCGAAGGCGATGGCCAGCGCCGCGGGCGCAGCGGCGGCGCGCAACGCAGCGCGGCGCCCTGCACGGAAATGTGCAAGAGACATGATCTTTTTCCTGATGTGACTGAAGCGATCGGGGAAACAGCTTCAGCCGGCAGGAGGTCCCCTGGGCGGCAGCGGCGGTGAGGCGGCCTGCTCATGCAGGATGGCGACTTCGTCGCGGAGGTCGAGCGGCTCTCCTCCGCCGAATATCGCCTCCGCCACAGGCAGGGACGGCGACAGGAACAGCGAGGCCGTGACCATCGGCGCACAGACCGGCGAGAGATGGTCTTCCGTGTCCGACTGATCGTCGAGCGGCTTTCCCGTCGCCGGGTCGAGCTTGATGATCTTGAGGCCCGCGCCCGTGCAGAGCACGATCCGGTCCTTGTAGAAGCCGGGGGCGAGGATTTCCGCATCGTCGCCGGAGGCGTGGATGGCGGCAAAGCTCGGCAGAATGAAGGTGACGAGAAGGAGAGCGAGCAGGATGCGCTGGGCAAGGCGGCCGTGGCCTCCCTTTCCTCCTGCATGCACGCTCGTTTTGCCAGCGGATAAACGCATTCCGTCCCCCATCGGATTATCTACTAGGCAAAGGCGAGGGATTTGTCAAAACCGTCACGGGCGGCGCGTCGCCGCACCCGCCCTCAAAGCCGGGCGCGAACCTCGCGCTTCAGCACGGGCAGCAATTCACGCTCGAACCACGGGTTTTTCCGGATCCAGGCATTGTTCCGCCAGGACGGATGAGGCAGCGGGATAGCTCCCGGTCCGTATTCGCGCCAGTTCATGACGGTTTCGGTCAGGCTTTTCCGCTTCGCCGCGCCCAGATGCCAGCTTTGCGCATATTGACCGACCAGCAGAAAGAGGTCGATCTGCGGGAGATGCTCGAAAAGCCGTGTCCGCCATTGCACCGCGCATTCTGGCCGGGGCGGCAGGTCGCCGCCTTTCGCATCCTGCCCCGGGAAGCAGAACCCCATGGGCACGATGGCGACGCGCGACGTGTCGTAGAATTCCTCTTCGCCGACGCCCATCCAGTCCCTCAGCCGATCGCCGCTGGGATCGGTAAAGGGGACGCCCGAGGCATGAACCCGCGTGCCCGGCGCCTGTCCGGCAATGCAGATGCGGGCGGAGGCCGATACCCGAAGAACGGGACGCGGCTCATGCGGCAGTGGGCTCTTGCGCGGATTGTCCACACAGACGCGGCAGGCCCCGATTTCTTTCGTCAGCCGATCGAGCTTGCTCATGCAGGAAACACCCTACTCAGGCCACCCATTATAAAGATCGAGCAGTTCGTAAACGGGCTTCCCTTCCTCCCGAACAAAACGGCCATCGCCGACACTCGTCATCTTACATTCTAAAGGCGTATCCCCCAATGCCACCGACGCCCACGGATTAAGGATTAGATTTAGGTCTCTCTGACCAATTTCCCAAAATCCAAGATTCCGAGCCGCGAGCACACCGCTCACTTGAGCATTGCCTGGCTTATCGAGCGTGCCGAACATCCCATCAGGCAATCGAGTCGAGTACGCTTTTTTCTTCCCATCTGGAGTCAAAATCAGCTGCGCTGCCTTACCCCCAAAGAGAGCGTCTTCAAAATCATCGTAACCCGCCCCCAAACTGAGAGCATTAATCGCGACAACAAATGGCTCTTCTAGATCGCCATACCTCTTTCGTTTTCGTTCAAAAGCCGTTCGGACATGCTCTTTTGTAGATGACCATCCTCCTTCTGTCCTCGCAGCAATCGCGCCGCCGGTATCCTTACCCCTATCTTGCTGCTTACGAGGAAGGGGGATGACTTCAATTTCACAATCGGCTTCCCGCAACAAAAGATGCTCTCCACCATCTCCTGCCAAGATTGCTTCGTAGCTGAGCCCTGCAAGCCACTGTTCTACCTTCTGCTTTACCGCTTTCGCTGACACTTGCTGCGTCGGTACACCTTCCACTTCCACCCAAAGGTCGAAGTCTTCGCTATCTACGCCGTCAATAGCATCAAACAGATCGTCGGTCCTTCGCCCATCTCCAACCTTCTTGAGATTGAGGCCCGCAATTGTAGCTTCTAACCAAAACGCTTCTCCAGACGCAGTCCTCACCAAAAAATCCGGTTGTTTTTCAATAGCTGAGCCGATGGGCGGCAATTCCACTTCGTGCCCTGCTCTGATCAACAGTTCATGGAGCAGCAGCTCAAATTCCGCTCCTTTATATGCAATCGGGTTTGCAGATTTTAGGCGACCTACCAATTCTGATCGCTGGGGATCAGGATATTTCTCTAAGCAAGTTTCGACGAAAGTTCGAACGCGCTCAGCTTCGGGCCGGTTGGAGAGGTTTGTGTACTCGTACACAGACATCCCCGTTTTTCGAGAATCCTCTAAAGTCCTTTCGAATTCGTCGAACAGGATTCCCATCTGCCTGCTAGCTCGCGTCTTTAATGAGGTTTCGGCCGATGATGACCTGTTGCACCTGGCTGGTGCCCTCATAGATGCGGAAGATACGCACGTCGCGGTAGAAGCGCTCGATGCCGTAATCGGCGACATAGCCCGCACCGCCGAACACCTGCACGGCGCGGTCGGCCACGCGGCCCACCATCTCCGAGCAGAAGAGCTTGCAGCAGGACGCCAATGTGCCGACATCCTCGCCCGCGTCGCGGCGGCGGGCGGCGTCCATCACCATGCAACGGCCCGCATAGGATTCCGTCTTGCTGTCGGCCAGCAGCGCCTGAACGAGCTGAAGATTGCCGATGGGTGCGCCGAACTGCTTGCGCTCGGCGGCGTAGGCGACCGATTCCTCGACCAGCCGGTCGGAGACGCCGACGCAAACGGCGGAGATGTGCAGGCGGCCGCGCTCCAGCACCTGCATGGCGGTGACGAAGCCCTTGCCTTCCTCATCGCCCAGCAGGCACTCGGCAGGGATACGCGCATCGTCGAACACCACGTCGCAGATATGCGCGCCCTGCTGGCCCATCTTCTTTTCCGGCTTGCCGATATGGATGCCGGGACAGTCGGACGGCACGATAAAGGCCGACACGCCCTTGGCGCCCGGCCTGGAAGGATCGGTGCGCGCCATCAGCGTGAAAAGCCCGGCCTTGTTCGCATTGGTGATGTAGCGCTTGGTGCCGTTGACGATGTAGTGGTCGCCGTCGCGAATGGCCGTCGTCTTGAGCGAGGCGGCGTCGGAGCCCGCTTCGGGCTCGGTCAGCGCGAAGGATGCGATCACCTCGCCGCTGGCGATTTTGGGCAACCAGTATTCCTTCTGCTCCTGGCGGCCATGCATGACGATGCCCTGACTGCCGATGCCGACATTGGTGCCGATGACCGACCGGAAGGCGGGAGAGGTCCGGCCCAGCTCGAACATGAGCAGGCACTCTTCCTCCATGGTAAGGCCGAGGCCGCCATATTCGGTGGGGACGGAAATGCCGAAAAGGCCCAGTTCCGCCATCTCCGCGACGATCTCCGCCGGCACCTCGTCGTTTTCGGACACTTGAGCCTCGATCGGGCGCAAGCGCTCTTCCACAAAGCGGCGGACGGATGAAATGAGCTGTTCGCGGGTTTCGGCGTCGAGGGCCATGGCGTTCCTGCTTCCCTGAAATCTGTTGTCTGGCGGGTCGGGCAGGAATTTAGGTCAAGGCCTCGGCAGGGTCAAAGCGAGGAATAGCGGAGGTGCAGGAGGCCTGCCGTTTCCGGCTCAGGGAGACAGCGGATCGTCGTCCAGAAAGCCGGGCCGGGTATCGTCATATTTCATCGAACAGCCCAATATGCGATCCGTCCGCTCGCCGTCATAGGACAGAGGCATATAGACGCCCTCGGTCCTCATGATCCTGTCGCCGGCCCCCAACATGGTGCCAGCCGCGGCAAACGGGCGGCGCTCCGAAGCTATGTAGCTATAGAAGCGGAACAATTCCCGGGAGAGTGTCGGGTTGTCGGGATACGCATCGAGCACACGCCTGCCGCCGCTGTTGACGCCGAAGCTGATGGCAACCTGTTCGCCGAAGAGACGGTAAGTGAGATCGAAGGGATCGTGATCGACCTGCAACAACAGCAGGTAAGGCATGATGCGGGCAAATTCGGCAGGCTTCAGATCGTCGGGGCTCGGCATGTGCCGGTCGCCGCGCTTTGCTTTCCAGTAGGAGAGCATCTCCAGGCAAACCGGTTCATTCAGCTCACGGAGCCGAATGAAGGAGACGCCGTGAACCCGCTCAAGTTCGCTCTGTCCGGTTTCGTGCCGTTCAAGTGCCGCTGCCATATCCATAGCCCGCTCGACCCGATGCATCTCGACCGAAATGCCTGACGGAAATTCTTCACCCAATGCGCTAAGAAAGTATTGAGACAGGCGCGCTAAAGCCCGATTCAGTGGCCGGAAAACAGGCTTCGCTCTGTCAGATCGTAGGATGAGCAGCAGAATATGCGGTCCGTCCTCGTATCATCGTAGGACAGCGGCATGTAAAGCCCCTCGAAAGGGACCTTTTCGCCCGATCGGCCGTTCAGCACGCCGCCCGCCGCATAGGGACGTTTGTGTTCCGCCACGGCGCGAAAAAGCTCGAACATCATCGAGCCCAGGCCCGGATTCGTTTCGTTCAGCGCGCGCACCTTCATTCCGCGAAACGGCCCGCCATGCACCTCCGCGATATCCTCTCCCAGAATGCGGTAGGTAAGATCGAACTCCGGTTCCCAGTGAACCTCGACGATCTGGAGATGCGGCAGGTAACGCGCGAACTCCGACGGGCGCAAATCGTCGGGACTCGGCATGTGCCTGTCGCCTCGCTTTTCCTTCCAGTAGTCGAAGACCGCAAGCACCACCGGATCCTTCAACGATTTGAGGCCGATCAGGCCCGCGCCCTCCTGCCCTGCCTCTTTCGTGAATTTGTACGGATCGTAATCAGCCATGTCAGAGTTACCCACATACCGCCTTCCACCCCGGGGACTTCTGGAAGGCTATCGTTCCTGCTAAAAGCCCATTCATCGATATCACAAATACCGGGCAGCAGTTTATCGCATGAGTGTAAATACGAACCGGCTCGCCGGATACCGGACCTGGGACGGACACGATCCGTTCGAGGATCACGCAGGCCCCTTCTACTTTCGCAAGACCGAGGACGGCGACGTCGCCTGCGCCTTCGAGGCAACGGAAAAGCACTGCAATGGCGGCGGCTTCCTTCATGGCGGCCTGCTGATGACGTTTGCCGACTTCTCGCTTTTCGCCATCGGGGAAGCCGCGCTGAACGGTCCCGCCGTTACCGTTTCCTTCAACGCGGAATTCACCGCCGCCGCTACGGCAGGCGACTTCATCGAGGCGCGGGGCGACATCGTGCAAAATACCGGCAGCATGGTGTTTCTGCGGGGGCAGGTTTTCACGCGCAAGGAAATCGACGGCGATGTGCGGGAACTTCCCTTGCTGAATTTCAGCGGGATCGTGAAAAAGCTCAGAAAAAAACCTATATGAGGGGTGGTCACGACCCGGTGGAGGAAACATGGTCAGTCTGAGCGTTCTCGATCAATCCCCGATCCGCAAGGGCGGCGACGCGGCGGAAGCGCTCGCCAATACGATCGAGCTGGCGAAACACGCCGATCGACTCGGCTATGCCCGCTACTGGATGGCCGAACACCACAATACGAAATCCTTCGCGGGCTCCGCGCCGGAAGTGCTGATCGCGCGCATCGCGGCCGAAACCTCCCGCATTCGCGTCGGGTCCGCCGGCGTGATGCTGCCGCATTACAGCCCGCTGAAAGTGGCGGAATGTTTCCGCCTGCTGGAAACGCTTTATCCGGGGCGCATCGATCTCGGCATGGGGCGCGCACCGGGCGGGGACATGCGCACCACGCGCGCCCTGCAGCCGGGCCCGCAGGCCTATGACATCAGCGTCTTTCCGCAGCAGGTGGAGCTGCTGATCCAGTTTCTGGAAGATTCCAACGGGCTGGCCGGCGAGAATGGCGGCTTTCCCTCCGAGCATCCCTATCTCGGCATTCATGCCTCCCCGCGCGGTCCCGGCATGCCGAAACTCTGGATGCTCGGCTCCGGCGGCGACGGCGCAGCCATCGCCGCCCAGTTCGGCATGGCCTACAGTTTCGCCCATTTCATCAATCAGGATGCGGGCACGGGACCGATCGACCTATACCGCAAAGCGTTCCGCCCCTCCCGTCACCTTTCGTCTCCGGAAGCCTCCATCGGCGTCTCCGTCACCGTAGCCGATACGGAGGAAGAGGCCCGGCGCATCGCCTCTTCGCGCAACCTCTGGGTGATGCATCTGCTGCAGAACCGGGCGGGCACCTTTCCCTCCGTCGAGGAAGCGCTTTCCTATCCGTATACGGAAGACGACAAGCTGATGCTGGAAGGCATCAAGCAGCGCGGGATTACCGGCTCGCCGGAACAGGTCCGCGCGAAGCTTCTGCAGATGGGCGAGGAATATGGTGTGGACGATTTCGTGATCCTCACCATCACCTACGACCAGAAGGACCGGCTGCGGTCCTATGAACTGCTGTCGGAAGCCTTTGCGCTGCAGGACGCGGTCTAGCCTTTCGCGGCCTGCCTTTTCAGTTTCCTGTCGAGCGCGCGGCGCAGCCTTGCCTGTCTCTCCCGCGTGATCGGGTAGCGCGAGATCACGAGGATCGACGCCAGCCAGAGCACAAGCGGCACGAGACAATACATGGCCAGCAGCGCGAAGAGCGCCGTCGGCGCGTTCTGGTCGGATTGCGGATTGAAGCCCATCCATGCAATCACCGGCAAGGCGATACCGGCGCCCATCGCCTCGAACACTTTCCGCACCATCGACATGAAAGCGAAGAGAAAGGCCGTGCGTTGCTCGCCATTGCGCAGCGTATCGAGGTCCACCACATCCGCCATGATCGACTGCCCCAGAATAGGCGCCGCGCCGATGGTCAGCCCCTGCAGGAGCGTGATGACCAGAAGGCACCAGAAAACCAGTTCCGGCGCATTCGGCTTCACCCAGTAGATGACGACGGGCACACAGGCGAAGGCCGCCATGGAAATCGATCCGGCCGCGACGATGGCCATGTGCTTGCCGATCTTTCCGCCCAGCGCCACCCAGAAAGGCGAGCCGACGACGCCCGCGGCAAACAGCGCGAGGATCAGCAAAAGGCCCGCCCGCCCGATATCGGCCAGATGCGCATAGAACAGGATTGCGACGCTCGCATTGATGGAGCCGGCCAACGCGCCGAGGCTTGAGGTGATCAGGATCAGGCGGAAGGGACCGTTTTTCAGCGCCTTGCGCACCCCGTCGATGAAAGGCACATGGCGAAGTTCGTGCGGGCGCGGCTCCGGCACATGGCGGAAAAGCACGAAGGTGCAGACCGGCAGGAGCAGCACGGTAAACCAGGCGAGCGGCGCCATCGCCGCCCGGGAGGACGAACTTCCCTCCTCCCCGGCCAGGTAGGCCCCCGCAATGGGCAGCATGACGGCGATCAGCAGCCCCGCCAGCAGGAAGATTTCGCGGCTTCCCGTGATCCGGTTGCGTGCGTGATACTCCGTCGCCAGTTCCGCGCCCCATGCGCCATAGGGGATGGTGATGAGGGTAAAGCCCAGATAGATCGCACAGATCCACAGAAGCAGATAGCCGGCCGACACCGCGCCGGGCGGCGCAAACAGCATGACCGCCGAGACCATCATGACCGGCACCCCGGCGAGGATCCATGGACGGCGGCGCCCCCAGCGTGTGCGCGTCCTGTCCGAGAGACGGCCGATCAGCGGGTCGGTCACCACGTCGCTCAACCGCGCCAGCATGAGAATGAAGCCCACCGTGGCGAGATCGACGCCCAGCGTCTCCGAGTAGAAAGGCGGAATGTAGATCGCGACCGGCAGGCCGATCACGGCCAGCGGAATGACGATCTGCCCATAGGCGATCAGCCGGCCCCTGCTCGGCCCGGCACCCTCCTCTTCCGGCGTCATCTCTCCTCCCTCTCCCTCCCGCTCTCCCAAGCGGATTAGTAAAAAATTATTACTAATCTGGCGGCGGGCTGCAACCGCGAAAGCTGAACGCCGGCTCTCCATCCGGTTCAGCTTGCGTTCAGGTGGCGAATCCTAAGGTGTCTACATCCAACGGGCCACAGCCCCCCAGCAGTGGCCCAGGGTCAGGGTTCCAGCCGGAAAGCGCTCGCAACCGGCAGGAGCACTCAGGGCGGCGTCCATTCCGTACCCCGTGGGCGCCGTCCTTTGTGCCCCCTCAGATGACGAGGCCGATAATGGCTCCCGTCATGGAAGTGGCGAGCGTTCCCGAGACAAGGGCCCTCAGGGCCAGCGAAACGATCTCCGCGCGCCGTTCCGGCGCCATAGCAGTCATGCCGCCGATCATGATTCCCACCGACCCGAAATTGGCGAAGCCGCACATGGCATAGACCATGATGAGGCTGGAGCGTTCGGACAAGGTGCCGGGCGCCAGATTGCCCAGATGCACATAGGCGATGAATTCGTTCAGGATCGTCTTCTCGCCCATGAGCTGCCCCGCCATCTGCATCTCGCTCGCCGGCACGCCCATCAACCAGACGAGCGGCGAAAATATCCAGCCCATGATGCGCTGCGCCGTGAGCGGCGTGCCCGCCATATCGGGCAGCAGACCCAGCAGGATGTTCGCCAGCGCCACCAACGCCACCATGACGACCAGCATGGCCATGATGTTGAGGAACAGCTTCAACCCTTCCATCGTGCCCTGGGTTACGGCGTCCATGCTGCTCTCATATTCAAGATAAGGCACATCGTCGCCGACGGCGGTCGGCACCTCGCCATGCTCCTCGGGTAGCATGACCCGGGCGATCAGGATGGCGGCGGGCAATGAGACGAGCGAGGCGACCAGAATATGCCCCAGCGCACCGGGCACGGTGTTCTGCAGGAAGCTCGCATAGAGTACGAGAACGGTGCCCGCGACGGTGGAGAGCCCTACCGTCATCACCATGAAGAGTTCCGCACGGGAGAGTTTCTGCAGATAGGGCCGGATGAGAAGCGGCGCTTCCACCATGCCGAGAAAGGTGTTGGCGGCGGTGGCCAGCCCCACCGCGCCGCCGAGGCGCATGGATTTCTGCAGCAGGATGGAGAACCCTTTCGTCACCCAGTCCAGCACTCGCCAGTACCAGAGGAGCGCCGAGATGGCCGAAATGACCAGCACCAGCGGCAGGGCCTGAAAGGCCAGCGAATAGGCATTGGCCGGGTCGGTTACCTCAAAGGGCGGTTTTCCGCCGCCCACATAGCCGAAAACGAAGCTCGTGCCCGCAGTCGTGGCATCCGTAAGGGCCGTCACCACGCCATTGAGCGCCAATATGCCCTGCCGGGCCAGCGGCACCTTGAGAAGCAGCAGTGCCAGCCCGAGCTGGATCGCAATGCCGATCAGCACGGTCCCCAGCGGGAAGGCCCGCCTGTTCTCGCTGACCAGCCAGGCAAACCCAACGATTGCGCCCAGACCCAGGACGCTCTGCAAAATCCCCAACGACATCCGGCCCCTCTTTCACACGAATCGGCGGGATCGCTCCCCGGTCCGCCCTTGCCTTCGGCCCTCGCTTGACCGTCTTTGCCGCATTGTGCACAAAAGCGGTCAAATTCGGGAGCGGTGAGCCCAAAAAGCCGCTTTCAATCACCTCACAGGGACCTTCACAGGGAGACTCAACCGATGAGCATTCGTTTTGATGGCAAGGTTGCCATTGTCACCGGCGCCGGCGGCGGCCTGGGCCGTTCTCACGCGCTGGAACTTGCCCGTCGCGGGGCCAAGGTTGTCGTGAACGATCTGGGCGGCGACCGCACGGGCGCCGGCGGCTCGTCGGACGCGGCCAACAAGGTCGTCGAGGAAATCAAGGCGGCCGGCGGCGAAGCCATCGCCAACGGGTCCTCCGTGACGGACGATGAAGGCGTCGCCAACATGGTCAAGCAGACCGTCGACGCATTCGGCCGCATCGACATCCTGGTCAACAATGCCGGCATCCTGCGCGACAAGAGCTTCACCAAGATGGAAATCGGCGACTTCCAGCTCGTGGTCGACGTGCACCTGATGGGCACCGTGAAGCCGACCAAGGCCGTCTGGCCGATCATGAAGGAACAGGGTTATGGCCGTATCATGGTCACGACCTCCACTTCCGGCCTTTACGGCAATTTCGGCCAGACCAATTACGGCGCGGCCAAGCTCGGCGTCGTCGGCTTCATCAATACGCTGAAGCTGGAAGGCCAGAAGGACAACATCCGCTGCAACGCGCTGGCGCCGGTCGCCTTCACGCGCATGACCTCCGACCTCTTCCCGCCGGAAGCCGAGGAGATGTTCACGCCGGACAGCGTGTCGCCGGGCGTGATGGTGCTGGTGTCGGAAGATGCGCCGACGGGCACGATCCTGCTGGCGGGCGCCGGTGTCTTCTCCGCCGCGCAGATCATGGAATCGGAAGGTGTGTTCCTGGGCCGCGAAGGCCTCACCGCCGAGAAGGTTCTCGAGAACTGGGAAAAGATCACCGACATGAAGGGCGCCCAGCCGTACTTCATGGGCGGCGAGCAGACCGGCAAGGTGCTGAAGCTCGCCACCGAAGGCTGATTTCTCTTTCGGTCGCAAGACAGACCCCCGGCCTTCGCGGCCGGGGGTTTCTCGTTTCAGTCCACGCCAACGGCCAGACCGGCCCGCGCGCCCCGCCTTATGGCAAGCGAGGCCAGCGCGCCTGTCGCGCAAAATCCGAGCGCGGCCGCGATCGCTTCCATGCCATAGGCGAGATAGAAGTGTTTGCAGCCCTCCACCAGCGCGATGCCGACAAACATGAAGACCGTGTTGATGAAGGCGGCGACCGCGCCCTTGTTCGATCCCGGCATGGCAAAAAGCGTGCGGCGCATGAGCCCGCCGAAACCAATCCCCATGCCGAAGGAACTCAGCGTGACGCCGGGGATAAGCCAGCGAAAATCCTCGTTCCCCCAGGTCAGCCCCACGGCCAACGCCGCGCCCGCGGCGATGCAAGAGATGGACACCGCGATCAGCCGCTCGATCTCGACGCGATAGACAATCTGGGAGAGCAGCAGATTGCCGCCGACCAGACCCGCGAAAACGGGTAGCTGCCACAGCGCATAGACAAGCGGCGTCAGGCCCTGCCGTTCGATCAGACCGATGGGGCTCAGCGCGATCCAGATCATCAACATGGCGAAGATGAAACCGAGGGCAAACGAGCCGGACAGCAATTCCCGGTTCATCAGGCATCGCCGGTAGCCGCGCAGTGTACGGACGATATGGAAGCGGAAGCTCAATGTGCGCTGCCGCGATTTCGGCATGCTCTTCCAGAGCCCTATAAAGGCGACGAGCGTTACCAGGGCGATGAGGAGAAAGATGACCCGCCAGGAAAAGACCGTGACGACGAGCGCGCCCGCCACCGGACCGACAATGGGTGCAAGAAGCGACACATTCGCCATCAGCGAGATGGTGCGCACGGCGCGCTTTTCCTCGAAGGCTTCCTGGATGGCGGGATAGCCGACCGCCATGATGAAGGCGCCGCCTGCGCCCTGCACCGCGCGCAACAGAATGAATTGCCACATGCTCTGGACGGCCATGCCTGCGATACAGGAGAATAGGAAGATCGCCACGCCGGCGAGAAGCACGGGACGACGCCCCAATGCATCCGACAGCGGGCCCAACAGCCATTGCGTGCCGATATTGCCCATCAGCGCCGCCGACAGGGCGAGCGAGATCACGCCTACGGATTGCGCACCGAGGTCGTGTGCCACGGCGGGCATGCCGGGCATGATCATGTCGTTCGATATGAAGGTCGCGAACTCGAAGAGCACGACCGACAGAGGAAACAGGACGCCGATGACCGGCGCCGGACGGGATTGAGCAGTCATTTTATGAGAATCACTTGTTCCGCGACATGCGGAGGGAGCAACATCCACCGAACAGGCGGACCGCGACACCCCGAAACACGAACCGAATCGTGACCGGAGCGCTCTTATCGAGCGGCTGGACGGATTATCCGAATGCTGGATGCACTACGCATCGGTCATACTCCCGAAAGGACGGCACACCTTAAAGCGGCGATACGTCTCGTGGCAAGCACCGGTTTGCCAATCAGCCACCCCTCCCTATAGTGCAGCCATGTCTTTTCGACACATTCGACTGCTCGCGATCCTGCTGATCGCCACCGCAGCTCTTTTCGCAGGCCCCTCGCATGCTGCGGCCTGCGAGCTCAAACGGCCTGTGATGTTCGGCGGGCTCGACTGGGATTCCAACGCCTTCCATACCGAAGTGGCGCGCATCGTTCTGGAGCGCGGATATGGCTGCAAGACGGATGTGCTGCCGGGCTCGTCGCTGCCGCTTGTGACCGGACTTGCCAATGGCGATATCGACGTGCTGATGGAAGTCTGGCGCGACAACGTCACCAAGCCCTGGGACGACGCGCACGAGGCGGGAAAAGTCGTATCGCTCGGCGTTAATTTCCCCGACGCCGTACAGGGCTGGTACGTGCCGCGCTATGTGATCGAGGGGGATCCGAAACGCGGCATCGAGCCCATGGCGCCGGACCTGCGCTCCGTTTCCGATCTCAAACGATATACTAGGCTCTTCCGCGATCCGGAGGAGCCGGGCAAGGGCCGCTTCTATAATTGCATTCTGGGCTGGACCTGCGAAGTGGTGAACACCAGGAAGCTCAGAGGCTACGGGCTCACCCGCTACTACACGAATTTCCGGCCCGGCACCGGCGCAGCTCTGGCTGCGGCCATCGCATCGGCCTATGAACGCGGCAAACCGATCCTCGCCTATTACTGGGGACCGACCTGGATCCTCGGCAAATACGATCTCGTCAAGCTGGAAGAACCGCCCTACAGCAAGGCGGCGTGGGATGCCTTCAACGACGATCCTTCGAACAACCCGCCCGTCGCCTACCCTGTCGTGAAGGTTTATGTCGGCGCCAATACGAAATTCGCGCAGGAGGCACCGCAGATCGTTTCCTTCCTGCGCGAATACCAGACGAACAACCGGATGGTCAGCGAGGCGCTGGCCTATATGCGGACGCATAAGGACGCGGGTGCGAAGGGCGCCGCGGAGCACTTCATCAAGACGCATCCGGATATCTGGCAGACATGGGTGCCCCCCGATATCGCGGCGCGCATCACTGGCGAGCGGGTCGTCCGGACAAAGGTCTTTCCGGTCACCTTCCAGCGCCCGATCGAGGATTGGGTCAACGAGGCGATGAAGCATTTCGTCGCCGAATATGGCGACGCATTCCAGGCGGCCAGCAACGTCATGCTGTCTCTGATCGTAGCGCTGGAGGGATTGTTCCGGCTCCTGCCCTGGTGGCTTTTCATCCTGCTGGTCGCAGGCGCGGCCTGGCATGCCTCGCGCGGGATCGTCCTGCCCGTGGCGCTTTCCGCGACGCTCCTGCTGATCGGGTTTCTGGGGCTGTGGGATCTCGCCATCCAGACACTCGCCCTCATCGTCATATCCGTCGGCATTTCCGTGCTGATCGGCGTGCCGGTCGGCATCGGTCTCGCGCAGAACGATATGGCACGGCGCATCGTGCGGCCGGTGCTCGACGCGATGCAGACCATGCCGAGTTTCGTCTATCTCATCCCGGCGTTGATGCTGTTCGGGCTCGGCAAGGTGCCCGCCGTCTTTGCGACCGTCATCTATGCCATGCCGCCATTGATCCGGCTGGTCGATCTCGGTCTGCGCAGCGTCGACGAAAGGCTTGTGGAGGCCGCCGCCGATCTTGGCGCGGATGAGAAACGACGTCTCTTCGACATCAAGCTGCCGCTGGCGCTCCCCAACATCATGGCGGGCGTCAACCAGACCACCATGATGGCGCTCTCCATGGTGGTGATCGCCTCCATGATCGGTGCGCGCGGGCTCGGCGAGGAAGTGCTGCTCGGCATTCAGCGGCTCGATATCGGGCGCGGCCTTGTCGCAGGCGTCGCCATCGTGGCGCTTGCCATTGTCTTCGACCGCATCACGCAGGCCTATGGCGGGCCCCGCGACGCGGCGCCGCCGCGCTAGTCAGCCGAGATCCTTCTCCATCCGCCACATCGCGTCTTCGCGATAGCCTATGATGGAGCCTTCCGGCGACGGTGCAAGCTGCGCAAAGTGCCAGCCCCGTTTCTCGTAGAATGCCCGCGCGCGGTCGTTCCCGACACGGCAAAGCAGGAAGAGCCGGCTGTGCCCCGCCTCGTGCATGGCCCGTTCCGACCGGGCCATGAGGTCCGCCGCGAGCCCCGTTCCGTGAGCCGCTGATAATGTGAAGAGCTGATAAAGCTCGTTCTCCCGCCAGCTCACAAGGCCGATGGCTTCGCCCTTCCTGCGCGCGATCAGGCAATCCGGCAGCAGTTTCGCAGCGCGGGTTTCGAAATAGGCCTGGTCGGGCTCTTTGCCGAAGCTCAGCGCGGCATGGCTTTCGTACCAGCTATCTTTCCAAACAGAAGCGAGCGCCGGAATGTCTCCGGCGCCCGCCCGTTCGATATCGAATGTCGCGCTCACGGCTCAGAGGCCGAGCACGGCCTTCGCCATGATGTTGCGCTGGACTTCATTGGAGCCGGCATAGATCGACGCCTTGCGCAGCGAGAAGTAGTAGGGCGCGGCGGTGAAGGCACCCTTGGGGCCCACTTCCGGCTCGTTGGTATCGAGCAGTCCGTTTGCCACGGTGGGCGCCGCGTAATCGCCCAGCACTTCCACCATGAGGTGCGAAATCGCCTGCTGCAGCTCGGTACCGCGGCATTTCAGCAGCGAGCTTTCCGGGCCGACATTGCCGCCGATGGACAGCGCGGAGAAGATACGCAGCTCCGTATATTCCATCGCCGTGATCTGGCTTTCGATGTCCGCGCATTTGGCGCGGAAGGTTTCATCCTCGGCGAGCGGCGTACCGTCCACCTCGATGTCCTTCGCCATCTCGCGCACTTCTTCCAGCGCGCTGTAGAGGCCCGGCGAATAGGGATTGCCGCGCTCGAATTCGAGCAGGTATTTGGCGTAGGTCCAGCCCTTGTTCACTTCGCCGATCAGGTTTTCCTTCGGAACCTTCACATCCTCGAAGAAGACCTGGTTCACTTCCTGGTTCGGCGCGGGCGTGCCGTCGAGGCAGACGATGGGATCGACGGTGATGCCCGGCGTCTTCATGTCGATGAGCAGGAAGGAGATGCCCTGCTGCGGCTTGCCTTCATTCGACGTGCGTACGAGGCAGAAGATCCAGTCGGCCCATTGCGCGACCGAGGTCCAGATCTTCGAGCCGTTGACGAGGAAGTGATCGCCCTTGTCCTCGGCCTTGGTCTTGAGCGAGGCAAGGTCCGAGCCTGCCCCCGGCTCCGAATAGCCCTGGCACCAGAGTACATTCGTTTCCAGGATGTCGGGGAGGAAGCGCTTCTTCTGCTCATCCGTGCCGAACTTCATGATGACGGGCGCCACCATGGTCGGGCCGAAGGGGATGGTGTGCGGCACGCCTGCGCTGCCCATCTCCACATTGAAGATGTATTTCTGCGACTGGGTGAAGCCCGGCCCGCCATATTCCTGCGGCCAGTTCGGCGCCAGCCAGCCCTTCTTGGCGAGCGACTTCTGCCACTGCACATGGGCTTCCTTGGTGATGTAGCCATGCTTGGAGCGCGCATGAAGTTCGCGCATCTCGGGTGTGTAGTGCTCTTCAATGAACTGGCGGACTTCCTGCCGGAAAGTCTCGTCCTTTTCGCTGAATGCGAGATCCATGAGTTACTCCCTTCGGGTATCGAAGGGGCGCCGCCACCCGCGCGGCCCGCGCCCCTGCAAAGCTGTTAGCCCAAATAGGGCCTTACTCGACCTTGTCGAGGAACTGGAGATCGGGCTTGCCGGCGAGCGTCGCCCCCAGTGCCGGGAAGGCGGCCTGGAAATATTCCGACTTGCCGTGCGCTTCCAGATCGGCCTGAGAAGCATACTGCTCGTAGATATAGAACGTCGTGGGCTCCGACTTGGACCTGAACAAATCGTACTGAAGGCAGCCCTTCTCATTGGCCTTCACCTTCTTGGCGAGGTCGCTGAACACGCTTTCGAATTCGCTTTCCTTGCCGGGCTGGACCTTCATCGTGGCCAGAATGCCGATCACACTCATTTTCTCGCTCCCATCTTGTTTATCTGTTTGTTGTTGCGGGGACTTTAGGCTCTCCAACGTCCCGCTTCAATGTATCGGCCTGCCCAAAGACGGACATTTCAGGCCTCATCCGTGAACAAGCCCCTCATTCCGGCCTGCGCCTGCCTCATTCGCCCCGGTAGCTGGGGTCTCGCTTCTCGAAAAAGGCATCCAGCGCCTCCTTGTGGTCGGCGGTGTGGTGGGCCAGCGCCTGCATGGAGGCGGAAAGCTCCATGATGTTGTCGAAGCTCACCATCATGCCCTGACGGAGAAGCTGCTTGGTCATACGCAGCACGTCCGGCGCCTGACGGGCCATTTTGGCCGCCACTTCCCGCGCCCGATCCATCAGTTCCTCGCCGGGCACGACCTCGGAGACGAGGCCCCATTCCTTCGCGGTCGCCGCATCGATGGTGTCGCCGGTGTAGAGCAGCTCGGATGCGCGGGCCATGCCGACGATCCGCGGCAGGAGCCAGGCCCCGCCATCGCCGGGAACAAGGCCGATCTTCAGGAAGGTCGCGCCGAAGACCGCCTTGTCGGACGCGATCCGCGTATCGCAGAGACAGGCCACATCGTTGCCAAGGCCGATGGCCGGGCCGTTCACCGCCGCGATGACCGGCACCTCGATGCCCCAGACGGATTTGACGATGCGGTGGATGCCGTTGCGATAGCGCTCGCGAATATGAACGCCCGGGCCGCCGAAGCCGTCACCGCCCTCGCGCATGGCCTTCACATTGCCGCCCGCCGAAAAGGCCTTGCCGGCGCCTGTCAGGATCACGCAGCGCACGTCCCTGTCGGCGTTTATCCTCGCCACGGCGTCGGTGAAATTTCCGGCATCCTCCGGCGCGCCCAGCGGATTGCGGGCCTCGGGCCGGTTGATGGTGAGTGTGACGACCGGGCCTTCCTTTTCGAACAGCAGCGCTTCGCTCATAACGGCCTTTCCTCCTTTTGGTGTTCGTTTCTGTTTTCGATGGTTCATTTCGGTGCGGAGACTGTGCCGCAAATAGAGCCGTTAACCAACTCGCAGAAAGCCTTGTTAACAGATTTCCGTCACTGTCCATGTGATTCAGTAAATGGGGGCCTCGTCCAGGCAACGGGACGCGGCCGAATAACGAGGTGGGCATGTCGGAGATTTCGGGACAGCGCCCGGACCAGGCGCATACGCCCGGCCCGAGAACAGTGCCGTTTTTCGGCCTGTTCGCGCAATTGTCCAGTTTCTTTCTCTCCCACCGGATCGCCGGTACGCCGGGCACGCCCGAGATCGAGTTCGCCCAGATGCGTATCGTGGCGGAATCGCAGGACATACCGTTCCCTTATGCGTTTCCCGTTCTTACCGCTCTCTACGCAGCCAGCCTTATGGGGGAAATTCACTGGCCCTGGCTCGTCGCGCCGATCGCCCTCCACTTTCTGTGCAACTGGTACTGCCTCCAGACGAACCACCGGTTCCTCGCGGCCTCGCCCGCCCCTTCCGACATCGACTACTGGCGACGCCAGTTCCTCTTTATCGGGTTCTGCTATTCCTCCGTCGTTGCGAGCTTCGCCTGGTTTTTCTGGGTGCCGGACAATCAGGTGCTTCAGACCTATCTTCTCTGCGTGATGGCGCTCGCGCTCATTCCGATGGTGCTGATCAACTCTTCCTACAGGCCCTTGATGCTGGTCGTCATGCCGCCCATGGTGTTCGCCTTGGCCGCCCGGCTTCTCCTCTATGGCGACGTGACGCATTCCGTCTTCGCCGTGATGCTGTTGATGTTCTCCGTGCTGGTCGTTCGCATTGCGACACAGACCAACAGCTCGGTGGTCGAGGCGATCCGGCTGAAGGAAGACAAGGACGCCCTGATCGACGAACTCTACCGCGCCAAACGCGACTCCGACATGGCGCGCGCCAAGGCCGAAGACGCCAACCGGGCCAAGTCGCAGTTCCTCGCCAATATGAGCCATGAATTGCGGACGCCGCTCAATGCGATCATCGGCTTTTCGGAAGTGATGAGCACCGAACTGCTCGGCAAGCACACCGTGGCGAACTACCGCGACTATGCCGAGGACATCCATCGGTCCGGCCAGCACCTGCTCGGCCTGATCAACGATGTGCTGGACCTGTCGCGTATCGAGGCCGGGCGCGTTGCGATCTCCGAGGAAACCGTCACCATCCAGGGACTGGCCGAAGACAGCCGCCGTATCCTGGATATTCGCGCTCAGGCCCAGAAGATCGAGATCACGGAAGATATTCCCCCGCACCTTCCCCCCGTCCTGGCGGACGGACGCACCTTGCGGCAGATCTGGATCAACATTCTGACCAATGCGATCAAGTTCTCGCCCACCCATTCCACGGTGCATCTCTATGCCCATATCGACGAGGCAGGAGATCTCCATTTCGGGGTGCAGGACGAGGGGCCGGGGATTCCCGAAGGCGAAATCGACAAGGTGCTCGAGGCCTTCACGCAAGGAGCCTCCGGTATCGCCCAGCCCGGCACGGGATCGGGGCTCGGCCTTGCCATCGTCCGCGGCTTGATGGAAGCGCATGGCGGCCGGTTCGACCTCATCAGCCGGCCCGGCGAGGGAACCCGCGCCAATTGCGTATTGCCCGCCTGGCGCCTCGGCGCGGTCGACCCCGGAGACCGTCGCCGCCACAGCGCCTGATACGCCCGCCTAGTCCGCGGATGCGGGCGCGGCTTGCCTCAGATTGCGGATAACGGTCGAGCGCATCGCCGTGTATTGCAGCGCGAACATGGCAAGCTTCGCGCCGATTGCGCCGAAGGAAATGAAATAGCCCCATATTTCCGGGCTGAACCCGAGAGCGATGACGAGGTTGAGCCCGCCGAGGCCGAACATCAGCGCCGCCCAGCCATAGCCCCACCCGTCGATCATTTCGCGCGACAGGTTTTCCCGCGCTACGGGAGGCAGGTAGCGCTCCATCCAGCCGCGCTTCAGCATCACTGCGCCGATGGCCCAGTGGATGATCGAAGGTTTCACCATGATGAAGCGGGGATCGTGCAGGAAGAGCGTCGCCGTCCCGAAAACGACGACGAGACAGAGGCTCATCCACTGCATCGCCTGGATTCGCCGGTTCTTCAGCTTGAAAAAGGCGATCTGCCCGATACCGGCAAGGATCGCCACGCCCGTCGCGATATAGATATCGCCGGTCGAAAAGAAGATGACGACGAAAACGAGCGTCGAAAACAGATCGCTTGCAAATTCCTTCATCCCGTCCCTCTTTCATCCCGTTTCCGGCGCGATCCGGGACCCGGCTCGACAGATAGTCGTTCGACCTCGACGGGAAGGGTCAGGATACGAAACCCGTCCGTCAAGGCGGACGTCGCCGCCGACCGATCCGTGAGCCGAGATTCAGGACAAAAAGAAAGGCCGCAACGGATGTTACGGCCTTTCGATAATGCGTTCGGCGAGGTTGCTTACGCCGCCTGGGAGTAGCGCTTGAGCTGATAATCGACATTGCCGAACTGGGTGTCGATCATGGTCAGGCGCTTGAAGTAGTGGCCGACGCTCAGCTCGTCGGTCATGCCCATGCCGCCGTGAAGCTGCACGGCCTGCTGGCCCACATAGCGACCGGCCTTGCCGATCTGGACCTTGGCCCCGGCAGCGGCCTTGGTGCGCTCCTCGTCGCCTTCGGCGAGCTTTAGGTTCACCATATAGGTCATGGAGACGGACTGCTCATGCGCCATGAACATGTCCACCATGCGGTGCTGCAGAACCTGGAACTTGCCGATCGGCACACCGAACTGCTTGCGCTGCTTGCAGTACTCGACGGTCGCGGTGTTCAGCTCCTTCATGCAGCCGATGGCTTCGGCGGAGAGCGCGGCGATCGCCTCGTCGGTGATCTTCTCGATCAGCGGCAGGGCCTTGCCTTCCTCGCCGATCAGCGCGTCGGCGCCGACCTTCACATTCTCGAAGGTGATTTCGGACGCCCGGCGGCCATCGACCGTCGGATAGTCGCGGGTGGAAACGCCCGCGGCGGACTTGTCCACGATGAAGAGCGACACGCCGTCGGCATCGCGCTGCTCGCCGGCGGTACGCGCGGAAACGATCAGCTTGTCGGCCCAGGGAGCCGCCACGACGACGCATTTGTAACCGTTGATCGTGTAACCGTCGCCGTCCTTCTTCGCCGTCGTCTTGAGGTCGGCGAGGTTGTAGCGGCCCTGGGGCTCGGCATAGGCGAAGGTCCAGACGGTTTCACCGCCGATAATCCCCGGAATATGCTCTTCCTTCTGCGCGGCGGAGCCTCCCTCGCGCAGAAAACCGCCGGCCAGCACGACCGTTTCCACATAGGGCTCGACCACGAGGTGACGGCCGAATTCTTCCATCACGATCATGGATTCGATCGCGCCGCCGAAGCCGCCCAGCTCTTCCGGGAAGGGCGCTGCCAGCAGGCCGAGCTCGGCGAATTGCTGCCAGTTTTCGCGGCGCCAGCCTTCCGGCGTGGCCACGATCTTGCGGCGGGTGTCAAAGTCGTATTTGTCCTGAAGGAAGCCCTGCACCGAATTGCGCAGCAGCGTCTGTTCCTCGCTAAACGAAAAGTCCATCGGTCCTTCTTCCCCTGCTTTTTCTCTTTGTTGATTGTTCCGCTGCCAGCGCTCTAGAGCCCGAGCACCGCCTTGGCAATGATTTCATGCTGGATTTCATTCGACCCGCCGTAAATGGAGGTCTTGCGCATGTTGAAATATTCCTGCGAACGGCCGGAAGCATATTCCGGACCGGGCACATATTCGTTCCCGGTCGCCTCGGCGCGAGGCGCATAGACCATCGCATAATTGCCCACCGCTTCCATGGTGAGTTCGGTGATGCGCTGCTGCACTTCCGTGCCCTTGATCTTGAGGATCGAGGCTTCCGGCCCGGGGCCCTGCCCCTTGCTCTCGGCGGCCAGCGTGCGCAACTCGGTCACTTCGAGGGCCGACAGGTCGATCTCCAGTTCGGAGATCTTGCCGCGGAAGTCCTCGGTATCGAGAAGCGGACGACCATCCACCAGTTCCGAACGGGCGATCTCGCGCAGGCGCTCGATGGCCTTCTTGGACCGCGCGACACCGGCGATGCCGGAGCGCTCGTTCCCGAGCAGGAACTTGGCGTAGGTCCAGCCCTTGTTCTCTTCGCCGATGAGGTTTTCGGCCGGCACCTTCACGTCTTCCAGGAAGACCTCGTTCACCTCATGGGCGCCGTCCATGGTGATGATCGGACGCACGGTGATGCCGGGGGTGTTCATGTCGATCAACAGGAAGGAAATGCCCTCCTGCTTCTTCGCATCCGGATCCGTGCGCACCAGGCAGAACATCCAGTCGGCATACTGGGCGAGCGTCGTCCAGGTCTTGGACCCGTTGACGATGTAGTGGTCGCCCTCGCGCACGGCGCGGGTGCGCAAGCTCGCCAGGTCCGAGCCGGAGCCGGGCTCGGAATAGCCCTGGCACCACCAGTCATCGCCGGAAAGGATGCGCGGCAGGAAGCGCTGCTTCTGCTCTTCATTGCCGAAGGTGTAGATCACGGGGCCCACCATGGAGAGGCCGAAGGGAAGCAGCGGCTGCGTTTCGGCGCGCGCATTCTCTTCGTTCCAGATGTAGCGCTGGGTGATGCCCCACCCCGTACCGCCATATTCCACCGGCCAGTGCGGCGCGACCCAGCCCTTCTTGTGGAGGATGCGATGCCAGGTGAGAATTTCTTCCTTGGTCATCTCGCCGCGCGTCTTCTTGCGAAGCTCCGCCGGATAGTTGTTGGCGATGAATTCGCGCACTTCGTCGCGAAATGCGAGTTCGTCAGGGGAAAAACTCATATCCATAGGACTAACCTCCGCAAGGTCGGTTCGCCTCCCGCCATCCGGCAGGAGGTCCCGGCCTCTTTCTGTCATGCTAAAGAGAGCCGCGATTCCGCCAATTCGCGATCACCGAAGGCCTCTCGTTTTTGGCGAGGATAATAGAGCCAACGCCTCCCGTTGCAATAGCGGTGAATGACGCCCCGCCGCCCAAAGATGAACAAGTCCCGAACAGAGATGGACAGTGCGGGCGATACGCTAGATCGATTTCAGAAACGCGATCAGCGCCTCGCGATCCGATTCAGGCAGACGCCGAAACCGTTCCTTCGCCGCTTCCGCCTCTCCGCCGTGCCAGAGGATCGCCTCGGCAAAGCCGTCGGCCCGGCCGTCATGGAGAAGCCTGAGATGTCCGTTCACCACCGGCAGAAGGCCCAGGCCCCAGAGCGGCGGGGTCCGCCATTCGCTTCCCGTCGCCTTCACATCGGGCCGGTTATCGGCCAGGTCCGGCCCCATATCGTGCAGCAGCAGGTCGGTATAGGCATGGAAGGTCTGGTCGTCGAGGACGTCGAGCGCCGTGCGTTTGCCGGTGGTCATGGACGGGCGATGACAGGCGGCACAGCCGATTTCGGCAAAAATCCTGCTGCCCTTCACCACTTCGGGCGCCTTGGGGTTGCGCCGTACCGGCACGGCGAGGACGCGCGTATAGTGCGTCAGCTTCTCGAGAAACTCTTCGGACAGGTCGAGTTCGTCGCCTTTCGGCGCGGCGGCGCAGGCCTTTTGCGCCGGCGGACAGTTCTCCTCCGGGTGCACGGGGCTGGTGATACCGATATCGCCCGCCGCCGCTCCCGAGTTCTGGGCGCGCAGGGTGGGCTGGTTCGCCTTCCAGCCGAAACGGCCGATCAGCGTTTCGCCGGTTTCGGGGTCGGGCTGGTAGTTCGCCCGGCCAGATATACCGTCGCCGTCCTCGTCGCCGGGGTCGGCCCAGGAGAGAATTTCCTTTTCCGGCACGGCTTCGAGAAGGCCGACGCCGTACACTTCGGAAGCGACGCGAGGCGAGATGCGGACATCGTCGCCCAGCGGGCCGAAATTCAGATCGACCAGCTTGAAGACAGGCTTCTTCAGGCTGTAGGGCGTCCCGTCGGCATATTCGCCTTTTCGCGTTTCCCAGTGAAACGCGACGCGGCCTTCCGCGGGGATGCCGTGATTGGCGCGGTCGTTGAACTGGTCGCCATACTGGGGCAGCGGATTGCCCTGCCCGTCCGAAATGCGGATCAGCATGGAATCGAGCTGCTTTTCGTCATTGAGCGGCGGACGCCCGCGCCCGTCCCGCGTGTGACAACCGGAGCAGGACACACGGTTGAAGGTCGGGCCCAAGCCGTCGAACTTCATCACGGAGCCCGGCGCCACGGCCCAGTTGGTGTTGAAGAGCCGGTTCCCGAAGAAGAAATCCCGGCGCTGCTGGAATGTGAGCCCCGGCGCGCTTTGCGCAAACGCATTGCTGTTGGTAAGCCGCGTGGACAGAGCCGCGCCCGGCAGCGCATCCGGCGACGGCATCTCCACCGGCTTTACGGGCAGATCCACTACACTGGTTCGATCGAGCCCGTGGCCGGAGACGGAGATGGCGAGCGCAGCGCCGGCGAGGATAAGCATGGCGGCCATCGCGCCGCCGATCAGTGCAAATCTTCGTTCCAACGTCACTCTCACAACATGATTTCCCGTATCGCCTCCACTTCCCGACGGAGGCGTTCGACTATTCGGTCGCGACGGCGATCTTCACGCCCAGCGCCTTGCCGACTTCGACAAGCATTTTGCCCTGGTCTACCAGGTCGGTGACCGCCTGTTCCATTTTCTGCCGGGCCGGGCTGCCCTGGGGGCTTGCCAGCGCCTGGTCGATGGGATCGGGCAAGGCGGCGATGGCGGCCGATGTCTTCTCGACCTGCGCCGTCACTTTCTTTTCCAGTTCGGGGTCGACCCGGGCCACGAGATCCTGAATGCCGGCGAACTCCTCGTCGCCCATCTCGCCGAACCAGATATTGGCGATGCCCTTCTGGTCATAGACGAAATCGTTATGCGTATTGTCGGAGAAGCAGGAATGCTCGTCTTCCTGATCGCCGGAATCCAGCGCGACGGCCAGACGCTCCGAAGCCATCTCGAATCCGGAAAGCGTCGCCATGCCGGTCAGGATGCGGCCCAGCGCCTCCTTTTGCGGCAGCTTCAGAAAGTCCGTCGCATAGGCGTTGGGATTGTCCATGTTCCAGCTCATGGCGAGCCATGAAAGATCCTTCACCAGCATCTGGGTCACGGTCTTGAGGTAGAGACGGCGGCGGTCGTTAAATTCGTCGCCGGGCTCGTAGTCGCTCGCCGGGCGCGCGCCGGGACCGTCATCGTTGAAGTCCTGACCCCAGAGCAGGAACTCGATGGCGTGCCAGCCTGTGGTCACATCGGCTTCGTCCTGGGTCTGGTCATGACCGAGGATCGTCTTGTCGGTAATCTCGATCGAGGTGTCGTGGATGATGCCCGCATCCGCGTCGCCCTTCACATAATCGATATAGGCCTCATTGAGCGGCCAGGCATTGATATGCGGCTCCGGGCCCTCTTCGCCCGTTTCCTCGTCCGCGAAGTCGATGGGGCCCTGATAGAAGCGGAAGGCTTCGGTCACGAGATAGGCGGGACGTGCATCGATCCAGGCATTGCGGGCCCGGGCGAGGTTTTCTTCCGTCGGCTCGTCGAGAAACTCGTTGATGACGCCGCGCATCTCCTTCGCGTCCGCATAGGCCCGCTGATAGGAGGAGCCGACGAGGCGGGTATAGCCGAGAATTTCGAGGGTCGCGCCATAGGAACTGCCACCATCCATCGCGAATTGGGCCGGGAGAGCGCCGGCACCGGAGGCCAGAGCAGGTTGGGCCGGGAGGGCCAATGCACCGCTTGCCAGCAGGAGCGAGAGAGCGGCGACGCCGCGACGGCTTCGGATGACGGTAGACATGAAGGTGACCCTTCCCTTGGCTTGGAGCTCATTAAGGATACGGCTATCGGCACCGTCCTTGTTGCGAGCGATTATTAGACGCATCAGTCATGGGTCAAGGGAAAATGCAGGCACTGCCTCAGGTCAAATCGCCGCGATTCCGGCCTGTTCGGCCTCGACCATGCCGTTGAGGATCGCCGCGGCGGACCGCAAGAGCCCGATTCCCGATGCCGCCGCCGTGCCGTCGTCCAGCGTGATGCCGGTGCGGGAAAGCGGCTCCTTGCCCAGTTCCGCAAGGAGGCGGTCATGAGCGGGCGTGCCGCTTGCGGAGGCGGCAAGACAGTGATCGGTCATTCCCGGCGCGAGGCGCTCCAGCACCAGCGCGGCCACGCCGGAAACGAACCCGTCCAGCAAGACCGGGATGCGCTGGTACCGCGAGGCGATGATCGCGCCTGCAATGGCGGCCAGTTCGCGCCCGCCCATGCGCCGTAACACCTCCAGCGGATCGGAGGGGATGACGGCGTGATGCGCCAGCACGGCGTCCACCAGCGCGATCCGGCGCGCGGCAAGCGCCCCCTCCCCGTCGATCCAGTCGCGGCCATTGCCGCCAAGGAGCTTCGCGGCGACAGCGGCGGCAGGTACGCGCCCGCCCATCCCCAGCGCGCCGACGCAGAGAAGATCCGTTCCCCCCGCGATGGACTCCATGCCGAAAGCCATGGTGGCGGCGCAGGCATCTTCTTCCAGCGCATCGGCTTGCGTGATGTCGGGGGTCGGCAGGTCGAGCGCGAGATCGAATACTTTGAGGCCCGCGTCATATTGCTGGGCGATCTGGTTCACCGCCGCGCCGCCGCCCGCCACGACTTCCATCATGGTCTGGGTCGCGCCCGGGGCGAAGTCGCTCGCGCCTCTGGCCGCCACGCCGTGAGAGCCCGCGAAAATCGCGATCAGCGGACGGCCAAGCTGCGGCTCTTCCGCCGCCTGCCAGCCGGCAAGCCAGACGGCGAGTTCTCCGAGGCGGCCCGGACCGCCCTCGCCCAGCGCCAGCTTCGCCAGGCGCCGGCGCGCGAGATCCACGGCCTCGGCCTCCATGGGAGGCGGATTGCCGAGCAGGTTGCGGATGTCGTCGAAGGGCAAGCCGGATGCGGCGGGATTCATCGATGGGCCTCGTCGAGTGGAGTTTGCGCGAGCGGGGATGCTGTGTCCTATACTCCGCCGCGCGCCGCGACACAAAACAGCTATTCAGCGAATGGGCCACCCCGAATGAGTTTTTCAAGCCCTGTCAGGACACCCTGCATTTCGGTCTGCGCCGTGGACGGCCGCAGCGGGCTTTGCACGGGCTGCGCCCGGTCGCTGGGGGAAATTGCCGGTTGGGGCGGCATGAGCGATGCCGAGCGCGAGGCGGTGCTGCGGCAATTGCCGGCCCGTCTCGAGGCGCTGGGCGAAAAGGCCGCCGAGCCGGACGCGGCCCTCAGGCAAATCGACAGGGCGCTTCGGCCGCGCTAGCCCGCGTCCTGCTGCCGGCGATGGCCCAGCGGATCGGGATTGAGGATGCGGCCCTCAAGCGCGCCCAGCCAGTCCAGCCCTTCGCGCAGGCGCACCACATCGCCGATGACGATGATGGCGGGGGCGGTGAAGCCTTCGCGCTCGACATCCTCCGCTGCCGTGGCAAGCGTGGTTTCGAGCACGGTCTGGTCCTTCAGCGAGGCATTGCGCACCAGCGCAACGGGCTCCGCCCCCTCGCGCCCGTTGGCGATGAGCATTTCGGTGATCGCGGGCAGATGCTTCAGCGCCATATAAAGGACGATGACCGGCGAGCCTTTGGCGATGGCCGCCCAGTCGAGGTTTTCCGGCACGTCGCCGCCCGCCATATGGCCGGTCACGAAGGTGACGGCGTGGTTGACGTCGCGATGGGTGACGGGAATGCCCGCATAGCCCAGACCGCCGATCCCCGCGGTAACGCCGGGCACGATGCGGAAGGGAATGCCCGCCTCGACGAGAGCCAGCGCCTCTTCCCCGCCCCGGCCGAAAACGAAGGGATCGCCGCCCTTCAGGCGCAGGACGCGCTTGCCCGCACGGGCCAGTTCCACCAGACGGGAGGAAATGTCCCGCTGTTTCGGGCTCGGCTTGCCGCCGCGCTTGCCGGCATATTCCAGCGTGGCGCGGGGATTGGCGAATTCGAGAACGGTTTCGTCGACCAGCGCGTCATAGACCACGTGGTCGGCCTGGCGGAGCGCATTCAGGGCATGGAGCGTGAGAAGGCCCGGATCGCCCGGCCCTGCGCCCACCAGCCAGACCCAACCGGCTTCCAGCTCGGGCAAGGCAAGACGCGACGCGGCATTGGCGGCGATGCCGTCCTCCTGCGACCCTCTCAGCGGTACGATCTTGCGCTCGGTCATTTCACATCACATTCTTGTGCTAATGAATTCAACTCGACTATAGCATGTAAATATAAACTTGTCCTCCCGTCTTCAAGCGCCCCCATATTGAAACGTGTTGAATGCGGGTCTGTCGAATTTCGGGCGGCGCGGTTACGACATGGTCACAATCGAGCGGATAGGATGGCGCTCATGAAACGCAACAGATGGGCATATGCGGGACTGGCGCTCCTGGGACTGGTGGCGCTGGTGCTGTTCCTCGACAACCGCTTTCCGGGCGCCCTGTCGAGCCAGAACGCACAGATCCGCCTCACCTATGGCATGGTCCTGATCGTCGCCATCCTCGGCAGCGCGATCCTGGGATTTCGCGGCAATCCGGGCCTTGCCGTCAAGCAGGCCCTGACCTGGGTCGCGATTACGCTGATGCTGGTGGTGAGCTACAGCTATCGCTACGAGCTGGGGGCCCTCGTGCAGCGCACGCAGAGCGCGCTCATTCCCTCCGCGCCTGTGCAGACCGAACCGGGGGTCGCCTATCTCAGCCGCGGGATCAACGGCCATTTCAACGCCGATGCGACGGTCAACGGGACCCATGTTCATTTTCTGGTGGATACCGGCGCGACGGATGTCGCCCTGACGCGGGAAGATGCGCGGCGCGCGGGCATCGACCTCAACCGTTTGAGCTATACCACCGCCTATGACACGGCGAATGGCCGGATCATGGCCGCCCGGATGCGACTGGACGAGGTCGCCATCGGGGATATCGTGCTGCGCAACGTAAACGCCTCGGTAATGCGGACCGACACCCTGCCCGGCTCGCTGCTGGGAATGAGCTTCCTCGGGCGGCTCAGCAGCGTCGAAGTCAGCGGAGACCGGCTGATCCTTCGGGAATGAACCCATCTTGCCGCATTATCACCAAACTAGCATTGCATTGGGACATGATCGGGCGATGATCCCGTTCGTCCGACCTGCGATTCAATTGCCGAGGTAACTGCGCATGCTGCCCATTCCCCGCGACGATCTGAAACCCAACACGCCGGAATTCGAAAACCTTCCGCTGGTCGCTCCCGCCGGGTTTCGCGAATATGACGCCAGGTGGCTCTTTCCCGAGCAGATCAACCTGATGGGCGTTCAGGCGCTGGGTTTCGGCCTCGGCACCGTGCTGCACGAAATGAGCGTCAAACCCGCCATAGCGGTCGGACACGATTTCCGCTCCTATTCCGCCTCCATCAAGCAGGCGTTGATCGTGGGGTTGATGGGCGCGGGATGCGAGGTGCACGATATCGGGCTGGCGCTGTCGCCGGTGGCCTATTTCTCGCAATTCGATCTCGACGTGCCCGCCGTCGCCATGGTGACGGCGAGCCACAATGAAAATGGCTGGACGGGCGTGAAGATGGGTGCGCAACGCCCGCTCACTTTCGGGCCGGACGAGATGGCGCATCTGAAGCGCATCGTGCTGGAGGGCCAGGGCAAGGCACGCGATGGCGGGCGCTATATCCATGTGCCGGATATGGCGGAGCGCTATATCAAGGACCTCACCAATCGCGACAAGCTGAAGAGGCCGCTCAAGGTGGTGGCGGCCTGCGGCAACGGTACGGCGGGCGCCTTTGCGCCGCAGGTGCTTGAAGGGATCGGCGCGGAGGTGATCCCGCTCGATTGCGAACTCGATTTTACGTTCCCCAATTACAACCCGAACCCGGAAGACATGGAGATGCTCCATGCGCTGCGCGACAAGGTGCTGGAAACCGGCGCGGATGTCGGGCTCGCCTTCGATGGCGACGGCGACCGCTGCGGCGTCGTGGACAATACGGGTGAGGAAATCTTCGCCGACAAGGTGGGCGTGATGCTGGCGCGGGACCTTTCGGCGCAGTTCGAGAATGCGAAATTCGTGGTCGATGTGAAATCGACCGGGCTTTTCCTCACCGATCCGATCCTGCAGGCCAATGGCGCCAAGACGGACTACTGGAAGACGGGGCATTCCTACATCAAGCGCCGCGCCAACGAGATCAATGCGCTGGTAGGCTTCGAGAAGTCGGGCCACTATTTCTTCAACGCACCGATCGGCCGCGGCTATGACGACGGGCTGGTTTCCGCCATCGCGATTTGCGACATGCTGGACCGCAATCCCGACAAGACCATGTCGGACCTGCGCGAGGCGCTGCCCATGACATGGGGCTCGCCCACCATGTCGCCCCATTGCCCCGACGAGGTGAAATATCAGGTCGTGGACCGCATGGTGAAAGCCTTTGCCGGCATGCGCGAGAATGGCGAGAAGCTGATCGGTCAGCATATCCGCGATCTCGTGACGGTGAACGGCGTGCGCGTGACAGTCGATGACGGCACATGGGGGCTGGTGCGCGCTTCGTCCAACAAGCCGGGCCTCGTCGTCGTGGTCGAAAGCCCGACCTCGGAGAAAAACATGCGCGACATGTTCCACGAGATCGACAAGCGGCTTTCCGCCCAGCCTGAAGTGGGCGAGTACGACCAGAAGATCTAGAAAGAAAATTCGGGGGAGACGAAGCATGAGCGAGGCACCTGACGGGTTTCGTCTCATCGATGCGTCGATGGCGGAAGGGTTCGAGGGGCTGGTCGGGCCGCTCTGGCAGCGCGACGACACGGACGAGATGCATGCCGTGTGGGGTTTTCGCGCCGAGACCAAGCACTGCAACCCCTACGGGATGCTTCATGGCGGCATGGCGACGACGCTGGCCGACACGATGATGGGCAGCCTCGTCTTTCACGCCATCGGCGGCGCGCCCTGCGCCACCATTTCGCTCACCACGGAATTCATGTCATCGGCCAAGGACGGTCAATGGATAGAGGGGCGCGCCGAAATGGTGAAGAAAGGCCGCGCAGTCTGTTTCCTGCGTTCGGAAATTTTCGCGGACGATAAACGCATCATGACCGCCCATGGCAACTGGGCGATCATCGGCGCTTGAGCCGGCAATTATTCAACCGGTTCGAGAGCGATATCGAGCTCGCCGATCGGGAGCCCTTTTGCAGAAGTCTGCATATTCCCCATCGGGATCATCATCGGGAGGGGGCCGGCGATAAACAAGTCCGGCGCCGGCTGCACATGCGTGTCCCCTGCGTCCACGAACTGCTTCGTTGTGTGCACAACGAGATAATGTGCATGGTCTTCGGGCTTGATCACGAGTGCAATTTCACGCCGGTAGCTGCCGCCTAGCTTGAATATCGCTGGTTCGGGACGCACGATCGGAACCGGCTTCCTGGTCTCATCGAGCAACTTCACCGTCTGATAGAAATATGCGCTTCCGCAAAAAAGACATTGGACCGCGTATTGATAGCTTTTGATGAGGACTCGGTACGTGCTGTCGGTAGTTGGCAGCTCGAAGGCTTTGTAATGACTGACCCCATCCTGCGGCCCAAAATCGAAGACGGGGCTTGCGGATGTGATCTCAAAATTTTTATCCCCGGAGAGAGAAATAGGCTCGAAGCTCATTTCCTCATAAGAGGAAACGGTCGGCTGCAGAGATTTATATTCAGCCCTCTTCTCGTCCACATCCACCCGAGGAATGCATCCGGAGATGGCCATGCAAACGGCCATCGCGGCTATGCAACTTATGATTTTCATCATCCCGCCCCCTCTGCGCGTCTCGCAGTGCCAGCTTCCGGTGCACCTCATTCTCGTTGAATGCCGTTCCCGCGCAAGCCCTACTCAGCCATAGAGCCGGTAGAACATCTGGCAGGATGTAATCACCAGGAAGAGTGCGAAGGCGCGCAGCAGGGCCTTGTGGCTGATCCTGTGGGCAAGGTTTGCACCCCAGGGCGCAGCCAGCACGGTGAGCGGCACGATGAGCGCCATGCCGACAAGGTTGACGAAGCCGAGGCTGAACGGCGGCAGGAGCGGCTCGCCCCAGCCGGAAATGACGAAACCGATCACACCGGGGACCGAGATAAGCAAACCGAGGCCCGACGAGGTCGCCACGGCCTGCCGCGCATCGCGGCCGAACAGCGTCATATAGGTGACGCCGAACGTACCGCCGCCAATACCCATCATGGCGGAGAGCCCGCCGATGATCGACGCGATGCCGTATTGCCAGGGTTTCGACGGCAGATCGCTGCCGAGACGCCAACTCTCCTTGCCGAAAGCGAGGTTGAAGGCGACCAGCAGGGCGACGGAGGCGAAGACCGTCGTCAGCACATCGCCATTGACGCTGGCGGCAAAAGTCGTGCCGACGGCAACGCCTATCAGCACCGGCAGCGCCCAGCGCCTCAACAATGCGAAATCGACCGCTCCCTTCTTCGCATGTGCGCGGACCGACCTGAGCGAGGTCAGGATGATGGTGCCGAGCGAGGTGCCGACCGCCAGATGCATGCGGATGGCCGGGTCGATGTCGAGCACCGTGAATATCTGATAGAGCACCGGCACGATGACGATACCGCCGCCCACACCGAGAAGGCCGGCAATGATGCCCGCCAGCAATCCGGTGGCCACAAGACCGAGGGCGAGCGCGATCAGTTCGGAGACGGGGTACGCCCCCAGAGAGCCGGTGAGTTCCATATATCAGGCGTCCAGAGTTTCGAGAGATGAAGAAGGGGCGGAAGCCGCGCCGCGTTCGACACGGGCGAGCGCCTCGCGCAGCACCTCGATCCCCGCATCGGGGCGCGGGGCGTTTTCCGAGATGTGACGACGGAAGGCACGCGCACCGGGCCGGCCCTGATAGAGGCCGAGAATATGGCGCGTCATGGCGTGGAGATGCGTGCCCGCGGCAAGCTCGCGCTCCACATAGGGGATGAAGCGTTCGAGTATCTCGGCGCGGGTGGGAATTCCGGCGGCAGGATCGTAGAATCGCCGATCCGCCTCGGCCAGCACATAAGGCGTCTGATAGGCGGCGCGGCCCAGCATGACGCCATCGACATGGGCGAGATGCTCGGCACTGGCATCGAGATCGGGGATGCCACCATTGATGACGATTTCCATGTCGGGCATGTCGCGCTTCAGGCGATAGACCAGCGGATAGTCGAGCGGCGGCACGTCGCGGTTTTCTTTCGGAGAGAGGCCCTTGAGCCAGGCCTTCCTCGCATGGACGATGAGCGTCTTGCAGCCGGCTTCCCGCACGGATTTGGCCATGGCCGGCAGCGCGGCCTCCGGGTCCTGGTCGTCGACGCCGATACGGCATTTCACCGTGACGGGCACGGTCACCGCCTTCCCCATCGCTTCCACGCAGGCCGCGACGAGATCGGGTTCCTGCATCAGACAGGCGCCGAACCGGCCCGACTGCACGCGGTCGGACGGGCAGCCCACATTGAGATTGATCTCGTCATAGCCGAAGCCTTCGGCAATGCGGGCCGCCTCGGCCAGTTCGCTCGGCTCCGACCCGCCGAGCTGAACGGCCACGGGATGTTCCGCCTCGTCATATCCAAGCAGGCGCCGGCGGTCGCCGTGAATGACGGCGCCGGTCGTGACCATCTCCGTATAGAGCAGCGCATGGCGCGTGACGAGACGCAGGAAGAACCGGTCGTGCCGGTCCGTCCAGTCCATCATCGGTGCCACGCTGATCAGCCGTTCGGCCATTCGCTCGTCCGTGAATTCAAAAGCTCGCTCAACAGCTTGCCCTAGGTAGCCCCTGACCGGACCGGACGCAAGGTAAGGCTACGCACCGTTTCCAGGACGCAAACGCCCCGAAACCCTCTTTTCGGCGGGAAAAGGGGCCCCAAAACCTGACTGAAGGTCATCGCGATCGGGGGTATCTGAACCGGCAAGGCAATATCGCCTGGAGGAGGTCCAGCGCCATGACACGTGACGAAAACCGCGCCTGATGCGGAAGGGCTGACGATCAGGAATTCGGGCCGCTGCTGCTGACACGCCAGACGATGTTACCGACATCGTCCGTCACGAGCAGGTCGCCCGCCCCGTCGACGAGAACATCGACAGGGCGCCCTTGCGCTTCGTCGTCCTCGTTCAGGAAGCCCGTCAGCACGTCTTTGGGGTCGCCGGACGGCATGCCGTTTTCAAAGGGCACATAGATGACCTTGTAGCCGCTCTTCGGACGGCGGTTCCAGGAGCCGTGCTGGCCGACAAAGAGGCCGTGGGTCCAGCTCTCGGGCAGCTTTGCGTCGTAGGAAAAGGCGATGCCGAGCGAGGCGGTATGCGGGCCCAGCGCATAGTCCGGGACAATCGCTTCCGCCACGAGATCCGGCTTTTGCGGTTTCACACGCTCATCGACGTGTTGGCCGTAATAGCTGTAGGGCCAGCCGTAGAAGCCGCCATCCTTTACCGAGGTAATGTAGTCGGGCACGAGATCGCTGCCGATTTCGTCTCGCTCGTTCACCGCGGTCCAGAGCTTGCCCGTCTCGGGCTCGAAGGCCAGACCGTTGGGGTTGCGCAGGCCGCTTGCGTAAATGCGCGTCTTGCCGGTGGCGCGATCCAGCTCCCAGATGGCGGCGCGGCCCTCTTCCGCCTCCATGCCGTTTTCGCCGACATTGGAGTTGGAGCCGACGGTGATGTAGAGCTTCGTTCCGTCGGGGCTCGCGATCACGTTCTTCGTCCAGTGGTGGTTGATGCCCGCCGGCAGGTCCACCACCTTCTCGCCGCTTGCCTCGATTTCGGTTGCGCCTTCCTCATAGGGGAAGCGCCAGAGACTGTCGGCATTGGCGACATAGAAGTCGTTGCCCACCAGCGTCATGCCGAAAGGCGAATGAAGGCCGGTGAGGAAAGCGGTCTTCACATCCACCATCCCGTCGCCATCGGTGTCGCGCAGAAGCGTGATGCGGTCCGCGCTTTCCACGATGGCGCCCGCGGCGGACTGGATCTTCTCCGCCACCCAGCCCCGGAAGCCGCCATCGCCCTCTTTCGCCGGAGCGGCGGTCTCGGCGACGAGAATGTCGCCATTGGGGAGCTTGTAGAGCCAGCGCGGATGCGCAAGCCCGGTCGCGAAGGCGTTGACCTGCAGCCCTTTCGCCGCCACCGGCTTTTCGCCCTCCGGCCAGCCCACGGCCGAGGCGATGTTGACGGTGGGCATGAGGGTCTTTTGGGGCGCGGGCAGTTCAGGCGCGGGGCCCGTGCCCTCCGCCACGGTGAGGGTCGCGCTCTCCGGATAGACGATGAATTTCAGGAATGCCCCGCCCGCCAGCACCAGTACGACGAGAATTCCCAACAGCCATTTCACAGCTTTACCCGACATGACGCCCTCTTCCCTTGCCCGGCCTCCTGCCGCCGGTTCCTGTGCGGAGAAGATAGCAGACATGACCGGATTGTCTTCCCCGGTCATACGCCGAGTTCACATCACGATTATGTGGCTGGAGGGACGTGCGTCCGGCGGTTAGGCTGCGCCGGATCCAACGGAAGGAATATTCCATGCAACGCATCGTCATTGCCGTTCTTCTGGCCGGGATTGCCGGCACCGTCGCCAATGCGCTGGCGGCCATGGTCATCGGCGGCGTGGAGAAATGGTCATTGATGCTGATGCCGGCGCGCTATGCGATTGCGTGCCTGATCGCCGTGCTTCTGCCCGCGATCTTCCGCTACACCCGGCCGACCCTGGGCGTGGTGGTGGCGGCCGTCGTGCTGACGGGCATTCCTTCGCTCAATGCCAAGCTCGTGCTCGGCGTCGGTGCGCCCTGGTTCAACGTGCTGCTTCTGAACGCGGTCTATGCGGCGGTGGCGATGCTCGTCTATCTCGCCATTTCCGGCGATCTTACCCGACGCCACCGCTAGGGGAAAAACGGGCGGACGATCGTCTCGCCCGCCCGCTCTCAGCATTTAGTCGTTCAGGCCCGCCTCAGGCGTTGGCGCCTGCCAGGGAGTATTCGTCGAAATCGGGCTGGCGCATCTCCCACCAGTAGCGGGCGGTGAAGCTCGACCAGTTGTTGGTCACCCTGCCGTCCTCGGTCTTGTACCAGGAAGAGCAGCCCGCGGCCCAGACCGTGCTCTGCATGTCTTCCTGAAGTTCGCGGTTGAACTCCGCCATGGCTTCCGGCTTCACGTCGATGTAGCGGGCATGAGATGCCTTCACCGCTTCGATACATTGCAGGATGTAGTTCACCTGGCATTCGATCATGAAGATGATCGAGTTGTGGCCGAGATTGGTGTTCGGCCCGTAGAGCATGAAGAAATTGGGGAAACCCGCCAGCGCGACGCCGCGATGAGCCTCCGCGCCCTTTGCCCATGCATCGTTGAGATCGAGCCCGCCACGGCCGGTCACATCCATCGGCGCGAGGAAGCGTGTCGCCTCGAAGCCGGTCGCAAAAATGATGGCATCGACCTTGTGCTCGACACCGTCCTTCGTCACGACGCCTTCCTTGGTGATGCGGTCTACGCCATGATCGTCCACATGGACATTGGGACGGGCAAGCGCGGGGAACCAGTCATTGGAAAGAAGAATACGCTTGCAGCCCGCCGGATAGTCGGGTGTGAGCTTCTTGCGCAGTTCCGGATCGGCTATGGCGTCTTCCAGTGCCTTTTTCGACGCCTTCTCGAAGAGCTTCCCGAAAAAGCTGCCTTGCGTGAAGGCAAGGAAATTGCGCTCCAGCGTCATCCAGATCAACCAGCGCTGCAGCCGCGCCACAAAGGGGAAAGCGCGATAGAGCTTCTTTTCCCATTCCTTGTAGGGACGGTCGGCCTTGGGCACGACCCAGTTGGGCGTGCGCTGGAAGACGGTCATGTCCTTCACGACCTTCGCGATCTCGGGCACGAACTGAATGGCGCTGGCGCCGTTGCCGATCACGGCGACCGTCTTACCGGTCAGGTCGTGCTCGTGCTCCCAGCGGGCGGAGTGAAATTCGATGCCCTCGAACTCGTCCAGTCCCGGAATATCCGGCGTGAAAGGCCGGTTGAGCTGGCCGACGCCGGAGACGACGATATTGGCCGTCACTTCGCGGCCGTCCTTCATCTCCAGATGCCAGAGACCGGTCGCCTCGTCGAAGCGGGCGGCGCGAACCTCGCTGTCGAACTGGATATGCGGATAAAGGCGATATTTGCGCGCGACATGCTCGAAATATTCCTCGATCTCGGGCTGGGGCGCGAAACGCCGGCTCCAGTCGAGCTTGGGCTCGAAGGAATAGGAGTAGAGCATGGAGGGAACGTCACAGCCGGCGCCGGGATAGGTGTTGTCGCGCCAGGTGCCGCCCACGCGGTCGGCTTTTTCGTATATCGTGAAATTCGAGATACCGGCCTGCCGCAGGCGGATCGCCATGCACAGGCCGCCGGCCCCGGCCCCAAGGATGGCAACGCTCAGGCCCTCTTCCCTGACCCGGGCCGTATCGATCCCCGTTCCATCGACCATCTGGTTCAACGGCTTTTCCTCCAGCAATGCGGTTGTTTTGCGCCCGCGCCGCCCCGCGGCGACTAGGGTGATTACCCTATTTTTAGCACAAAAAAACTGCCCCCCGCAATGCGAGGGGCAGCCATCATTGGTAGCCGTACCGGCGGCGCCCGGTCTCCCGTCTTCTTCCCCGTGGGGCTGCGGGTGGTGGGGGACGAAGACCAGCCTCGAAGACCGTCCGTCCGCCTATACCGCCGCCAATGTCAGAAGCGGTAGCCAACGCCGATACCGACGATCCAGGGATCGAGGTTCACATTGGCGGTGACCGGCGTGCCGCCCGCATTGATCTTCACATCGGTGTCGAGCCAGAGCTTCTTCACATCGAGGTTCACGGACCAGCTGTCGTCGATCGCATAGTCGACACCGGCCTGCAGCGCATAGCCGAGGTTGTTTTCATAGTCGATCGAGGTGATCGAGGAGCCCGCATCCTCATTGTAGAAGATTGTGTAGTTGAGGCCCGCGCCCAGATAGGGGCTCAGACGCTCTTTCGGCATGAAGTGATACTGCACCGTCAGGGTCGGCGGCAGCAGGTTGACCTTGCCCAGATCGAGCTGGGCGGCGCCGACGTTCCACTTCACATCGTGACGGGTCGTCGCGGCGATCAGTTCCAGCGCGACGTTGTCGGTGAGGAAGTAGGTGAAGTCGAGTTCCGGGACATACTCGTTCGAGACATCGGGCTCGCCGGCAATGGAAGCATTGTCCGCGTTGTCGCGCGGGATGACGCCGATGGCGCGCGCCCGGATGACGAAGTCGCCCGCCGACTTGCCCTTGAAACCGTCAGCCGCCTGTGCAGCCGGCGCCACGGACGCCACGCCCGCCGCCAGCACCACGCCCAGCGCAATCTTGCCGAGTGCGGAATATTTCATGTTGCCTTTCATTTTCTTCTCCTTGAGACGGCACCGGAAATCGGTTTTCAGCCCCGCCGGTGCATTGCAATTCGTTCGGACACATCATCCGCCAAAGCCCATAAAAATTTAGTGGTCATTTGGTCGCAGTGGCATGGCGAGGTGTCGCACCCCTAGCTACAGGAACCGGCGCTCAAGGCATTGTCCGAGATCAAATCAGGCCGCGGCTCTGGCGAAGAATGTACATATAGGTGCGGATCTGCTGCACGAAATGAAGGGCCTGGCGGCCCCGGCCTCTTCCGTGGCGAAGCGTTGCATATATCTCCGGCCTTTGAAGCAGAGGCAGAACCTGCCGAAGGTCCGTCCACGAATTGGCATCGAGACCGCGCCGAGCGGCCAGAATGCGCGCATCCAGCAAATGGCCGAACCCCATATTGTAGGCGGCCAGCGCCATCCAGGTCCGGTTGTCTCCCTCGATCCCGTCCGGCAGCCTCTCCTCGATACCGGCGAGATATCTGGCGCCGCCATTCAAGCTCTCCACGGGATTGAGGCGATCTTCCACGCCGAGTTCATTGGCGGTCGGCAAGGTCAGCATCATGAAACCGCGCACGCCCGTGGGGCTCTGCGCCTTCGGGTTCCAGTGCGATTCCTGCCACGACATCGCGGCCAGCAACTCCCATGGCAAGCCGCTCTCCGCGGCCGCGCGACGAATCGCCTTTTCGTATTTCGGCAGCACATTCTCGATGGCGCGGCGGAAGCTGCGTATATCGACATAATCGAAAAGCGACAGGAAGCCGTGATAGCGGCGCTCCAGCCGTGCGACGAGCCCGGACTTCTCCGCCTCGGCGAACCATTCCGACAATTTGCCGTCCAGCTCTTCCTCGCCTTTGGGAAAAGCCCATCCGACCGGCTCGTCCTTCGACAGGTAGAACGCTCTCCTGAGTTCGATCCTGTAGGGCTGGGTGACCTTGAAGGTGATGCTGTTGGCGACGGTGCAATCGGCCTCGCCATCCGCGACGCGCGTGAGAAGCTCGTCGTTCGACGCATTCTCGACACTTATGTCGATCCCTTCCGAGGCCTCGGCCTTCTGCCGGAAGAGGTCCGCGCCATAGGTTCCCCCCGCCAGCAATATACGCCGCCCTTCCAGGTCCTTCATCGACCGGATGCGGCCTGCGGGCCGGCGGCAGGCGACAAGCTGGCGCACGGTTTCATAGGGTTGCGTGAAAGCGAAACGCTCGCGGCGCTCATCCGTGGCGACAATGCCGGCGGCTGCGATATGACCGGCATCGTTCGCCAATGCGTCGAGCAGTTCCGGCTCGGTGTCGTAGATACGAAAGACAATCTCAACACCGAGGGATTCCGCGAAATCCCTGGCCAGCGCATATTCAAAGCCGGTGGGGCCCGTGCTGCCTTCGTAATAAAGCGCGGGCGAGTTGCGGGTCAGAACGACAAGCCGCTCGTCGGAAAGGATGCCTTCCAGGCCCGGCGTGACCGGCGGCACGTAGAGCTGACGGATGACGGAGAGCGCAAGACCGAAAAGGATCACGCCCACGACCGGGAAATAGGGTCCATAACCGGCCGGCGTCGCCGGGAGGCGGGCCTTGAGCCATACGCCCATGGCGCGCACAACTCCGCTCATCCATGAAACTGCCGATTTCAGCGCCGCTTTCAAACCCTGCCCCGGATTTTGGATCCGGACGGGAGCCTAACACGGCCCCGCGCCGGCCACTCAAGACAGAACACGCAAAAAAGGGGTCCGGAAAACCGGACCCCTTTGCGAAGGCAGGAAAGTGCCCCGCCCTATTTTCCCTTGGGCAGTTCGTTGAACGCCTTGTCCTTGTCCACACGCACATCCTGCGGCAGGCCCAGCACGCGCTCGGCCACGATGTTGCGCAGGATTTCGTCGGTGCCGCCGGCGATGCGGTAACCCGCCGCGCCGAACCACTGCTCGGTATAGGCGCCTTCCAGCGGCGAGACATTGCGGTCGCGGATGATGCCACCCTGATCCTGCAGGTCCATGCCGAAGGAACCGAGATCCTGCATCTTCTTGGCCGCCACGATCTTGCTGATCGAGGATTCCGGGCCGGGGGTCTCACCCTTCGACAGCGCGGTCAGCGTGCGGAAGCGCGTGAACTTCAGGCCTTGGGCCTGCACATACCAATCGGCAATGCGCTCGCGCACCGCGCCATTGTTAATGGCGGGGCCGTCCGCGATATCGACATCGCGGGCGAGACGGATGAGATCGTCCACATCCGCATTGCCCTGGCTGCCGCCCACCGCGAGGCGCTCGTTCATCAGCGTGGTGAGCGCGACCTTCCAGCCGTCGCCTTCCTTGCCGAGACGCTGGCTGTCCTTCACACGCAAATCGGTGAAAAAGACTTCGTTGAAGCCGCTTTCGCCCGACATCTGCCGGATCGGACGCACTTCCACGGCCGGATCCTTCATGTCGATCCAGAACATGGTGAGGCCCTTATGCTTGGGCACATTCGGGTCGGTACGGGTCAGCAGGATGCCGTAATCGCAAAACTGGGCGCCGGAGGTCCAGACCTTCTGACCGTTGATGACCCATTCGTCGCCGTCCTTTTCCGCGCGGGTGCGCAGACCGGCAACGTCCGAGCCGCCCGCGGGTTCGGAGAAGAGCTGACACCAGATCTCCTCGCCGCGAATGGCGGGCTTCACGAAGCGCTTCTTGTGCTCGTCCGAGCCCCAAGCCATGACGGTCGGAATGCACATGCCCAGACCGATCGCGAAGATCGATCCGGGCACGTCGTATCTCGACTCTTCCTGACCGTAGATCACGCTGTGAATGGGCGAAGCGCCGGCGCCGCCCCATTCCTTGGGCCATGTGAGGGCCGCATAGCCCGCATCGGCCTTCTTGGCCTGCCATTCCTTGTTGCGCTTGACGACCTGATCCTGCGTCCGGTCGACATTGGCGTTCTTGGCTTCCGACTTCAGCGTCGCGTTCTTGCTCAGCCAGTCGCGAACCTCTGCGCGGAATTTGGCTTCTTCCGGTGTGTCGTTGAAATCCATGACGTTAATTTCCCTTTGCCGAATTCTGTTTTTGGTTCGCTCAGGCTGCGTTCTTCGCTTCGAGGCGCGAGACGAGCTTCTCCTTCCACTGGGCGGACGCGCCCACGGTGAGAGCCAGCAGCTTGGCGCGGCGGTAGTGGAACTGGCAGTTCGACTCCCATGTGTAGCCGATGCCGCCATGGGTCTGGATGTTCTCCTGCGCGCCGAAGACATAGGCGTCATTGCCCGCGATGCGCGAGGCGGCGGCGGCTTCGGTGAGTTCCGAACCCTCGTCGTTCAGCATCATGGCGCCGTAATAGGCGTTGGACTTGGCCAGTTCCTTCTTCACATACATATCGGCGAGCTTGTGCTTGATCGCCTGATAGGAGCCGATCTGACGGCCGAAGGCGTAGCGCTCCAGCGCATATTCCTTCGCCATTTCCAGCGCCGCCTCGGCACCGCCGACCTGCTCGAAGGCGAAAAGCACGGCCGCGCCGTCCAGCACGCGCTGGAGCTGCGACCAGCCCTGACCGGCCGGGCCCATCAGCTCGGCGGGCGCATCCTTGAAGGCAAGCTGCGCATGGGGCCGCGTCGGATCGATGGTGCGCAGGCTTTCCGCCGTGACGCCATCGCCTTTGAGGTCCACCAGCGCGAGCGAGATCGCGCCCTCGCCGCTGCCGCCGGAATTCACGACCACGACGGCGACATCGGCCGCTTCGCCATCGGCCACGGGCTGCTTCAAGCCATTGACCTTGCCGTTGGCGAACGCCGTTTCGATGTTGCGCGGGTTGGCGGCCTTGAGACCCTCGCCCAGGGCGAGCGTGCCGACGGCCTCGCCGCTGGCGAGCTTCGGCAGCCATTTCTGTTTCTGCTCTTCCGTGCCGAAGAGCTTGATCGCTTCCGCGGCGAGATAGATGGAGGAAGAGAACGGTACCGGCGCCGCGGCGCGGCCCAGTTCCTCGGCGATCACGCAAAGTTCCAGCGCGCCGAGGCCGAGGCCGCCATAGGCCTCCGGGATGGCCGTGCCGGTGAGGCCCATGTCCACGAGGCCCTTCCAGACGCCGGCATCATAGGCGTCCTTGCCTTCCAGATGCTTGCGCGCGACGTCATAGCCGCTCTTGTCGCCCAGGAACTTGCGTACCTGCTCCTTGAGCATTTTCTGATCGTCGGAAAAATCGAAATTCATAGTACCTCCCGCAAGGCCGGTAGCGGCGGAGCGTCGTCGCTGCCCGCCGGATCCGGCTCTTTCATGACTTTCCAGTCCGGAAAAATGGTCTTGTCGCCCGTCCCGGCAAGCGCCGGGGCGATCCGTTTGGCGCGCATTGTTCCCGGATTTCCACCATCTGAAAAGGCCCGCCTGTTTTACGTCGCGTCGGGCTTGAGGCGGCGGGGACGCCCGCGAACGGCCTCGTTCCCAAACTGCGAAACTCCGCGGTCTCCCATGGCGAAATATTCGTTTTCTTTAACAGCCTGCTAACCGGCCGTCGCCGATGATGCCCGAGGCGAAAGGTCGGGCTTAGGGGCAAAGGATATTGCGGGATGGCCAAGGCACAATTTCATAAGAACCAGCGCGTTTATGTCCGCCCCGTGGGCACATGGGCCGTGATCGAGCGGCTGGTGCCGCAATGGGTCAAGGACATGGATGAGCCCTTGCGCATCAATTACGATGTGGGTCTCGGCCGCGAGTTCCGGGCCAACGAACTCGAGACGGAGGAGAGCGAAGCCCTCACCCATCTCGATCCCAATATGGAAGCGTGGCATGTGCTGCGGGTGCCGAACAAATGGCGCTCGGACTCCGAATCGGCCAATCACCCCGTCCCCGGCACCCATCCCGTTATCGTGACGGGCGGCCATGAAGGCGGCGGCTGGCGCGTCCCCGGCATCGAATACGACCTCAATCCGGAACGCTGCGAGATACAGGCCCGGATCATGGCGGCAAGCCCGCAATTCATGGTGCTGCTGCAGCGGCTGATGGAAGTGGCCCGCAACAATCCGGAAAACCTGCCGGACGACGTCATGGACATTGCCAACGATGCCGCGGCAACCCTTGCGAAAGTGCTGCGCAAGGGCGCCGAAGACGAGGGAAACGGCGGCGCCTGACCCCATACGGGCGCTTCCCGATCCGTCCTCCCCGCCCCATTTCCGCCATGCGAATTGCGGAAGCTTTCCCGAACGATTATCTCCTGTTCACGGGCCGGTGCGCAGGGGCCTGGAAAAGCAGTTTGCCGCCAGTCCTGCCCCTTGCATATCCGCGACCCGATTGCCCCCCGGTTTCGAGTGATCATCGATGAAAAATGAAGACCCCCGCACCATCCGCCTTGCCGAATACACGGCGCCCGCCTTTCTGATCGACGAAGTGGCGCTCGACATCTCTCTCGACCCCAAGGCGACGCGGGTACATTCCAGGCTGACCGTGCGCCGTAACCCCGACAGCAAGGCCGCCGACGCGCCGCTGGTGCTCGACGGGGAAAAGCTGACGCTTCACGAGGTAAAGCTCAATGGTGAGACGGTGAGCCCGAACGGCTATCAGGTCGACGAGGCCCAACTCACCCTGTTCGATGCACCAGACGGCCCCTTCACCCTCGAAATCGTGACCGATTGCGCGCCGGAAGAAAACACGGCGCTGACCGGGCTCTATCTTTCCAGCGACATCTATTGCACGCAGTGCGAGGCGCAGGGGTTCCGCCGCATCACCTACTTCCCGGACCGGCCAGACGTGATGGCGACCTATCGCACGCGCATCGAGGCCAACAAGACCGATGCGCCGGTGCTGCTGTCGAACGGCAATCTGGAGGCAAGCGGCGATCTGGACGGTGGACGCCATTTCGCGGAATGGCACGACCCCTTCCCGAAACCCTCCTATCTGTTCGCACTGGTGGGCGGCAAGCTCGGCCATGTGGAAGACAAGTTCACGACCATGTCGGGCCGCGAGGTGACGCTTCGCATCTATGTGGAGCCCGGCAATGAAGACCGCTGCGCCTATGCGATGGAAGCGCTGAAGCGCTCCATGAAGTGGGACGAGGAACGCTTCGGGCGCGAATACGATCTCGACATCTTCATGATCGTCGCGGTGAGCGCCTTCAATATGGGCGCGATGGAGAACAAGGGTCTCAACGTCTTCAACGACAAATATATCCTTGCCCGCGCCGACACGGCGACCGATGCCGACTATGCCGCGATCGAGGCGATCATCGCGCATGAATATTTCCACAACTGGACCGGCAACCGCATCACCTGCCGCGACTGGTTCCAGCTCTGCCTGAAGGAAGGGCTCACCGTCTTCCGCGATCAGGAGTTCACCTCCGATATGCGCTCGCGGCCGGTGAAGCGCATTTCCGACGTGAAACTTCTGCGCGCGCATCAGTTCCCGGAAGATGGCGGGCCGCTCGCCCATCCGGTGCGCCCCGACGCCTATATCGAGATCAACAATTTCTACACGGCGACCGTCTACGAAAAGGGCGCGGAGCTCTGCCGCATGATCCATACGCTGGCGGGGCCGGAACGCTTCCGCAAAGGCATGGACCTCTATTTCGAGCGGCATGACGGCGAAGCGGCAACGGTGGAGGATTTCGTTTCCTCGCTGGCCGATGGCGCGGACCTCGATCTCGACCAGTTCATGCGCTGGTACAGCCAGTCCGGCACGCCGGAAGTACTCGCATCCGGTACCTACGATGCAACCCGGAAGAGCTACACGCTGACGCTGAGCCAGGTCTGCCAGCCGACGCCGGGCCAGCCCAAAAAGGCGCCCTATCACATCCCTGTCGCCATGGGGCTTGTGGGGCCGGACGGCAATGACATTCCCCTGCAGCTTCAGGGCGAGGATGCGCCCATCGGCCCTTCGCGCGTGCTGAACCTGACCGAGCAGGAACAGACCTTCCATTTCGTCAATGTGCCCGCGAAACCGGTGCCGTCGCTGCTGCGGGGCTTTTCCGCGCCGGTGAAGCTCAATGCCAATCTCAAGGAACGCGATCTCATGTTCCTGATGACGCATGACAGCGACCCGTTCAACCGCTGGGAAGCGGCGCAGCGCTATGCCACGGGACTTCTGATCGGCCTTGTCGGCGCGCAGGCCAATGGCGACAAGAACCGCCAGGGGACGGCGTTCGCCGACATGATCCGCGCCCTGCTCGCCGACAGCTCGCTCGATCCCGACTATGTGGCGCAGATGATCGTGCTGCCGAGCGAGCAGACGATTGCGCAAACCATCGGCAAGGATGTCGACCCGGACGCCATTCATGCGGCGCGGGAGACATTGCGCGGCTCCATCGCGGTGCAGCTTCGCGACGAGTTTGCGAAAACCTATGAAGCCTTCCGTGTCGACGGCCCCTACTCGCCCGATGCCGACCATGCCGGCCGCCGGAGCCTGCGCAATGCATGCCTTGCCTATCTGGCCGCCGTGCCGGGATCGCAGGACGGCGTTGCGCTTGCCCTCGCGCATTACAGGCAGGCGACCAACATGACGGACGCCATGGCCGCGCTCGGTGTTCTCGCCAATGTGGAGGAGCCCGCGCATGACGAAGCGCTTGCCGACTTCTATGACCGCTGGAAAGACAATCACCTGGTCGTGGACAAATGGCTCACCCTGCAGGCGCTCTCCACAAGGCCGGACACGCTGGACCGGATAAAACGTCTGACCACCCATCCGGCCTTCAACATCAAGGGGCCGAACAAGGTGCGGGCGCTCATCACCAGCTTCGCGGCGGCCAACCAGGTCCGCTTCCATGCCGAGGACGGCGCGGGCTACGAATTCGTCGCCGACAAGGTGCTCGAACTCGACCGGCTGAACCCGCAGGTGGCGGCGCGCATGCTCGGCAGTTTCAAGAGCTGGCGGCAATTCGAGGCCGGGCGCCGGGCGAAGATGGAAGCTGCGCTGAAGCGCATCGCCGAAACCGAGGGATTGTCCCGCGACGTCTACGAAATCGCGACCAAGACGCTTGCGTAAGCAAGATGGGATTTCGCCTGATCCAGTTGGCGAAAAATCGCCGAAAAGGCGCTATCCTGTCCATGCAATCGTCTGTGGACTGAGTCCGATTTGCATCGGTTAATGAAAAGTTAACGCGCGACTATGGACAAAGCCGTGCCCAACCCGAATCATCCCTTTCAAGTAACTGATTCGGAACGGCTATACAGGCAAGGCCATGGCGGACGCCAGCACCGGCAGACATGAGACGATAGGCAAGATGAGCGGCAGGCCCGCCATATGGGATTCGTCGCTCCGGCGGAACGGATGGCTCGGCATGTCTTCTGGAAAAGTCGCCCGCCTTCTGCTCGCCCTTTCCGGGGCCTGCCTTGTTGCGCTCAATGCCGCGCTTTATTTCGACGAGGGCTGGTCGCGCACGCTCGCCTTTTCCGGCCTGCTGTCGGCCGGCTATGTGGCGCTTGCCTGGCTCCTCGTGCATCTGCGCGAAAGCAAGCTGGAAGCGGAGGCCGCGCTGGTCGAAAACCAGCAGCGTTTCGACATGGCCTTCGCGGGCGCGCGCTGCGGGATCTGGGACTGGGACCTGACGGAAAACCGCGTCTACTGGTCGGCGGCGATGTTCGACATGGTCGGCCTCAAGCAGCCCTCGCGGCGCATGTCGCCCAATGAAGTGAAGGCGCTGACGCATCCCGACGACCTCGCCGCGATCGACGAGATCATGCAGGCGGCGAGCCGGCCTTCCCGCTCCTACGACACCGATTTCAGGCTGAAGCATGCCGACGGGTCGTGGGTCTGGGTGCATGCCAAGGGCCAGGTCTGGGGCGGCGGAAGGCTGGCCAGCGAACGGCTTGTCGGCATCACTATCGACATCACGGAACAGAAGCTCGCCGAAAAGCGCGTTTCGGAAGCGAATGAACGCCTGCGCGACGCCATCGAGAGCATCGGCGAGGCCTTCGTGCTCTGGGACGGCGACAACAGGCTGGTAACCTCGAACAGCAAGTTCGCCGAATTCCTCGACCTGCCGGAAAGCGACGTGGCGCCGGGCGTCACCCTGCCGGACCTCATGGCGCAAGCCTCGGTTACGGAAAGCTGGCCGCAGCCCGGCACGGGGCGCAATGAGAGCGTGCGCGAGATCCACCTGCCCAGCGGGCGCTGGCTGCAGATCAGCGAGCGCCGCACCAAGGATGGCGGACATGTGAATGTCGGCACGGACATCACCGACATCAAGACGCAGGAAGCACAGCTCACCGAGAGCAAGGGCGAACTGGAGCGCACCGTGCGCGACCTCGAGACCTCGCGCCAGAAGCTGCAGGAGCAGGCACGCCAGCTTGTGGACCTTGCAGAGAAATACGCGGTCGAGAAAACGCGCGCCGAAACGGCGAACCGCTCCAAGTCCGAATTCCTCGCCAATATGAGCCATGAACTGCGGACGCCGCTCAACGCCATTATCGGCTTTTCGGAAATGATGGAGTCGGAGCTTTTCGGCCCGCTCGGCGCGCCGAAATATCACGAATACACGCAGGACATCAAAGGCTCCGGGCAACATCTGCTTGAACTCATCAACGACATTCTGGACATGTCGAAGATCGAGGCGGGCCGGATGACGCTTGAAAAGGACGATCTCGACATCAACGAAGTGCTGGGCGAGTCGCTGCGCCTCGTCAGCGGGCGCGCCGAGGAAGCCGATCTCAAGATCGTCAACGAAGTCGCGGGCCTGCCCCATGCGCAGGCCGACAAGCGCGCCGTGAAACAGGTGCTGCTCAATCTGCTGTCCAACGCGGTGAAGTTCACGCAGGCCGGCGGCAGCATTCACGTTACCGGCAAGGCGGAGAACGGCATGCTCACCATTGCCGTGCGCGACACCGGCATCGGCATTCCGTCGAGCGCATTGCCCAAGATCGGCCGTCCCTTCGAGCAGGTGGAAAGCCAGCACAACAAGAAGCACAAGGGCACCGGCCTCGGCCTCGCCCTGTCGCGCTCGCTGGTGGAAATGCATGGCGGCGAACTCGGCATCGAGAGCATCGAGGGCGTCGGCACGACGGTGAGCTTCACGCTGCCGCTCTGACCGACCGTTGACTTGCAGTCCGGGTTCGGGGCCTTCATCCTTCGGGAGGGACGCTCGAGCGTCCTCCTCAGGATGAGGAACATCCGCTTCGTTCAATCCTCAGAGCAGACGAGGAGGCCATGGCGCAAGAGACGCAATCCAAAACGGCTCCCCATCCCCGCACCCTTTCGATCCATGTCGGCCATGAGCAGATCGTCATCGAGCGCATTTACGAAGTCGCCAGTATCGTCAACGACTTCATGATCGGTGCGTGGTTCCTCGCGGGCAGCATCCTCTTCTTCTGGGAAGAGACCACTTACGACGGAACATGGCTTTTCGTGATCGGCAGCGCGCAACTTCTCATCCGCCCGGCGATCCGGCTTGCGCGCCACATCCACCTCCGACGCGGCACGCCCAGCTATTCGCAGTGGTGAAATGGCTGCCCCGAAGGTTCCGCGCCCCGGCGAGACAGGGCGTCATGGTCAGCAATGCCTTTGCGTTACGCCTAATATGAGAGCGTAACGGCAATGGCCCCTCTCGCTCCGCGTTCGGATTTTCCAGGCAGGCGACGCAGCTGCCAACCCATATCGAAACGCACGGAGAGGTGTCGGTCCAGCACATAGCGCGCACCGACACCGGCCCCCTGAATGGAGGCCTGTTTCGAAACGCCGGATACCCGGTCGTGGCCGACAAGCCACGCATAATCCCAGAAGGCGACAAGCTGCGCCTGATCGCCGACACCGTTCACCGCATGACCGAGCAAACGGAACGAAGGCGAGCGCAGTTCGTTGGAGAGAAGGAGCCCCTGCGACCGGTTCACGGCGCGCTCTTCATAGCCACGCACGCTGTCCGTGCCGCCGGCGCCAAGCCGTTCGCTTGCCGGCAGATTGCCGTCGGCCAGCTGCGCCTTCAGGCGGGCAACCCAACTAGCGTCCATCGGCAGGCGCGTCACGCGGGTGACGGTGGCCGCGTCATACACATATCGCGCATCCACGTCCACCTGCCCCGCCGCTACGAAAGCACTGTCGGTATTGTCGCCGCTCATGCCGCCGGGGCTTAGATAGAGCGTATTGTTGAAGCTCGTCTGTCCCCAGTCGTCGGCCAATGTGAGGTCGTATCCCAGCAGGAACTGATCGACTTCCGTCTTGCTGGCGAAGACCTGCGTCCCGCCAAAGGAGAGGTCGTTGTTGGAGGATTTGTAGTCGAAGCCCGCCGTGACCGAGTGATTGGCCCAGTCCAGCGCGGGCAGCTCATGCCGATAGCGCAGGCTCGCCTGCCAGCTCTCGCCCACCTGACCGAAAAAGGGCCCGACATCCGGCACCTGCTGCACATAGGAGCCGAAGACTTCCAGCGTGTCGAGCCAGGGCAGCGGTACGGTGTAGGTCGCCGCATGCGCCATGAAACGGGGATCGTCCGGCAGGCCCGGCCCCCTGTCGCGACTTTTCAACAGATCGCCGCTGGTGGTGAACTGATAAGAAAGCCGATGTCCGGCCCAGAAGGCATTGCCCCAGTTGAACCCCGCGCTCCAGCGGTCGCGGCCCGTCACAGGCAGGCCGGTATTGTCGTAGCTTGCATAGACGCGCAGCGGGAAGCGATCCTTCACCTGCAATCCGATATCGGTCTCGCCGAAGGAGGCGCCGGGCTTCAACACCGCATTCACCTGACGGAACGGATTGGCGTTGAGCTGACTGAGGCCACGTCTCAGGCGGCCGACATCGATTGCCGTGCCCGGCTCCTGTGCAAGCCCGCCGCTGTACTGGCTCGCCGCAAACCACTCGTTGCCGCCGACATCGATCTTGCCGAGGCGGAACTCCATCACCAGAATCTGCACCGTGCCCGAGGTCACGTCCTGGGGCGGGAAAACGACATCGACGAGCGGCTTGCCCTGTGCGCGGAAGGCATCGACCACGGCACGCGATATGGCAGCGAGATCGCTCTGCCTCAGCGGCCGGCCGATAAAGGGGGACAACGCATCGCGCACGGCCGCAGCGTCGTCGCCCGACAGGGAGGAAATATCGACGCCCTGCTCCGTCACGCCGGCCTTGACGACATCGTCCGGCGCGGTGCGGACGACAATGCCTTCGAGCGACGGGAGGATCGTCCTGTCTTCGCCCGCGGCCTTTCCCGGCCCGGATGGTGAGGGCAATTCGAGCCCACCGCCCTCGCCGGCAGGCATTTCCTGCGGCGCCACGCGGTCGAAATCCTGTGCGAGCGCCGCGCTACCTGTCAGCGACGTCACGCACATCAACGGCAACCAAAGAGAGGCTCCACCCCGTCTTTTCACGAACTTGCCCTTTCGCATCTCTATTGCCGACCGGGCGGCAGATCGCTGCCGGATACATGCCGTATCCGGTTGATGCGGCCGGTATCGCCCTCGATGAAGGTCCAGCTTCCGGGTTCCTCGCCAAAGACGAGACGCCACGCTTCGAGGATGAGCGGCAGAGCCCAGAAGCCACCCGACTCCTCTCCCGGTCCCATGGCACTCTCTTCAGGGCTCCAGCTGTTCTCCAGCTGACGCGGCACGATGGGCGTCACCGTCGGATCGTCCGGCAGCGGCGGCATGTCGGGCCCTATCGTCAGCATGCCCGGCACGAGAGTGATGTCGTAACCGAGCTGGCTCGAATAAAGCCCGCTAAACGTCAGGTCCGATCCGGAATAACTGCCCTCCTCGTCGCTTGCCGAGGTGTAAACCGGCGTTCCGAAGACAAGGGAGCTGTCATGGCCCGATGGGTTGTAGGTCAGCGTGCCGACGTCGGTGCTCGTCGTGCCGCCGTTATAGGTCTTGGTGCCGTTGCCCCCGGTGATCGTCAGCGCGGTCAGGAAGCTGCGCAGCAGCGGCGCCGTGTAGCCCTCATAGATGCGCCAGACCGAAGCCGTGCCGCCCTCGCCGTCGATGTCGAAGCCGTGATCGAGGAAGGTCGAGAGCTGCCTCATCTGCGCGCTGGTCACGCCATCGACATTGGAGACGGTGCCGATGCCGAGATCGCCGACGGCCACCGACTGCCCGCTTGCCTCGCGGTCCCAGACACTGTCCGTGAGATTGAAATAAACGTACGCGCTCTGACCGACCAGGCCGCCCGACAAGGCCCCATCCACCAGGCCCGAGGCGTATGAGGTGCTGACGCTGGCCCGTCTGCTCCAGCCGATGAGCCCGCCGGCGATGCCGGAGCCACCCGACGCAACGGTGCTGCCCGATGCGTAGGAATCGGAGACATGAAGCCCGTCCGCCATGCCGACCAATCCGCCCGCGATGCCGGAGTCGCCCGACGCGATCGTGCTGCCCGATGTGAAGGAGTTGGAGATTCCGACATTGTCGCTCGCAAAACCAACCAGCCCGCCTACCAAGGCATTGCTGTCGGTCCCGAGGACCGATCCGGAAAACCAGGAGTCCGAAATCGAGAAATTGCTATCAAGGCGGCCGACGAGACCACCCACGTTGCTGCCGCTGCCCACCGATGTGACTGTTGCCGACGCCCAGGAATTCGTGATGCTACCGTCATCATATGTATAACCGATCAGTCCGCCAGCGAGCGTGCCGGAAACGGTTCCGGTAAAGCTTGAGTCCGTGAGGTTCAGGCCCGCTTCCACATAGCCGAACAGGCCACCGACGTTGGAATTCGCACCACCACCAGAAACATCAACGTCGGCGCGAATATTCGTGGCCGTCCTGGACTCTGTGCTGGAATAGTACCCCCCGACCCCGCCGACATAGTAGCCGCCTGACGACACCGTGCCACTGACGTAGATATTGGCCAGGGTCAAGGTGCCGGCATAGCTCTGCGAATGTCCAAACAGGATGCCTGCCTCACGGTTGCCGGCTGCAACAACATGGGCGTTGGTGAGAGACAGGTCCTTGATTTCAACCGATACGGCGCTGCCGGATTCGAGTTGGTTGTCCCAAGTACCAATGAGGCCGGCGTTGTCATTGGGGGGTTTGTAAACGTATAGCCCGTCGATGGTATGTCCGCCGCCATCGAGAGAGCCGGCGAGAAAGACAGGCGCGAACCCCGCGCCACCGTTCCATCCGGATGTGCCCGTGGCATCGATGTCGGCGACGAGCTGGTAGCTGCGGCCGTTATTGCCGGATGGTTGGTTCCCGAGAGTATCCAGTCCCGTGATCCCCTGCAGGCCGTAGACATCGAAAAGCTGATAAGGGTCCGCGACGGAACCATCGCCACCCTGCACCCTGACAAAGCTTGCGTTGTGGTGGTTCGTCCTGAAATCAAGCGCCTCGAAGGACGGCAGGCTCGCCCCGACCTGATACCAGTAGCCCTTCGGGAGATTGAAGGTGCCGACATCGACCGTGCCGTTGGAGCCGGTGCTGATCGTACCGACGTAGTCGCTTCCGCCAGTGCCATAGGCGCGCAGCGTCAATCCGCCGTTCTGGCCGTCGATCGCGCCGTTGAGCGCGATATCGTCGTCAGAGGTCAGCGTCAGCGTGCCGGTGCCATTCCAGGTGACGCCGCTGTTGAGCAGGATCGAACCGGCATCGGTTGTCTTCAGCACCCGGTCGCCGTCGATGGTGAAGGCGCCGCCGCTGGTCAGCGACAGAAGGCCGCCCGCGGTCAGGTCCCGATCGAGCATGTAGTTGGACGCGGCATTGAGATAAAGACCCTGGCCGCTCGCGGTGAGCTGGGTCGCGCTCGTGTCGATGAAATCGATATCGGTGTCGGTATAGGAGCCGAGCGCCGTGGTGAGGTTTGCGACCGTATCGGACAGCGCCGCCTCGTTCGTGACGAGGTTGAGCGATGAGCCGTAAATATTGAGCCCAGTGACGCCGCTGCTTGTGACGTTGTCGCCAAGGGCCGCGGCCTGCGTGCTTTCGCCATCGAGATAGGCGAGCACCCCGGACGCGTCGAGCGATCCCGCCTCGCGCAGGATATAGTAGTAACCGTTGGCGCCGGTGACGGCCGATCCGAACAGGTCGCCGCCCGTAATCGCATTGACGTTCGCGCCGGCAAGCGCCGTCGAGCCGTTGTCGCCATAGGCGATGCCCGAGACAGCAACCGGCGTCGTGTCGTACTGCCAGCTGAAATAGGGATAGAGCCCGTCGCCGGTCGCCCAGATGGTGTTGTCGAGGCTGAAGCCGAGACCGAAGTCGAGCGTGCCCTGCATCTGCGCCGTCGTCCGGCTGCCGGTGTTGGTCACCGTCGGGGTATAGAAGGAGGGCGCGTAACCGATCGCGTCGCTCTGCCCGGTCGTCCCGATGTCCCAGGCCGCATTGGTTATGGATACGTTGCTGTCGCTGACGTCAGCGACAAGTGCCCCCGCATACCCTTCGGCCTCCACGAGACCAGTAACAAAGGAATTTTCAATGACCGTGTTTCTGTCGGCACTGCCGACAAGGCCGCCCGCCGAGGCTCCGTCGATGCCGAGCATCTGCCCGGCAAAATAGGAGTTCGAAATCGTGAGGTCTTCCGTTTCACCGACCAGTCCCCCACCCACCCTGAAACTGCCCGACGCGATGACTGTCGCCGTCGAATAGGAGGTTTCGATCCTGTTGTTTTCGTCATCGACGGTTCCGACAAGTCCGCCGGCCCATCCTCCGTTTATTGTTCCCGTCGAGCTGGAATTCGAAATTGTCAGGCCTTCGCCCATGATGCTCACCAGACCGGCAGCGGAACTGCCTCCACTAGCCACCGTCACGGAAACATCGGCATGCACGTTGGTCATCGTCGATTGATTGATATTGCCGTAATATCGGGCGCCGACGCCCGCACCCCAGGAATTCGTCTCGACCGTGCCACTGACAGTGACATTCGACATGTTGTGACCGTGGTAGTTCCCTCCGCCGGTATCGCCGACCAGGATCGCCGTCTGGCTGTCTCCGGTGACAGACGCGTTGGTGAGTGTGAGATCCTTGATTTCCAGGTCTCTCCCAGAGGTGAAGTAATTGTCTTGCCAGTAGCTTATGAGTGCGACATTGCTCTCGGACGGCCGGTTGATATAGAGCCCGTCAATCGTATGTCCGGCTCCATCCAGACTCCCGGAAAAGTTAACGGGATCAAAGCCCGCTCCGCTATTCCAGGACGATGTGGCTGACGCATCGATATCGTTGGCGAGTTCATAATAGAGGCTGTAATCAAAGGAACCGGCGCCGACACGCTGGTCCCTATCGGCGATTCCCTGAAGGCCATAAACGTCGAAAAGCTGGTAGGGGTTGAGGTAGGTGCCATCACCACCTTGCGCTCGAATGAAGGTGGAGAGTCCGCTGACAGTAATGGACTCCGCCGAAAACGATGGCAGGCTGCCACCAACCTGGTCCCAAACGCCTCTGGTGAGCACAAAATTGCCCACAGTCACAGCGCCTCCCGCCCCCGTGGAGATCGTGCCGGTATTGTCACTGCTGCCATTGCCACTCGCGGAGAGGGTCAACCCGCCACTCTGGCCGTCGATAGCCGCATCAATTGCGATGTTGTCGGCGGCGTTGAGCGTCAGCGTGCCGGCGCCGGACCAGAGAAAGCCGCTATCGACGAGAATCGAACCGGCATTGGTCGTCTTCAGTGTCCGGTCGGCATCGATGCTGAAATCGCCGCCGCTGGTCAGCGACAGGAGCCCGCCCGCGGTCAGGTCCTGATCGAGCAGATAGTCCGACGCCGCATCGACATAAAGCCCGTAGCCATTCGCGGTAAGCTGGGTCGCGCTCGTGTCGATGAAATCGAGGTCCGTGTCGGCGAAAAGACCGAGCGTCGCGGTGAGGTTCGCAACCGTGCCCGACAGCGTCGCCTCGCCGGTGACGAGGTTGAGCGAAGGACCGAGAATATCGATGCCGGTGACGCCGGTGGCCGTCACGCTGTCGCTGAAGGCCGCGCCCTGCGTCGCTTCGCCATTGAGATAGGCCAGCGCACCGTCTGCGTCGAGCGTGCCCGGAAGAGCGAGATAATAATAGTAGCCGTTCGCACCCGTGCCGGTGCTGCCGAGGATCGAGCCGCCGGAGAGAATGCCGATCTCGGCGCCCGTCAGCGCCGTCGCACCCGCGTCGCTGTAGGCGAAACCGGAAACGCCGATGGGGCCGTCAGGATAGAGCCATTCGAGATAAGGATAGAGCCCCGCCGCCGCTTCCCAGATGGCGTCGTCGAAGCCAGTGAGGAGACTGCCCTGCATCTCCGCGGTCGTCAGCCCCGTGATGCCCCCGTCGCCACTGCCGATACCGCCCGCCTGCCCGCTGGTCTCGGTGTTCCAGTACACCGACGTGATGTTGGACGGATCGCCGTGGTTTATGCCGGCGAAACCGCCGGTCAGCGACGGCCCGGTGACCAGTCCGGTCGAATAGGAAGTGCCGATGCTACCGTAGTTCTGTCCGACGAAGCCGGCGATATGGTTGGCCGTTCCCGTACCGGTAACGGCACCCGTGGCGTAGGAATTGGTGATCGTGCCTTCGTTGCTCCCGACAAGCCCCCCTGCCCAGTCAGCGCTGCTCGTGACCGCGCCAGTGGCGAAGGATTGGTCGAGCACGCCATCGGCGCTGGCATAGCCAAGCGAACCCAGAAGGCCGCCGACCCCGCCCGCGCCGGACACGGCGCCGGTGGCATAGGACCGGGAAATATCCATGCCGAGCGTCACACCGGCCAGACCGCCGATCCCGGCGCCCGAGCCGGTAACGTCGCCGCTGGCGGAGGAGAGCGTGATCGTTCCGTACTGGAGGACCCCCGCCAGGCCGCCGGTAAAGCCCGCACCCGCGACCGTCGTGCTCGTGGAAACCGAGGTGATCGACCCTCCGTAGAGCTCCCCGAGCAGGGAGCCGGTTCCATCCCCGCCGGTGACGCTGCCGCCGGACAGGACCAGATTGCTGAACGTGGCGTTCTCGGCATTGCCGAAGAGACCGACCCATTCTTCGCCCGGCCGGCTGATCGTCAGGCCGGAGATCGTGTTGTCCTGCCCATCGAAGCTGCCGGTGAACTTGATATCGGAGGGGTCGTCATCATTGCCGATCGGATCGAAGCCCAGACCGCCGTTCCAGCCCGCCGTGCCGGAAGCGTCGATATCGTTCGCGAGCACGAAGCTCTCCGCGAGCAGGCTTTCCGATGCGATGCCCTGCAGGCCATAGGTATCGAAGATCCGGTAGGGCGCGGCGCCGGACCCGTCGCCGCCGAGCACGCGGAGGAAAGTCGCGTTCTCGATGTCGAAGCTGAAGTCCGTGGCGTTGAAGGAAGGCAGGCTTGCGCCGCTCTGTTCCCATGTGCCGGAGGTGAGCGAGAAGGTGCCGACATCGACGGCGCCGCCGGCGCCCGTGGTGACGGTGGCGCCGCTTCCCGCCGCAAGCGTCAGCCCGCCATTCGCGGCGGTGATGGCCTCATTGATCTCGATGTTGCGGACGGCCGTCAGCGTCAGCGTGTTCGCCGCGGACCAGCTCAGCGCGTCGTTGACGAAGATGTCGCCATTGCCGTCTGTCGCGCCGTCATTGCTCGACAGGGCGACGTTGCCGCCTTCGAGATTGGCGGAAAGCGTCGCGCCCGTGATGTCGCCGCCGGAGGCCGCGATGGTGAGGTCGTTCGGATCGATGAGCCAGATGCCCGACGTGCCGCCTTGGGCGAGCGTCGTCACGCGCGCCGTGTCGGCGATGGTGAGGGTCGCGCCCGAGGTCTCGACGAAGCCGCCCGTGCCGCCCTCGCCGCCCTTCGCGTCGATCTTGCCTGAGAACGCCGTCTTGCCGGTCGCGATCAGCGTCGCCTCGCCGCCGTCCTTCCCCGCCGCCGCCGCGGAGACGTCCACGGTGCCGGACAGGGCGATCTCGCCCGCCCGAACCTGTACCTCGCCGCCCGAGCCATCCGCGTTGCGAGCCTCGAGCTTTTCCCCGATGGAAACCTCGCCACCGGCGGTGAGAAGGATACGACCATCCTTCGTTTCGCTGCCCGTCGCCCGGATCACGCCTTCGGTGTTGCCCGCCAACGCATAGACATTGCCGCCCGCGGCGGCGAGCTCCGCCTGCGCCGCGGTCACCGCGCCGTCATTGGTGAGGTCGCCGTCCCCGGCACCGCTCTGAATGTAGATGCGTCGGTCGCCGCCCACCGGCTGCAGGACGACATCATTGCCCGCGACCATGGCGGCTGTGCCCTCCGGCGCATCGATACTGCCGCTGTTCGAGACGTTGCGGCCGATCAGCACCACATCGCCGCCTTCCGCCCGGATGGTTCCCTGATTGACCACATCGCCCGAAGAAGTCCCGGCGAAGCGGTCGGCATCGCCGTTCAGGAAATCCTCGTTGGAGATATCGCGCGTCGACCCGACGAAAGACCCGCCGGTGACAACCTTGCCGCCGCGGCCGATCACGATTCCGTTTCGGTTGATGAGATAGGCGGAACCCGTGGCGCTGAGCAGCCCGTCGATACGCGAGAGATCCGAGCCGTTGACGCGATTGAGGGTCGCACCCGCCCCATTGTCGATGACGACGCTGTGGCCGGACCCGATGGAGAAGGAATTCCAGTCGATGATACCGGTGTTGCTCGACTGGCTGACGGCAACTGAGTTATCGTCCCCTCCAATAGACCCGACGCCCGCCGTAAAATGACCGCCGGTCGGCAGCGCATCGGCTGCATGCGCGGCCGATGCTGCGCCTTGCGCCAGCACCGCTCCCAGCAGGACCGCACGGCAGCGCCTGCACCGGAAGAAATATCCGCCCATGTTCCATACCCTCGCATCACCGGTCGTTCCGCAAAGAAAGAGCAGAAGTTCGGCAGAGGAACCAGTGCACCGGATCGAGCGCCGTCGTTTCAGGATGGGAAATTCCAAGTGAAATCAATAATGTACCGCTTCGACGCGGCTACTATTTTATTTCCGAATTCGGCCTATTCTTTTTCGGAATTTTCGGCACTGTTTCGACAAGGCGAGAGCCCGAAGAGCGTCACGCAAAGAGGAACGAGATGAACATCCGGCAACTCGATCTCAATCTCCTGCTGATTTTCGACGCGATCTACCGCGAGCGAAGCATCAGTGGCGCGGCGCGCAAGCTGAACCTGTCGCAGCCGACGGTCAGTAATGCGCTATCGAGGCTGAGGAATTTTACCGACGATCAACTCTTCTACCGCTCCGCCAATGCGATGCTGCCAACGCGCGCGGCGAATGCACTGGCCGTGCCGATCAGCCATGCGCTCAACGCCGTGGAAATCGGTTTTTCAACGATGAAGGATTTCGATCCGGAAACATCGGACCGTACTTTCCGGCTCGGCATCAACGACTTCATGCGGCTCATGCTCATTCCCGCGCTCGCCAACGCCGTTGAGCGGGAGGCGCCCAATATCGTGCTCGACTTTCAACGGGGCATGAAAACTCCGCCGGAGATGATCGACGCCATCAGGCGTAACGAAATCGACCTCACCATCCTGCCGGCGCATGTACGCGGGAACGACGACGACATCTCCGTAGAGGTCTTGTATGGAGACAAGCTGATCTTCGCGGTGCGCGCGAGGCATCCGCTGGCGGAAAAACAGTTGGAAGACGGCGATCTGCGCGACCTCAAATTCGTCACCACGGCCAACTCGCCTGCCCTGAGGGCGATGGTCGAAGCCGAGTTCTCAAACCGCGGCGTCCGGAGGAGAGTCAGCTGCATCATGCCCGATACGATCACCATTCCCGCCATCGTCGAGATGACGGACAATGTGGCGATCATGGGCTATCATGATTTCCTGCGTCACAAGCAGGAATATGCGATTGCCGAACTTCACCTCCCATTCGAGCTGCCGGACGTTCACGGCGCTCTCTTCTGGTCCAGGTCCATGGACAATGATGCCGGTCACCAATGGCTGCGCGAACAGGTGGCGCAGATCATGAAGGCCGCCATTTCGGTAAACACGCCGACCGGCGCATAGTCTTTTCGGCGATCCCGGCGGCTATCCGTCCGCCAAAATGCGCACTGCGAGCATAGCGGCAGCCGTTCTGTTCTCGACATTCAGCTTGTTGAATATCTGCTCCAGATGCTTGTTCACGGTGCGGGGGCTGCAATCGAGGATGCCGGCCACATCCCGGTTGGACTTGCCCTGCGTGACCCATAGGAGCACTTCCGACTCGCGCCTGGTCAGGTCGAAAGCACGGCGCAGAAGCTCCATATCGCGCGATACATCGCCGTCGTTCAGCCGGATCAGATGCTCATATGGCGCCGTCTCGCCGACATAGCTCGCAACGATGGGAGTGGAGAGGCCCTCCGTCAGCTGGACCTTGCCCGGCTTGTTTTCCACCATACGGGCAAGTGCCGGTGTGACCTTGTCGAACCAGTGCGTCCCGAACATCTCCCCGTCCGGCAGAACCTTGCGAAACAAATCGGATGCCTGAGGCGTGATCCAGATGACCTCACCATCGTCGCGCACCGCCACAAGGGGCGTGCCGGAAATGTCGAGCGCCATGCGCGCGCTTTGCGTCATGCGCGAATTGGCAAGATGGACGCGGATACGCGCCGTCAGTTCTTCCGGGTCGACGGGTTTCGTCACATAGTCCACGCCGCCCGAGGAGAAGCCGCGCACCACATGCTCGGTGTCGCTGAGACCGGTCATGAAAATGACGGGGATATGCGCGAATGCTCCGTCCTGCTTGAGCGCAGCACAGGTTTCGAACCCGTCCATGCCGGGCATCAACGCATCCATCAGGATGAGATCCGGCGACACATGCGAGAGAAGCGACATGGCGCCCTTTCCGCTATGGGCGACCAGGGCCGTCATCCCGGCATTCTCGAGAATGTCGGTCAGAAGGCTCAGCGTTTCCGGCGCGTCGTCCACCGCGAGAATGACAGGCTGCGGCTTTTCATCAGGCTTCATGTGATGCCAGGCTTTCCATCGCGGCTTCATACCGCTCCATGTCGCAGTCCTCCGCGATCTCGCGAAGGTGATCGAGCACGGGCGCCGTTTCTGGCCGTTCCCTGCCGATCTCGTCCAGTTTGTTCAGTATTCCACGTATGTAACCCATCTGGCCCAGCTTGCGGAGTTCCACAAGCTGGCCGCGAGCCGGGATCTGGTTCGGGGCGAGGCAATCGAGCGCGAGCGAGGCGTGAGGCGGCGGCTCGCCTTCATCGAATACCCAGTCAAGATCGAGAGACTGCTCGAGTGCTTCGAGAAGGGCGGAGATCTGCAGCGGCTTCATCAGATACATATCGTGGCATCCGTCCGCGCCTTCATGTTCGCTGTCCTGTCGCGAGTTGGCGGATATCATGATGATCTGCAACCGGCTTCCCATCTCCTCGCGCAGCTTGCGCGCCGCTTCCCATCCCCCCATGCCGGGCAGAGAAATATCCAGCAACACCGCATCGGGACTGCACATACGCGCCGCCTCCAGACAGCCCTCGCCCGAGGTTTCGGTCACGACCACGAAGCCCAGATGGGAGAGCGTATCGCGAACGAAGGCGACGTGGTTCGGGTCGTCATCCACGACGAGCACGGTGCGGGGCGGCCCCAGATAGCCGGTGAGAGGTTTGCGCGGCTCCTTGCGCAGATGCGCTACATTGTGGATCGAGGACAGCATCAGGCGAACGGTGAATCTGCTGCCCTTACCAGCTTCGCTCGACACGGTAATTTCCCCGCCCAATGCCTCGACGAGCAGCTTCGTGATCGTGAGGCCGAGCCCCGTGCCGCTTTTCGTCGTCTGATTGGGATTGGCGATGCGCTCGAAGGGCAGGAAGATGCGCTCCATATCCTTTTCGGCAATACCGATGCCGGTATCCTCAATGTCGAAGCGCGCCACCTCACCCGAATAGTTCATCCGGAGTGTGACACCCCCCTCTTTCGTGCAGCGCACGGCATTGGAAAGAAGGTTGATCAGAATCTGGCGCAGCCGCTTCTCATCCGTGCGAACCGCTTCAGGCAGCCGGTCCGGCGCCTCGAAGTTGAACGCGATGCCCTTTTCCTGTGCCTGAAGGCTGAACATGTCGACGAGCTGTCCCAGAAACTCCGACAGCAGCACTTCGTCACGATAAATATGAAGGCGACCGGCTTCGATCATGGAGATGTCGAGAAGACCGTCGACAAGGCTCGACAAGTGCGCGCCCGAGCGGCGGATCACGCGCACGCTGTGCTTCAGATGGGAAGGAACGGAGGCGTTCGCCTCCAGCAGCTGCGCATATCCGAGAACGGCGTTGAGCGGTGTGCGAAGCTCATGGCTGATACCGCGCACATATTTGCTTTTGGCAAGACTTCGGGCTTCGGCAAGTTCCTTGGCTTTCTGCAGTTCCAGATCCGTCCGGCGATGCGCCTCGATTTCATCGAAGAGCAGTGTGGTTTGCTGTTGCGTTTCCTGGCGGGCCGCCAGACTGCTCTCCTTGGCCAGAAGGAAGGGCCAGATCGCTATCGCGATTACAACGACAAGAACGAAAAAGACGTAGCGAAGAACCTCGGATATGAGGGCTGCGTCCTGCGGATACTCTCCCGCCAGATGGACATAGATGATGCCGATGAGCCCCGCCGCGATGCAGCTGTTGATCAGGAAAAGCCCGACATATTTCACCAGCCGGCCGTTCACATGCTCGGAGAGACTTTCGGGGAGAATGCTTTTGATACCGTTGCCCCAGCGCTCGCTGAGGCTTCCCGCTTCTTCCTTGCACGCGTCGTGACAACGCGCATCGAGCGTGCAGCACAGCGAACAGATCGGACCGGAATAGACCGGACACGAGGCCATGTCCTCGGGCTCGAATTCATGCTCGCAGACGACGCATCGGATATCCGCACCTGCGTTCGGCAGATCGCCCCGGGGGCGCGCCGTGTAGTAACGCCCGCCCGTTACCCAGGCGATGGCGGGCACGAGCGCGAAAGCCACGCCCAGCGCCACAAAGGGAGCAAGACCGCGATACTCCATGCCGAAGGCACCCGCATAGGTCGCCATGGCGGTAGCGGATGCGGCCAGCATGGCGCCGATACCGACGGGATTGATGTCGTAGAGATAGGCACGCTTGAACTCGATATGTTTCGGGCTCAGCCCCAGCGGCTTGTTGATGGCGAGATCCGCCGCGATGGCCGCCATCCAGGCAACCGGGATGTTCGAATATAAGCCCAGCGTGCGTTCCAACGCTTCGTATATGCCGAGTTCCATCAGCATCAGCGCCAGGGTGACATTGAACACCAGCCAGACGACACGTCCCGGGTGGCTGTGCGTCAGGCGCGAAAAGAAGTTCGACCAGGCAAGCGACCCCGCATAGGCATTCGTCACATTAATCTTCAGCTGGGAAATGACGACAAAAATGCCCGCGATGGCGATGGCAAGCTGCGGGTTGCCCACGACTTCCCGGAAAGCAAAAAGATACATCTCCGTGGGCTGCCCGGCGCGGTCGTGCGGCAGGCCGGCATGCACAAGCAACACCGCCAGAAAAGAACCCACCAGCATTTTCAGCACGCCCGGAACGATCCAGCCGGGACCGGCGCAGATGACCGCCACCCACCAGCGCAGACGCCTGCCCCGGCGCTGGCGCGGCATGAAGCGCAGAAAATCCACCTGCTCGGCATTCTGCGCCACCAGTGCGAAAATGACCGACGCGGCGGCGCTGAACATCAGAAAATCGAAATGGCCGTCCGCATGGCCGTACCGGCCGGTATAGCCCGTCCAGTCGTCCATCGAAATGATGCCGTTGACGCCGATATAGATGATCGGCACGAGCTGCAATCCCGCCCATAATATCTGGGTCCAGAATTGAAAGCGGTTGAGGAAGGTGAAGCCGTGCGTCACCAGCGGTATCACCAGAAGCGCGCTGATGAGATATCCCCAGGCGAGCGGAATGCCGAAACACATCTCCAGCGCGAGCGACATGATGGCCGCCTCGAGCGCAAAGAAGATGAAGGTGAAGGACGCGTAGATCAGCGAGGTGACGGTGGACCCGATATAGCCGAAGCCCGCGCCGCGCGTGAGAAGATCTATATCGACGCCGTATTTCGCCGCGTAGTAGCTGACCGGCAGTCCCAGCAGAAAGATGATCGCCCCGACCAGGAGGATGGCCGGCACCGCATTGCTGAATCCGTAGCTTAACGTAACGGCACCGCCGACCGCCTCCAGCACCAGGAAGGCAACGGTGCCCAGCGCGGTATTCGCCACACGGAAGATCGAGCTGCGACGCGCCTTATGGGCGGTGAAACGCAGGGCATAGTCCTCCAGCGTTTCATTGGCGACCCACTGATTGTACTGCCGCCGCCCCTGAATCACTCTTTGCCGCGCAATCCCCATACCCGCCAACCTTCCACTTCCTTGTGCACCGCACATCGGCAGGCGGATCGCAGTGTGAAAACTCAACTTAAAACACACCTGGCCGCCTAAAAAATTGTAAGTGGATTCAGTCCCCTAGTCGATGATGAGCCTATTGTCGTCCGTCATTATGCGCAGAACCATACGCGTAATGACGTATTGGTGCGCTGCATCAATTGCGGAAACGTTTCTCTCGCCACAAGGGGCGCACCGGGCCCGGACGAGCCGGTGCCGTGGCGCCAGTGATGGTCATCCATCCGCGAAACAAGGGGACAAGTATGCACAATCGTTTCACCGCCGGGCCTTCCACTACCCGGAAACTCTGCCTTTCCGCCTGTACCGCCGCACTCATGCTCGGCGCCGGCACCGCGGGTCACGCCGCCGACAAGGTCGCCGGTCATTTCGGTATCAGCTACAACTCGCACTTCGTATCCTACGGTGCCGATGTGTGGAGCGCCGGCGGCGACTTCTTCGGCGACGAATCCACCACCTTTGTCACCGGCGACGTGACCGTCGCCGCCACCGACAACCTCAGCTTCAATTTCGGCGCCTGGGCGGACGTCAACGACAATACGAACAGCGCCATTGGCGGCTCGCTTCAGGAAGTCGATATCTGGGGCGGCGCGAGTTACACGATCGACCTCGTCACGCTGGGGGCCACATACCAGTCCTGGAACTATGCCGGCGGCACGGAAGAAGTCGTCGATCTGAGCATCGGCCTCGATGATTCCGGCTTTTATGGCGGCGGCTTCGCGCTGAACCCCTCCGTGACCTGGCATATCCGTACCGACGGCAACAAAGCCGTCGGCCAGCAGGACGGCTCGGCCGTCGTACTCGCCGTTGCACCGGGTTTCTCGCTCACCGACACAGTGTCTCTTACCATTCCGGCCGGTGTCGCCTTCTTCACCACCGACGATTTCCAGGGTGGCACGAAGAGCGGCTATGGCTACTCCTATCTCGGCGCTTCCGTGGGCGTTCCACTCGATTTCGTTCCGGCAGACTACGGCGCATGGTCGCTCAGCTTCGGCGTGACCGGCTATTTCACCCGCGAGGACGCCATTCCCGGCAACCCGGAAGAGAACTTCCTGACCGGCTCCATCGGCCTGTCGCTGGACTTCTGACGTCCTCCCCCGACCACCCAAGGAGAAATCGATGAAACTCTGGAAAAGTGCATTGGCGGGTTTTGCCATGCTTTCCGCAACGACAGCGGCACATGCCGATTCCGACACGATCAAGGTCGGCATTCTGCATTCGCTGTCGGGCACCATGGCGATCAGCGAAACCACGCTGAAAGACGACATGCTGATGCTCATCAAGCAGCAGAACGAGAAGGGCGGCCTTCTCGGCAAGAAGCTCGAGCCGGTTGTCGTGGACCCCGCGTCCAACTGGCCGCTTTTTGCCGAAAAGATGCGTCAGCTTCTGTCGCAGGAAAAGGTCGCAGCGGTGTTCGGCTGCTGGACGTCGGTATCGCGCAAATCCGTGCTGCCGGTCGTGGAAGAGCTGGACGGTCTTCTCTTCTATCCGGTCCAGTATGAAGGCGAAGAAAGCTCCCGCAACGTGTTCTACACGGGTGCTGCGCCGAACCAGCAGGCCATTCCCGCTGTCGACTACCTCATGGAACAGGAAGGCGTGGAGCGCTGGGTGCTGGAAGGCACCGACTATGTCTATCCGCGCACGACCAACAAGATCCTCGAAGCCTATCTGAAGTCGAAGGGCGTCAAGGATGAAGACATCATGATCAACTACACGCCATTCGGCTTTTCCGACTGGCAGACGGAAGTGTCGAAAATCAAGACCTTCGGTTCGGCCGGCAAGAAGACAGCCGTGGTGTCCACCATCAACGGTGACGCCAATGTGCCCTTCTACAAGGAACTCGCCAATCAGGGCATCAAGGCGGAAGACATTCCGGTGGTCGCCTTCTCCGTCGGCGAAGAAGAGCTTGCCGGCATCGACACCAAGCCGCTGGTGGGCCATCTCGCCGCCTGGAATTACTTCCAGTCCGTCGACACGCCGGCGAACGAGACCTTCATCAAGGAATGGCACGACTACACGGGTAACGAAAAGCGTGTGACCAACGATCCGATGGAAGCCACCTATATCGGTTTCAATATGTGGGTGAAGGCCGTGGAAAAAGCCAGCACCACGGATCCCGACAAGGTTATCGCCGCACTGCCCGGCACGGAAGTCCCGAACCTGACGGGCGGTACGGCGAAGATGTTGCCGAACCACCACATCACCAAGCCGGTTCTGATCGGCGAAGTGCAGGATGACGGCCAGTTCGATGTCGTGTGGGAAACCGACGATCTCGTCGCCGGCGACGCGTGGTCCGACTATCTGCCCGGTTCCAAGGATCTTATTTCCGACTGGACCGGCGGGGAAACCGGCGGCACGCCCTGCGGCAATTACGACACCAAGACGGAAAAGTGCCTCGGCCTGAAAGCCATGCACTGACCGAAAATGGATTGGCGCTCCTCTTCCTCGCGGAGCGGCAATCCGGCCTGAGGTGAGCGCGCATAGCACTGCGCGCTCACCCCCCTCCCTCCAGACAGCCGGGCATGAAACCGATGAGGGCGACCATTCGTTCCGTACTGACAGCGATCGCACTGTGCCTTGCGCTTGCGACGCCGCTTCATACCTCCGCCGCACAGGAAACCGTGCCGGACGGGCCGACAACGGCGCCCACGTCCGCCGCAGAGACGCACGATCTCGCCGGTCTCGTCTCCCGACTTCCCAAGGCCAGCTACAACGAGAAATCCGAATTGGCCGGTGCCATTGCCGAGACAGGCAATCCCCGCGTCGAGCTCATCCTCAGCTCTTTCTCAGCGGGCCGCCTTCAGGCAACGAAGGAAGGCCGTGTCGTCATCGCGCTCAAGGATGACGGGCCCTATGAAGACGCTCTCACCGGCGACAAGCTCGGCATGATGGAGGGTATCCGGCTCAAAAAGGTTCGCGTGAACAACAGGCTGCGCGGCGAACTGCACGGGCTGGTCGCCCGGCTTGCCTTGAGTTCGCCCGATGCATCGATCCGCCGACACGCCGCCAGGGAAACCTTCGACGCGGCCGACCCGGATTCTCTGCCCAGTATCGAAAAGGCGCTCTCCCGGGAGACGGAAAGCGATATTGCCGAAACGCTGCGTCAGGCCCGCGCCGCCATCATCCTGAAAAACGGGGTTGTCGATGAAGAAGGGCAACTCGCTGCGATCGAAACATTGCGCGACCGCGGGGACCTGGAAGCCCTCAATGCGCTTCTCGGTCTCGACAAATCCGACAACCTCGTGCTTCGCGAGTCGGCAGCAAGCGCTGTGCGTTCCATCAAGAGAACGCTCGAATATTGGGACGTCGCCCAGAACGTCTATTACGGCCTGTCGCTCGGTTCCGTTCTGCTGCTGGCTGCCATCGGCCTTGCCATCACCTTCGGCGTGATGGGCGTCATCAACATGGCGCATGGCGAGATGATCATGCTGGGCGCCTATACGACCTATGTCGTGCAGCAGGTGCTGCTTGCGGTCGCACCGTCGCTGATGAGCGTGTCGCTCATCATCTCCATTCCTGCCGCCTTCATCGTCGCGGGCGGCGCGGGCATTCTGATCGAGCGGACAATCATCCGGTTCCTCTATGGGCGACCGCTCGAGACGCTGCTCGCGACCTGGGGCCTTTCCCTCATCCTGCAACAGGCCGTGCGCACGATCTTCGGCCCCACCAACAAGCCGGTGGTCGCGCCGGACTGGATGTCCGGCGCCTTCCAACTCGGACAACTCACCATCACGTCTTCGCGCATCTGGATCATCGTCTTTTCGATGATCGTTCTGGCCGTCCTGATGGCCTTCCTCAAATACACGCATTTCGGGACGCAGACCCGGGCGGTCACGCAGAACCGCAAGATGGCGGCCTCCATGGGCGTGCGCACCAATCTGGTCGACGCGCTCACCTTCGGGCTCGGCTCGGGCGTGGCGGGCATCGCGGGCGTGGCGCTGTCGCAGATCGACAATGTCAGTCCCAATCTCGGTCAGTCCTACATCATCGACAGTTTCATGGTTGTGGTGTTCGGCGGGGTCGGAAATCTCTGGGGCACGCTGGTCGGCGCAATGACGCTCGGCGTCGCCAACAAGCTGCTCGAGCCTTTCGCGGGCGCAGTCGTCGGCAAGATCGTCGTTCTCATCTTCATCATTCTCTTCATCCAGCGCCGGCCGCGCGGCCTGTTCGCCCTCAAAGGAAGGTTCGTCGACGCATGATCTTCCATCGCCTCAAGCATATCTCCTGGGATCTGGCACTCGGCGTCTATGTCACGCTGCTTGTGCTCGCCATCGCCGTTCCTTTCTTCAATCTCGTCGTACCCGAGGGATCCGCATTTCACCTCTCGACCTATATGGTCACGCTGCTCGGCAAATATATGTGCTATGCGCTGCTGGCCCTCGCGCTCGACCTCGTCTGGGGTTATTGCGGCATTCTCTCGCTCGGCCACGGCGCCTTCTTTGCGCTCGGCGGCTATGCGATGGGCATGTATCTCATGCGCATGATCGGCCCCCGCGGCGTGTATGGCGATCCGGTTCTCCCCGACTTTATGGTCTTCCTGAACTGGAAGGAGCTACCCTGGTACTGGCTTGGGTTCGACATCTTCCCCTTCGCCATGCTGATGGTCGTGCTGGTCCCGGGGATACTCGCCTTCGCCTTTGGCTATCTCGCCTTCCGCTCCCGCGTGACGGGCGTCTATTTCTCCATCATCACCCAGGCGCTGACCTTCGCGCTGCTGCTCGCCTTCTTCCGCAACGATATGGGCTTTGGCGGCAATAACGGTCTGACCGACTTCAAGGATATTCTGGGTTTCGACATCCAGAGCGATGCGACACGCTCGGGCCTGTTCATCGTCACAATAGCGGCCCTCGCTGCGGGCTTTGCCATATGCCGCGCCATCGTCGGCTCCAAGCTCGGCAAGGTACTTCTCGCGGTGCGCGATGCGGAAAGCCGGACGCGCTTCCTCGGCTACCGCACCGACCGTTACAAGCTCTTCGTCTGGGTCGTCTCGGCCTGCCTTGCCGGTGTGGCCGGTGCGCTTTATGTGCCGCAGGTCGGCATCATCAATCCGAGCGAGTTCGCACCGGCCAATTCCATCGAGGCGGTGGTGTGGGTCGCCGTCGGCGGACGCGGCACACTGGCAGGCGCCATTCTGGGTGGCGTCCTCGTCAACATCTTCAAGACATGGTTCACCGGCGCATTGCCGGAGTTCTGGCTCTTCGCCCTCGGCGCCCTCTTCGTCCTCGTCACGCTGCTGCTGCCGCGCGGCATCATCGGCACCGCTCTTCACTATCGTGAAAAGCACCTTGAAAAGAAGGCCTCCGAGGACAATGCGTTCGACGAGATCGCCCCGGAGCAACCTCACGATGAGGCGCAGGAAGAACTGGAAAGGGCCGGCGCATGACCCTGGAACTCTCTCGTTCGCTGCTCTATCTCGACGACATCACGGTGAGCTTCGACGGCTTCAAGGCGTTGAATGCGCTGTCCCTTCTCATCGAGCCCGGCGAAATGCGCGCCATCATCGGCCCGAACGGTGCCGGCAAGACCACGATGATGGACGTCATCACGGGCAAAACACGACCGGACGAGGGATCGGCCATGTTCGCGGGCCGGCACGATCTCACCTCCATGGACGAAGCACGGATCGCCAATCTCGGCATCGGGCGCAAGTTCCAGAAACCGACCGTGTTCGAGTCCCACACCGTGTGGGACAATCTGCTTCTCGCTCTCAAAGACAGTCGCGGCGTCTTCGGCACACTTTTCTCTTCGACTTCCGCAAGCCAGAAGGAAGCAATCGAAGAGCTGCTGGAAACGGTTCATCTGACCGATGCCAGCATGGCCATGGCGGCAAACCTTTCCCATGGTCAGAAGCAATGGCTGGAGATCGGCATGCTTCTCGCGCAGGACCCGCAACTCCTGCTCGTGGACGAACCCGTCGCAGGCATGACCGATGCGGAAACCGCCCAGACGGCGCAGCTCCTGCGAAAGATCAACGAAACGCGCTCCGTGGTCGTCGTCGAACACGACATGACCTTCGTCCGCGATCTCGACGTGAAAGTCACCGTCCTGCACGAAGGATCCGTCCTCGCCGACGGGTCACTCGATCACATCAGCTCGAACGAGCGCGTCATCGAAGTTTATCTGGGGAGATAGGTCATGCTGTCGGTCGAGAATGTCGATCTGAGCTACGGCGCGGCACAAGTGCTATGGAACGTGAGCCTGGAGGCCGCGCCCGGCGAGATCACTTGCGTGCTGGGTCGCAACGGCGTCGGCAAGACGAGCCTTTTACGCGGTATCGTCGGCCATCAGGCCGTCGGCAAGGGCCGGGTCATGTGGAACGGCAAGGACATCTCGAAACTGCCGCCCTTCGAGCGCGCCCGGCGCGGTATCGCCTATGTACCGCAAGGGCGCGAAATCTTTCCTCTGCTGACGGTGAGAGAGAACCTCGAAACGGGTTTCGCGTCGCTCAAAGGCGGCCGACACAAGATTCCCGACGAAGTGTTCGAACTCTTTCCGGTGCTGAAATCCATGCTGTCGCGACGCGGCGGAGACCTTTCCGGCGGCCAGCAGCAGCAACTCGCGATCGGGCGCGCCATGGTGGCCGCACCGGAAATCATGATCCTCGACGAACCCACCGAAGGTATCCAGCCCTCCGTCATCAAGGATATCGGACGGGCGATCACCTATCTGCGGGATTCGCGCAGCATGGCAATTCTTCTGGTGGAACAATATTTCGAATTCGCCTGCGAGCTCGCCGACCGTTTCGCGGTGATGGACCGCGGACAGGTCGTCGTTTCCGGCGATCAATCCGGCATGATGGATGAGAATGTACGCAAATATCTTACGGTCTGATGCGGAGGAGAACTTCCCCAGCCCCTCGCCTCCGGAAAGGTCATCCGGTTCCGTCTTTCAGCGCGGTCGCGGCGAAGCCCGTCTCGTCTTTTCGATGCGGCACGGACAAAGCCTTGCAACGGAGCGCTTTCAGTCCGGCACGATGAAACTGCGTTTCCCGCGCGTCGGCCCCGGCCTGCCACCGGAAGCGGTGCTGGTCAATCTCGGCGGCGGCATGACGGGCGGCGACAGGCTGGATATTGCCACCGAACTTACGCGCAGTACCTCCGCAACGATCACCACCCAGGCATGCGAAAAGATTTACCGCTCGCTCGGCGACGACGCGCTCATCAGGACCGCTCTTCATGTCGATGAAGGAGCCAGGCTCGACTGGTTGCCGCAGCCCGCCATTCTTTTCGACGGCGCGCGGCTAAGGCGTGAAACCTATGTGACGCTCGCAGCCGATGCCGGCTTTCTGGGCGTCGAAGCCAATATTTTCGGCCGTACCGCCATGGACGAGACAGTACGCAAGGGTGCGTTGGCGGATAGCTGGTTCATCCGCCGCGACGGACGCCTCATCCATGCCGACCGCTTTCATATCGACGGCGATATCGACGCACTCCTGAAACGCCCGGCCATTGCCGGCGGGCATCTCGCCACGGCGACGCTGCGCTATGTCGCGCCGGATGCGGAAGACCGGCTGGATGAAATGCGCGTGCTTCTCGAATCCCTCCCCGACCACGTCGCAGCAAGCGCATGGGATGGAATGCTGATTACCCGTTTCGTGATGGCGGACGGACATGCGCTGACCAAGGCGCTTTGCCATGTGCTGACCGGATTTCGCAAGACGCCGATGCCGCGCAACTGGATCATCTGAGGAAAGTCTTCATGCAACTGAGCCCTAGAGAAAAGGACAAACTCCTGATTGCCATGGCCGCCCAGGTCGCGGAACGGCGGCTCGCGCGGGGCGTGAAGCTCAACTACCCGGAAGCGATCGCACTCATCTCCAATTTTGTGGTCGAAGGCGCCCGTGACGGGAGAAGCGTCGCCGAGCTGATGGAAGCCGGCGCGCATGTCCTCAGCACGGAGCAGGTCATGGAGGGCATTCCGGAAATGCTTCACGACGTGCAGGTGGAAGCGACATTCCCCGACGGCGTCAAACTCGTCACCGTTCACAACCCGATCCGCTGAGAGGTCCGACATGAACAGCAAACCCCGCCTGCTTGCCGCAACAACACTCGTTCTCACCATTTCGCCGACGGCCGCCTTCGCGCATCCGACGATCTTTCACACCACGCCGCTGATGGCCGGGCTCGCCCACCCCTTGAGCGGTCTCGACCACATCCTCGCCATGGTGGCGGTCGGCATGTGGGCGGCACAGCGGGGCGGCCGCGCACTCTGGGCGTTTCCCGCCGCCTTCATAGGCATCATGATCGTGAGCGGTGTGGCAGGCATGGCAGGCTTTGCGCTGCCTATGGTGGAACCGGGCATCGCAGCCTCCGTCCTGGTTCTGGGACTTCTCGTGGCGAGCGCGGCGCCGCTGCCGGTCTGGGCCGGATCGGCGGCTATCGCGGTCTTTGCGGCCTTTCACGGCAATGCACACGGGCTTGAAGCCGGCCACCTTCACAATGCCGGTCTCTATGCGCTCGGCTTTGCCGTTTCGACGGCGTCTCTTCACGCAATTGGCATCGGCGCGGGACTTGCCACGCGTTCCGCGCGGATGGAGACCGCCCTGCGGGCAGGCGGCGCGGGTATTGCGCTCGCGGGCGCGACCTTGTTCTTCGCATGAGGGAGGCACGCATGATCCCCGGTGAAGTCATTCCAGCGGCAGGCGAGATCACCCTCAATGAAGGGGCGGAGACGCTGATGCTGACGGTTGCCAATAGCGGTGATCGACCCGTGCAGGTCGGCTCGCATTATCACTTCTTCGAGGTGAACAACGCTCTCCTCTTCGAGCGGGAGAAAGCACTCGGCATGCGGCTCGATATTCCGGCTGGCTCCGCGATCCGTTTCGAGCCCGGCCAGTCGCGAGACGTGACGCTGATCCCGCTTTCCGGCGGACGCACCGTCTACGGCTTTCAGCAAAAAATCATGGGACCACTATAGGAGCCGCATCATGGCCGTTACGCTCTCTCGCGCGCACTATGCCGACATGTTCGGCCCCACCACGGGCGACAGGGTCCGCCTGGCGGATACCGATCTCTTCATCGAAGTGGAAAAGGACTTCACCATTTATGGCGAGGAAGTGAAGTTCGGTGGCGGCAAGGTAATCCGTGACGGGATGGGCCAGTCTCAAGTCTCTCGGGCGGGCGGCGCGGTGGACACGATCATCACCAACGCGCTGATCGTGGATCACTGGGGCATCGTGAAAGCCGATATCGGTCTCCGGGACGGGAAGATCGCCGCCATCGGCAAGGGCGGCAATCCGAATACGCAGCCCGGCGTCGACATCATCATCGGCCCCGGCACGGAAGTAATCGCGGGCGAAGGCAAGATCGTCACCGCAGGCGGCATCGACGCGCATATTCATTTCATCTGCCCGCAGCAGATCGAGGAAGCGCTGATGTCCGGCATCACCACCCTGCTGGGCGGCGGCACAGGGCCCGCCACAGGCACGAATGCCACGACCTGTACGGCCGGGCCGTGGCACCTGATGCGCATGATCCAGGCTATAGACGCCTTCCCGATGAATATCGGCCTTGCAGGCAAGGGCAATGCGTCGCGCCCGGACGCGCTCATCGAGGAAGTGCGCGGTGGCGCCTGTTCCCTCAAGTTGCATGAGGACTGGGGCACGACGCCTGCCGCCATCGACTGCTGCCTCGGCGTCGCCGACGAATTCGACGTTCAGGTCATGATCCATACGGACACGCTGAATGAAAGCGGTTTCGTGGAAGATACGATCGCCGCTTTCAAGAACCGCACCATCCATGCCTATCACACCGAAGGCGCGGGCGGCGGCCATGCACCGGATATCATCAAGGTGTGCGGCCTGCCGAACGTCATCCCCTCCTCCACCAATCCGACACGGCCCTATACGGCGAACACGTTGGAAGAACATCTTGACATGCTGATGGTGTGCCACCATCTCGATCCATCGATCCCGGAAGATGTCGCCTTTGCCGAAAGTCGTATCCGCAAGGAAACCATCGCGGCGGAAGACATTCTTCACGATCTCGGCGCCTTCTCCATCATCTCGTCCGACAGCCAGGCCATGGGCCGCGTCGGCGAGGTGCTGATCCGGACCTGGCAGACGGCGGACAAGATGAAACGTCAGCGCGGCGCGCTGCCGGAGGAGACCGGCGATAACGACAATGCGCGTGTGAAGCGCTATATCGCAAAATACACGATCAATCCTGCGCTCGCCCAGGGCCTGAGCCGGCATGTCGGTTCGCTGGAAGTCGGCAAGCGGGCGGACATCGTTTTGTGGGACCCCGCCTTTTTCGGCGTGAAGCCCGCCATGGTGCTGCTGGGTGGCAGCATTGCCGCTGCGCCCATGGGAGATCCCAATGCATCGATCCCCACACCGCAGCCGGTGCATTACCGGCCCATGTTCGGCGCCTATGGCCGGAACAGGACGGAAAGCAGCGTCACCTTCGTTTCGCTGGCCTCGCTGGATGACGGACTGGCGGAGAAGACGGGTGTCGCAAAGACGCTCCTCCCCGTCTCGGGCACGCGAACCGTCTCCAAATCCGACATGGTGCACAACTCTCTCATGCCGCAAGTCGAGGTCGATCCCGAGACCTATGAAGTGCGCGTCGATGGCGAACTCATCACCTGCGAGCCTGCCACACAACTTCCCATGGCCCAGCGCTACTTCCTTTTCTGAGGAGACCCCGAATGAGAGCGCATGAAATCATCAAAGACTGGACCGGCGAAATTGCGGACCGCGTGGTGCTCGACTATGAGGGCCGGCACCGGCGGCGGATTGCGCTGACCACGGAACGCGGGGTCGGCTTCCTGCTCGATCTTCCCGATGTGCCGGATCTGCGTGATGGCGATGCGCTGCGCCTGACGTCAGGCGAGGTGATCGCGGTCAGCGCGGCGCCTGAAGCATTGATGGAAATACGATGCCGGGATGCGCTGCATCTGGCGCGCATGGCCTGGCATATCGGCAACCGGCATCTCGCCGCGGAAATCGGCGAAGGCTTTTTGCGTATCCGTGCCGACCATGTGATCGCGGAAATGGTGAAAGGCCTCGGCGGCAAGCTGGAAATGCTCGAGGCCCCCTTCAATCCCGAAGGCGGCGCCTATGGCGCGCATATCCCGGTATCCGGGCACGACCACGGTCATTCTCATCATGAACATGGCCATTCGCATGGATAGCAGCGCGCTCTACCGCCTGATGGCCTGGCTTTCGCCTTCCTATCCGGTGGGTGCGTTTTCCTATTCACACGGACTCGAATGGCTGGTCGAAGACGGTTCCATTCGGAGTTGCGGCAGCATGATCGAATGGATCGAAGACATCCTCCTGCGGGGCAGCGGGCGAAACGACGCCATTCTTTTTGCCTGCGCCTGGCACGCCGCCGCGCAGCCGGACATGGAGAGCCTTCGGGACGTGCGAGACCATGGAAATGCCCTCACCGGCAGCGCGGAGCGTCAGCTTGAAACCCACGCACAAGGACGCGCCTTTTGCGACATCACGCGACGTACATGGACGAGCCCGACGCTCGACCGGCTGCTGGCGGGAAACCGGATTCCCGTTCCCTATCCCTTTGCGGTGGCTGTCGCTTCCTTCGATCACGACATCGCGCTGGAGCCCGCGCTCGGCGCCTATCTGCATGCTTTTGCGGCCAATCTCATCTCGGCAGGGTTGCGCCTCGTGCCACTCGGCCAAACGGATGGTCAGCGCGCCATGATCGCTCTCGAAGCGACAATCGACGATCTCACGCAAGAGGCCCAACGCCTCGACCTCACCCATCTCGGCAGTTCGGCGCTGATAGCCGACATGGCCGCGATGAAACATGAAACCCAATATACGAGGTTGTTCCGCACATGAGTACATCCCCCCATGGCCCGCTGCGTGTGGGCATTGGCGGCCCGGTTGGTTCCGGCAAGACCGCTCTCATGGAAGCACTCTGCAAGAAACTGCGCGATGCATACGACATCTGCGCGATCACAAACGACATCTACACGCAGGAGGACGCGAAAATACTGACCCGCACCGGAGCGCTGCCGCAGGAGCGCATCATGGGTGTGGAAACCGGCGGATGCCCGCACACCGCAATCCGCGAGGACGCGTCCATCAACCTCGCCGCCGTCTCCGATATGTGCGAGCGCTTTCCGAATCTTGACCTGATCCTGATCGAATCCGGTGGGGACAATCTCGCTGCCACGTTCAGCCCGGAACTTGCCGATCTCACGCTTTACGTGATCGATGTTTCCGGCGGTCAGAAAATTCCGTCGAAGGGAGGTCCGGGCATCACACGCTCCGATCTCCTCATCATCAACAAGACAGACCTTGCCCCATTCGTCGGCGCTTCACTTGAGGTGATGGATACCGATACGAAACGCATGCGCGGCGAGCGACCCTATGTCTTCACCAATATGAAGTCGGGCAAAGGCATCGATTTCATCGCCGACTTCATCATCCGACATGGCGGGCTCGAAATCGTTTCCCAGATGCAACACGAGCAATAGGGAGTTATGCGCGGAGGCGGCTTCTCTGTCTGGCCACGATGTCTTCATGAACCGCCCGCCTTGAAAGTCCTGTCAGCCCGACTCCAGGACATATCCTTCGGGCGGCATGCGGGCGATGAAGTGGCCCTTCACGCCTTCCGGCCATCCGCGGAAGGGCACGATTCCTTCCTCGCTTTCCCGATAGGCGCGGAAGAAAGCGAGGATTGCCTCCGCGGATTCGCGGTCGGGCGTGAAATTGCCGAGAACATAGCCGATCTTGCCAGGTGCCCTGAGATGAATGGTACAGAAGCGGGAACAGGCAAAGAGACAGGGCATGCGTTGCAGCGAGACACGGCCCGAGGAATCTTCAGCTTGCCCTGCGAGTGCCTCGAGTTCGCGGTACAGCAACTCGCCGCCACGCTCGCCTTTCTCATTCTCGCGATTATCCGCGTCATGCCGGCACGTACTGCACACGACGATGGACGCCTCTCTCTCAACGCTTTGCATCGGCATCGCTCACTCCTCACACCGGGTCGGATTTTGCACCATGTTCCAGGCAGCGCCAGGGAAGCACATAGTCCTCGCCCGCATTGCGCCCGTGCAGCCCTTCGATGGCATAGGCAGCTTCCAGATTCGGTTCGCTCAATACGTCTTTCGGTTCTCCGTCCGCGACGAGCCTGCCATCGCTGAGCAGCAGGAGGCGTTCGCAGAAACGCGCTGCGAGCGGCAAATCGTGCAGCACGACGATGACAAGGCGTCCTTCCCCGGCAATGTCGCGCAGGAGGTTCATCACCTTGATCTGGTGAAAGGGGTCGAGCGAGGCAATCGGCTCGTCGACCAGCAGCACCGGACTTTCCACGGCCAGGGCGCGCGCCAGCATGACCCTCGCCCGTTCGCCGCCGGAGAGCGTACTCACGTCGCGATCGAGGAACGGTTCTATGTCCGCCTTGTCGATCGCGCGCTGGACGGCGGCCGCATCGGCCTCGGCCATGGAAGACAAAGGGCCGAGGTGGGGAATGCGCCCGAGCGCCACGACCTGAAACACATCCAGCGCCCAGTGCACCACATGACCCTGGGGCATATAGGCGATGCGGCGGGCCAGTATCTTGCGGTGGATGTCGCCGACGGGCTCCCCATCGAGGCGAATCCTTCCCCCGCCCGCGGGCTGCAGCCCGGCGATCAGCCGGGCCAGCGTCGACTTGCCGGCGCCGTTCGGCCCGATGAGGCCGATCAACCGGCCTTCATCGACGGTGAAGTCGATATCGCTCAGGATTTTCTTACCCGCGATGGAGAAGCCGACCTTCTCTACTGCGATCTCCGTCATCGCATCGACCCTCCGACCTTGAACAGAAGATAGAAAAAGAAGGGTGCGCCGATCAGCGACGTCACCACGCCCAGATGAAGCTCTGGCCCGCTGTTGGCCAGCAGCCGGACGCCGATATCGGCGGCTGTGAGAAGACAGGCCCCGGCCAGTGCGCTGGGCAGCAGCAGACGGCTCGGCATATGGCCCGTTACAGGGCGCAGGAGATGCGGCACGACAAGCCCGACAAAACCGATGGTGCCGGCGACGGCGACGCCCGCTCCCACCGCGGCACTCGTTCCGACAATGGCCAGGACCCGCAGGCGGCGAAGATCCACGCCAAGGCTTTGCGCCCCTTCCTCGCCAAGGCTCAATGCATCGAGCGCGCGGCCCGAGGACATCAACACGGCCGAGCCGATCAGGATGAAGGGCAGCGCAAGATTGACCTCGTAGAAGCTGCGATCCTTCACCGAGCCCATGAGCCAGAAGAGAATTTCCGACACCGCCCAGGGATTGGGCGAGAGGTTCATGGCGAGCGACGACAGCGAAATCGCAAAGCCGCTGATCGCGACGCCCAGAAGGATCAGCGTCAACACACTGCCGGAGCGCGCCGCGACGATATAGAGAATGATCGTGGCTATCGCCGCCCCTGCCATCGCGCTGGCCGGCAGGGCGAGCGGCCAGGCCATGCTCCACCCGAAATAGAGCGCGATCACCGCGCCGAGCCCCGCGCTGGAACTGATGCCGATAATACCCGGCTCGGCGAGCGGGTTGCGCAGCAGCCCCTGCAGCACGGCGCCGGCTAGCCCCAGCGCGCTGCCGATTGCCATGCTCAGCAGCGTGCGCGGCAGGCGAAGTTCCCAGACGATCGTCTGCAGTTTTTCCCCCGCCGTTCCCGTCAGGGCGGCGAGCGTATCGCCCAGCGACAAGGACACATAACCGATGCCGACCGAGACGAGAAACAGCACAAGCAACAGCGCTCCCAGCGCGGCGTTCAACTGCCAGTTCGCGCGGCGGCGGCTTGCGAGACGCATGGTAAGACTATCCGCCGTCACGGCTCATCTCCCTATCATTTGATCCGGTTTCCCGATGCGCACGGGCGAGGAATTCCACCGCGTTCACAAGAAGCGGGCTCGAGCAGGGCCACAACTTGCCGGGAACCTGAACCAGCGTTCCCTTCTGCGCCAGCTCCCAGAAGACCGGGTTGTAGCGGAACAGCCCCCGCACGGACTGGTAAGGCGTGTCGAAAAAGCTGGTGACGAAAACATCGGGCGGCGTCATGACCGCCTGTTCCAGAGGAAGCGTCCCCCAGCCTTTCTTGCCGAGATCGCGTTGCAGGTTCCGAAAACCCGCGGCGCGAATGGCGTCATCCACGAAGGTGCCGGCCCCTGCGCCGCCGCCGTCGGAACGAAAGTAGAGCGCAACGGGTTGTGCCCCGCCCTGCGCGCTGCGCGAAACCGCTTCCACGCGCTTCTTCATCCGCCCGACCAGACGGTGTCCTTCGGCTTCGCGCCCGAGCTTTTGCGACAGGGCAATCACCGTCTCTTCGACATCGCCGATGGTCTCGCCGAGCGGCAACTCGAAATAGTCGATCCCGAATTTCCGCAGGATGCGTTTCAGTTGCGTGTCGCCATAGGCATTCAGCACCACAAGCTCGACATCGGAGAGGATCAGTTCCTCGACCGATCCGCGGTTCCGTGGAAAGGAGGCCGCTCGCTCCTTCACATAAGACAGGGGCGACATGGACTGATGGCTCAGCGACACGACCTGTCCCGGGTCGGCCAGCATCATCAGATACTGGTCGCCGCAAAGCGAAACGGAAGCGACCTTAGGCGGGCCCGCCGCACAGGCAGCGCCCGCTCCCCAGCAGAACAGGACAAGCCAGAGCCCCGGCCATATGAGGGCCCGTTCAGCCACTCCCGAACCCCTTGCCTTTTCGGTCGAGCCCGTCCGGCTCGCACCCCGTATAGGCAGGCAGGAACTTCTCCCACATGGCAAGGCGGGACCAATCCGGCTTATCGGCGATCCGGTCTTCGTCCGAGATGAAGGGATTGGGGAAGAAGAGCGTGATCTGCGGCGTCGCATCGCCGTTGAACATACGGAACCCCCAGGTGACCGGGTTCCCTTCCTTGTCGAGCCCGCGATAAAGTTCCGCCCGACTCGGGCGACGCTGTACGATGAGTTCCGGCTGGTTGGGCGATTGCGCGGAGCCGTAATTGGTTCCCAGGCAAAGATGGAAATGGCCGCCCCGCCCCCAGTGAATGGTCATATAGCCGCCGCCCATGGAAACGCGTTCGGGCTTGCCCGGGCATTTCAGTTCATAGGCCGCGCCCGGAATGAGCGGACCGAACGTCAGCTCGTGATAGTGGTTTTCGAAGGCGTCGCGCAGCAGCTTTTCCAGAAACGCCTCTTCGACGGGAAGCGACCAGATATGCTCGACGACGCGTCCTTCCTCGTTCTTCTTTTCCGCTCTCGGGGTGGGTTGCATGTTGCTCTCTCCTTCCGCGGTAAAAAATGGGGCGGGCGCAAACAGCGCCCGCCCGCTCTCGTCAGAACCGATAGGTCAGACCGGCATAGAAGGCACGGTCGGACGTGCCGTAGCCGTATTCCGTCTGGTACTCGTCATCGAGAAGGTTCTCGATACGGGCCGTGACATCCAGATTGTCGAGCAGGCTGTAACGCGCGGCGAGCTTGACGACGAAGGGATCGTCGAGACGCACGCTGTTGCTCCTATCGCGCGTGTCGATCCGATGAAGGACGTTGAGGTTGACATTCCCGCGTCCATCGAACAGCGCGTAGTTCACATTGAAATTGACGCTGTGGCGGGGTGCGTTGTCGTAGCGCTCCCCGGTCGCATCCTGCACGACGTTCCAGGTATAGGCGACGTTCACGCGCAGATCGGAGTTCACCATCCAATCGGCACTCGTTTCAACGCCACGCGAGCGCGACTCGCCGGGCTTGTTGAAATAGTTCGGCGTCATCGTGCCGTATACGCCCTCGAACTGGATTGCGTTCTCGGTATCGATATTGAAGTAAGCGACGGACAGGAACATATCGCCGCCGAACAAGGACTGGTCGATCCCTGCGTCCCAGCTCTTGCTTTCCTCCGGCGTCAGGTTCGGGTTGCCGAAGTTCGGGTCGCCGCAGCACCTGCCATAGAGTTCGAACAGGCTCGGGGCTCGGAAACCGGTCGAGTAGCTTCCGCGGATCGTGGTTCCCGTATCGGCGAAACGATAGGCCGCCGTCCCCCGATAGGTATCATGCGTTCCGTAGGCTTCATGATCGTCCAGTCTCGCGCCTACCGACAGGAAGAGGTTCTCGACGGGGCTAAACTGGTACATCCCGAACAAGGCGTTCGTCCAGATATCGACACCGGCCGGACTGGTATCGGATTCATAGCTCTCTTCGTTCCGCTCGACGCCGACGATGATGATATTGTCCGGGTCGAAATTGAGCGTTCCCTGGAAGTCATATGTCACTCTCTCGCCGACATAGTAGTAGGCCGGAGCGCCGTTATCGAAGCCGTCGCGCTTGGAATAGCTGTAGGCGACGCCCGCTTCGCCCACGAAGAACCGGTCTTTGGTTTCAAAGGTGACCGCCCCTCGGCCGGAGTACTGGAGGTAGTCGTCGCCCACATCGGGATCGTCGCCATAGGGACCGCTGGACGCATCATAGTTCAGGGTTCCTTCCGCGTAGCGAAAATTGCCCTTGATGCCGATACGGTCCGTCAGCTGATAGTCCAGTCGACCGAGCGACGAGAAATTGTCGTAGTCTTCACCCTCGCTGTTGCCGGGCAAATTTTCGTCCGCGGCGGAGAAACCGCTCGTATCGAGATATTGCGCGCTGACGTTGATGCCTCCGCGGTCGTCGTCGAAGCCGCCGCGCACGCCGCCGCCTACAAGGTAGGTGTCATAGCTGCCGATTTCGCCGAAAGCGCTGCCCTTGATGTCACCTCGCCCGCGTTCTGTCACGATGTTGACGGCACCCGCAACGGCCTCGCCCCCGTAAAGCACGCTCTGCGAGCCGCGCAGAACCTCGATCCTGTCGATCCCTGCGGTCTGAAGCTGCGAAAAGTCGAAAGCCGTTTGGGAACGGCTCGGATCCGACACTTCCACGCCGTCGATGAGAACCGAGGTATAATGTCCGGGCATGCCGCGCATACGCACGGTGGAGTCGGTACCTTTCGCGCCGAACTGCGAGACGGAGATGCCCGGCGTCGTAGTCAACGCATCGAGCACCTGGCGCGTCTGTTGTTCTTCCATCTCCTCTTTCGTCACGACGGAGATGGAAGACCCCGTCTTTTCGATCTGGGTGGGTATCTTGGTGGACGTCACGATGATCCCGTCCGTGTCCCGGTCGGTATCGTCCTGTGCATGCGCCGGCATCGCCAATGCGATACAGGCAAGGGCCGTCGCGCCCATCAGCGCGCGGCGGAAAACAGTCTGGTGCATAATCTCACCCCGTTAGGCAGGCCTAAGCCCCCGATTGACCAACGGGTGAGCACAAAGTTCACAATTTCGGACACGGCATAGCCCGCCGCGGAATCCCCTGCGCTCAACCCAGTTACGGTTGTCGCCACTACGGGTTTCCGCTCCTTCGGCTAATCCCGGCCAAAGGGGGGGCGACGCAGGCAGCAGGTCTCCTGACTTTCGGATCATCGCCCTGACCGTGCCTTCCCAAAGCATGACGCTTCAGTGGCTTGTTACGGTGGGCTCCCCGATCACAGTTGCGGGTACAGTCCCGGATTTGCCGAATCTCGGCTCACCGGATTCCCTTTTATCCCTTGCGGGCACTACCTGCGCGGCACATTACATATGAGGCATATGTCGGGCAACAGTCTTTTAAGGTGATATTTTTTCAGAACATTCGTCTCTGCCGCATCAGGAGATAAATGAAAAAGGGAATGCCGAAGAAAGCCGTGACCACACCCAGTCGCAACTCGCTCGGCGTCGGCAGCAGACGGACGAAACTGTCCGATAAAGTCAGCAACAACGCCCCCGCTATCGCGGAAGGAAGCAGCAAGCGCGAGGGCCTGTGCCCAACCACCGGCCGAAGAAGATGGGGGACGACCAGGCCGACAAATCCGATGGCGCCGCTCACCGCGACCGCCGCGCCGACACCAATGGACACGCCGAGCACGATCCAGGCCTGCAACCTGCGCATGTGGATTCCCATGCTTTCCGCCGCCTCTTCGCCCAGAGCGAGTGCATCGAGCGCATTGCGCTGGCTGTAGAAAATCGCCCAGGCAATCATCATCAGGGGCAGCGAGAGCCCGACATGCATCATGCTCCGGTCTTCGAGCGACCCGAGAAGCCAGAACGCTATTTCCGACATGGCGAAGGGATTCGACGACAGATTGAGCGCCAGCGATATGCATGCGCCTGCCAGAGATCCGACGGCGAGCCCCGCGAGAATAAGCGCCACTGCGGTAACGCGGCGGCGCATCATGCCGAATACGCAGGACAATGCGAGAAGCGACATACCGATGGCGAGCCCGGGGAGGATCAGCGGATACCGGTTTGCATATCCGAAATAGAGCGCGATCACGGCGCCGAAAGCCGCCGCATTCGACGATCCGAGTACGGAGCTGTCGGCCAGCGGATTTCGCAGATACCCTTGAAGGACCGCGCCTGCCATGGCCAGTGTCGCCCCCACCCCCATGGCGAGCAGCAATCGTGGCAGGCGGATTTCCAGAACGATCGCGCGATGGACCTCGGTCGCCTGCCCCGCCAATGCAAGCAGCACCTCGCCCGGCGATATCGACACAGGCCCGACGAGCAGCGCCCCGAGCCCGACAATGACAAGGAATGATATGAGAACGGCCCAGACGGGCAGCCGCTTGATGTTTCGACGTTCACTTGCAGATTGCGCGATAGACACAACAGACCTCGTCCAGATCGGCCCAGCTCATTGACAGAGCATCCCGTCACGTCAAGTGTCCCGGGATTGTGATAAGAACACCGGTGTATCCGGTATCGACGAAAGAAAGAGACGCGGCGTGCGCCTAAACCGTTTTACATTTCATGTCCTGTTCCTTGCCTGTCTTACCACCGTCACGCAACGCCCCGCGCAGGCGGAGACATATCAACGGATCGTGTCGCTGAACCTTTGTGCCGACCAATATCTGCTGGCCCTCGCCGACCCGTCCCGGATCGCGGCGCTGACGACCTTTGCGCAAGATCCGGGCATATCCTTCCTCGCCGACAGGGCCGAAGCATTCCCCACGGTTCCCAGCGCGGCGGAAGCCATCATCAAACTCGACCCCGACCTCATCATCGGCAGCCGCTTTCGCGATACCGACACGAAAACCATGTTGCGGCGCCTCGGATACAAGGTCGTCGAAATCGAACGTACCAATACCGCGCAGGAGATGGCCGAGCAGACGCGCCGGATGGGCGACATTCTCGGCTCGCCGGCGCGGGCGCGCGAATTGATCGGGCAGATCGAAAAGGCGGCTTCGGCCGCGCCGCTTCCGGGCGATGCGCCGAGCGCGCTCGTTTACCAGAGAAGGGGCTACATCTCCGGCTCCAAAAGCATAATCTCCCATGTCATGCGATATGCGGGCCTGCGCAATGAAGCGGAAAAGCTCGGCCGTTCTTCCATTTCGCGCATCTCGCTGGAGGAACTGGCAGTCACCCGCCCCGACTTCCTCATTCTCGACACGGAAGCGCTCGGTAAAGGTGACATCGGCTCCGAGGTTCTTCATCATCCGGTTCTCAAGCGCCTTTTCAGAAAGGAGCAGGTCATTCGCATGCCCTCCGCATTGACGGTGTGCGGCGGGCCGTCGTTTCCCGCGGCGGTCGATTTTCTGCGACACGCCATCTCCCGCGTCCGGACGACGGACGGCTAGAATTCGATACCGGCCTGCGCCTTTATGCCCGCCCGGAAAGGATGCTTGATCTCCTTCATCTCCGTCACGAGATCGGCGACCTCCATCAGTTCTTCCTTCGCATTCCTGCCGGTAATGATGACATGCGTGTCGGCCGGTTTGTTCCGAAGCGTCTCCAGAACTTCATCCATCGGCAGATAGTCGTAGCGCAGAACGATATTGAGTTCGTCGCACAGCACCATGCGGTAGGCGGGATCCTCGATCATGGATTTTGCCTGGGCCCAGGCGCGCTGGGCGGCGGCAACGTCCGCTTCCCTGTCCTGCGTATCCCATGTGAAGCCTTCGCCCAGTACATGAACCTCGACGAGATCGGAAAAAGCCTCGAACACCGTCATCTCGCCCGTTTCCCATGCACCTTTCACGAACTGCACGATGCCGGTTTTCATGCCATGCCCGATGGCGCGGCAAACCATGCCCATCGCCGCAGTGGACTTGCCCTTCCCCTTGCCGGTATGCACGGCGACGAGACCCTTCTCGGCCGTCTTGCCCGCCACGATCCTGTCATGGGCGGCCTTTTTCTTTTTCATTTTTTCATTATGGCGGGCGGTGCGTTCTTCTTCTGTCAGAACCTTACTCATCAAGCGCTCCTTTGTGAGGAAAGGGTGTCGAGTGTCGCGGCGACCGAATTGCGCTGCGGGCGCCACAGCTCGCGCCGAATGGCCTCGTCGAACCGATCGGCAATTTCGCGCATCGCATCCGGATTGTTCTCCCACAGGAAGTCCCGCACCGTTTCGTCGCCCAGATAGGCATCGAAGACGAGATCGAAATGGTGATCGGCGACCGCGCTCGTGGAGGCAGCGAAGGCGAAGAGATAGTCCACCGTCGCCGCCATCTCATAGGCACCCTTGTAGCCATGGCGCATCGCAGCCTCGACCCATTTGGGATTGGCGGCGCGGGCGCGAACGACGCGGCCGATCTCGTCGGCGAGCGTCCGGACCTTCGGCGTTTCGGGACGCGAGTGATCGTTGTGATAGATCACCGGCTCGGCGCCTTTCAGCTCCGCCACGGCCGCGGCCATGCCGCCCTCGAACTGGTAGTAGTCATCGGAGTCGAGAAGGTCGTGCTCGCGATTGTCCTGGTTCTGCACGATGGCATCGACGCCGCTCAGGCGCGCCTCGAAGCTCCGGCGGGCGTTTTCGCCTTCCGCACCTTCGCCATAGGCGTATGCGCCCCAGGTAAGATAGGCCTCGGCGATATCGGCCTTGCTGTCCCAGACGCCTTCATCCATCAGCACCTGAAGTCCCGCGCCATAGGCGCCGGGCTTCGAACCGAAGACCCGGAAGCCTGCCTCCTTTTCCGCGTCGGCGCGGTCCACTCCCGACGCCACTTTCTCATTCACCTCGCGGGCGTAGCGCGCGGCCAGCGGGTTGTCGGCCTCGTCTTCCTCGAGTCGCATGACAGCTCGGAAAGCGGAGGAAAGAAGGTCCGTCTGCGCGGGAAAGGCGTCGCGGAAAAAGCCGGATATGCGGAACGTCACATCGACGCGCGGGCGGCCGAGCTTTGCGACCGGCAAGATCTCGAAGCCCGTCACGCGGCCCGAGGACAAGTCCCATTGCGGGCGCGCGCCGATCAACGCCAGAGCCTGCGCGATATCGTCGCCGCCGGTGCGCATGTTCGAGGTGCCCCATGCCGAGAGCGCCATCGCCACCGGCCATTTTCCGTGGCGCTGGCGATAATCCTCTACCAGCAATTGCGCCGAGCGCCAGCCCAGCGTCCAGGCCGTCTGTGTCGGCACGGCGCGACTGTCCACCGAATAGAAGTTCCGGCCGGTCGGCAGAACTTCGGGCCGCCCTCTCGTCGGCGCGCCGGACGGCCCCGGCATGACGAAACGCCCGTCGAGACCGCGAAGCACGGCGGCGAGTTCCGCCTCGCCGCAAGCCGCCAGATCGGGGGCTATCGTCGTTTCGATGCCGCGCAGCACCTGCGCCGTGGCCGGCCAGTCCGGGGGGCAGTTTTCTCCGCCCGACACAAGAGCCGCCGCGAGCGCTTCCAGCCGCTCGAGCGTGTCGCCATTGCTGCGCCAGACGCCCCCGGCGCGCGTCCCCAACAGGTCGGGCTTCGGGCCCCCGTAAAAATCGCCCAGTTCGCAATCAAGCGGGTCGAAGCCGGCGAGTTCGAGATCGGCGGCGAGCGCGCGCAGGAGGGAAGCGTCCTCGCCTTCCCCTGCCTCGCGCGGCGTGCGCGTCAGGGCGACCAGCGTATCCGTTCTCAGCCTGTCCGTGGGCGAACGGCCGAAGACATGCAGCCCGTCGCGAATCTGCATTTCCTTCAACTCGCAGAGATAATTGTCGAGTTTGGAAAGAGCGTCGTCCTCGCCGGCGTCCTCATCGAAGCCGCAATCCCGGTCGAGCCCGGCGGAACGGGCGAGGTCCAGTATCTCCTTGCGCAAAAGTTCCATGCGCCGCGGATCGACATTGGCGGCTTCGTAATATTCGTCCACCAGCGCTTCGAGATTGCGCAAGGGACCGTAAATCTCCGCTCGCGTCAGCGGCGGCGTCATGTGATCGATGATGACGGCCTGCGCGCGCCGCTTGGCCTGCGTCCCCTCGCCCGGATCGTTGACGATGAAGGGATAGAGATGCGGCAAAGGACCGAACACCGCATCGGGGAAACAGTTTTCCGACAGGGCGATGGATTTGCCGGGCAGCCATTCCATCGTGCCGTGCTTGCCCATATGGATTACGGCATGAGCCCCGAACGCCTCCCGCAGCCAGAAATAGAAGGCGAAATAGCTGTGGGGCGGCACAAGGTCCGGATCGTGATAGGTGCCCTTGGGATCGATATTGTATCCGCGCGCAGGCTGAATGCCGACAACCACATTGCCGTATTCGATGGCCGGCAGACGGAATTGCTTTTGATCCCCCGCCCCCGAAACGAAGGGGTCGTTCTCCGGCGCGCCCCAGAGCGCGACAACATCCGCGCGGACTTTGTCCGGCAGGGTTTCGAAAAAACGCCGATAGGTATCGAGATCGAGCCCAATGCCGCCTGCCCGATCCGCCCGTCCTTTCAGCGCATTGGTCGGCCCTTCGATCAAGGCCTTCATCAGTGCATTGCCGTCATCCGGCAGGACACCGGTCGTATATCCCTGCGCCTTCATGCTGCGCAGCATGACGAGCGTGCTCTGCGGCGTATCGAGGCCGACGCCATTGCCGATACGGCCGTCCCGATTGGGATAATTGGCGAGAACGACCGCCACCTTCTTTTCGGCGACGGGCGTCGCGGCAAGCCGCACCCATCTTTCAGCCAGCGCGGCGACAAAGGCGACGCGGTCTTCCACGCAGCCATAGCCCACCACCGGACATTGCGCCGTGCTGTCGAATTCCATCTCGGCCTTGAAACCGATGGCACGGGTGACGATCCGTCCATCGACTTCGGGCAGGGACACGTTCATGGCGATATCGCGCGCAGAAAGCCCGCTCAGCCCTTCGCGCCATTTGGTCTCATTCTGCGAGGAAAGGACCACCTGCAGCACGGGACAATCCGCCTTTTCCAGCACGGAGGCGCGGCGCTGCCGCCCCGGCACGGAAACGGCAAAGCTCGTCAGGTTGAGTGCGACCGAGGGTTTCACCTCGTCCATGCGCTCTTCCAGCAGGGTCTCGCAAAAAGGATCTTTCAGGCTCTGGACGAAAACGGGGAGCGGATTGAGGCCCTGTCCGCGCAGCGCGTCGACAAGAACATCTACCGGTTGCGTCGTGCCCGACTGGACAAGCGACCGGTAGAAAGTGACAAGCGCCACGGGCGCGTCTTCCATCCATTGCGCCCGGATATCGTTCATGGAAGGCCGGTCGAGACCCGGCCAGTAAAGCCCGGCATTGAGCAGCGGTGCCGGCTCCTGCCAGTCGCCTCCTTCGGCGGGGTCGATGAGTGCGTGCAGGTAGCGCAGAAAACTCGTGGCGTTCGCGACACCGCCATAAGCCAGATAGGACCAGAGCCGCGTGTAGCACTCGTCCGCCACACTGGACCAGGAAGCGAGTTCGCCGTCCGGTTTGTCGTCACCCGGCACCACGGCAAGCGGGATATCGCGTTCGGCGCAGACACGCCGGATTTCCGACAATCCGTAAGGCCAGTAGCGCGATCCGCCGAGGAGCCTTACGCAGACGAAACGCGCATTCTCGATCACGTTTTCCACATAGAGGTCGACAGAGAGATTGTGCTGAAGCTGCAGGAAATTGGCGAGGCGCAGTTCGGGAAAATTCTCCCCCAGCGTCTTGCGCGCGGCCACCAGCGATGCGAGGTCGGAATCCGCCGCCGACAGAACGACGATATCCCCCGCCGTCTGCCCGAGGTCCACCGCCTCGGAGCCATCCGAAATGTCGCCGGGCTGGACCGCGAGCAGATGCATCAGCCGATCGCCTCGCGCAATGCATCGCGGGTCTCGGCCTTGTTTATTCCCTTTTCACCAATCACGACAAAGCGCGAGCGTCGCGCCTCACCCTCCTGCCAGTCCCGGTCGAAATAATGCTGGATGCGGGGGCCGACCGCCTGAACGGCAAGCCGCATTCCGCTTCCCTCAACGGCAGCAAACCCTTTCAGCCGCAATATGTCGTGCGTTTCCAGCACCGGCCGGAGCGCATTCGCCAAAGAACCGGCATCGGCAATCTCGCCCGCTTCCACCACGAAGCTTTCGAAATCGTCATGGTCGTGATCGTCTTCCGCGTCGTGATGGGAAGGACGCGCATCGAGGTCTCCTTCCACTGCGAAGGAAAGTCCCAGCAGGACGTCCGCGCTGACAGCGGCGTTTTCGGAACGGAGAAATTTCACGCTCGGGCGTACTTCTTCCCGCAAGCCGTTTTCCAGTTGGTCGAGTTTTCCCGGTTCGACGAGATCGGCCTTGTTCATGATGACCATGTCGGCGCAGAGAAGCTGATCCTCGAAAAGCTCTTCCAACGGGCTTTCATGGTCCAGCATCTCGTCGGCCTGGCGCTGCCGGTCCACGGCAGCTTCGTCGCTTGCGAAACGGCCTTCCGCCAGCGCGGCGGAATCGACCAGCGTGATGACGCCGCCGACCGTTACCCGCGTGCGGATTTCCGGCCAGTTGAAGGCTTTCACCAGCGGCTTCGGCAAGGCGAGGCCTGAGGTCTCGATCACGATGTGGTCGGGGAGCGGTCGCCTCTCCAGCAATTTCTGCATCGTGGGCAGGAAATCGTCTGCCACCGTGCAGCAGATACAGCCATTGGCGAGCTCCACCACATCGTCCTCGCCGCAGGTTTCCTCCCCGCAGCCCTTCAGCAAATCGCCGTCCACGCCGACATCGCCGAATTCGTTGATGATGAGCGCAATGCGCCGCCCGCCCGCGTTTTGCAGCAGGTGACGGATCAGCGTCGTCTTTCCGGAGCCGAGAAAGCCCGTGACAACGGTTGCAGGTATCTTGCCGAGAGGTTCGCCTGTTTCGCTCATTCCATGCCTCGCGTGATGCATCGGACAGGAATGGCGGGGATTTCCGAAGTCGGATACCGCTCCATGGAGCAGGCAACAGAAACCCGTGCGCCGTTTCGCCCCGCCCGGGCTCTACGGTGTTCATCAGGCTTCAGGCCGGTATCCTGGCTTGCACCGTTTTCTTCCGGGCTTCGCCGCCGCCTTCCCGGTTTCCCAGTGGCGATCGTGACGACTTTATCCCGGCCGGTGCTTACAGTTGCGGGGGCAGCCACGGCCTTGCGATTGCGCGCGCACCGTGTTCCCGTTTAGGCGTTTTCGCCCACCTGGAAGCCATTTGCTGGTAAACCATCCCCCCTTTGGTGTCAAACGAGCCCCTCGTCGTCGCATGATTGTTTTGTCTCTTACCGGACCTGCTCTCGCCTTTCTGGCGCTCGCCGCGGAAGGTGCATTCGGCTATCCGCAGGCATTGTTTCGTGCGATCGGCCATCCCGTGACCTGGATGGGGCATCTCATTTCCGCTGCCGAACGGCAGCTGAACCGCGAACGCATGGACGACGGAAAACGGTTCGCAGGCGGATGCGTTCTGGTTGTCCTGCTTCTTTCCATCTCCGTCGCTTGCGGCCATGCCTTGCATCTGTTTCTCGCTTCCCTTCCTTTCGGCTGGATCGGAGAAATACTGATCGCAAGCGCATTCGTCGCCAGCCGCAGTCTTGCCGAGCATATTCGCGACGTGGCCCATGCGCTGGACGATGACGGGATCGCAGGAGGACGGATAGCGGTTGCGAAGATCGTCGGGCGCAATCCGGCCGACCTCGACGAGCATGGCGTGTCGCGCGCCGCCGTGGAAAGCCTTGCGGAGAATTATTCGGACGGTATCGTTGCGCCGCTTTTCTGGTGCGCGGTGGCGGGTCTTCCCGGCCTCATCGCCTACAAGGCCATCAACACGGCGGACAGCATGATCGGACACAGAAACGCGCGCTATGAATATTTCGGCAAGGCCGCCGCGCGCCTGGACGATCTGGCGAACCTGATCCCGGCACGGGTTTGCGGCTGTCTTGTCGCTGCAAGCGCGCAGCCCGCACACCGCATAGGGCACCCCTTCTCGATCATGTGGCGCGATGCGGGGAAACACCTGTCCCCCAATGCGGGCTGGCCGGAAGCGGCCATGGCGGGCGCGCTCGATATACGTCTCGGGGGCCCTAGAAGTTATGGCGCTGTTCGGACGGAGGGTGCCTGGCTGGGCGACGGCAAGGCGGACCTGACGTCCCGCGACATTCGTAATGCCCTCCACATCTACAGGCGGTCATGGGTCCTTCTCGCTCTCCTGCTTGCCTTCATCGCAGTGTCGATCGGGATGACCGTATGACAAACATGCTCGCCCATGGGGGAGAGATGGACGATCTGCGCAGCGCGTTCCCAGACGCGCTGCGGCCGTTCATCGACCTCAGTACCGGGATCAATCCATGGCCCTACCCCGTCGAGATCGGCGACGACGCATGGGCACGGCTACCGCAACGACGCGCCGAAGCGCTGTGCCGGGAGGCCATGGCCGCCTATCTGGGCGCGTCGCCGAGGTCACTTCTTCTTACCCCCGGTACCCAGATTGCCATTTCACTGCTGCCGCTTCTCGTTTCGCGGTCCCGTATCGCCATCGCGTCCCCCACCTATGGCGAACACGCACAGGCATGGCGCGCGCACGGACATGACGTCACGGTTTTCAACATTGGCGACCTCGCCGATATGGAAGCGGATATCATCGTCGTCACCAATCCCAACAATCCGGACGGAAGGCCGACCGCCCCCGACCGGTTGCTCGACCTTGCGCGGCGGCAAGCGTCGAAAAACGGGTTTCTCGTCGTCGACGAAGCCTTTGTCGATGTCGCGCCCGAGTTGAGCTTGGCCGCGCATGGCAGCATGGAGGGATTGGTCCTGCTGCGCTCCTTCGGCAAGTTTTTCGGGCTTGCCGGGCTGCGGCTCGGCGGAGTTCTGGCACCCGAGACGTTGCGCCAAAGGATGGAAACGGCTTTCGGTCCATGGGCGGTAAGCGGGCCGGCGCTTGCCGTCGGCGCCCGCGCCTATGCCGATACGGACTGGGTGTCGAATATGCGTCAACGCCTGTCGGCAGCCGCGAGGCAGCTGGATACGTTACTGGCCGCGAACGGGGTTCATCCCGTCGGCGGCACATCGCTTTTTCGGCTGGTCGCCACACCCGGCGCGACGCAACTTCACCGTCACCTCGCTTCGTGCGGCATCCATGTACGACGTTTTCCCTATGACGAAACATGGTTGCGTTTCGGCCTTCCGCCCGACGACAACGCAATGCGACGGCTTGCGGCAGCTCTGGAGAGTTTCGCATGAGTGCCGCGCTGATGTTTCAGGGCACGGGGTCGGATGTCGGCAAGTCGGTACTCGTTGCCGGGCTTGCCCGCGCCTATACGCGACGCGGGTTGCGCGTTCTTCCCTTCAAACCGCAGAACATGTCGAACAATGCCGCCGTCACCGCGGATGGCGGGGAGATCGGTCGTGCCCAGGCATTGCAGGCGCTGGCCTCCAACGCCGAGCCGCGCATCGACATGAACCCCGTCCTGCTGAAGCCGCAAACGGATGTCGGCGCACAAGTCGTCCTGCACGGGCGCGCCATCGGCAATGCCAGCGCCATGGACTATCACGCGCTGAAGCCGAAGCTGCTTCAGGCAGTGCGCGAGAGCTTCGACCGCCTTTCCGCCGAGGCCGACCTCGTGCTGATCGAGGGCGCCGGGAGCCCGGCGGAAACCAACCTTCGCGCGAACGACATAGCCAATATGGGGTTTGCAACGGCGACGGACACGCCCGTCATCCTGATCGGAGATATCGACCGCGGCGGCGTCATCGCAAGCCTTGTCGGCACTCATACCGTTCTGTCGGATGAAGACCGCGCGATGATACGCGGCTTTCTCATCAACAAGTTCCGGGGCGATGTTCGCCTGTTCGACGAGGGGCTGCGCGACATCGAACGACGTACCGGATGGCCGGGTATGGGCGTAATGCCCTGGCTTGCCGCCACGTCGAGGCTACCGGCGGAGGACGCCGTAACGCTGGAACGGCAAGACGAAACGCGGCGAAGCGTCTTCCATATCGCCGTGCCCATGCTGTCGCGGATCTCCAATTTCGACGATTTCGACCCGCTGCGTGTCATGCCGGAGATCGAGCTCACTTTCGTGCCGCCGGGCAAACCGGTGCCGCGGAACGCCGATCTCATCATTCTGCCCGGCACGAAAGCGACGATCTCCGACATGCATTTCCTGCACGCGCAGGGCTGGGACATCGACATCAAGGCGCATTGGCGACAGGGCGGCGGCGTGTTCGGCATTTGCGGCGGCTACCAGATGCTCGGCACCCATATTCACGACCCGCATGGCATTGAAGGAGAGACGCGCAGCACCGAGGGGCTGGGACTTCTCGACATCGAAACGACATTGCAGCCGGAAAAGCATCTGGGTCTCGTAACCGGAACGGATGCAGGCGGCGCTTCGCTTACCGGATATGAAATTCACAATGGCCGCAGCGAGGGCGCCGATACGTCCCGCCCGGTTTTCATGCTGGAAGGCCGCCCGCATGGCGCGCGCTCCGCCGACGGTCGCGTTGCCGGATGCTATGTACACGGTCTTTTCGACAAGGCCGGCTTTCGGCAATCCTTCCTGCACTCGATGGAACTCGCCGCAACGGGGAGCGCCGACCATTTGGAGAATGTCAGCTCCGCCCTGAATGAGATCGCGGATTCCATGGAGCGCCATCTCGATCTCGATGCGATGCTCAGGATTGCCCGGGCGGCGCCTTGAGCACAAGCGGCAGCCCCGCCATCACCGCCACCGCGCCGTCCGCCCGCCCCGCGATCCGCTGATGCATCCGGCCCGCCTCGTCGCGGAAGCGCCTCGCCATCTCGTTATCCGGCACGATGCCCCATCCGACTTCGTTCGAGATGAAGACGACACGCGCCGCACAGGCCGACATGGCCATGAGAAGATCGTCGACGGCCGCCTGCACATCCCTTTCCGCGGCCATAAGGTTAGATAGCCAGAGGGTCAAACAATCCACCAGCACGACGTCGCCCTCCCCAACCCGGCTGCGCAATACCTTCGCAATGGCCAAAGGCTCTTCAATCGTGTGCCAGCCCTCGCCGCGGCGCGATTTGTGATGCGCGATACGCTCCTGCATTTCGCCGTCATGCGCTTCGGCCGTGGCGAGATAAATGTGGCGCGCTGCGCTCTCCGCCACGATGCGCTCGCCATAAGCGCTTTTGCCGGAACGGGCACCCCCCAGAACGAGAAGCGAAAAGGGCCCTCGGTCGGGCAAATGGATCGCGGACATCTCTTACGCCCCCTTAAAGGATCAGCAGAACCATGACGACGAGCGCACTGCTCTCCACAATCTCGACGCCCGCGCCGAGGCAATCGCCCGTCTGCCCGCCAAGACGGTATTTGAGGAAGAGCCACCAGCCGCCACAGGCCAGCGGCACAGCCAGAAGCACCGGTGCAAGGAATACGGGAAGCAGAAGGAGTATCGCCAGAGCGAAGATGGCAGGCCGGTCGATTTCCCAACCGAACCGCTCACCCAAGCCGGCCCCTTCCGTGCCCGGCGGCCGGAGAACGGGCAATACGGCCGACCAGAGCAAGGGCCCGAAACGGGCCCATGCAAGAAGCGGCACGAGCAGCCAGCCATGACCTTCCCGCGCGAGAAGCATCAGGAAGACGAGCTTTGCCATGAGCTGCATCGTCAATGCGATGGCGGCAAAGGACCCGACATGCGGGTCTTTCAACACGCTATGAAAGCGCGAGGGATCGCCATGCGCCGCGCCGAGCGCGTCGACGAGATCGCCCAGCCCGTCAAGGTGCAGACCGCCCGTCACCCATACCCAGAAGAGGAGCGCCAGCACCGCGCCCGCCCACGGGTCAAGATTTGCACCCAGCATGAGGATTGCCGCAAGCATGCCCCCGAGAACCAGACCGACCAGCGGAAAGTAAAGCGAGGAGCGGGAGAGATCGGCCGATGAAAAGTCTTCCGTATGCGGCATGGGGAGCCGCGTCAGAAACTGAAAGGCAAGGATGCTGCCTCTGATATGCCTGCCCACCTTCATCCGCAAAGCCCCGTCAGGGCGGCGCGCCAATCTCCTGTGTCTTCGTCGCGGAAAAAATCGAACTCCAGCATCGCAGCGGGCGGCAAGGCGATGTTCCAGGCCGCCGCCAACGGAATGCCGATGTAAATCTCCAGCATGGCGCGCATGACGCCTGCATGGGTGATCAGCAATACGGAGGCTCCACCACGGGACAGAACACCATCCATCGCCCGGGCGACCCGTTTTGCAAGATCGTTCCAACGCTCTCCATTCGGCGGCGGAAAGCAGTCCGGGTCCTGCCAGAACCGGGACAAGGCGTTTTCATTCTCTTCCCAGATATCCTTGCTGCTGCGACCTTCCCATGCGCCGAAATCGATTTCGCGCAAGCCGGTTTCAAACGCGCAGTCCCCCGGCATCGTTGAGGCAAAATCCCGGCAACGACGGAGGGGCGACGACACGAGACGATCCCAGTGGCGTTCATGGCAGCGATGGCGCATCGCTTCCCACCCGGCCTCCGTCAAAGGCGGGTCGGAGCGGCCGCAGAACCGGCCCTGCATTTCCGTCTCGCCATGGCGGAGTACGGAAAGCCTCATGCCTTGTCCTTCTCGGAGACGCCAGCGCTTTCGAAGGTCGCCATACCGGCATGAAGCGCGCAGGCCAGGCGCAGCAGCGGCAGGGCAACCGCCGCGCCGCTCCCCTCGCCCAGTCGCATGCCGAGATCGAGAAGGGGCGATGCGTTCATCTCGTCCAGCAGGATCCGGTGTCCCGGTTCAGCCGATGCATGCGCGAAGAGGAGCCAGTTTTCCACGCCGGGGTTGATCCGGCCGGCTGCCAGCACCGCGGCGGAACAGATGAACCCGTCGACCAGAACGGGCAGACCGGCCTGCGCCGCGGCGACGAAAGCCCCTGTCAGCGCCGCGATCTCATGCCCGCCGACGCGCATCAATATGTCGAGGGGGTCGCCGCCCTCCGTCAGCCCGTGATGCAGCAGCGCGTCCGACAGCACCCGCGCCTTGTGCGCAACGCCATCCTCCGTCAGGCCGGTGCCGGGCCCGCAGATCTCCGCGACGGAACGTCCCGTCAGCGCGGATGCGACCGCCGCCGCCGAACTCGTATTGCCGATCCCCATTTCACCGAAGACCAGCAGGTCGGCGCCCGCATCCACCGCGCGCCGGACGGCGCGCCGCCCGGCCGCCAGATCGTGCGCCAGCTCCGCATCGCTCATCGCCGGTCCTTTGCGGAAATTGGCCGTGCCGGACGCCTTCTTGTCGAGAACGACGTCTCCCGGCAGATCATCCGCCCGGGATCCTGCGTCGATCACCGAAAGCACGGCGCCCTGCTCCCGCGCCAGCACGGAAATGGCCGCGCCGCCCGCGAGGAAGTTGAGGATCATCTGACCGGTCACCTCGGCCGGGAAAGCCGACACCCCCTCTTCCACGATGCCGTGATCGCCCGCGAACACGATGACATGCGGCGCATCGATCGCGGGGCATTCACGGCCCTGCATGGCGGCAAGCGAGATCGCGGCCTCTTCCAGCCGGCCGAGCGAGCCCGGAGGTTTCGTCAACTGAAGCTGCCGTGCCGATGCCGCCCGCCGGGCCTCCGGGTCCAGCGACCGTACCGGCGCGCTCAACCAGTTATTATTCGGTCCGCCGTCGCCCGTCACGCCGCGCACCATAGGGTCATGCCGGCTTTGCATTCGACGATGCCGCCGCGGAGAATAAGTTCCACCATATGCGTCACCTTCAACGACAGAGAAGGGTCAGCGCATGACGGCGGTCGTGCGTATATTCGCGCACCCGAACGGGATCCGGGCGAGCGGCAATATTGGCGGTGTCGGACATCTTCATGCTCCCTGGGATTGCGCGTCCCGTTGAAGGAAAGTCAGGCAGAATGAAGGGGGGTCTGGCTACGGAACGGAATGCGTTCCGATTACAGTGGCGCGACCGCGCCGGAATTGCACCGGCTTCCCCGCTCATCGATGAAGCGCAAAGCTATTCAGCGTCTGCCATGAAGTCAATCGGACACAAGACTAGTAGGAAACCGTCAGCCTGAAACCGAAGAGCTGATCGTCCTCGGTGTCGATTCCCGCTCCGGCCAATTGCCGGCCATAGCTTGCCTGCAAGGTCGCATACTCGCTCCAGCGATAGGCCATACCGACACCGACGCTCGCCAGCGCCTGCCGTTTCTCCTCGCCCGGCGCTGCATGCTGCAGGAAGGCCTCGCCCTGGTCGAAAAAAACAAAGACGTCCAGTTCATCCTGAAGCCCCGCATCGGCGAGCGGCGACATGAGCGGTGCATGAAACTCCAGCGACGTCCGATAACCATGATCGCCCAGCACCTCGCTTTCGCGGAAGGCACGAACCGTGCGGACACCGCCGAGTGCGAACTGCTCGCTGGGAAGCAGGTTGGCGGACGCAAGCTGGCCGGCAAGACGGCCCTTCATCCAGAAACCGGCAAACAGACGCTGGTCGCGAACGAGAGCGAGTTTGGCGTAGGCATATTCGGCGTCGGCGCCTATGCGCCCCGCGCTTGTCGCAGACGGTCGATAGTCACGGTCGTCATTGAAGGCGGAGAGCCCGCCGGGACTTGCATAGACCTCGATATTGCCGGCCGTCACGCCCCAGCTGTCGGGCCGGCTCCCCGACCAGTCGAAAACGGCCTGCACGATATCGGTCGAGGAGGAGGAGACGGACGTCCCGCCGAAAGCAAGATCATTGTCGGTCCGCTTGAAATCGCCGCCCAGAGCAATTTCATGTGACATTCCTCCGTAAACGGGAAGCGGCACGACGTAGCGGCCGCTCACCTGCCATGACCGGCCATCGGATGTCAGCGGCGTTCCGAAATTCGGGTGCACTTCCGAATAGTAGCCGAAAAACGACAGCTCATGCCGCCATGGCAAGGGCGCGGTATAGCTGAAGGAATGCGCGAAATAACGCGGGTCGTCGGAGGTCGTGCCATGCGGGAACGCGCCCTCGGTGAACAGATCGGAATCCGTCGTTGCCTGGTAGGAAAGGACGTGGCCGAGGCCGAACAGGTCGCCCAGATTGAAACCGGCGAAGAACCTTTCCCATCCCGTCGAACGCGAACCGGTATTGTCCGCGCCGGCATAGACGCGCCATGGCCGCTTGTCCTGCGTATCGAGCACGATATCCGTTTCGCCGAACGCATCGCCCCTTTCCAGCACCAGACGCACCTTGCGAAACGGGTTCCGGTTGAGCCATCTGAGATCGTCCACCAGCGCACCGGCATCGATGGGCTGCCCGGGCTCGCTACGGATCTCCGCGACAAGGCGCTCATCCGGCACGTGGCGGTTGCCTTCGCTGCGCACCTCGCCAAGGCGGAACTCCAGCACCGCGACCTGCACGGTTCCCGACGTGATGTCCTGTTCGGGGATCAGCACATCGACAAGAGGACGGCCCGCCGCCCGGTAAACCTTGACGATGGCGGCCGATATACGATCGAGTTCCGCCAGCGTCACAGGCCGACCGAGAAATGGGTCGAGCGACCTGCCTAAAGGAGGATGGCCGGACGGCAGGTGTGACACGTCAATTCCGTCGCCGGGCGCGCCTGCCGCCGCGATGTCGTCGAGCGAGCCGAGAAGGACCAGCCCGTTCAACTTCGCGACCAGCACCGTTTCGTCGTCCGACGTTTTCAGCTCGCCCGACGGCAATGCCGGTTCTTCTTCAAAAAGGGGTGGAACATCCGGCGCAATCCGTTCGTACTCGTCAGCGGCACGGGCCTCGAACCCGGCCAGACCTGCCATCAGGACACAGGACGTCAAAACCGACTTTTTCATCTTGATCTTATTCTCCGTCCTGTTCGCCGAGCCCGGAGGCGTATGCGAAAAACCCGTTTCCGGTCCTGCTCATGAGACTGATCGGGACGACGCCGTTCCTGTAGCCGAGAGGCATGCCGTTGAAGGTCATATGGGCCTGCGGCGTCCCGCCACCTCCGGCATCTGCGAAACCGCCACTTCCGAACTGGCCGGAGAAAATCGAACCGCTATCTTCGGGACCCTGGACCGCGACAGGCCGCGTCAGAACGTCGAAGGTTTCCGTAAATGCATCGTTGGAGGGGTTGACCGGACGGACCAGCACCACCAGCACGCCGTCGACATATGTGATGGCGTAGTTCGTGGAGGTAAGCCCCGAAGGTCTGATCGTGTAGTCGCCGGGCGGCGACCCGGCATCGGCCGAACTGGCAAACAGCAGCGAGCCCGATAGCGACGAAACGTCGTCACCGGCCAGAAACCCGTCGAAACTGGCTGTGAAGACAGGGTCCGCCTCGCCCTCCAGGCGCGAAGCGTCATCCGCCGTCACCGTCAGCAATTTCGGATCGACGGTGAGCGTGCCATCCAGGAAGGTGAGATCGTAATTCGCATTCGTCCCGTCGACTTCGATGGCGTAAGTCCCGGCGTCGCTGCCGGTATCCGCCGCCGTCGTCAAGCCGAGATCGGCCAGCGCATCGCCCAGCGTTGCATGATGCGCGGCCAGACCGCCGCTGGTGATGGAGGCCGAGAAGGCCGGGTTGGCATCGCCATAGGTCTTGGAGGCATTGTCCGCCGTCACCGTCAGGGATTTCGGATCGACGGTGAGTGTGCCGTCCAGGAAAGTGAGGGCGTAATTCGTATTCGTTCCCTCGACTTCGATGGCGTAAGTCCCGGCATCGCTGTCGGTATCCGCCGCCGTCGTGAAGCCGAGATCGGCCAGCGCATCGCCCAGCGTCGCATGATGCGCGGCCAGACCGCCGCTGGTGATGGAGGCCGAAAAGACCGGGTTGGCATCGCCATAGGTCTTGGACGCATCATCCGCCGTCACCGTCAGCAATTTCGGATCGACGGTAAGCGTACCGTCCAGGAAAGTGAGGGCGTAATTCGCGTTCGTCCCCTCGACTTCGATGGCGTAAGTCCCGGCATCGCTCGCGGCCCCCGCCGTCGTCGTGAAACCGAGATCGGCCAGCGCATCGCCCAGCGTCGCGTGATGTGCGGCAAGCCCACCGCCGGTGATGGAGGCGGAGAAGGTCGGGTTGGCATCGCCATAGGTCTTGGACGCATTGTCCGCCGTGACTTCCAGCACACGCTGCGTAACCGTCAGGGTTCCGGTAGCCGGAAGCACCTGAAACGAGTAGCCCAGCGTTGAACTCGCTCCGGACATATCGACATTGATTGCATAATCGCCGACATCGGATTGCTCCGTGGCGGTTGTCGACAGCCCCACGGTCCCGGACAGAGCTTCCGACAGGCTGTCGCCCGCGACGAGACCGTTCGTATCCACCGTGTAAGTGAAGGCCGGATTGTCGTCGCCATAGGCTCTCGATACGTCGTCCGCGTACAGGGTCAGAACCGGAGCATATGTGTAGAAGAAGAAATCGCCCGATTCCGAGATCGTCGACGGTGGATTGACCGAGTAGCTTCGCGCATAGCGCCGCACACCGGAAAGCCCGTCCACATCGTCGGTGAGCGGCGAAACCGAGTAGACAAGATAACGTCCGGTTCCCGCGTCCAGCGCCGCCGCGCCAGCCTCATTCGTGAAGCTGCTCGCGGCAATCACGAGTTCGCCGTCAGCCGTCAGGCTCCCGCCGCTTTTAATCGTGAAGTCGTTGTCCGTCAGAAGGCTGGCCGCCCCGACGCCGGACAGGTCGATCGCATCCGTCACATCGATGTCAGCCTGAGAGGCCGACCTGTCCCCGATGAAGAGTTCGTTCGCGACGATCCGTGCGATTTCGGCTTGGCTGAGTTCGATGGTCGAGACGGCATCGTCGGTAGTCGAACCCAGGTCGACCGCCTCATGGCCCGGTCCCTGAATGTGAACGCTACCTGTCGTCGCAGAGACATTCCCATCCAGTTTCATGCGCGGCGCGAGAAGCGAAAGCCCGGGTGCTCCGCCACCCACTACCGAAACGGTTCGTCCCGTCGCGATTTGCAGCGTGCCTTCGCCATCCCCATCCGCGTCGGCGCCGAGCAACAGATTACCAGCAACGGAGAGATCGCGATCCACCGTCAGATGCCGCGTCGCCCGAAAGGCCACGCTTCCATTGAAAACCGGCGATTCAGGGCCGAAATAACCCGCATCCAGCGTCAGATCGCCGCCGGAGGTGATGCCGGCACCGTCTGCGAATGTGACGGCGCCGGAAAGATCGCCATCTCCATCGGGGTTCAGCGTGACGGCGCCATTTTCGGATTCGAAGATACCGTTGAACTGAATGCCGTTCGAAGCCTGGAACACAATCTCGGTGGTAATATTCGCCGTCTGCGCGGCAGACATGGCACCGACCGTCAGGACGGTTGTATCGGTGGCATCGCCATAGACGAGACGCGGCGCGCTGACGAGCGCGGCGCTCGGCGCGGTGAGGGCACCCGGGCTGTAGTTGCTGATATTCACCGTCCCGACAGTTGCCTGGAGCGAGCTATTGGTGAAGTAGTTGAAGCTATTCGTGCGCAGGTAGAGATCGCCCTGCGTGGACCGGACGTAATAGCCATAGGTGTAAAGGCGAAGTTGCGGAGAAACGAGCGTCACATCGCCTTTGGCCGACAGCGGATTGGATATCGCGAGATCGTTGTAGCCGCCCGCGGAATTTTCGATGAAAAGAGCGGTTTCGATATTGGCAAATCCGCCGTAAATCGTGATCCCGCCATTGGCGTAGAAATGGATTTCGTCGGAAATGCCGACACCCCAGTTCTGCTGATCCGCCGAATCGTAAGCCGAGAAGTATTTGTAAGTGCCCTTCTTCTTCTGCTGGTTGATATGAAGGTTGGCCGCCGACACTTTGGAAAGGTCGTCCGAGAACAGATAAAGATAGTCGTTATGTATACCGATCGTACCGCGCCGCGCGAGCGCGATATGGCCGCCATGAGAAAGGTCGATGAAAACATCACCCGCCCCTGCATCCAGCACCGTAGCGGAGAGAGAGGGACCGTAGATATTAAGGCCCTGCGTTTCGATGCGGACATCGCCGCCACCCGACACGACACTGCCGCCATTCGCAATCGAAAAGACACCCGTACCGCTCGCAATACCCTGGCCGTTCGCATCGTCGTCGGCGCGCAGGAAGATATCGCCTCCGCCGCTGTCGACCGCCCCCGTCGCCGCCACGTCGATATTGTTGTTCGCCACAGCGTTGAACGCCGCACCTCCGGTTTCGATACTATCGGAAACGGTAATGTCGTTGCCCGCCTGTAGCGTCACGCCCAATGGGCGGTTGGTATCGTCTGTGCCTATGGCCGCGTTGACCTCGATATCGTTCTCCGCGTTCAGCGTGAGGGTCGTCGATCCGCTGCCGCCGGCTTTCGTCACCGCCGCCTCGACAGTTATGTTGCCGCTGCCGTTCCCGGACGGATTTACGGTCGTGATGGTCACATTGTTGGTTTCCAGAAGCGACGCGAGGGTTCCCGCTTCGATTTCCGATGCGTCCACCGACTCCTGTTCGGCATAACCGTAATCGCCCGAAAGCGCGCCTTCCGTCGCATTGCCGGTAATCGTGTCGACGATGGAGATATCTGTGGGGTCGAGCAGCAACCTACCTCCACCCGTATCGACGGTGCCGGCGAAGGAGAGCGTCTTCTTGCCTGAAACCTCTACGCGACCGCCCTGCCCCGCATCGCCGCCACGCGCGGTCACATGTCCTGCGAAGTCGGTACGCCCATCGGCCCAGAGCACGGCTTCGCCGCCGCTCCCCGTTGCGCCGGCGACGTCGATCTCGGCACCGGATGCCACGGACAGTGTTTCGGCATTGCGGATATCCGGATCGCCGCCCTGCCATCCGCCGCCGAGATTCACCGTGCCGCCGTCTTCGGCGCCCCTTGCATCGATGCGCGCCTGCGCGCCGAGGGCCACATACGCGCCTTCCGCCACGATATGCCCGCCGTCCCCCGCCTCGCCGCTTGCGTCGATGCGGCTGTTGATCTCTACGCGCCCCGCGGCGCGCAGGAGCACCCGCCCTCCTTCATGCGTCGCAGAGCTAGCCCGGATGGCGCCGTCCGTGTTTCCCGCAAGGGCATAGACATTCCCGCCAGCCGATTCCAGCCGTGCGACCGTTGCCTTGATAAACCCCTTGTTCTCAACATTGCCGGAACGGCTCACCCGCACGGCGATATCCGCCCCCTCGCCCATATCGGAAAGTTCGACATGATGCGCGGCCGCCATTGCAACCCTGCCGCCTGCGGAGATTTCGCCTTCGTTTCGGACGCTATGAGCCGCCAGAACGACATCGCCGCTACTCGCGGCGATCTTGCCGAGATTGACCACCGGCGCTTCGGACTGACCGGACAATGACAATGCGCCATCCGACATGAAGGCGGTTTCGTCGGCATCGAGCGTGGTGGCGGCGAAACTGCCGCCGGTCCTCACGCTTCCCCCGGGGCCGACCACGACCCCGTTCGGGTTCATCAGATAGAGAGATCCGGTCGCCGACAGCTTTCCGTCGATGCGGGATTCCACACCGCCCGTCACCTTGTTCAGGGTTGCTCCCGCACCATTGTTGAAATGAACGGAGCCCGAGGCCCCGACGGAAAAGTCGCGCCAGGTCATGACGGCATTGACGCTGCTCTGATTGATCGTCAGGGACCCGCCGTCGCGCCGGATTTCACCTCCGCCTGCGGAAAAAGCCCCGCCCACGGGCAGCACTGGCCCGTCCGCATGGGCCGCGGCGACTCCTACCGTGGTCAGACAGGTACAGCCGAGCAGAAATTCCTTGAACATATGATTGCCCCTTCTTCACGTAGCACGAACCACCCGCCCCCCACCGGATGGCCGTTCGGATGAGATGCGCGGCACCCGCCCACCTTCTTCCGAACGAGGTTCATTTCCGGTGGATTTGCGTTCGCCTGTTGATGGCAGAATGTCTCTGCACTGACCGTTGCGATGTACAAATTGTCGCACTCGCGCCAACCGCCACAGGAAATCTGCCATTCGGCATAAACTGCCCGAACATGGGTACCCACCTTTCTACCCAATCGGCGCGGTCCGGTATGGTCCGGCCATTCGACGCCTGTCATCGGGGGAAATAAGGGCACTCGCGACGGTGCTTGTCTATTTGGGCTGAGGACATATGACTTTAGTCATAGGTCGCCCATTGACGCGCCATCACACAACGCAGGACAATCGAAACCTTCCGATCTTGAAGATGCGTGACACCTAAATCAGAGATCCCCGTCATGAGAATTCTCATCGCCGACGATCATGAGCTTTTCCGGGACGGGCTCCGCCTTATTGTGGAGGATACGTTTGCTGGCGCCGAAATCCGGGAGGCGGAGAATTTCACCAGCGCCCTGTCTTTGATCGATCGCCAGGGAGACATAGACCTCGCCCTGGTGGATTTCGGTATGCCGGGACTGGACGGTTTCAACGGCATCACCACGTTGCGGACGAAACTTCCCAGCACACCCATCGTCGTCGTGTCCGGCCGGGAAGACAGGGAGACGATCTACGACACGTTGCGCGCGGGCGCATCCGGCTACATTCCCAAAAGCGCGTCCCGCGCTCGAATCGCCGGCATCCTCGAAACGGTCTTCGAAGGCGGCATCCATTTTCCCGAAGACGTGCTCGATACGCTGCACTCGCGCGAGGAACCGGCACAGACGCGCGAAAGCATCATCGCCGCGCTGACGCCCCGCCAACTCGAAGTTCTGGCGCTTGTCTGCAAGGGACAATCGAACAAGGAAATCGCCGCCGCGCTCGAACTGACCGAGGGAACCGTCAAGGTACATCTCGGCGCCATCTTCCGCGCGCTGCGCGTCACAAACCGGACGAGCGCCGCCATGCTGTGCGCAAGCGTGGGGATGGAAGAAAGTCCCCACCCGTTCGCTTCGGCCTGACCCACCGCCATGACCGTGCATGAACCCCCGCGAGCGCCCGCCGCCCCGTTTCGTTCGGCCCTCCTCGCCCTTTCCGGGATAGACCCCCGAAACGAAGCGAACTGGCGGCTGTTTACCGACCGTGTCGACCTTCTTTACCAGCAGGCACTGCCCGGGCTTATCGTGCATGCGGTCGTCATCACCGCCACGACCTATTCCATGTCGCTTGCGCCGAACGCCGGAGATGAAGTCTTCGTTTGGGGAGGCGTCATGATCGTGCTCGGCCTCCTGCGAGTGGCCGTCATTCTGCATTTCCGCAAGAGCCCCGCTCTGACGGCCGATCCGCTCGGTTCCTTGGCGGCGTTCTATCTCGTCATCGGGCTGACAGGTATCGGATGGGGCATTGGCGGGGTCTTCATTCTGCCAGCCGGTGCCCTGCCGCAGCAGGTCTTCTTCATCATGATGCTGAGCGGCACCGCGGCCGGCACCGTCGCGACGCTGGCGCCGTTCCTCTCCGCCCAGCTTCTCGCAATGGCGACATCCGTTGTCCCTCTTATGATCAGGTTCGCCCTTGAAGGCGGATCGGACCAGCTTCTGATGTCCGGCGCGCTGCTTCTATTCATCCTGGCCATGGTCGCGACGGGTCGTAACACGCATCTGGCGATCGTCAACGGATTGCGGCTGCGCCAGGAAAATTTCGACCTGCTCGAAGACCTACGCAAAAAGAGCGATGCCCTCGAACTCTCATCCCGGGTGAAAACAAGATTTCTCGCCGCGGCCAGCCATGACCTTCGCCAGCCCCTGCATGCGCTTCGCCTCCAGTCGGAGTCTCTTGCGATACGTGCCGAGAGCGATCCGCGCATCCAATCCGTAACGGACCGGATCGGGCGGTCGGTAGGGGCCATGGAGCGGCTCCTCAACAGTCTGCTGGACATTTCGCGGCTGGATGCCGGCGTGGTTGAGCCTCATATCGCGACCTTCCGCATCGACAGTGTGTTGAGAACATTAGACGACGAGTTTCGCGCAGCCGCTGCGGTGGCCGGATGCGATCTGCGTATCGTGTCCTGCTCCACGGCCGTCAGCACCGACGCCACCCTGCTGGAGACGATCCTTCGCAATCTTTTGTCCAACGCCATTCGGCATGCCCCGGGGGCGAAAATTCTTCTCGGATGCCTGCATCGCGACAGCAATCTGCGGTTGGTTGTCATGGATAGCGGGGCCGGCATACCATCGGACCAGAAGGAACGTGTATTCGAGGAATTCTTCCAGATAGACAATCCGGCACGCGACCGGAACCGGGGGCTGGGGCTCGGCCTTTCCATCGTGAAGCGGTTGACCGATTTACTCCGGCTTCCCCTCGGCTTTCATTCCATAGAGGGACACGGGACATGTTTTTCGGTGGATATTCCCGTCGGTCCTCAGATTGTGACGTCCGGGGACAGTTCCGATTTTGTCACCCGGGGCGAGCGCGGAACCGGGCGGAGAGAAGGGTACAGGGTCTGGATCATAGACGACGACGAACAGGGACGGGTTTCACTGGCCGATGTCGTCGAAAACTGGGGATATACGCCCGAGACCGCAGCCGGTTTCCGGACATTGCTGGACGACGAGAGGATATCGAGCATCATGCCGCATGCCCTTCTCGTCGATTATCGTCTGGAAGGCTCCGAGAGCGGGCTGGACGCCATTCGCGAAATCCGGCGTTTCTTCGGCGCAGACACGCTCCCGGCGATTATCGTCACAGGGGATACCGCGCCAGGCCGGCTCAAAGCGCTTCAGTCGAGCGGGGTACATGTGCTGCATAAACCCGTTCCCCCCGGCCGCCTGCGTACCCTGCTCGCAACGCTGATGAAAGAGAGCGATACCCTGTTCCAGAAATACGCGACACATATCGAGAACGGGTCCTGACGCAGGACGCTGCTTCCGGCTCAATACATCAGACGCGGAACAGGCACCTCTCGCTTCGGCTTCAACACATATCAATGCTGAAAATGCCTTACCGGCATTTTCCTGTTTTCATAAAAATGTGACTTAAAGATACCAGTCGTATTCCAGAGCGGATATCTCGCTGTTGAACTTGTCGTACTCCAGGATTTTCGTTTCGGCGTAGACATCGACATATTCCGCACCGAAATATTCCCGCATCGGGTCCGAATTGCGCAGGCGTTTCAATGCGCTCGGCAGGTAGAAGGGAATATTCTCGTCCACCACGTCGCAGGCATTTCCTTCCGCCGGAGCGCCCGGGTCGCATTGATTGACGATGCCGTGGTGAATGCCTGCCAGAATGGCCGCGACGACGAGATAGGGATTGGCGTCCGCGCCCGTCACGCGATGTTCTATGCGGCGCGCATGCGCCGGTCCGTTCGGCACGCGGAAGGCGACGGAACGGTTGTTGTATCCCCAGCTTGCATTTACCGGCACGAAAAGGTTCGGCCCGAAGCGGCGATACGAGTTGAGGTTCGGCGCGAAGACCGCCATGGAATCCGGCAACAGCGCCTGCACCCCGCCAATGGCGTGGCGCAGCATATCGGATCCGTCATCCGCGCCGTTGTCGAAGACATTGTTGCCCTGCTCGTCCTGCACGGAGACATGGACATGCATGCCGTTGCCGGTCTGGTCGGGGAAGGGCTTGGCCATGAAGCTCGACACGAAGCCGTGCTTGCGCGTGATGGCGCCGATGAGATTGCGCAGCATCACCGCGTGGTCGCAGGCGACGAGCACATCGCTTTCATGGTTCAGGTTGATTTCGTACTGGCCGGGCGCGAACTCCGCCGTCGCGCCGGACGCCGGCACGCCCTGCGCGGCGGCCGCCTCGTCGATCTCCTTCAAGAGCCCCATGAAGCCGTCGAGTTCGGTGATGCCATAGACCTCGTTCGCGGTTTCGCGCATCCCCGTCGCCGGATTGATCGGCGGCTGCGGTCTGCCCTTCGCATCGTTGTTCTTGTCGAGCACATAGAATTCGAACTCGCAGGCGATGGTCGCATGGAGACCGAGTTCGGCGAGCTTGTCCTTCACCCGGGCAAGCACGTTGCGCGGCTCCAGCCAGAGCGGCGATCCGTCCTTGCCTTGCATGGTCATCAGCACCTGGGCCTGTTTCATCGACGCCCAGGGCACCGGCACGATGGAGCCGGACAGCGGAAAGCTTTCCGCATCGGGGTCCCCGTCGGAAAAGCCCATGCCGAGAATGTCCTCGTTCACCCCCGTCACATCGAAGAAATAGATGGATTGCGGCATCTGGATGCCGCCGGTGAAAACCTTCTCCGCTTCTTCGGATGGAAAGCGTTTGCCGCGGACGGTGCCGCACATATCGACGAAGATGGCGTCGAGATAGTCGATCTCGCCATTCTCCTGAACGAATCTTTCGTATTCGGCCAGTGTCGCGTGGGCCGGGGCGGACGTCTTCTTGCGATCACTCATGAAAAACCCAAGGGTCAGAGGTCAGTCCAGCGATAGTAGCTGAGAGCCCCCCTGAGATACCAGCGCCGCAATGCCGCAAAGGGAATGGCCCCCGGTTCGCCCCGGAAAGGCGCCGGCAAATCCGCCTCTTCGGCGGTCCCGACAATGAGCCGGGCGGCCATGCGGCCCGCCCAGGGGGCTGCGGACACCCCGTCGCCATGATAGGCAAGCACCGCCAGCGCCGTCCGGTCGTCCTCCATGAAGGCGATGGACGGCGTCAGGCGGCGCGTCATGCAAACGAAACCGCGCCAGTAATGGGTGGTTTCGACCGCCGCCCATGCCGGAAAGACCTCGCCGAGACGCCTTTCCATCCAGCGACGCATGGCGGCCCCGTCCTCGGGCCTGCCCGTCAGGTCGCCCCGCGCGCCGAAGAGGAAACGCTTGTCCGGCAACATGCGGTAGTAAAAAAGCAGGTTCCGCGTGTTGGAACAGGGCCGCTCCGTCCGCCATTTCTGCGCCAGCCTTTCGCCCTCGGCAAGGGGACGGGTGACGACGATGTTGGACAGAACCGGCACCACCCGCCTTTCAAGGCGTCGATCGAGGGCCGGACGGAGAAACCCATTGGTCGCGGCGATCACCTTGCGGGCGCGCAACGTGCCGCCTTCGGTCGCCAGGTGATGCCAGCCGCCATGCCGCTCCCAGCTTTCGACATGGCTGTTGCCGTGCAGTTTCGCGCCGTGTCGAGCCGCCGCCGCGGCAAGCCCCCGGGCAAAGCGCATGGGGTGCAGCCCGAAACCGACGGGGTTGAAGGCGGCGCCGAATTGTTCGGTGGAGTCGTACTGGCTGGCGGCCACTTCTTCCCGGCGCATCAGCCTTGCCTGAACGCCAAAGCTGTCGCGCCAGAGGCGGACTTCCTCTTCCAGTTGCTGAAAACGCTTTTCGTCATGCGCGACATGCAGTGTGCCGTCGCCTTGCGGGCGGTAATCGATCCCCTCGTCCCGCGCCAGCGCCTGGATGAGGTCCACCGCCTCGATTTGCGAGGAGATAAAACGCCGGGTCTCCGGCTTTCCGAAACGCGAGATCAACTCGCCAAGCCCGAGCCCGCTGGGCTGCAAGGTGCAAAAGCCGCCATTCCGGCCGGAGGCACCCCAGCCCAGCGGTCCGGCCTCAAGCAAGCGCACATCGACATGATGATCGCGGGCAAGATGCAGCGCTGCGGAAAGCCCGGTATAGCCGCCGCCGATTATGGCGACCTCGCACGTCGCCTCCCCTTCGCGGAAAGCACCCCGGTCAACGCCCGCCGCCAGCGGCGGGGCATCCTCTTCCCAAAAACTTCCCACCGGAACGGCGGGATCGTACATGCTCGAATGATACCAGCTCATCGCCCGGAGCTTAGCGCAGGCGCAAGAGCCCGTCCCGCATCAACTTGCGGAAAAAAAAGCCATCAGCGATCGTCGTCGTCATCGTCCCGGTTCCAGCGGTGATGGCGTTCTTCGCCGATCTTTTCGGCCACATGACGTCGCTGCTCCGGCGTCATCTTTTCGAGTGTGTCGATGAAAGAAGCCTGCCCGATCCGGCGCACCTCATCCATCGGCGCGTCTATTCCCGCCATGGCGGCGCGCACCTTGTCGGGATCGAACGGATCGGCGCCGATCGCGTCCGCCAGCGCCTTGCGCCCACTTCCCGCCTTGCGCAGGAAGGGCCTCATCTCGCGAAAACTGTCGCGCATGGACTGGCGCAACATCTTGCGGTCTTCGGGCGGCAGTTCCCGCAAGGCCGCGAAAATGCCGTGGCGAGACCCGCTCTCGCGAAACCCGCCGTCATGAGGCCCCGGCCATCCGTGGAAGACGAGCGGCGTCGCGATGAGCGCGATCAAAAAGATATTGAGCGCGGCGGAGGCGAGAAAGGCGGGCCCGAGCCATCGCCGCTGTTTCGGCGCGGAACCGGAATCGGTCTGCGGGTTCATATCGCTCATTGAGTCCATTCCTCGATATAGCCCGAATCGGCCAGTGCAATCGCGATCAGCTGGTCGTCAGTGGAATCCGCCGTCTCGGTGGCGGTTATCGCCACGCCGTTATTCGTCGCGATGGGGCTGATGCCGGTGGAGGTGCCGAGTGCAATCCCGAGCACCAGCGAGGCCGCCAGTGCGCCCGCCGGAAATGCGGAAGAGCCATAAGGCCAAAGCGCGGCGGCGAAACCGCGCAGGCTGCCGCCCTTCTTCCTCATCCCGCCGGATGCGCGCCTAGCGCCCGTCAATTCCCTCGGCAATTCTCTGGGGCGCGCGGCCATCAGCCGTTCAACCAGCTCCGCGGACGGCTTCTCGACAGGCGCCGCGTTCAAAAGCGCATCCAGCTCCCGCGCCTCCTCCAGCAGCCGCCTTGCCTCGTCGGAGGCGGCGATCAGCTCGTGCGCCGCCTGCCGTTCGCCGGCGGGCCAGCCCGCCTCGTCCGCGCCATAGGCGGCGAGCAAGCTATCGAGGCGTTCCAATGTCATCGGTCCAGCGTTCATCATTTCAGTATCCCGTGGGCGGCCTGCTTCTCAGGCGCCTGTGTTCATTTTACGGAGCAACTCATCCTTTTCCGTCGCCAGCGCCGCCTTCAGCGCGCGACGCGCTCGGCCCAGCAGCGATTCCACCGCTTCGACGGTCACATCCATCACCTGCGCGGCCTCGATATTGGTGAGGCCCTGATAATGCGACAATGTGATCGCGAGGCGCTGGCGCGGCGGCAATTGCTGCAATGCCGCTTCCACGCGCCGGGCGACATCCTTCTGTGCCATCGCCTCATAGGGGGTCGGGTCTTCGCTGGCGGGTTCGGGGATCGCGTCCAGGTCGTCCATGCCCTGCTTGCGCAGCCGGTCGAGACAGAGATTGGTTCCGACCCGGTGCAGCCAGGTGGAAAACTGCGCCCGGCCCGGCTCCCACTTTTCCGCATGCTTCCAGACCCGCAGGAACACTTCCTGCGCAATTTCTTCCGCATCGTCCTGATTGCCGAGCATGCGCCGGGCAAGCGCCACCACCCGGCCGAGATGGCGCTTCATCAGTTCGCGGCACGCGTCTTCGTCGCCCTTTGCGACGGCGGCCACCAGCTCGTCGTCCGGAATTCCGTCCAAACGCGGTCTTCCCCCTTCCAGGCGCCCGGCAGGACCGCCTTGCGCAGATATGACGAAAAGGTGCGGGCTTGCGCCCGCACCTCGCGGCGTTCCTACCGGGTGCCGCTCTTTAAGCTTACCCCGATTTGCCGTTTCAGGCATGACTGCCCCGCCCGGGCATGTCAGCCACGCTTGCCGAAGCCGTGGCGGCCTTCGCCACGCTCGACCTTGCCGTCGTCATTCCGGTCCATATAACCGAACATCTTTTCGGTCCGGGCCTGAAACTCGGCCAGCGTCACGCTGCCATTGCCGTCGGCGTCAAGCATCTTGAAGTGCGCCTCGCGGCGACCTTCCCGGCCCTTCGACCATGCAGCCTTGCGCTCTTCCCTGGAGAGGTAGCCGTCACCGTCGCCATCCAGCGCCTTGAAGCGTTCGGTCCCGAAAGCGCCGGCTTCTTCCTTCGTGATGACGCCGTCGTCGTTCGTATCGGCTTTGGCGAGACGCTTCATGAAGGGACGGTCGCTCTTCAGTTCGATCTTGCCGTCGTCGTCACGGTCGAACCGCTTGAACATCTTTTCGCCGCCCGCGTTGAATTCAGCCAGCGACACCTTGCCGTCCTTGTCGGTATCGGCCCTGCCGAAACGAGGTCCGTCGCCGCGTTTCCCGTGCTTGCCGTGATGGCCATAGTCGCCACCGCGGTGATACTTGCTGAAGTCGCGGTCATCGGAACGCTTCATGCGCTTCTCGGCGGCTTCCTCCATTTCCTCGCGCGTGACCGAACCGTCATCGTTGAGGTCCAGCCGCTCGAACCGCTTGCCGGCCATTTCCTTGCGCCGTTCGGCGCGCATCTTCTGGCGGGCTTCGCTCATCTCTTCCTGCGTAAGGGAACCGTTCCCGTCGAGGTCGAGCTTCGCAAACATGTCGGCGCTCTTCGCCTTCGCTTCTTCGAGCGTGATCGCGCCGTCGCCATTCGTATCGGCTTTCTGGAACATGCCGCCGTGATGGTCGCCATGCGGGCCTTTGCCCATGCCGGTCGTCGCCGCCAGGGCCGGAACCGCCAGCGCAAGCGTCAGCGCGCCGATTGCGGTGAAAGTGAGCTTCTTCATTTCATAGCCTTTCGTCAGTTCGCCGTACCCCGGTGAGCCAACATTTTTTCGGGTCGCCCCGGGGACCGGCCGCCGGGAGTTATGAAATTCCGGCCGCCGATCTCCGCGGGAAAGGAACCGCAAGACCCGCTAGGCCAGGGGGGAGGGGCCGAACGCCGTCTCGCCGTTCCTGCCTTCATAAACGGGGGAGGCACGGCGTTCCGTCGCATGAAGCGAAGATTTTTTCGGGATCAGCGCTTTGCCGGGAGCGGACGGATCCGGGCGGGCAGTTTTTCGCGCCATACGGCCAGTTCGCGCCGGATTTCCGTCTCGACGGTGAGGCCGCCCGAGGCACAGGCCGCCGCTTCCACCGTGGCTATGGCGAGATACTGGCCGGTCTCGGGCATGAAGGCGATGCTGGTGCAGACGCCGACCTGATGCTCGCCCTTGCAGACGATGGCGAATGTCAGGTCCCGTGCATCGTCCACCGCCAATGCCACGATCCGGCGGGCGGCGGATTGCACGGCCATGCGCCGCAGCGCAGCGCGGCCGTTGAAGACGGGCTTGCCGAAATCGACATCCGTCTCGCCGGGCATTTCATAAGGCGTTCGCACATGATCGCCCGACACGGCGGAAAGCGCGCCGAGATAGTCCGCCCCCATGCGCGGGCATCCCCGGTCGATCCGCACAAGGTTCCGTGTCCTTTCGCCGATCGCCTGAAGACCGGCCTCGCGGCCCGCCTGCATGAGATGACGCCAGAGCGGGACCGCGTCGTCCTCTTCCGGCCAGAACTCGAAGACATCGCCGACATGGCGCAGGACCGCCACCGGCATGCCCATCAGATCGCGTGTCTGGGCATGGCCCGCCTGCAGCAGGCGCACGGGATCGAAACCGGCTTCCTCCAGCACCGCCTCGGCCAGCGGCCCCGCCAGCTCGATACCGGCACTTTCCGCGCTGACGTCCTCGGCATGGACCTGGAAGCCCGTCGAATTGCGCCGAAGCCATGACAGCACTTCTTCTTCCGTGAACAGACGGTATTCGGTCGCACCGATACGGGCCAGTTCCCCCTCGCCCACCAACTGTCCGTTTTCATCGCAAAATGCGACCGGACCGAAATGCCCCTCTTCGAGGGTGGAAATATCCGATGTCACGAGCCGGTTCAGACAATCCATGGCTTCGCGGCCCGCGATGCGATAGCGGAAACGCGGCGAAATATCGGCCAGCGTCGCGCGGTGGTAGCGCGCGAAGACTTCCGTTTCCGGCGTATCGAGGTGACCGGCTATGGTGAAGCCGTTGCGTTCGACCCAGTCGTTTGTCCGGCTTTCCGCCGCCACTTCGCTGTGGAGCGGAGTCATGCGCAGATGCCGCCTGAAGGGGAGATCGCCGCTCATGCGCGCCCTCCCCGGCTCTCGGCTTCCAGAACGGTTTCTGCCGCGAACTTGCCCGGCAGGCCGGTTACGCCGCCACCGGGATGGCAGCCCGCGCCGCAAAGATAAAGACCGCTCACCGGCGTTGCATATCCGGCCAGCTCCGGCTCTGGCCTTAGCCCCAGCAGGTCGAACGGATTGAGCCCGCCCTGATGCCAGTCACCGCCCCGGATGCCGTATTTCGTTTCGAGATCGGGCGGTGTCAGCACTTCGCCGGCCAGAATGTAGTCGGTCGCATCCGGCGCATAACGGCACACGGTACGAATGGCGCGCTGCACGAATTCCTCGCGCCGCGCGTCCCAGCCGCCTTCGACCTCATAGGGCACCTGATGCACGAGGATCGACATGATGTGATGACCGCTCGGCGCAAGCTCCGCGTCGTGGCATGTTGGCATCACGATTTCCATGACGGGATCGAGCGGCAGCGCGCCTGCCCGGGCGCTCAGCGCGGATTCCTCCACTTCGTCCAGCGAAGGCGCGATGACGATGCGCCCGCCCACCTGTTCCGGCGTCAGGCCGCGAAAGCCCGGCATGCCGTCCAGCGCCAGATTGATCTTGGCCGTCGCCCCGCCCGCCTTGCCAAGCGACAGGCGATCCGCCAGATCCGCTTCCAGGTATCGCGCCCCGACGAGACGCAACAGCGTTTCGCGCGGCGCCGCGCCGGAGAGGACCACCGGGGCCGACACCTCGATACCATTGTCGAGGACGACGCCACAGGCCGTTGCCCCGTCCATGAGGATGCGGCTTGCGCGCGCTTCCGCCCAGACTTCGCCGCGCTGACCTTCGATCAGCGCCACAAGCGTTTCAGCAAGCGCGCCCATGCCGCCTCTGGGAATGGCGACGCCGCTTTTCGCCTTCAAGGCATGGCGATAGATGAGACGGAAAGCCGTCCCCGCGTCATAGGGTGCATCGGTGGAACCGAGCGTCGCATCGAAGGCGACGAGCCCGCCCAGAAGCGGTGCCTCCAGTTCCTCATGCACCCAGTCGGAAATGCTCTTGGCCGCCAGCGACAGAAAGGCCTCCCGCGCCCGCTCGCCCGAGGCTTCGGCGAACATGGCACGCGCCATCAGCTTGCCGCGCGCGGCGGAGGACGCGGCGACCAGCGGCGGACGGTTGAGCAGGGGCGAAAGCCATGCCGCACTGTTTTCGAGCTTGCGCGCAAAGCCCGTCCATTTCGCGCCGTCCTGTCCGCGGGCGGAAAGGAAGGCTTCGTCGTCTTTCGCCTTGCCCGTCAGCACGAGATGGCGGCCGTCGGGATCGAGCGCCACGGTGGGCAGGCCAGAGGCCGCATAGGCAAAGCCGTGCCGCGCGAGCTTGAGGTCCTTCACGACGCTATCGGAAAGGCCGTCCATCAGATGCGAGACGGCGGGCAATGTGTATTTGTGCTGAAGCTCGGCGGCCAGGGCGCCGCCGCCGACGATACCGCCTGCCTCCAGCACGAGAACGCGCTTGCCCGCCCGGCCGAGATAGGCTGCGGCGACGAGCCCGTTATGGCCGCCCCCGATCACGATCGCGTCATATGCCTGCCGGTCGCCGGTCATGCGCCCTGCCTCCGCTTCATGGAGGCAAGGATGGCCGCGGCGGTGTTGGCGCCCGCGCGGGCGGGCAGCAGCGCGCCCGGATGCGTGCTCTGCGAGCAGAGGTAGAAATTCCTGAGCGGCGTCGCATAGCCGCCGCCCGGCGCGCCAAAGGGCGTCGGGCGGTTGAAGAACATCTGATCGAGCGTCATTTCGCCCTGATCGAGATCGCCGGAGGTGAGGCCGGTTTCGTTTTCGACTTCATGCGGCAGCCATGTCTCCTGCGCGCGCACGATCTCGCGCAGGCCGGGCATGACCGCTTCGAGCTTCTCCAGCACGGCCGCGGTCAGGCAGTCCTTCTTTTCGTCCGTCCAGGGGCCGTCATGCGGCGTTTCCGGCACCCAGTTCACCAGCACCGACATGACGTGTTTTCCGGGCGGCGCCAGCGCGGGATCGACAATGCTCGGCAGAAAGACGGAAAGCGACGGGTCTTCCGGCACCACATTCATGTGCCAGCGCGCATGCGCCTTGTCCTGTTCGGCCAGCCCGCCCATCAGGCGCAGGCCGCCCGCCAGCGCCGGACAGTCGCGGGGCACGCCTGCTATACGGGGCAGCCGATCCAGCGCGAGGTTGAGTTTCGCGGTCGCGCCCTTCATGCGGAAACGGCCCGCCGCCTCCACGAGATCGCCCGGCAGGTCCTTCCACTGGAAGAGCCCCAGTATCGTGCGCTTGAAATCGAGATCGGAAACGATGACGGAGGCGGCGATTTCCTGTCCGTCGGCAAGCAACACGCCGCGCACCTGCCGGTCGCGCAGCTTCACATCCGTCACTTCCGCTTCCATGCGGAGTTCACCGCCCGCTCCTTCGACGATGCCGGCAAGGCATTTCACCAGGGCATCCGTGCCGCCCACCGGCAGCAGAAGACGCGGGCTTCCCTCCGTCGCATCCGCACCGGTCCGGAGGAAGGGCACCAGCAGGCGCCAGGCGCTCATCGGCGAGGACGGCCCCACCGTCGCCCCGGCAAGCGCGGCGCCTGCCAGATGCGCCTTCACCAGCGGCGAGGTGAAATAGCGGTCCAGAATGGTGGCGATGCTTTCCGTCCAGATGTCGAGCTTGGCGGCCATATCGTTGCGCGGCCAGGCGGCCAGTTCGCTTGCAAAGCCCAGACGGCGGCCGAAGGCGGCCAGTCCCGCTTCGCCGGGCTGCGGAGAGGCCATGGCCAGCGAAGGCGACACGGCGTCCGCCAGCCTCAGCATGTCCCGGCGGTAGCGGCGCCACGCATCGCCGTCCTCACGGGCATGACGGGCAAACTCGGCGCGTTGCGCCGTGCCCGATCCCAGCGAGGCCGTCCATTCATCGGGGCCGAGCCAGCCGATGCCCGCATCCACGGCGCGCACCCTGAGGCCGGCTTCCGCCAGGCCGAGACCGGCATAGGTTTCGGGATCGATGACGGCGCCGCGCAGCGACCAGGCAGGGCCCGTAAAGCCCGGCGCGATTACGCGCATGGCCGCGGTGCCGCCCGCTCGCCCATTGCGATCGAGCACCAGCACCTTCAACCCGGCGCGGGCGAGATGAGCCGCGGCTGTGAGACCGTTCAGACCCGCCCCTATGACGATCGCATCATGACGCTCCATCGCGTCACCACCCCACTCATGCTCCGTCTCGCCGCGTCCATTACCTAACTGAAACGTACCAGATTGGCACGTCCGGATTGGCGACGAGATACCGGGCGCTCATACACCCCGGCTGTTAACCATCTAAGACACGGATTCCCTTTGCCCTTTGCCTTTGGATAGCTATCGGGCAGCGACGGGGGCACCGGCCTTCAGGGGTGGATGTGCAAGAGTCCAGCCATGGATTTGAAACATGCGGAGACGTCTATCGGGCGGCGCCGACGATCTCGTCGAAGGCGTGCAGGACGCGGGCCTGGCTCTCGGCGAGCTGGCTTTCCAGCGCCTCGAAACTGGGCGCATTGCCGGCCCTGAGCAACAGCGTCTTGAGGCCCTGACTGGCCTCGGCGGGCTTGAACACGCCCTCCACGCAGACGCGGATGGCCTGGGTGAGATTGTGATTGAGTTCCAGCGCCGAGATCAGTTCGTCCACCTGCGCGGTGGGAAGCAGGCGCGCGGCGGCCACGGCTTCCAGCGAAGCGCGGGTATGCGTGTTCAGCACACCGGGGTGCTCCGCGCCATGGATGAGCTGGAGGTATTGGGCGATGAACTCGATGTCGATGAGCCCGCCCCGCACATGCTTCATCTCCCAGGGATCCCGGTCGGGAAATTCCTTCGCGATGCGGTCGCGCATATCGGCCACATCGACGGCGGTTTTCAGCCGGTCGCGCGGCATGGTCAGGATGTCGCGAACGCTTGCCTCCACATCCGCGATCAGGTCGTCGGGTCCGGCGATGGGGCGAGCGCGGGTCAGCGCCATATGCTCCCATGTCCAGGCTTCCGTCGTCTGGTAGCTTCTGAAGGCATCGAGCGGGGTCGCGATCGGTCCCGCATTGCCGGAGGGGCGCAGGCGCATATCGACTTCGTAGAGCTTTCCCTCCGCCGTCGGCGCCGTCAGCGCGCTGATGAGCTGCTGACAGATGCGCGCATAATATTGCGAGGCATAGAGCGGCTTCGCCCCGTCCGATTCCGCGTCCGGCGCGGGAACGTCGTAAAGCACGATGAGATCGAGGTCGGACGAGGCGCTCATTTCCTCGCCGCCGAGCTTGCCCATGCCGAGAACACAGAAGCGTCCGCCGGGAATGCGGCCATGGCGCTCTGCGACCTTCTCCTCCGCCGCGGGGGCCAGCGCCGCGATCAGTTCCCCGGCAAGCGCCGCATAGGCCGGCCCCGCCTCCTCCGCGTCGGCGCTTCCCGTCAGCACACGCACACCGAGCCGGAAGCGGTATTCCCGCGCCCAGACGCGCGAGAAATCCAGCATGTCCTGATAGTCGACCGCGTGGACGAGCTGCGATTGCAGGCTCTCGCGCAATTCTTCCCGCCCCGGCAGCACCTTGAAGAAGTCCGGGTCGATCACCGCTTCCAGCACGCGCGGGTTCTGGCTCAGATAGGTCGCCAGCTTCGGCGCCGTGCCGCAGATCCCGGCCAGCAGGTCCAGCAGATGCGGGTTGGAATAGAACATCGAAAAAAGCTGCACGCCCGCGGGCAGGCCGCGCATGAATTTGTCGAAGCGCGAAAAGGCTGTATCCGGGTTCGCCGTCCGCGAGAGGGCGCGCAGCAATGCGGGCATGAGGTCCGTCAGCAATTCGCGCGAGCGCGTGGTGCGCGTCGCCGCGAAACGGCCCGAATGCCAGGCGCGGATCGCCTCCGACATTTGCGAGGCATGGGTAAAGCCCATGCTCCGCAATGTTTCCAGCGTGTCGGGGTCGTCGTCGATACCGGTGAAAACGAGGCTGCCGCTTTCTTCCGCGAGTGGCGGCGCGGTCTCGAACAGAAGCGCGTAATGCCCCTGCACCGTGCCCAGCGTCTTCTTCACCTCGGCGGCAAACGCCTCCGCGTCCTCATATCCCATGAAGGCGGCGATCTGCGCGATGCCCTCGTCGGTTGCGGGCAGAGTATGCGTCTGCTCGTCGGCGACCATCTGGATGCGATGTTCCAGCGTGCGCAGGAAACGATAGGCGGCTTTCAGTTCCTCCGCCGTTTCCGCTTCGATCCATTGCTGGCGCGCCAGCTCGTCCAGCATCTCCATCGTCTTCTTGCCGCGCAGCGCATGTTCGCGCCCTCCGGCGATGAGCTGCTGCGTCTGCACGAAGAACTCGATTTCGCGAATACCGCCCCGGCCGAGCTTGATGTTGTGCCCCGCCACCGCAATCGTTTCATGCCCACCGACGGCGTGGATCTGCCGCTTCATGGAATGAATGTCGTCGATGGCCGCGAAGTCGAGATTGCGCCGCCAGATATAGGGCTCGATGAATTTCAGGAAGCGCCCGCCCGCTTCCATGTCGCCTGCCACGGGACGCGCCTTGATGAAGGCGGCGCGCTCCCAGTTCTGGCCCCGGCTTTCGTAATATGATTCCGCCGCCGGCAGCGAAACGGCGACCGGCGTGCCGCCCGGATCGGGCCGCAGACGCAGATCGGTGCGGAAGACATAGCCGTCCTCGGTGCGCTCCTGCAGCAGCTTCACGAGGTCGCGCGTTACCCGCACGAAGAACTCGCCATGGTCGAGGCCGTCCTTCAGCGGCATCTGGTCGGGCTCGTAGAAGACGACGAGATCTATGTCGGAGGAATAATTGAGCTCGCCCGATCCGTATTTCCCCATGCCGAGAATGACGAGCCCGCTGCCCTCTTCCAGCGCTTCGTCGGGCCCGCGCCGGATCTGACCGCGCGTCGCGGCCTCGCGCAGCAGGAAGGTCACGCCCGCCTGCACACAGGCATCGGCGAAATCGGTGAGCGCGGCCGTCACGCTTTCGAGCGGCCAGACGCCTGCGAGGTCGGCCAGTGCCACCAGGAGAGCCGCTTCCGACTTCGCTTCGCGCAAGGCCTTCATCAGCCCGGGCCGGCTTTCGGACAGGGCCGCCGCCTTCACGCGGTCGATGATACGGGTGAGATTGTCCCGCGGCGCTTCGTTGAAAAGCGCAGGCAGGCGTTCGGGATAGCGCAGCATGAGACGGCCGAGAAAAGGCGAATCCGCGCAAATACCGCCGATGAGCGCGCGCGGGATATCGTTCTTCAGCAAGACGCCCAGCGCCTTGCCCTCTTTCCCGTCCAGCCGTTCCGCCGCGGCCTGAAGGTCGGTAAGGCCGTGTTCGGCGCGCTCGAGGTCATGGGCGGTCAATGCCGGCTTGGCGGTCTCGATCAACGCGCCGTCGACATGCTTCCACATCCCTGTCCCCTTGCCGATATACCGTTCCTACCGGCCCGATACCGGCAGGTGAAGGGCTACCACAAGGCCGGGGGCGTTGTCTTCCAGCGTGACGCGCCCGCCATGCAGCCGCGCGACGGCGGCGACAAGGCTCAGGCCCAGGCCGGAGCCGGGTGTGTTGCGGCTGGCTTCCAGCCGCACGAAACGCTCCAGCACATGGCTGCGCTCCGCCTCGGGAATGCCGGCGCCATGGTCGGCCACCGAGACGACCACCCCGCGTCCCGGCTTTTCCGGGTCCGTCGCCACGGTGACGGTGATCGCCGCCGCCTCGCTCTGCGGGGAAACGGGCCGGCCATGCTTGATCGCATTGTCGAGCAGATTGGCGACGGCCTGCGAGAGAAGCTCGCGATTGCCGCGAATGCTCATCCCTTCCTGTGCCTCGATGCGCAGCGTCAGATCGTTTTCTTCCGCCACCGGCTCGTAAAGTTCGGCGACATCCTGCACCACATTTGCCGGATCGACCCATGTCATGCTCTCGCGCAGCGCACCGGCTTCGGCGCGCGCGATCATCAGCAGCGCGTTGAACGTGCCGAGAAGCTGGTCGGCTTCGGCAATCGTCCGCTCCAGCGCCATGCGGTAGTCCGCGGGAGATGAATCGTGCATCAGCGTGACTTCGAGGCGGTTGCGCAGGCGATTGAGCGGGCTTCTCAGATCATGCGCGATATTGTCCGTCACCTGACGCATGCCCGTCATCAGCGCCTCGATCTGGTCGAGCATCTCGTTGAGGTTTCCGGCAAGCTGGTCCAGTTCGTCGCCCGATCCGGAAATGGGCAGGCGCTGGGACAGGTCGCCCTGCATGATGTCGCGGCTGGTCTGGTTGATGTCGTCCACGCGCGCCAGCATGTTGCGGCTCATGAAGAGGCCGCCGACAAGGCCCAGCGCCACGGTAAGCACGATGGCCCAGACAAGCGAATTGGTGATGAGGTCCTCGATCTCGCGGCGCTCCTGCACGTCGCGGCCGACCAGCAGGTAATAGCCTTCCGGCAGGTAAAAGGCGCGGGCGCGCGCGGCCTTTACCTCTTCCCGGCCGTCGATGGTCTTGCGGCGATAGTCGAAATCGAACCAGCCGTCGGGGCCGGGCCGTACATTGGGCTTGCCGTTCAGCGTGCCCGCCAGCACGCGGCCCGCCGGATCGAGGACGAGATAGATGCTCTGGCCCGGATCGCGCGATCGCTGAATGACGGTATGAACGAGAAGCGGCAGCCCGCCTTGCGCATATTGTTCGGCAAGGCCGGTAATCTCCGCCTGGACGGCCTCGTCGGTCTGGCGGCCCAGAAAGCCGGCCGTGTTCCAGTAGACATAGGCCAGCACCGTGATCGCCGAGGCTGCGAACAGCGCCAGATAGATGACCGCCAGACGGAAGGTCGAGGTCCTGAGGAGATTAGTCAGCAGCACGTAGCGAGTATCCGGCCCCTCGGATCGTGTGCAGGAGCGGCTGCTCGAAATTCTTGTCGATCTTGGCTCTCAGCCGCGAAATATGCACATCGATCACATTGGTTTGCGGGTCGAAATGATATTCCCAGACATTCTCAAGCAGCATCGTCCGGGTGACCACCTGTCCCGCATGTTTCATCAGATACTCTAGCAGACGAAACTCCCGGGGCTGCAAATCTATATCCTGGCCTTCCCGCGTCACCTTGCGGGCCAGAAGGTCCACTTCAAGATCGCCGACCTGAAGCCGCGTGCGAACCTGGTCGGGATTGGCCCGGCGCACCAGCACCTCGATGCGCGCCAGCAGTTCCGCGAAGGCATAGGGCTTGGTGAGATAGTCGTCGCCACCGGCCTTCAGGCCCTTGATGCGGTCGTCCACCTCGCCCAGCGCCGAGAGGAAGAGCACCGGGGTACGGTTTCCTTCCTCGCGCAGCGTCTCCACCACGCTCAAGCCGTCGCGCTTGGGCAGCATACGATCGACGATCATCACGTCGAAGGAACCGGAAAGTGCAAGCGTCAGGCCTTCTTCGCCGTCGGCGGCATGGTCGACGATATGGCCGCTTTCCTTCAAACCCTTCACGACATAGGCCGCCGCTTCCAGGTCGTCCTCGATCACCAGTATCCGCATGAGATTACCTCGCATGGGCGCGGGCCGGCGCGATGCCCCGGCCCGCTTCCCGGCTTACTTCTTTTCCTTGACCGAAAGCGCCACGAAGCGCTGCTGGTCGTCATTGCGCAGCAGGAGCATCACGGAGCTCTTGCCGTCCTTTTGCGCGGCCTTCACCGCCGCCACGACGTCTTCGGGCTTCTTCACATCCTTGCCCGAGACATTGACGATGATATCGCCGGGGCGGACGCCCTTTTCGGCCGCGTCGCTGTCGCGGTCGACATCGGTCACCGTGACCCCGTCATCGCCGGCGGTGAGCGAAAGGCCCAGCGTATCCACGCTGCCCTGCCCCTGAGGCGCACTGCCGCCGTCGGAGGACAGGTCGACATTGTCGGGATAGGTGCCGATCTTGACCGTGATCGTCTTTTCCCGGCCGTCACGCCAGATGCGCAGCGGCGCATTCTCGTCCGGCTTCAGGTCGGCCACCTCCCGCGTCACGTCGCGCACGTCTTCCATCGTCTTGCCGTTGACGGAAAGGATCACGTCGCCCGCCTTGACGCCGTATGTCTGGGCCGGGCCGTCCTTGGTGACCTGCGCCACAAGCGCGCCCTTGGGCTCCTTGAGCTGCAGGCTGGCGGCCATGTCCTCGTCGACGGGCTGGATCACCACGCCGAGCCAGCCGCGCGTCACCTTGCCGTCGTCCTTCAGGTCTTCCACCACCTTTTCCGCGATGGTGGAGGGGATGGCGAAGCCGATGCCGACGCTGCCGCCCGTGGGCGAGAAGATGGCCGTATTCACGCCCACCACATTGCCATGCACGTCGAAGGTCGGACCGCCGGAATTGCCCTTGTTGATGGGCGCGTCGATCTGGATGAAATCGTCATAGGGACCGGCGCCGATCTCGCGTCCGCGCGCGGAGACGATGCCCGCGGTCACCGACCCGCCAAGCCCGAAGGGGTTGCCCACGGCAAGCACCCAGTCGCCCACGCGCAGCCCGTCGGAATCGCCGAACTTCACGAAAGGAAGCGCCTTTTTCGGCTCGACCTTGATGAGGGCGAGGTCGGTCTTGGGGTCCGTGCCGATGAGCTTGGCCGACAATTCGTCGCCATTCTTGCGGATCACGGTGATCTTGGCGTTTTTCAGCTTGTCCCTGGCCTCGCCGCCGACCACGTGATTGTTGGTCACCACATACCCGTCGGCGGAAATGATGAAGCCGGAGCCCAGCGCCCGCGCCTTGCGGGTGAGCGGCTTGCCGTCCTTGCCCTTGGGCTGCAGGTCGCGGAAGAATTTCTCGAACGGACTGCCGGGCGGGAACGGCAGATCCGGCATGCCGTTATTCTGCACTTCCTCTTCGGCGTCCACGCGGATCGACACCACGGCCGGGCTCACCTTCTCCACCAGGTCGGCAAAGGAAGGCAGAGACTGAAGAGCCGATTTGGACGGCGCGGCGGCCTGCGTGTCCAGCGGCTCCTGAGCCAGCGCGGGCGCGGCCTGAAGACCGATAAGCCCTGCGACGGCGAAGGCTGCCACCGCCAGGCGCATCTTGCCTGCCGGCTTCTGCGCCGAACTCCGTCCGCCTGTTTCTGCGGCGTATTCCATACTGGATAACTCCTGTCACTTCGATGAGTGTTGCCTCGCCCGGTCTTTCCGTGCCGGGTCCGTGATCTGCCACCCCTGCCCGATATGGGGGGATACCCGTTTGCTCTCTATCGGAGAGCATGCTTTCCATTCCCTTTCTCAATCATGAAAGAGACATTACAAGCCGGTAACCATCAATCATGGCGACAGCATGACGGGCCTAACCGACAATTTTGGTCGGAATATGCATTTCATGCGTGATGGTCCGGTGAACCGGACATTTATCCGCGATCTCCAGGAGCTTCTCGCGCTGCGCCTCGTCGAGATCGCCGGACAGGGCGATGTCGCGCGTCAGCACCTCGATCATGCCCGTTCCGGTTTCGCAGTCCGCGCAGTCCTCCGCGTGGACCCGCTCATGTGTCAGGTCCACCCGCACCCGCTCCAGCGGCCATTTCTTGCGGTCGGCATACATGCGCAGCGTCATGGAGGTGCAGGTGCCCAGAGCCGCGAGCAGCAGGTCATAGGGCGTCGGGCCGCTATCCATGCCGCCCAGATCCTCCGGTTCGTCCGCCGTCAGCACATGGCCGCGCACGAGAACGCGCTGCTGGAGCTTGCCCGCGCGCGTTTCCTCCACGCGGACGATCCCGTTCTCCACCGGCTCCGTCGCAGCCTCCTCGCCCTGCTCGTCGATGAAACGCGACGCCCAGGCGCTCATCACATCGGCGACATAGACCGCGTCCTTCCTGCGGCTCAGCAGATGGTCGGCATCGTCCAGCGAGACGAAACTCTTGGGGTGTTTCGCCGCGACGAAAATATCCGTCGCATTGTCGATGGAGACGATCTCGTCCCTCGGCGCATGGAAAACGATCAGCGCCTTTTTCATATGGGCGATCTCGCCGGCCAGCGCCCGGCCTTCGATGTCGTCGAGGAATTGCTTGCGGATGCGGAACGGCCTGCCGCTCAGCATCACCTCCGCCTCGCCCGCGCTTTCGATCTCGTCCAGGCTGGCGTTCAGATGCGCCTTCACATGCTCGGCGCTGGAGGGCGCGGCAATGGTCGCCACCGCGCGCGCTTCCGGCATGCGATGCGCCGCCGCCAGCACCGCCGCCCCGCCCAGGCTGTGACCGATGAGAAGCGCGGGCGCCTCATATTCCTCGCGCAGAAAATCCGCCGCGGCGATCAGGTCCTGCACATTGGAGGTGAAATTGGTATTGGCGAAATCCCCGTCGGAATCGCCCAGCCCGGTAAAGTCGAAACGCAGCACCGCAATGCCCCGCGCGGCCAGCGCCTGCGAAATCCGGCTCGCCGCGAAGACATCCTTGGAACAGGTGAAGCAATGCGCAAACAGCGCATAGGCGCGGACGCGGTCCTTTGGGCTGTCGAGCCGCGCGGCCAGATCGCCTCCCTCGGCGCTCTTGAAGGTGACTTTCTGCGTGCGAATGGCGCTATCCGTCATGAAGGCCTCTTTCCGTTCGGGACGGTCACTCTAGCTGCAAGCCGACCGCTTTCGAAGGGCCGCCGCGTCATCCGCCGGATAGCTCGGTATCCAGCAGCCGGGCCAGTTCGTCCGCCGCGGTGAGAATCGGGGCCGCGCTTCGCTCCACCCGCGCCTGGACCAGCGAGCCCTGCAAGGCGGATATGCAAAGCACGGCCAGCCTTTCGGCCCTGGCGCGCGCAAACCCGTCCGCGACAAGTTTATCCGTCAAAATCTTCAATCTTGCGGCATATGCGTTCCGGCCGGCCTTGGAAACAACGCGCTCTCTCGGCGCGAGTTCCAGCAGCACGGTCGTGATGGGGCACCCGTCGCGGTATCCCGATTTCTTCATCCAGCCCGCGAGCTGATTTGCATGGCGGATCAGCAGATCGCCGGCCGTCGGCGCGTCGCCGGCCAGTTCGGCAAGCGTGTCGGCGACGCGGTGTCCCGCCTCCTCCACCGCGGCCACGGCAATCGAGACCTTGCCGTCGGGGAAGTAGTGATAGAGCGAGCCTTTCGGCGCGCCGCTCGCATCGACAATGTCGTTCAGGCCCGTCCCGGCATAGCCCTGCCGACGAAATAACGTAACGGCGGCATTGATAATCGGCTGTCTGTGTTTCGGCGCTGCGGACAAGGCCCGTTCTCCCGTCGATGAATCTCTCACGAATTATATTGACTGGTCTACATGGTGCAAGCATTGCTGTCTCCGAAACACAGAGCACGGATGAACTTCTTGCAGAGGAGAGACTGTCATGAGTGCGACGCCGCCGGCCGGAGAGGCCAAATCCGAAACCCTTGTAGACACGGCGGCGCAGCTTGCGCTGATGCTTGCCCATTCCACACCGATGCCCATGCGTCCGCAGGATGAACATCTGCTGGACGGGCTTGAAGGTTTCCGCTTCGGGCCGGACAAGAGCCGCCTTGCCTGGTCGGTCGGTCAGGGACCGCTCGTCTTGATGGTACATGGCTATGGCGGCCGCGGCGTACAGATGGCAGGCCTTGCCCGCTTTCTCTCTCGGGACGGATATCGTTGCGTCTTCTTCGACGCGGGCGGGCATGGGGATTCCCGGAACGAACGGGTCGGGTTTCACACCTTCATCAATGATGTGCGCGATCTCACCCGCGCCGTTGGGGAGCCGATTTACGCCTGGATCGGTCATTCCGCCGGTGGTCTCGCCATGATGCGGGCGCGCACGCTCTACCGGGTTCACGCGGAACGCTATGTCTGCATTTCGGCCCCGCTCTACCCCTATGTCCCGCTCGACAGTTTCAGGCAGCAGGCGGGAGCGGATGACGAGACGCTCGAATACGTCAAACCGATCCTGGCGGAGCAGTTCCAGACGACATGGACGGCGCTGACCAAGGGACAGTCCTACCAGCCTGAAGACGATGCGCGCTTGCTCGCCATTTACGACAGGGACGATGAAAAGGTCCGGCATGAAGATGCGGACCGGATCGCCGAGCTGTGGCCCGGCACATCCGTCATGAAGACCGAAACCTATGGCCATAACCGCATCCTCCGCGCTCAGGAAGTGTGGGACGCGGTGGCCGGCTTCCTTCAGCCGGACAGTTAGGCGACGGGACTATGACGAGCGCTCGTCATTCCGGCGGATCGTTCTTCACGATTTCGTCGAGGCGGCGGCGCTCGGCTTCGCTGAGCGCCGGATTGCCGGTCGCGTTTTCGTCGCGGCGGGACGAGCGGCGCAGGAAGAGGACGATCCCGACGGCGCCGCCCAGCAGGATCGCGCCCGGCCCGAGCCATAAGAGCCATGTCGCGGGCTGGAAAGGCGGCCTCATCAGCACGAATTCGCCATAGCGCGCGACGAGATACTGCTTCACTTCCTCATTCGTGTCGCCGGCAAGGATGCGTTTGCGCACCAGCATGCGCAGATCCTTGGCAAGTTCCGCATCCGAATCGTCGATGGATTCGTTCTGGCAAACCAGGCAGCGCAACTCTTTCGAGACTTCGCGCGCCCGCGCCTCGAGCCCGGGATCGGACAGCTTCTCGTCCGGCGAAATGACGGCGAAGGCGGTCGCCGGCGTCAGCGCGAACAGCAATGCGAAGAGGAATGCGCTGAGCTTCATCGGTCACTCCGCGGGCGCGGCTGCGCTGCGCCCTTTGGTCCGGGCCCGCTGCGGCGCGCCGACGCGCAGCCGACGGTCGGTCAGCGATACGAGGCCGCCCAGCGCCATCACCATGCCGCCCAGCCAGATGAACGGCGCAAGCGGGTTCACATAGGCCCGCAAGGCCCATTCGCCCGCGCGGTTGCCCTCGCCCAGCACGACATAGAGATCGGAGAAGCCGGTCGTGTAGATGGCGGGCTCGGTCTTTTCCTGTCGCTCGGTCGGATAGCGGCGGCGCTCGGGCAGCAGGAAGGTCACGAACTCGCCGCCCCTTTCCACGCGCACCACGCCGGTCGTCGCATCGTAGTTCGGCCCGCCGCGCGTACCGACCTTTTCAAGCGTCAGCTCGTAGCCGGAAATCGAGGTCGTTCCCCCTTCGGGCAGGGCCACGATGCGTTCCGACTTCCAGGCCGTCACGCCGACAATGCCCGCCACCGCGATGCCGAGACCGCCATGGGCAAGCATGGTTCCCCATGCGGCGCGCGGCAGGCCGCGGGCACGGCGCCAGCTTTCGCCGGCCGGCGCGGTGAAGAGTTTCACGCGCCAGGCGATTTCCGACAGCGCACCGATAACGAGCCAGACCGCCACGCCCATGCCGATGGGCGCAAGCCACGGCCCGTCGCTCACCACGCCGTAGAGCACGAGGCAGACGACGAAGGCGGCACCGGCGGCGAAGATCAGGCGCTGTCCGGCCGCGACGATGTCGCCGCGCTTCCAGCTCATCATCGGGCCGAACGGCACCATGACGAGCAGCGGCGCCCAGAGCGGCACGAATGTCGTGTTGAAGAAAGGCGGCCCCACGGTGATCTTCGGCCCGCCGACCGCATCGAGCAGCAAGGGGTAGAGCGTGCCGATGAACACCGCCGCCGCCGACGCCGTAAGCAGAAGGTTGTTGAACAGCAGCGCGCCCTCGCGGCTGATCGGCGCGAAGAGACCGCCGGTCTTCAGCATCGGCGCGCGCCAGGCATAAAGCGTCAGCGATCCGCCGACGAAAACGCCGAGGATCGCCAGCACGAAGACGCCGCGCGCCGGGCTCACCGCGAAGGCGTGGACCGATGTCAGCACGCCGGAGCGCACGAGGAAGGTGCCCACCAGCGAGAGCGAGAAGGCGAGGATGGCGAGCAGGATGGTCCAGCTTTTGAGTGCGCCGCGCTTTTCGGCGACGATGGCCGAATGCAAGAGCGCCGTGCCCGCCAGCCATGGCATGAGCGAGGCGTTTTCTACCGGGTCCCAGAACCAGAACCCGCCCCAGCCCAGTGTGTAGTAGGCCCACCACGACCCCATCGCGATGCCGATGGTCAGCGCCAGCCAGGCCGCCAGCGCCCAGGGTCTGACCCAGCGCGCCCAGGCCGCGTCCACCCGGCCTTCCATCAGCGCGGCGATGGCGAAGCTGAAGGTCATGGAAAACCCGACATAGCCCGCATAGAGCCAGGGCGGATGAAAGGCGAGCGCGCGGTCCTGCAGAATGGGATTGAGCCCCGCCCCCTCGAAGGGAGCCGGGTCGAGCCGCAGGAAGGGATCGGAGGTGGCGAGGATGAAGAGCAGGAAGGCCACGCCGACCGAGCCCTGCACGGCGAGCACGTTCGCCTTCAGGCGGTCGGGCAGATTGCGGCCGAACAGCGCCACCAGCGCGCCGTAAAGCGCGAGGATCAGCACCCAGAGAACCATGGAGCCTTCATGATTTCCCCAGACACCGGAAATCTTGAAGATGAGCGGCTTGTCCACCGCCGAATTGTTGGCGACGAGCGCGACCGAGAAATCGGAAACCACAAAGGCGAGCGTGAGCGCCAGAAAGGCGATGGCAACCAGCGCGAGCTGGGCCAGCGCGGCGGGCGTTCCGACGCGCATCATCGCGTGATCGCCTTTCCACGCGCCATAGGCCGGCAGGATCATCTGGACCAGTGCCACGGCCAGCGCGAGTACGAGGGCGAAATGACCTGTCTCGGCAATCACGGATAGGCCCCCTCTCCGTATTTTTCGGCGTGGGGTCTGCCGGATCCTTCCTCGCCCTGCCAGTCGCCGCGTTTCTTCAGCGCCTCGGCCACTTCGGGCGGCATGTAGTTTTCGTCATGCTTGGCCAGCACGCTATCGGCCCTGAAGCTGCCGTCGGGCCGCAGCTCGCCCTCGGCCACCACGCCCTGCCCCTCGCGGAACAGGTCGGGCAGGATGCCGCTGTAGTGAACGCGGATGCTGTCGCCGAAATCGGTGATCGTGAAGATCACGTCGGTGGAGCCGTCCTTCACGACCGAGCCCGGCTGCACAAGCCCGCCCAGCCTCAGCCTTTCGCCGGGACCGATGGCCTTTTCCGCGATGTCGCTCGGGCTGTAGAAGAAGACGATGCTGTCGCGCATGGCATTCAGCACGAGCGCGACGGCGATCCCGAGAATGGCCAGTCCGAGGACGATGAAGGCGGCGCGGCGCTGCTTGCGCGTCATATGGGGTCCCATGCTTGCTGGAAGATCGGGTCTCCGGAAAATCCGGGGCAAGATATAGCGCCCGCTCCCGCCTCATCAAAACGCAAATCGTCGCGGTTTGCGCGCTAAGGCCACAGTTTTTCAGGGGTTATTTGCTGTCCGCGCAGCGTGAGCGGCAGGTCGAGCGCCCAATTCCCCTCATCGGCCAGCGCGAGCAGCGCATCCATGCGGTAGACGGTGCGATGCAGCAGGCGATTGGCGTGGCCTGCGAGCCAGGCGCGGCGGGTATGGAGATAGCTTTGCGTCCAACTGCGCGCACCGCGGCTTGTCGGGGTGCCCGCCGCCCCGATCGTACGGTCGCGCATCCGAGCCCATGAGCCATGGATGTAACTGTCATAGACCGTGGCGACGCTCAGCGCCTCCTCCAGCCCCAGCCGCGCCGCCTCACGCGACGCGGGCGTCCAGAAGAGCCTGTCGAAAAACGCATCCTGCACATGCCGCATGACGGGATCCGCGCCCGCCTCGCGCAGCCGCGCGCAAAAGACATCGTCCGTATCCAGCGCGTCGTCGCGCGCGGCCAGTTTCGGCAGATAGGGCGCAAGATCCGCGGCACGGGCCGCCTCCGGCGCCGCGCAATAGGCGTCGACCAGCTTGTGAAGATTGCCGCTTGCGCGCGTCGTTTGCGACCGCCCATAGGTCAGCCCGCCACTGTCGCCCGCGAGCCGGGTCACGCTGGCATAGTCGCCCTGCACATGGCCCGTCTCGAAGATATTGACGATGGCCTGTGCCGTTCGTTTCTGGAGATCGTTCAGCATCATCCGCTCCCTGTCCTGTCCGAACGATCAGGATAGGAAGCGCATGAAAGACGGGGATTAGTTCGCGCCGGGGGCCTGCTGCGTCCGGGCGGCCGCGTCGAGCTGTTTCAGCGCATCGCGATCGTCGGCGAATTGCGTCTTCGCTCTCTTGAGCGCGGCGTCCGCCTTCCCGTCGTCGCCAAGCACCCGATAGGCGCGAATGAGGCGCTGCCAGCCTGCCAGGTCGCCGGGCTCGTCTTCCAGCTTCGATGCCAGACGCGCCACCATGCCTTCGATCATCTGACGGCGCTGCTCGGGGCTCAACCGGCTTGCCGCATCCACATCGGCGGCGCTCGGGCCGGGAGGCGTTTTCGCGGCCGGGGCGCCGGATTTCAGTTCGGCAAGCCGTGCCTTCAGCCCCGGCAGCCAGGGCGCATCCTCCGGCGCCGTATCGACAAGCCGCTGCCAGCGCGTTTCCGCCGCCTGTTTCTTGCCGTCCTCGACTTCGGCAAGGCCCAGATAATAATTCGCCTTGGGGTGCCCCGGATTGAGCTTCACCGCGTCGCGAAAATCCTCCCGCGCGGCGTCGGTCACCTCGCCGCGCGCACCGAGAACGCGCAATTGCCCGCGCTCTGCATAGAGGTCCGCACTCTCGCCTCTGATTGCCATCAACCTGCCGACCGCCGCGACGGCTTTATCCGCCTGGCCGATGCGCATATAGGCGGGCGCCAGCACCGCCCAGCCCTGGGCGTCGTCGGGATGTTCCTTCAGGTGCCGCTCCACCTTGGCGATGAGGCCCGGCAGCGGCAATTCCTGCGCCGGCTTGTCGAGACGCGCGAGCAACGGCTGGTCGGGAATGTCGGGGGCGCCGCGCATGAGATAGATGCCGAGCGAGAAAAGCGGCACGAGCACGATGATGCCCAGCGCGACCCATTTATGTCCGGCCGCGCCGGTCGCCTTCTCCGGCTCGCCCTTGCGGGCTTCCTCATCCGCGGCAAGCAGGCGCCGGGAGACTTCCAGCCGCGCGGATTCCGCTTCCGCCTCGCCGATCGTGCCGCGCGAAAGGTCGCGGTCGATTTCGGCAAGCTGGTCGCGATAAAGCGTCACCTCGAATTCGGCTTCGGAAGCGGGCGCATCCTTGGGCGCGGCCATAAGCGGGCGCAGCACGGCCCAGATGGCCGCGCCGGTGAGCACCGCAAAGATGAGCCACACGGCCATGCCTGCAAAATCGAATGCCAAAACTCGTCTCCTCGGGCCGCGTGTGTCTGAACCTGGCTGCCGCCACCGGGCCCGAGATATAGAGGCTTGAGACGCTCGCGGAAAGCGGCGAGGCGCCGCAGGCCTTGCGCGCGGCTGTGGCCCGGTTACCCTTCCCGCCCAGATCGGCCTTCGGGACGATATCAAGAGAAACGTCAGGAACCGGACCCATCCATGCTTCGTTATCTGAAAACGGGCCTCGCGGCCCTCGCAGGCCTCGTCGCGCTCGTATTGGCCGTCATTCTCGTGCGCGGAGCGATGGAAGCGCCCGCCCCGGCCGATCCCGCCCCTATCCTCGCCGCGGCGAAAACCTATGACGTCCAGATCGAGCGGGACGAATACGGCATTCCCCATATTTCGGGGCCGCGCGACGCGGATGTCGCCTTCGGACTCGGTTTTGCCCATTCGGAAGACGATTTCTCCACCATCCAGAATGTCGCCATCGCCACCCGTGGCAAGCTCGCCGCCTATAAGGGCAAGGAAGCGGCCATTACCGACTATCTGGTCCGCCTGATGGGCGTGTGGGACACGGTGAATGCGAATTACGACAAGCTGCCGGAAGATCTGCGCGAGGTTCTGGAAGCCTATGCCGAAGGCGTGAACTTCTACGCCGTGAAGCATCCCGACGAGGTGGATACGGGGTTCCTGCCTTTCACCGGCAAGGATGTGGCGGCGGGGTTCGTCTTCAAGACGCCGTTCTTCTACGGGCTCGACAAGACGCTGATCGCCGTTTTCGAAGGCCGCATCGGCAGCAAGTCGAAGGAACTTTCCAAACAGGAGAAGGACGCCTTCCTGCCCGGCGCCGCAAGGCTGCCCATCGGGTCCAACGGCGTGGCGGTCGCGCCCTCGCGCTCCGACGACGGCGTGACGCGCCTTCTCGTCAATTCGCACCAGCCCTATAGCGGGCCCGTCGCCTGGTACGAGGCGGAACTCCACAGCGCAGAAGGCTGGCATGTCTCCGGCGGCTTCTTCCCCGGTTCGCCCTTCATGCTGCACGGTCACAACGAAAATCTGGGCTGGGCCAACACCGTCAACGAGCCGGACCTCGTCGACATCTACCGGCTCACCATCAACCCGGACGATGAGAACCAGTATCTTCTCGACGGAAAGTGGCGCGATTTCGAGAAGGAAACCGCCGAGATCAGGGTCGATCTCTGGGGGCCGTTCTGGTGGACGGTGGAACGCGACGTGCTGCGCTCCGAACACGGGCCGGTCCTGAAGACGCCCAACGGCTATTTCGCCGTGCGCTATGCGGGCCTCGGCGAATACCGGCAGGTGGAGCAATATTACCGGCTCGACAAGGCACGGAACCTCGACGAGTTCCTCGACGCCCTGAAGCTGCAGGCGCTGCCGAGCATCAACTATGTCTATGCCGACCGCGCGGGCAACATCGCCTATATCTACAATGCCCAGTTCCCGAAGCGGAAGCCGGGCTTCGACTGGCAAGGCGTGCTGCCGGGCGACCGGTCGGACCTGATCTGGCAGGACTACGTCCCCTTCGACGGCATCCCCAAATACGTCAATCCCGAAAGCGGCGTGCTCTTCAATGCCAACAACACGCCGTTCCGCGCCACAACACCCTCTTCCAATCTCGAGGCCTCGGCCTTTCCGGACTGGATGGGTATTCAGCGGGACATGACGAACCGGGCCTACCGGCTGGAAGAAACCTTCGGCGCCGACCCGCGGATCACGCGAGACGAATTCCGCGCCTACAAGTTCGACGTCGCCTATTCGGAAAAATCAGAGATGGCGAAGCTTCTGAAGAAGGTCGCCTCCGTCGATCCGGGCGACGACAAGGATCTTGCCGAGGCACAAAAGATCCTTCGCAACTGGGACATGCGCGCGACGAAGGACAGCCGAGGCGCCGCGCTCGCCATTCTGATGGCCGAACCCGTCGTCCATGCCGGCATCGTCGGCGAGACGCCGCCCGACCCGATGGACACGCTGCATGAGGCCATTACGCGGCTGAAAGAGCATTTCGGGCGGCTCGACCCGGCATGGGGCGAGGTCAATCGCCTCATCCGGGGCGATGTCGACCTGCCGGTCGCCGGCGGACCGGATCTCCTGCGCGCGATCTACGCGAAGAAGCTCGACGACGGACGGCTCAAGGCCATCGGCGGCGACACGCTTTTCATGTTCGTGGAATGGGATGCGGCGGGCAAGGTCAGCTCACGGAATGTCAGCCAGTTCGGCAGCGCCATGACCCGCCCCGCCTCGCCGCATTATGCGGACCAGACACCGCTCTATGCCGGCGAGGAAATGCGACCGGAACTCTTCACGGAGGCCGAGCTGAAAGGCCATGTCCGGGAAGCCTACCGGCCCGGCGAGCGGGACGGCGAGGCGTCGTCCGCGAACTGATGCGGCTCAGGCGGTGTCCCGGCTCCCGTCGGCGTGACTGGCAACGCAGTCGATCGGCAGGTCGACATGCACCGTCGTTCCGATATCGGGCGCGCTCTCGATGGAAAGCGCACCGCCATGCAGCTCGGTCAGATGCTTGGCGAGCGGCAGGCCGAGCCCGGTTCCCTCATGGCTGCGCGACAATGTGCCGTCGAGCTGGCTGAAGGGGGCGAGCGCCCGGGGAATGTCGTCCACCTCCATGCCGATGCCGCGATCGGCGACCGAAATGCGCAAGGAGTCGCTTCTCAGACCGGCGCTGACCGTCACGGCGGAACCGGTGTTGGAGAACTTCACCGCATTGGTGAGGAGATTGATCAGGACCTGTTTCAGGGCGCGCTCGTCGACGACGACGGTGAGCGGCGGATCCGGCAACACGCAATTGAGCGAAATGCCTGCCTTTTCGGCGCGGTGATGGACGAGCCGCAAGGCGGAGGAGACGATCGGATTGAGGTCCGCCTCGTCCTCATGGAGCTTGAAATGCCCCGCCTCGATTTTCGACAGGTCCAGAATGTCGTTGATGAGAGTGAGGAGATGCACGCCGCTGTCGTGAATGTCCTCGGCATATTCGCGATAGCGCGGCGAGCCGACGGGGCCGAAAAGTTCGTTCTGCAACGCCTCGGAAAAGCCGATAATCGCGTTGAGCGGCGTCCTCAGCTCATGGCTCATATTGGCGAGGAATTCGGATTTGGACCGGCTGGCCTCATTGGCCATGTCGCGCGCCTGGCGCAGCGTATCGAGCTGGCGGCGCTTTTCGGTCACGTCCTGAAGTCCCACCAGAACGGACCGGCGACCCTTGAACCCCACCGGCGCAACCGATACGGCCACCCAGATCGGGGTTCCGTCGGAGCGGATCAGTTCGACTTCGTTCCCCGCGCCGCGCCCGCCGCTTTCGGCGACCATGCGCAATGACGGCACGACATCGCCGCTGGGAAAGAAGCTCGAGACGTTCAGCTTGCCGTCGCCTTCCTTCTCATACCCCACCAATGCCTGCGCGGCGCTGTTCGCCTGGATCACTTCGAGGCTGCGCGGGTCCACCAGCGCGAGCGGCTGGGGCGCATTGAAGAAGAGGCTTTCGAAACTCTCCTCCGTTTCGCGCATGGCCTGCTCGGCCTCGCGGCGCACATCGATTTCATGGGTGAGCTGTTCGTTCAGTTCGTCCTGCTGACGCATGGTCAGATAGGCTTCGCGGCGCAGACGGTTACTGGCGCGCACGATCTGAACGCCGACCGCATTGGCGGCGAACAGCAGCAGCGCATTCTGAAGCAGCGTCGCCGGATCGTAATTGCCCAGCGCGGGCGCCACCAGAATCGCACAGAATGTCAGCACCAGCGACGCGGCGAGATTGCGCGAGAGCTTGTTCGGCACGCCGACATAGAACGCGAAAAGCACCACGACGATACTCATGATGCCCGTGCTGTAATCCGTGCTGTCCCACCAGAGCGAGAAGGGCGCGATGACGGCGACCAGAAACTGCGCCATGGTGAGCGCGGAGAACAGGCCGTTGAGTTGCGACGGCGTCTTGAAAAGTTTGAGGGCCGCGACAAGCAACAGGAGCGCTGCCAGGCGTCCGGTCGTCACCAGAAAGAAGAGCGGCGTCGGTCCATGGGTGAGGAAATCGAACACGCCCCAGATGACGAACACATAGCAGCCATAGAGCGTGGCGCGGACCCGGGCCCGCAGATCCTTCAGATTGGCGTGCAGGAATTCCTGTTCGAGCGCCGCGTCGGTAAATTCCCCCGTCCAGCGAAGGAACGCCGAATCGCGCGTCCCGCCGGCCGCGTCCGTTCCCGCCGGTTCCACCATGCGCTTTCCCGCCATGTGCTTCATTGTGGCGCCAAGATTCATGGCACACTCCCTTTGCGGCGAAAGCTCGCCCTTCTCCCCTCCGGCATGACGGAAGCCGGTCTTCCTCCTCAAGCTCTCCCGAAGAGCGAGAACAAAGAACGCCTGACAGATCGTCGCCGGTATCCGGCCGAACGCAACGCGCCGGACAGGAGCAACCCTAGGGAACAACCCTAAACAAATGGCAAAACCGCTATTGCGCTTCTGGCCACCGGCGAGCCGGGCGCTTATCGTGCGGAAAAACGCGGACCGGCGCGAAAAAACAGCCGGCAGGACAAGTGGAGGGTTCTGAAGAATGGATCAAAACGGCACGGCACGACCACTTCTCGAAGGCGTCCGGGTACTCGATTTCGGGCGCTACATCGCCGGTCCCTATTGCGCGGCGCTGCTGGGCGATCTCGGCGCGGAAGTCATCCGGGTGGAAAAGCGCGACGGCAGCGAAGACCGCTTCGTGCAGCCCGTCGTGCCCGGCGCGGCGGCGGGCGATGGCGGCGAAGGCGCCATGTATCTGCAGATGAACCGCAACAAGCGCGGTCTCACGCTCGACCCGATGAGCGAAAAAGGCCGCGAGGTCGTGAAGAAGCTCGCCGCCACCGCCGATGTCGTGGTCGCCAACCTGCCGCCTGCGACGCTGAAAGCGATGGGGCTCGATTACGAAAGCCTGAAGGCGGTAAAGCCCGACATCATCCTCACCACCGTCTCCGCCTTCGGCCATGGCGGCCCCTATAGCGAGCGGACGGGCTTCGACGGCGTCACGCAGTCCATGGTGGGCGCATCCTATCTCACCGGCCATCCCGACGAGCCGATGAAATCCTACGCCCCCTGGGTCGATTTCGGCACTGCCTCGCTTTCCGCCTTCGGCACGATGGCCGCGCTGATGGAGCGGGCGCGCTCCGGCGAAGGACAGATGGTGGAAGGGTCGCTTCTGTCGACCGCGCTTTCCTTCTTCAACTTCCACCTGATCGAACAGCAGATGCGCCAGCTCGACCGCGTCGCCATCGGCAATCGCAGTCCTTACGCGGGGCCTGCCGACATCGTGCCGACAAAGGATGGCTGGATTCTCGTACAGGTCATCGGCCAGCCGCTTTTTAAACGCTGGGCGCGGCTGATGGGCGATCCGGAAAAATGGCTCGAAGACCCGCGCTTCAAGGACGACATCTCGCGCGGCGACCATGGCGAGCTGCTTTCGCAGCGCACGCGCGAATGGGCCAGCGAGCGCACCACCGAAGAGGCGCTGGCCGAACTGGAGGCCGCCCGCATTCCCGCCGGGCCCGTCTATTCGCCACAGCAGGCGCTGGACGACCGGCACATCCAGGCGATGGGCTATCTGCACCCCTTCGCCTTTCCGGGCATGGAGGGGGCTGCGCCGATTGCCGAAACGCCGGTGCGCCTGTCGCGCACGCCGGGGGCGCTTCGCCATCGCGCCCCGCAGCTCGGCGAACATACCGACGCCATCCTCGCCTCGCTCGGCTACACTCCCGAAGAGATCGGCGCCATGCGCGCGGACGGAACGATCTGAGCGGAAAATCCGTGCGAAAGGAAACATCCATGTCCGACAAACTCGCCGCCCTGCCCCGCGCGCGGCTTGCCCATCTGCCGACGCCGCTCGACGAACTCCCTCGCCTGCGCGCCGCGCTCGCGGAAATGACGGATAACGGCGTGCCGCGCCTCTTCATCAAGCGCGACGACTGCACCGGGCTCGCCTTCGGAGGCAACAAGACGCGCAAGCTCGAATTCCTGATCGGCGAGGCGTTGGCGGGGGGCTGCGACACCGTCATCACGGCGGGCGCGGCCCAGTCGAACCATGCGCGCCAGACGGCGGCGGCCGCGGCGGCCGCGGGGCTCGACTGCGTTCTCGTGCTGTTCGATACCGTGCCCTATCGGGGCCGCGACTATCGCCGCTCCGGCAATCTGCTTCTGGACGACCTGCTCGGCGCGCGCGTGATCGTGGAGGCGGCGGACGCCGATCCGGCAAAGGTCTTCGAGCGCGTCATGCAGGAACTCGCCTCGCAGGGGCGCAAGGCCTATTTCGTGCCCGTCGGCGGGTCCAACGTCACCGGCACGATGGGCTATGTGAATGCCTATCTGGAACTTTCCGACCAGCTCGAGGCGCGCGGGATATCGGCAAGCCATATCGTGCACGGCTCGTCGAGCGGCGGCACGCAGGCCGGTCTCGTCGCCGGGCAGATGCTGCGTCCGGGCGGCCCCGCCGTGCTGGGCATCAATGTCTATCGCGACGACACCCAGGCCATGGCCAACGGTATTCACGCGCTCGCGGTCAAGACGGCGGAGGCGCTGGGCGCGGAGCTGCCGCCGAACGACGTCGTGGCGCTGGAAGCGGGCTATCTCGGCGAGGGATACGGCATTCCCACCGAGCAGATGCGCCGGGCGGTGGAAACCGTGGCGCGTCTCGAAGGGGTTTTCCTTGACCCGGTTTATTCGGGCAAGGCCATGGCGGGCCTGATCGGCCTCATTCTCGACGGGCGGATGCGCGCGGAAGACAATGTGGTGTTCCTGCACACGGGCGGCGCGCCGGGGCTCTTTGCCTATGCGGAAGAATTTTCGGAACGCTGAGGCGCCTCGCGCTCAACCCTGCGCCGCGGCAAGGCCACGGCGGCGCAGAATGTCGGCCTGATCGAGATAGCCGAGTTCCTCGCGGAAATGCGCCACCAGTTCCAGATAGCGGGAGGCGTGTTCGCGCCTTTCGCCGTCCGACAGGCGCAATTCCTCCAGCAGGCGGTCCTCATAGGCATCGAGATAGGCGTTGACCTGCTTGTTCACGCTGCAGCAATGGCTCTGCGCGCCCACCGCCTCGGCATAGGGCGCGATGCCGTGCAGGAAATGCACGGCGGCCAGCGCCTTGTCGCTGCGGTCTTTCGACGGCGCGACGGCGATATCCGGCCGCTGGGGCGCCCCCCGGCCATAGGCGCCGACCTGCTGCAAGGGCAGCGCCCGCACCAGAATGAGTTCGATGCGCGACAGCTCTTCGGCCAGCGCGACGGAGAATTTGGCGCGCGCGCCGAGCAGGCGCTGCCCCCATTCGCCGCAACGGCGCAGGTCGATCTCCGTCGTCAGCCCCTTTGAAAGGCGCGTGAAGCGTTTCACGTCCTCCAGTAGCTTTTCCAGATCCGTCCGCCCGGGGCGCGCGGCTTCGGCCCGGCCCGCAATGGCTTCCATTTCCGACAGAATATCCTCGCCGAGCACGGCAAGTTCCGTCCGGCTGATCAGGATGTCGTTGCGCTGATGCGCGATGCGGCGCGCCAGACGCAGCACCTGATGCGGTTCGCTCAGCCGGCCCGCCAGGCCGTAAGCGATGTAGATGGCGCGGTCCGGCGCCTCGTCGCCGACTTCGTCGTAAAGCTCCTTGACCTGCGCGACCATGGTCTCGTCGAGATTGGCGATCGGCTTGGGCAGCATCTTCTGGAGCTTCAGCATGGCCGGCGCGATCGCCAGCACATCGGCGATCTTGCGGGCGTCGTCGAGCCCCTCTTCGCCCGACAGCCGGCGCTCCAGTTCCCGGCGATAGGCGGCATCCTTTCTCGTCCGCTCGATCTCGGCGAGCATGGCGCGCGAGGCCGACGCATGCATGACGGACACGGCCGCTTCGAGACCGGCCTTGTCGCCTTCCAGCGTCTTTTCCGTCACATGCCGGCAAAGATCGGGCAGCGCGTCGGGCAGGAGATCGTTTTCGAGCCAGGCCCAGACAAGCGCGATGGCGCTGCGCGAGATCTGCCCCCGTCCCGGGCGTACACCGTCCGTAACCAGAAGATCCTCGAAAGGCTGGCAGAAATGGCGCATGGGATCGGGCAGGCCCGGACGCTCGCCGCCGACCGTGGCCAGAAGCGGACGAAGCGCGGAAATCAGTTCGTCGAAAGGCAGACCCTGCGTGCCGCGAAGTTTCTCGCGCTCCAATCCGTAGGCGAGTTTCAGCAGAGCCGGCTCGGGCAGTTTCTCAAGATACTGCGCCAGCTTCCTGCTCAAGCCTGTATCGGCCGTACTCTCCATAGCTCCGATCCGCCACCTGGAACAGCAACGCGGGCGCGCTCAAACATCCTGCCCGCAAGGCAGCAACGCTAGGTCTTTATATTTAACATTTGGTTCCCGACGCGGGGATGACAACGCCGCGGCGAAAGGCCCGAACGCATATTTCCCGTTCCGCGAAACGCGCGGACGCCGAAAATACGAACGGTACTAAATGTTTACGAGCGCCCCGAAATTATATCGACCGCAGTCCAGATTTCGATTCGCGACGGCGATTGTTCGGTGATAGCGTTAACAACTGGACATCTTCGGTAATCCCGGGGGTGCCCTGATTACTTACTTACTGAAGGCTATCGACGCATATGGCTACCGGAGTCGTTAAGTGGTTCAACGCCACGAAAGGTTATGGGTTCATCGCACCGGAAGACGGCGGCAAGGACGTGTTCGTGCACATCTCGGCTGTTGAACGTGCCGGACAGAAAACACTGCAGGAAGGCCAGTCCATCCAGTACGAACTGGTGGAAGGCCGAAACGGTCGTTTCTCTGCCGAGGAACTCGTTATCGGCTGACACGGCCGCTAACAAGACCTCCGGCCGGGTTTCCCGGCCCTACAAGTTCGAGACCCCCCACCCCCAGCTGGGGGGTCTTTCTTTTGTCCCAGGCCGCCGCCGGCGGCGCCGTCGTCATCGTCCGGCGCGCGGCCGGCGCTTCCCTGCGACGACCGGACCGATGAAAGACCCGAAACGCCGTTGCGCGGTCTATGGTTCCCGGAAACGATTCTGGATTGCGCCATGATCAGCCCAAGTCTGCTTCAAAGCCGTGTTGAGAGTTTCATCTGGGAACCGATGGACGAAGACCAGCCGTTCTGGCGCCGGGTTCTCGTCACGTCGCTGCGGATTTCCTGGGTCGTCATTCGCGACCTGCTTGCGGGCTCGCTCAATCTCAGGGCGATGAGCCTGGTCTATACGACGCTGCTTTCGATCGTCCCGGCGCTGGCCATCGGCTTCGCCATCGCCCGGGCCTTCGGTTTCGACAGCTATATCGAGAGCATGCTCTCCGACTTCCTCTCCCCGCTCGGCGATCAGGGCGCGGAGGTCACGCAGCGCATGATGGAATTCGTGCAGCGCGTGAACGCCAATGTGCTGGGCACGGTCGGTTTCGCCTTCCTCATCTACACCGTCGTTTCGATGATCAAGAAGGTGGAAGAAGCCTTCAACGCGATCTGGCATGTCGAGGCGAGCCGGTCGATCACCCAGCAATTCACCGAGCTTGTCAGCATGGGGCTGCTCGGCCCCATCGTCGCCTTCACCTTTGCCGGCATCGCGGCGGGCGCGCTGTCCAATTCGATGGTCGGCTCGGTCGTGGAATGGGGGCCGGTGCGGTTCATCGTCGAGCAGGGAACCCGCGCCCTTCCCTATATCGTGCTGATCGGCGCCTTCACCTTCATCTATGCGCTGATCCCCAATACGCGGGTGCGGCTTTCCTCCGCCTTTGCCGGTGCCGCGATCGCGGGCATTACCTGGGGCGCGGTCGGATGGGGCTTTGCCACCTTCGTGGTGAAGTCGGCGCAGACGGTCGCCATCTATTCCGCCTTTGCCAGTCTCGTGGTCTTCATGTTCTGGCTCTATGCGGCCTGGCTGATCCTGCTGGGCGGCTGTGCGATCTCCTTCTATTTCCAGAACCGGCGGCATCTCTCGCCCGTGGCGGGGATCGGCTATCTCAACTCCTCCCAGCTTGAGCGGATGTCGGTTCAGGCCCTGCTGCTCATTCACGAATCCTTCTCGAAGGGGCACACGCCCTGGACGGAGGAAACGCTGTCGCGGCGGCTGCACCTGCCGATGGAGGCAGTCGGCCAGATATCCCGGGCGCTGCGCAAGGCGGGGCTCCTGAACCTGACCGGCGACAGCCCGGCCCGCTTCGTGCCCGGCAAACCGGGCGACCGGACCAGCGTCACCGACGTGCTCGCCGCCGTGCGCCACCGCAAAGCCGCGGAACAGGCGATCCAGTCGAGTAGTTTCGCCAGGGAGCCGCGCGTGGAAACGCTTTTCGCCAGGCTTGCGGAGCGGGAAGAAGAGATTACCGACGACGTCACCATACAGACCCTGATCGACCGGGACGGCGATCCGCAGGAGACCGCGAATCCGGCGAAACCGCGCGCCGTCAGCGGCGATTGATTCGTCTTCAATGCGCAGCCGCCATACGGCTCGCAGCGCCGGTGGCGCGCAGACCCGAACACTCCGGTAAATTATCCGGCGGCGTCCGCCTACGGAAAATCCCCGAAATACGCGCCTTTGTTTCCACATGATGCAGTGTCGGGAAACTTGTCACATACATCCCCTTGACGCGGGACGCATCGGGATTCACGGTTAAGTCCCGTGTTCAACAAGGAAAGGAGGTGATCCGATGTCTAACGGTTTAGTGACACCGTTTGCCATCGCCCGGATTTCGATTCCGACTCAGGATCGTGAGGCGAGGTGGACAAGGACGGACACTTCCGGGACCCTTTCCACCTGATCTCATATTCCATTCGCCGCCCCCACGGGGCGGCAGTCGACCGAACATCCGGCACGCAGACGGGGCGGCCTGACGACAGCACAAATAGCAGGTCGCGTCGCAACCGTTCCGAACTGGCCGCCGCACTCCCCGAGGGGAATGCGGCGGCCTTTTCATTTGTATGGAATGAGACCGGTCCGTCGACGGACGATCAGTTGACGATCTGCCAGCTTCCGTCCCGCATCCGGCAGGCCGTGCCATGGGCATTGCGGGCCCGGTTGTTGATATAGATGGTCTGCTCATATTCGCGGCAGTGGCGGCCGGCGCGTTCATAGCTGGCAGCCGGCGTCACATAGCCGTAATTGCCGCTATCGGGATTGCGCCACTGCGTCCGGCGGCCGCCCGCCAGCGCATCGTAGGAGGCACGCTCGACATAGGGCCGGTCGCGGCGATCCAGATTGCCGGCGATGTTCTGGCCCAGCATGGCGCCCACCAGCACGCCTGCGCCTGTCGTGAAGAGCTTGCCGTCGCCGCCGCCGAATTGCGAGCCGATCAGGCCGCCGATCAAGGCGCCGCCGATGGCGCCCAGCATATCCTTGCCACGGTCGTTTCCGTCATTGCCGTAATACGACCCGCCGCGATTGCCATAGTCGTAACGGCTGTCATACCGGTTGTCGTAGCGCTGCTGGTCGTAGCGATTGTTGTACTGGTCGTAGGAATAGCGCGGCCCGGCATTCGCCATGGTGCTCGCGGCGGACATGCCGAGGACCAAAGCCACGGCGGTCGCCATTTTCGTCACACGGGAGAAGGTCATTTCGGCACCCCTTTCGGATGTTGTTCAAGCCGGCTTTCCGGCTGCGATAGGGAACACATTATCGGGGGGTGCTTGAGCGAGCCCTGAATGCGGCGTTCATCCGCCGTTCAGCTTCGCGGGGCGGGTAAATCGAGGGAAACGCCCTCTCGTCCGACATCGACCGTCACCCCGGGCTTCGTCCCGGAGCCCAGGGGCCGCAAGGCAAAGAGGTTGTCGCCTCTGGATCCCGGCACAAGGCCGGGAGGACACCGAATGCCCTCTCTACTCGCCCGCTTGCGGCAGCCGCACCTCGGCGCGCAGGCCGCCCGTGGCGGCATCGGCGAGCGTCAGGTCGCCACCATAAAGCTCGGCGATTTCCGTCACGATGGAAAGACCGAGGCCGGAGCCGGGTTTGGATTCATCGAGCCGCGCGCCGCGCTTGAGCGCCGCCGCGCGCTTTTCCGCCGGCAGGCCCGGCCCGTCATCCTCGATGGCGAGCAGGAAGAAGGGCCGCCCCTTGCGGCGCTCGGCAAGCGGCGTCAGTTCCACGCGCACAGTGCTTTCCGCCCATTTACAGGCATTGTCGAGAAGATTGCCTGCGATCTCTTCGAGATCCTGCGCTTCGCCGCGAAAGCCCAGCCCGTCCGGTGCGATCAGTTCGATGTGGATGCCCCGTTCGGCATAGATGCGTTCCAGCGTGCGCGAAAGCCGCTTCATCACATCGGCCGCGTCGCTATGGGCGCCCAGCACATTGGCCGAGGCGGCCATGCGCGCCCGCGCCAGATGATGGTCGATCTGTTCACGCATCTGGCCCGCGGTCTTGTCCACCAGCTCGCCGAATTCACCGTCCTGCGCGCGGGCTTCGTTGGACAGGATGCTGAGCGGCGTCTTCAGCGCATGGGCGAGATTGCCGACATGGGTCCGCGCGCGTTCCAGCACTTCGCGATTGCCCTCCAGCAGGCCGTTCAGCTCGTCGGCCAGCGGTTCGATCTCGCTGGGGAAATCGCCTTCGAGCCGCATCGCTCGGCCGGAGCGGATATTCGCCAGCGACAGGCGCACCCGGTCGAGCGGTTGCAGGCCGAAGCGCACCTGAATGAGCAGCGCGCCGAGCAGCACGATGCCCAGCACACCCATCGAGGCGGCGACCCATCCGTTGAAGGTGGAGATTTCCGCTTCCATTTCCGCGCGGTCGGCGGCAACGGCGAAGGACACCGGCACATCGTAGCCCGGCAGCGAGATACGCCGCTCCAGCACGCGCAGATGCTGGCCTTCCGGCCCGGTCGCGCCGAAGGCCTTGATGCCGTTTTCGCCGCGCTCGACCTGCTTGCCCGCGTCGATATCGAGTTTCTGATCGAAGAGCGAGCGCGAGCGCAAGGGCGCGCGGGGAGCGAGCGGCGCGATCTGCCAGTAGAGGCCCGAATAGGCGAAATCGAAGCGGCTCTCGCTGAGCTTCTGCGTCCGTTCCAGCTTCCCCTCCGCCGTCACGTCCGTGCTGGCGATGAGGCTGTCCAGCATGGAAGCGAGCCGCGCATCGAAACCGCGCTCGACCGTTCCCCTGAACAATGTGGAGAGGATGATCCCGCCCGCCACGAGGACGATGGAACTCCAGAAGGCCGCGCCCGCGACGAGGCGGAAGGCAAGACTACTAGACCGCATCTTCCGGCGCCGTCAGGCGGTAGCCGAGGCCCCGCACGGTCTCGATCAGATCCTTGCCGAGCTTGCGGCGCAGGCGCCCCACGAATACTTCGATCGTGTTCGAGTCGCGGTCGAAATCCTGGTCGTAGAGATGTTCCACCAGTTCGGTGCGCGAGATGACGCGGCCCTGATGATGCATCAGATAGGAAAGCAGCCTGTATTCGAGCGAGGTGAGTTTCACCGCCTTGCCGTTCACCGTCACGCGCGACGTGCGCGTGTCGATCATCAGCGGCCCGCATTCCAGTTCGCTCGACGCATGGCCCGCCGCCCGGCGCAAGAGCGCGCGCAGCCGCGCCAGCACTTCCTCCATATAGAAGGGCTTGGCCACATAATCGTCCGCGCCCGCGTCGAAGCCTGCCACCTTGTCCGACCAGCGGTCGCGCGCGGTCAGGATCAGCACCGGCATGGCCTTGCCGTCGCGCCGCCATTTTTCGAGCACGGTCACGCCGTCCATTTCCGGCAGGCCGAGATCGAGCACCACGGCGTCATAGGGTTCGGTATCGCCAAGGAAATGGCCTTCCTCGCCATCCGTGGCGCTGTCCACCACATAGCCGGCTTCCTGCAGCGCGCTCACGAGCTGCCGGTTCAGATCCGGGTCGTCTTCCACCACCAGAAGCCGCATGGGGGTCCCTCCTATCTCGCGCCGAGAATTTTGCCGGAGCGGGCGTCGACGGTGACGATCCTAACGCTGCCGTCGTTCATGCGCATCTTCACCTTGTAGACGGCGCGTCCGCCCGCCTGCACGAGGCGCGAATCCAGATGCCGACCGGGAAAACGCGCCCGCACGCGCGGCAGGATCTGCTCCAGCGACAGGATATTGCCCGCCTTCACCGCATTGCGCGCATTGTCCTGATCGGAACTCGCCCCAAGAAGCGGACGGCCGACATAGCCTTGCAGACGCGGGGACGCCGCCCCGTTGCCGAAGGAGAGCCCGTCCGCATGGGCGGCCGTCCCGGCAAGCGCGAACGCCGCCGCCAGCAGGGCGGTCCGCGCGGCCCCGGCCATGAAGCGATATGTGGACTGCGAAATCATAGGCGGACCCTAGACCGTCCTCACTGAACCCCGGATGAACGGCGGATTACGCCCTCGCGGAAAGATCAGAACCCTTCAAAGCTCACGATTTCCCCGAGCGGCGCGCGATCCGTCCGGAGCCGGTTAATGGGCGCGCTTTCGTCCATGTAGCCCAGCCCCATGCCGCAGAACAGCATAAGCTCTTCGGGCATGTCCACAAATTCGACAATGGTCTTGTGCCAGATCGCCCAGGCTTCCTGCGGAGCGGTGTGGAGCCCGTATTCGCGCGCCAGCAGCATGACCGACTGCATGAACATGCCGAGATCGGCCCATTGGCCGAGGCCCATCTGCCGGTCGATGGCGAAGAAGAGCGCGACCGGCGCGCCGAAAAACTCGAAATTCTTCGCGAATTGCTCAAGCCGTCCCGCCTTGTCCTCGCGCGCCACGCCGATGGAGGCATACATATCCTCGCCGCATTTGAAACGGCGGCTGCGATAGGGGTCGGTCAGCCCCTTGGGATAGATGTCGTATTCCGTCCCCTCGCCGAAGGGATTGTCCTTCGCCTTCTCGCGGATGATGCCCAGAAACTCTTCGAGCTTCTTTCCGGTCAGCGCATAGACATGCCAGGGCTGGAGGTTGCCGCCGGACGGCGCATATTTCGCCGTCTCCAGCAGCTCGCGCAGCGTCGCTTCCGTCACGGGCTTGTCCAGAAAGGCGCGGCAGGTAATGCGCGTCTTCAACGCTTCGGACACATTCATGGGAGATACCTCTGTTTGCGGTTCGATGAATACCGTTAGCGCGCGGTCACGAAGGGCCAAAGCGCATCGGCGCCGCGTGTGATCGTCTGGCGGCCAAGCTGCTCGGCCCAATGCGCGCCCGCGCCGAATTCCGCCCGCCAGGACCAGAGCCTGCGCGTGGCGTAGTGCAGCCCGTGCTCATAGGTGAAGCCGATGGCGCCATGCACCTGATGCGCGATGGACGTGGCGAGATTGGCCGCGTCGTCGGCGCGAACCTTGGCGACCGCGATCTCGAAGGAGGGATCGTCCTGCCTGTCGGCGCTGGCGCAGGCATGGGCCGCCGCCGTTCCCGCCGCCGCGGCCTGCGTCGACAGCACGGCAAGCTGCTGCTGGATCGCCTGGAACTTGCCGATCTCGCGGCCGAACTGCTTTCGCTCATTCGCATATTGAACGCTCTGGCGCAGCAGATAGGCAAGCGCGCCCGCCATCTGCGCGGCGCGGATGAGTGCGCCGTAAAGTGCCAGTGCGTCTCCGTCGAGCCCGGCGGGTTTCGCGCTTGCCGCCGCGCCGTCGAAGGTCAGCGTGTCGCGCGGCTCGCGCGCCACATTGATGTCTTCCTCGATGGCCGCGCCGTCGAGCGCCACGAGCACGGCCTGCGCCCCGACCTCGCCGTCGATGAGCGTCACGGCATGTTTCGCATTCCGGCCCCAGGGCACGCGGGTCGCCCTGCCCGACAGCCTGTCGCCATCGAGGCGGAACTCGCCCTCCATCACGGTGAGAACGCCGTCCGGCACCGCGATCCCCGCCTTGTCGAGCAGCCAGCTTGCCAGCACCGCCTCGGCGATGGGCAGCGGGGCGGCATGTTCGCCCGCCGCCTTCAGCACCGCATTGGCGTCGGCCCATGTGCCGCCCGCGCCGCCCTTATCTTCCGCGACCAATACGCGGGTCAGGCCGTTCGCCTCCACTTCGTCCCAGAGCGCCTGCGGGAACTCGCCGCTTTCAGCCTTTTCCAGAAGCTGTTTCGTCACGCGGTCGCCGAGCAGGCCGTTCACGCTGTCGGAGAGGATCGTCTGCAATTCGTTCATGTCTCTTTCCTCCCTCAGCGCAGGCCCAGGCCGCGCGCGATGATGCCGCGCAGGATTTCGCGTGTGCCGCCCCGCAGCGAGAAGGACGGTGTGACCTGCGTCAGATAGCCGAGCACCTGTTCGAAATCGCTGCCGGTGCCGATATGCGCCTCGATCCCCGTCATCTCATGCGCGATCACCGGCATGTTCTGCTCGAAGACGGCGCCGAGATCCTTCACCACGCTCGCTTCCAGCGCCGGGTTCTCGCCCTCGTTCAGCATCCCCGCCACCGAGAGCGACATCTGTCTCAACGTCGTCAGATGCGCGACGAGACGGCCGATTTCGGCGGCGCCCTTCTCGCCCTTCTGCTTTTCGAGTTCGCGGATGAGTTCCACCATCAGGATGAAACTCGACAGATAGCGTTCGGGACCGGAGCGCTCGAAGGCGAGTTCCGCCGTCACCTGCGCCCAGCCGCTGCCTTCGGTACCCACCAGCATCTCGTCGGGCACGAAGACGTCGGTGAAGTTCACCTCGTTGAAATGCGCATGCCCCGACAGGTCCGTGATCGGACGGATGGTGATGCCGGGCAGCGTCAGGTCGACGAGAAACTGCGTCAGCCCGCCATGCTTGTCATCATTGTCGGTGCGGAAAAGCGCGATCATGTAATGCGCCTTATGCGCATTGGAGGTCCACAGCTTCGTCCCGTTCACCTTGTAGCCGCCATCGACCTTTTCGGCGCGGGTGCGCGTCGCGGCGAGGTCGGAGCCTGAATCGGGCTCGCTCATGCCGATGCACATGAAGCATTCGCCCTTCGCCACCTTGGGCAGGATTGTCTGGCGCTGCTCCTCGGTGCCGAATTTCAGCAGCAGCGGCCCCGACTGGCGGTCGCCTATCCAGTGGCCGCCCACCGGCGCGCCCGCGGCCAGCACCTCTTCCAGCATCACATAGCGGTCGAAGAAACTTCTCTCATGGCCACCGTATTTTTGGGGCCATGTCATGCCGATCCAGCCCTTTTCGCCCATCTTGCGGCTGAAATCGGCGTCGAAGCCGCTCCAGGTCTGGGCGCGCGTCACGGCGGGGATCTCCGCCAGTTCCTTTTTCAGGAAGGCGCGAATGTCCTGCCGGAGCCCTTCGGTCTCGCCCGGCAATTCGCATAGATCGAAGCGGAATTCCTGCATCTTGCTCCCCGTTCTGTCTTTTATCCTGTTGCCGGCGGGTCAGGTCACCAGCGCCGTGGTACCGCCATCGACGCGGATATTGAGCGCGTTGATCGCGCCCGCCCGCGCACTGGCGATGAAGACCACCACATCGGCGATTTCCTCCGGACGCGGAACATGCCCGGTCAGGTTACCCATGAATTCCTTCAGCACATGCGGCTCGACCTCGTCCCAGGTGTCGCCCCAGCCCTTTTTCCGGCCGCGCTCGATGAAGCGTTCTTCCACTTCCTTCGTGCGGATGAGGCCGGGGCTGACGAGGTTCACCGTGACGCCGGTGCCGGCGAGATCCTTGGCCAGGCTCACCGTCATGGTCGCCATGGCGCCCTTCGCGGCATAGTAGTGCGGCATGCGGGCGGCCGGTTCGGTCGATCCGATCGTGCCCAGATTGACGATGCGGCCCCAGCCTTTCGCCTTCATGCCGTCCATCAGCCCGCGCGTCACGCGCACGGCGGACAGCACGTTCTTTTCATAGGCCTCGATCCAGTCCAGCGTTCCGGACTTCGCCCATGAACCGGCATCTGCAGTGCCATAATTGTTGACAAGAATGTCCACATCGCCCAGCGCGGCTTGCGTCTCGCGCAATAATTGCGCCGCGCCGTCATCGGTGAGGATGTCGCCTTCCAGCGCGGAAGCCGCGCCGCCCTGTTCGCGAATTTCATGCGCAACGGTTTCCGCCTCGGCGAGCGCGAATCCATGCACGCCGACATGCGCACCCTCGGCGGCGAGCGCATGCGCGATCATGCGGCCCGTGCCCCGATAGGATCCGGTCACGAGCGCCGTCTTTCCGGCAAGCTGCAAATCCATGGGCTGCTCCCTGCTCGCGGCCCGTTTTGCCGGGCTCGTCGTCGTTCAACGCGGCAAGCATTTTAGCAGGTTACATGGCCCATGTCGCAGGCGCGGCAAGACATCAAGGGGAGAATTCGCGAAAGACGAAAAGCAGGCGAGGATGACGTTGCGTCGAATGCACACAGGCTTCCGGCACCGCGCATCCGCCGGAACCTGTTGCCTAAATATCTGGATATCTGGCCGAATCGAACAAGGGGAAAACAGTCAATGACAATGTGTGTGATTCACCATAAATTTTGTACTTTCCACTCACAGAATATTTTGTGCATAAAGGGGGAATACGTAAGCGGTGTTGTAGCCCCACCTTTCGCATTTTGAGGTGATGATTGATTTTGCTTCCCGTTGATTGGCGGGAAGGAGTTTCTCCATGGAGGCT
>NZ_JAASQO010000007.1 GCF_011762095.1 Parvibaculum indicum | reverse complement strand
CTCGAGGACCGGTTCGTCGACATCGCCGGCATGCAGCCGCAGCCGGAAGTCCATCTCAGGCCCAACCGCCTCGTCAAATACGACTATGTCGCCAAGGTCCTCTCCGCAGCCCAGCGCCTCGGCGTCACTAAAATAGGCTTCGTCGGTAACGAACAATATATGGAGTGAGGGATACGGTTTCCCATGAGTAACGTGAGTACATTCGACATCTTCAAATTCGCCCGCGCCCTTTTTCTGGCGGCGGTTCTGCCGCTCGGCATCGCGGCGGCGGTCATGGCGCCCGCCGCCGCGCAGGCCGCCGAAACCATGTCGGCGGAAGTCGGCAAGCCGCTTCAGGCCGCGCAGAAACTCGCCAAGGCCGGCAAATATGCCGCTGCATTGAAAAAGACGCGCGAGGCCGCCGCCGTCAAGAAGCAGACGGATTATGAGAGCTTCGTCGTGAACGACTTCATGGGCTATCTCTCCGCCCGTCTCGGCGACTACGCCTCGGCGGTGAAGGCCTATGAAACCTCCTATGCCTCACCTCATGTCGCTGCCTCGCAAAAGCCCAAGCGGCTTCAGGCGCTGGCCGACATGGCCTATCGCGGCAAGATGTACGACAAGGCCGCGTCCTTCGCGACGCAATACAACAAGAGCTTCGGCCCGAACCGGAACATGCAGGTTCTCGCGATGCAGAGCGATTATCTGCGTAAGGATTATTCGGGCGCCGCGAAATCCGCCGCCGCGCTGGTGGCCGCGGCTGAAAAGTCCGGCAAGGCACCGGAAGAGTCCTGGCTGCAGATCCAGATGGCGAGTGCTCAGCAGGCCGGCGACAAGGCGATGCGCGAGGCGGCGCTCATAAAGCTCGTCAAATATGCGCCGTCCCCCGTCTACTGGAAGCAATATCTGGCGGATATGCAGCGCGCGCTCGGCACCTCCGACCGCATGACGCTGGAACTCGACCGCGTCCTTCTCGCAAAAGGCTATATGGATAGCTCTCGCCGCTACATGGAGGCGGCCCAGATCGCCATTCAGCTCGGCCTGCCGGGCGAGGCGAAGCGGCTGATGGAGGAAGGCTTCGAGAAGGGCGTTCTCGGCGGCAAGGACAAGAACCGCGAATTGCGCCTGCTCAACATGGCCAAGAAGCTCGCAGCAGAGGACAGGCAGACGCTGGCAAAGGACGCCCCGACGCCGAAGGGCAAGGCGGCGCTCGGCGAGGCTTATGCCACCTACGGCCAATATGACAAGGCGATTGCCCTCTACAAATCGGCGCTGGCGGCTTCCTTCCCGGACGCCGGTCTCGCGCGCCTGCATCTGGCGCAGGCCTATCTTGCCACCGGCAGGAAAGCCGAGGCGCGAAAGGCTCTCGCAGGCATCGAGGACGGGAAGGCGGCGAGACTGGCGCAGACCTGGCTACTGCTCGTTTGACAGCCGGTCGCGCCGCCCTGACGGTTTCGATTATTTCGCCTTGTCGAAATCGCTTGCGTCATGGCGTTCGGGAAGCTGGCTCTCGGGCTCGCCCCAGACGCGGTTGACCATGCGGCCCCGCTTCACCGCGGGCCGTTCCGAGATCTGTTCCGTCCAGCGATTGACGTGCTTGTACTCCTGCACGCTCAGGAATTCGCCGGCCTCGTAAAGCAGCCCCTTGGCGAGCGCGCCATACCAGGGCCAGATCGCCATATCGGCAATCGTGTAATCCGGCCCGGCGATATATTCATTGTCGGCAAGCTGACGGTCCAGCACGTCGAGCTGGCGCTTCACCTCCATGGCGAAGCGGTCGATGGCATATTCGATCTTCACCGGCGCATAGGCATAGAAGTGCCCGAAGCCGCCGCCGAGATAGGGGGCCGATCCCATCTGCCACATCAGCCAGGAATAGCATTCCGCCCGCGCCGCGAGATCCTTGGGCACGAAGGCGCCGCCGAACTTCTCGGCGAGATAGAGCAGGATCGCTCCGCTTTCGAAAATCCGCGTCGGCTTGTCGGTGCTGCGATCCATCAGGGCGGGGATTTTCGAGTTCGGATTGATCGCCACGAAATCCGAGCCGAACTGGTTGCCTTCGCCGATATTGATGAGCCAGGCGTCGTATTCCGCGCCCTTGTGACCGGCTTCCAGCAGCTCTTCCAGCATCACCGTCACCTTCACGCCATTGGGCGTCGCCAGCGAATAGAGCTGGAAGGGATGCTTGCCGACCGGCAGTTCCTTGTCATGCGTCGGGCCGGAGATCGGCCGGTTGATGTTGGAGAAGCGGTTCTCGTTCTTGTCCTTCTCCCAGGTCCAGACTTTCGGCGGCGTGTATTCACTCTCTGACATGTAAAATTCTCCTTCCCGGAATTTCGTGTGTAGTAATTGGGGCTTCGGCCGCGCAAAGGCAATGCAAATCCCTGTGATCGGTCATCGGCCGTTTCCCCGCGTGCCTTTTGCGGCACGCCCGGCGATCGCTTAAGTTGTCGGTATGAAAGAAATTTCCGTGCCCGAAAGCCTGTCGGAAAGGCCGGTCGTCGAACCGCGCCAGCGCCGCGCCAAGGCGACCTATCGCAGCCTGCTGGGCGCCGCGCAGCAAATCCTCGCCGAAGAAGGGCTGGAAGCGCTCAATTCCAATGCCATCGTCGAACGCGCCGGTCTGACGGCGCCGACCTTCTATCGCTATTTCGAGGACAAGCATGCCATTCTGGCCGTGCTCGGACGGGAGCTGATGGAAGCGCAGAACGCGGCGCTCGAAACGGCGGCCGCCGATATGCCCGAAGCGCCCGGCGAGCTGGCGCGGCTCAGCAGGGATCTGCTCCGCCGGACCCTGGAGATCACCGAGACATTCGAGGGCGGCTATGCGCTGATGGTGTCGCTCCGGGCGATCCCCTCTTTGCGGCCCATCCGTCTTGCCTCCCATGCCTATGTGGCCGAAATCCTCACCGGACGGTTCCTGGAAGCCTTTCCGGAGGTGCCGCGCGCCGACGCCTATGACCGTTGCCGGCTGTCGGTCGAAATCGGCTACGCCGCCGTGGAGATGCTGCTGGAAACCGCCGAATGCGATCGCGAGCGCGTTCTCGAGCGGACGGCGGAAGCGGTGCGGGCGGCGATCGAGCCGTGACCGGGCCGGTCGTTTCGCCGGCTTCGATCTTCGACGCGCCCCGTTTTCTCCCGTTTTCCGCACGGTTCCGGACAAGTTGCCGGCAAGAGCGTGACAAGTTGGTCCGGCTTTCCTACATGCTAAAATGAAAAAAGTGATGGACGCCCCCCGCAGGGGGAATTACGGCCGGGATAGATCAAGCCGCCCCGGCGTCGGGAGGATCGCGCAGGCATGAGGTCGGGAGCCGATGTCACATCGCTGGAAGTTGGCGGCGTCAGGGCCCGGGCCCTGTCGGCGGCCTCGCATATTCTGGCGACGCGCGGACCCGAAAAGATGAGCCTGAGGGCCATCGCCGAAAGCGCCGGCATCGGCACGACCTCCATCTATCATTATTTCGCGAACAAGGACGAGCTTCTGCTCAATCTGGCGCTGATGGGCTTTCGCGACCTGCGCCGTCAGATCGTCCGATTCCAGACAAGCCCCGAATACGACAATGCGATGCAAGCCAGCGCGCGCGCGTTCTTCGATTTCGCCGAGACGCATCCGGCCTTGTTTTCGCTCATGTTCTCCGAGCGCCTGATGGCCCGGCACGAAGCGCTGCGCGAAGCGGAATACGACACGTTCCTGGCCTATCAGGCGGCGGTCGAGGCCGACGAGCGGATGCCGGCGGAACATCGCGCGAATGCCGCCTTCGCCCTCTGGGCGCTGGGGCGCGGTATCGCCGCCATCATGTCCTCCTATCCCGACGGCAAGCTGCCCCCGGACGTCGCCGAAAGGATCTTCGCCGGCGCCTCCTATCTCATCAACCACCCCGATTGAGGAAAACCCCCGGGGCCCCCGCGGGATTGCCGAACGCTGTTCGAAGGCGTCTTATTGACGATCAAACGCGAGAACAGGCGGTCCGGGGCGTTCTGCGCTGCCGGAAAGTCGCCGGAATTACTTTGCCAGATCAATGGCTTAGGGAGATTGAGATGAGCGTGGCACTGCTTGACAAGGACGAGGCGCACGACGCCGCCTATTCCCAGCCTCTCGAGGCGCTGGACCCGGCCCAGCCGGCCCTTTTCCAGGCCGATGCGATGTGGCCCTATTTCGAGCGCCTGCGTAAGGAAGACCCGGTGCATTACACGGCCGAAAGCGAGTTCGGTCCCTACTGGTCGATCACGAAATACCACGACATCGTGGCCGTCGATACGAACCACCAGGTGTTCTCGTCCGACTTCATGAAGGGCGGTATCACCATTGGCGGCGGCCAGGCGAATTTCGACCCGCTGCCCATGTTCATCGCCATGGACCCGCCCAAGCACGACGTGCAGCGCAAGGCCGTGAGCCCGGCCGTGGCGCCCAATGCGCTGGCCGAGATGGCGCCGCAGATCCGCGAGCGCGCGGCGGGCATTCTGGACGGCCTGCCCATCGGCGAGGAGTTCGACTGGGTCGATCTCGTTTCCAAGGAACTGACGGCGATGACGCTCGCCACGCTCTTCGATGCGCCGCAGGAAGATCGCCGCAAGATCACCTACTGGTCGGATGTCGTGACCGCCGCGCCCATGCCGGGCGGTCTGGTGGAAACCCTGGATCAGAAGCTCGAGATCTTCCAGGATTACCACGCCTATTTCACGGAGCTGTGGAACAGCAAGGTCAATGCGGAGCCGCATGCCGACCTCATCTCCATGCTCGCGCATCATCCCGAAACGCGGAACATGGAGCCGCGCGAATATTTCGGCAATGTGGTGCTTCTGACGGTGGGCGGCAACGACACCACCCGCAACACCATCTCCGGCTCGATTTACGCGCTCAACAAGAACCCGGACCAGTACAAGAAGCTGCGCGAAAACCCGGAGCTGATCCCCTCCATGGTGTCGGAGACGATCCGCTGGCAGACGCCGCTCGCCCATATGCGCCGCACGGCGAACCAGGACATCGACTTCAAGGGCAAGAAGATCCGCGAAGGCGACAAGGTCGTCATGTGGTACGTCTCGGGCAATCGCGACGATGAAGTGATCGAGAACCCGAACGCCTACATCATTGACCGCGAGCGTCCGCGCCAGCACATCTCTTTCGGCTTCGGCATCCACCGTTGCGTGGGCAATCGCCTCGCCGAGCTGCAGCTCACCATCATCTGGGAAGAAATCCTGAAGCGCTTCCCGGAAGTCGTTCTGGTGGAAGAGCCCAGGCGCGTCTATTCGACCTTCGTGAAGGGCTATGAGTCCATGAAGGTGGTGATCCCGAAGCGCAACTGAGCCGCGGGATAAGGCAACGAACGCAAAGCCCCTCGCCGAAAGGCGAGGGGCTTTTTCGTTTAGGGTGCGCCGCTTCTCCGAGAGGCGGAAAGGCTGCCGCTACTGGCGGGAAAGCGCGGCGCGCACCTGCGCCTCGTCGGCCTTGTCGGCGGCCTCCCGGTCCTCCCTGTCGCGCTTTCGCGGCGGCAGGTCGAATATCACGCGGGAGATACGGCCCGGATAGGCGAAAGGCGCCGAATAGGCATGGCTCACCGGCGCGGTGCTGCGGCAGAAATCCATGCCGATGCTGGAAATCATGAAGAGCATTTGCGGGATCGCGCCGCTTCCGACCTCCTCGCCGTCGTAACGCAGGCTGACAACGCCGCCGCCATCCGCCCCGCGCGCAATATCCGCCGTGACGTCATGCACACCGTCCGGCACTGGCGCGGTGGACCTCACCAGTGTGTGGTCGTGGAAGCAGTTATAGTCGAAATGCAGATAGCCGCCCTCGATATAGAGCGCATAGCCGCTGTTGATGTTGCCGCGCGCCACCAGCACGCCGTCGCCATTCCCCTTCGGATGGTCGAGCGCAACCGTCATCCGCCAGCCGCGAAACACCGGCGGGCAGGCATCGGCCACGATATGCGAAAGCGGCGGATAATAGACGAAGCGGCTGCGCGAGGTCGGCATGCCGGGGCGGCGCGAGGCGCGGAAGAGGTCGAACGCGCCCCGGTCGTCCAGCGGCAGCACGCCGTGTTGCTCGGCTTCGCGCCACCAGGCTTCCACCATCTCTTTCAGCCGCGCGGGCTCGGTCTCGGCCAGGTCGCGATATTCGGAAAAATCCGTATCGAGATGATAAAGCTCCCACTTGTCGTCCTCGAAGGGCACGCCGCGCTGGTGATGCGTCACCGCCTTCCATCCGTCGACCCAGATGCCCCGGTCGCCGCCCATCTCGAAATATTGCGTGGAACGGGACGGTGCGGCGGAACCGTCGAACAGGATCTCCTTGAGGCTCGCCCCGTGGATCGGCATTTGCGGTACGCCCGCCACCGTCTCCGGCGGCTCGATATCGAGAAGGTCCATCAGCGTCGGCGCAATGTCGATGGCATGGCAGAACTGGCGGCGGGTCTCGCCCGTCTTGCCCAGCTTTGCAGGCCAGCGCACGATCAGCGGATCGCGCACGCCGCCGCCATGCGTATTCTGCTTGTACCATTTAAGCGGCGTATTGCCGGCCTGCGCCCAGCCCCAGGGAATATTGCTGTGGCTGTTGAGTGTGCCGATATCGTCGAGCCGCGCCACGGCCTTATCGACATCCTCCGGCATCATGTTGAAATATTTCATCTCGTCGAAAACGCCGGTCGGCCCGCCTTCCTGGCTCGCGCCATTGTCGGAAACGAGCAGGAAGATCGTGTTCTCGTCGAGGCCGAGTTCTTCCAGCGCCGCCATCAGCCGGCCGATCTGCTGGTCCGTATGGTCGAGCATGGCCGCAAAGGCTTCCTGCAGCCGCGCGGCGAAGCGCTTTTCATTTTCGCTGAGGTCGTTCCACGGTTTCACGCCGGGATTGCGCGGTGCGAGCGCCGTGTTTTCCGGGATGACGCCCATCTGCTTCTGCCGCGCGAACCATTGTTCGCGCGCCACGTCCCAGCCCTCGTCGAACTTGCCGCGATATTTCTCGAGATACTCGTCGGGCGCCTGATGCGGCGCATGCATCGCGCCGAAAGCGAGATAGAGGAAGAAGGGCCGCTCCGGCACTACCGACACCGTATCGCGGATGAAGGAGATGGACTTGTCCACAATGTCTTCCGACACGTGATAACCTTCTTCCGGCGAAGCGGGCTGGTCGATGAAGTGATTGTCATGGGTGAGTTCGGGGTGGAACTGGTCCGTCTCGCCCTGCAGGAAGCCGTAATAGCGGTCGAAGCCGCGTTGCAGCGGCCAGTTGCGATAAGGCCCCGCCGCCGTGCATTCGGCCATGGGCGCCAGATGCCATTTGCCGGTCGCAAAGGTGGTGAAGCCGTCCTCACGCAATATCTCGGCAATGGTCGCGGCGGATTTCGTCACCGCCCCGCGCATGTTCGGATAGCCCGTATCCATGTTGGAGACCGCGCGCATGCCGACGGCATGGTGGTTGCGCCCCGTCAGCAGGCAGGCGCGGGAAGACGAACACAAAGCGGTCGTGTGGAAGCCGGTGAATTTCAGCCCTTCGCCCGCCAGCCGGTCGATATTCGGCGTCGCGATGGTGGAGCCATAGCAGCCCAGATGCGCAAAGCCCGTATCGTCGAGCACGATCATCACCACACTGGGCTTGCCGATGGCGGACGAGGCCGCCGGCCAGGCCGGTTGCGAGTCCTGAACCGTCTTGCCGATCTCGCCTTCGAAATCCGGTTCCGCGGGATGCCGGTAGCTCATTGTCGCCTCCTCCTCATCAACGGCTTTTGGAGAAAGGCTAGTTCGCTCCGAATTTAATGTAAACCATTAGAAAGTGAGCTGCCCGCAATCGGGCACAAGGACGGCAGAAAAACGGGGAGAAGCACCGTGCTTCTCCCCTGCGCTGTTCCACCCGCTACCGGGCCATCCATGAACGCAATTTACTTGGCGGCGGCGAGTTCCGTTTCGGCCTGCTTCAGAAGCTTTGCCATCCTCGCTTTCGCCATGCCGGGTTGTTTCACCTTTTCCGCCGCGGCGAGATTGGGTGCGCCCTTGCCGACATGGATTACGCCCACCATGCCCATCGGGTAGTGCGGCATGCATTTGTAGCCGTAGATGCCTTCCTTCTCGAAGGTCACGGTGAGCGACTTGCTCATCTGGCCCTGGAAAGGTTTTGCGCCTTCCGGAACCATGCCCTTGATGCTCTGGGCGTTGTGCCCGGGGTCGGTGGAGACGAAGGTCACGCTGTCGCCGGGTGCGATGTCGAGATAGGCGGGCTCGAAGACCATCATGCCGCTCTCGCTGCGATTGAGCATTTTGACTTCATGGTCCGCCGCGCGGGCGGGCAGTGCCGGCAGCGCGAGGCTCAGGCCGAGCACTGCGAGCGCGATATGCATATGGAGTTTCATCTGTCCGTTCCTTGAACTTGGGGAGATTGGGTCGGGGAGGGGAGAAGGGCGGACATGCTCTGTCCGCCCTCATCTTGCATACGGCGGTCAGTCCGCCAGACTCACATCTTTCCGGCCCGTATCGAAGATCGCGCTCTTGGCCGGGCCGTCCACCACGATCTGGGCGACGAGCCCCCGTTCGAGACGGGAGAGCGCATGATCCACGATCAGGTATTCGCCGGGCACGTCGAAGGTCACTTCGGCGACCGTCGTCCCGCCGGGCGCCACGGTCACGGTCTGCACGTCCTCGGTGGCCAGGCTTTTCAGCGAGCCGTAGGAATAGACCTTGTCCATGATCTCGCCGATGATGTGGAAGCTCGACGTCTTGTTCGGGCCGCCCACGCCGAAGAAGATGCGTACTGTCTCGCCCGTATGGGCCTTGATGGCATGCTCTCCGCTAAGAGAACCGACTGCGCCGTTGAAGACGTAATATTCCGGCTTCTCGTCGAGGAGCTTGTCGTAATCGGTGTATGCCTCTCCGGTCGTGCCGTATTTGGCGTCCGTATAGACCTCGCCCTGCATGACGTAGAGTTCCTTGTCCACCTTCGGCAGGCCGTCTTTCGGCTGTACGAGAACGAGCCCGTACATGCCCGCCTGGATGTGGTCGGCCACCATCGGCGTCGCGCAGTGGTAGACATAAAGGCCAGGCTTCATCGCCTTGAAGCTGAAATGGTTTTCCTCGCCCGGCGCCGTCTGTGTCGCGACCGCGCCGCCACCGGGGCCTGTCACCGCATGCATGTCGACCGAATGCATCAGCATGCTGTTCTTGTCGTTCTTGAGCGTGACGTCGATCGTATCGCCCACTCTGGCGCGCACGAAGGGGCCGGGCACATGGCCGTTGAAGGTCCAGTAGCGAAAGCTGGTCCCGTTGGCGAGCGTCCCTTCCTTCTCGATCGTGTCGAGCACGACCTTCACCGTGGCCGGATGGTTCCGCGTGATGGGCGCGGGCAGATCGGTCGGATCGAGCGAAATGCTTTCCGGTTTGGCGGGGGCATCGGCGTCGGCGGCGAAAGCCGGATAGGCGATAGCGAGGCCGGCGCCAAGGGTCAGCGCGGTTGCGATGGCAACGGCGCTTGCAGTGCTCGCGAGCGCTTCTTTGAACGTCTTCATTTGCGTTCTCCTTGACGCTTGGGGTGATGTTCGGGAAGGAACCTAGGAGGGGATGGCGCTTTGCGATTTGCGCTGCGACAATTCCCGGCGGGTTTTTGGATACGTATTCCTACGGAGGGGCGAGCGAGAGGGATGGATATCGGTAGCCGTACGGAACTGCTGCGCTCGGTCGGATTGTTTCGCGGGCTGGAGCGGGAAGATCTCGCCGCCGTCGCGGAAGCCGCGCGCGAACAGCCCTTTTCAAGGGACGAGACGCTGTTTTCGCAGGGCGACGACGCGACGCACGGGTTTGTGGTGGGGTGGGGCCGCATCCGGCTCGACAAGGTCACGCCCGAGGGGCAGAACGTCGTGCTGCGGCATATGGGCCCCGGCGACATGATCGGCATTGTCGCCGTCCTCCGGCGCATTCCCTTTCCCGCGACGCCCGTCGCGCTGGAAGACGGCCTCGCGCTGAGCTGGAGCGCCGGCCGTTTCGCCGAGCTGATGAACCGCTTCCCGCCCATCGCGCTCAACGCCATCGATGTCGTCGGCGGCAGGGTGGAGGAATTGCAGCGCCGCCTGCAGGAAGTCGCCACGCAGCGCGTGGAACAGCGCATCGCTGCGACGCTCCTGCGCCTGGCCAACCAGTCCGGCCGCAAGGTGGAAGACGGCATCGAGATCCCCTTCGCGCTGTCGCGTCAGGATCTCGCCGAAATGACCGCGACCACCTTGCACACGGTCAGTCGCACGCTCTCTGCCTGGGACAGTGAGGGCATCGTCGAGTCCCGCCGCTCCAGCCACCTCGTCATCCGCCGTCCGCACCGCCTGGCGGAGATTGCCGAACATGCATGACAGCCTGTATGAGCTTTATTTGCGCTCCCGCAAATGGGATTCCCTGTATCTCCTCTAGTGTCTCTCCGGTAGCTGAACGCTGGAGGATGAAATGCTGGATGTCGATTTTGCGACCACGACGATCGCCGATCTGCTTCGGCGCTGGCCCTGGGCGGCCCGTGTCTTCATCGATTACAGGATGAAATGTCCCGGCTGCCTTCTCGCTCCCTTCATGACGATCCATGACGCGGCCCGCGAATACGGCGTCGATGCCGAAACGCTGAAGCGCGACGTCGTGGCCGCCTGCATTCCCGAACGGGAAAGGTGAGCGGCAGATGGTAAAACCCGGCCATACCCCCATCCCCCGCTACAGGCGGCAATCCGGCCCCGCGATCCTCGATCAGGGCTTCCGTCCCTTTTTCCTGTTTGCCGCGCTTTATGCCGCCATCGCCATGTCGGGCTGGCTGCATATGCTGCTGGCGGGCGGCCTGCCGCCGACGCTTTTCGGCCCGATAGGCTGGCATGCCCATGAAATGCTCTATGGCTTCGTCATGGCCGTGGTCGCGGGCTTCCTGCTGACGGCGATCCCCAACTGGACTGGCCGCATGCCGCTTCAGGGCCTGCCTCTGGCGGGGCTGGTATGCCTGTGGCTGGCGGGCCGCGTGGCGGTGTCGTCCTCCGCATATATCGGCGCCCTGCCCGCCGCGCTTGTCGATCTTGCTTTCCCGCTTGTCTTTGTCGCCATCGTGCTGCGCGAGATCGTCTCGGGCCGCAATTGGCGCAATCTCCCCATGGTCGCCGCCTTGCTCGCTCTGACGCTCGGCAATGCGCTGATGCATCTGGAGGCCGCCGGGTGGACGTCGCTTTCCGGCCGGTTCGGCGGCGCGGGCGCGCGGCTCGGCCTCGGCGTCATGGTCATGCTCATCTCGCTCATCGGCGGGCGCATCGTGCCGAGCTTCACGCGCAACTGGCTGGTGAAGCGCGGTTCGGCCGCGCTGCCCGCAGGCTTCGGTACGGTGGACCGTCTGGCGCTCGGCGCGACCGGGCTTGCCGCGTTGGTCTTCGTGCTTGCCCCGGCCTCCGCCATGCTTGCCATCCTTGCCGCGCTCGCGGCCCTTCTTCAACTTGTGCGTCTGTCGCGCTGGCAGGGCTGGCGCACGGGGCCCGAACCGCTCGTCCTCGTCCTCCACGCTGCCTATCTCTGGTTGCCGCTCGGCTTCGCGCTTCTGGCCGGCAGTGTTGTCTGGCCGGCCCTGCTGCCGCCGGCGGCCGCAATCCATGCCTTCGCCGCGGGCGCCATCGGCACCATGACCGTGGCCGTCATGACGCGGGCGACACTCGGTCACACGGGCAGGACGCTTATGGCAGACCGCGCGACCTGCCTCATCTACGCCGCGCTTTTTATCGCAGCTTTCTTTCGCATTGCGGCATCGCTCTGGCCCGCTTTCATGCTGCGTTTCTTCGAAGTGTCGGGCGTTTTCTGGACCGCCGCCTTTCTCGGTTTCGCCATTGTTTATGGCAGATATCTCATAAGGCCGCGGCCGCGCACCTCATCCTGACAAGCGGTGGGCCAGTTCTGCGGCGATTTTCGTCAACTCGAAGATACGGATGTGATGCGCTGTCTCACTGGGTTATGAACATTTGATTCAAATCAAAATGCAGGGACCCATTACTTTGGGTGTTCCAAAGTGAATACGCTGTTATTGGGTGGATTCTGCATTGCAGCACGACATGGCGAAAAATTATTCCGTAAAGGATCCATAATACTAACCGAATTCATAAAACTGCATGGAAAAGCGTCTAGCCTCTTTCTACGATAGGACGTCGGAAGACGCCCTCGGCAACTCCTTTCGAACTTTGAAAAAGTAAGAAGAAAACAGGGAGAGGATCATGACTCTCATGAAACTGTATGAGTTGCATCTGAAGCACGAAGAAACGGACCAGTCCCTCGACATCTGTCTCGTCCTCGCGCCCTCGCGGGAGCACGCGCTTGCCGCCTTCGGCCAGGAAGAGGCGGTGGCCCTGGTCAAACAGGCGTCGGACTGGATGAAGGGCGACGGCGAGCCGCGTATCCTCGGCTGGACCTCGGGCCCCATGCCGGGCGTGGAAGTCGCCTGAGGCGTAGCCCTCCGCAAAAGCGCGTCCAGCAATAGGGCGTTTTGGGACAAGACAATAATCGGCGAGGGCGGCGAGACTCCCGTGAAAGCGTCATGACGGCGCTTGCTTGTTTTGACGACGGGGACGCCGACCTTGCCTTATCCCAATACGCTTATCTTTTTTGACCTTTCCTCCGACGACCCGGCGGCCTGCGCCGCATTCTATGCCGATGTGTTCGGCTGGGAGAACGACCCCCGCCCCTATGGCGTCTTCCACCGCATGGTGCCGGGCGGCAATGCCCTGAACCCGGACGGGTCGGAAAGCCAGATCGGCAATTTCCATATCGGTATCCATAATGCCGCCAATGCGCGCCCCCATCCCGACCCGGATGGCGTGGAGCCGCGTATGGTGGCGGGCGAGGGTCGCAAGCCGCGCCTCTGGATCCTCGTCAGCGACGACGACAGCCCGGAGCGCATTCTGGCGGATGCGGAAAAGCGCGGCGCGGAAATCCTCTGGCGCGATCATTACTGGAAGGAGTTCAACGGTCTGAACCATTCCTTCCGCGATCCCTGGGGCAACGAGATCGTGCTGTGGCGCAAGGGCGGGGAGAACCCGGAGATCCCGGCGCATTACACCCGCGAATAGCGGATCGGATTGGGGGGCCGGGCGGCGCGTTTTGCTCATAGGCGCGCCGCCCTGTTTTTATGTTGCGCCGGGCTCAGGCATTGCGCTCAGGCGTTTCTGGCCATAAGCCCGCCATCCACCGGAATGGTGACGCCGGTAATGTAGGAGGCCGCTGGCAGGCAGAGGCTCAGCGTCATATGCGCCACCTCTTCCGGCAGGCCGTAGCGGCGCATCGCCGTGCGGCGCTTGGCATAGACCTGCTTCTGATCGTCCGGGATCGCTTCCGTCATGCCGGTGGAGATCGGGCCGGGGCAGATGCAATTGACCGTGATGCCTTCCTTGCCGAGTTCCACCGCCAGCGCGCGGGTAAGCCCGGTCACGCCCGCCTTGGCGGCGGAATAGGGGCTGTCCAGCGCCGTCGCGCCGAGTGCTTCGGTCGACGCGATGTTCACGATGCGCGGCGCGGAGGATTTCCGCAGGTGAGGCAGCGCCGCCCGGATGATGCGCTGATGCGCCGTCAGGCACACAGTCAGCATCCGCTCGAAAAGCGCGTCATAGCCCTCGTCGTCGATGGGCAGGAAGCCCGCGATCCCGGCATTGTTCACCACCGCATCGATCCCGCCGAAATGGTCGGCCACTTCGCCGACGACCCGCGCGATCTCGTCCTTGTTGCCGACATCGAAGGTCCAGGCTTTCGCACTGCCGCCTTTCGCGGCGATGCCTTCCGCGACTTTCGCCGCGCCCTCGCCATTGTAATCCGTCACCGCCACGTTGGCGTCCTCGGCGGCAAAGACTTCCGCCGTCGCGCGGCCCATGCCGCTTGCGGCGCCGGTCACCAGCACCGTCAGCCCTTTCACCGACCGGCTCAATTCCGTCATCGTTTCCTCCCTTGATGTGATGGCTCAGGCACCGCTGGCGCGGGCGAAGGCGGTGCCTTTTTCCTCGCCACGCATCTGGTCGAAGACCGCCAGCGTGTCGAGCGCTTCGAAGACTTCGGAAATGCCGTCCGGCCCGCCGCGTACAAAGAGCGTATATTCGTTTTCGTAAGGCAATCCGCTGTCGCGGTAGCGCGCACGATAGATGAAGCGCACCGCGCTTAGTTTCTCGTCGCCCAGCTCGTCCAGAATCTCGACCGTGCAGTCGGGAAAATAGATATCCTCCCAGACGGAGCGGTTGAAGGCGATCACCGCCTCGCGTCCCGTCATGGGGCGCGGATAGGGCAGCGAGGCCGAAAGGCTCCAGTTGATCTCGTCGGCATAAAGCGCCGACATCTTCTCCACATCGCCGAACGCCTCGACAAGGCGCCCGGCGGGCGTTTGCACCGCCATGCTCGTCTCCTTCCCTCAAAATGGAAACGGGCGCTCCGGCGGGAGCGCCCGCGTCGGGCTCATGCCTCGTTGTATTCCTTGATCTTCTGCTTGCCGAGCTGCGACATGTGCACCTCGTCCGGCCCGTCCGCGATGCGCACGAAGCGGTTCAGCGTGAAGAAACCGGCAATCGGCGTATCGTCGCTGACGCCCATGCCGCCATGCGCCTGGATGGCGCGGTCGGTCACGTTCTGCGCCATTTGCGGCGCGACGATCTTGATCGCGGCGATCAGGTCCTTCGCGATCTTGTTGCCGTATTTGTCCATGCTGTCGGCGGCCTTCAGCGTCAGCAGGCGGGCCTGCTCGATCTCGCAGAAGGAGCGGGCGACATCCTGCCGGATGCTGCTCTGGTCGGCGATCTTCTTGCCGAAGGCGACGCGGTTCTCCACGCGCCGCGCCATGATTTCGAGCGCCCGCTGCGCCTGGCCGATGGACCGCATGCAATGGTGGATGCGCCCCGGGCCGAGGCGGCCTTGCGCAATCTCGAAGCCGCGCCCCTCGCCGAGAATGAGGTTCTCCTTCGGCACGCGGCAATTCTCGAACAGCAGTTCCGCTTCGCCGCCGGGCGAGTTCTTGGATCCGAACACTTTCAGGTTGCGCACGATCTTCCAGCCCGGCGTATCGCGCGGCACGATGATGGTGGAGTGCTGCTGGTGGCGCGGATTGTCCATCAGCGTCTTGCCCATGACGAGCATCACTTCGCAGCGTTCGTCCATGATGCCGGAGATCCACCATTTGCGCCCGTTGATGACGTAGTCGTCGCCATCGGGAAAGATGGTGGTCTCGAGATTGGTCGCATCGGAGGACGCGACCTGCGGTTCCGTCATCACATAGGCGGAGCGGATCTTGCCGTCGAGCAGCGGCTGCAGCCAGCGCTTCTGCTGGTCGGGGCTGCCGTATTTCGCCAGCACTTCCATATTGCCCGTGTCCGGCGCGGCGCAGTTGAAGACTTCCGACGACCACGGCACGCGGCCCATGATCTCGGCCAGCGGCGCATATTCCAGATTGGTCAGCCCCGGGCTCAGATCGCCATATTCTTCCGGCAGGAAGAGGTTCCACAAGCCTTCCGCGCGGGCCTTCTCCTTCAGCGCTTCGAGGCCCGGCCAGTGCTTCCACAGATTGGCCGGGTCCGTCACCCACTCATAATGTTCTTCCTCGGCCGGATAGATGTGCTTGTCCATGAAGGCTTCGAGCTTGGCGATCAGCTCCTTCACCTTGTCCGTATGATCGAAATTCATGATGCCGTCCTGTTTGTCGTGTTTTGATTTTTGAGTTCAGAGCGTGATCCCGCCATCGACCGGAATGGTCTGGCCGAGCACATAGGCCGCCAGCGGCGAGGCGAGGAAAAGCGTGACGCCCGCCATGTCCGACGGCGTGCCGAGGCGATGCATGGGAATGCCCTGCAGCGAGGCGTTGAGGCGGTCGGGATTGTCCGTCGTCACCTTGGTGAGCTTCGTGTCGACGAGGCCCGGCGCGACGCCGTTCACGCGAATGCCGTCCTTCGCCCAGGCCTGCGCCAGCGTGCGCGTGAGACCCACCGCGCCGGTCTTGGAGGCGTTATAGGCCGGGTTGCCGCGCGTCGCGTGATAGGCGGCGGTGGAGCTGATCGTGATGAGCGAGCCTTTGCTGGTGGCCAGCATGTCATGGAACTTGATCGCGCAGGCCATCAGGCTGTTCAGATTGACGTCCATCACCTTCTGGAAGCCGTCCATCTTGAACTCGCCCTTCTTGTAGATGACCGTGCCCTGGCACAGCACCAGCACGTCGAGCGATTTGAAGGGCGGGGCATAGGCTTCGATGGCGTCGAAGTCGGACACATCCATATGCGCGTAGTGAAGCCCCGTCATGTCGGAGCCCTCCACGCCCTTGTAGTCGTCCGCGCTTTTGCGCGTGCCCCAGACATGCACCTCCGCGCCGCGTGTCCGAAAGGCATGCGCAATGCCGTTGCCGATGCCGCTGGAGCCGCCGACGACAAGCACCGTCTTGCCGCTGAAATCCGTATCCGTCATGAGATCCTCCCTCATCTGTTCTGGTTTTGAATGCGTTCAGCCGATCCAGCGCAGTGCTCGCTCGAAGAGGCCGATGGTCTGGTTGTGAAGCATGTCGCCCGTTTCCTTCGGCGCGCGTCCGGCGCAGGCGCGGGCATGCGTGCCTTCGAGGATGATGCCGAGCTTGTAGCAGGCGAGCACCGCATACCACTCGATGGCGTCCACATTGCGCGTGGTGCGCGGTCGGTAATGCGCGACGAGTTCTTCCGCGCTCGGAAAGCCCTTCCACGGCGTCACCGCCACGGCGGACGCCCCGCTGCCGCTGCCTTCCGGCCAGGTGGCAAGCAGCCAGCCGAGATCGAGCAGCGGATCGCCGATGGTCGTCAGTTCCCAGTCCACGATGGCCGCGAGTTCCGGGCTGTCATACCGGTACATCACATTGGCGAGGTGGTAGTCGCCATGAATGATGCCGGGCTGGAAGTCGGCAGGGCGGTGACTATCGAGCCATGCCGCGACTTTCTCCACGCCGGGAATTTCCGCAGGTCCCGTCCAGCCGTCGAGTTCGCGATAGCTTTCTAGCTGCGCCTTCCAGCGCGCCACCTGCCGTTCGAGATAGTTTTCCGGCTTGCCGAGCCCGTCGAGCCCCAGCGCCTTGTAGTCGAGCGCGCCGAGCGCCGCGATCCCTTCGACCAGCGACAGCCCCATCCGGTGGCGCACCGCTTCCGAGCCCGCGTGATAGTCGGGAAGCCCCGTCGTCGGGTTGAAGCCGTTTACCGGCTCCATGAGATAGAAGGACGCGCCGATTACATCCTCTTCCGGGCAGGCCGCGATGAGGGGGGGGTGGGGCACATCCGTATCCGCGATCGCCGCCAGCACGCGCGCCTCGCGCCGCATCGTCTCGTTGGAGTTGGCGCGCAGATGCTCCGGCGGCCGCCGCAGCACGTAAGTCTGCCCCGCGCGGGAAAACTTCAGCAGGATGTTCTGCGTGCCCCCCGCCAGCGTCTCGACATTCTCGAGCGGTCCCTCGCCCAGCCCCCGGCCGTCCATCCAGCCGCGAAGCGCATTGAGATCCACGCCCGGCACTTCTGTCGTCTCCTCCACATCGGCACCCGTTTCTGTATTTTTAAGTCAAATGGATAATGCAGTTGACGATCCGGCGATGCAATGGGATTCTGACGCCCATGGTCAGACTGGAACCCAAACCGCGCAGCGAGGCCGCGCAGCATCTCAAGCAGATCGCCTGCCGGCTCTTTGCCGAACGCGGCGTCGACGGCGTCACCGTGCGCGAAATCGCCGAGGCGGCGGGCCAGAAGAACCACGCCGCCGTCGGCTATCATTTCGGCTCCAAGGAAGCCCTCATCCGGGAGATCGTCCTCGACGGCGCCATCCTGATCGACGAATACCGCAACGCCCTGCTCGACGCGCTGGAGGCGCAGGGCGGCCCGTCGACCGTGCGCGAGGTGGTCGAAGTGCTGATCCGCAGCTCCGTCCGCGCGCTGGAAGGGTCGCAGCTCGAAAACAGCTACAACCGCTTCGTCACCATGCTGGGCATGACCCATCGCGACTTCTTCATGGAGACGCTCGACGGGAAATGGAACTCGGGCTATCTGCGCTGTCTCGATCATCTGCGCCGGCTGGAGACGACCCTCACGCCGAGTGCGCTCAATCAGCGTTTCGTTTTCATGGGCGCCTATCTCGGCAGCGTGATTTCCGCCCGCGAAGCCGCCCTGTCGGACGCCTCGCGCCAGCACCCGACCTGGAGCGCGGACGAAACGCTCACCCATCTCGCCGTCACCCTCACGGCCCTTCTGGAAGCCCCGGCCCCCGCCGACAGCAAAGCGCCCCGATTGCCCGATCCGGACCCGGTCGTGCTCGGCCCGCTCGGCATCCTGCCCGGCTAGGCCGCGCCGCCGCTCCGTCACCCGCCGCCGGGTTCGTCAACAGGCATCCCCCGCGATAAGCTTCCGCCAACGAGAAACCTCATCAGGGAGAACGAAAATGCGCGCCATGCGTGTTGCCGAATATGGAAGCCCCAAAGCGTTGAAAGTCGAAGACCTGCCGGCGCCCGCGCCGGGCAAGGGCGAATACCTCCTCGCCGTGGAGGCCGCCGGTCTCGGCTATGTCGATGCGCTTCTCGTGCAGGGCGCCTATCAGGTGAAGACGCCGCTCCCCTTCATCCCCGGGTCGGAAGTCGCAGGCCGTGTCGAGGCGGTGGGCGAGGGCGTGCCGGAAAAACTCGTCGGCACCCGCGTCATGGCGCTCTCCCCGCGCGGCGCGCTGGCGGAGAAGATCGCGCTTCCAGCGGCGGTCTGCAACCCGTTGCCCGACAATATGACGTCGGAAGCCGCCGCCGGGTTCCTCATCTCCTACTGCACCGCGCTTTACGGGCTGGAGAATTGCGGACATCTCCAGCCGGGCGAAACCGTTCTCGTCCTCGGCGCGGCGGGCGGCGTCGGCATGGCCGCCATCGACGTCGCGAAGGCCATGGGCGCGAAAGTCATCGCCGCCGCTTCGACGGAGGAAAAGCGCCAAGCCGCCATCGCCCATGGCGCGGACATGGCGCTCGACTATTCGAAAGAAGACTGGCGTAAATCGCTCGACGAGATGATCGGCAAGAGCGCGGTCGATGTCGTCTACGATCCCGTCGGCGGCGCCTTCTCCGAAACCGCCTTCCGCTGCCTGGCGCCCGGCGGCCGTCATCTCGTGGTCGGTTTCGCGGCCGGCGACATTCCGAAACTGCCGCTCAATCTGGCGCTTCTCAAACGCGCCTCGCTGGTCGGTGTTGATTGGGGCGGCGAAATCCGCGCGAACCCCGCCGCTAACCTGCCGCTGATGAAGACGCTGACGCAATGGGCCGTGGACGGAAAGATCCACCCCGAACCCACGGCCACCTTCCCGCTGGAAGAAGCAGGCACGGTGCTTCAATCCCTTCTGGAGCGCAAAAGCGTCGGCAAGCCGGTCATTCGCATGAACGGCTGAGCCGGTGCCACGCTTTCGCCGGGTTTTCGCAATATTCGCGGCCGGTTTCGCCTGCCATACTCGCGTTCATGGATGATGCGACGAAAGACATACCGGCCTCCGCCGGCGCGCTGGCCTTTCCCCGTCTGCTGCTTCTGGAAAACCGGAAGGCGGGCGGGGCAAGCGAAAGCGGCATCGCGCACCGCCTCCGCGATACGGGCCGCGAGGTCGTCGCCCCCGACACCTCGTCCATCGAGGAAGCCTGCGCGGTCGTGCGTAAAAAATCGGGCGATGTCGATCTCATCGTCGTCGCGGGCGGGGATGGATCGGTCAACGGCCTCCTGTCCTGCCTGATGGAGGCGTCCGTGCCCTCGCTGGTCGTGCCGCGCGGCACGGGAAACGATTTTGCGCGCTCTCTCGGCATCCCGCTGGAAGGAGACGACGCCCTCTCGCTGCTCGACACCGGCATTCTGGCGGATGTCGATGTGAGCTTCGCAAACGGCAAGCCCTTCGTGAACGCGGCCAGCGTCGGACTGACGGCGCAGGTCACGAAATATCAGACGCCGGAACAAAAGAGCCGATTCGGTGCCGTCAGCTACATTGTGAGCGCGTTGAAGGCGGTGCGCCTCACCCGGCCGTTCCGGGCGGAGGTTTTCAATCTCGACGAGCCCGGCGCGAAATCGCTGAAGATGCGCTGCGTGCAGCTTCTCGCAGGCAATGGCCGCTATTTCGGCGGCGGGATGGTCGTTCATCACGAAACGCGCATCGACGACGGCAGGATCTATCTCTATGCGCTGAAACCGGCCTCGACCTTCGCCCTGATCCTGCACGGACCCCTGATCGGGCTGGGCCGCGTGGATTTGTCGCCGGAGGCCGTCGTCGCCTCGGGAACGGGCTTCCGGCTCGACACCCGCCGCCCCTTGCCGGTTCACGCCGATGGTGAAAGGCTGACGCAAACGCCCGTCACCTTCGAGGTAAAACACCGGGCGCTGAAGGTTCTGGCATCGAAGGAGTTCGCCGCCCCATGAACAACCTGTTTCGCAGCCCCGAGGAAACGGCCCTGACGAGCCTCGGCGTCGCGCTGGAAGCGGCGGCGACCTTTTACGAACATGCCCGCGAGGTATCGCATGGCGATCTGCGCGCCTTTCTCAACGAAAGGGCGGATGCGCTGGCCGCCGCCTCCAAGGCGTGGAACGGCAATCTGAGGGACAGGGATATTCTGCCCGCGACGCCCGACGAGGATGCGGAAACGCTGCGCCGGATCGCGCTCTTCGCGGGCATGACGCTCGGCACGGATGAAGAGGCCGTCCTGTTCGATATGTGCGCCCGTACCGAGCAGCGCCTCCTCGCTGCGCTGGGCGAGGCCGCGGCGGTGGCGCCGGAGGAGCCTTTCATCCGGGCGGCGGAAGAAGCCGGGCATGGCTGCGTCGCCGCCATCGCCGGCATATGGCGCCTGCGGAGCGAATAGGCGCCATTTATCCCCGCCTTTCCATCTCTCTCCATACTGTCCGTGCACGGGAGCTTGTCCCGCGCGGTTGAAACAGCCTTATGGGAGAACGACATGACGAAACTTCTGGCCGGGGCGGCGGCGGATATGAGTTCCACGCCGATCGACTGGCAGGGCGGCTCGGGCGCTTTCTGGGTATGGGGCGATTTCGACGGGGCCTCCGTCTCGCTGGAGGCAAGCCCCGATGGCGAAAACTGGTTTGCGCTGGGCGAGCAGGTCGTGATGCATGAAAAAGGCGTTGGCGGTTTCGCGCTGGGCCCGTGCAGGCTTCGCGCAACGCTCGCCAACGCCTCCGCTTCAACCAGCGTGAGCGCGGTCGTCTAGCCCGGCGGGCTCAGGCGCCCCGTCGGCTCGGCGCGAAGGGATGCGTGCTGGAAAGCCCGCCATCCACCGCATAGGCCTGCCCGTTCACATAGGAGGCGTCGTCGCTGGCCAGGAAGAGCGCCATCTGCGCGATCTCTTCCGGATGGCCATAGCGCGCCGTGGGGTTGAGCTGGCCGATCTTGTCTTCCGAGCCCCGCGCCCGCGCGCCGTCGAAAATCGGCTTCGTCATGCCCGTCTCGATGAGGCCGGGGCAGATTGCATTGACGCGCACCCCCGTGCCGTAAAGCGCATTGGCCGAGGTCTGGACGAGGCTGATGACGCCCGCCTTGCTGGCGGAGTAGGGCAGGCCGCCCGCATTGGCGCGCAAGCCCGCGACCGAGGCCGTGCAGACGATGGAGCCTTTGCCCTGTTTCGTCATATGCGGCGTCACATGCTTGATCGCCAGAAAAGGGCCGATCAGGTTGATCCGCAGGATTTCCTGCCAGTAATCCGCGGTCTGTTCGGGCAGCGGAACCATGCCGCCGCTGATCCCCGCATTGGCATAGATCGCATCCACGCCGCCCAGCTTTTCGACGCAATGGGCGATCAGCGCCGACACGTCGTCTTCATTGCCTGCGTCCCCGGCGACGGAGATGATGTCGGCGCCCTTCACCTCGTCGCGGACCAGCGTTGCCGTCTTGTCCACGGCGTCTTCCGCCCTGTCCATGATGACGAGCGAGGCGCCCTCCCGTGCAAACAGCAGGGCGCTTGCCCGGCCGATGCCGCTGCCCGCGCCCGTGATAATGGCTTTCTTGCCTGTGAGCCTGCCCATGCGTTCGTCTCCCGAATCGTGATTTTGATGGCGCCAAGTCTAGCCATCGGGCAGGCGGGGCGACACCCTGTCGAAATGGCCGTCAGCGGCCGATTTTCGGGGGCTTCAGCAGGAAGATCACGACCCAGATCGGCACCAGCACCATCGCGCCGAGCAGGAAATTGGGCAGCGCCCAGTCGATCCCGTCCTGCACGAATGCGATGATCGCATCCGGCGTGACCCCGAGATCGCCCAGCACCTCCTGCGCCGAAATGTCGAACGCATTCAGCAGCGCGCCGACGGCGACGGCGGCGATCACGAACTTGGCGAGTGTTGACAGCGCATTGTAAAGCATGTGCCGATCGATAACCCCCCGGGGAATCGGGTCTTGGGCAGTTTAGTCGCGCAAGCGCTTTCACACAAAGGCCGGGGCGGACACAGGCACGCTGGAAAGGGATGGAAATGAGCGGAAAAGATGAAAATACCCGCCAATATTACTTTTCGGCGGCCGAAATCGCCGCCATGCCGGAGCGCCTTCACCGGCATCAGTTCAACGAAAATGCCGTCCGCATGACCCGCACCCTGGGCGATCCGGCGGGGCTGGAGGATATGGGCCTCCATATCGTCCGGCTGGAGCCGGGGCGCGAGAGCACGGAATTCCATTTCCACGGACAGGATGAGGAATTCCTGATGATCCTCTCCGGTCGGGGCATCGCCGAAATCGGCGACGACCGGATCGAGGTCGGGCCGGGCGATGTGATGGCCTTCCCGAAAAACTCGCCCGCCCATGTCATGCATGTGCCGGAAGGGGCGGGCGAGGATCTCGTCTATCTCATGGGCGGCACGCGCGCGCCCGTCGACATCTGCACCTATCCGAAGGCGGGCCTCAGAATGACCCGGGCCGACGGGGTGAAGGAAGTCGCCCGGCTGGACGACCTCCGGAAGGTCTAGGCCTAGTTCCCGAACAGGCTCTTCAGCGCATCCTTCGGGCTCACCTTCTTCTCCTCCGTCGTGCCGCTATCCGACGAGCCGTTGTCGTTCGCCGCGTCGCCGCCGGAGCCGCCGCCGAACTGTTTCAGAACGCCCTTGATGCCTTCCTTGCGGATCGTGTCGATCGTCTCCTTGGTCTGCTCCGGATTGGAAAGCATGGAGGCAAGGTCGGGCGTGAAGCTCGGCCTGGACCAGGGCCCGCGAATGAGGATCGGCACCTCGATACCCTTGGCGTCCGTCGTGCCGCCCTGTCCCTCCAGCGTGCCGACCAGTTTCGGCTGGACGCGGTAGTTGAGCGTCTTGGCGGGCATATCCACCGTGCCCGCGCCCGTCACGCGGATCAGCGGGCTCATCAGCCGCAAATCGTCGTTTTTCAGAATGCCTCTGGTGATGGTGTAGCTGCCGCTGAGTTCGGAGAAGTCGGTATCCTGGCTGCCGCCCGCGTCCCAGCCGGATTTGGTGGCGGAGAGTACCGTGCGGACGAGATTGGCGAGATCGACGCCCTTGACCTTGCCGTCCGTGAATTTGAAAGCGCCCTTGCCGTTCAGTGCGCTCACCATGGCCTTTTGGCTCTTGCCCGCCGTCGTCACGGCAATATCCATGGCCGTGCTGCCGGTGAGCCGGTTGAAGCCCGCCGCCGCCTGCAGAAGGGGCTGGGCCTGAACGCCGGAAATATTGAAATTCGCGCCGATCTGCGGCGTCGAGCTGGCGCCGTTCACCTTCAGCGTGCCGTTGCCCGCGCCGCCGTAAAGCGCAAGCCGGGTGAGATTGGCGTTGAGCACGCCGTTGTTCAGCTTCACATTCACCGCGCTTTCGCCGATTTCGATGGCCTGAACGAGAATCTTGCCGGCCTTGAGGTCGAGATCCGCATCGACGGATTTGAGCGCGGAGAAATCCATGGGCGCGGTGCTCCAGCCCGCATCGCCGCCGCCGCCGGAAGAGGCGCCGCCCGATGAGGCCCCGCCGCTGCCGGCGCCGCCTGCCGAATAGGTATTCACATCGATCTTGTCGACGGAAAGGTCGCCGCCGATCCGGGGCCGCGCGCCGCCGGTCCGCACGTCGAGATTGCCTTCCGCGTTCATGCCGTCGAAGGCGATCTTGGCGTTCTTGAAGCTGTAGCGGTCCTGGGCGCCGGTCGCCTTGCCGGTGATGGAGAGTTTGCCGAACCCGTTTCCGGCGGGCATCGGATTGCCCGCCCATGCGGCAAGCTCGCGCACGGACGGCACGTCGAGCGAGACGTCGCCGCCGAAGGCGAGCCCGTCGATGAGCTTGAAGGATCCTTCATAGCTGGTGTCGAGTTTGGGCGAGGAGACCGAGAGCGAAACCGGCGTCTCGCCGCCATCGGTCAGCGCGCGCGGGCGCGCCGCGGCCAGATCGACGTCGATCTTGTCCCCGTTCCACACGACCGACCCCTCCGCCTCGAACGGATCGTCCAGGCTCGGCAGCGAAAGGTCGAGGTTCACGTCCTTGAAGCTGTAGGCCGCGCCGGTCTGCGCATTGGTGTAATTGGCCGTGCCGCCGCTGATCGAGACCTCGCCCAGCTTCACCTGGTTGAGGCTCGCCCCGCCGCCCGCATCGCCCGTCGCCTCCGGCGCGGCCTCGGCGGGCACAGGCGCCGCCGCGGTTTCGAACTGCCAGTTGGGCGTGCCGTCCTTGCGGACCTCCAGATTGATGACCGGGTCCTTCAGCGTGAAACTGTCCACCTCCACATTGCCGGAAAAGAGCGGCAGGAGTTTCAGCGACACATGCATCGACTTCATCGTCGCCATTTCGGGGGCCTTGCCCCATGCGGCATTGGCGAAGGCGACGTCGTTCACCTCCACCCCGATGCTCGGAAAGAAGGAGAGCGACATATCCCCGTCGATCTTGAGGTCGCGTCCCGTCTGCTGCTGCGCGATCTTCTGGATCTGCGCCTTGTAGGTTTCCATCGGAATGAACATCGGCACGGCGACGACCACGGCGATGAGGATGACGATGATGCCTGCGAGAATCGCGATCACACGGGACATTGAAAAGCTCCTGGCTGACGCCTCCGGCGGGAGGCGGAAAAATCCGGCGCGAAACCATAGCAAGCCGCGTCCCGCTGCGAAACACCGCGCCGCCGCGCGGCGGTACATAAGCTCTTTGTGCAATAGCCCGTGAAATATTTGTCACAGTGCGGAAGATAATGCGTGTCCGCGCTTCCAAATGGCGCGGGGAATGTGTATTCGTAAGAATATGCAATCGTCTCCACGGTTGCAGCGCAGCGTTTCGATGAACCGGTCACACACCGGACAAAGAAGGGAGCAGCAAATGAAATACGCGGATGTATGCATTGAGCCGATGATGCTCCCGGGCGCGCGCTGAGCTTTCCGCTCCGCCCGGGTTCCTACCGGGCGTCTCTCCCCGCGATTTTCCTTCGTACCGGCCGCCATATCTGGCCGCGAATATCGAAAATCGTTCTCTGATTCTCTCCCGGTATTGCCGACACGCGCGGCCTCGTGCCGCCGGATTCGATTCCGTCTTCAAAAGGAGACCGCCTGCTTGCCCGCCGGCGGTCGAACGACATGACCATTCAAATGAACGAGCCCCTCGGTGCCGCAAAGGGTGTCGGGGCCGTCCGCATCGCAGCTTTCCTCTGGTCTTATTGGCGCCGTTTTCCGCTGGTTGCGCTCACCACGCTGGGCCTGATGCTGGCCTCCGTCGTGTTCGACGTGCTTTTTCCCATCGTTTCGGGCCGGCTGGTCGACGCGGTGGCGAAGGCCGGGTTCCCGCCGGCCGCGGCCGAGATGCGGGCCGCCTGGATCGCGCTGGCCCTTTTCGTCGGCCAGACGGTCGGTTTCCAGATTTGCCGCCGCACCTCCATGGTGTTCTGGGGCATGCTCGCCACCCGCGTCATGCGCGCCATCGTCGACGAGGCGTTCCACCGCGTACAGCGCTACAGCACCGACTGGCATTCCAGCAATTTCGCGGGCGCCACCGTGCGCAAGATCACGCGCGGCATGTGGGCCTATGACGCGCTGGCCGACACGCTCTTCATGGGCTTCCTGCCCACGGCCCTCGTCATGGTCGGCGTCACGGCGAGCCTCATGTTCCACTGGCCGCTGGTGGGGCTTTATGTGCTGGCCGGGACGGCGGCCTATGTGCTCGTCACCATCCTGCTGCTGAGGCGTTTCGTCGTGCCGCGCAACCGCTTGAGCGTGGCCGCCGATTCCGCCGTGGGCGGCGCCATTGCCGATGCCGTCACCTGCAACGCGGTGGTGAAGTCCTTCGGCACGGAAACCCGCGAGGATGCAAGGCTCGGAACCCTCTCCCGCGACTGGTCGCTCAAGGCCATGTATGCCTGGCGCACTATGGATTTCGTGATGATGGCGCAGATGGGCGTGCTCATCCTGCTCCAGCTCGGCCTGCTGGGTCTCGTCATCCGCTACTGGGTGGAAGGCGTGGCGACGCCGGGCGATGTCGCCTATGCGATGACGAGCTATCTCCTCATCTCCGGCTATATGCGCGATGTCGGCTTTCATGTGCAGAACCTGCAGCGCGCGGCCAACGAGATCGAGGACGTGATCCGCTTTGCCGAGAACGAACCGGCCGAGCCCGCCGGCCCCCATGCCGCGCCGCTTGCGGTGCGGGGCGGGGATATCCGCTTCGAGCATGTCTCCTTTGCCTATCCGAACGGCAAGGGCGCGGTCTATCGCGGCCTCGAAACGCATGTGAAGCCCGGCGAGAAGATCGCGCTGGTCGGCCGTTCCGGCAGCGGCAAGACGACCTTCGTCAAGCTGATGCAGCGGCTCTACGATCTCGACGGCGGTCGCATCCTGATCGACGGACAGGACATTGCGGGCGTCACCCGCGAAAGCCTGCGCCGGGCGATCGCGCTCGTCCCGCAGGAGCCGATGCTGTTCCACCGCTCGCTGGCGGAAAACATCGCCTATGCCAAACCCGACGCAACCGCCGCCGACATCGAGGAGGCCGCGCGTCTGGCCAATGCCCATGAGTTCATCGAAAAGATGCCTCAGGGCTATGCCACGCTGGTGGGCGAGCGCGGCGTGAAACTGTCCGGCGGCGAGCGCCAGCGCATCGCCATCGCGCGGGCGTTCCTGGCCGATGCGCCGATCCTGGTGCTGGACGAGGCGACCTCGAGCCTCGACAGCGAAACGGAGGAGCTGATCCAGGACGCCATGGACCGGCTGATGGAAGGCCGCACGACCATCGTGGTCGCGCACCGCTTCTCCACCATCCGCCGCATGGACCGCATTCTGGTCTTCGAGGATGGCGGGATCGTGGAGGAGGGCAGCCATGCGGCGCTGATGGCCCGCAAGGGCGGCCGCTTCCGCGCGCTTCATGCCGTCCAGCTCGCCGGCATCCGCGATGCCGTGCCGGAAAATACCGGGAGCGCGTGAGGCAAATCCGGCGGGGCCGCCGGGCCGTCCGGTTTTATGAGCGGGTGCGTTCTTTTCTCCCGCCCGGAAATCGGTCTAGGCTTGCTGCGAATGCGAAGGCGGCCCCTTCCGCCCCTTCCCGTAACCTTTTTGAGTTTCAGGATGACCATGACCGACAGCTCCGCCGGCGCGACGCCGATCTGGACCCCCTCGCCCGACGCCGTGGCGGCAAGCAATCTGCGCGCCTTCATGGACCGGCTCGGCGAGCGCCACGCCGTTCATCTGACCGGATATGACGAGCTGCATGACTGGTCGATCGAGAATATCGCGACCTTCTGGAACGAGATCTGGGACTTCGCGGGCGTCGTCGGCGAAAAGGGCGGGACGGTGCTGGAGCAGGGCGAGTTGATGCCCGGCGCGCGCTTCTTTCCCGATGCGCGGCTGAATTTCGCCGAAAACCTGCTGCGGCGGGCGGGCGGCGAGCCCGCCATCCTCTTCAACAATGAAGGCGTCACGCGCGCCCCTCTTTCATGGGACGAACTGCGTGCCGATGTCGCCCGCTTCGCCGCCGTGCTGAAAGGCTGGGGCGTGGAACCGGGCGACCGCGTGGCCGCCTTCATGCCCAACTGTCCGGAAACCATTATCGCCATGCTGGCGACCGCCTCCCTCGGCGCGGTCTTCTCCTCCTGCTCGCCCGATTTCGGCGTGAAGGGCGTGCTGGACCGGTTCGGCCAGATCGAGCCCAAAGTGCTGGTGGCCTGCAATGGCTACCGCTATGCCGGCAAGGAACTGCCGAGCGGCGACAAGCTGAAAGAGATCGTGGCCGGGCTTCCCACGCTCGAACATGCCGTCATCGTGCCCTTCCTCGGCGACGGGATGCCCGATGTCCCCAGGGCGGAAAACTGGTCCGAGCTGTTGAAAGGAGCGGGCGATCCGGCGCTTTCCTTCACGCGCCTGCCTTTCGGTCATCCCCTCTACATCATGTTTTCCAGCGGCACGACGGGCGTGCCCAAATGCATCGTCCATTCGGCGGGTGGCACGCTGCTTCAGCATCTGAAGGAGCACAAGCTCCATTGCGATCTGAAGCCCGGCGAGCGGCTCTTCTACTTCACCACCTGCGGCTGGATGATGTGGAACTGGCTCGTCTCCGGCCTCGCGGCGGAAGCGACGCTCTGCCTCTTCGACGGCTCGCCCTTCGCGCCCGACGAGCGCGTCCTCTTCGACTATATCGACGCGGAAAAGATCGACGTCTTCGGCACCTCGGCCAAATTCATCGATGCGGTGAAGAAATCGGGTCTGAAGCCGCGCGAGACGCACGACCTGTCGTCGCTGCGCATGATCCTCTCCACCGGCTCGCCGCTGGTGCCGGAGAGCTTCGATTTCGTCTATCGCGACATCAAGCAGGATGTGGCGCTCTGCTCCATCTCCGGCGGCACCGACATCGTCTCCTGCTTCGTGCTGGGCTCGCCCATCCTTCCCGTCTGGCGCGGCGAGATCCAGTGCAAGGGCCTCGGCATGGCCGTCGATGTCTGGGACGAGGACGGAAAACCGCTCGAGCCCGGGCAGGGCGAGGCGAGCAAGGGCGAACTCGTCTGCGTGAAGCCGTTCCCCTCCATGCCCGTCGGCTTCTGGAACGATCCCGATGGCGAGAAATACGCCGGTGCCTATTTCGGGCGCTTTCCCGGCGTCTGGTGCCATGGCGACTTCGCGGAAATCACCGCGCATGGCGGCCTCGTCATCCATGGCCGGTCCGATGCGACGCTGAACCCCGGCGGCGTGCGCATCGGCACGGCGGAAATCTATGCGCAGGTGGAGCGCCTGCCGGAAGTGACGGAGGCCATCGCCATCGGTCAGGAATGGGATGGCGATGTGCGCGTGGTGCTGTTCGTGACCCTTGCCGACGGCGTTACGCTCGACGAGGCGCTGGAAAAGAAGATCCGCACCCGCATCCGCGAAGGCGCCAGCCCGCGCCATGTCCCCGCCCGCATCGTGCAGGTGAAGGACATTCCGCGCACCAAATCCGGCAAGATCACCGAACTCGCCGTGCGCGACGTGGTGCATGGCCGCGCGATCAAGAACAAGGAAGCGCTGGCAAACCCCGAAGCGCTGGACCTCTACAAGGATTTGCCGCAGTTGCAGCAGTAGAGAGTGATTTCCCGACTACTTGTCACGTCACCCGGGCCTTGAGCCGGGGTCCATTCTGCCTTTGCGGGAAGCCGGACGGTCATATGGATTCCGGGTCAGGCCCGGAATGACGAGTGCGGATGGCGTTCGCGCCTCATCCTGAGGAGGACCATAGGTCCGTCTCGAAGGACGAGGCCAATCCCCGGGACCCACTCGCATTTCGTATTTGCCGATGCGCTAATGGATCCCGGCAACAAGTGCCGGGATGACATGGTCGTATTCCATATGCGTCATGGCCCGGCTTGTCCGGGCCATCCACGTCTTCCCTCACGCCGCGCGCTTCACCTCGATCTCGCCGGCCTCCGGCACCGGCTTGCCTTCGAGCCAGGCCGCGATCATGGCGTTGACCTTTTCCGGCGCCTCCTGCTGCACCCAGTGCGAGACCTCCGGAAGGTAGCGCAGCGTGAAATCCGTCACCAGCTTGTCGGTCCCGTAGGTCAGCTCCTTGCCGAGCGCGGTATCCGCCTCGCCCCAGATCATCAGCGTAGGGACGTCCACCTTGGGCGGGTCTTTCCATTCCGCGGGCGGGCTGCCGCCGAAATTGGCGCGGTAATAGTTCATCATCGCCGTCATCGCGCCGGGAATGAGCGCATTCCGCCGGTAATGTTCCAGCACGTCCTTCGGGAAACGGCTCTTGTCGATGGCCATGCCTGAAAAGGCCTCGCCGATGGCGCGCGCCCGGCCGGCAAGCGTCACCTTCTCCGGCAGCCAGGGAAGCTGGAAGAAGAGAATGTACCAGGACTTCTTCATCTGCTGCCATGTCCGCGCGCCCTTGATGAAGAGGGACGGGTGCGGAAGGTTCATCACGATGAAGCGTTCGAGCGGCCGCTTCTTCTGCAAAACGAACTGCCAGGCGATGGCGCCGCCCCAGTCATGCGCGACCAGCGTCACCGGCCCCGTCACGCCGCGCGCCCGCGCCGCGTCGATCAGCGCCGCCACATCGTCTGTCAGGTGGTCGAGCGTATAATTCTCCTTGCCGAGCGGGCGCGAGCTTTGCCCGTAGCCGCGCAGATTGGGCGCCCAGGCCGTATATCCATGCGCGGCGAAGACGGGAAGCTGGTGGCGCCAGCTGAACTTGCTTTCGGGAAAGCCATGCAGCAGCAGGGCGAGCTTTTCTCCCTTGCCGCACATATCGGTCTCGAAGTTGAGCCCGTTCGCCTCCACGAATGCCGTTTGAATCTCGTCGGTCATGTTCCTCTCCCGCCTCGGCTCGATTCCCTGAACAGAATTTAACATGGTTATCTGCGTCTTTCCCCCGGGGCAGTTCAAGGGCCGGGCGCTGACAAACCCGTCGCGATTGCGTAGAGTTTTGTCACCCAAGGGGTGGATTGCACAGAAGATCGGGGGAGAACATGGCCGCTCAGGTCCGGCATGAACATTGGTCGTCGCGTTTTGCGTTTCTCATGGCGGCGATCGGCAGCGCCGTCGGTCTCGGCAATATCTGGCGTTTTCCCTTCATCACCGGCGAGAATGGCGGCGGCGCCTTCATCCTCATCTATCTGGTGACCACGGCGCTGATCGCGCTGCCCATCCTGATCGCGGAGGTCATGCTGGGCCGCATGGGGCAGCAAAGCCCGATCAACGCCATGCGCGCCGTGGCGCAGAAGGCGGGCCGCAGCAAATTCTGGGTCGTCATCGGTATCGGCTCCACGCTCGGGGCCTTCGTGGTGCTCTCCTATTATTCGGTGATCGGCGGCTGGGCCATCCGCTATTTCTTCTATGCCGTCTCCGGCACCTTCACCGGCATGGACAACGATGCCTCGCTTGCATTGTTCCAGACCTTCACCGCCGATGCCGGTCAGGTCGTGCTCTGGCACACGTTTTTCATCGGCATCAATGTGGGCATCGTCATCTGGGGCCTGCATGCCGGCATCGAAAAGGCGGTGACGGTGCTGATGCCGCTGCTTTTCATCCTGCTGGTCGGCATGGCGATCTATTCCTCGACCACGCCCGGCTTCGAGAAGGCCGTGACCTTCCTCTTCCATTTCGACTTCGGCAAGGTGACGCCCCTCACCTTCCTGACCGCGATCGGGCAGGGCTTCTTCTCCGTCAGCGTGGCGCTGGGCGCGATGATGACCTATGGCGCCTATCTCGATAAGAGCGAGAACATCGCACGTTCGGGTATCATCATCGCAATCGCCGATACGATGGTCGCGATTCTCGCAGGGCTCGTCATCTTCCCGCTCGTCTTTTCCTACGGGCTGGAAGCCGGCTCCGGTCCCGGCCTCATCTTCGTCACGCTGCCCATCACGCTGGGCAAGCTCGGCACCGGCATCGAACTCGGCGCGGCCTTTTTCCTGCTTCTCATGGTCGCTGCCGTCACCTCCGCCATTTCGCTGCTGGAGCCGGTCGTCTCCTGGGCGGAGGAAAGTCTCGGCGTGAAGCGCAAGGTGTCGGCGGCGGCGATGGGCGCGGCGGCCTGGTTCGTCGGGCTCGGCAGCGCCTTCTCCTTCAATATCTGGTCGGATTTCCACCCGTTCTCGGGCATCGACATTTTCGCGGACAAGACCATCTTCGATGCGCTGGACCTCACATCGACCAGCCTCGTCATGCCGACGGTCGGCCTGCTCATCGCGCTCTTCGCGGGCTGGGCGCTGAGCGCGGAGGCCACGGCGGAGGCGCTGAATGCCGATCCGGATGCGGCCTGGTTCCGCTGGTGGCGCTTCCTCATCCGCTATATGGCGCCGCTGGGCGTCGTCTCGATTTTCGTGGCCAACGGGCTCGCCTGAGGGGGCGTCCCGCTAAATCGCGGGAAAAGCTGGGTAAAACCCCACAAGACCGCGCCGAAGGTCTTGTCATCCGCGCGTTGCGGAATTAAGTTCCCGGCCACTCGCGGAAAGCGGCGTCCCGTCCGGGGAAAGCCCGCCCGCGGACCTGTGCAGCCATAGCTCAGTTGGTTAGAGCGCTAGATTGTGGATCTAGAGGTCCCCCGTTCGAACCGGGGTGGCTGTACCATCTCCCCCCTTTTGAACATCCCGATAGTCGCCCCGCCGGAGAGACCGCTTTCGAGCGACATTTCCGAGCATTTGCCGGGAAATCCAGATTGTTACCCAGGTAACAGTTTTGCCTCGGCCGGCGGCTAGCATCTGCCCCCATAACGCCCCTTCGAGGGCATCAAGGGAGGCAGCAATGAGTTCTTTGGACGAAGCACGCCGTCTGGTCGCCAATGACGACCGCCGGGATTTCGAATTCGCCGAGCGCGGCTTCATCGCGACCCGCAAGGACCCGGTCATCCCCCGCGACAGCGCGGAAGGGAACGCCTACGACCTGTCGGCTTACGAATTTCTGGACGGCGACGCCGCCGACACGGTGAACCCCAGCCTTTGGCGCCACGCGAAGATCCTCACCAAACACGGCCTCTTCAAGGTGATGGACCGCATCTATCAGGTGCGCGGCTTCGACACCTCCACCGTCACCTTCATCGATGCGGGCGAGGGCTGGATCGTGGTGGACCCCCTCACCAGCATCGAGGCGGCCCGCGCGGCCTTCGAGCTCGTTACCGAACATCTGGGCGAAAAGCCCGTCCTCTCCGTCATCTACTCCCACAGCCATGCCGACCATTATGGCGGCGTGGGCGGCGTCACGACGCCGGAAGATGTCGCGGCGGGCAAGGTGTCGGTCATCGCCCCGCTCGGCTTCCTCGAGGAAGCGGTCTCGGAAAACATCATCGCCGGTCCCGCGATGCTGCGCCGCGCGCGCTACCAGTTCGGCCTCACGCTGGAGCACGGACCCTGCGGCGAGACGACCTGCGGCCTCGGCCCCCGCCCGTCGCTCGGCCAGATTTCGCTCATCGCGCCCACCGTCGACGTCACCCATACCGGGCAGGAGATCACCGTCGGCAACATCAAAATGGTCTTCCAGCTCACGCCGGGCACGGAAGCGCCTGCGGAGATGAACTTCTACCTGCCGGAATTCCGCGCCGTCTTCATGGCCGAGAACGCCAATCTCTGCATGCACAATCTTCTGCCCGCGCGCGGCGCGCTGGTGCGCGACTCGAAGGCATGGGCCGATTACCTCACCGAGTCGATCCGCCTCTTCGCGGTGAAGAGCGATGTCATGTTCGCCGCCCATGGCATTCCGCGTTTCGGCACGGAGGAGATCGTGGACTTCCTGATGAAGCACCGCGACGCCTACAAGTTCCTGCACGACCAGACGATCCGGCTGATGAATACCGGCCTCACGCCGACCGAAATCGCCGAAGTGCTGAAGCTGCCGGATGTGCTGGCGAAGCAATGGTATAATCGCGGCTATTACGGCACGGTCAGCCACAATTCCAAGGCCATCTATCAGCGCTATATCGGTTGGTATGACGGCAACCCCGCCAATCTCAACCCGCTGCCGCCGGAGCCCGCGGGCAAACGCTATGTCGAGGCGATGGGCGGCATGGACGCCGTCCTGAAGCTCGCGGCGGACGCGGAAGGAGAGGGCGAACTGCGCTGGGCGGCGACGCTGCTCAACCATGCCGTCTTCGCCGATGCCGAAAACGGGCAGGCGCGTGCGCAGCTCGCAAGCGTCTACACCAAACTCGGCTTTGAGGCCGAGGCGGGTACCTGGCGCAACATGTATCTCACCGGCGCGCAGGAACTGACGGACGGTGTGGCCGATCTCATGCCCGCCGCGCCGAACGCCGACGTGCTCATGGCGATGACGACGCCCATGCTGCTCGACATCGCGGCCGTCCGCACCAATCCGGACAAGGCCTCGGCGGCGAATTTCAGCATCAATATCGAGTTGACGGACCGCAAGGAGACTCACCTCGTCACCGTGGCGAACGGCGTCCTCATCCATGAGGCCGGTATCGAGGACAAGTCCGCGGGTGCGACGGTGAAGCTCGCCTGGATGGAGCTTGTGCTAACCCTGCTGGCGGGCATGCCCATCTCGCAATTCGCCGGCATCTCCATCGGGGGCGATGCCACGCTCTATGAAAAGCTCACCGGCATGGTCGAGGCCCCCGCGCCCAATTTCAATATTGTGACGCCCTGAGTGCCAAAATAAGCGCGGATGGGAGCTTGCCGGGTGCGATTTGCGTTGCATCCGGCGGCCCGGCGGTGCTTACCTTCGCCCCAACGGAAATTTGGGGAGGAAATTCATGACCTATACCGTCTATGGCGCGGCGCTTTCGCCTTTCGTGCGCAAGGTGCGCGTCTTCATGGCCGAAAAGGGGCTCGATTACACGCTGGAGCAGGTGAACATCTTCCCCGCGCCGGACTGGTTTGCCGAAATCTCGCCGCTGAAGCGCATTCCCGTGCTGCGCGACGAGAGCGACGGGCAGAACGTCACATTCCCCGACAGCTCCGTCATCTGCGCCTATCTGGAAAAGAAAGAGGGCGGTCCCTCCCTCTATCCGGCGGACCCGCGTGATTATGGCCGCGCGCTCTGGCTGGAGGAATATTGCGACAGCGAGATGGCCGCCACGGCGGGCATGGGCGTCTTCCGCCCCCTCGTGGTGAACAAGCTGATGGGCAAGGAGCCGGACCGCGAGACCGCGGACAAGACGGTTGCCGAAAAGCTGCCGCGCTTCTTCGACTATCTGGAAATGGAGCTGGCGGGTCGCGACTTTGCCGCCGGCGACGCCTTTTCCATTGCCGACATCTCCATCGCCACTCAGTTCTGCAATCTGGCCCATGCGGGCGTGGCGCCGGAGGCCGCCGCCTATCCCGAACTGACCCGCTATCTCGCGGGCATCAAGGGGCGGCCCTCCTTCGCGGCCTGCGTCGAGGAAGAGGGCGGCATCCTGAAAGCGCTCGGTTTTTAGGCAGAGACACCCTCAATTTGCACTCATGGCCCGGTGACGCACCCGTCGCCGGGCCATTTTGCGTCTGCCTTCTTCAAAATCCCGGGCAAAAACGGTATCAGAAGGCAAAACAAGTAAAACGGTTCCGCCCCCTGGGTAAAAAGGGGGGCTCCCAAGGGAGAGTAACGAAATGTCCGACAACGCTGCTGCCGCCCCCGGCTGGCCGGCCATGAGTATCGACGACGCCCACAAGCTGCTGACCGGCTCCGGCTCGCCGCTCGAAATGACGACGGTCGACATCGCCGGCGTGCCGACCCGCGTCTACAAGCAGACGCCCCCGAACCTCCGCTTCGTTTTCGATCAGGGCAAGCAATGGGGCGACCGCGAATTCATCGTCTATGAGGACGAGCGGCTGACCTATGCCGACCATTACCGCGCGGCGACCGCGCTGGGCCGCGCCTTCATGGAAAAATACGGCGTGAAGAAGGGCGACCGCGTCGCGCTCATCATGCGCAATTTCCCCGAATGGTCGCTGGTCTTCTGGGCCGCCACCGCCATCGGCGCCGTCATCGTGCCGATCAATGCCTGGGGCACCGGCCCGGAACTCGAATATGCGATTTCCGACAGCGGCTCAAAGGTCGTGGTCGTCGATCACGAACGGCTGGACCGCCTGCGCCCGCATGTGAAGAGCCTCAGCCTCGAAGGGCTGATCGCCACCCGCACCCCCGCCGACGAACTCGGCGTGGCCGAGGCGCTGGAAGACATCATCGGCAAGCCGGGCGACTATGCGAAGCTGCCCGACGAGACGCTGCCCGATCCGCAGATCGAGCCGGAGGACAATGCGACGATCTTCTACACCTCCGGCACTACCGGCAAGCCGAAGGGCGCGCTCGGCACCCATCGCAACATCTGCAACAATCTGCTCAACGCCGCCGCCGGTCAGGCGCGCTCCTTCCTGCGCCGGGGTGAAATGCCGCCCGCGCCCGACCCGAACGGGCCGCAGCGGGTCATGCTGCTCTCCGTGCCGCTCTTCCATGCCACGGGCTGCCATTCCATCCTGGTGCCGAACTATTTCTCCGGCGGCAAGCTCGTCATCATTCACAAATGGAACCCCGAACACGCGCTGGAGCTGATCGACCGCGAGCGCGTCACCACCTTCGGCGGTGTGCCCGCCATGGTCTGGCAGGTGCTGGAAAGCCCGATGTTCGACAAGTTCGACACCTCCTCGGTGGAGGCCATCGGCTATGGCGGCGCGCCCTCCGCGCCGGACCTGGTAAAGCGCATCAAGCAGCAGTTTCCCAAGGTCCATCCCTCCAACGGCTATGGCCTGACCGAAACCTCCTCCATCACCACGCAGAACCTCGCCGAGGACTATGTGGCGAAACCCGACAGCGCCGGCCCCGCCGTGCCGACCTGCGACCTGCGGGTGGTCGACGAGGACGGCAAGGACGTGCCCCCCGGCCAGGTGGGCGAGCTCTGGATCAAGGGCCCGAACATCGTGAAGGGCTACTGGAACAAGCCCGAAGCGACGGAAAAGTCCTTCGAGAACGGCTGGTTCAAATCCGGCGACCTCGTCCGCATGGATGAGGAAGGCTTCGTCTACATCCTCGACCGCGCCAAGGACATGCTGATCCGCGGCGGCGAGAACATCTACTGCGTCGAGGTCGAAGACGCGCTCTACGCTCATCCGGCTGTGATGGACGCCGCCGTCGTCGCCATTCCCCACAAGGTGCTGGGCGAGGAAGTCGGCGCCGTGGTGCAGGTCGCGCCCGGCAAGCAGGTGACGGAAGACGAGCTGCGCCAGCATGTCGGAAAGCTGCTCGCCGCCTTCAAGGTGCCCAAGAAGATCGAGCTGCGGCACGACCCGCTGCCGCGCAATCCCAACGGCAAGATCCTCAAGACGGAACTGCGCGAGGACATGAAGAAATACGCGGAGGGCGAGGGCTGAGCCCTCGCGATATCCACAAAAGGAAGGGCGGTCCCATGGGACCGCCCTTTTTCGTTCCTGCTCCGCTCATCGATTAGAGCGGCGGTCGCCGACCGCGTACGGCGCCGGCGATCAGGCTGATGACGAACAGCGCCAGGAAGATGAAGAAGATGATCTTCGCGATCGAGGCCGAGGCGGCGGCGATGCCGCCAAAACCGAACACGGCGGCGATGATCGCAACGACCAGAAACGTCAGTGCCCATCCAAGCATGTCATGTCCTTTCATTGGCTCGTGGAGTTACTGAAGGAAGAATGCGCTGGGCTTCAAGCGCAGCCTTTACTGATTGCCGGTGGCGTCTTCCATGCCGTCATGCATGTCGTCCATGGCATTGTCCATGCTCTCGCCGGCTTCTTCCATGGTGTCGTTGCTGTCATTGATCGCGTTGTCGACCTTCTCGCCCGCCTGTTCGGCCGGGCCGTCATCGTCGCATGCCGCCAGAAGGGGCGCGGCGATGATTAGGGAAGCCGCGATCAGCGCACTGCGAATGACCATGTCTGTCTCCTGCGTTTGTTTCAATCGATCCGTATGGGGAGTTATTTCCCGATCCGGATATGAAAAGCCTAACGGTCTGACGCGCACGGGCAAGGAGAAAGCGGCGGGATCAACAAATGACCCCATCCGGGCCGCAGGCGTGGCTGCAATGTGTTGCGATTATGGCAAGTGAGGTCAATCCGCCGACATCAGCGCGGCCTGGTCCTCTTTCGCGCGCCGGAAAAGGGACGGCATCACATTGATGAAGGAGAACAGCACCGCGCTGGCATAGGGAACGGACTGCACCAGCAGCACGGCGAGCCACAGCCTCGAATGGCTGTCCGCGAAATGCGGGTTGAAAAAGAGCGCCGCCGTCAGGCCCCAGAGAAGCGCGAGAATGATCGCTTCTTCCCGCACCTGAATGAAGGCGGCCGCGAGCGCGGGCTTGTCCTCGCATTTCGGCGTGCGGATGAACGGTTTGCTGGTCGTGATCATGCCGTTCAGCATCGCCTTGGCGACCGTGTGGGTCAGCGCAAGGGCCGCCACGCCGGCGCCGACGCTTTCGATGAAGCTGCAATCGCGCACGCGCACGGCATAGAGCCAGAGCGAGCGGATGAACTTGAACGCGAAGCTGCCGATGGTCGGAATGAGGAAGGCCGCCACGGGCAGCACCACGGATGCCGGGTTGTAGAGCGCCCAGGCCGACAGCACGATCGCCGCCAGCGTGAACATCAGCGCCAGCCCGTCCGCGAACCAGGGCAGCCAGCCCGCGAGGAAATAATAGCGCTGCGCGGGCGTAAGCCCGCCCTTGCGCGACCAGGGCGCCAGCGCGTCCCAGTGATGTTTCACGATCTGCACCGCGCCATAGGCCCAGCGGAAGCGCTGCGAGATATAGCCCGCCAGCGTGTCCGGCGTGAGGCCCTTGCCGAAGGAATGGTTCACGTAAACGCTGTCATAGCCGTGCCGGTAGAGCTTGATGCCGAGTTCGGCGTCCTCGCAGATGCACCATTCCGCCCAGCCGCCGACTTTCTTCAGCGCGTCCTTGCGCACCAGCGTCATCGTGCCGTGCTGAATGACCGCGTTGAAATTGTTCCGCTGCACCATGCCGATATGGAAGAAGCCCGCATATTCCCAATAGGACATATCCTTGAACACGCTTTCATGCGCGTCGCGATAGTCCTGCGGCGCCTGCACGAAGCCCACATCGTGCTTGTCGAAATAGGGCACCATGCGCTTCAGCCAATCCGGCGACACCTGATAGTCGCTGTCGATGACGGCGATGATGTCGGCGTCCGGCGCGGTCTTTTCCAGACCGAAATTCAGCGCCCCTGCCTTGAAGCCCGGCCAGTTTTCCAGATGGAAGAAACGGAATTTCGGGCCGAGCTTCTGGCAATGCTCCCAGACGGGCTGCCAGATATCCGGGTCCGTCGTGTTGTTGTCGAGCACGAGAACTTCATAGTTCTCGTAGTTCAGCCGCGACAGGGCGTCCAGCGTCTCGCGCACCATCTCCGGCGGCTCGTTGTGGATCGGCACATGAATCGAGACCTTGTGCGAAGGCGTCGGATGCGACGGCTCGAAAGGCTCGAAATGCCGCTCGCCGCGCCGCGTCCAGATGACTTCCACGAACTCGATCGCTTCGGCCATCAGCACGATGAGCAGCAGCCCTTGCGCAAAGAACAGGAAACTCCAGACAATGGCGCCCGCCCAAGTGAAATAGAGCCCGGCCACCGACAGCCCGGCCCAGGCGACGGCCGATCCGGCGATCTGCGTCAGCAGGGCGAAGGTGATGATGCCCGCCACGCGGACATGGCGCTGGCGCAGGATGAAGAGCATGGCCGGCACGAGCGACAGGCCCGCCGCGATGGCGGCCCAGACGCGCCAGCCCGGCTGTTCGGAAATGCTGCCCGCCATGGGAAATTTCGGCGCGCGCTCAGCGTTGAAGATGCCCCAATAGGAGCCCGCCGCGCCTTCGTCGGCGCCTTTCCAGGGCTGGTCGAACGCCTCGATCACGTAATAGGTGAGGTCGTGGTCCTTGGCCCGGTTCAGGAAGGCGCGCAGGAAGCGGGCCTGATTGACGATGGAGGGCGTCGCCTCGCCGCCCCTTTCGGCCTCGGGCATACCGGGATAGGCCACGCGCGGCAGCACCTTGCCGCGGCTCGGCCAGCCCACTTCGGTAATGACGATCTGCTTGTCGGGGAAAGCTTCATGCAGGTCGTCCAGCCGGTCGAACACGTAATCGACCGCCTGGTCGATGGGGACGCCTTCCCAATAGGGCAGGATATGAACCGCGATGTAATCCACATGCTTGGCGAGTTCGGGATGTTCGAGCCAGACATGCCAGGGCTCGGCGGTGGAAACCGGCTTCCATATCTTGCTGTTGGCGATTTTCAGATAGCGGATCATCTCCTCCACCGTCACGTCGCCGCGCAGCAGCGCCTCGTTCCCCACCACGACGCGGACCACATTGCGCCTCAGCGCCAGTTCCGTCGCCCGCTCGATCTGCTTGAGGTTCGATTCGTCGTCCGTGCCGATCCACGCGCCGAGCGCGACGGAGATGCCGTATTTGCCGGCGATGTCGGGAATTTGGTCCTGTCCCTGCGCCACCGAATAGGTACGGATCGCCTGCACCGTGTTGGACAGGACTTTCATGTCCTTGTCGATCTCCGGCGCCGTCGCCTGCACGTCCTTGGTCGGCTCGCGATTGTCGTGGAACGGGCTGTAGGAGAGCCCGACGATTTCCCCGGTCCAGGATTCGGCCTGATAGGGCTGGTTGAGCGCCGCCCATACGGCGAGATTGGCGACGATGACCAGCGGCAGAACCAGAAACACGAAAGCCGTCTGCCTGACGAAAACGGATTGACGCCAACTGCGCGGATTCGTTTCGGAAGGATCTTTCGCCATGTACACCCGACCCGGAAAACAAAAGGAAAGCAAGCAGGGAGGGCCCCCCGCCTCCGGCGCCCGCGCCGGATAAGGCAAGGGAGCAGCGTACTGGACGCTACTCCCTGTCGCTTGTTTGTATCCAGCCTTCCGGTGGCGGAATTATGGCATGGAAATGGCTATTGAAGGATGTCCGGAAAGAGGGCGCGCGCCTCCTTCCGGGCATGTCGTCAGTCCGCGGCGCGGGTCATGGAAACGCCTGCCGGCAGGCCTTGCGCGCCGCGCACCATCCGGCCGTTGAGGACGCCGGTCGGCTCGCCTTCGCGGAAAGCGATCTGGCCGGAAACGATGCTCGCCGTATAGCCGTCCGCCCGCTGAATGAGCCGTTTGCCGCCCGCGGGCAGGTCATGCACGATTTCGGGCGAGTGAAGCGTCAGGCCGTCGAAATCGATGACGTTCACATCCGCCTTGAGGCCCGGCAGCAGCGCCCCGCGGTCGTGAAGGCCGACCACTTCGGCATTGTTCCGCGTCTGCTTGGCGATCAGCCATTCCAGCGGCAGCTTCGGTCCGCGCGTCCGGTCCCGTCCCCAATGGGTCAGGATGGTGGAAGGAAAGCTCGCATCGCAGAGAATGCCGCAATGCGCGCCGCCGTCGCCCAGCCCGAAGGCGCTGTTGGGATGCGTCATCATCTTGTAGACGTCGTCCAGGCTCCCGCAGTGATAGTTCATCAGCGGGAAATACATCAGCGCATGGCCGCCCTTTTCCAGCATCCAGTCGAGCAGCACCTCGCGCGGCTCCTTGCCTTCGCGGGCCGCCACCGCCGCGGCGCTGTCCTCGGGCGCGGGTTCGTAATTGGCCGGATCGCCGAGCCGGAACATCTTGTGGTAATCCGTGCACAGCATGGTCACGATCTCGCCTACCGGATATTCCGGCGTTTCGGCCAGCAGCTTCTGGCGGAACTCGTGATCGTTCAGCGCCTTCACCTGTTCGTTCACCGGCGCCCCCCAGATCTGGCGGAAGGTCTGGTGCATGATGAAGGGGTTGAGCGAGGAGGTGAGCCCCAGCAGCACGCCGGTCGGGCGGGGCGGCACCTGGCCGCGCATGGTCACGCCCTCCGCATTGGCCGCTGAAATCAGCTCCAGCACGCGCTCCCAGCGATGCGGCCAGCGGTCGTCCTGCTCGATGGTGAGCGACAGCGGACGGCCGGAGACTTCCGACATGCCGCGGATCATCGCGAATTCCCGGTCGACATCCTCGAAATCGGCGATGAGCTGCAACACGCCCTTGCCCGTCGCGCCGATGGCGCGGGCGATGCCGTGAAGTTCGTCCTCCTCGGCTTTCAGCGTCGGCGTGTTGGCGCCGTTGCGGTCCTTGTGTTTCACGGTGCGCGAGGTGGAAAAGCCGAGCGCGCCCGCCTCGATGGCGTCGGCGGCGAGTTTGGCCATCGCCTCGATGTCGTCGGGCATGGCGGGTTCGAGCCGCGCCGCCCGCTCGCCCATCACATAGGCGCGCAGCGCCGCATGCGGCACCTGCAGGCCCACATCGAGCGCCAGCGGCGAGGCTTCCACGGCATCCATGTAGTCGGGAAAGCTCTCCCAGTTCCACTTGATGCCTTCGACAAGCGCTGTACCCGGAATATCTTCCACGCCTTCCATCAGGCCGATCAGCCAGTCATGCCGCTCCGCCTTGCAGGGCGCGAAGCCCACGCCGCAATTGCCGAGCACGGCGGTGGTCACGCCGTGAAAGGTGGAGGGCTGGAGATAGGGGTCCCAGGTGACCTGGCCGTCATAATGGGTGTGAATGTCCACAAAGCCCGGCGTGACGATCTTGCCGCGCGCGTCGACTTCCTCGCGCCCGCTATTGCTCACCGTACCGACTTCGGTGATGACGCCATTGTCGATGGCGACGTCGCCCTCGAAGGGCTTGCCGCCCAGCCCGTCATAGACGGTGCCATTCCTGATCACGAGATCGTGCATGGCCTCTTTCCTCCCAAAAAGAATGTTCTTGTTGGGAGGAAGTGTAGCGGAAACGGGCCCCAAAAGAAAAAGGGGAGGGAAAAGGGGACGGGAAAACCTCAGCTTGTCTGCTGTTTCCCGCGCTCCTGGATGCCCTTGCGGCGCTCGGCGATGGCGTCCGCGCCGACCGACTTGTTGGCGGCGGAGGAGACTTTCCGCTCCGTCTTCAGCGCGTCGGCGAAGGGTTCGCCGAAGCCCTGGTCGATCAACGCCTTGTAGCCCGACAGGCATTCCGGCACGACGGAGAGCATGTCCGAGGCCAATTGCTTGCAAACTGGCAGCAATTCTTCCGGCGCCACGACGCGGTTGATGAGCCCCCATTCATCGGCCTGTTCGGCGGAGAGGAAATTGCCGGTGAGAGAGAGTTCCTTCGCGCGGTAGATGCCGATGGCGCGCGACAGCTTCTGGCTGAGGCCCCAGCCCGGCAGGATGCCGACGCGGGCATGGGTGTCGGCAAAGCGCGCATTGCTGGAGCAGACCAGCACGTCGCAGGCCAGTGCCAGCTCGAAGCCGCCGGTGATCGCCACGCCGTTGATGGCGCCGATCACGGGGCCGGAGAACTTGCCGATGGAGGTCACCGGGTCCTTGTCGTTGACGGTCGCGTTGACGCCGCCTTCTCCGCCTTCGCCGCCCAGTTCCTTGAGGTCGAGGCCCGCGCAGAACGCCTTGCCCGCGCCGGTCAGGATGGCGACCCGGACCTCCGGGTCCGCTTCCAGCTTCTCGAAGGTCTCGGCGATGGCCTCGCGCAGCTCCCGCGACAGCGCGTTCATCGCATTGGGGCGGTTCAGCGTGACGATGGCGGTTTCGCCTTCCTTCTCGACGAGAATGACGGGCTCGGACATGGGGTTCTCCCTCGAATGTGTTTCTGGTTCCCGCCTGTGTAGCAGCGCGCTATCGGACGGGCAACGAAGCTAGCCCAATATGCCGGCGAGCCCGACGCCGATGAAATTCGCCACCGCATAGCCGAGTACGCCCAGCATCACGCCGGGCATGACGAGCTGCCGCCAGCGCCGTCCCGCCGCCATGGCCGCCGCGGTCGCTGGACCCAGCGTCACCGCGTTGGAAATCACCAGCATTTCCGCCAGGTCGATCCGCAGGAGCTTTGCGCCCGCCAGCACGATGGCGAGATGCACGCCCGCCATGACGACCACGAAGGCGAAGATGGGCAGCGCCGTCTCGATCATCAGCATCACATCGGCGCCCGACCCGATAATGCCGAAAAAGAGATACATGAAGAACATGCCGAGATCGAAGCCGCCTTCCAGCCTGTGCATCGGCCCGGAAAAGAGATTGGCGACGAGGAGCGCATTGATGGTGACGAAGAGCACGCCATATTGCGCGATGCCCAGAAGCGCCGCCGTCTGGAAGCCGACGAAACAGCAGGCCGCGGCGATGAAGAGCTGTATGGAAAGCGCACCCATGTCGAGTTCGGGCCGCTTCGTTTCCTCCTCATGCTCTTCCTCATACTCTTCCGCCTCGATGATCTTGGAGGGGATGCGCCGCACCAGCCAGTGCCAGCCCGGCAGGACGAGCAGCAGTGTGATGAAGAGCGTGGCCACCACATTGTCGGCGGCGGCGGAGGCCGCCGTCAGCGCGCCGTTCTGCGAAAGGCCGGTGGCCTGCGAGACGGCGGCGAAATTCATCGAGCCGCCGATCCAGCTTGCGCCCAGCGATGCGGCGACGAGATTACCCTGCGGTCCCATATCGATGAGCGCAAAGCCTGCGAAGACGCCCGCCACCGTCGCCAGCACGCAGATCGCGAAGGCGATGGTGAGATGTCCCGCTTCCGGCAGAATGCGTTTGAGGTCGGCCCGAAAGAGCAGCAGCGGGATCGCCATCGGCACCACGATGCCCCACACCGCGTCGTGAACCGGCGAGCCGAACGGCACGATGCGCAGATTGGAAAGCGCCATGCCGGCCAGGATCGTCAGGATGACGCCCGAGATCCATTGCCCGAGCCGCGTCTTCTCCGCCCAGAAGCCGAAAGCGGCAAGCCCCAGAAAGACGAAAAGCAGGCCGAATGTGTTGTCGGCTGAAATAAGCGGCAATGACATGACGATCCCCCGGTAAGCACTCCGCTACCTGACTAGCACCATCGGGGCGCGGCGTCATGTGCGCGGGGGGTGCGCGTTTCCTTCAGAGGCCGAATGTCACCGAAAGCGAGCCGAACTGGTCCGCCTTGCGCTGGCCGTAGAATTCCTTCGTGCGATAGACATTGGTCAGGCTGATCCGGACGCCCTGAAACACCGCCACCGCCCCCACCTTGAGGTCGGCCACCACCGGCTTCTTGTCCACGCTCAGGCTGTCCTGGAAGCTGTTGCCGTCGAGAAAGATATTGTGGCCGACGGCGCGCACATTGCCGCCTGCGAAGAGATACCAGTCGAAAATGCCGGGTGCGCTGCTCTCGAACCAGTCCGATCCGCCGTCATTGGGATAGATGCCCGTCGGGCCGAAATCGTCGGGCAGCGTCGGCCCGATGCGGAAGGTCGCCCCGGCGCCGGCATAGGTGCTGACATTGCCGAGCGCCAGCGTGCCATAGGGGATGAGGTCCGTCGCAAAGCCGATCACGCGCGGCGTGGAAAGCAGCGGCGAACGCCAGGCGCGCTCGAAGGTCAGGTTCACGCCGGGTTCGTTCTTGAGCTGGTTGCCCCAGCCATTGATATGGCGGAAGCCGAACGCCCTGTGCCAGCCGTTTTGTACCGCCTCGCCGAACGCGGCCGGGCCGACCACGCCGAGGTCGAGCTGCCAGCGATCCTGGAACGCCTCATGGCGGTCGTTCTTCATGGTTCGCTCGCTCTGCAGCAGGAAGGTCAGGTGCAGCCAGCCCGCATAGGGCCGGTCATTGGGCACGGGCAGCGCCGTTTCGGTGTCTTCCGGCGTGAAGATTGCCTGGCTGAGCCCGATCCCGACGCGGTGGCGCGTCTTTTCGGTATCCACTTCCCCATGGATGACCGGCGGCGCGGAAACGCCTTTCAGCCAGTTCGGCAGGTCGCGGCGCGGCGCCGACAGCCAGGAAGCCCGAACGCCGTTCGTATAGTGCCTGTCGCTGCCGATGAAGAGATAGAAATCATTGTCCGACTGAAAGGAAACGAACCCGTTGTCTTCGGCGGCGCGGGCCGGAAGAGCCTGTGCGCCGGCCAGGGCGGCAAGGACAAGGCTGGCGAGAACGGAAAGGCGCATCGAACGCTCCGGTTACAATTACGGACAAGGGTTACGCAAAACGGCTTGACCTAACGGCAAGGCCGCCTGTCCAATACCCTCAAGCAAAACCAAAACCAAGAATAGTGGCGACAATCGCCACGGGGATAAACGGGAGGAATGGGACATGAATATGACGCAAACCGTGCCGTCGCGCGAGGAAGCGGCGGCGAACGGGATGGTCGTTGCCTGGCACGCGGCGCAGGCGCCCGACCGGATGGCGGTCGTCTCCGAAATGGGAAGCCGTACATTCGGCGAGCTGAACGCACAGGCGAACCGGCTCGTCCGCGCGCTGCGGCGGGCCGGCCTCGGAGCGGGCGACGCGGTCGCGCTGCTCTGTTCCAACCGCCCGGAATTCATCGAGGTCATGGTGGCCTGCCAGCGCGGCGGCTTCCGCGTCACGCCCATCAACTGGCACCTGTCCGGCGGCGAGGTCGGTTACATCGTGGAAAACTGCGAGGCGAAGGCCTTCATCGCCGATACGCGCTTTGCCGGCAGCGCGCAGGAAGCGGCGGCCATGTCGTCCATGCTGGTCGCAAAGCTCGCGGTGGGCGGCCCCGTCGAGGGCTTCGACGCCTATGACGCGGCGCTCGCGGCGGAAGACGGTCACGACATCGAAGACCCCGTCCTCGGCTCCCAGATGCTCTACACCTCCGGCACGACCGGCCATCCCAAAGGCGTCTACCGGCGGCAGGCCCCGGGCGCGGCGCCTCTGGTCGTCAAGCTGACGGAGACGGCGGCCTTCCGCCCGGAAGGCGACATGGCGCTCGTCACCGGCCCGCTCTATCACGCCGCGCCGCTGGCCCTGAACATGAGCTTTCCGCTCAATAACGGCATCGGCGTCGTGCTGATGGACAAATGGGACGCGGAGGAAACGCTGCGCCTCATCCAGGAACATCGCATCACCCACACCCATGTCGTGCCCACCATGCTTCACCGCATGTTGCAACTGCCCGACGAGGCGAAGGCGAAATACGATACCTCCTCCCTGCGCTGGATCCTGCACGGCGCGGCGCCATGCCCGGTCCATGTGAAGGAAGGCGCGATCGACTGGTTCGGTCCGGTCGTCTTTGAATATTACGCGGCGACGGAAGGCGGCGGCATCTTCATCGCGTCGGAAGAATGGCTCGAACGGAAAGGGTCCTGCGGGCGGCCGCTGCCCGGCGTCGAGGTGCAGATCCAGGACGAGGACGGAAATCCTCTGCCGGCGGATGAAGTGGGCACCGTCTATTTCAAGGCGCCGGAGGACGGCCGCTTCGAATATTTCAAGGCGCCCGAAAAGACCGACAGCGCCTATCGCGGCAATTACTACACCATGGGCGATATGGGCTATTTCGACAGCGACGGCTATCTCTTCCTCACCGGCCGCAGCGCGGAGGTCATCATTTCCGGCGGCGTGAACATCTACCCGGCCGAAATCGACCAGGAACTGCTGAAACACGCGGCAATCGCGGACGCCGCCGTGGTCGGCGCGCCGAACGAGGAATGGGGCGAAGAGGTGAAAGCCGTCGTCCAGCTCAATGAAGGCTTCGCCGCCGACGATGCGATGCGCGCCGAACTCCTCGCCTTCGCCGCCGAGAACCTCCCCGGCTACAAGCGCCCGCGCAGCATCGACTTCGTGGAAGAGCTGCCCCGCATGCCCTCCGGCAAGGTACTCCGCCGCGTCATCCGCGACGGCTACTGGCAGGGCGCCAAGAAGATCTAGGGATCCGGGGAATATCGGTCCCGGCAGTCGCTTCGACGCCTCATCTGCATTATGAAAGGGCATGGCGGTTTTCCGTCATGCCCTTTGTGTTCAGCAAATGCGTTGTCCCGAATGACCCCTCCCGAAAATGAGCGCCGCGCATGAGCGGCCCCGACGCCCGGCATAACATGCTGCTTTTCGTCGTCATCCTCGGCGCCCTGACGGCATTCGGCGCGCTGTCGATCGACATGTATCTGCCGGCCTTTCCGGCGATCAAGGACGACCTGCAAACCACCGCCGGCGCCGTCCAGCGCACATTGGCGGTCTTCTTCCTGGGCATGGCGGTGGGGCAGCCCGTGCTGGGGCCGCTTTCCGACCGCTACGGGCGGCTGAAACCCCTTCTGGGCGGCATTGCCGTCTACATCGCCGCGTCGCTGGTCGCCGCGCAGGCGGACAGCATCGAAATGCTGACGGCCGCCCGCTTCGTGCAGGCGCTGGGCGGCTGCGCGGGCGTGGTCGTCGCACGCGCCATGGTGCGGGATCTTTTCGACGAGCGCGAATCCGCCAGGGTCTATTCCATGCTGATGCTGGTCATGGGCGTCGCGCCCATACTGGCGCCGGTCGGCGGCGGTTTCCTCGTCGCGGCATGGGGCTGGCAGGCGATTTTCTGGTTCCTCGCCAGTTTCGGCGTCGCTTGCTTTCTGGCCGTGCTGTTCGGCCTGGGAGAGACGCTGGCGGAGGAAGACCGTTCCTCGGGCGGCTTCGTCTATGTCCTGCGGGGCTTTCAGTCGCTGGCGCTCGACCGGCAGTTTACCGGGTTTTCGCTGGTTGGCGGCCTCGCCATGTCGGCAATGTTCGCCTATATCGCCGGCTCGCCATTCGTCTTCATCGATCTGGTGGGCGTGTCGCCGGAAACCTTCAGCCTCATATTCGCGATGAATGCCGCCGGGATCATCGCCGCGTCGCAGGCGAATGCGTTCCTTCTGTCGCGTTTTGCGCCGCGCGATCTGCTGCGCGTCGCCCTGCGCGTTCATCTGGCGACATCGCTCGCGCTGGCCCTGTGCGTCTGGTTTTCCCTCGGCGGTCTGGCCGGGCTGATGGTGCCGCTCTTCTGCATGATCGCGAGCCTCGGCTTCATCATTTCCAACGCAACGGCCATCGCCATGGCCCGGGCCGGCGGTTATATCGGGGCGGGCGCCGCCCTGACCGGCATCATCCAGTTCTCGCTGGCCGGGCTTGCCGGCGCGCTCGTCAGCGCCCTGAACGACGGGACGGCATGGCCGATGGCGGCGGTGATCCTGCTGATGAGCATGGGCGCCGTCGCGGTGCATCTGGTCGCGCGGCGCCCGTGAAACCTGCGCCCTGAAACGCACAGCTCGAAACCGGCATCCCTCGAAACCCGGCCGTTTCCGCCGCGCCCGCGCTCTGCCTTGCCCCCGGAAGACCCCGGACCTAGACTCCCGAAAAAACATATGAGGGAGGATGTCATGACGCGGCCGGATCTGGTTATTCGCGGCGGAGTTCTGTTCGACGGTACGGGCGGCAATCCCCGTGAGGCCGACATTGCCGTCAGCGACGGGGTGATTACCGAAGTCGGCGAGGTGAGCGCCTCGGGCGCGGAGGAAATCGATGCGAAGGGCCGCATCGTCACGCCGGGCTGGGTCGATGTGCACACGCATTACGACGGTCAGGTCACCTGGGAAAGCCGCGTAACGCCCTCCGCTTATCACGGGTCCACCACGGTGGTGATGGGCAATTGCGGCGTCGGCTTCGCGCCGGTGCGCAAGAGCGACCATGAAACGCTGATCCGCCTCATGGAAGGCGTCGAGGACATTCCCGGCGCGGCGCTGCATGAAGGTCTTTCCTGGGAGTGGGAAAGTTTCGGCGACTATATGGACGCCATCGAGCGCCTGCCGCACGACATCGACGTGGCCGCGCAATTGCCGCATGGCGCGTTGCGCGTCTATGTGATGGGCGAGCGGGGCGCGCATCGCGAGCCGGCGACCGCGGAAGAGATCGCGCGCATGAAGGAACTGACCGCGGACGCGATCCGGGCCGGCGCGCTGGGCTTCTCCACCACCCGGACCATGGTGCACCGGACGGCGGATGGCGACCTGACGCCGACCGTCGGCGCGGCCGACGCCGAGATGATCGCCATTGCCGAGGGCCTGCGCGATGCGGGCAGCGGCGTCCTGCAATGGGTGTCCGACTTCCAGCAGATGGATCACGAATTCTCGCTGGTCGAGAAGCTGATCGAGGTGTCGGGCCGTCCCTTGAGCTTTTCCATGGTGCAGGCGGATGTGATCCCGGACCAGTGGCGTCAGTTGATGACGCGCCTCGATGCCGCGGCCGGGCGCGGCCTGCCGATCAAGGCGCAGGTTCAGGGCCGTCCGGTGGGCATCATGATGGGCCTGCAGGGCTCGGTGCATCCCTTCATCACCCGCCCGAGCTATATGGCCATTGCCGACAAGCCGCTCGACGAGCGCGTGGCGATCATGCGCGATCCGGCCTTCCGGGCGCGCCTCATCGCGGAGCCGCCGGAAAAGGGCCATCCCTTCGTGAACTCGCTTGCCGGCGCCTATCACAAGATGTTCGAGCTCGGCACGCCGCCCGATTACGAGCCCGGGCCGGAAAAGAGCATTGCCGCGCAGGCCAAGCGCGAGGGCCGCAATCCCGACGAGATCGTCTACGACATGATGATGGAGGAGGACGGCCGGGCGCTCATCTTCTTCGCCATGCACAACTACACCGAAGGCAATCTCGACAATTGCCTGACCATGATCCGCAACCCCAACACGATCTTCGGCCTGTCCGACGGCGGTGCCCATGTGGGGGCGATCTGCGACGTCTCCGTGCCGACCTACATGCTCACCCATTGGTGCCGCGACCGCAGCCGGGGCGAGCGGCTCGACCTGTCCTTCGTCATCAGGAGCCAGACGAAGGATACGGCGGAAGCCGTGGGGCTCAGGGATCGCGGCGTCGTCGCGCCCGGCTACAAGGCGGATCTCAACGTCATCGATTTCGACCGGTTGCAGCTTCGCCAGCCCCGCATGGTCTATGACCTGCCGTCCGGCGCGCGCCGCCTGATGCAGGAAGCGGACGGCTATGACGCCACCATCGTCTCCGGCAAGATCGTCTACCGGCACGGCGAAGCGACCGGCGAACTGCCGGGCCGTCTGGTGCGCGGCGAAAAGCATGCGCCGTCCGCTTTGGCCGCCGACTGACATTCCGTTCGCTTCCTGTTGGCGGCGTCGGTCGCATCGGGCCGCTTTTGCCATATGCAAAAGTGGCCCTTGCTCGTTGTCCGTGCTTGAACGGGTTTCGCATTCGCGTCACTCTCTTGTCGTCGGAGTGTACGCGGAAGGAATGCGTGCGCTTGCGGGCTGGACATCAGTGACAAGAGGCAGGGACTCATGACGGATACACGAAGGAAGCGAGCGGCGACGGCGGGCCGCACTTCGGCTGCGCGGCGCACGTCGGGGCGTAGCGCCACGACACGCACGGCGGCCGCCCGCAAGACGACGGCGGCCAAGAAGCCCGCCACCGGCAAGACCGCGGCGGCGAAGAAAACCTCCGCGGCCAAGAAGCCTGCGGCGAAGAAACCGGCCGCTGCAAAGGCGTCGACGGCAAAGAAGCCCGCTTCCGGGGCAAAGGCGACCGCGGCAAAAAAGCCCGCTGCGAACAAGGCGAAGAGCGCGGCGAAGAAGCCCGCGGCGCGCAAGACCGCTGCGAAAAAGCCTGCGCCCAGCCTGTCGGTCGAAAAGCGGCAGTTGAAAAAGGATCTCGAAAAGCAGGTCCAGCAGCTCTCCAAACAGGTGGACAAGGCGGAGAAGGATGCCGCCAGGGCACTCAGGGAGACCGAACGCGATTATCGCCGGGTGCTCAAGCAGCTCCGCGTCGACCGCGACCGGCTGAAAAAGCGCCTCGGCGTTCTCGCACAGCAGGGCGAAGGCGCATTCGACGATGTGCGTGGCGGTGTCGAAAGCGCGGCCAAGGATCTCTACGAGGCCGTATCCAAGGCCTATGGCCGTTTCAAGTAACAGGGCCTATGGCCGCTTCAAATAAGCGGTCGCAACGCTGACAGGCAAAGGCGGGGCGCTCCTCCAGGGGCGTCCCGCTTTTCATTTGCGGCCCGATCGGGCTTACTCCTCCCAAACGAATTCAATAAAGGGAGGAAGTCATGAACCGCGTACTCGCCCATACGGGCGCGAAATATCCGATCATCCAGGCGCCCATGGGCTGGATCGCCCGCTCGCAGCTCGCCGCTGCCGTCTGCGAGGCCGGCGGGCTCGGCATCATCGAAACCTCGTCCGGCGAGACGGAAGCCTGCAAGGCCGAGATCCTGAAGATGCGCGATCTCACCGCCGCGCCCTTCGGCGTCAATCTGCCGATCCGCTTCCTGAAGGACGACGCCATCATGCGTTTCGTCTGCGAGGAGTCCGGCGTGAAATTCGTCACCACCTCGGCGGGCAGTCCGGCGAAATTCATCGGCCCGCTGCATGAGGCGGGGATAACCGTCTATCACGCGGTCCCGACCGTCGACGCCGCGATGAAATGCGTCGAGGCGGGTATCGACGGTCTCGTCGTCGAAGGTTCGGAGGGCGGCGGCTTCAAGAACCCCGAGGAAGTCGGCACCATGGTCCTCCTGCAGGCGATCCGGCAGCGCACGGATATTCCGCTCGTCGCCGCGGGCGGCATCTGCGACGGCAAGGGCATGGCGGCGGCCTTCGCGCTGGGCGCGGAAGCCGTGCAGATGGGCACCCGCTTCGTGAGCGCGAAGGAAAGCCCCGTCCACCGGAACTACAAGACCGCCATCGTCGAGGCGAAGGAAACGGGCACCTATGTCCTCAACAAGAAATCCACGCCCTGCATCCGTGCCCTGAAGACCGAACGCACGGCGAAGATTCACGAAGACGGTCTGATGCCGCCCGAGACCTTCACGCGGATTCTCGATCTCTATTTCGGCGGCGACATGGAGGCCGCCGTCGGTCTGGCCGGTCAGACCGCGGGACTCATTTCGGAGGTGAAATCGGCCGGGGAAATCATCGAGGAGACCGTCGCCGAGTTCTTCGAGATCGCGGGCCGCATGGGGGCCATGGCGTCTGCGCGCACCTTCGGTTGAATCTTGCCCGAACCTCTGTTCTTTCTTGCCCCAACCATGGTTCTTTCTCAGTGCAATTGAGGGAGCGCCTCGGGGAACGAGGCGCTCTCATACCAGCGTCCACCGAAATGAAGGCCCGCCGCGTTCAGCGCGATGACGAGCCGCAGCGCGGGCCGCCAGGCCGGCGAGGCAAGGCAGGGCGAGCCTTCGCAGCGGGCAAGGCCCTGCAATCCCGCCAGAAAACGAAGCATCTGCGCCTCGTCATCCGTCAGCCGGGGCGTGGTCGGATCGGGAATGCCGAGCGGCCGGCTGATCGTTTGCCTCAGCGCCTTCGTGAAGTCCGCCACGAGATGGCATCCTTCCGGCAGGTCCAGCGCCGCGAAGGCATCGTCGATCAGCCGCGTTTCCTCGGCCGCCTCGCCATGCGGCCATTGCGTCCGCACGGCCCATACCGTGAATTGCTCGCAGAACCCCAGATCGTTCATCGATTGCGCAGCGTGGTAGGGCGGCGCCTGACGGCTTTGGCGGGAAGGTTGGAGAGGGCGGTCCAGCGGCTTCATTCCGGGCTCCTGCATGACGCGGTGGCTGATCCGGAAACCGTATTGCAACTGATAATGACTCGCAACAAGAAACGATGCGACCGCCCGCGCGGGCCGGTCCTGCGGCCTCAATCCGGGGAAAGACCGCCGATAAGTGCCGTAATCATGCGGGCGGCCATCTGCTCTTTCGCCGTCCAGGGAAACTCGGGAATCGTGATGAGGTTGAACACCACGCCCTGCAAACCGCACAGGAAGAGCTGCGATACCAGTGCCTCATCGCCGGGCGCGAGCAGCCTGGCCTCCATACTCTGGGAAACGGCTTCGGCGATGAGGTCCAGCGCGCCGAGGCTCTCGCTCGTCTCCACGAAATAGCGCTCGCCCGGTTCGCTGACACGGTCTTCGATCAGGAAGATCGAGCGATAGTGATCGGGATTGGCAAGCCAGTAGCGGCACCATGCATCGCCCAGGGCGCGAAGGCGCCGCAGCGGATCGCGCTCGGCCGAGGCCTCGCGAAGCCTGTCGGCGAGTTCCGAAAAGGCGTCCTCCCAGATATGGCGCAACAGATCCCGTTTGCCGCCGAACAGCGTGTAAAGCTGTCCCGCCGAGCACCCCGTGGCCTCCGCCACGCGGCGCATCGAGACACCCTCATAGCCGCCACGGGCAAAGAGATCGCGCGCCACCTCGATCACCCGCGCTCTGAGGGCGGCCTCTTCGGCCTCGCTTTTCCGGGGCCGGCCCCGGCTTGTTTTCTGGGTCGCTGGCATCGTCACCGATTTTCTGCTTGAATTAATTGAACACGTTCATAAAAATATTTGCAAGCCGGTTCGCGGCGGCGGCCGCGCAATGAAGGAGGGGCTATGACGGGTGAGAGCAAGAGCGCGGATGTCATCGTGGTCGGGGCGGGCATGGCAGGCCTCAAGGCGGCGATGGAACTGGAAGCGCAAGGGCGATCCGTCATCGTTCTGGAAGCGCGGGACCGTGTCGGCGGACGCCTCATGCCGGGCGAGATTGCCGGCCAGACGATCGATCGTGGCGGGCAATGGGTCGGTCCGACCCAGAAGCTGCTTCTGGCCGAGGCCGAAGCCCAGGGCGTGAAAACCTATCTCCAGTACGACAAGGGCAAGCAGGTGCTGCACTACAAGGGCAAGCACCGAACCTATTCGGGCGATATCCCCGCTCTGCCGCTTCACGCCCTGCTGGAACTCGGCCTGGTCCAGAAGCGCTGGGACCGGGAAATGATGACATTGCCCGCCGACGCGCCCTGGACGGCGCCCAACGCCATGGACTGGGACGGACAGACGCTTGAGAGCTGGATCCGGAAGAACATTCGGACCGAAGGCGCGCGGACCTTCGCCCGCATCGTCTGCCGCGCCGTCTTCTGCGCCGAGCCGGAGCAGATGTCCTATCTCTTTTTCCTGGAATATTTGCGCGGCGGTCACGGCGTCGAGGATTTGATCGGCGTGAAAGGCGGCGCGCAGGAGGCGAAATTCCTTGGCGGCGCTCACTCCATTGCCCGGAAAATGGCCGACGGTCTCAGATCGCCCGTCCAATTCGAGACGCCGGTGCGCGCGATCCGTCAGGACGATGACGGCGTGGAACTCCGGACCGACAAGGGGGCGTTCCGTGCCACCCGCGCGATCATCGCCATCCCGCCGACGCTCGCCTCCCGCATCCATTACGACGCGCCGCTGCCCTCGCTGCGCGACGGGCTCATGCAACGCATGCCCATGGGCTCGGTTATCAAGGTGCATGTTGCCTATGACAAACCCTTCTGGCGCAAGAATGGCCTGGCAGGCATGGCGGTCAGCGATGCTCATGCCTTCAATGTCGTTTTCGATCAGACGCCGGAGGATGAATCTGTCGGCATACTGGTCGGCTTCATCGATGGCGACCATGCTACCGCGATGAGTTCGATGGGGGATAACATCCGTCGCAACGAGGTCGTGAAGGCCCTCACCGACTATTTCGGCCCCGAGGCACGCGAGCCCATCGACTATGTCGACCAGGACTGGACGGCGGAGGAGTGGAGCAGGGGGTGCTATGTCGCTCATATGGCGCCCGGCGTGTTGACGCGCTTCGGCGAGGCGCTGCGCGCACCTGTCGGCCGCCTCCACTGGGCGGGCACCGAAACGGCGACCGAATGGGCCGGCTACATGGACGGCGCCCTTCAGTCCGGCATTCGCGCCGCCCGGGAGGTTACGCGGCAGCTGCCGCGCTGAAGCGGTGGGTGTGAGTGTCACATTGTGAAATTTCGCTTCCCGGGCGCAACGCCGATTGACAGCGCTGTTCATGACCATTATTTCTCCGCTCGAACGCAATCGCACGTGCCACTGGCCACCACACGGTTAAGTAACGGCGTACGCGTCTCTTTGGACAATTTCGGCGGCGCCGACCGTTTCGGGCCACCCGCCGGGTTTCGAGGGAGATTGCATATGGCCGGTTCAAGACCGAGGGGCTGACGCCCCGGATCAACCGGGTCATCCGTCAGGGCGATACGTTCGGAAACTCCGACAAGCTCATGACTGTTGAAGCGAGGTGCATTCGGCCTCGCACCCGGACATAGCCCCGAGCGAGGGGCGTGAGCGCGTTTCATCCGCGAAATCGTAATAATTTATCCAAGGCCCCGGCGGGCGATCCCATACAGGCAATGGTTGCGTGGGGCGGCGTCCGGCAAGCCAAGGTCCATCTACTGGTTGGGGAGAGGCACTATGACCGAATCCAATGCCCTCTTCCAATTGGGGATCGACTTGAACCGCGATTCAAGCAGCACCCAGGCGGAAGTACTCGAGTTTCCTGTTCAGGCGCCGTCGGAAGAGGCCGAAAAGGCCGATACCGTCGAAGCCGGGCCCTACACGTCGTCCGACGAGCGCACCGATTTCTTTATCGAGCGCGACGGTGTTCGCTATGCCGGTACGCATCTGATTATCGATCTGGTCGGCGCGAGCCGTCTGGACGACATCGAGCATATCGAGAAGGCGCTGAGGCGCTGCGTGGAAGTGTCCAAGGCGACGCTGCTGCATATCCATCTGCATCACTTCACGCCGAATGGCGGCGTGTCGGGCGTGGCCGTGCTGTCGGAGAGCCATATCTCCATCCATAGCTGGCCCGAGGCGGATTATGCCGCGCTCGACGTGTTCATGTGCGGCGAAGCCGAGCCCCACAACGCCATCGAAGTGCTGCGCGAAGCCTTCAGCCCGTCCGACATTCGTGTCGGCGAACACCTGCGCGGACAGGATATGGTCTGATGCCGTTCAAGGACGACAAAGGCGGACGCTGGATCGACGAAACCCTCTATGAAGAGGAGGGTTTCGTCTGCACCTTTCGCGCGGACAAGGTCATTTATGAAGAAACGACGGGACAGCAATCCCTGGTGATCTTCGAGAATGCCTTGTTCGGCCGGATGATGGCGCTTGACGGCGTAACCCAGCTCACCATGCGCGACGAGTTCATCTATCACGAGATGATGACCCATGTGCCGATCCTTGCGCATGGCGGCGCAAAGCGTGTGCTCATCATCGGCGGCGGCGATGGCGGTATCCTGCGCGAGGTGACGCGGCACAAGACGGTCGAGCACGTCACCATGGTCGAGATCGACCCTTCGGTGACGGAGTTTGCAAAGAAGCACCTGGCCGAAGTCTCCAACGGCGCATTCGACGACCCGCGTCTCAACCTCGTTTTCGCCGACGGTGCGAAATTCGTGGAAGAGACCGAAGACCGCTATGACGTCATCATCGTGGATTCGACGGACCCGATCGGTCCCGGCGAGGTGCTGTTTCGTGAGGAATTCTACCGGGCCTGTGCCGGATGCATGAATGAAGGAGGCGTCGTCGTCACCCAGAACGGCGTGCCCTTCATGCAATCGGAAGAGCTGGCCGGCACCATGGAAAAGTTCCGCCGGATTTTTGCAATGGGCACCTGCTATCTCGCGACCATTCCGACCTATGTCGGTGGGCCGATGGCGATGGGCTGGGGCACCGACAATGCGTCCCTGCTGGACGTGTCCGTCGAGGAACTCGTCAACCGCTATGAAGCCGCGGGGCTTTCGACGCAATATTACACGCCCGAGGTCCACAAGGCGGCGTTCGCTTTGCCGGGTTACGTGTCGAAGATTACGGGTGGCCGCTGAGTAGACCGGGGTGTGAGGGTGATTCGCCTTAATGTCCCCGGAAAGAGCCCGCAATATTCCTCCGCCGGGACAGGCTGCCACGGTGCGGAATAGCGGGAGCCCCACTTGTTTGCCCTTTTTTTACTTTGAACACCAATTCGAATGGATTGGTAACCATGCCGGATGTTATTTTCCTGTCATAAAGTCCCTGCGCATTTCTTCTGGCACGATGTAGGGCATGTCCCCGGGGGTGGGGATGTTTTCGGAGGATAGGGTGACATGCGGCAAATGGGTGTGCGGCCGGTCAAAAGTCTCGATCAGCGCGATGGGCAAGGCGACTTCGACGAGATGGAACCTCTTCGGCCGGTTGACGTGATATTCGTCAGCGGCGGAATGCTGCTCTCGGCGGCGACGGTCGTACTGGCGTTGTGGAAGCTTAAAGACCTGATTTTCTGACGCCCGCCGGGAGTCCGGTGCCTCAGGCGAGCTTCTCGTCGGCGACGACAATGCCGTCTCCGTCCGCATAGACCCATGCGCCCGGGCGGAAAGTCACGCCCGCGAACCGAAACGCTTTTCCAAATTCGCCGAGGCCCCGCTTCTCGCTCTTGCGCGGATGCGCCGCCAGGGCCTTGATGCCGATCGCGCAGTCTTCGAGCTCGGCGGTGTCGCGTATGCAGCCATTGACGATTACCCCGGCCCAGCCGTTTTGCTCCGCCAGCTCGCCGAGATTGCCGCCGAAAAGGGCGCAGCGCATGGACCCGCCGCCATCCACCACGAGCACACGGCCCTTGCCTTCCCTTTCCACGGCCTCGCGGACTTTCGTATTGTCCTCGAAAGCGGCCAGCGTGACGATCTCGCCGCAAAAAGCCAGCACGCCGCCGAAATCGGCAAAAACCGGTTCGGCATATTGAAGCCGGTCGGAAAACTCGTCGGAAAGGTCTGTGGTGGCGGGTGCTGACGTTGCGTCGGGGCCGGTTGCCATGGGGTGTCCTCTGCTTCTGGAGTTGCGCGGTTGCGCTCACCGCAAAAGGCGATACGCTTTTTGCTACTAATATCAGAAGACCGGCCGGAATAGGCCGCGGCGCGAAGAAAAAGCGGCCATATCCTGCCTGCATTTCATACGACCCCGGCACTGCGCCGGGTGGGAGGGAAAATGTCGGTAGCGGAAAAGATCGAAGCGGCGCCTGCGCCGCGTATCGCCATATTGGGTGCCGGTGTGGCCGGCATCTGTATGGGCATCAAGCTGAAGCAGGCAGGCTTCAACGACTTCACCATCTATGAGAAGGCCGGCGAGATCGGCGGGACCTGGCGGGAGAACACCTATCCCGGTTGCTCCTGCGACGTGCCTTTGCACATGTACCAGTTCTCCTTTGCGATGGAGCCGGACTGGGAAAAGAAATATGTGCGCTCTACCGACCTCAAGACCTATCTGGAACGTGTGGTGGATGAATTCGGCCTGCGCCCGCATCTGAGCCTCAATACGGAAATCGACGAGGCTCGTTTCGACGAGCGGGCGGGGCTCTGGCGCCTGAAGAGCGGCGACCGTGAGTTCGAGGCCAACGTGTTCGTTGCCGGATCGGGGCAGCTCCATCACCCCCTTTATCCGAATATTCCGGGCCGGGAGGACTTCAAGGGAGAAAGCTGGCACTCGGCGAAGTGGAACCATGACTACGATCTCGCCGGGAAACATATCGGCGTCATCGGCACCGGGGCCAGCGCCATTCAGTTCGTGCCGGAAATCGCCAGGACGGCCGGGAAGGTAAGCATGTTCCAGCGCTCCGCCGCCTGGGTGCTGCCGCGTCCGCAGCGCGAATTTGCCGGTTGGGAAAAGGCGCTCTACCGCGTCATGCCGCCGCTGATGAAATTGCAGCGCTGGAAAGTTTACTGGCAGGGCGAACTCCTGTGGCTGACCTTTCACAAGGGCGCGGAAAAGATCAAGGAAGCCGCCATTGAGGCCATGAAGGAGCACGTCACCGACCCGGAAAAACAGGCAAAGCTCACGCCGGACTATGAGCCGGGCTGCAAGCGTGTGCTCTTTTCCGACGAGTGGTGGCCGGCCATGGCGCGCGACAATGTGGATGTGATCACGGAACCCGTCGAGCGTATCACCGAAAACGGCATCCGCTTGAAGGACGGCTCGGAGATCACGCTCGATGCCATCGTTTATGGCACCGGCTTCGATACGACCCATTTCCTTGGGCCGATGAAGGTAACGGGGCTTGGCGGCCGCGATCTGAAGGAGGCCTGGCATGATGGGGCACAGGCTCATTACGGCATGGGCGTGTCAGGCTTTCCCAACTTCTACATGCTCTATGGACCCAATACCAATCTCGGGCACAACTCGATCATCTTCATGATCGAGTGCCAGGCGAATTACATCACCCGGCTCGTAGAAAAGCTGCAGGAAGACGACCTGGTCTATCTGGACGTGAAAGCGGAGGCGCAGAAGCGCTATAACGACCGCGTTCAGGCGGACAACGAGAACTCCGTTTTCGCCAGCGGCTGCACCAGCTGGTACAAGACCGAGAGCGGGCGGGTCACCAACAACTGGGCGAACTACACCTTCCGTTACTGGTGGGAGACGCGGCACCCCGACTTCGCCGAGTACAATTCCAGGGCGCGGCTGGACGCCGGTGGCCGGAACGTGGAAACGGGGAAGCCTGCATCCATCGCCGCGGCGGAATAGGAGGTCCGGCGGCGCTCGTGAAGCACGGCGCCGCCGACGCCTTCAAAGAGCGTCGTAGGATGCAGCCAGGAGCGACATGGCGCGCGGATCCCCGGCAAGGTCCGGCCCCATCTGGTTCATGACGTAGGAAATACCGATGCCGGCGACAGGGTCGCAGGCCACGAAGGAACCGCCCCAGCCGGAATGGCCGATTGTCGGCTCATTGGGGCCATAGAGAATGCCGCCCGCATTGCGCAAGACGCCCGCCCCCCAGCTTCCCTGAAGCCCCAGAACAAGGTCCTCGTTGGAAATCTGCTCGGCGGACATGCGGGCAAGTGTCTCCTTGCCGACAAGCGTCGTGCCGTTGAGCGTGCCGCCGGCAGCGACGGCGCCGAACAGCTTCGCGAGCGCGCTCGCCGTACCCCGTCCATTGGCGGAGGATATCTCGGCCGCCCGCCAGGCGCGTTCATTGGGCGCGGTCGCGGAAGGCGCAGGGTTCGCGAAGGTCAGTTTCTGTATGTCGTTGAGGTTGGCGGCATCGAGCGGTTGCGCGTTCGGCGCGGCGATCATTTCGGCGATCCGGGGTTCTTCGCTCTCCGGCAGGCCGATGAAGAAGTCGACCTCCCAAGGACCGGCGATTTCGTCCCGCAGAAACTGGCCGATTGTCTTGCCGGTGATGCGCTTGACGAGTTCACCGGTGATAAAGGCATAAGTGAGTGCGTGGTAACCGGACCGCGTGCCGGGCTCCCAGAGAGGCTCGGCCGCCGCCATGCGGGCAGCCATGTCGTCATGGTCGTAGAGGTTTTCTGCCGTGAGCGGCTCGCGCAGCGTGGAAAGGCCGGCCTGATGCGAAATGGCCTGTCCGACGGTAAGGCGGTCCTTGCCATGTGTGCCGAATTCCGGCCAGTACCGGACCATGGGGTCGTCATAGGAGAGTTCTCCCCGTTCCACCAGACGGGCGAGGCAGAGCGCGGCGACGGCCTTGGTCGTCGACCAGACATTGGGCAGCGTATCCCTCTGCCAGGGTTTCGTGCGCGCTGCGTCTGAATGGCCGCCCCACAGATCGACCAGATAGTCGCCATCCTTCCAGATCGCAAAGGAAGCGCCGACATCGCCCCGTTCGGTAAAATTGGCTGCAAAGGCGTCGCGCACGGCCTCGAAGCCGGGCGCGACATTTCCCTGAATATCGACGGTGTTGCTGTCCGACATGTTCTCCTCCCTCTTGTCTTGTTGGGAAGAGCTTATCGGCAAAGGGAGCGTTTACGTAGGCGAAATCGGACCTTGCCTCACTCTGCGCGCTCCGCCATCTCGCGCACCGCCGCTGCCGTGAAATCGTCGGCGGGCATAAAGGTCTCGATGATCAGTTCGGAAAAGGTGATATCCACGGCCGTCGTGAAGACCGTGGTCGCACTGAAGAACGAAAGCGTACCCGCCTCGCTTCGGAACTTCAGCGGCACGATGAGCCCGCCGAACTCGGCATCGTAATTCTCGACCGGTTTCCTGCCGCCCGGATAAGCCTCCAGCTCGGCGATCAGCGTGGCCAATCCCTCGCCATGAGCCAGCTCCAACTGTTGCTGCAGGCGGGAAAAGACATGCGCTCGCCATTCGCCCAGATTCTCGATGCTTGGTGCGAGACCGTCAGGATGCAGGCTAAGGCGCAGCACATTAACCGGCGGCTCCAGCAGTTCGGTGGAAACGCCTGCCAGAAGGAGCGGGATGCCCGAATTGGCGGCGACGAGGTTCCAGTGCCGGTCGACGGCGAGCGCGGGGAACGGCTCATGTGCGGCGAGCATGAGATCGATGGCGCGCCGCGCCGCGCCGGCATCCGGACTGTCGAGCCGCGTCTCGGAAAAGATGGGCGCGAAGCCTGCCGCAATCAGCAGGGCATTCCGTTCCCGCAGGGGAATCCCCAGCAGTTCCGACAGGTGAAGCAGCATCTGCCGGCTGGGCATGGAGCGGCCCGTCTCGAGGAAGCTCAGATGGCGGGCAGATATTTCCGCATCGCACGCGAAGGCGAGCTGGCTCATCCGGCGGCGCTGCCGCCAGTCCCGAAGCATCTCGCCCACCGATGTCGTCTGCCTGTCCATGTCCGAAAGGCTAGTCCGGCTCGGGAAAGCAAACAATTACCTCCCGCGTAATCGACCCGCGGCGCTAGCCGATGGAAGGATCGTCTCATTACAGGCGAGAAGGAGATCCTGAAATGGCTATCGTACTTTCCAATACGTTCACCCTGCGCAATGCGCTCTACCTCGACGGTGTGGCAAGCGGTTTGATGGGAACGCTGATGATGGCGGCCTCCGATCCGCTGTCGGGGTTGTTCGGTCTGCCCGCCGCAGCCCTTTTCTGGGTTGGCGTCGCTTTCATCCCCTGGATGGTGGCGCTCGTCCTCATGGGCCGCCGCGTACCGATCAATGAAACGCTCGTTTCCATCGTCGTGGAAATCAACATTGCCTGGATCGTGGCAAGCGGTGCATTGATGCTCGGTGCGTGGCTGGGCGGTTGGGTGGAGATGACGGCGCTCGGCTATGTCTTCGTCGCAGGGCAGGCGCTCGCCGTGGCGATCTTCACCGAACTCCAGATCCTGGCCCGCCGGGGCAAATAAAAAAGGCCGCGGGAGAAATCCCGCGGCCTTCGCTTTTGTCCGAAGTTCTGGCGACCGGATTAGTCGGCCGACTTCTTGAACTGCGCGCTTTCCGTGCTGTCGCCGAGAGCCGTCGTGGAGCTCTGGCCGCCGGCGGAGGCAACCGACACCATGTCGAAATAGCCCGTGCCCACTTCGCGCTGATGGCGCGTGGCGGTGTAGCCGTCGCCTTCGGCGCCGAATTCGGCCTGCTGCAGCTCGGAATAGGCGGCCATGCCGCGATCCTTGTAGCCGCGAGCCAGCTCGAACATGCCGTAGTTGAGCTGATGGAAGCCGGCCAGCGTCACGAACTGGTACTTGTAGCCCATGGCTGCGATTTCGCGCTGGAACTTGGCAATCGTGTCCTTGTCCAGGTTGGCTTCCCAGTTGAAGCTCGGCGAGCAGTTGTAGGCCAGCATCTGGTCCGGGTACTTCTTCTTGACCGCTTCGGCGAAGCGCTTGGCGTCGTCGAGGTTCGGAACTGACGTTTCCCACCACAGCAGGTCGGCGTAAGGCGCGAAGGCCAGGCCGCGATTGATGCAATGATCGACGCCCGTGCCGTCCTTCAGGCGGTAGAAGCCTTCAGCCGTGCGGCCCGCATCGAAGTCGATGAAGTCGTGATCGTATTCGTCGATGTCGGAAGTGATGAGCTTCGCGGACTCAGCGTCCGTGCGAGCCATGATGAGGGTCGGCGTGCCCATCACGTCGGCGGCGAGGCGCGCGGCGTTGAGGTTGCGGACGTGCTGCTTGGTCGGGATCAGCACCTTGCCGCCCAGATGACCACACTTCTTCTCGGAAGCGAGCTGGTCTTCATAGTGGACGCCAGCGGCACCGGCCTCGATGTAGGCCTTCATGATTTCGAAGCAGTTGAGCGGGCCACCGAAGCCGGCTTCGGCGTCGGCCACGATCGGCACGAACCAGTCGCGCTTCGCGCCACCTTCGGAATGCTCGATCTCGTCCGCGCGCTTCAGCGTGCGGTTGATGCGGCGGGCGAGCTCCGGGCCGGCATTGGCCGGGTAGAGGCTCTGGTCGGGATACATGGCGGAGGCGGTGTTCGCATCGGCGGCAACCTGCCAGCCGGAGAGATAGATCGCCTTCAGGCCGGCACGGACCATCTGCATCGCCTGGTTGCCGGAAAGGGCGCCGAGCGAGTGGATGTAGTCTTCCGTGTGCAGGCCTTCCCAGAGCTTGTTCGCGCCGCGCGTGGCAAGCGTGTACTCGATGGGGAAGGAGCCGCGCAGCTTTTCAACGTCTTCGACGCTGTAGTTGCGCTCAACATTGTCGAACCGGCCCTTGGGTGCGCCGGGAATGAGGTCGTAGAAAGTCTTGCTCATGTTTTCATTCCTCGTAATCGGAGGGGAGGGGTGAGGGGGCCCGGTTTCAGTTCGCGGCTTCCTGCTGCAGAATCTGCTGGTAAGCCGGCAGCGTGAGGAATTCCTCGCATTCCTTCGCCTTGGTCATGTCGGAGAAGAGCTTCACAGCCTCTTCGAAGTGACCCTTCGTCCAGCGCTCTTCGCCGAGCGTTTCGCGGAGTTTCTTCATCTCGTCGTCGAGCACTTCGTCGAAGAGCTCGGGCGTGACCTTGCGGCCATCGCTGAGGTCGGCGCCGTGATAGATCCACTGCCAGAGTTGCGTCCGGCTGATTTCGGCCGTCGCGGCGTCTTCCATCAGATTGTAGAGCGGCACGGCGCCGCGTCCGCCGAGCCAGGCTTCGATATACTGAACGCCCACGCGGCAGCATTCGCGCATACCCTCTTCGGTCCGCTCGCCCGTATGCGGCTCGAGCAGTTCCTTCTGGCCGACATCCACGTCCTGCCTCTGGCGGGCAAGCTGGTTGGGACCTTCGAGCTTGCCGAAGATTTCCATGGCCACCGCGACGAGGTCGGGATGCGCGACCCAGGTTCCGTCATGGCCGTTATTGGCCTCGCGTTCCTTGTCGGCACGAACCTTGGCAAAGGCGGCTTCGTTGGCGGCTTCGTCGCCCTTCACCGGGATCTGGGCGGCCATGCCGCCCATGGCGAAGGCGCCGCGCTCATGACAGGTCTTCACCAGCAGCAGCGAATAGGCGTTCAGGAAGGCCTTGCCCATCACCACCTGCGCGCGGTCGGGCAGGATGAAGTTCGGGTTTTTGCCCAGCCGCTTGATGTAGCTGAAGATGTAGTCCCAGCGTCCGCAATTGAGGCCGACGATGTGATCCTTCAGTTCGTAAAGGATCTCATGCATTTCGAAGGCGGCGGGCAGGGTCTCGATCAGGATGGTGGTCTTGATCGTGCCGTTGGGGACGCCGAGGGCCTTCTGCGCATCGATGAAGATGTCGTTCCAGAGGCGCGCCTCCAGATGGCTTTCCATCTTCGGCAGGTAGAAATAGGGGCCGGAACCGGATGCGATCTGCTTCTTCGCATTGTGGAAGAAATAGAGGCCGAAATCGAAAATACCGCCGGACATGGGCTGGCCGTCGACTTCGACATGCGCCTCTTCCAGGTGCCAGCCGCGCGGCCGCACGATCAGTGTCGCGGGCTTTTCGATCACGTCATAGGTCTTGCCGTTGGATTCGTCGGTGAAACCGATCGACTTGTCCCAATAGGCCATCATGTTCTGCTGGCCGCCGATCATGTTGTCCCATGTCGGCGCCGCGGCATCCTCGAAGTCCGTCATGTAGGACTGCGCGCCGGAGTTCAGCGCGTTGATGACCATCTTGCGGTTGTCGACCGGGCCGGTGATTTCCACGCGGCGGTCGAGCAGATCCTGCGGGATCGGTGCGACCTTCCAGTCGCCTTCGCGGATGTTCTTCGTCTCCGGCAGGAAGTCGGGCAGCTCGCCGGTATCGAATTTCTTCTGACGCTCGGCGCGCGCGGCGAGCAGCTCCTTGCGGCGGGCGCCGAATTTGCGCTCCAGCGCCACTACGAATTCCAGGGCTTCCTGGGTCAGGATGCGCTCATAGCCGGGCTTCATCGCGCCCTTGATGACAACGCCGTCCACGCTCGGTGCTCCGCTCATGCTTGCTCGCCTCCGCTGGCCGTTCTCGGGTTCTGGATTTGCGGCGGTCATACATTGACGACAGCCGAATGTCCATGACCGAGGGTCCATTTCCTAAGCTATTGAAAAGATTGAAGTAAAGTTGTTGACAAGATTCGCTGTCGTTTTTGTTGAAAATGTAAATTTTGTAAATTATTTTCAGCGGAGCCGGATCGTTCGGGATCCGGATTCCTGTAAGAGAGTCAGTCACATGGCAGCCGAAAAGAAGGTTTTTGCCGGCCCGCGCATCAGGCGCCTTCGCCGCGAACGGAAACTTACCCAGGCCCGCATGGCGGAGAATCTCGGCATCTCCGCGAGCTATCTGAATCTGATCGAACGCAATCAGAGACCCGTTTCCGTACAGATTCTGCTGAAGCTCGCCGAAGTCTTCGATGTCGACCTCAGGACGCTGGGCGGCGACGACGAGGCCCGGGCTCTCACCGTGCTGCGCGAAATCTTCGCCGATCCCGTCTTTCGCGATGCCGGGCTATCCATCCAGGACCTGCAGGAGGTCGCCGCGGCGAGCCCCGCCTTCGCCGATGCGGTGTCGACGCTCTATCGCTCCTATCAGGAATCCATGACCAGCGGCGCCATGCTGGCCGAGCGCCTTGCCGATCGCGATATCGACGATGCGAGCGATACGCCCGGCCTGCCGCTGGAGGAGGTGCGGGACTTCATCAACAGCCGCAAGAACCATTTTCCCGCCCTCGATGCCGCAGCGGAGGAACTTTACGAGAGCGCGCGCATCAGCGCGGACGAGCCTTATGTCAGCCTGCGCAATGCGCTGCGCGACAAGCATGGCGTCTCGACCCGGATCGCGCCCGCCGACATCATGTCGGGCGAGTTGCGCCGCTATGACCGTCACCGCCAGACGATCTTCCTCTCCGAACTTCTCGATCAACCGGGCCGTTCTTTCCAGCTTGCCTATCAGCTCGGCTATTTTGAACAATCCCGGACCATCGAGGATATCGTCGAGAGTTCCGGTCTCGACAGCGATGAGGCCTGCCGTCTCATGCGTGTCGCGCTGGCGAATTATTTCGCGGCGGCGCTCCTCATGCCCTACGACGCCTTTCTCAGGACGGCGGAGCAGACCAATTACGATATCCGGCTGCTGGGCCGCCGTTTCGGCACGAGCTTCGAGCAGGTCTGCCATCGCCTGACGACGCTGCAGCGGCCCGGGGCGAAAGGTATCCCCTTCTTTCTCATCCGTGTGGACAATGCGGGCAATGTCTCCAAACGTTTCTCGGCTGCGGGGTTCCACTTCGCGCGCTTCGGCGGCACCTGCCCGCGATGGAACGTGCATGACGCCTTTCGTGTGCCGGGGCAGGTCTATTCCCAGATCGTGCAGATGGAAGACGGTACGCGCTATTTCTCGATCGCCCGCACGGTGAGCCGGGCAGGGTCGGGGATAGGCGTGCCGGGCGACCAGTATGTGGTGGGGCTCGGTTGCGACATCGCCCATGCGCGCAAACTTATATATAGCCAGGGATACGATCTCGACGACGAGCGCGGCGCCATGCCCATCGGCGTCAACTGCCGGCTCTGCGAACGGCTCGACTGTTCGCAGCGTGCCTTCCCGCCGCTGAAGCACCGCTTGCGTGTGGACGACCATGTGCGCGGTGTTTCGCCTTTCGGGGTGCCTGTGATGGAAGAGCGGGAGGCAGGCGAATAGCGCTTCAGAGCCCCATCAGCGCCCGCGCGCCATAGGCGAAGGCTGCCAGCGCCACGACGCCGGCAAGCCAGATACCCGCAAACCAGAAGAGCCGCTTGCGGGCGTCGGAAGCGTTGCGATGGTTATTCTCCGCCATAGCCCCCATGCTCCGTCGCCTTGCCTCTGAACACGCTATAGGCGTACCAGGTGTAGCCAAGCACCATCGGCAGGACGAGCGCCACGCCCACCATCGCGAAGATCACGCTGGAACGCGGTGCGACAGCGTCATAGATCGTGATGTCGGGCGGGATGATGTGCGGATAGAGGGAAATGCCGATCCCTGCAAAGCCGAGAACGAAGAGCCCGATCGAAGAGAGGAACGGTGCGAGCTCCCGGTCCGACAGGATGGTGTAGAAAAGCCATGCGGCCAGAAGAGCCGTGAGAACCGGGATCGGGAACAGGAAGACGAGATTGATGCCGCCGAACCAGCGATCGGCGATCGCGGGCCGGAGGAAGGGCGTCAATACGCTGACCGCCGCCATGGCGATAAGCACGCCGCCCGCCAGAACCAGCGCTGAGCGTCTGGCCCAGGCCTGAAGGTCGTCCTCCGTTTTCAGGATGAGCCAGGTCGCCCCCAGCAGCCCGTAACCGACCACCGTGCCGAGACCGGTCAACACGGTGAAGGGTGAGAACCAGTCGAACATGCCGCCCGCATAGTGAAGGCCTTCGACGCGGACGCCCTGTACAAGCGCGCCGACCAGCACACCTTGCATGAAAGCCGCGATCAGCGAGCCACCGAAGAAACTCGCGCTCCACAAATGGGTGCTCGTATCGGCTTGGTGACGGAATTCGAAAGCGACGCCCCGGAAGATCAGGGCAAAGAGCATCAGCATGACGGGGATATAGAAGGCCGATAGCGCGACCGAATAAACGAGCGGGAAGAAAACCATCAGCCCGCCGCCGCCGAGTACGAGCCAGGTCTCGTTGCCGTCCCAGACGGGCGCGACGGAGTTCATCATGATGTTGCGCGACCGGCTATCCGGCGCGAAGGGGAAAAGAATACCCGTGCCGAGATCGAAACCGTCCAGCAGCACATAGGCCAGAATGGCGGCGGCGATGATGCCGGCGGATATGAGAGCGAGAATTTCCATGGGAACTGCCTCCTATTCCGCGGGAACTACAAGGCCGGGACGCGCGCCGCGCATGGCCTCGGGCGTTTCGCCGGTTGTTTCCGGTTCGGACGGGCCCTGGCGGATGAGCTTGCCCAAATAGTAGAGGAAAGCGCCGAAGAGCCCGCCATAGACGATGAGGAAAATCGTCAGCGTCGTCGCGATCGCACTGGCCGCCACGCTGGGCGAGGTGCTGTCAGCGGTGCGTAACAAGCCGTAGACGGTATAGGGCTGGCGGCCCACCTCCGTGACGAACCAGCCTGCCAGCGTCGCAACGAAGCCTGTCGGCGTGAGTGCGACGGCCAGCCATTTGAGCGGGCGCGTGTCGTAGAGCCGGCCGCGCCAGCGCGCCCACAGGCCCCAGAGGCCGAGCGCGACGAACAGGAATCCGAGCCCAACCATCAGGCGGAACGACCAGAAGACGATACCCACGGGCGGGCGATCCGCCTTGGGAACCTCCTTGAGGCCGGGGACAACGCCGTCCGCGCTGTGTCGGAGAATGAGGCTGGCGCCGTTCGGTATGCCGACCTCCAGATGGTTGGTCTCCTCGGCCTGATCCGGAATGGCAAAGAGAAGCAAGGGCACGTTGGATTCCGTGTTCCAGTTGCCTTCCATCGCCGCGACCTTGATCGGCTGGTGTTCGAGCGTGTTGAGCCCATGCTGGTCTCCGAGCAGAACCTGCAGCGGGGCAAGAACGAGCACCCCCCACATGGCGATGGAAAAGGCCCGCCGCGCGGTGCCGGTCGTGTCGCCGCGCAGAATGTAGAAGGCGGAAATACCGGAAATGACGAGCGACGTCGTGAGGTAAGACGCGGTCGTCATGTGGAGGAAGCGATAGACGAAGGACGGATTGAAAATGACGGCGAGCCAGTCATCCACCACGAAATGTCCGTCCACGATGGAAGCGCCCGCCGGCGTCTGCATCCAGCTGTTTGCGGAAAGAATCCAGAAGGCAGAGAGTGCCGTGCCGAAAGCGACGAGGGATGTGGCGAGGAAATGGAGTTTTTCGCCGACCTTGTCCCAGCCGAAAAGCATGATGCCGAGAAAGCCTGCTTCCAGGAAAAAGGCGGTCAGTACCTCGAAGCCGAGGAGCGGCCCGAGCACGGGCCCCGTGATGCGTGAAAATTCCGACCAGTTGGTGCCGAACTGGTAGGAGAGAACGAGGCCGGAAACCACGCCCATGCCGAAGGCCAGCGCGAAAATCTTGACCCAGAATTTGTAGAGCCGCAGGAAGGTGTCGTCCCTGGTGCGCAGCCATCGCCATTCAAGGAATGTGAGATAGCCGGCAAGACCGATGGTGAGAGTCGGGAACAGGATATGAAATGAAACGGTAAACGCGAATTGCAGCCTGCCGAGTATTTCGGGATCTATGGGGGGCATCGATCACCTCATGACATGAGCACGTGCGACCGGTGAACCATACACCTCTGCGTTGGTGAGAGAAGCCCGCCTCTCTCGATTGACACAATCTGACGCAGCGCATTTTGACGCGGCGCAGCAATTCGGGAATGCGCCTTTGTCAGAAACGCGAGCTATCAGATCAGCCTGTCGGGCGGGAAGGTCAGGACGATCCGCATGAGCCGCTGTTCCCCGTCGAGACCGCGTCCGCCATCGACATGCAGGCTGCCATCATGCATTTCCATCACCTTGCGGGTCAGCGAGAGGGCAAGGCTTTCGGGGCGCGGGGCGCTACTGTCTTCGGCGCTCACAAACGGATCGTCGCCACTCTCAAGCTCGCTGAAGCGGCCCTGACCGGGCCAGTCGTGTTTCTCCTCGAGAACGACGTCCAGTCCCTTGTCGGACTCGGCGATGCGCATATGCAGCGTTGCGCCGCGATGGGCGCAATGGACGGCTTCTGAAATCAGCCTGAAGAAGCCCTGGCGAAGGCGTTTCTGATCGCCGCGCAGGCCGGGCAGGCGCGCGGCGGTTTCCAGCTCCAGCGTCACGCCTTCGGCTCTGGCATTGCTTCGCTGGCTCGTCATGGCGATTTCGACGAGTTGTGCGACGCTGCAAATCTCGTCGGTCAGATCGATGCGATCGGTTTCCGCCTCCGCGATGCCCAGCAGATCCTCGATCATGTCGAGCAGCATGGTGCCGGAGGAATGGATGTCCTGCGCGTATTCGCGATAGCGCCCTTCGCCGAGCGGACCGAGCTGCTCGTTCTTCATCAGTTCCGAAAAGCCGATGATGTGGGTAAGCGGGGTCCGCAGGTCGTGATTGACGTTGGAGAAGAAACTTTGATTGCGGCGCAGCACGTCTTTCGTTTCCTCTTCCGCCGATTTCAGCGTGTGCTGCAGTGCGCGGCGCACGGTCGTATCGGTAAGCGCGGCCACGCGGGCGGGTACGCCGCCCCATTGCGTGTCGACGACGCGCATTTCCGCAAAACGCAGATCGCCGTCCGGCCGGTTCACTTTGACATCGTGTTCGCCGGGTTCCGACGGCAGGTCGAAAGGCTTGCCCTGCAGGTCGACGGCCCTGCAGCCGAGAATTTCCTCGGCCGCATCATTCATGAACTGAACCAGCCCGTCGGAATCGAGGATCACGATGGCTTCCGCCGATTCCTGAACCAGGGTAAGGCCCGGCGCGTCGGTAACCGGCGCAGCGCAGTGTTCGTCGTTCCGGTTGCGCCGAATGACCGCCCTGCGGACGGCCATGGCGACCCTGCGAGGGGCATCGTCGGTGACGCCGATGCAATCGTCGGCGCCCGCTTTCATCGCTTCGGTCTGAAGGGTGGGGTCGTCGAAGCCGATGGCGATGACGGGGGCATCGGGGCCGATCGTTACCACGCGACGGAGAAAGGAGATTTCCGTCGGCGCGCCAGACCCGATATCGATGATGATCGCGTCGATCCCCGGGGCCATCAGCGGTTCGAGCCCATGCTCGATTCCGGAAAAGCTGAACTGGCATGGTCCCGCGCCGGCATCCGCCGCGAGGTCTGCGAGGCCGCGCTTCAATGCGGCGGAACGGGTGATCGTATGCACGGTCAAATGCCGCAGCACATCTGCGCCGGAGCGGTTTTCGTCGTGAATGTCCTCTGTCCACCGCGCAGCATCGCTGTGGAACGAGATGGCTTGCTGTCCCATCGACCTTGTGTCCCTTGCCGATCCGGTACGCCCGCCCATAGCCGCCAACCCGGCTATCCAGCCCATTCACACAAGAGCATGGTAAACGCGACTGGCGATTTGCGCGCCGTTCTTTCTCGACAATCGATTCGACAGGTAAATGGGGTGTTAATGTCCCCAGCATGTTGTGGATAGTTTGCCGAACACCCACAAGAAGGGGATGCAGGGGCGGTATGAAAAGGTGAGTCAAACCAAAGGCATGACTCAGCCCGCTCCCGTGTGAGCAAGCCCTGAAAGGCTGAGAAATTTTTTCGCGAAAAGGCGCGGAATTCAGCGGTTTGCGGACGAGAGAGAGCCGGATCTGCACATCCTGCCGGCCATATTGATTCGTGGCGGCGGGCCCCGCGGCCCCGGCAGCTTGTTATGCCTACCCCGATAGGCTAGGAATGCGCCCGATTTCAGCGTTCCGGCTCATTCAGTCTCCGGTCATGGCCAAGAAAGAAAAGACATTCCGCCCCAAGGCGCGTGTGCCGAAGGGGGTTCGCGACATTTCGGGCCCGCTATTGCGGTCGGAAGCGCGCATGCTTGCGCGCATTCGCGAGGTCTATGAGCGTTATGGCTTCGACCCGCTGGAAACCTCCGCCATCGAATATGCCGATGCGCTGGGCAAATTCCTGCCCGACGAGGACCGGCCGAATGAAGGCGTTTTCGCCTTCCAGGACGATGACGAGCAATGGATGGCGCTGCGCTACGATCTGACGGCGCCGCTCGCCCGCTATGTGGCCGAGAATTATGACGGCCTGCCCAAGCCCTTCCGCCGCTATCAGACCGGTCCCGTCTGGCGCAACGAGAAGCCGGGGCCGGGCCGTTTCCGTCAGTTCACCCAGTTCGACGCCGATACTGTCGGCGCGCCGACGGTCGCCGCCGATGCCGAGATGGTGATGCTGGCCTGCGACTGCTTCGAGGCGGTGGGGATCCCGCGCGGCTCCTATCGGCTGCGCGCCAGCAACCGCAAGGTGCTGGACGGCCTGATGGAAGAGATCGGCATTGCAGGCGAACCCGGTAGCGTTGTCCACATGACAGTGCTGCGCGCGATCGACAAATATGACCGTCTGGGCCGCCAGGGCGTGGAGCTTTTGCTGGGACCGGGCCGCAAGGACGAATCCGGCGACTTCACCAAGGGCGCGGGGCTTGAGCCCGATCAGATCGCGCGCGTGATGGACTATGTGGAGTCCGGTGTCGGTACGGAAGAGAGCGACCGCAAGGCCACGCTGGATGGCTGGCGCAAAGTCGTCGGCAAGTCCGAAATCGGCCTTGAGGGCGTGGAAGAACTCGCCGAGATGGACGCACTCTTCACCGCCGCGGGATACGGCTCGGACCGGATCGAATTCAACAGCTGGATCGTGCGCGGCCTCGGCTACTACACCGGCCCGGTTTTCGAATCCGATCTTCTGTTCGAGGTGAAGGACGAGAAGGGCAATCCGGTGCGCTTCGGCTCGGTGGGCTCGGGCGGGCGCTATGACGGCCTGGTAGAGCGCTTCAAGGGCGTGAAAGTGCCCGCGACGGGCTTTTCCATCGGCGTGAGCCGCCTGCTGGCCGCGCTGGAGCTTCTCGGCAAGCTGGAAGACGAAGCGCAGTCCGCCCCGGTCGTCGTGCTGACGCTGGACGCCGACCGCATGGCGGATTCCCAGGCCATGACGCGGGAACTGCGCGAGGCGGGTATCCGGGCCGAGATGTATCTCGGCGGCTCCGGCATGCGCGCCCAGATGAAATATGCCGACAGGCGCGGCGCTCCGATTGCCGTGATCGAGGGCGAGGATGAACGAGCCCGGGGCGAGGTTACGCTCAAGGACCTCATTCTCGGCGCGGAGATGTCCAAGGAAATCGAGGACAATGCGGAATGGCGCGAGGGCCAGCCCGCCCAGGTATCTATCCCGCGCGCAAATCTTGTCGAGGAAGTCGAGAAGATGCTCGCCCGCCATAGCTCCCATGCGGGCCATCACGGCCGGTAGGCCGTATTCCATCCTTTCCCGAAATTTATCGAATTTATGCTAGACAGGGCGCGCGCCGGAAAACGAGGCATCGCGCGATAAAGAGGCACATCATGCCGAAAACAGTCCAGACCTCCGACGAGGTCGAAATCCGCACCCTGCGGGAGACGCTGACGGGGGAATTGCGGTCCGTCTTCAAGACGGCCGGATGCGAGCGCGTGGAACCTTCCGTGCTGCAGCCCGCCGATGTCTTCCTCGACCGGTCCGGCGAGGATATCCGCCGCCGGCTCTATATGTTCACCGATCCGGGCGGGACGGAGCTTTGCCTGAGGCCGGATCTGACCATCCCCACCTGCCGCCTGTTTCTGGAGCGGGCGGGCGATGGCAGCGAGGCGCGGCTTTCCTATTCGGGGCCGGTATATCGTTTCCAGCCGCAAGGATCGCCCAAACCCAATGAAGTGCTGCAGGCCGGCGCCGAATTGCTGGGCGCTGCCGACCGCGAGGCGGCGGATGCGGAAGCCTTCGCGCTGGCAGTCAATGGCTGCAAGGCGGCCAGGCTTGATGATTTCGAGGTCGAGATGGGCGACCTCTCGCTTTTCGATGCGCTGGTCGATGCGCTCGACATCGCGCCGGGCTGGCGGTCGCGCCTGAAGCGTCAGTTCTGGCGGCCGGACTATTTCCGGGAACTCGTGCAGCGCCTTGCAAGCGGCAATGCCGAGGCGGGCAGTGAGCAGGAGGGGCTTCTCGCCGCGCTCAACGCGCTGGATGAGAAGAGCGCCAAAAGCGTGATCGAGGATGTGCTGAAGCTCGCCAGTATTTCACCGGTCGGCGGGCGCAGCACGGGCGAGATCGCCGAGCGCCTGCTGGAGCAGGCGGCGGACGCCAGCGCCGCGCCGCTCTCCCCGGAAATCGTGAAGCTGATCGACGATTTCCTCGGCCTCACACTCGCCCCGAAAGACGTTGCGCCGCGCATTCGCGAACTGACGGCGAGTGCAGGAATTTCCATCGAGCCGCGGCTCGAGGCGCTGGAGAAGCGTCTCGCCGCCATCGAGGCGAAGGGCTTCGACCTGTCGAAGGCGCGCTTCCAGGCAGGCTTCGGGCGGCGGCTCGAATATTACACGGGCTTCGTCTTCGAGCTTCAGGTGCCCGAGCTTGGGCCGGAAAAAGTGATCGCGGGCGGCGGGCGTTATGACGGCCTGCTGAAGAGTCTCGGTGCTGTGCAATCCGTACCGGCCGTCGGTTGCGCCTTCACGGTGGAGCGTCTGGCCCGTGCCCTGAAATCGAAGGGAGTAACGAAATGAGCGGCGAACTCATCATCGGTATCCCTTCCAAGGGACGGCTTCAGGAAAACGCCAACGCCTTCTTCGCCGATGCGGGCATGAAGGTGAAACAGTCGGGCGGCGGGCGTGAATATGTGGGGCGCCTGAAGGGCGTGGATAATGTCCACATCGCTTTTCTCTCCGCTTCCGAAATCGCACTGCGTCTGGAAGAGGGATCCATCCATCTCGGCGTGACGGGCGAGGATCTCATCCGAGAGCGGATCGCCGAGCCGGAAAACAAGGTGGAGCTCGTGCTGCCGCTGGGCTTCGGCTTTGCCGACGTCGTGGTGGCCGTGCCGCAGAGCTGGATCGACGTTTCCACCATGGCCGATTTCGACGATGTGGCGCTCGCCTTTCATCGCCGTCACGGACGGCGCATTCGCATCGCGACCAAATATCTGAACCTGACGCGCGGCTTCTTCGCCGAACACGGGCTGATGGATTATCGCATCGTGGAAAGCGCGGGCGCGACGGAAGGCGCCCCGGCGGCAGGCACCGCGGAAGCGATCGTCGACATCACCACGACCGGCACCACGCTCGCGGCGAACAACCTCAAGGTGCTGGATGACGGCGTGATGCTGCGCAGTCAGGCGAACCTCGTGGCAAGCCTCAATGCGGACTGGTCGGACAAGGCGCTTGCCGCCACCGGAGAAATTCTCGACCGGGTGGATGCGAAAGCGCGCGCCGCCGCAACGGTGGAAGTGCGTTTCGCGGGCGGCGAAGGCGATGACGCCTTCCTGAGCGAGTTGGGCGAGCGTTTCGGCGCGGTCGTGCCTTTCGGTGCGGGCGCGGGGTCGCCCATCCGTATCGTGCATGTCGCCGATGCGAAGCTCTACGCGCTGACGGCGTTCCTGCACGAGAAAGGCAAGGACCGCGTCACGGCAAGCCGCGCAGGCTATATCTTCGATGCGGCAAATCCGTTGCGCACCCGCCTGAGCGAAAGGCTCGGCCGCAAGGTCTGAATACCATGCTTTCATCCCCCCTCATCCTTGCCGTCGTGGTGGTCGTGACCGCTACGCTGTCCGGCATTTTCGGCATGGCGGGCGGGATGATCCTGATGGGCTATCTGACAGTCGCCTTCACGGTCGGCGCGGCGATGATGCTGCACGGGGTCACGCAAGCCGTCTCCAACGGCTATCGCGCGATCATCAACAGGGATGCCATTCGCTGGCGTCTGGTGCTGGAAATCGTGGCGGGGAGCGCGGTAGCCCTCGGTCTCTTCATGGCGGTGCGTTTCGTGCCGGACAAGGCGACCGTCTTCCTGATCCTCGGTCTCATTCCCTTTGTCGGGTTCTCGATCCCGAAGACCTGGAACCTCGACATCACGCAGCCCTTCATCGCGCCGCTATGCGGTTTCGTGGTGACGGCCCTCACGCTGGTCGCGGGCGTGGCGGGGCCGATCCTCGACGTCTTCTTCGTCAGGAGCCCGCTGGCGCGCCATGAGATCGTGGCGACCAAGGCCGTGTCGCAGACGATCCAGCACCTGACGAAACTGCTCTATTTCGGCGTGCTGGCCTCGCATCTCCTCCCGCCCGCCGACCTGCCCTGGTGGATCTATGCGATGGTCGCCCCGCTTGCCATGCTGGGGACGACGCTGGGCAAGATGCTGCTCGACCGTATGGACGATACCCAGTTCAAGCGCTGGAGCCGCTGGCTCCTCTATGCGATCGGCAGCATATTGATTGTGCGCGGCCTGATGCTCGTGACCGGTTTATAAGCCTTTCCGGGCGACGAATTTCTTTCGGCCCGCCTCGCCGATCTTTTCAAGCGTCGGCAGGAGAGGGCGGATCATCCATGGGAAGGCGGCGGCGATACGCGCCGTCACGCTGGCGCTGTAAGGCACATAGATTTCGAGCTTGCCGGTTTCGATGCCTTTGAGGAGGGCTTGCGCCACATCCTCCGGCGTCATCACCTTGTCCACAAAATTGAGGACGGAGCCGCCATGCGTCGCCTCGTGATGCAGCATGGGGGTATCGACTGCGGCCGGATAGATCCCCGACACTTTCACCCCTTTCGGATGCAGCTCCTGATGAAGGCCGCAGAGGAAACCGCGAAGGCCGAATTTGGAAGCGGAATAGGGCGCGCTGTCCTTCAGCGCCAAGACGCCGCCCAGAGAAACCGTGGCGACCATGGCACCGTCGCCGCGCGCCTCCATCAGCGGCGCAACGGCGCGCATGAGCCGGACGGGCGCCCGCAGATTGATCTCGAGATGAGCGTCGATAACGTCCATCTCAAGGGCATTGACCGGCCCGGGCAGTCCGATACCGGCATTGTTCACCAGCGCATGGAGGTCGGAATGTGCCCGCGCGATATGCGCGCAGAGCCGCTCCACATCGTCGCGATCCGACAGGTCGCAGGCAATGATCTCCGGCGAGGTGAGGAGGGATGAAACCGTGTTACGGACGGCCTCCTCGTTCCGGTCCACCAGAATGAGTTTCATGCCCTGCCGGTCGAGCAGGCGCGCGACGGCCTGACCGATGCCGCCTGCCGCGCCCGTTACCAGCGCCTTGCGGCCCGCGAGATGGTCTCCCGGCATCAGGCGGCCTCTTTGACGGGGGTGTCGCGACGCAGGCTCTCGAAGCAGCCATCCTCAAGGTCGCTCCAGCCGAATTTGCGGCGCACCTTTTTCATGTGCTTGCGATAGGCCGCGATCTCCACATAGGTCGCATGTCGTGCCGAGCCGACGAAACGGATGCCGCCCGTCAGGTCCGGTTTGTCGGTTGCGACGAACCGGTCGAAGGCCTTCGATTTCTTACCGCCTTCCGCACGGATCATGATGCTATGCGCAATAAGGTCGGCCATCTGGTCGAAGAGCTTGTAGGCGCCGCCATTGGTTTCCATCATGCCCAGCGAATAGAGGCTCGGATGCTCGCGGCTGAAGAGGTTCATGTAGAAATCCGGCCGTCCCGATTTCCAGGTGAAGAGGGAGGGATCGACATAAGGCACCTTCCACTCATATCCCGTGGCACAGATGATGAGGTCGATCTCTTCCGACGTGCCATCCTTGAAATGGACTGTCTTGCCCTCGAAGCGCTCCACATCGGGTTTTGCCCGGATGTCGCCATGCGCGAGATAGTGGAGAAGCTGGTCGTTGACGATCGGATGGGACTCGAACACGCGATGATCCGGCGCCTGCAGGCCGAGCCGCGTCAGATCGCCGTTCAGCACCTTGAGCATGAGACCGAACACGCGCTGTTCCAGCCACATCGGCAGGGCAGGGCCGGAAGCGGCGATCACATCGGCGGGGACGCCGAAAAGCCGCTTCGGCACGAAGTGATAGCCGCGCCGCAGGCTGATGAAGGCCTTGTCCGCGCCGAAGGCTGCGTCGCAGGCGATATCGCAGCCTGAATTGCCCGCGCCGATGACCATGACGCGCTTGCCTTTGAATTCCTCTGCGTTGCGATAGGTGACGGCATGGCGCATTTCGCCGGTGAACTCGCCCGGATAGTCCGGCATGACCGGATGCCAGTTGGTGCCGTTCGCGCAGACCAGCGAGGCATAGTCTCGCGTTTCGCCATTGGACAGCGTCACGCGCCAGCTTCCGTCTTCCTGCATCTCCGCCTTGTCGACGGAGGTGTTGAAGGTGATGTGCTCGCGCAGGCCATAGGCATCGGCGAAGCTGCGCATGTAGTTCAGGATGTCCCGGTTCGACGGGTAGTCCGGATAATCCGCCGGCATGTCGAAGTCGTGATAATGCGACTGCGTTTTCGACGAGATGAAATGCGCCGTGTCATAGACCGGCGAGCCCGGATTGCTCTGGTCCCAGAGCCCGCCCACATCGCTGTGCCGTTCGAAACAGTCGAAGGGAATGCCGTAGCGCAGGAATGTCCGAACGAGGCTGAGCCCCGCCGGTCCGCCGCCCACAATGCAGACTTTTCCCGCCTTGGTCGCAGCCATATTCTTCTCCCTTTCGAATATGAATATCCCTCACATTTGTAAAATGTGATAAAGCCTCATATTTAGGAATGCAAGTCGATTCCGAAACGGCAGGGAAAATGACCGAAAACACGGCGGTCCGGCGTCAGCCGACACAGGCAAGAGCGCGGGCGCGGGTAGAGAAAATTCTGACGGCGGCGACCGAACTCATCGAGCGGACGGGATCGGACCAGCTGCGCATGAGCGAGATCGCGGCGCGGGCCGGCGTGCCCATCGGTTCGCTCTACCAGTATTTTCCCGACAAGGCCTCGATCGTTCGCACGCTGGCCGAGCGCATCATGCTGCGCGTGCGCGAAGGACTGCGGGAAAGTCTTGCCGATGTCGAAAGCGTGGAGGATGCGCTCGGCCGTCTCGACAATCTGCTGGAAGGCTACTACGCGATGTTCCTCATGGAGCCGGTGACGCGGGACATCTGGTCGGGCACGCAGTCCGACAAGGACATTCAGGACATGGACATCGAGGACAGCCGCGAGAATGCCCGCATCGTGGCGGGTGCGCTGAAGCCCTTCGTGCCGAAGAAGGAACATGCCCGCCTCGATACGGTCTGTTTCCTGTTGATGCAGCTCACCGGCGCGGCGGTGCGCCTGGCTATCGCCGTGGACCGCAAGGAGGGCGACCGCCTCGTCGCCGAATACGGACGCATGCTGCGACTGGAATACGAGGCGTTTCTTCCGGACGGCATCTGATGTGACGCAAAGACGGTCGGACCGGGAGGGGTTGCACCCCGATCGTCCGCCGCATAGTCTTCCGCGTGTAGTGGTTCCGCCGGGTAACGCCAGTGGATGAAAAGGGAACGCGGTTCAAAGCCGCGGCTGCCCCCGCAACTGTAAGCAGAGAGATCGACCTCAATTGCCACTGGCGTCCGCCGCAGGATGCCGGGAAGGCCGGGAAGATCGGAGACCTGTGAGCCAGGAGACCTGCCATTACGCCGTCAACGCGAACCAAGGGGCGGGGTGTACCCTGGAGGAAAAGATGCAGAACACAAAGACCCGCCGGTGTCATAACCGGCAAACACAAAACGACGAACCGGTTGCATCCATCCGACTGTGTCCGCTGGCGGCGTATTTCGTTGCTTCAGACAGGACACAATCATGGAAATCCCTTTGGGCCTCTGCGCGCCGGCACCCATGCCGGCCATCCCCTTTACGCGAATAGCCGAACTCGTCTTTCCCGAGCAGACCAATCACCACGGCACGTTGTTCGGCGGCGCCTCGCTCGCCCTGATGGACAGGGCAGGCTATATCGCCGCCACGCGGTTCACGCGCCGGCGCATGGTGACGGCTGCCATCAATGATGTCGCTTTCGGTAAGCCCGTGCTGCCAGGGCAGCTTGCCGAACTGTCCGCCCATATCGTGAAAACGGGCCGGAACAGCTGCGACGTGATGTGCGAGCTTGTCGCCGAAGACCTGTTGACCGGCGACCGGCAGAGGGCCGTGAGCGGGCGCATGGTGATGGCATCGATTGGCGAAGCGGAAGCGCCAATGCCGCCGCCGTCGGCCGTCGCTTCGCCGCCGCCTGACGACAATCTCACGCAGTTCGTGGAAGTCGTCTTTCCCGACACCAGCAATCACCGCGATATCCTGTTCGGCGGGGAAGCGCTGTCGATGATGGGCAAGGCCGCCTTCGTCGCTGCGACGCGCCATTGCCGCATGACCGTGGTGATGGCCGCCTCGGAAGAGGTTGAGTTCCGCTGCCCCGTGAAAGTGGGCGAGTTCGCCATTCTCACTGCGCGCATCCTCATGACGGGCAAGAGTTCCATTCGCGTCGGCGTCGATCTCGATGTCGAGGATCCGATGACGGGCGATGTCCGCTCCAGCGCCGTGGGACGCTTTACCATGGTCGCACTGGACGACAAGGGCCGTCCGGCTCAGGTGCCGCCGCGTCTCGATTGACCGGATCGGGGCGCGGAACGACGGATCATCGCAAGTGGCGGTGCCGGTGAGCCCGGCGTCGCGCCCCTTCCTTCATCTGCACCGCCGCGACACACAGAAAGAGGAATCATGACCAGATCAGCCACACTCGGCTATCCCCGTATCGGCCCGAGGCGCGAACTCAAGAAAGCGCTGGAGACCTATTGGTCGGATGGCGACACGCAGGCGCTTCAGGAAACAGCCGCTGCCATGCGCGCCGCCGCATGGGCTACGCAGAAAAGCCATGGCATCGACTACATTCCGAGCAACGACTTTTCGCTCTACGATCAGGTGCTCGACATGTGCTGCCTTCTCGGCGCGATCCCCGAGCGTTTCGGGCGCGTGGACGGCGATGTCGATCTCGCGACCTATTTCGCCATGGCCCGGGGTGCGCAGGACGGCAAGCGTGACGTCGCTGCGATGGAAATGACGAAATGGTTCGATACGAACTATCACTACATCGTGCCGGAACTCTCGCCGCAGACGAGTTTTCGCATCGCCTCGCGCAAACCCTTCGATGAATTCGCCGAGGCGAAATCGCTGGGCTATGCGACGCGTCCCGTGCTGCTGGGGCCGGTCTCCTTCCTGATGCTCGGCAAGGCGACGCAGGACGGCTTTGCGCCATCGGAACTTTTGCCCGCGCTGTTGCCGGTCTATCTGGAGGTGCTGAAGGGGCTCGCGGCCCAGGGCGCGGAATGTGTGCAGCTCGACGAGCCCTGCCTCACGCTGGAACTCTCCGACCGCGAGCGGGCCATCTACCGTGAGACGTTCGAGCGGATCGCCCGGGAGGTGCCGGAACTGTCAATTCACCTCACTGCTTATTTCGACGAACTGCCGGTGGACAATCGCGATATGGCCTTCGCATTGCCGGTGGCTGCAATCCATCTCGACGCCGTGCGTGGCGCTGAAACGATCGAAAGCGCCATCGACGCCTTTCCCTCCGACAAGACATTGTCGCTCGGCCTGATCGACGGGCGGAATATCTGGCGGGCCGATCTCGAGGCGGCGCACAAGCTGGCACAGCATGCGCTGGCGCGGATGGGCGACGACAGGCTGATCCTCTCGACCTCCTGTTCGCTTCTCCATGTCCCCTATAGCCTGGAGCTCGAAAGCGGGCTGGATGACGAACTCAAAAGCTGGCTCGCTTTTGCGCAGGAAAAGCTCGGCGAAATCGAAGCGCTGACACGGGCGATGAACGAAGGCCGTGCCGCCGTCGCGGATGTTTTCGAAGCGTCTGCAAAGGCGCAGCGCACGCGCTTTGCCTCGGAGCGGACGCACAATCCGAAGGTACGCGAACGCATGGCGGCCATAACGCCAGATATGGCGCATCGCAAAAGCGCCTTCGCTATGCGGCGTAGGACGCAGTTGGCGCATTTCGCATTGCCGAAGCTGCCGACGACGACCATCGGTTCCTTCCCGCAGACGAAAGAGGTACGCCAGGCCCGTGCGAAGTTCCGCAAGGGTGAGATGACCGGCGAAGCCTATGAAGAGTTCCTGAAGGCCGAAACCGAACGCGGTATTCGCGTGCAGGAAAAGCTCGGCCTCGACGTGCTGGTGCATGGGGAGTTCGAGCGCACCGACATGGTGGAATATTTCGGCGAGATGCTGGACGGCTTTGCCTTCACCAAATTCGGCTGGGTGCAGAGTTACGGCTCGCGTTGCGTGAAGCCGCCGATCATCTTCGGCGACGTATCGCGGCCGCATCCGATGACAGTGGAATGGTCGGCCTACGCCCAGTCGCTGACCGAAAAGCCGGTGAAAGGCATGCTGACCGGGCCGGTGACGATCCTGCAATGGTCCTTCGTGCGCAACGATCAGCCGCGCTCGGAGACGTGCCGCCAGATTGCGCTCGCCATCCGCGACGAGGTGAACGATCTGGAGGCGGCGGGGATCGGCATGATCCAGATCGACGAACCGGCCTTGCGCGAAGGGCTGCCCCTGCGCCGCTCACGCTGGAACGAATATCTCGACTGGGCGTCGGAGTGCTTCCGTCTTTCCGCCTCCGGCGTGAAGGACGAGACGCAGATCCACACTCATATGTGCTATTCGGAGTTCAACGATATCATCGAGGCGATTGCGTCGCTGGATGCGGATGTGATTTCCATCGAGACATCGCGCTCGCGCATGGAGCTTCTCGATGCTTTCGTGAACTACGAGTACCCCAACGAAATCGGGCCGGGCGTCTATGACATCCATTCGCCCCGCGTACCGAAGACCGAGGAGATGGCAGACCTGCTCCGGCTGGCGACAAGCCGCCTGCCGGCCGAACATATCTGGGTCAATCCGGATTGCGGGTTGAAGACGCGCGGCTGGCCGGAAACCGAAGCCGCGCTGGGCACCATGGTCGAGGCGGCAAGGAGCCTCAGAGCAGAACTCGGCGTCGCCGCCGAGTAACATCGGGAGAGGGCGGTCCGATGGACCGTCCTCTTTAAAGCACGTCGACAGGGAAACGATCCGTCGGCGCGCGCATGCGAGCGGCAAGGGCTCTCTGCCGTTTCATCTCGCCATGGGCTGAAAGCGTGGGAAGAAGCACGGACAACCCCGCAAGGCGCGTAGCCCTCGGAGGTTTGGCCGGCTGTCCTTCGGAAGAAGGGGCGCGGGGCAGAATTCGAACCGCACATGTTCCTACATGTGACATGTGGCATGTGTAGGGGCGGCGCTTGTCCCACCCCGCGCACGGCATTTTCTCGTGCTTCGACGCAGGCACTTTTTCAGCCCGCATGCGTCCGGCGAAGCCGGGGTTTGTCACGCCCCGGGTTGCGGATGCCGCCCGGCCCTCCGCGCTGCCTGACAACCCAACAGCGCCCCGTCGATGAAGGCCGGTTCCATCAATATGGGGGTGCGTGAGAGGGGGAGGATAAGTTTTTCTCTCCTTGTGCCGAACGATATGCCTGCGCGATCCTCATGGAAAAGAGCGAGGGAGAAACGCGACGGCGGGCCGGAGGCAAGGCGATTGTTCGGTCCCGCTTTTCGATACGACCGCGCTCCATGCGAAAGCGGCGGTCGAGCGGACGCTGAGAGAAACGCGCTGACCGAAAACGGGGCAACAAAAAGGGCCGGTGTCGCCACCGGCCCTTCTGAACTCGTCGGCTGTGAGGCCGGACGGGTCGGGATGATTACATCATGCCGCCCATACCGCCCATGCCACCCATGCCACCCATATCAGGCATGCCGCCGCCGCCACCGGCGCCTTCGGCCTTCGGCTTTTCGGCGATCATGGCTTCCGTCGTGATCAGCAGGGCTGCCACGGAGGAGGCGTCCTGAAGCGCGGTACGCACGACCTTGGTCGGGTCGATGATGCCGGCCGCGACGAGGTCGATATAGGCCTCGTTCTGGGCGTCGAAGCCGTAATTGGCCGCCTTCGACTCCAGCACCTTCTGCACCACGATCGAGCCTTCGACGCCGGCATTTTCGGCGATCTGGCGGATCGGGGCTTCAAGCGCGCGCTTCACGATGTTGATGCCGGCCTGGATATCGCGGTTCTCGCTGGAGAGCTTGCCGACAGCCTTGGCAGCCATCAGAAGGGCGGTGCCGCCACCGGGGACGATACCTTCTTCCACCGCGGCGCGGGTCGCGTTGAGCGCGTCATCCACACGGTCCTTGCGCTCTTTCACTTCCACTTCCGTGGCGCCGCCGACCTTGATCACGGCCACGCCGCCCGCGAGCTTCGCAAGACGCTCCTGCAGCTTTTCGCGATCGTAGTCGGAGGTGGTGTCTTCGATCTGGCGACGGATCTGGGCGACGCGCGCCTCGATGTCCTTCTTCTTGCCGAGACCGTCGACGACCGTGGTGTCGTCCTTCGTGATGGAGACGCGCTTGGCCGAGCCGAGCATGTCCATCGTCACGTTCTCGAGCTTGATGCCGAGATCTTCGGAGATCACCTGACCGCCGGTCAGCACCGCGATGTCTTCCAGCATAGCCTTGCGGCGATCGCCGAAGCCCGGCGCCTTCACGGCCGCGACCTTCAGGCCGCCGCGCAGCTTGTTGACGACGAGCGTCGCCAGGGCCTCGCCCTCGATGTCCTCGGCGATGATGAGGAGCGGACGGCCGTTCTGCACGACCGATTCGAGGATCGGCAGCATCGGCTGCAGGCTGGTGAGCTTCTTCTCGTGGAGAAGGATGAAGGGCTCGTCGAGCTCCGCCACCATCTTGTCGCCATTGGTGATGAAATAGGGCGACAGGTAGCCGCGGTCGAACTGCATGCCTTCCACGACGTCGAGCTCGGTCTCGAGAGACTTGGCTTCCTCGACCGTGATCACGCCTTCATTGCCGACCTTTTCCATCGCATTGGCGATCATCTCGCCGATTTCGCGCTCGCCATTGGCGGAGATGGTGCCGACCTGGGAGATTTCCTCGTTGGACTTCACCTTCTTGGACCGCTTGGTGATATCCTCGACGGCGGCTTTCACGGCCTGCTCGATGCCGCGCTTCACATCCATCGGGTTCATGCCGGCGGCAACCGACTTCGCGCCTTCGCGAATGATCGACTGGGCGAGCACGGTCGCGGTGGTGGTGCCGTCACCGGCGGTGTCGTTGGTCTTGGACGCGACTTCCTTGACCATCTGCGCGCCCATGTTCTCGAACCGATCTTCCAGTTCGATTTCCTTGGCGACGGACACGCCGTCCTTCGTGGTGCGCGGGGCACCGAAGGACTTCTCGATCACGACGTTGCGACCCTTCGGGCCGAGCGTCACCTTCACGGCATCCGCGAGAATGTCGACGCCATGCAGCATCTTCTCACGGGCATTGCGCCCGAATTTTACTTCCTTGGACATATTTCTACGTTCCTTGTTGTTGGCTCATGGATCCTGTCGGCGCGGGCAACGAAAAAAGGCCCGCGGGCCGTTACATCGGACTTGCGAGCCTTATTCAGCAGCCTTCTTGGATTTGCCTTCGAGCACACCCATGACGTCGGCCTCTTTCATGATGAGGAGGTCTTCGCCGTCGATCTTCACTTCCGTGCCCGACCATTTGCCGAAAATCACACGGTCGCCGACCTTGACGTCGAGCGGCACGACCTTGCCGTCTTCGCCGCGGGCGCCCTGGCCCACCGCGACGATCTCGCCCTGGGAGGGCTTTTCCTGAGCGGTCTCGGGGATGATGATGCCACCGGCAGTCTTGGCCTCTTCCTCGACCCGGCGCACGACAACTCGGTCATGCAAAGGACGGAATTTCATCTCTTGCGTCTCCTGTTTCGGAACCGCCGAACTGGCGGGAAACCCTGGATTTTTTGGAAGCTGTTAGCACTCGAGGAAAGTGAGTGCCAATAGCTCCGGCGAGAGATAGGAGTGGGCCGGCGGAGTGTCAAGCGTGGAGTGGCGATAAACCGCTGCAACGACTCGGGTTTTTCGGCCCGGGAAGGTACGCGTTTCGGCCCTTGGAGAGGGGGGCGGCGCCCGTCAGGCCCTGAGGCCCCTGAGCGTCAGACGGACGATATTGGCGAGCGTTTTGCGGAATTCCGCCTCGTCCGGCGCTTTCTCGGCCCCATAGGCGGCCGTGACCAGCGTCGCCGCTGCCGTTTCCGCCGTGAGCCCGGCAGCTTTCGGGTCGAGTTCCCCGCTCTCCATGCCCTTTTCGATCAGCCTTGCCATGACGGCGCGGAAGGTCGTGTCCACCTCCGTGAAAATATCGTCGGGGAGCTGGTGCTGCGGATCCAGCAGTTCCGCCGCATGGGGGCTCGAATAGATCCACCGCCAGACGGCGCCGAGCTTGGCGTCCAGCACGCCCAGAAACTGTTCCTCGAGGGGCAGGTCGCGGGCGGCGGCCTCCCGGACCGCCTCCAGCATGCGCGTCGCCAGCATTCGGGCGATAGCCTCGAAGAGCTCTTCCTTGCTGGCGAAATAGAGATAAAGCGTCCCCTTGGCGACGCCGGCGGCCCGGGCGATATCCTCCATGGAGGTGCGGCGATAGCCGTAATGGCGAAAAAGATCGAAAGCGGCGTCGATGATCGTCTCGCGCTTGTCGCTCGATGTCTGCCTGGACATGTCCCCTTTCGGGGCCGCCATACGCTGTTTCACGGCCAACGGGTGCTCCCCCGAGCTCTCTCCTGCGCCGCTCTCTGACACCCAGTCCCCCCGGAGAGCGCGTACGCCAATAACGATAAGTCTGCCTATCGCATACACCACTGGGAATGCGCTGTCATGGCGCTGCGTCGATATGCGCCTCCGCATGGACAAAAGATAATAATTTGCATGTATTTTCATGTCGCGCCCGCCGGCCCTTGCCGTCGCCCGCTGCGTGTTTAGGATGGCGCGCCAAAGTGACGGCCGCTGCGCCGACCAGCCAATCCGGAGAGCCTGTAACCATGTCGAACGCCCTGCAAACCGCCCGTGAAATGATTGGCAAACAGGGGTCGCGACAGGCGATTCCGACGCCGGCCCTGATCCTCGATCTGGAGGCGCTGGAAAAGAACATGACCGTCATGGCCGAGCATTGCGCGAAAAACGGTCTCGGCATTCGACCCCACGCCAAGACGCATAAATGCGCATCCATCGCCAAACGGCAGATCGAGGCGGGCGCGGTCGGCATCTGCTGCGCCAAGCTCGGCGAGGCCGAAGCGCTTTTCGAGGCGGGCGAGGGAGCGATCGAGAGCATCCTGCTCACTTCGCCCGTGGTGACGGGGCAGGGGATCGAGCGGCTGATCGACCTCAATGCCCGTATGCCGGAGCTGATCGTCGCCGTGGACAATGCGGAGAATGTGCGGGCGCTGGCCGCGGCCGCGCAGGAAGCGTTGAGCGACGGCCGGGGCAAGGCGCTCAAATGCATCGTCGATCTCGATGTCGGCCTGCACCGCACCGGCATCGCGCCGGGCGACGACGCTTTCGAGCTGGCCGAGCTGGTGGACGCGGCCGACTCTCTCGAGCTGATGGGGCTTCAGGCCTATGCCGGGCACCTCATGCATATCGAGGATTTCGAGGAACGCCGCGAGAAGTCGTTGGCCTGCATGAAAGTGCTGGGCGAGATGCGCGACCGGCTGAAGGCGGCGGGCCTGCCTTGCGGCATTGTGAGCGGCGGCGGCACGGGCAGCTACAACATCGATCCGGAAGCGAAGGTGCTGACCGAGCTTCAGGGCGGTTCCTACATCTTCATGGACAAGCAGTATAACGACGTGCCGATCGAAGGCGGCGCGCCCATGCCCTTCGACACGTCGCTCTTTGTGCAGATGAGTGTGGTCTCCAACAACACCAAGAACCTGGCCACGACGGATGCGGGCTTCAAGGCCTTCTCCACCGACGCCGAGCCGCCCATGCTCCATGCCGGCGCGCCGGAAGGGGCCGGTTACTTTTTCTTCGGCGACGAGCAGGGCGGTATCCTGCTTCCCGAGGGGGCCAAGCTGCCATTGGGCGCGACGCTCACCGCCGTCACCCCGCATTGCGACCCGACCGTGAACCTCTACGACGCCTATTTCGTCGTGAAGGGCGATGCGCTGGTCGATATCTGGCCCATCGAGGCCCGCGGCAAGAGCGCCTGAGTTTTGTTCAAACCGCCGTCCCGGATCGAAACCGGAAGGCGGTGCGGTGGCCTCGCCCTTCGAGACGCGAACTTGCGTTCGCTCCTCAGGACGAGGATTTCATTCAGGGCAAGTTCCTCGTCCTGAGGAGAGCCGTCAGGCTCGTCTCGAAGGAGGAGGCCCGATCTCCTCTCATATCGTCATGCCGGGCCTGACGCGGCCTCCTGCGACCGTCATATTTTTATTCGCGCTCATGGAAGAGATCGGGGCTCGGCTTTGTTAAGGTGACACCGAAACTATCCTGTCTTGTCTCGAAAGGAGAGCCTGTCATGCGGATCGGAATTCTCACAGGCGGTGGCGACGTGCCGGGTCTCAACCCCTGCATCAAGGCGGTGACGCGACGGGCGAGCGAACTCGGCTGGGAGGTGGTCGGCTTCCGGCGCGGCTGGGCGGGGCCGCTGGAGTGGAACCCGGACGATCCCGAAGGCAGCGAGAAACACCTGATGCGGCTTGATCCGAACGCGGTGCGCACCATCGACCGCACAGGCGGTACGGTGCTGCATTCCTCGCGTACCAATCCCGGCAAGGTGAAGGAAGAAGACCTGCCCGATTTCCTGAAAGGGAAATTCGAAAAGAACGACAAGGGGCTATACGACTGCACGCCTCATGTGCTGCGCGTGATGGAGGCGCTGAAGGTCGACGCGCTGGTGCCGATCGGCGGTGACGACACGCTGTCCTATGGGGCGCGGCTCCACCAGGAAGGCATGAAGGTAATGGCCGTGCCGAAGACGATGGACAACGACGTTTTCGGTACGGATTACTGCATCGGCTTTTCCACCGCCGTCTCGCGCTCGGTGGAGCATATCACCTCGCTGCGCACTTCCACCGGCAGCCATGAACGCATCGCGGTGATCGAACTCTTCGGGCGCAATTCAGGCGAGACGGCGCTTATCGCAGGCTATCTGGCCGACGTGGATCGCGCGCTCATCGCGGAAGTGCCCTTCGATGTAAACCGCCTTGCCGATCAATTGCTGAAGGACCGCGCCGCCAACCCCTCCAACTATTCCATGGTGGTCGTCTCCGAAGGCGCCCAGATGCAGGGTGGGGAGATCGTGGAGCGCGGCGAAGCCGACGCCTATGGCCACCGCAAGCTGGGCGGTGTCGGCGAGATCCTGGGCGAGGAAATCAAGCGCATCACCGGTGTCGGCATCGTCAGCCAGTCGCTGGGCTACATGATGCGGGCCGGCGCCCCGGACGCGCTGGACCTGATGGTGGCCAAGAGCTACGGCACCATGGCGGTCCAGCTTCTGGACGAGGGCAAGCACGGCCTGATGATGGCGATCCGCGACGGCAATTACACCACCGTTCCGGGCGATACCTGCATCAAGGGGCAGCGCCGGGTGGACGTGGACGCGCTTTACGATACGCAGGCCTATCGTCCGCGCATCGCCAGGGTGACCGGCATGCCCATGTTCCTTTATTGAGGACGCCGGCTCGACTTTCCGCTTGCGGAATGCTTGAGTTACATCATGGCCGAGGGTGAACAAGCAGCCGTTCTCTCCGACAGCGTGCAGGATTTCGCGAGCAGCGCGGTCCGAATGCTGGAGACGCTCTGGAACCGCATAGAGGCAAGCCTGTTCAACTGGCATGCGCTGGTGGAACTCGCGATCATTTTCGCCATTGCCGTTGCGGCCATCGAAACCGGAAAACGGGTCGCACCGAAACTGCGCAGCGCGATCGGAACCGCCTCGCTGCCCCGCTGGGTGATCCGCACACTGGAACACCAGATCCCGCTGGTCGCGGCGCTGAGTGCGCTCATTCTGCTCTGGGTCGCCGCGGCGGCTCTCACGGCAGCCGGTGAGACGTCGGAACTGCTGGGCCTGGCCACGAGCCTGCTCGTCGCCTGGGTGGTGATCCGCTTCGTGGGGGCCTTCATCGGCAGCGCGGTCGTGTCGGCGCTCTTTTCGACAATTGTCTGGATCATCGCGGCACTCGCCATTCTGGGCTGGCTGCAGCCGGTCATGCATGCGCTGGACGCCGCCGCCATCCGGGCGGGGAGTTTGCGTATCTCCGTGCTGATGCTGCTGACCGGGGCGGCGCTGTTCGTTGCGCTGCTCTGGGCGGCCAATCTGCTGTCGAAACTGCTCGAATCCCAGCTCGCCCATGTCGAAGGGATCACGCCGGCCGCCCAGGTGCTGGTCGGCAAGATCCTGCGCATTGCACTCATTACCGTCGCCGTGCTGGTGGCGCTCACCAGCGTGGGGATCGACTTTACGGCGCTCGCGGTCTTTTCAGGCGCGGTGGGCGTCGGGATCGGCTTCGGCCTGCAAAAGGTCGTCTCCAATCTCATCAGCGGCATCATTCTCCTGCTCGACCGCTCCATCAAGCCGGGCGACGTGATCGAGGTGGGAGATGCCTATGGCTGGATCCGCAAACTCGGCGCGCGTTACGCGGCGATCGTGACGCGCGACGGCAAGGAATATCTGATCCCGAACGAAGACCTCATCACGCAGCAGGTGGTGAACTGGTCTTATTCGGACCGCAATGTCCGGATGCATATTCCCATCGGCATTTCCTATCATGCGGATGTAAGGCTTGCGATGAAGCTGATCGAGGAAGCCGCGCTTGCCTGCCCGCGCGTGCTGCGGCTGCCGTCGCCGGTCGTGCGGCTGGTCGGCTTCGGCGACAGCTCCGTCGATCTGGAGCTGCGCTTCTGGGTGGACGACCCGGAAGAGGGCACCGTCAACATAAGAAGCGATGTGCTGCTGCAGGTTTGGGATCGCTTTCACGAGAACGGAATCGAAATTCCGTTCCCGCAGCGCGATATTCATATTGTGTCGGCGGAAGGTCTGAAGGGCACGAGCGGAACGGACTGAACCGTCTTCACTCTTCCTCCTCGGCCGCGCGCTGAAGCTGCATCATCTGACGGGCTTCTTCATTATCGTCCGCAACCGCTTCGAACCCGAAACGCTTGTAGAGGTCCTGGGCGTCATGCGTACTCAGCATGATGCGCCGGACACCGGCCATGGCCGGATCGTTGAGCATGGTGTGGATAAGCCATTCCCCGAGACCTTGCCCCCTGTGAACGGGGAGAACATAGACGTCGCTCATCCATGCGAAGCGGGAAAGGTCCGTCACCATGCGGCCGATACCGGCCTGTTCGCCTTCCGGGGAAAAAAGGCCGTAGGCACGCGAATTCATGATGCTGTCCCACAGCGCGGTCTCCGGGACGTCATGGGCCCAGTAGGTGGCTTTCAGCATCTTCGTGATCGCTTCGCGATCCAGACGTTCCTTGTCGAGGCTGATCTCGAATCCCCGGCGGACCCACTCTGCGTTACTCATAAGATATACGAACTCGTTTCTTGTTATTCGGCAGCGATACTATTTCACGCTGAATCACACGGCGCCAGCCCGCTGAGCGAATTTCCACGCCGTTTGAGCAAGAGGTTTGACGCGCGCGGCCTGTTCCTCGGCATGGGCGCTGGACGCCGTGCCGTCGCGCACGCGGCCGACAATGCCTTGCAGGATGCCGGCGAGCTTGAAGAAATTGAACGCGAAATAATAATCCAGATTGTCGATACCCGGACGATTCGTCCGCTCGCAGTAGAGCTGCACATATTCTTCCAGCGTCGGAATGCCGAGCGACTTCAGATCGGCGGTCGCGATGGTGGCGACACCGGCGCCGTCGCCGATTTGCGGCATGACCCATTGCAGCATGGAGTAGGTGAAATCCGCCAGCGGATGACCGAGGGTGGAAAGCTCCCAGTCGAGGACGGCGACCACACGCGGCTGCGTCGGATGCATCACCGTGTTGTCCATGCGGTAATCACCATGCACGATGCTGGTCGAGCTGTCGTCCGGCACATGCTCGGGCAGCCATTCCATCAATTTGTTCATTTCCGGAATGGTTTCGGTTTCCGAGGCGACATACTGCTTCGACCAGCGCGAAATCTGGCGGGCGAAATAGTTGCCGGGCTTGCCGAAATCGCCGAGGCCGATCTTCTCGTAATCGACCATGTGAAGGTCGGCCATGGTGTGGGCGAGCGATTCGTACATCTTCCGGCGCGTCTCCGGATCGAAGCCGGGCAGCATCGGATCCCAGAGAACGCGGCCCTCCACCATATCCATGATGTAGAACATGGTGCCGACGACGTCTTCGTCCTCACACAGACAATAGGTCTTCGGCGCAGGAAAGCCGATGGAGTGCAGCGCCGTGATGACCTTGTATTCGCGGTCCACCGCATGGGCGGAGGGGAGCAGCTTTCCCGGCGGCTTGCGGCGCATCACATATTTCCTGCCGGGCGTGACGAGCTGATAGGTCGGGTTCGATTGGCCGCCCTTGAACTGGCGAACCTCCAGCGGTCCCTCGAAGCCCTCCACATGCGCCTGCATGTATCGTTCGAGTTTCGTTTCGTCGAACTTATGCGTCTCGGCCACTTCCTTGGTGCCGGAAAACATGTCCTGCCGGTTTTCTGCGCTCTCGCTCATGCGCTCCTCCCCTTCAATGCTTTCTTGTTTTCTGGTTCTTCATTCTGAAAATCCAACCGGACGTTTGCCCCGACGCGGCCGATATGTCAGGCCGAGCCCGTTTCGCGCGCGATGGCGCGCCAGCCAATGTCGCTACGGCAAAACCCTTCCGGCCAGTCGATGAGGCGTACCGCTTCATAAGCGCGCGCCTGCGCCTCGGCGACGGTTGTGCCGGTGGCCGTCACATTGAGGACGCGCCCGCCGGTCGCCAGAAGCCTGTCGCCGTCGCGCGTCGTTCCGGCATGGAAAATCTGCACGCCTTCGAGCGCGGACGCCTTGTCGAGCCCCCGAATCTCGGTGTTCTTCGGATAGGCGCCGGGATAGCCTTTCGAGGCCATGACCACGGTGAGCGCGGTCTCGTTCTTCCAGTCGAGGGCCACGCCGCCCAGCTTGCCGTCGGCGGCGGCGAGGAGCGCGGACAGAAGATCGCTGTCGAGGCGCATCATCAGCACCTGGCACTCCGGATCGCCGAAACGGGTGTTGTATTCGATGAGCTGCGGTCCCTCCGGCGTGATCATGAGACCGGCAAAAAGCACGCCCTTGAACGGAAAACCCTTGGCGCGCATCGCCGCGAGCGTCGGATTGACGATCTCTTCCATCACGCGCTCGCACATGGCGCCCGTCATCACCGGCGCCGGGCTATAGGCGCCCATACCGCCCGTATTCGGGCCCTCGTCATTGTCGAAGACGCGCTTGTGGTCTTGCGCGGCGACGAGGGGCAGGGCGAGTTCGCCATCGCAAATCGCAAAGAAACTCGCTTCCTCGCCTGTCAGGAATTCCTCAACGACGACTTCGGCACCGGCAATGCCGAAGCGGCCGCCCATGATGTCGTCGATCGCGGCTTCCGCCTTGTCCACCGTCTCGGCGATGATCACGCCCTTGCCGGCGGCCAGACCGTCCGCTTTCACGACGATGGGCGCGCCGCGCTCCCGGACGAAGGCCTTGGCGGGCTCGGCTTGCGAAAAGCGCCCGTAAGCGGCTGTCGGAATGTCGAATTCGGCGCAGATGTCCTTGGTGAAGCCCTTGGACCCTTCGAGCTGCGCCGCCCCGGCGCTCGGCCCGAAAGCCTTGATGCCTTCCGTCTCCAGCCGGTCCACAAGGCCGTTCACCAGCGGGTCTTCGGGGCCGACCACGACGAAGCCGATCTCCTTGTCGCGGCAGAAGGCCACGATGCCGTCGAAATCGAGGGGAGAAAGATCTGCGGTCGTCGCGACCTCTTCGATGCCGCCATTGCCGGGCGCACAGTAAAGAGCATCGCAAAGGGGGCTTTTCGAAATCGCCCAGCACAGCGCATGTTCGCGGCCACCGGAGCCGATCACGAGGATATTCATCAGGCTGTCTTTCCCTGGTTCCGCCCCATATCGGATATGGCCGGCGGCACGAAATTCCTGCTCCGGCCGCCCTGTCGGCAGGATGCGGATTTCTTGTAACATGGGCCCCGATTCCGGCAAACCGGCCCCGGGCGCAACTGGCCCGGGGGCAGAAAGGATTCTCCGGCCTATGGCTCTTCCCGCACCGTCGCAGCGCACTGGCAATGCACATGAATTTTCCGTAAGCGAGATTTCCTTCGCCCTGAAGAAGGTGGTGGAGGGCGAGTTCGGGCATGTGCGGCTGCGCGGCGAGGTCTCCGGCTATCGGGGGCCCCATTCCTCGGGACATTGTTATTTCAGCCTGAAGGACGAGAAAGCCCGGATCGACGCGGTGATCTGGCGCGGCGTGTTTTCCAAGCTCCGCTTCAAGCCGGAAGAGGGAATGGAGGTCATCGCCACCGGCAAGCTCACCACCTATCCCGGCTCGTCGAAATACCAGATCGTGATCGAGGCGCTGGAGCCGGCCGGCGCGGGCGCGCTGATGGCGCTGCTGGAGGAGCGGCGCAAGAAGTTCGCCGCCGAAGGGCTTTTTGCCGAGGAGCGCAAGAAGCGACTGCCCTATCTGCCGGAAGTGATCGGCGTGGTGACGAGCCCGACCGGCGCCGTTATCCGCGACATTCTCCACCGGTTGCAGGACCGCTTCCCGCGCCATGTTCTGGTCTGGCCGGTGCGTGTGCAGGGCGAAACGAGCGCCGCCGAAGTCGCCGCGGCCATTCGGGGCTTCAACGCGATGAAAAAGGACGGCCCCGTGCCGAGGCCCGATTTGCTGATCGTCGCGCGCGGCGGCGGCTCGATCGAGGATCTCTGGGGTTTCAATGAGGAAGTGGCCGTGCGCGCGGCGGCGGAGAGCGAGATACCGCTGATTTCCGCCGTCGGCCACGAGACCGATACGACGCTGATCGATTTCGTCTCCGACCGCCGGGCCCCAACGCCGACGGCGGCGGCCGAGATCGCCGTGCCCGTGCGCGCGGAGCTGGTGGATGCCGTGATGGACCGCAGCCGTCGCCTGACGCGGGCGGAGGCGCGCCTGATCGAGCAGGGAAAGAACGATCTGAGGGGTCTTGCCCGGGGGCTGCCGCGCCTCGCCGAACTCATCGCCCTGCCGCGCCAGCGTTTCGACAGTGCCGCCGACCGGCTGGCGCGCGGCCTGATCCGCGCAACGGAGGTCAAGCGGGCGCAGCTCCAGCGGCTGGAAGGCCGGGTGAGCCTGCGGCCCATCCGCCAGCGTATCCGCGATAGAAGGGACCGCGTGACGGAAGTGGCCGCGCGGGCGGAAAGGGCGGAACGGCGCCACCTGGCCGACCTTGCCCGGCGGCTCGATGCGAGCGCCAAGCTCCTGAAGTCCTATTCCTATGAAGGCGTGCTGGAGCGTGGGTTCGCCGTGGTGCTGGACGAAAACGGCAAGCTGGTGCGCGGTAGCGAGGGGCGCAAGCCGGGCGAGGCGTTGAACCTGGAGTTCGCCGGCAAGGACCGGCTGGGCGTCGTGGTGGCCGATGGCGGCGGCACGCCCCGGCCGAAGCCGCACCCCTCGAAGTCCAAAAGCACCCCGGCGCCGAAGCAGGGCAAACTCCTCTAGCGGGCGGCTTTGATCGAACGCGCACTCCGCTGTAAGGTGCGCGCCATGAACAGGTTCGACAATATGGGCGGCGAAGCCAGGCTTGTGTATGGCGACGGGGAATACTCCGTCGTGAAGCAGGGCTCCTATGTGGTTTGCGCGGTAACGGGCAAGAATATTCCTCTCGACCGGCTCCGTTACTGGAGCGTCGATCTGCAGGAAGCCTATGCGACGCCGGAAGCCTCGCTTCAGCGCTACCGCGAAACGCAGAAAGACTGAAACCCATGAGGGCAAGCCGTTGGGCTTTGGCGATGGGTGTGGCTGCCTCTGCGGCGATGCCCTCCCTTGCATGGGCCGAGGTCGATTTGCGCGGCAAGCTGGAACAGGGCGCCGTCATCGTTGGCGAGGTCGATCCCGGGGCGCAGGTGTCGCTCGACGGAAAGCCGGTCATGGTGTCGCCTGATGGGTATTTCGTGATGGGGTTCGGACGCGACGCCGATCCGCAGGCCAGGCTGCAAGTGACCCATGCGGATGGCCGCGCCGAAACGCGCACCCTCGCCATCGCCAAACGCGACTACGAGATCCAGCGTATCGATGGTGTGGAGCGGAAATATGTGACGCCGCCGCCCGAGGTTCTGAAGCGCATCGCGCGCGAGCGCAAGCTCAAGGACGCCGCCCGGCCCGAGGATACGCCGGATACCTATTTCGCCGGGAAATTCGAATGGCCCGCCAGAGGCGTTATCAGCGGCGTCTATGGCAGCCAGCGTATTTTCAACGGAAAACCGCGACGCCCGCATTATGGCGTCGATGTCGCGGCCCCCAGCGGTACGCCCATCGTCGCCCCGGCGGACGGCATCGTGACGCTTGCCCGACCGGATATGTTTTATGAGGGCGGTCTCGTCTTCCTCGATCACGGTCATGGCCTGATCGGCTATTTCATGCATATGTCGAAACTCGACGTGAAGCCGGGCCAGCATGTGAAGCGTGGGCAGAAAATCGGCGAAATCGGGCAGACGGGTCGCTCGACCGGGCCGCATGTTCATTGGGGCATGACCTGGCGCGGCACCTATGTCGATCCGGCAACGCTTGTCGGTCCCATGCCGAAATAGACGGCTCTCCGTCGTCTAGTTCCGTTCGGCGATTTCCTGTTCCGGCCAGCGATTATGCAGCCAGAGCCATTCATGCGGCCGCCGTCGGATCTGCGCTTCCAGGCGGTCGTTCAGCTCCTGTGTCAGCCGCATGATCTCGGACACGCGCTCGGCCGTCGGATCGGCCTTGAGCGGTTCGCTACAGCGCAGCGTAAAATGCGCGCCGTTATTGCGTTCGATCACGGCAAGAATAATCGGGATGCCGTAACGCACGGCCAGACCGGCGGGCGCCGCCGGCGTCATCGCCCGCATGCCGAAAAATCGGGATTCAATCCCGTCATTCATCTTCTGATCGGCCAGCATGGCGATGGCCTCGCCCCGCTTGAGAACGCGCATCAGCACTCGAGCGCCTTCGCCGCCTTTCGGAATCTGAACGCAGCCCGTTACCCGTTCCCGCAGGTCGATCATCCACTGGTTTACATACGGGTTGTTGGCATGCCGGTAGATGTCGCCGCCGGGAATATCGAGAAGCTGCATGGCGATGGGCATGAGTTCCCAATTGGCGAAATGGCCGGAGATGAGCAAGACGGATCCTGCCTGTGCCTGCTCGACGACCCCGTCTGTATTCTCGAATTCGATCCGGCCACTGCCCGAAAATGCGAAATCTTCCAGATAGGCGTACTCGGCCATGGTGCGGCCGAGATTTTCCCACATGTTCTCGACAATCCGCTCGAGCTCCCCAGCGGGGAGGTCGGGCATTGCAGCGCGGATGTTTCGCCGGGCCCGCCGCGTCACGCCGAGTTTCGGTCCGACAAAGCGGGCCAGGCGGCCGCCAAGCGCCGATGCGCGATCGAGCCCCCAGAGGCGGAAAAACCCCAGGGCAAGGCGCAAGCCGGCGAATTCGATATGGTTGACGAGGCTGTTTCTGCGGGACATCCGGGCGCGCGATATCTGTTTTGCTGGCCGCTTATATCAGCCCGCTTGCTCCCTTGCGAGCCGGTGGCGGCGTAATGCTTCGCCGATCAGCGCCTCGAGTTGCGCCATATCGGTGATCACGGCGCGGATCGGGACGGTTCGCAGGTTCTTCGCAAGCTGTGCCCGGGCGCTGCCGGCGGGCGCATGGGCAAGCCGGATAGCGTCCTTTTCGGTGGTGACGGGACAGGCATCCAGTTCGCGCGCCCGAACCGTCAGGCGGGACGCCTCCCGGTCGGTGAAGAGGTGATGATCGGGAAAATCCTGTGTTTCCACGATTTCAGCGCCGAGCCCTCGCAGGGTCTCGTAAAATTTCTCAGGCCGGCCAATCCCCGAAAAGGCCAGAACCTGGGCGCCGGCGAGAGAGGGCTCCTGTGCAACCGGCTTGGCGATGGAGCGATAGACAGGGATACCGCGCGCCATGGCCCGCGCGGCAAGGCCGTCGCCCGCATGGCCGCGCCCGGTCAGGATTACCGCCTGTGCCCGGTTGAGCGCATCGCCGGCCTCCTCGCGCAAGGGCCCCGCCGGAAAAACGTGGCCATTGCCGGTGCCCACGCCCGCATCGATGACGAGAATGGAAAAATCCTTCGCGAGATACGGATTCTGGAATCCGTCATCCATGATAATGACGCTCGCCCCGGCGGCCGCGGCGGCCTTCGCGCCCGCCACGCGGTCTGCGGACACCCATGTCGGCGCCAGGCGCGCAAGAAGGAGCGGTTCGTCGCCGACTTCGGCTACCGAATGGGCGGCGGGGTCGACCTTCACCGTGCCCTGAGAGGTACGCCGGTAGCCGCGCGACAGGAAATGCACTTTTTCGCCCTGCGCAATGAGGCGCTCGGCAAGGGCAAGTGCGATCGGTGTCTTGCCCGCGCCGCCCATCGTGACATTGCCGATGCAGACGACGGGCACGCAAATATGCTCCGCCTGTGCCGTCCTGCTTTTGATGCGGGCCGCCAGCCCGTAAAACGCACCGAGGGGCGACAGGAGCTGTGCCATGAACGGCATGCCCCTTTTCCGGGCGGGATACCAGAAGCGCGGTGCACGCATCCCAGGTCGCCTTTCAGTCAGATTTAAGGTTTGGGCGCGAGGAGGCGCAAAAGAACTGCGAGTGTGCGCTCGGTCGCGCCGCTATCCTCACTGGCTACGCGCCTTGCCGCTTCGCCCATCATCATGCGCTTCTCGGTGTCGTCGAGCAATGCTGCAACGGAGCTCGTCATGGTCACTGCATCTGGAACACGCAGCATGCCGCCGCCCTCTTCGAGGGCCGCATAAGCCTCCTGAAAATTGAAATCGCTCGGTCCGGCAATGAGAGCGCAACCGAGCCGTGCCGCCTCGAACGGATTGTGTCCGCCCATATCCGCGAAGGTGCCGCCGACAAAGACGAGATTGGACAGGCGGTAGAACAGCCCGACCTCGCCAAGCGTATCGACCAGATAGACCTGTGTGTGTGCCTCGGGAACCTCGCCGGAAGAACGCATCATGACGGAAAGTCCCATGTCGGAGAGCGTTCTGGCGAGTTGGGGGCCGCGCGCCGGATGGCGCAACACGATGATTGTGAGGAGATCGGGGCGGGTTTGCGACAATGAAAGATGTGCCTGTGCCGCCGCCTCTTCTTCGCCTTCATGCGTGTTCGTTGCCACCCAGACGGGACGATTGCCGGCTGCGTGCTGCAGAAGGCCCAACGCATGCGGATCCGCCGAGGGCGCCGGCGCGTCATGTTTGAGGTTGCCGGGAAGTTCGGTATGCGCGGCCCCCAGTGCTTCCAGCCGGTTCGCGCTTGCCGCGCTCTGGGCCAGCACGACGGAAAACCGGCCGACCAGATCGGCGATCATGCCGGGCGCCCTCTGCCAGCTCTGGAAGGACTTTTCGGTGATACGCCCGTTGATGAGCGCCAGCGGAATATGCCGCCGGTCCGTTTCGGCGATCAGATTGGGCCAGAATTCGGACTCGACCCACACCGCCATATCGGGTTTCCAGTGGTCGAGAAAGCGCGCACAGAAAGCGGGATGATCGAGTGGAACGAACTGGTGGAACGCTTCCTTGGGCAGTCTCTGCGCCAGCAATTCCGCCGATGTCAGCGTTCCCGTCGTCACCAGCACATTGACGCCCGGCATTTCGTCGATCAGCCGTCGGATCAGGGTGAGGATGGAAAGCGATTCCCCGATGCTCGCCGCATGAAACCAGACGAGATGGCCTTCGGGTCTCGGTCTGGAAGCTATGCCATAGCGCTCGCTAAGCCGGGCGGCATCTTCCTTGCCGCGTTTCAAACGCGCCTTGAGAAGCAGCGGAGCGACAGGGCGCATGAGGCGCGTCACAAGGGTGTAAACGGCAAGCCCCGTGCGGGAAGGGGCGGGGACTGTCCTCGCATCCGTTCCGCTCAACGCACCACAGCTCCCGCCTCATTATGCGCCGGCGCCCGACCGACGATCCTGTCCGCCTCGGCCGTCACCGCATTGAGAGCTTCCTCGACATGCTGGCGGGCCTGCTCGAGCGCTTCCTCGTCCGCGTCGCGGGCAACATAGATCGGATCGCCCAGGACGAGCGCACCGCGCGAAAAGGGGAGGTTGATCGTGAACCTGTCCCAGTTGTTGAGCTGGACGCGAGCCCGCGTCGTTGCCGCCACCGGCACGATGGGACGCCCGGAGAGCCGGGCAAGCATGACAATGCCCTCTCCCGCGCGGCGGCCGGGGCCGGGCGGAAAGTCGGCGGTCAGTCCGACCGAAACATTTTCACCGAGGGCGCGTATCATCGCGCGCAGGGCACTGGCGCCGCCTTTCTGACGATGCTTCGGCCTCTGGTGTTCGCCCTTCGGCGCGCCCGAGCCGCGAATGGTGCCGAAGCCCAGATTGGCCATGATCTTGGCGATGATCTGTCCGTCGCCATGACGCGAAACCAGCACGCGCACTTCCCGCCAATTGTGCCACAGCGTCGGGATGAGCAGGTTCTGGCCGTGCCATGTGGCGACGATGAAAGGCTCGTCGCCCGCCCAGAACTGGGCCGCGACATGAGACCTGCGAATTTCGAACCGTCCCGTCTGCCGCACGAAACGGATGAACAGGGCCGCCAGAAAGGCGACGCCGTCCATAAAGGTCTCGCTCTTGACGATGTTTTTCACTCGCGACATCTAACGCTCATTCTCCGGCGATCGCGGCTGCTTCCGCTTGCTGGCTTTCCTGCGCCGGCTCTTCGATAAACTGGGAGCGTGACAGCTCTGCATAAAGGCCGCCCTTCATGATGAGTTCGTCATGCGTTCCGTGTTCGAGCACACGGCCGTCGTCGATCACATAGATCGTATCCGCATGTTTGATCGTGGAAAGGCGATGCGCGATGACGAGCGTTGTCCGACCGACCATCAGACGCGCCAGTGCGTTCTGGACTTTCAGTTCCGATGCCGTGTCGAGTGCCGAGGTCGCTTCGTCGAGCAGCAGGATCGGCGCATCTTTCAGCATCGCCCGTGCAATCGCGATGCGTTGGCGCTGCCCGCCCGAAAGTTTCTGTCCGGCCTCTCCGACGAGAGTGTCATAGCCTTTGGGAAGCTCGGAGATGAACTCGTCGGCGGCAGCATTGCGCGCCGCTTCCCTGATTTCCTCATCCGTCGCATCGGCTCTGCCATAGGCGATATTCGCCCGGATGGTGTCGTCGAACAGGAACGGTTCCTGCGTGACCAGCGCACTGACGGCGCGGACGCTGTCGACGGTCACGTCCTTGAGATCCTGTCCGTCGATCAGGACGCGGCCCTCGATCGGGTCGTAGAAACGGGGCACGAGATTGAGAATGGTGCTCTTGCCCGCGCCGGAAGGGCCGACAAGGGCGACGGTATGCCCCTTTGGCACGTCGAGAGAAATATTGTGGAGAGCCGGGGTGCCGTCCGCATATTCGAAGCTGACATTCTCGAACTTCACGGTCCCTTGCCGGACGGCAAGCGGCGGGGCGTCCGGCGCCGAGACCACCTGCGGTTCGGTGTCGAGGATCGGAAAGAGGCGGATCGCAGCGGCGACGCCTTCCTGCATGGTGGTCTGCGTGTTGGCCAGTGCCTTGAGCGGCTGATAGGCGAGCATGAGCGCGGTGATGAAACCGGTCATTTCGCCGAGCGTCAGATTGCCGGCCTGGATCTGCACGATGCTGACATAGATGACGAGGCCGATCCCGATACCGGAAAGCGCTTCGGTGGTGGGCCCGGATGCGGCTCTCATCCGGATCGCGATCAGGGCCTGCGTCACCAGTTGTCTGACGATGACCCTGGCGCGGCCGAGTTCATGGTCCTCGCGTCCATAGGCCTTGACCACGCGAATGCCCTTGAGGGTTTCCGAAATGAGCGTGGAAAGATCGCCCGTTCCCTCAAGGCTTTGCCGCGCCGCCTTGCGGGTCTTCTTGCCGAACCGGCGCAGGAAAAGCGCTGCCAGCGGCAGGATGCAGGTGGCGATCAGCGCAAGTTTCCAGTTCATGATGAAGACGGCGCCAAGCAGCCCGATCACCGAGAGAAGATTGCGGGCCTGATCGATCATCGAGGTGGTGATGGTGCCGGTCAGCCGCCCGACATCGGCCATGAAACTGGCCACGAAACGGCCGGAATGCGTGGCGGAGAGCCAGGCGAGATCGGCGCGGACGAGACGCTCGAACATCCTTGTCTGAATGCCTTCGACGATGCGCTGACCGATCGTACTCATGGTGACGGTGCTGCCATAGGAGGCAAGCGACTTGATGCACATGATGACGGCGGCGGCGAGCGGAACGCCCCAGATCTGCCAGGCGGGCGGATTGGGATTGTTCACGACATCGTCGACCACGGTCTTGAGCAGCCAGGGAATGGCGCCGGTCGTTGCACCCACAATTGCGTTCAGCACGAGCGCGAAGGCGGCAAGTTTCCAGAGCGGCTTCAGATAGCTGCCCAGCATCCGCCGGGCGACGGACCATGTGTTTATGTCCCGGGCGAGTTCGAGCGCCGCCTCGGGGGCCGGCGCATTCTCGGCGGCAGCGCGCATGGCAGGAGAAAGGCCATCGTCCTGCGCCGCAGTCCCGCCCGGTTGTTCGCTCTTGCTGACCATAAATCCTCAGGCTCGCGTAATCCGGGCGGACCATACCATGGGGTTGTTGCCCAATCCATACGGGTGGGAGAGGGTAAATTGTTGGAATAACGGGATTTTTCGTACCTATTGCCGCCCGGAAGCGTATTCCCTGCCCGCCGGTTATCCGTTGAGTAGCCAGATCCCCGCATTCAGATAGGTCGCGAAGCAGACCCAGAAGAAATAGGGCAGCATCAGCATCCCTGCGAGCGGGCTGTGCCGACAAAATGCAACGATCGTCAGGACAATCACGATCAGCAGGACCGGAATCTCGGCCAGTGCGAAGCCCGGGGCCTTGAGACCGAAAAACAGGACCGCCCAGCCCAGGTTGAGCATGAGCTGGCTGCCGAAAAGCGAGAGCGCCGCCCCGGCCGCGGAAAGGGAGCCAACCCTGAGCCAGACCAGCCAGGCAGCCAGCGCAATCAGGAAATAGAGCAGATTCCAGACGACCGGGAAGGCCCAGGGCGGGGGTGTCAGGGCGGGCTTGATGAGCGAGGGATACCAGTCGTTCACACTGGTGGCGGTGATGCCGCCGCCGACCCCGGCAACGGCGAACACCAGGACAAGCGCAGCGAAGAGCATGAACACGCTGACGCCCGTCCGCGGGGTCTCATAATCCTCACCCTCCGCACTGCCAGTAGCGCCGCCCTTTTCCTGTCCTGTGCGGGTGCTGTCGTTCATCCCTCGGGCGTACCTGTATTCCTGCCCTCCGGATCATCTTCGGGGTCCAGCAGTTTATGCAGATGGACGATGAAATATCTCATATGCGCATTGTCGACGGTGCGCTGGGCAGCCGATTTCCACGCATTATACGCCGACTGGTAGTCGGGAAAGATGCCGACAACATCCAGTTTGCTCGTATCCTTGAAATCATGACCCTGCAGGTCGGCAAGTTCGCCGCCGAACACAAGGTGCAGCAATTGTTTGGTCATAGAGTTGCCTACTCCGATCCGAAGACACCTGAAAAGGTGACATGGGGCCTACGACCTCCCTCGGGGAAAATATAGCATGTGCGGATGCGAAGCATACTAAAGGACGCCATTTTCGTCAGGATGGCAGGCGTAGCGTGGCGGTTCGCGACATGATTGCGGCATGCAGGACGGGGTTGGCGCCGACAAGGCTCGGCTGGCGCGTCGAGGCGCCGTCATAGCGAATTTCGCTCCCGTCATGCGCCGTCAAAAGGCCTCCGGCTTCTTGCAGGATGAGGTGGGCCGCGGCCAGATCCCAGTCGTTCTTGGCGCTCATGGCAATGACGGCATCGGCGGCGCCACAGGCGACGAGTGCGATCCGGTAGGCGACCGAATTCCGCTCTATGAATTCCATCGGCGGCCAGCGTTCGGGCCATGCCTTGTGTTTGAACATGGGCGGGTGGGCCACCATCCGGCAGCCTTCGATTTCCCGGCGCGTAGCGACGCGAATCGGCTGGCCGTTGAGCCATGCGCCCCGGCCCCGGGCGGCTTCGAAGAATTCGTCGGTGGCAGGGTTGAATACGATTCCGATCAGCGGCATTCCGCCGGAAACGAGCGCCACCGAAATGGCGAAATGCGGTTTGCCTTTGGCGAAGGCCCGCGTCCCGTCGATGGGGTCGACGATCCAGAATTTCGGCGCGCTCAGACGGGATTTGTCGTCTTCCGTCTCTTCCGACAGCCAGCCATAGTCAGGCCGCGCGCCCCGCAGCCGGTCGCGCAGAAGGTCGTTCACTTCAAGATCGGCTTCCGTGACAGGGTCGTTGGCGCCTTTCGTCCAGCTCCGGAATTCGCCCTTGTAAAAGCTCAGCGCAAGCGCACCGCCCTCTCGGACGGCCTGCCTGAGCAGGGCAAGGTCGTCGGCAATCGCATCGCCATCAGCTGCCGGCAATGGTCATGCCTTCCACGCGAAGCGTCGGCGCGTTGCTGCCATAGCGGAACTCCAGATCGTTGGCGGGCGTGATCCGTCGGAACATGTCCTTGAGGTTGCCGGCGACGGTGATTTCGCTGACCGCATAGGCGATCTCGCCATTCTCGATCCAGAACCCCGAGGCACCGCGGCTGTAGTCGCCGGTAACGCCATTGACACCCATGCCGATAAGTTCGGTGAGGTAGAGACCCTGCTTGATATCCGCGATCAGCTCCTCGGGCGGCAGTGTCCCCGGCGCCATATAAAGATTGCTCGCGGAAGGAGAGGGTGGGCCGCTGGTGCCGCGCGCCGCATGACCGGTGTTTTCAAGACCCAGCTGCCGCGCTGTCGAACTGTCGAGCAGCCAGCTTTGCAGGACGCCGTCCTCTATCAGCGCCATCGCGCGATTGGCGACGCCCTCGCCGTCGAAAGGCTTGGATCTGAGGCCGCGCGGACGATGCGGGTCGTCGTGAACGGCAATACCCGGCGCGAACACTGCCTCTCCCATGCGGGATTTGAGAAAGCTCGTACCGCGCGCAATGGCGGCCCCGTTGATGGCGCCCGCGAAATGTCCGAGCAGGCTGTTTGAAACGCGCGGCGCATAGACCACCGGCACGGATTGCGATTTTACCTTGCGCGGGTTCAGCCGGCGCACGGCGCGGCGACCGGCTTCCGTGCCGACCTGCGCCGGGGCGTCGAGGTCGGAGAGATGGCGGGCGGATGAAAATTCGTAATCCCGTTCCATCGCCGTGCCTTCGCCCGCGAGAACGGAAACGGACACGGAATGCGACGTGCCGGAATAGCCGCCGCGAAAGCCGCCGCTGGTGACGAGGGCGATCCCGCTCTTGCCCCAGCTTGCGCCCGCGCCGCCGGAATTGGTGACTCCTTCGATGGCGAGCGCCGCTTCTTCGGCCGCGGCGGCCCGTTCGCCCAGTTCCTCGGCGCTGGGGTGGGAGACGTCGTCGGAAATGTCGAGCGACGGCCAGTCATGCGCCATGCGAGCGGGATCGGCCAGCCCGCACCAGGGATCTTCCGGCGCGACCTTCGCCATCGCCACGGCGCGCTCGACGAGAGGGGCAATGACTTGATCGGAAAGATCGGTGGACGAAACCACAGCCTGCCGCTTGCCGCAAAAAACGCGGAGCCCGATATCCTTGCCTTCCGAGCGTTCGACATCTTCCAGATTGCCGAGCCGCCAGGAAACGCCAAGGGAAGTGCCTTCCACGACAATCGCTTCGGCGGCATCGGCCCCGGCTTTCAGGGCCCGTTCGACAAGAGTATCGGCTATGTCGAGTGTGGTCTGCTGGGTCGTCTGATCGGCCATGGATGAACACTGTCGTTGAACGAAAGGAGGCAAGGAACGTCCCTCTTTCTATAGAGGTCCTTCCTTGCCGTCCAACATGACAGACCGTTCAGAGAAATGCGTAGTAGAGACACGCCGCCGCGGCGACGAGCTGCGAAATCCAGGTGAACAGCGTGCCGAACAGGCGGGGCGGCGAGCTTTCGCTGGTGCGCGACACGCCGATGGCATGAAGGATACGCCCGACCGTCAGCAACACGCCTACGACATGAAGGACATAGATCGATGCGCCGAGCAAATGGAGCACGACGAGGCCGACAAGGCCGATCGGCGTGTACTCGACATTGGTAATATGAGCGCGGCTCGCATTGTAGAGGCCCTGATCCTCGCCTGTGCCGGTCATCACTTTGGTGCGCACGCGGCCCGATGAGACCCGATAGGCGAGAAGCAGGTTGATGAGCAGGTTGAGCCCGACATAGACCCCGATGATTTCCAGCGAATATTGCATGAGCGTTACCCCTTTTTCCGGCCTCCCATGGGCCGGTTCGCGTCGATTCGAAATTTGCGCGGATCACGCTAGCATGGCGGCCCACCCTCTGACATGGCTGCCGGTCACGCTCATATGATAGCGGCGGAAGGGGGCGGCGGCGCAGTGCCGCGGGATGCGCTGCATGGTCGATTAACGCAGGGACATGCAATGCAGCTGAGTAACTCACAAGACCGCTACGGTATTTTGTCTATCGCCCTGCATTGGCTGGTCGCGGCCCTGTTTCTGGCGATGTTGGCGATCGGCGTTGTGATGACCCGCCTTCCGCTCACCGATCCCCTCACATTTCCCCTTTATCAGATACACAAATCGATCGGTGCGACCCTGTTTTTCCTGATGGCGGTCCGCCTCGTGTGGCGTCTGGCGGGCGGAGTGCCGGACCTTCCCGCCGGGCTGGCACCGTTGGAGAGCTTCGCGGCCCGAACAACTCATGCCGGGCTCTATGCCATCCTTCTGGTCATGCCGCTGACGGGCTGGGTCGTCGTATCGGCATCGCCCTTCGGCATACCGACCCTGCTTTACGGCGTAGTCCCATTGCCTCATATCGGCTTTGTCGAGACCAGCCCGGACAAGGCGACCATCGAAACCGCGGCGAGTTGGGTGCACACCGTTCTGGCCGCGCTGGGCGCAGCCCTCCTCTCGCTACATGTCGCCGCCGCGCTCTGGCATCATTTCATTCGTCGGGACGACGTGCTGATGCGTATGCTCGGCCGCGGCCGGATACATTCGCCGGAAACCGATCGGGAAATGCACTCATGGAAAGAATGAAAATCGCAGTCATTGCGTTGCTGCTTGCAGGAAGCGGACTGTCGCCCGCGGCCGCGGCAACCAAGTGGGACCCGGTTGCCGATCCGCAAACGATTTCATGGATCGCGACCGACGGCAGCGGGGCGGCCGTCACGGGGGCCTGCGCCGACTTCACATCCGATATCGCATTCGATCCGGACGATCTCGCAAATGCCGGCGTGAATGTCGAAATCGATACCGCCTCCTGCAAAACAGGGGAGGAGGAGAAAGACACCTATCTGCCGCAAGAGACCTGGTTCGATGTTGCCGGCTATCCCGTGGCCGTTTTCAGCGCGACGAAATTCAGCCACGAAAGCGGGAACGACTATGTCGCAAACGGCACCCTCACTCTGAAAGGGGTAAGCCTACCCGTGACGCTTCCTTTCACGCTGGAACTGAAGGGCGACGCGGCCCATGTCACGGGAAAGACGGTCATCAATCGGCTGAACTTCGGTATCGGCAGCGGTCAGATGGCAACGAGCCAGGTTGCGGGACCGAATGTGACGGTCATGATCGATCTCCACGCAACGCGAGCGAAGGGCGGGGAGGCCTCGCAATGAGCCGTTTTCCCGGCGGTGTCAGGCTTGCGATTTCTCTGGGACTGGCGCTCCTGCTCTCTTCCTGCGCGGCGGCAAGGGTCGCAACGCATGATGTGAGCCTCGATCCGGTCGATGTGCCGGCGGGGACTTATTCCATGGATGCCGACCATTGGAGCCTGCTCTTCGATGTCGGCCATTTCGGCTATTCGCGCTTTGTGATGCGTTTCGACAAGGCGACAGCGACGCTCGACCTGCGCCCGAATGACCTTGCAAAGACAAGGCTGGAAGCGACCGTCGAGGCGGCGAGTGTCGATACCAATGTTTCCGAACTCGACGCGATGGTGAAGGAGCTGCTGAAGGCAGACCGCTATCCGGATATCCGCTTTGTATCGACAAGAATGACGCGCACGGGCGAGGCAACGGGAACGGTGACGGGCGCTCTCACCATTGCGGGGGAGACGCATCCCGTCACGCTCGACGTCGCATTCAATGGCGCTTCGCCCAATCCGCTCACCGGGGACGACACGATGGGCTTTTCGGCGACGGGCAGCTTCCGCCGTTCCCTGTGGGGCTTGAGCGACTGGCGGCCCGCCGTCGGCGATGAAGTGCGTGTCCGCATTCAGGCGGAATTCAAGAAGCCGAAGGAAACCTCCTAGGCGGCGTCCTTCGCCAAAACCGGATGGATCGTGCGCAGGCCGATGGCGATCCGGTTCCAGACATTGATGGTGCCGATCGCGGTGCTCAGATCGACGATTTCCTTCTCGCTGAAATGCGGGCGCAGACCTTCATAGATGTCGTCCGGGGCTTCCGTTTCCGACACGAGGGTCAGCGCCTCCGTCCACGCAAGCGCCGCGCGCTCGCGTTCGGTGAAGAGCGGGCTTTCGCGCCAGGCGGCCAGAAGATGCATCCGCTCGTCGCTCTCGCCCGCCTTGCGTGCGTCCCGCGTATGCATATGCAGGCAATAGGCGCAGCCATTGATCTGCGAGGTGCGGATCTTGACAAGTTCCAGCAACGAGTGTTCCAGCCCGCACTCATTCACATAGGTCTGCAGGCCGAGAATGGCGTGATAGGCGTCGGGCGAGGCCTTGTAGCCGTCGAGACGTTCTTTCATGGGATTGCTCCATCTTTCACGAGGGTGGTCCTGCATGAAAGACGGGGCGGCGCGGCGGATTGTGACAGGCGCGCCTATTTTTTCCAGATCGGCTTACCCGTCCCCGGCAGGCCCATCTTCGTCCACTTCTTCGTGACCTCGTCGATCACCTCGTCGGACATGCGGATCTGCTGGCCCCATTCGCGTTTGGTCTCGGGCGGCCATTTATTGGTGGCGTCGAGACCGATCTTGCCGCCGAGGCCAGATTCCGGCGAGGCGAAGTCGAGATAGTCGATGGGTGTGTTCTCGATCAGCGTCACGTCGCGCACTGGGTCCATGCGGGTGGAGATCGCCCACATCACATCCTTCCAGTCCCGCGCGTCGATATCGTCGTCCACCACGATGACCCATTTCGTGTACATGAACTGGCGCAGGAAGGACCATGCCCCCATCATCACGCGCTTGGCGTGGCCCGGATAGGCCTTCTTCATAGAAATGACGGCGATGCGGTAGGAGCAACCTTCCGGCGGCAGCCAGAAATCCGTGATTTCCGGGAATTGCTGCTGCAACAGCGGAATGAAGACCTCGTTGAGCGCTTCGCCCAGCACGGAGGGCTCGTCCGGCGGGCGTCCGGTGAAGGTCGAGAGATAGATCGGGGCTTTCCGCATGGTGATGGCGCTCACCGTGAAGACCGGGAATTTCTCGACCGAATTGTAATAGCCCGTGTGGTCGCCATAAGGGCCTTCATCGGCATACTCGTCGAGCGAGACATGCCCTTCGATGACGATCTCGGCTTCCGCCGGCACCTTGAGCGGCACGGTCTTGCAATCGACGAGTTCCACCTTCTGGCCTCGCAGAAGCCCGGCGAACTGATATTCGCTGAGCGTGTCCGGTACGGGCGTGACCGCGGCGAGAATGGTGCCGGGATCCGCGCCGATCACGACGGCGGCGGGCAGGGGCTCGGTCTTTTCGTTTTTCCACCGCGCATGATGCTGCGCGCCGCCTCGATGGGCGAGCCACCGCATGATGGTCTTGTCGCGCCCCAGCACCTGCATCCGGTAGATACCGAGATTGAAATCGTCTTCCTTGCGCTTGCCGGGCCCCTTGGTGACGACCAGCGGCCAGGTGATGAGCGGCGCGGGCTCGCCCGGCCAGCAGGACTGAACGGGCAGGCCGGTGAGATCGATGTCCTTGCCCTGAAGCACCACCTCCTGACATGGCGCGGAGGAGAGAGTCTTCGGCTTCATCGCCATGACGGTTTTCAGAAGCGGGAACATTTCGAAGGCTTCGCGGAAGCCGCCCGGCGGTTCCGGTTGGCGCAGAAAGGCCAGCGCCTCGCCCACGGTCCGCAGTTCGCTGCCCTTGGTGCGTTCGAGCCCGCCCATGGTGACCGCGCGCGCCACGCGCTCCACCGTCCCGAAGAGATTGACCAGCACCGGCATGGGGGAGGCCGTGCCGTCGCCCATGAGCGGATTTTCGAACATCACCGCCGGTCCTTCTTCCGCCAGAAGCCGGGTCTGGATTTCCGTCATCTCCAGAACGGTCGAAACCGGCTCTCTCACCCGGGCGAGATCGCCCGTATGTTCGAGTTTCTCGAGGAATTCGCGCAGCGAGGAATAGGACATGCGTGTCTCTTCTTGAAGGCGTCGTGCCGGAGGGGCGCGGGGCCGGAGAATGCCGCAAACCGCGGGGCCTGCCAAATATGTCCGATATTCGGTCGTGGCATTAACAGGATGCCAACCACGTTGCCCTAGCCTTGTCCCGATTGCGACGGATGGAAAGATCGATATGGGGCAGATGGCGGCTTCGGCCCACCAAAAACCGAAAAATACGAAAGCGAACCAGGCAAGGAAGTGGAATGGCGGTCCTCTGGATGCCGATCCTTTGTCCCTGCCACAACGTGTATCGATCCCGGCGGTGAAATGGCACTACCGGGCGATCGGCATTATCCGCTTTGCCACCATCTATGCCGACGCCGTGAAGGCGACGGATTCATCCCCCATTTTCGGTCATTTCTGCTGGGAAGAACCGGTAACGGCCTATCGTGGCGTCGCAATGCGCACCGCCACAACGATTGCGCGCCCGCGTCCGGTCGTGCTTGTGGATCTCGTCCACAAGCACGATCCGGAGCGGGACGTGACATTGCATGCCTGCTTCGAGGGAGCGGATGTGGCCGCCCGCTGGCGTGGCTGGAGCCGGGCGCTGGGCCTGCCTCTGCTGACGGAAAACGGCGAGGGCGAACTCGAGGAAGCCGAAACGCGGCTCGGCGCCCTCAAGGTGCAGGCACCCCAGCCGCATTCGGGCGCCAATCCGCTGTCGACCCGCCGGCCGGTTACCTTCGGTCAGACCGGTCAGCCCCGCTTCTGGACGCAACGCCTGATGACCGGCACCAGGCCCACCGCCTACTGACCTCCGTCAGGTCCGACTGTCAGCCGAATTTCGAGAAATCCGCCGGGCGCTTGTCGAAGAACGCGCTGATGGCTTCTTTCACCTCGTCCGAGCGGAGCTGGGCGGCGAAATGCCCGGCTTCCTTCGCCATTTGCGAGGCGACGTTTGCGGCTTCGCCGCCCCGCAACAGCGACTTGGTCAGCTTGACGGCCGTCGGTGCCTTGGACGCCAGTATGCGGGCGCGGCCATATGCCTCCTCCTGCAGTGTGTCGCCCGGGAAGACCTGCGCGACGAGCCCCATGGACTCCGCTTCTTCCGCACCCACCTTGCGGCCGGTCAGGAACAGATCGGAGGCTTTCTGCAATCCGGCGACCTTGGGCAGGAGATAGGTCGAGGCCGCTTCGGGCACGAGGCCGAGATTCACGAAAGGCATCTGGAAACTGGCTGTGCTGCCGGCATAGGCGAGATCGCAATGGAGCAGCATGGTCACGCCCACGCCGACGGCGAGACCGTTCACCCCGGCGACAATTGGCTTTTCGGCGGTGCTGATGAGGCGGAGGAAGCGGCTGACAGGGCGCTCTTCCTGCGAGGCGCCGGCGGGTTCGGCCCCTTGCCTGGCGAAATCGCCGAGATCGTTGCCCGCCGTGAAAGCGCCGTCGGCACCGGTAAAATAGATCACGCGGATATCCCGCTCGGCGTGAGCGGCCTCGATGGCGTCGCCCATGGCCGCATACATGGCCTCGGTCAGCGCATTCTTCTTGTCGGGCCGGTTCATCACGACCTTCATCACGCCGTCGGCGCGCTCGACCAGTATGTGATCACTCATATCCGCTTATCCTTTCGGGGTGTGAACTTATGTTCACTCTTTCAGAAGCCGCCAGACATTGGTCCGCCGGACATCATTGTCTTCCAGTGCCCTGGTGGTTTCAACATTGTAGGTCGCCAGCAGCTCCATGCCGGATTTCGGCAGATAGGTGCGGCCCGGATCGCCGATCAGCACGGTGACCCCGGCGCCGGCGAAACCGCGAAGCCAGCTTTCGATTCTTCCGGCCAGCGGCTGCTCATAGCACATGTCGCCGACCAGCACGACGTCCCAGCCCCGATTGGGCTGGCCGACAAGATCGTCCGTCGAAACAAGAAGTGAAACATAGTTCACTTCAGCATTCAGCCGGATGGCCTCGCCGGAGAAATGATCGATATCCGCGCTGAGAACGAATGCGGCGCCCGACATGGCCGCGGCGATGCCGTCAAGCCCTGACCCGGCGCCGAAATCGAGAACCCGTTTGCCGCGCACGACGTTCGGATGGTCGAGAATGTAGCGCGCCAGCGCCTGACCGCCCGCCCAGGCGAAGGCCCAGAAGGGCGGGGGGAGGCCGGCCTGTTCCAGTTCCTCCTCCGTCATTTCCCAGAGGGGCAGGGCGTCGCTGGCGACATGGAGACGGATTTCCGGCACCAGGGGAGAGGGCAGGAGCTCGGTATTTTTGCGGATGAAAAGGGACGGATCGCCAATGCGAACCATGGTCGCCTCGCCAGAGGAAGGGTGAAGTCCGCTCAGGGCTTTTCGGGCGCATCCTTCAGGATGTGCCTTGCGGTTTCGCTGTCTTTCGCGATCTGGGCCTTCAGTGCTTCGAGACCGTCGAATTTCCGTTCCTCGCGGATATAGCCGATCAGCGAAACGCCGGCGTGGCAGCCATAGATGTCGGCGTCGAAATCGAAGATATGCACCTCCAGCAGCACGTCGGATTTGTCGAAGGTCGGACGGCGGCCGATATTGGCGACGCCGTCATAAACGCCTTTTTCCGGCCCGTCCTGAATCTCGATCCGGACGGCATAAACGCCCAGCGCAGGCTCCACATGATCGTCCAGCGGCAGGTTCGCGGTCGGGAAACCGATGGTCCGGCCGCGCTGATCGCCCTTCTGCACCTGGGTTTCGACCTTCCACCAGTCGCCCAGCATCCGCCCCGCCTCGCGCACATTGCCTTCATGCAGCAATTCGCGAATGCGCGTGGAGGAATAGGTTTCGCTGCCGTTTTTCACTTCATCCACGATCGTAACCCCGAAGCCTTCCATCATGCCCATATAGCCGAGCGCCGCGGCATCGCCCCCGCGGCCCTTGCCGAAGCGGAAATCATACCCCGCCACGACATGACAGACATGGAGACCGTCGACCAGAACGTCCAGTACGAATTCCGGCGCCTGTTTGGTGGCGAGCGTCGCGTCGAAGGGCAGGGCGGCCAGTATATCGACCCCGAGCCGCTCCAGCTTGTGTGCCTTGGCACGAAAAGGCGTCAGGCGGAAGAAGGGCTTGTCGGGAAAGAAATATTGCTGCGGATGCGGCTCGAAGACCAGAACGCCCAGCGGCGCGCCCATTTCCGCCGCCAGCGCGCGCGCCCCGGCGATCACCTGCTGATGGCCGAGATGCACGCCGTCGAAATTGCCGAGCGCGAAAACGGCACCCTGAAGGCCGGGCGCGACATGTTCGTAGTGACGGATGATGTGCATGTAACGGGGTCTGGAACCGCTGAAAGACTGGCTGGCCGGAATATGAACCGGGCAAAGGGATGGCGGATCGTTCCGCGAGCGTCAAGTGTCCCGTCGCCGCTACCAGGCGAGCCGCGCCATGGCGCCGACCGCGGTGACGTCGTGTTTTGCCAGCACAATCCGTACCTTATCGGGGTCGGGCTGTTCAGGATCGTCGCCGCACTCGCCCGCGAATACACCGCCGGTGATGAAAAGCGCATCGATCCCGGCGCCGTTCGCGCCCCTGATATCGGTCGCCAGCCCGTCGCCCACGGCCAGAATGCGGGTATCGGCGACGGGCGCGCCCCGGAAGCCCGCGAGCTTTTCCCGCGCGATATCGTAGATGGGGCCGTGCGGTTTGCCGAAATAGACGGTCTTCCCGCCGGCCTCCTCATAGGCCCTTGCGAGCGAGCCCGCGCAGTAGATGAGCCGCTCGCCGCGCTCCACCAGAATGTCCGGATTGGCGCAGATCATCGGCAGGCCGCGCGCCGCAAGCCGTTGAAATTGTTCGGTATAATCGTCCGGCCCTTCGGTCTCGTCGTCGAAGGGGCCGGTGACGAGAATGAACGCGCCCTCCGCCTCGCCGACGCGGGAAACGCCCGTCCCCTCGAACAGCGGCAGGTCGCGCTCCGGCCCGATATGGTAGCAGGCGGTGCCGAATTCGTGCGAGGCGAGGCAGGCCTTCGTCGCGTCGCCCGAGGTCAGAATGCCGTCATAGCCGTCCTGCGGGATGCCGAGCTGCTCGAACATGGCCGGGAGCGCGGCGGAGGGGCGCGGCGCATTGGACAAAAGCAGCACGGTTCCGCCCTTTTTCCGGAAATTGGCGAGCGCCTCCGGCACGCCGGGATAGGCCCGCTTGCCATTGTGCAGGACGCCCCAGACATCGCAGAGCAGCGCATCGTAATTGTCGGCAATGGCGGCAAGGCCGGAGATCAGGGGCACGGGCGCGGATCCTTCTGTCGGGGCAAGATTGAGCGATGGTTCGGGCGAGATAGAAGTGAGGTTCGGGCAAGATAGAGATGAGGTTCGGGCGAGATAGCGCCCGAGGTCAAACGGCAGGGGTCAGGAACACGATTTCGGTGTCGCGATAACGCCGCCGGTCGAGCTCGACGAACCCCTCCGGCGCCTCGAAATCGGATTTGGCGTTCTCCTCCACGACGCAGAGCGCGCCGGGGCCGATCCAGCCGCCGGCAAGCGCCGTCGTCAGCGCCGGGCCGGCGAGATTTTTGCCATAGGGCGGATCGGCGAACAATAAAGTGAATTCCGGTCCGGCGCTTCCCTCGCGCGGGCCGAGGCGCGAGGCGTCGCGGCGATAGATCTTGGCGCGGCCCATGATCCCGAGTGAATCCAGGTTCTCGCGAATGACGCCACGGCTCTCCGCGCTGTCGTCCACGAAAAGCGCGAAGCCCGCGCCGCGCGACAGCGCCTCGATGCCGAGCGCGCCGGTGCCCGCGAAAAGGTCCAGCACGCGCGCGCCCCGCAGCGTGAAATCCGGCAGATTTTCGCCGAAATTCGCATGTTCCAAAATATTGAACAGAGATTCGCGAGTTCGGTCGCTGGTCGGGCGCAGACGCTGCCCCTCCGGCGCATGAAGAGCGCGGCCCCTAAACGCGCCGCCGACGATGCGCATGGGCGCCACCCTTTGTCTTGCGAGCCCCACCGGTTTTGCCACCGGGCTTGCCGCCGCCCTTTTGCGACGGTTTCCGGCCGTTTCCGGCGGGCTTTCCTTGTCGTGAATTTGTATTCGTTTCTTTTGCCGCGCCGCCGGAGGGCAGTTTTCCGCCGAATTTCGCCGCATTATTGCCGAGCTGGTCCATCAGCACGCGGTTGGGCACCACGCGCACCTCGCCGGGTTGCAGGTCGCCGCACTGGAAGGGGCCGTAGGACAGCCGGATGAGCCGGTTCACCGCCAGGCCGAGCGAGCCCAGCACCTTTTTGACCTCGCGGTTTTTCCCCTCCTTGAGCGACAGCGTGATCCAGACATTGGACCCTTGAGCCTTGTCGAGCACCGCCTCAACGGGGCCGTAGCGGACGCCCTCGACGGTGACGCCGTTTTTGAGCTTGTCGAGATCGGCCTGGGTCACGCGGCCATGGGCGCGGGCGCGATAGCGGCGCGTCCAGCCGGTGGAGGGCAGTTCCAGCAGGCGGGCCAGCTCGCCGTCATTGGTGAGGAGCAGCAGGCCTTCCGTGTTCACGTCGAGCCGCCCGACCGAGACCACGCGGGGCATGTCCTTGGGCAGGCGGGAAAAGACGGTGGGCCGGCCTTCCGGATCGCGCGCCGTGGTGACGAGCCCCGCCTCCTTGTAGTAGCGCCAGAGCCGGGTGGGCTCCTGCGCGGGCAGCGGATGGCCGTCCACCACGATGGTCTCGCGCCCGGTGACGTTGAGGGCGGGGCTTTCCAGCACGCGCCCGTCCACGGTAACGCGGCCCTCGGCGATGAGCTTTTCCGCCTCGCGCCGCGAACAGACGCCCGCGCGCGCAATCACCTTGGCAATGCGCTCGCCCTCAGGCGCCGCTTGCGCGTCGTCGGTCGGGGGGGCTTGCGGTTTCGGGGGCGTGTCCGCCGGGGGTGTCGTCATGCGCTCTCTTTATCAGGGCGCGGGGGAGGCTGGAAGTGGGGAGGAGTTATAGGCGATCGGATATCTACTACCCTTCTATACTGAGGAAAATGCGCTTATATGGAAAATAATTTTAATGCGTCATTTGCGAGCCTGAAATGAAGAAAATTATCGAAGAAGTACCCAAAGTATGGATACGAGCTTTCTGGGGGTTTGGACCTTGGGAAGACGGTTATGTTGGGTGGACCCGAGAGGGAGACCGGAAGCGTGTGCTCGATGAAGCACAATCTGGGGATCTTGTCTTGATCTATGGTGCGACATCCGCAGAGACCGAGATTTCCCAGCAAGGACAGGTTTTAGGTGTACTGGAGATCGACCCCATTCCAATTATGGACCATGAAAAGTCATCGACCGAGGGAATGCGTAGAAAAAGAGAGAGTGGCTGGGGGCATAGGTGGACCTATGGCCTTCCGGTACGCCGTGCATGGCGGGTCACGCGACAAATCGAAATTCAGAATCTAGCGTCAACTACCTATACCACCAATCGGGCAAGAGTGATTGCGAGCCAAGGCGCGAAACTGACAGAAGAAGAGGTGCAGAGGGTTCTTCGCTTGCCTGTGAAGGCAGTGAACGTATACGGCGAACCAGAGGTTGCAATCACTGATGAGGAAGAAGTCCCTCTCAAGGAAGTTTTCTTTCCCTCTAGAGGGGTTGAGCCCTCATTCGGTAGCAGAAATAGCGAATACGAGGACGGACAACACTGGCTTTATATGATGGAGCTAAAGGGAGACGTCTCGACTTTCCTCGGGCGCCCTTCATATGAAGTAGGCAAAGGGGTGATTGTGAAAGTTGGCTTCTCAAATGACCCAATGCGACGGTGCGCTGAGATGAACGCAGGCTTTCCGCCCGCATCAAAGTATGAATGGAAGATATCGCTCAATTCGGCTGCATATGCGAGCGGCCAAGCGGCCAAAGACGCAGAAGATATACTGAAAGAAAAATTTGCTCGGCGCTTCGAGCCCTTAGGTAAGGAGTTTTTTCTAGGTGAGAGCGACGCTCTTAAAGCGGAGTTCTCTGGTGTTCCAGGCGCGGCAAATTTCTTCATCGTGGGTGGAATTAACAAATCTAAGTCATGACTATCATTTTTGTTAGCGTACCCTCTGCCTCATGACCTTCCATCTCCGCGACATCGACCTCACCGCCGACAGGCAAGCCGCGCTTTCCTTCATCATGGGCTCGCAGCGTTACGAGCATGAATTCGAGCCCAATCGCCGGCTCGATCCGGCCGTGGCGGAGGAATATTTCGCCGAGCTGTCGGAGGAGCTGGCGCGCAAGCAGGGCCGGGCCTTCGTCGCGGAGCGGGAGGGCCAAGAGGGCGGTCACGTCATCGGCTGGGGCGTGCTGGTGGTCGAGGAAGGGCCTCTCTTCGTCAGGGAAGAAGAGCGGCGCTATGGCTATATCACCGAGCTTTTCGTGAGCGAGGCGGCGCGGGGGTTGGGCGTCGGGCAGGCGCTGATCGCGGCCTGCGAGGCGGAAGCGCGGCGGCTGGGGCTGACGCAGATCATGATCGGCGCGCTGAACGCGAACGCCCGCGCCATGGATATTTACGGGCGCGCTGGCTACCGGCCCTATACGGCGGAGCTGCGGAAATATCTGTGAGGGGCTCTCCCGTCGGCGTTCCGGACCCGCGCGGCGATCGAAGGATCGTCGCTGCCAAACATTTAACCTTTGCGCGGTTTGATGGTTGGAGCCGAGGGGCCCCGTGGGAGCGCGACAAGGAGGGCGCGCGGCAACAGGGGCGACGACAGAGCGACGACAGGGGGCGAGAATAGGGGGCGACGACAGGGGGAGGCCATGCCCGACAGATTTGCTCATCCGGAGACGAAGCGGTTCTTTCAGTACTGGGACAGCCTGCCCAAATCCGGCTTCATGCCCGACCGCGCCGACTTCGATCCGCTGGCGATCCACAAGATCATGCCGCGCATCCTCATGGTCGAATATTTCTCCGCCGACAGGGTCGAGTTCCGCATGGTCGGGACCGGCATTACCGAGGATATCGGCTTCGACCCCACCAAACAGAGCTATCTGGACCGGTTGGAGGATTCCGCCTTCGGCGCCTTCGAGAGCGCGAGCGACGCCATTCTCACCACGCCCTGCGGCGGCTATTTCGTGATTACCGCGCAGTCGGCGAAAGGATATATCGTCGATTTCGACGTGCTGGACCTGCCGATGACCAATCGCGCGGCGCAGTCGACCATCATCGTCGCGCATCTCGCCCAGGTGCGCGTGGGGCGGATGGTTCCGGCGGGCGAATTCCGGATCAAGGAAATCCGGTCCGCCGGATGGATCGACATAGGCGCCGGCGTTCCCGCCGAGCCCATTGCGGTGACCTGAGGGGACAAGCCCGGTATGACAGCGTGCTTTTGGCGTATGCGGAAAACCCAAACATCGATGTCGTCCCGGCACTTGTTGCCGGGGCCCACTCGCCACTCCTATTAGGCGCACCGCCAATGGGTCCCGGCCACCTTCGCATGCAAGGAGGGCCGGGATGACACCGTTGAGGTGTGATAGGTTCCGCCCATGAGCGACGCCGCCGATAGACAGCAAAAACCCACGCCGATGGATCTCGCGCTTGCCGAAGCGCGGGCGGCGGAGGGGCGTGGCGAGGTGCCGATCGGGGCGGTGATCCTGTCGCCCGCGGGCGAGCCGATCGCCAGGGCCGGGAACCGGACGCTGGAGCTGAAGGACCCGACGGCGCATGCGGAACTGCTGGCCATTCGCGCGGCCTGCGAACGGCTCGGCTCCGAACGGCTGACCGGCTGCGATCTCTATGTGACGCTGGAGCCCTGTCCTATGTGCGCCGCAGCAATTTCCTTCGCGCGCATTCGCCGCCTCTATTACGGCGCGGCGGACGAGAAGGGCGGCGGCGTCGATCACGGGCCGCGCATCTTTTCCCATCCGACCTGTCATCACCGGCCGGAGGTTTATGGCGGGATCGGCGAAAGTGACGCCGCCGCCATGTTGCGCGCCTTCTTCGCCGCGCGCCGCGCCTGAGCGCCGGGCGCGTTCGCCGGCAGCGGCGGAATACCTCACCCCCGATACGGCTTTATGCGTGATTTACGCCGGGACCTCCGTTAGAGTCCGGCCCATTCGCATTGCAATCGGGGCTCCGCACTCCACGGAGTTCCTCCAACACACAAAAAAGAAAGGGGAGCGATATGGATTTTGCTTATTCCGATAAAGTGAAAGAGCTTCAGGCCCGCCTGAACAAATTCATGGATGAGTACATCTATCCCAACGAAGCCACCTATCAGCAGCAGATGGACGAGTTCCGCGCGCAGGGCAATCCCTGGCAGGTGCCGCAGATTCTCGAAGACCTGAAGCCGAAGGCGCGCGAAGCCGGCCTGTGGAACCTGTTCCTGCCGGATTCCGAACGCGGCGGCGGGCTGACCAATCTGGAATATGCGACGCTGTGCGAGATCATGGGCCGCGTCGGCTGGTCGTCGGAAGTCTTCAACTGCTCCGCGCCCGACACCGGCAATATGGAAGTGATCGAGCGTTACGGCAACGAACGCCAGAAGAAGGAATATCTGGAGCCGCTGCTGAAGGGCGAGATGCGCTCCGCCTTCCTGATGACGGAGCCGGCGGTGGCGTCCTCCGATGCGACCAACATCTCCACCCGCATCGAGCGCGACGGCGACGAATATGTCATCAACGGCCGCAAATGGTGGTCGTCGGGGGTGGGCGACCCGCGCTGCAAGATCGCCATTCTGATGGGCAAGACCGACCCGGAAGCCGACACCTATCGTCAGCAGTCTCAGATTCTCGTGCCGCTCGACGCGCCGGGCATCAAGGTCGTCCGTATGCTGCCGGTCTTCGGCTATGACGACGCGCCGCATGGCCATGCGGAAGTGCTCCTCGAAAATGTGCGCGTGCCGGCGGAGAACCTGCTGCTCGGCGAAGGGCGCGGCTTCGAGATCAGCCAGGGGCGCCTTGGCCCGGGGCGCATCCATCACTGCATGCGCACCATCGGCGTGGCCGAGCGCGCGCTCGAAAAGATGTGCGAGCGCCTGCTGTCGCGCGAAGCCTTCGGCAAGACCATCGCGGATCATTCCGTGTGGGAACAGCGCGTGGCCGAAGCCCGCACCAACATCGAGATGGCGCGCCTTCTGACGCTGAAGGCCGCCTATATGATGGACACGGTGGGCAACAAGGTCGCCCGGACCGAGATCGCCATGATCAAGGTCGCCGCGCCGCGCATCGCGCTTCAGGTGATCGACGACGCCATCCAGGCCCATGGCGGCGGCGGCGTGACGACCGATTTCGGTCTCGCCAAGATGTATTCCGGCATTCGCACGCTGCGTCTGGCGGACGGCCCGGACGAGGTGCATAACCGCACCATCGCGCGGCTGGAATTCAAGAAGCACAAGGACAAGCTGCGCGCCGCCGCCGAGTGATCCGCGGATACGTGGTGAAAACGGTATGAGCGGAGCACGCTGATACGAACCGAATGGCCGGTGCCGGGGAACCGGGGCCGGCCATTTGCTTGTCCGGACGAAATATCTGAGAAGGCGCCTTCATATGCAGATGTACAACGCGCAATTGTCGCCCTATTCGGCCCGCTGCCGTATCGCCATTCAGGCCAAGGGGCTGGATGTGGAACTGCTGCCGATTTCCGACGATGCGGTGAAGGCCAGGCTCGCCGCGCTGACGCCGATGCACAAGGTGCCGACGCTGATCGACGGCGATCATGTGATCCCCGAATCCGACGTGATCTGCGAATATTTCGAGGAGAAGGGCGAGGGGCCGGCGCTTCTGCCCGCCGATCCCGCCGCGCGGGCGCAGGTCCGCCTGTTGGCGCGCATCGGCGAAATCTATGTGATGGAGCCGATGGGCGATCTCTTCGACCAGATCGACCCGCGCACCCGCGACAAGAACCTGGTGGCGCGCGCCATGGGCGAGGTCGTGGAAGGCATGGGCTGGCTCGACAGCTATCTGGACGGCTCGGCCTATGCGGTCGGCGCGGCGCTGAGCTTTGCCGATTGCGCGCTGGTGCCGATCCTCTTCTTCTTCGAGCGTCTGGGGCCGATGTTCGGCGAGGAAAAGCCGCTTCAGGCTTACCCCCGCGTGGCGAGCTATTACAAGGCGATGCATGACGACCCGCATTGCGGCCATGTGCTCGCCGAAATGGACGTCGCGCTGAAGCAGTTCATGGGGATCTGAGGGGGAGGGCTCAGCCTGCCTGCGCCTGAAGCGCCGCGTCCGCCTCCGTCTCGCGGTCGAGCGCGCAATAGGGCACGGCGGGCAAAGCGACCGTGACGCAGGTGCCGCGGCCGAGTTCGCTTTCGATTCCGAAACTGCCGCCATGCATGGTCGCGAGCGAGCGCACCAGCGCAAGGCCGAGCCCGGTGCCCTGCTGGGCGATGGAGGCATTGCCCGAAATCTGCTCGAAGGGCCGGCCCAGCCGGGCGATCTGGCTTTCGGGAATGCCCGGGCCGGTATCGCTCACCGTCAATATGTAGCCTTCGTCCTTCTCCGCGATGCCGACCGAAATGACGCCGCCGGGCGGGGTGAATTTCACGGCATTGGAAAGAAGGTTGAGGAGGATCTGCTTCACTGCGCGGATATCCGCGACGATGGGCAGGGGCCGCGGTCCCGGCACGACGAGGTCGAGCTTCTGACGGTTTTCATCTGCCCGGGCGCGTACCAGACGCAAGGTCGCCTCGGCGATCTGGCGCATGTCGCCTTCTTCCGGGTGCAGCTCGTATTTGCCCGCCTCGATTTTCGACATGTCGAGAATGTCGCTGATGAGATCGAGCAGGAGCTGGCCGCTCTCGTTGATGAGCTGGGCGTATTCCTTGTAGCGCTCGTGACCGAGCTCGCCGAACATCTGAAGGTTGAGGATCTCGGAAAAGCCGATAATGGCGTTGAGCGGCGTGCGGAGCTCGTGGCTCATATTGGCGAGGAAACGCGATTTGGTGCGGCTGGCGGTTTCCGCGCGCTCGCGCGCCTCCTTGAGTTCCGCCTCATAAGCCTTGCGCGCATTGATGTCGCGCGTGACGCCAATGATCTCCACCCGCTTGCCGTCCTCGTCGAGATTGCGCGTGGCGCGCATGGTGGTCTCGACCCAGATATATTCGCCATTGGCATGTTTGGCGCGGTACTCGAAGCGAACCATGTCGCGATTATGCTCGAGTTCCAGAAAGACCGGCCGCATCCACTGCATGTCGTCGGGATGGACCTGCTGCATGGCGAAGGGCGAGCCGATATAATTTTCCGCGGGGTAGCCGAAAAGCGACTGCACCGAGGGCGAGATGTATAGCACGGTGCCGTCCAGCGCATATTGCGCGACGACGTCGGAGGCTTCCTCCGTCAACAGACGATACCGCGCCTCGGACGCGCGCAGCGCCTCGTCGGCCTGGACCTCTTCCGTCACATCTTCCGCAAGGCCCACAAGCGCGCCGATTTCGTCATGCGCGTCCACCTCGGAATAGGCGTGGATCTTGATGTGGCGCCATGTGCCGTCGGAGACGCGGAAGCGGGTGACGCAATGGATCGGCGTATGGGTTTCGAAGGCGTCGATGAATTTCGACAGCAATTCGTCGCGGTCATGGGGATGGACGAGCTGCTCGTACCAGTCGCCGTTTTTCGGCATGCCGGAAACGGACCGCCCCAGAATGCGGGCCACGCCCGGCGACCAGCTCGGCGAGGGATTGCCCTTCACCCAGCGCCAATGGCCGAAGCGCGCCAGCTCCTCGGCCTCGCGCAGCAGGGAGGCCATTTCCTCCGATTCGGTGACGTCGCGCGAGATGCACAGGATGCCGCCGATCTCCGGATCGTCGATATGGTTCTGCGCCCGCGTTTCCATGACGCGCCACGACCCGTCCGCCGAGCGCAGGCGCGCGCGCGTGCGGACCGTTTCGCCCGGACAGCGCACGCAGCTTTGCAGGTCGTCGAACATCTGGCCGCGATCTTCGCGATGGACCATGTTGAAGATGCTCCGCCCGACCGCCCCTTCCGCCGGGAAGCCGAACGCGCCGGACGCGGCCGGGCTCAGATAGCGGATGGTCCCGTCGGGCAGGATGATGGAGAAGATGTCGGAGGCGTTTTCGATCAGGGCGCGGAAAAGCGGCGCGGAAGGCCGCACGGCCGCGCGCAGGGGCGCAGGCGTGGGCGCGGCGGCATCTGCCGCCACTGCCGCCGGGCGCTCCGTTTCCTCGGTGAGGGCGCCTGTTTCCGGCGCCTTCGAGGGGTGCATACGCGACCTCCGAAATGGACTGGTCCACGCCGCCCGGGCGGACGGCGTTTCGTTCATTCCGGAGAGATTAGGCGCGATTCTTTAAGAACATCTTGTTGGCGGGGCAAAAAGCCCGCGCCGTTAAGCCTGTCTTAAGCATGATTGGGAGCGTCAGTCCGACTGCGCGATCTCCCATGCCCTGTCGGCCAGATGGCGGCAGGCATCGCCCATGGTGCGGGCGCGCTCCGAACTCGCATTGCCGTCCAGCCCGCGCTTGTAGACGCCCTGGCTGATCGAGGCGAGGCGGAACATGGAAAAGGCGAGGTAGAAATTCAGATCCTCGATGCCGTCGCGGCCCGCCTGGCGGCAGTAATCGGCGACATATTCTTCCACCGTCGGAATGCCCGGCGTGGCGCCCCGGTCGATGGGCGCGGCGGTCGCGGAGACGGCCATCAGATCGAACATGCAGGTATAGGCCACATCGGCCAGCGGATGCCCGATGGTGCAAAGCTCCCAGTCCAGAATGGCGATCATGCGCGGCTCGGTCGGATGGAACATGACATTGCCGAGACGATAGTCGCCATGCGCGATGGTGACGGAGGGCTCGTCGGGAATATGCGCCGGCAGCCAGTCGATGAGCTTTTCCATGGAGGGAATGTCGTCGGTCTGCGCGCCGCGATACTGCTTGATCCAGCGCCCGATCTGCCGCTCGAAATAATTGCCGGGCTTGCCGAAATCGGAAAGACCCACCGCCTCGTAATCCACCGCATGAAGTTTCGCGAGGTTCTCGGCGAGATTGGCATAGACCGCGCGGCGCTCTTCTTCGGTGGAGCCGGGCATGGTCTGGTCGGCGAAGACGCGGCCTTCCAGATACTCCATCACATAGAAGGCGGTGCCGATGACCTCGTCGTCCTCGCACAGCGCATACATATGCGGCACCGGCACGTCGGTATCTTCGAGCGCCTTCATGACGCGGTATTCGCGGTCTACCTGATGCGCGGAGGCGAGCAGCTTTCCGGGCGGCTTCTTGCGCATCACATAGCGCTTGCCGCCACTCGTCAGCAGGAAGGTGGGGTTGGACTGGCCGCCCTCGAACTGGCGGACTTCGAGCGTGCCGGAAAAGCCCTCGACATGTTCGCGGCACCAGTCTTCGAGGCGCTTGACGTCGAAACGATGCGCCTCGCGCACCTCGGTGATTTCAGGCTGGGCCTGGCCCTGTTCTGCGGCGCTCATGGACGCTCTCTCCCTTGAATTTCTTGTTGGGAGAGGTTTAACACGGAAAGGCCCACCTCCGGAAAGGCGGGCCTTGAACTTTGGTTGCGATCGTCATGGCGAGCGCCCCGAAATGCCTCGGGGGAATGCGCGGCTGCTTCGAGACGCGGCGTCGCCGCTCCTCAGCATGAGGGTATCGCTATACGGGCCTCATCCTGAGGAGGCCTGAAAGGCCGTCTCGAAGGACGGCGTCATTTCGAGGGCTTACGCTGCGTCCTTGCTGGGCTCGAAGCCTTCGCCGATGGAGCCGTCGACACGGCGGCGGCGGGCATTGTGCTTGAGCTCGCCCGGCTTGTCGTCGCTGTCGGGGCGCGAGGTCGCCATGCGGATGACGTCGAAATAGCTGTCCTTGATCTCCATGCGCTCGCCGAACCCGTTGGCGAAGAGATAGGCCTGCGCCTTGGGCAGGTTGTAGCAGGGCACCCACATCATCAGGTGATGCTCGACGTGATAGTTCACCCAATAGGGGGCGAGGACGGCGCGCATGAAGAGATTGGCGCGCGTCGTGCGGGCGTAACGGAACGGGTCGTTATCGTCCACCATGGCGTGTTCCGCGATATTGCGGATGCGCGTGATGAGCTGGTGCCAGGTGAGCAGCGGCAAGACCCAGAGCGTGACGAAATACCAGGGATGCCCGGCCGCCCAGAGAATGGCGAAAAGCACGGCATTGGTGAGCGCGGATTTGCCCAGCTTCTCGTTGAAGTTCGCGAGGCGCTGCGACAGCGGCCAGTCCGACGGGCCGATGGCGTTCAGGAATTGCGCCTTGCGCTGCTGATAGCCGGTCTGGCCGGTGAGGTCGCGAACGACCTTGCGGCGGAAGCTCTTCTTCGTGATGGGGAAGGGCGCCGACAGGATGAGGTCGGGGTCTTCCTTCTGCTGCGTATTGGCGTGATGCTTCAGATGGTAGCGGCGATAGGCGCCCGTTTCGGCCAGCATCGGATAGGCGCAGAACCACTGGCTCAGGAACATGTTGAGCGTCTGGTTCTTGGTCAGAATGCCATGCGCGCCGTCATGCATGAGGATGGCGAGGCCGAGCTGGCGGCCGCCGATCAGCACCACCGCGGCGATGAAGGTGAGCGGGTTCGGAAACCAGGCGAACAACGCCATGGACAGGAAGATGACGCCCCAGGCATGGACGACGAGCCATGTGCCGCGCAGGTCGGAGCGCTCGCGCACCACGGCCAGTTGCTGGGGGGACAAAAGTTCGCCGGCGCTGACCATACGGGCACTCATGATGCGATCCTCCGCTCTTCGGTTTTCTCGTTCTTTTGCGCTGCCGTCCCGGGCGCGGCGTGAACCGCGGCCATGCAGAAGGCGACGATATCGTCCAGCACGCGCGCGCCGGACTGGTCTTCGATTTCATGCGATTCAGGGGCGAGCGGGCCGATCAGCGCCGTCGGGATGGCGCCCGCGATGCAGGCCGCCGCGATCTGCGTATTGATCGGCGGGATGTCGCCCGCCTCGATGGCGTCGTCGAGAATGCCCGCGAAAACCTGCGCATGGGTCCGGCGGAACCTTGTGCGGTCTTCCGACAGGCCTACATCGACCGGCTCGGCCAGCAGCGCATAGGCGAGACGCCGGCCCTGAATGGCGCGGCCCGCGAAGGTGCGCAGCACGGATTCGAGCCGCTCCATGGCAGGCGCATCCTCTGAAGCGATATTCGCAAGGATGTTCATTTCGCGGGTCGAGACCTCACGGAACACCTGCCGGCAGAGATCCTCCTTGGAGGGGAAATAGCGGTAAAGCGTGCCCGTGGCGACGCCCGCGCGGCGCGCGACCTCGCTCATCTGGGCGGCGCTGAATCCGCCTTCAGCCACGATCTCGCGGGCGGAGTTGAGAATGCGCCGCCGATTGTCGGCGAGGCGGGCGGAGACTTTCCCTGTCCGGCGATAGGCCAATGCGAACCTCTGCAAGCGTTAAGTGAATTGCCGTTCAGGAGGGAATGAACCATGGTTCAGGTTCGGGGTCAATGACGATGAGCCGTTCCGGGAAGCCCTCTCCCTTGACGGGGGAGGGTTGGGAGGGGGGGCGACAGACGATAGCGCTGCGATGGTCTGCGCCGCCGCGGGCCCCCCACCCGGAATGCGTTGCATTCCGACCTCCCCCGCAAGGGGGGAGGTGAGGACGACATCCGTCCCGGGCGACAGCCCCAGAACAAAAACCCCGGCCTTCCTTCGCACATGCAAAAGAAGGAACCGGGGTTCATGAAAGCTGCTTCGGCAGCGTCGGCAAGGCGCGGCACGTCAGTCGGCGGCGTGCCTGAAGAGGGCGAAGGTGCCCTGGTCGAACGCCTCGCGCTCTGCCTCCCGCGCGGCCATTTCGGCGGCTACGGGCCCGGATGCGGCCTCGACGGGCTCGATCCAGAAGGGAACGCCGGCGAAAAGTCCGGCCACCGAAGCGGCGGCATCAAGCCATTCCCTGAACATGTTGATCTCCATTCGATAGCAGCGGCCCCAAAAGCGGAACCGCCATTCATGCTGCGACGCAACATATATGGGAATTGCCGGTAGTGATGCAAGCGGAAAACACTGCGGCATATTGGCCGCAGGTGGGCATTCGTCCAATCCCGGTGTCATCCCGGCGAAAGCCGGGACCCATTGGCGGCTACGGCAGGTGGGTCAGACGAGTGGGTCCCGGCTTTCGCCGGGATGACGCCTTGGGGAGGGGGCGCCGCCGTGGGTGAGGACGCTCAGGCCGGGGTGAGGGTCACCTCGGTGCGGTTGGAGAGGCTGACGGTGAGTTTTGCCTCGCCCCTGTCGTCGGCCCGGAGGGTATCGATGCTTGCGCCGATAACGCGGTTCCTTTCAGATCGAGCATCATGTGATGACCGGGTGCGCAACACCGAGAGCGTGAAAGTGCTGCACGGCAAGGCGAAGGAAATCGGCGACTGGTTCCGGAACAGTCCGCAGGAAGAAGCAGTAGGCGACGATCCGGATGACAGGACACAAAATGGCGACTGAAACGCCTGCCGAGAGAGCGTTCGCGAACGCTATCGCGTCGATCAAGGAGGATACCCTCTTTCCCGACAAGGTATTTGCCGGGGATTGGGACGATTATCTCTTCTTTGAATCGCTTGCATTGTTCGGATCCGAGTTCATCGACGCAAAAAATCTCCTTCTGAGAGACGAGGATGCAAGCGCGATTGCGGTGATCAATCTCGGATGCACGCCTGTCGTGCGCGGCCGAAGCGTTGAGAGCACCTTCCTTGAAGAAGGAACGCAGCGGTCCGACTTCTTTGCCGCATTGGAGGAAATCGGGTCTTCGGACGAAATGATGTTTGTCCTGGCTCGCTATGTCGCCGCCTCCGACAAGGGGAACTGGGCGTTCTATTGCGAGCAGGACACCGATATTGCCGTGCTTGCGCTTGGGGAAGCCGTTTCCACCGATACGAGGAAGCGGCTCAAGGAAGTGTTGAAAGCGATTCCGATCGGTTGTGCGCCGGGCGATCGTCGCGAGCCGTATTTCGACTTCGAGGATATGCTTCCCGAGTTTCGATCCGCGTTGGTGGCGGCATATGGCGGAGCGGATCCGGGCCGGAACACTCTCCGAAATTACGACAGAACATCAATGGCGCGGCGGGGACATTTTCGCGGCTGGCGGCGCCTCCTTCGCATGGGGCGCTGGATTGCCGGGTCTCCGCCCGGCAATGACAAATAGAGATGTGCCGGCGGCCAAAACGACAGCCCGGCCTCCGCCGGGGCGGGTGGATCCCGGGATGGCAGCCTTTTTTTGTTTTCCGATGAGGCCAAAAACGCAGGTGTCGTCCCGGCACTTGTTGCCGGGACCCATTGGCGGCCGCGGCAGGTGGGTCAGGCGAATGGATCCCGGCTTTCGCCGGGATGACACCTTGGGTGGGGGATCAATGGCGGTGGCACCCGCAGGGCAGGCGGGGGGTGCCTGTCCTGCGGGGTTCATAGGGCCGATGACGCTCAGGCCGGGGTGAGGGTGACCTCGGTGCGGCCGGAGAGGCTGAGGGTGAGTTTCGCTTCGCCTTTCTCGTCCGCCTGAAGCGTCTCGGTGCTTGCGCCGGTGACGCGGTAGCTGCCGCCGGGCTTGAGGCGGCTGAAGCCGAGGTCGGCTTCCACCGGCCCGTTGCCGGGATGGAGCACCAGTTCCAGATCCTCGCCATGGCTGTAGGCGCGGGCGACCAGCACCGCCGGATAGGCGGCCTCCGACAGGAGCGGGCCGGTCTTCGTTTCGGCCATCGGGCCGTCGACGAAGGAACGGCGGAAATCGCCCGTCTTCATGATGCGGCCCATGGCGACATTGGCGTTGGCGATGTTGGAGCCGGTGGCATAGCTGCGCACGCCGCCTTCCATGGTGAGGCCGCATTGCCGGTCGAGGCTGTTCTGCGCGGCCTGCGCGATACGCTCGTCGCCGAATTCGCGCGCCGCCACGAGAAGCCCGCCAAAGGCCGCCACGAAACCGGGGCGGTAATTGCCCGGATCGAGCCCCTTGCCCGGCAGGTGGATCTCCTCGCTGCCATCCGCATTCGTCACGATGGCCGGTTCGATCTCCTTGCGCGCAATGGCCCAGAGGCGTCGCGCGCGGGCGGGCGCGAAGATGTCGGCGAAATGCGAATAGCCCGCCTCGCCCACGGGGAAGGGAAACTCGATCCCCGTATGCTTGGAGCGCAGCCCGATGATGGAGCCCGAGGGATCGGTGAATTCCGTGTCGAGCTTTTCGAGCCACATGGGCAGATAGCGCTGCTGGTAGTCCGACTGCGTGACATTGTCGTGCACGGCGAGCGCGCTCATGCCGTAATGATTGCAGATCGGATAGATCCAGTTCGGCTCGCAGGGGAAGAGGCCGAAGCTCTTCGCGTAGCGGTCGTAATTGGAGGTGACGGAGCCCACGATGGTGTTGAAGTCGTGAGGGTAGGCCGTCTTCTCGTTCAGCCGGAAGGTGAGGCTGCCGGGCTCTTCATAGCGGCGGTCGCCGCTGTTCAGCATGTACTGGCCGACATGCATGCCGAACCAGCCGGTGAGCATGATGTTGTCCTTCGCGGCCGGGTCGAAATTCGTGAAGTTGAGATGGCCCCAGCAGGATTCGTAAACCCAGTAGCCCCAGACCTTCCGCTTCAGATATTTCTCGATGAGATTGCGCTGGGCGGTGCCGAGATAGCCGGTGAAGTTGGGCGTATAGGCGCCCTGCACGATGCCGAGCGCGAAGCCCATATGATTGATCTGGTAGCGCAGCGCGGCGGGCTGGAACTGGTCGATGATGTTGAAGCCGTTCCACGCATCGAGCGGTTGCAGCGCGCGGTCGAGGAGATAGCGCACGGACTGGAGCTGCTCGCCGCTGAGTTCGCGCGTGCGCGGATCGGGCTGCGTGCTGGCGACCATCTCTTCCACTTCCGCCAGCGAGGCGGGGAGGAAGGCGTCGCGGCTTTTGCGCGTTTCCTCCTGCGCGACGCGGCGGGTCTTCGCGCGGCGGTCGACGAAGACGGCGCCCGCGACCAGCAGCGCGGCCACGAAGGCGGGCGCGGCGATCGAGGCGGGCCCCGCCATCATGCCGCCCGCGACAAGCGCGGCGCCGAGCCAGACCGTGACCGGCGCGACGACCATGCCGGCCCAGAACCAGGCGACGACGGACAGGGCGAAAAGCGCCAGGGTGAGCGGGAAAAGCAGCATGGCCCAGCCGCCCACGGCGATGAAGCCCGCGCCCGGCGCCCAGAGGCCGAGCCCCGCCCCCTGCCAGAAGGGCGAGAAACCGAGCAGGAAGGGCATAAGGCCCGCGACCCACATCGCGCCATAAATGAGGAGCGTGCGCATGAGGCGGCGATTGGTGACGGGGCCGCGCGGCTCGCCCGTGCGGGCGCGCGGCATGGTCAGAATATCGTTGTCGAGAAGGCTCATGAAAAATCTCCCTGTCGGGCCCGCTTGAATACGGGACTTATTTTGAGGAGGCCTCCGCCGGCCGCAGGCCGAGGCTGCGGCAGAGCGGGGCATGAAGCGCATCGAAGCGCGCGAAAAGCTCGGCGGCGGTCGATGAGGGGGCCGACGATGACGAAGCCTGCGAAGACGAAGCGGGGGAAAAGGGGATGCCTGAAAACGCGGAGGCGGTGGCCGCCGCGCCGCCCGCCAGCGTCAGTTCGAGCGCCAGGGCGAGAACGAGCCCACGGCGCGAGAAAAATGACGTAGGCGTCGTTTTGGAAACGGAGGCGGTCTCACCCGGACGCCATGCCGACCCCGCATCGGGCGCGCCGGCCATGGCGAGGCGGCCGCCGAACGGCATGAAGGACAGCAGTTTCCGGACCGGCCAGACGATCTGGCTGACAAGAAAGACGGCGAAAGCGCAGCAGGGCATGGCGACTCGTCCTCCTCCCGATGGATGTCGCGTCGTCCGTGCAGGACAGTCTAGAAGCGAAAAAGGCGCCGCGTCGATTCATATTGGGTTTGTCGGCGGGCGGCGCGGGCTGTAAACCACTTGTCCGCGCCGCCCGGGCGAGAGCGTTCCGCTGCGGCAGGAAATTCGGTCCCGTGCCGTGCCGCTGCGTGAAGCGGTACGCGAAAAAAATCGCGCCATCATGACTTCTTCACCCGACGAAACGGCCCAACCCACGCTCGGCGAACTCGCGCGCAATCGCGACCTCGTCTTCTATCTGTCCGGCCGTTTCGCCTCGACGCTGGCCATGCTGATCCAGTCGGTGGCGGTGGGCTGGCATATTTACGACCTGACGGGCAGCGCGCTGGCGCTGGGGTTCGTGGGGCTGGCGCAGTTCCTGCCCATGGTGGCGCTGACGCTGCCCGCGGGCGACATTGCCGACCGGGTGGACCGCCGCCTCATCATCGGCGCGGCGACGCTGACCGAAGCGGCAAGCGCGGGCGCGCTGATCTGGCTCACGGTCGCGGATGCGACGACGCCCGGCTATTTCTATGCCGTGCTCGTCGTCTTCGGCTGCGCGCGCGCCGTCATGGCGCCCGCCGCGCGGTCTTTCGTGCCGATGCTGGTGAGCGCGCGGCAACTGCCCCGCGCCATCGCCATCAGCTCGTCGACCTTTCAGGTGGCGGTGATCGCCGGTCCGGCGCTGGGCGGCGCGATCTATATTTTCGGGCCGGAAGCGGCCTATGGAAGCTGCGCGGCGCTTTTCGGGCTGTCCTGCCTCACCTTCTCGCTGATCCGCAAACCGCAGGCGGCGGAGGAGCCGCAAGGCCCGGCCATCAGCGGGGTCGAGCGCGTCATGGCGGGGATCGCCTTCATGCGACGGACGCCCATCGTGCTGGGCGCGATCTCGCTCGATCTTTTCGCCGTGCTGCTGGGCGGCGCGGTGGCGCTCCTGCCGGTCTTTGCGAAAGACATTCTGCATGTCGGGCCGGAAGGGCTGGGGCTTATGCGCTCGGGCCCGGCCATCGGCGCGCTTCTGGTGAATTTCCTCATCATCTGGAAACCGCCTTCGCGCCATACCGGGCTCTGGATGTTCGGCTGCATCGCGCTTTTCGGCGTGGCGACCATCGTCTTCGGCCTCTCCACGAACTTCCTGCTGTCGCTGGGCGCGCTGGTGGCGATGGGCGGGGCGGACATGGTGAGCGTCTATGTGCGCTCCACCATCATTCCGCTGGCCACCCCGCGCGTGATGCTGGGCCGGGTGAGCGCGGTGGAAATGCTCTTCATCGGCGGCTCGAACGAGCTGGGCGAATTCGAAAGCGGCGTGACGGCGGCCTGGTTCGGCACCGTGCCCGCCGTCATCATCGGCGGGCTCGGCACGCTGGGCGTGGTGGGCCTGTGGATGTGGCTCTTCCCGGAGCTGCGCAAGGTGGACCGGCTGGAAGATGTGAAGCCGCCGGAGAAGTAGAAACGTCACCAAAAGCTCAGGTGTCATCCCGGGGCAACGACTTTCTTTCGGTTTCCGCAGAAAACACAAAGAAAGCCGTCATTGCGAGCGTCAGCGAAGCAATCCAGCGCGATACGGCAAAGCATGGATTGCGTCGTCGCTTCGTTCCTCGCAATGACGCTGAAATTCAAATCAACGGAAATTCGGCCCGTGGACCCATGTCACCAGCGAATGGCGCGTGCCGGTCGTCACCGGCGTCACGCGGTGGAGCGCGTAGGAGGGGAAGAGGATCGCCATGCCGCGCGTGCGGGGCATCGCCTCGATCCGGCCGGTCGCATTGATTTCCAGATCGCCGCCTTCGTAAGTTTCCGGCTGCGAAAGCTGCACCACGACGGAGAGCTTGCGGAAGCGGGAAAAGCCGTTGCCGCCGCGGTCCGAATGCCAGTCGTAATGACCGAGCGCATCCGCCCGGTAGCGGGTGAGCTGCAAGGCCTCGTCGAAGCCGCCCAGTGCGAAATCGAAAATGTCGCGATTGGCGTCGGCGACGAGTTTCATCATCCGGTCGAGCACCCATAGGTCGGCGCGGTCGGCATCGAGCCAGACGAGATCGGCGCGGCGGATGTCGGGCGCGGAGACCTCGCCGACGAGCCCGCCGTCTTCCAGCCCGCGCGTCTCGAAGCGCGCGATGAGCCGTTCGCATTCCTCCGCCGAGAGAATGCCGGGCAGCGTGACGTAATTGGGCGCGAGACGGTTGCCGTAACCGGCCTGCAAATGGCCGGGAAGGAGATCGGGACGCATGGGCGTGACATCCAAAGGCGGCCCCTGCCGCCAAGGCTTCCGATATGGGGGGCAAAGGGCGGTTTTGGCAAGAGGGAAGGGGGGAGCAGGCGCCGACCCCCAACCAGCAGTGTCATACCGGCGAAAGCCGGGATCCAATCCACGTTTCCCCGAATTGCAACGTGAGTGGATCCCGGGAACAAGTCCCGGGATGACAGCCTTCTTTGTGTTTTCGGGAGAAACCGAAAGGCACAGGTGTCGTCCCGGCACTCGTTGCCGGGACCCATTGGCGGCTGCGGCAAGCGGCTAATGCGAGTGGGTCCCGGCTTTCGCCGGGATGACAGCTGAGAAAAATCAGAGGTGCTTGCTCATATGCGCCGCTGTGCCGCCATTCAGGGCTTCTTCGCGGGTGACGACGTAACCGAGCGATGAATAGAGCCGGATGTTCTCGGCAAAGAGCTTGTTGGTGTAGAGCCGGATTTCGGCAAGGCCGGCGCCGGCCGCGAGCGTCTCGGCATGCGCCATCATCCGGCGGCCCAGACCGCGGCCCTGAAAATGGGGGGCGACGGCGACGTTCTCGATCAGCAGATGATCGGGCTTCGCGACCGTCTCGATGAGCGCCGCCAGTTCGCCATCCATATGAAGAAGGTCGAAACGATGATGTTGGATCGCGTCGTCATAATCGGCGGTCATGGGCAGGGGCTCGCGGCCCGTGACAGGCACCCATTTGGCATAGGCCGCGCGTGTGAGCACTTTGATTGCAGGCACATCGTCCGACGTGCCCTGCCGCAACTCTTCCATCGTCAGCCCGTCAGCGTGCCCGCGATAATCGCGGCCAGCACGATCAACCCGAAATCGCGGTTGGAGTGGAAGAGCGAGAGGCAGAGCTGGGGGTCTTCGGTGTCGAGGCGGAGGATCTGCTGCACGAGGTGGAGAACGCCGAGCGGCCAGAGGAGGTAGAAGCCCCAGCCGAGCCCGGCGGCGAGACCGGCGATGAGGATGCCAAGAGCGGCGAGCGCGTAGAAGAGCCACATCCAGAGCGCCGTCTCGCGGCCGAAGCGCAGCGCGGTGGACTTCACGCCGATCAGCGCATCGTCCTCCTTGTCCTGATGCGCATAGATGGTGTCGTAGCCGATGGTCCAGGCGATGCCCGCCGCATAGAGGATGACCGGCGCGCGCGCGAGACTGTCCGTCACCGCGGCCCAGCCCATCAGCGCGCCCCAGTTGAAGGTGAGGCCGAGCCAGGCCTGCGGCCAGTAGGTGATGCGCTTCATGAAGGGATAGGCGGCGATGAGCGCGAGCGAGGCGATACCGAGCCCGATGGCAAAGGGCGTGAGCAGCAGCAATATGCCGAGCCCGATGAGGCATTGAAGCGCGAGAAAGGCCCAGGCCATTTTGAGGCTCACCGCGCCGGATGGGATGGGCCGCGAGCGCGTGCGCGCGACCTGCGCATCGAAATCGCGGTCGACGATGTCGTTATAGGTGCAGCCCGCGCCGCGCATGACGAGCGCGCCGATAGCGAAGAGGAACATCAGCCAGAGATTGGGAAAGGTGCCGGCGGCCAGCGCGATGGACCACCAGCAGGGAATGAGCAGCAGCCATGTGCCGATGGGCCGGTCTGCGCGGGCAAGCCTGAGATAGGGCCGCGTGAAGGCGGGCGCATAGGCGTCCACCCAGTTTTCCGGCGCGGCGTCGGCGACTCGATCTGGCGTCATGTGCTCATTGGTCATGGGTCGATGTGTAATACAGCGGCGGGCATTTCGCCATTGAGAAGCGCAGGCAGATGCGTGCGGAGCGAGGTGGGGAAAACCGTTTCCGGACTTTCCAGAAGCGCGGCGGGCGCCCACCATTTCATGGTCAGGATCGCCTCGCGCTCGCTGTCCTCGAATCCGTGATGGGAAAGCTCGGTGGTGAAGGCTTGCGCCATGAAGAAGGTTTCCTGCAACAACCGCTTCTCGCCATGCACGGTCAGCACATGCTCCGTATACCAGACGGGCGGACCGAGCCTTGCCGTGGTCCCGTCGAGGCCGGTTTCCTCGCGGAGCTCGCGCCGGGCGGCCTCTTCCAGTGTCTCGCCCTCATCGACCGCGCCGCCCACCGTGACCCAGTAAGGCTCGCGGAGGACATGGCCCTCCGCCCCGCCGACATTCGGGTCATGCATGCGCACGAGAAGGAGGCGGCCGTCCGGCGAGAAGGGCAGGAGGCGGGCGGTGGGCCTTTTCCGGATTTCGCTCATGACCTCCCTCTTATCCTGATCTTTCGTCCGTGCGACACTCGCCGCTTACGATTCATCAGGCAAGCCTTCATGCAGGACGATAAAGACAGCCCCCCGCAACATGCCCCGGCGCATTGTGCCACCGGAAAGACGCGCCTTTATGTCGACGAGGCGTTGGCCGGGGGCGCGTCGCTGACGCTCGGCAAGGACCAGTCTCACTATCTCGTGAATGTGATGCGCATGGGCGAGGGCGCGCGTGTGGCTCTCTTCAACGGGCGCGACGGCGAATGGTCGGCGGTAATCGAAACGGCATCGAAGAAGGCGGTGACGCTGGCGGTGGAGACGCAGACAAGGCCGCATGAGCCGCTGCCCGATATCTGGCTCCTTTTCGCGCCGGTGAAAAAGGCGCGGCTCGACTTCATCGCGCAAAAGGCGACGGAAATGGGCGCGAGCGTCATCCAGCCCGTGCAGACGCGGCGCACCATCGTCTCCCGCGTGAAGGACGAGCGGTTGCAGGCCAATGTGGTGGAGGCGGCGGAGCAATGCGGCCTCGTGGCGGTGCCGGAAGCGCGCGAAATGGAAAAACTCGATTCGCTTATCCAGCGTTGGGACGAGATCGCGCCGGGACGGCATATCCTTTTCTGCGACGAGAGCGAGGAACCGGGCGGCGCGCGGGGCGTGCTGGAACGGCTCGAAAAAGAAGGGCTCAGGGGCAGGCCGCTGGCGGTGGTGATCGGCCCGGAAGGCGGCTTCGCGCCGGAAGAGCGCGAGATGCTGCATGCGCGAAAAGACACGACCGCGCTCTCGCTCGGCCCCCGCATCATGCGGGCCGATACCGCGGCCATCGCGGCGCTTGCCGTGACGGGGCTCATTCTGGGCGATTGGTGAGGAGCATCAGGGGCTTGCCTCAACGCCCATCCGCTCCTACATCTTGGCGAATTGAAAGACCGGATCACTTCTGGGGCCTCTGACTCGGGAAGCGCCGGCCGCTAAAGCCGAGTATGGCTGAAAGTCCGGGAAGGGGCCTATCCATGAGTATCCTGGTTGCAGGGCCTGAGCCCATTTCCAGCCGCGACGACCTGATCTGGGCGCTGGAGCGCGGCAACAAGCCGAAAGCGGACTGGCGCATCGGCACCGAGCACGAGAAATTTCCCTTCCGCCTGAAAGACCATTCGCCCGTCGCCTATGACGGCGAACACGGCATCCGCGCGATTCTCGAAGGCATGCGGCGTTTCGGCTGGAAGCCCATCGAGGAAGACGGCTATCTGATCGGGCTGGAAGGCGAGGGGATGGGCAATATCTCGCTGGAGCCCGGCGGCCAGTTCGAGCTGTCCGGCGCGCCGCTGGAAAACCTGCACCAGACCTGTTCGGAAGTGCATGACCATCTGGCGCAGGTGAAGGAAGTCGCCGCCGAACACGATATCGGCTTTCTCGGCCTCGGCTTCACGCCCAACTGGCGGCGCGACGAGATCCCCGTCATGCCCAAGGGCCGCTACAAGATCATGACCGAGTACATGAAGAAGGTCGGGACCATGGGCCTCGACATGATGTACCGGTCCTGCACGGTGCAGGTGAACCTGGACTTCTCGTCCGAGGCCGACATGGCGCAGAAGCTGCGCGTGGGCGTGGCGCTGCAGCCGTTGGCGACGGCGCTATTCGCAAATTCTCCGTTCACGGAAGGAAAGCCCAACGGCTATCTCTCCTATCGCTCCCATGTCTGGACCGATACGGATAATGAGCGCGCCGGCATGGTGCCCTTCATCTTCGAGGAGGGGTTCGGCTTCGAGCGCTGGGTCGATTATGCGCTTGATGTGCCGATGTATTTCGTCTTCCGCGACGGGAAATATATCGACGTGACGGGGCAATCCTTCCGCGACTTCCTGAAAGGCGAGCTGCCGGGCCTCAAGGGCGAATTGCCGACGCGGGGCGACTGGAACAACCACCTGACGACGATCTTCCCCGAGGCGCGCATCAAGAACTATATGGAGATGCGCGGCGCGGATGGCGGACCCTGGAGCCGTATCTGCGCGCTGCCCGCGCTCTGGGTCGGGCTTCTCTACGATCAGAACTCGCTCGACGCGGCCTGGGACCTGGTGAAGGACTGGACGGACGAGGAACGCCAGACGCTGCGCAACGAGGTGCCACGCACCGGCCTCAACACGCCCTTCCGGGGCGGGACGCTGGGCGATGTGGCCAAGCAGGTGCTGAACATTTCCCGCGCCGGGCTGACCGCGCGGGCGCAGGGCGACGGCGCGGGCGCGGACGAGACGATCTTCCTTTCGACGCTGGAAGACATCGTGCACATGAACCGCACGCCCGCGGAAGAACTGCTCGCGCTTTATAACGGGCGCTGGAACGGCTCGGTGGAGCCGGTTTTCGACGAGTTCGCGTTTTAGGATTTAGAGAATGCTGTCACCCCGGGCTTCGTCCCGGGGTCCAGGGGCCGCAAGCACTGAGTCTGTTGCCCCTGGATCCCGGCACAAGGCCGGGATGACAAGTATGGGTTGGCGCAACAGGGAAGGGGAGCCCATGTTCAGTCACGTCACCATCGGGGCGGATGAGCCGCAAGCGCTCGAAGCTTTCTACGACGCGGTGCTGGCAACGCTTGGCATCGAGCCCTTCTTCAAGATGGACGGCACGCTGAGCTATGGCACGGCGACGGGGCCGAAGGTCTTTATCCTGAAACCGTTCAACGGCGAGGCCCATGTGCCGGGCAATGGCGGGCATGTCGCCTTTCTGGCGCCGGACCGCGCGGCGGTGGATGCGTTCCACGCGGCGGCGCTGGCGAATGGCGGCAGCGACGAGGGCGCGCCGGGGCTCCGGGCCTATTGCCACCCGAACTATTACGGCGCTTATGTGCGCGATCCCGTCGGCAACAAAATCCAGGCGGTCTGCCACAGCTCGAAAGGGTGAGGGGGAGGTATTCCGTCTACGGATGGGGTGCTTGCATCGCCTCTGGCAAAACCTCATCCTGAGGAGGGGTGTAAGGCCCGTCTCGAAGGATGGCGATGGGGCCGGGCCTCGCCCTTCGAGACGCGGCGTTGCCGCTCCTCAGGGTGAGGAGCAATTGCAGGATTGCGGGGAAGGCCAATGGGTCCCGGCAACGAGTGCCGGGACGACACTGAGTTCTTTGGTTTCTAAAAACACAACAAAGGCCGTCATCCCGGCGGAAGCAGGGCATCGGTGTCAAAACCCTCCCCCTTGACGGGGGAGGGCTGGGAGGGGGTGGCGCGCCGGATATAGGCGTTGCGATGCATGGCAAGGCTGCATCCCCCCACCCGGAATGCGTTCCGCATTCCGACCTCCCCCTCAAGGGGGGAGGTGAAGAAGGTGGCATCGGCCGTCTTGAACCTTACGCCGCCTGCGCCGTGCCGCCGACGGTGAGGCCGTTCACCAGCAGCGTCGGCTGGCCGACGCCGACGGGGACGCCCTGGCCGCCCTTGCCGCAAGTGCCGATGCCGGGGTCGAGTTTCATGTCGTTGCCGATCATGGAGACGCGGGTCAGCACGTCCGGGCCGTTGCCGATGAGGGTCGCGCCCTTCACCGGCGCGCCGATCCTGCCGTTCTCGATCATGTAGGCTTCGGTGCAGGTGAAAACGAATTTGCCGGAGGTGATGTCCACCTGGCCGCCGCCGAAGGAGACGGCGTAAAGGCCCTTCTTCACCGAAGCGAGGATTTCGCCCGGGTCCTTGTCGCCCGAGAGCATGTAGGTGTTGGTCATGCGCGGCATGGGCTGATGCGCGTAAGACTCGCGCCGTCCGTTGCCGGTAGCCGCCATGCCCATCAGGCGGGCGTTCAGACGGTCCTGCATATAACCTTTCAGAATGCCGTCCTCGATGAGGACCGTGCGCGAGGTGGGCGTGCCTTCATCGTCCACGGTCAGCGAGCCGCGCCGGTCGGCCAGCGTGCCGTCATCGACGACGGTGATGCCGGGCGCGGCGACGCGCTCACCCAAGAGCCCTGCAAAGGCGGAGGTCTTCTTGCGGTTGAAATCGCCCTCGAGCCCGTGGCCGATCGCTTCATGCAGCAGGATGCCGGGCCAGCCCGGGCCGAGCACCACATCCATCTCGCCCGCGGGCGCGGCGACGCTGTCCAGATTGACGAGCGCCTGACGCAGCGCCTCGTCCACCTGCGACTGCCACTGGTCGGGCGCGATGAAGATGTCGTAGCCCATGCGGCCGCCGACGCCATAGGAGCCCGTCTCCTGCCGCTCGCCTTCGCCGACCGTGACCGAAACATTGAGGCGGACGAGGGGACGGATGTCGCGCACCACGGCGCCGTCCGCGCGGATGATCTCCACCGCCTGCCACTCGCCGGCAAGCGAAGCGGAGACCTGCTGCACGCGCGGGTCCTTGCCGCGGGCATAGGAATCGATTTCGGAAAGGAGTTTCACCTTCTCCTCGAAGCTCTGCGCGCCGAGCGGGTTGTCGTCGGAATAGAGATGCGTGTTGGTGCGCGCCGGGCCCTCGGCGAGCGTGAAGCTGCCGCCCTGCTTCACCGCCTGCACGGCATCGCTTGCGCGCTTCAGCGCGTCTTCGGAGAGTTCGGAGGCATGGGCATAGCCGGTCGATTCGCCCGCCACGCAGCGCAGGCCGAAGCCCTGCTGCGTGTCGAAATTCGCCGTCTTGAGGCGGCCGTCGTCGAAGCCGAGCGCCTCCGACTGGCGGAATTCGAGATAAAGCTCGCCATCGTCCGAATTATGCAGCGCCTCGCCGACCTGCGCTTCGACGCGGGAACGGTCGAGGCCGGTCTGGCTGAAAAAGAGGTCGTCGGGTTCGGTGGTCATGATGCTCTGCTTTCGGGGGCGGATTGATGGTGTGCGTGTGAGCCAGCATGCTTCGAGACGCGGCTTTGCCGCTCCTCAGCATGAGGGTTCGGGTTTAGATCGGCCTCATCCTGAGGAGGGCCGTAAGGCCCGTCTCGAAGGATGCTCCGCAACAACGACATTACGGCGTTTTCTGGCCTTCCAGCCAGTCTTCCACCGGCACCAGCCGGCGGGGCAGGGCGGAGAGGTCGCAAGGGACCGTCTGGCCGCCGCAGGAATAGAGCGGATACTGCACGACGCGCAGCTTCTCCAGATCGACGAGAAAGACGCCGTTGATTCGCCCGAACCACTGGTCCCACTCGTTGAACCCCCAGTTTTCCCAGCCCCGGGGCGGGGCGTCGGTCACGTCGCCGACCATATCGGGATGGGCGGCGCAGAACCCCACGACGCAGCGGCCCGGATCGCGCGGGTCGAGCCAGGGCGCGGCCTCCGCGATGAGCTCGGGCGCGGCGGCGCCGTTGCGGGGCAGGTGGAGGCCCGCGGAAATCCGCCGTCCGTGGTGGAAATGAATCAGGGATTCGTCGCGCATGACTGGCCTTTCGGGCTGCGAATGCATCCGGTTTTCAACGGATTGAATGTAATGCCTGACGGCGCCCGCGGCCAGTGCGCAACGCAGGCGCGCGCGGCAAAACCCTTTAATTATTAGGGGTTTCCGGTTTGGCAATGCGGCGAATTAACATGGAGCTTGTGGCAAAACGTCGCAAAGGCTTGCCGGGCATCTGGCGGCCTGCGCGCGCGGGACTATACTCCTGCGCCAAGGGAGGTTACGGCAGCGCCGGTCGCGTTTCGTCCGAAGGGATCGCGCCCGCTGCCCTCCGCGAATGAGGGGCAATCGCCGCTCTCGGGCCGTTTCAATCGCCGGAAGATCGCTCTGGGCGCTTGCGATGGCGCAAGGTTTATGGTTTCTGACGCCCAAGATGCGCCTGGAATACCGGGCGACGGGGGTAAGCGACATTGAAGCGGTACGAGGCGGGCCTGAGGCCGCCCCATCGCGGCGCCCCCGAGGCAAGTCGCTGGACTGGAGTGGAAATGCTGGGGAAAAGCATGCGGTTTCTGATCGGTTTCGCGCTCGTGGCACTGTTTTTGGCCACCGGGCACTTCGACGGCTTTATCGGGGCGGCCATGGCCAACCCGGTGGATGGCGGTATCGCCCTGCAGCCCTCCGTGACGACGGTCGCGGACGACATCCACATCTTTCACAACGATATTCTTCTTCCCATCATCACCCTGATCGTCGTCTTCGTGGCGGTCCTGATGGCGATCGTGGCGGTGCGCTTCAATCGCCGCTCCAATCCGACGCCGTCCAAGACCTCGCACAACACGCTGCTCGAGGTCGCCTGGACGGTGATCCCGGTGCTGATCCTGGTGGTGATCGCCATTCCCTCCTTCCGTCTCCTCTACAAGGAAGTGGTCATCCCGCCGTCGGACCTCACGGTGAAGGCGATCGGGCATCAGTGGAACTGGTCCTACGAATATCCCGACGAGGGCATCGATATCCTGAGCATCATGAAGGACGATGCGGATCTGAAGCCGGGCGAGCCGCGCCTCTTCGCCGCCGACGAGCCGATGGTCGTTCCGGTGAACACCACGGTGCGCGTGATCGTGACGTCTTCCGACGTGATCCATTCCTTCGCGGTGCCCGCCTTCGGCGTGAAAGTGGATGCCATTCCCGGCCGTCTCAACGAGACCTGGTTCCGGGTGGAGAAGACCGGCATGTATTACGGCCAGTGCTCGGAGCTTTGCGGCACCAATCACGCTTTCATGCCGATCAATATCAAGGTCGTCTCCCAGGACGACTACAAGGCCTGGGTGGCACAGCAGACGGCTTCCGCCGACACCGACGACAAGGTGAAGCTGGCCGACGCAGGCGCGGCGACCGCCGTCCGTTAAGGCCGGAAACCGCTTTTAGGCTAGTTCGCGAACAAGTGTTGAGAAACGAAGGGTAGAAATATGGCAGGGCAAGCTGCTGGCGCGCACGCCGAACACGAGGATCATCCCACCGGTTGGCGCCGTTACCTTTATTCGACGAACCACAAGGACATCGGCACGATGTACCTGTTGTTCGCGATCATGGCCGGTGTGATCGGCGGCGCGCTCTCGGTTGCCATGCGCGCCGAGCTGATGGAGCCGGGGATCCAGATATTCTCGAATATCGAACTCTATAACGTGTTCATCACCGCGCACGGCCTCATCATGATCTTCTTCATGGTGATGCCCGCGATGATCGGCGGTTTCGGCAACTGGTTCGTGCCCATCATGATCGGCGCGCCGGACATGGCCTTCCCGCGGATGAACAATATTTCGTTCTGGCTTCTCGTGTCGGCCTTCGGCCTGCTCGTCGTCTCGCTCTTCGTGCCCGGCATGGTCGGCTCGAACGGCTTCGGCGGCGGCTGGACGATCTACCCGCCGCTGTCCACCACGGGCTCGCCCGGACCGGCCATGGACTTCGCGATCCTGTCGCTCCATCTGGCCGGCGCCTCGTCGATCCTGGGTGCGATCAACTTCATCACCACCATCTTCAACATGCGCGCCCCGGGCATGACGCTGCACAAGATGCCGCTCTTCGTCTGGTCGGTGCTCGTGACGGCCTTCCTGCTGCTGCTGGCGCTGCCGGTGCTCGCGGGCGGCATCACCATGCTGCTGACGGACCGCAATTTCGGCACGACGTTCTTCGAGCCGTCCGGCGGCGGCGACCCGATCCTGTTCCAGCATCTGTTCTGGTTCTTCGGTCACCCCGAGGTCTACATCATGATCCTGCCGGGCTTCGGCATGATCAGCCAGATCGTCTCGACCTTCTCGCGCAAGCCGGTCTTCGGCTATCTCGGCATGGCCTATGCCATGGTCGCGATCGGCGTGGTCGGCTTCATCGTCTGGGCGCACCACATGTATACGGTCGGCCTCTCGGTGAACACGCAGGCCTATTTCGTCGCGGCCACCATGGTGATCGCGGTGCCGACGGGCGTGAAGATCTTCTCCTGGATCGCCACGATGTGGGGCGGCTCCATCGAGTTCAAGGCGCCGATGCTCTGGGCCTTCGGCTTCATCTTCCTGTTCACGGTCGGCGGCGTGACGGGCGTCGTGCTCGCCAATGCCGGCGCGGACCGCGTGCTGCACGACACCTATTACGTGGTGGCGCATTTCCACTACGTGCTGTCGCTCGGCGCCGTGTTCTCCATCTTCGCGGGCTGGTACTACTGGTTCCCGAAAATGTTCGGCTACATGTATTCCGAGTTCTGGGCCAAGCTGCACTTCTGGGTCACGTTCATCGGCGTGAACATGATCTTCTTCCCGCAGCACTTCCTCGGCCTGCAGGGCATGCCGCGCCGCTATGTGGACTATCCGGATGCGTTCGCCTTCTGGAACTACGTCTCCTCCATCGGCGCCTATATCTCGGCGGCGGCGCTCGGCATCTTCTTCATCGGCATGGTGCTGGCCTTCGTCCGCAAGCAGAAGGCCGCCGACAATCCGTGGGGCGAGGGCGCGACGACGCTGGAGTGGACGCTGTCTTCTCCGCCGCCCTTCCATCAGTTCTCCGAACTGCCGCGGATCAAGTAAGACGAAACGCTTTCCGGCCGGGGCAACCCGGCCGGAGCATTCTCGCTCTTCCGCGTGTCGCGGCCGGGCGAAACGATTTCAGACCAGAGACAAGTTTCGGGAACCGGCATCCAGATGTCCGACACGGCCTTCACAGAAAACGCTTCCTCCTATGCCGATGGCGGCATGGGCACGGCCGGCGATTTCTTCGAGCTGCTGAAGCCGCGCGTCATGTCGCTGGTCGTCTTCACCGCGCTTGTCGGTCTTGTGGTGGCGCCGGGCGGCATCAACCCGGTGATCGGCTTCACCGCGCTTTTGTGCATCGCGGTGGGGGCAGGGGCCTCCGGCGCGCTGAACATGTGGTACGACGCCGATATCGACGCGCGCATGACGCGCACCAGAACGCGCCCCGTGCCCTCCGGCCGCGTGACGCCGCAGGAAGCGGCCGTCTTCGGCACGGTGATGGCGGCGGGCTCCGTCTTCGTCATGGGCGCGCTCGTCAACTGGACGGCGGCCGCGCTGCTCGCCTTCACCATCTTCTTTTACGCCGTCATCTATACGATGTGGCTGAAGCGCTCCACGCCGCAGAACATCGTGATCGGCGGCGCGGCGGGCGCCTTCCCGCCCATGATCGCCTGGGCGGCGGTGACGGGCGACGTGTCGCTCCAGTCGATCTCGCTCTTTCTCATCATCTTCATGTGGACGCCGCCGCATTTCTGGGCGCTCGCGCTGTGCAAGTCCGGCGACTATGAAGAAGTCGGCGTGCCGATGCTCCCCGTCGTGGCGGGCGAGCGCGAGACGCGCCGCCAGATCATGCTCTATTCGCTGCTGCTGGTGCCCGTCACCCTCTCGCCCGTGGCGCTCGGCTTTGCCGGGTGGCTCTATGCGGGTGCGACGGCCGGCCTCGGCGTCGTCTTCCTGGCGCTTGCCGCGCGCCTGGCGCGCTGCGCGCCGGCGCCCGACGGCGACAAGACGGCGCAGCACAGGGCCGCGATGCGGCTGTTCGGATTTTCGATCCTTTATCTCTTCCTCATCTTCTCGCTCCTGCTGGTCGAGAAGATGGCGGGGATTGCGCCGGTCTTCCCATGAGCGGCGAAGAAGAGAAAGAAGACGCCCGGGAGCGGGATCGCCACAAGATCGAGGCGCCGCACTGGGACGAGGCAATGGTGAAGCGCCGCAGGCAGCGCAATGTCGCGATCGCCTGGGTGCTGGTGGCTTTGGTGGTGCTGTTTTTCGTCGTCACCATCGCCAAGCTCGGAGGCAATATCGCAAGCCGTCCGTTGTGACGGGGATGCGTTGCCTGCGAAGCGGGATATAATCGGACTGGTACATGCCGGTTTCTTGGGGCGCCCGGGCGCCCGGAAACGTGAAGTGGAGATGAGGGGACATGGCTGACGCCCACAGCAAACATCACGACTATCACCTGGTCAATCCGAGCCCCTGGCCGTTCGTCGGTTCGGTCGGCGCCTTCGTGATGGCGGTCGGCGCGATCGAGTGGTTCCGCGGCGCGCAGCCCTGGATCGCCCTTATCGGTCTGGCCATCGTGCTCTACACCATGTTCGGCTGGTGGCGCGATGTGATCCGCGAAGGCAATCAGGGCGACCATACGCCGGTGGTGCAGCTTCACCTGCGCTACGGCATGATCCTGTTCATCGCCTCCGAAGTGATGTTCTTCGTGGCCTGGTTCTGGGCCTTCTTCGATGCGAGCCTTTTCACCGGCGAACATATTCAGGCCTCGCGCCTTGCCTTTACCGGCGGTCACTGGCCGCCGGAGGGCATCGAGGTTTTCGACCCCTGGCATCTGCCGCTGATCAACACGCTGATCCTGCTGACCTCGGGCACCACGGTGACCTGGGCGCATCACGCGCTGCTGCATGACGACCGCAAGGGCCTGGTGCAGGGCCTCCTGGCGACCGTCGTTCTGGGCCTGATCTTCACCGCCGTGCAGGCCTATGAATATCAGCACGCCGCCTTCTCCTTCGGCGGCAACATCTATGGCGCGACCTTCTTCATGGCGACCGGATTCCACGGCTTCCATGTGATCGTCGGCACGATCTTCCTGATCGTCTGCCTGATCCGCGCCGCGGGCGGCGCCTTCACGCCGAAAGCCCATTTCGGCTTCGAGGCGGCGGCTTGGTACTGGCACTTCGTGGACGTGGTCTGGCTGTTCCTGTTCGCGAGCATCTATATCTGGGGCTCCGCGGGCGCCGTGGCCGGCGGGCACTGATTTCGCGCCGGGCGCTCTCGGGCACCCGGGCCAAGAACAAGAGGGGGCGGGCCGCGATCGTGCGGGCCCGCCCCTTATCGTTTCGCACGCACATGCTTGAAGGGCATCGACATGGAAGAGAAACAACAGGTTTCGCCGGTGAGCGCCGGGCTGCGCGCCCGCTGTCCGCGCTGCGGGGAAGGGCGGCTCTTCAAGGGCTTTCTCGACCTCAAGCCGCGATGCGAGGCCTGCGGCCTCGACTATGACTTTGCCGATGCGGGCGACGGCCCCGCCGTCTTCATCATGATGATCGCGGGCTTCATCATCGTCGGCCTCGCGCTCTGGGTGGAATTCACCTGGCAGCCGCCCTACTGGGTCCATGCCGTGCTGTGGGTTCCGCTCATCCTGATCCTGCCGCTGGGATTGCTGCGCCCGCTGAAGGGCTGGCTGGTGGCGCAGCAATACCGCCATTCCGCCCGGGAAGGCCGGCTGCACGATGTGGTGGAGACGGCCGATAACGCCGGGCGCGACGAGGACGCAAAGTGAAGAACGCCGTCTTCAGGCCGCTTCCGACGCCGACGATCCTGACCCTCGTCATGCTGCCCATCCTGCTCGGGCTCGGCACCTGGCAGGTACAGCGGCTGCACTGGAAGACCGATCTGATCGCGCGGATGGAAGCCCGCATGGCGGAAACGCCGCGGCCCCTGCCGCCGCGCGCGGACTGGGCCTCGCTCGATCTCGACCGGCTCGAATACCGTCCCTTCACCGTCACCGGGCATTTCCTCAACGAGCGCGAGATGCGCTATTTCACGCAGGATCGCGACACGAGCCAGCCCGGCTTCGCGCTCATCACGCCGCTGAGGCTGGACGGGCCGGGCGAGAGCGCAGGGGCCTATGTGCTGGTGGACCGGGGCTTCGTGCCGCAGGCGCTGGCCGACCCGGCAACACGTCCCGGCAGCGAGCCCGAGGGCGAGGTCACGCTGACGGGCTATCTGCGCCGGAGCGAGAGGCGCGGGGCCTTTTCGGCCGCCGACGACCCGGAGAGAAATATCTGGATGGTGCGCGACGTCGCCAGAATGGCCGAGGCCGCGCAGGTGAGCCCCGTCGCGCCCTTCCTGATCGAGGCGGACGGCAAGGTGCCCGAGGGCACATGGCCCAAACCCGGCCGGACCCGGATCGACCTGCCCAACAACCATCTCGACTATGCGCTGACCTGGTACGGCCTCGCGGTCGTGCTGCTGGGCATCTATATCGCCTTCCACATCGCGCGGGGGCGGGTCGGGCGGCCGAAGGGCTGAGCCTGCGCAGGGGGCGGGGCCTCGCCCTTCGAGACGCGGCTTCGCCGCTCCTCAGGATGAGGGGCTTATTCCGAATTCGATCCTCATCCTGAGGAGGCGCTTCGCGCCGTCTCGAAGGATGCAAGGCCCGCACCTGTCTCTCGCTTCCTTCGCCTTCTCCTCGCGGGGCGGGAAGAAAGACGTGGATGGCCCGGACGAGCCGGGCCATGACGGAAATGGATGAAGTGAAAACAGATTCACATCATCAGGAAATCTGCTCATGGCCCCCGATTGCCTTCCCGCCCGCGCGGCGATAGGTTACGCCGCGATTGGCGGGGGGACGGTAACGGCTTCCGGCACAACTCCCTGGAGACGCTGGTGAAATATGTGAGCACGCGGGGCGCGGCCCCGGAGCTTGAATTCGACGATGCGCTGCTGACGGGCCTTGCGCGCGATGGCGGGCTTTACGTGCCTGCCGAATGGCCGCGCATGACCGCCGGCGAGATCGAGGCGCTGGCCGGTCTCACTTACGAGGAGACCGCGGTCCGCATCATGGCGCCCTATGTCGACGGCGCGATCCCCGAGGACGAACTGGCGGAAATGGTGCGCGAGGCTTACGCGACCTTCCGCCACCGCGCGGTGACGCCGCTCGTCCAGACCGGCGCGAACGACTGGCTGCTGGAGCTGTTCCACGGGCCGACGCTCGCCTTCAAGGATGTGGCGATGCAGATCCTGTCGCGCATGTTCGACCATGTGCTGAAAAAGCGCGGGTCGAAGATCACCATTGTCGGCGCGACCTCGGGCGATACGGGCTCGGCGGCGATCGAGGCCTTCCGGGGCCGCGAGACGAGCGACATCTTCATCATGCACCCCAAGGGCCGCGTGTCGGAGGTGCAGCGCCGCCAGATGACGACGGTGCTCGACGCCAATGTCCACAACATCGCCGTCGAAGGCTCGTTCGACGATTGCCAGGCGCTGGTGAAGGCGCTGTTCAACGACCATGCCTTCCGCGACGAGGTGGCGCTCGCGGGCGTGAACTCCATCAACTGGGGCCGCGTGCTGGCGCAGATCGTCTATTACTTCACCGCCGCCGTGTCGCTGGGCGCGCCGACGCGATCCGTCGCCTTTTCCGTGCCCACGGGCAATTTCGGCGACGTCTTCGCAGGCTATGCGGCGAAGCGCATGGGCCTGCCGGTGGAGCGTCTCATCGTGGCGACCAATGTGAACGACATTCTGGCGCGCACGCTGGCGAGCGGCCGCTATGAGGTCGAAAAGGTCGTGCCCACCATGTCGCCCAGCATGGACATTCAGGTCTCGTCCAATTTCGAGCGGCTGCTTTTCGACGCCTATGACCGCAAGGCGGAGGATGTGAGCCGCCTGATGCAGAGCCTTGCGCAATCGGGCGCTTTCACCGTGGACAAGGCGCAGCTCGAAACCATGCGCGCAAATTTCGGCGCGGCCCGGGTGGACGAGGACGAGACCGCGCGCATCATGCGCGGGATGTGGCAGGAAACCGGCGAATTGGTGGACCCGCACAGCGCGGTCGGCCTCGGCGCGGCGGCGCGCGAGCGGGGACAGCTTTCCACGCCCATGGTGACGCTGGCGACGGCGCATCCGGCGAAATTCCCCGACGCAGTGGAAAAGGCGACGGGCATTCGCCCCGCGCTGCCCGAAAGCATGGCCGATCTTTTCGAGCGCGAGGAACGCCTCGACGCGCTGCCGAATGATCTTGGCGCGGTGCAGGCCTTCATTCGCGAACGGGCAAGGGCGGTGTCTGCCTGATGGCGGTGGAGATCACCACACTCGACAACGGCATGACGGTGCTGACCGATGCGATGCCGCATCTGAAGACCGCGACCGCCGGTATCTGGGTGGATGCGGGCGCGCGGCATGAAAGCCTGCCGCAAAACGGCATCTCGCACATGCTGGAACATATGGCCTTCAAGGGTACGCAGCGCCGCTCCGCCCTCGACATCGCCGAGGAAATCGAGACGGTGGGCGGCCATCTGAACGCGCATACCACGCATGAGGCGACGGCCTATCATGCGCGCATCATGTCGGAAGATACGCCGCTCGCCGTCGATCTTCTCGCCGACATATTGCAGAACTCGACCTTCGATCCGCAGGAAATCGAGCGCGAGCGCGGCGTGATCCTGTCGGAAATCGGACAGGCGCTCGACACGCCGGACGATCTCGTCTTCGACCATCTGCTGGAAGCCGCCTTTCCCGGGCAGGCGCTGGGACGGCCCATTCTCGGCACGGAAGAAAGCGTGACGCGCTTCGACGGCGCGGCGCTCCGGACCTATCTCGCCGAGCGCTATCACGCGCCGGGCATGGTGCTGGCGGGCGCGGGCGGCGTGGCCCATGCCGAGCTGGTGGCGCTGGCCGAGGACCGCTTCAACGCGCTATCGCGCGAGACGGCGGGCGGCATGGAGCCCGCGCATTTCGAGCCGGGGGACCGGCGCACGGCGCGCGACCTGGAACAGACCCATCTCGCCATCGCCTTCGAGGGCGTGCCCTATGGCGATCCGGATTTTTACGTGTCCCAGGTCTTCGCGGGCGTGATGGGCGGCGGCATGTCGTCCCGCCTCTTTCAGGAAATCCGCGAGAAACGGGGCCTGTGCTACTCCGTCTTCTCCTTCGCCTGGTCCTTCGCGGAGACGGGGCTTCTGGGCTTTTACGCCGGCGCCTCGCCCGACGACGTGGCCGAACTCGTGCCGGTGCTGGCAGGCGAGACGACGCGCGCCATGGCCGATATCACCGAGGAAGAGGTTGCCCGCGCCCGGGCCCAGATCAAGGCCGGGCTCCTGATGAACCTCGAATCCTCCTCCTCCCGCGCCGAGCAGATTGCGCGGCAATACATGATCCATGGCCGCGTGCCGGGCGTGGAAGAGCTGATCGACGAGGTCGAGGCGGTGGACGCGGCGGCGCTGAGGCGCTTTGCCGAACGCCTGCTGCGGCGCAGCGCGCCCGCCCTGGCGGCGGTGGGGCCGCTGGGCGGAAAAGGCGGCGGCCTTGAAAGCAGGGACCATATAGCGGCAAGATTCACCCCCTAGGCCGTTTTTCCTTCCGAAACCGGTCCGGGCTATAAGAAATTGGCGGCTCCGTTCGGATCGAGCGGGGCAGGCGCCGAGAGGGGTTGTAGCGGGGGATCGTCGCATCATGGCTTTTCTGAAATCCATTTCCCGGCCGGACAGCGCGCCGATGATTACGGGCGAGGGGGTCTATCTGCGCGGGCCGGATATCGACGACTATCCGCAATGGTCGACCCTGCGCGAGCGCAGCCGGGACTTCCTGAAACCCTGGGAGCCGACCTGGCCGCATGACGACCTGACGCGGAACGCCTATCGCCGCCGCCTGCGCCGCTATGCGCAGGATGTGCGCGAAGACCGGGCCTATCCCTTTTTCATCTTTCGCGAGCAGACCGGCGAGCTGATCGGCGGGGCGACGATTTCCGGCGTCCATCGCGGCGTGCAGCAATATTGCTCGCTGGGCTACTGGGCGGGCGAACCCCATGCGGGCAAGGGATATACGACCGCGGCGGTGCGCGCGCTCATCCCTTACGTGTTCGAGGAACTGAAACTCCACAGGCTGCAGGCGGCCTGCCTGCCGGAAAACGAACCCTCCAAGGCGGTGTTGCGCAAATGCGGTTTCCGGGAAGAGGGGTTTGCGCGGGGCTATCTCAGGATCGACGGAGCCTGGCGCGACCATGTCGTCTTCGCGCTGCTGCGCGACGACCCGCGCCCGTGACCCGCGACATCTGCAACGAGAAACGAGAAGCGTGAAATAGTGTTATGTGTCGGGCGGGTGCGCGTGAGTCGTAATTCAGAGGGGACGGTGAAGCCGATGCGGCAGGGATGGGGCATGTGCCGAGGCGCGCGGCGCGCGGCGGGCGCGCTGGCCATGTTGCTGGCGCCGCTCGCGCTGATGGCGCCGGAGGCCCATGCGCTCGACGCCGTGGCCGTCGACGATATGCGGCCCGTGCTCGACATCACCCCCTATCTGGAACGCTATCCGGCCGCTGGCAACAGGCTGATGCTGGAAGAACCCTCCGCCCCCGGCGATATCGTGACCACGGGCGAGGAGGCAACCGCCGCCGCCGATGAAGAGGGCGGGGCCGACGCGGATGCCGACACCGACACCGATGCCGGGGACGGGTCGATCCTGCTTTCCGACGGCGGCGACGATGCGACGGGCGAATGGATCGCCATTGCGCTCAGAAACCGCAGTGAGGACGTCGTGTCGCGGCTCGTCGTGGCCGACGACCGGCCGACGGGGTTTGCCGGGCTGTTCTGGCCGCGCATTGCCGCGGGCGTGGACGAGGCGCAGGTGGCGGGCGGCCAGATGCCGGAAGAGGACGAGGCGCTGGACCAGCCGGGCTTCAGCGTGTTCCGCATTGCCGTCGATCCCATCACCAGCGTGACGCTGGCCCTGCATGCCGAGACGCCGTCGCCCTCGGGCGTCTATCTGTGGAACGAGCAGGCCTGGCAGAGCTTCAAGCGCTCGCTGGCGCTGGTGGAAGGCGTGCTGCTGGGCGTGGTGGCGGCGCTGGGCATCTATCTTTCCGCGCTCGCCGTGCTGACCCGCGTGCCCGCCGCGCAGGCGACGGCGGCGGTGCTGGCGACGGGCTTCCTGCTGCTCTTTACCGAATTCGGCTTCATGGAAGCCGGCCTCGGGCTCTCCGCCTATTGGGCGGGGGTGGCGAGCGTGACGGCCTATGCGCTCTTTGCTTCCACGCTTTTTGCGCTGGAACGCTTTTTCCTCGATCTCGGGCGGCATTTCGACAGGGCGGCGCAGGTGGCGCGGATAGCGACCTTTGCCGTGCTCGCGGCGATCCCGCTGGCGCTGTTCGAGCCCGCGCTGGGCGCGCTTTACGTGCGGCTCATGCTGGCGCTGGCGCTGTTCGGCGGTGCGCCGCTCATCGTGCTGGCCGCTTTGCGCGGCGTGCGGCCCGCGCAGCTTCTGGTGCCGGGCACGGCGCTGTTCGGCCTTGCCGCGCTGGTCGCCGTGTTTCATGCGCTGGGCTGGATGCCGGGCGTCTTTACCGGCACGACGCTGAGCGGCGGCATCTTCACCTCCGCGCTGGCGCTGTTTGCGTTTGCCGCCGCCTATCACGCGCAAGGCGGACGCCGCCGCGCCGATATCGGCTCGCTGCGCAGCGAGCAGCGCCACGCTTTCGCGCTGACCGGCGCGCGCATGGGCGTGTGGGACTGGGACATCATGGCCGACCAGCTTTATGTCTCGCCCGCCATCGAAACCATGCTGGGGCTGGAGGCCGGCGCGCTGTCGGGCCACGAACTCGACTGGCGCGCGCATATGCACCCGAACGACCGCGAAACCTATCGCAATGCGCTCAACGCCTATATCGGGCGCGGCAATGTGCATTTCACGCTCGAATTCCGGATGCGCCATTCCGACGGGTCGTTCCGCTGGCTGGCCTTGCAGGCAAGCTGCGTGGCGGGCACGGAGGGCTATGCGACGCGCTGCATCGGCACGGTGCGCGACGTGACGGCGACGCGGCATGCGCAGGCCCGCATGCTGCATGACAGCGTGCATGACGGGCTGACGGGGCTGCCCAACCGGGCGCTCTTCATGGACCGCATGGAACGCGCGATCCGGCGCACCGGCCTCATCGATCGTCCGCGCGCGGCGCTTCTGGTGATCGACCTCGACCGTTTCAAGACGGTGAACGATTCCATCGGCCCCTCGGGCGGCGATGCGCTGCTGGTGGCGCTGGCCCGCCGCCTCGAATCGCTCGTCACGCATGAGGACACGGTGGCGCGCATGGGTGGCGACGAATATGCCGTGCTGCTGACCACGCGCACCGAGCGCGAGGACGCGCAGACCTTTGCCGAACAGCTTTCGGAATTCCTCGGCCAGCCGATCAATGTGGCGGGGCACGAAATCTTCCCGAGTTGCTCCGTCGGCATCGCGATCTGCGAGGACGCGCATGAGAATCCGGAAGAACTGTTGAACGAAGCCGAGATCGCCATGTATCGCGCCAAGCGCGGCGGCAAGGGCAAGGTGGAACTCTTCGAGCCCGGCATGCGCGCGGAAGCCGACACGCATCTGAAACTCGAAGCGGATCTGCGCCGCGCGGTGGAGCGCAAGGAACTCGAAATCTATTACCAGCCCATCATGTCGCTCGCCGACGGACGGGTGGCGGGCTTCGAGGCGCTGATCCGCTGGAACCACCCCAGGGACGGGCTGATGAACCCGGCGGAATTCGTGCCGCTGGCCGAGGAGATCGGCGTCATCAACGAGATCGGCCGCTTCGCGCTGCGCGCGGCGTCGGAGGAACTTGCGACCTGGCAGAAGCTCTTCCCGATGGAACGGCCGCTCTTTGCGAGCGTCAACGTGTCGAGCCGCCAGCTTCTGCGTCACGACCTCATCGACGATGTGAAGCGCGTGCTGCACCGGATCGATATTGCGCCGGGCACGCTGAAGCTGGAAGTGACCGAATCGCTGGTGATGGAAAACCCCGAATACGCCTCCAACGTGCTGTCGCGCATCAAGGCGCTGGGCGCAGGGCTGTCGATGGACGATTTCGGCACCGGCTATTCGAGCCTGTCATATCTGCAACGCTTCCCCTTCGACACGCTGAAGGTCGACCGCTCTTTCGTGGCGCAGATGTCCGCCGACCGCGACACGCCGCTCATCATCCGTTCCATGGTGACGCTGGCGCACGATCTGGGCATGGAAGTGGTGGCGGAAGGCGCCGAAAGCGAGGATCAGGCCGCCGACCTCGCGGCGATGGGCTGCGATTACGGGCAGGGCTTCTATTTCGGCCAGCCCATGCGCGCCTCCGAAGCGCTGGACTTCATCGCGCATGACTGGAACCGGGGGTAGTCACGGGCCTCGTCCTTCGAGACGGCGCTATCGCGCCTCCTCAGGATGAGGGCTTAGGTCTGGGTTCGTCATTCGCGAGGAGCGGAGCGACGAAGCGATCCGGTCTCTGCCGGCCGCTTTCTGATGGGTTTTTTCAGCGTCATGCGGAACAACCCCGCCGTGTCACCCCGGCGAAGAAAAAGCCGGAAAGATTTTCTATCGCTCAGGCATGTCCGGCGGCGCCGGAGAGGAGCGAGATGTCGACGCCGAGCTTGCCGAGCGCGCTGGTGTATTTCGCGTCGAGATCGAGTCCGAAAATGAGGTCCGGGTCCGCCTCGCAGTGAAGCCAGCCATTAGCCTGGATTTCCTGATCGAGCTGGCCGGGCGCCCAGCCCGCATAGCCGAGCGCGAGCAGCGCGCGCGACGGACCGCCGCCCGCCGCCATGGCGCGCAGAATGTCCACGCTCGCGGTGAGGCCGACATCGGCATCGACGGGCAGCGTCGATTCGTCGGAAAAATAATCCTGCGTATGCAGAACGAAACCGCGCCCCACCTCCACCGGCCCGCCGACGAGAACGGGGCAGGTGATGGGCTGCGTCATACTGCGCGGCGGCACGTCGATCGAAAGCTGTGTGAGGAGTTCGGGGAAGGTGACGTCGGGCGAAGGCTTGTTGACGACAATGCCCATCGCGCCTTCCGGATTGTGTACGCACATATAGATCAGCGTCCGCTCGAAGCGCTCGTCTTCCATGGAGGGCATGGCAATCAGCATCTTGCCTTCCATATAGCCGTCTTCGTCCGGCTGGTAGCTCAATCCGTGCAAAGTCGGGTTCATGGCGATCCCTTTCCGGCTAACGCATGACGCGGTAACGCCCATGCGCCTGCAGCACAATTTCGCGCCTGCCGACCGGCTGTCTCCTCTTTCCTGTCACATCCGTCACATAGATGTGTATAGGCCCGGCGCGCCGAATGGGATAAGCCTAAACCGTTTTCCGGGCGGGAGGAAACACTCGGCTGGAAAACCCGCCCGATTATGGGCGACACTTCGCCGGACGGAGGAAAGGGCCGCGATATGTTGTCGAGCACGGGCAAACCCGCCAGCAAACCGAAAAGCCTGTTTCGCGCCACGCTCTGCGCCGGTGCGCTGCTCGCGGCCTGTACGGGGCCGGCCATCGCGTCCGGCGCGGCGGAAAAGGCGGCGAATGCCGAGGCTGTCCCATTTCGGCCCGTGACGCCCTGGGCGGAGGAACTTGGCGCAAGGGTGCGTCTCGTCCTCGCCGAAACCGCGCATGACGACCGGCCTTTCCTTGCCGGGGTGGAAATGGAAATCGATCCCGGCTGGCATACCTATTGGCGCAAACCCGGCGACAGCGGCTCCGCGCCGGTTTTCGGCTGGTCCAAATCGGACAATATCGATTATGCGCATGTCCGCTGGCCCGCGCCGCGGCGTTTCGACAATCCTGGCGACGTGACTTACGGCTACGAGACATCCGTCATCTGGCCGGTGCTGGTGATGCCGCGCGAGGCGGAAAGGCCGGTGACGCTGCATCTCGAATTGTTCTACGCCGTCTGTTCGCAGATATGCGTGCCGCATGACGTGACGCTGGAGCTGACGCTGCCCGCCGCGCCAAACGCCGGGTCCGATACGGATTATGCGCAGGACATTCGCGCCGCGCTTGCCCGCGTGCCGCTCGCGCCCAAGATTCCCGGTCTGGTCGGCGCCGCGCTGACAACCGACAAGGGCAAGGGCACGCTGGAGGTGACGCTGAAGGAAACGCCCGAGACCCCGCCCATGCTTGCGGTGGAGGGGCCATATTATGCATGGTTCGGTGTGCCGGAGGTGACGCGCGATGCGAAGGCGACCCGCTATGCGGTCCCGGTGCGGATCGATGAGGGCAAGTCGCTCGACGGCGAGACATTGACGCTCACCCTGGCGCGCGCGGATGGAAGAGGCGGATACGAAACCGATTACACGCTACCCGGCGGCAAAGCCGCCATGAAACCGAAACCCGGCGCCGAAGCCGGACAATGAGGAGACGACCATGACGATCAAGGTTGGCGACAAGATCCCCGACGCAACGCTGATGAAGCTCACGGAGAAGGGCCCGGCCCCGGTGAAGACGAGCGAATTTTTCAAGGGCCGCAAGGTCGCGCTTTTCGCGCTGCCCGGCGCCTTCACGCCGACCTGCTCCAATCAGCATTTGCCGGGGTTTATTCAGAAGGCGGATGAGTTCAAGGCGAAGGGCGTGGACGAGATCGCCTGCCTGTCGGTGAACGACGCCTTCGTGATGGGCGCCTGGGGCCAGCAGCAGGGCGCGGACGGCAAGGTGACCATGCTGGGCGACGGCAATGGCGATCTGACGAAAGCGATGGGCCTCGACTTCGACGGTTCCGGCTTCGGCATGGGCACGCGGAGCCTGCGCTATTCCATGCTGGTGGAAGACGGCGTGGTGAAGTCCCTGAACCAGGAGCCGAACCCCGGCGAGGCGAAGGTTTCCGGCGCGGAGCATCTGCTCGCGGAGATTTGAACGAACATGTTGCTGTTACCCCGGCCCTTATCAAGCCCTCTCCCCTGACGGGGGAGGGCTGGGTGGGGGTGGGGCGACAACCGCATGATTTGAGAATTGTCGGAAGGCTGCATCCCCCCGCCCGGAATGCGTTCCGCATTCCGACCTCCCCCGCAAGGGGGGAGGTGAAGATTTGGCTGGAAAGAGGGGCCACATCCTTCGAGACGCGGCGTTGCCGCTCCTCAGGATGAGGAACGAATTCGGAAATAAACCCTCATCCTGAGGAGGCGCGCCAGCGCCGTCTCGAAGGATGTGGCCGAAGAGGTTTGTCACGGCGGACAAGCCGCCATGACGATGAACGATTACCCCTGATAGGGCGCCATGCCCTGGCGGGCGAGTTCGTCGGCGCGTTCGTTTTCCGGGTGGCCGGAATGGCCCTTCACCCAGTGGAACTCCACCTCATGGCGTTCGAGCGCCGCTTCGAGGCGCTGCCAGAGCTCGGCATTCTTTACCGGCTTCTTGGCGGCGGTCTTCCAGCCATTGCGCTTCCAGTTGTGGATCCATTTGGTAATGCCGTCGCGCACATAGGTGCTGTCGGTATGGAGCGCGACCCTGGACGGGCGCTTCAGCGCTTCCAGCGCCTGAATGGCGCCCATCAGTTCCATGCGGTTATTGGTGGTCGCGGTCTCGCCGCCGCACAACTCTTTTTCCTCGTCGCGCCAGATCATCAGCGCGCCCCAGCCGCCCGGTCCCGGATTTCCCGAGCAGGCGCCATCCGTATAGATGTCGATATGGTCTTTCATGCCGCTCTTATACGTCGATTCCGTAAGCCGCGGGCGAGCCGATATCGCGATGGAAGCGCAGGCGGCGCAGATATTCGGTCGGGTTCTTGGGCTGCACGAAAGCGCCGGGGGGGTGATTGATCCAGTCGTAAAGCCGCGTCAGCAGGAAGCGCATGGCGCTGCCCTGTGCGAGAAGCGGCAGGGCCTCGATTTCTTCGGTCTCCATCGGGCGCGTCTGGCGATAGGCCTGCAACAGGGCGCGCGCCTTGGTGACGTTGAACGACCCGTCATGCTCGAAGCACCAGGCATTGAGGCAGATGGCGAGGTCGTAGGCGAAGCTGTCGTTGCAGGCGAAATAGAAGTCGATGAGGCCCGACAGCTTGTCGCCGATGAAGAAGACATTGTCGGGAAAGAGATCGGCATGGATGACGCCATGCGGCAGCGCCGTCGGCCAGCCCTTTTCCAGCGCATCGAGTTCCGCCTCGATTTCGGTATCGAGACCGCGCGAGAAGGCCGCGATGCCCTCGCGGCAGGATTCGAACAGGGGCCGCCACGCGGTTACGCTCAACGCATTGGGGCGGGCGATCTCGAAATCGGCACCGGCCAGATGCAGCCGCGCCAGCGCCGCGCCCACTTCCATGCAATGGCGGGGCTGCGGCCGGTTGACCGAGATGCCTTCCAGAAAGCTGATGATGGCGGCAGGCCGCCCGGCCAGCTCGCCCTGCATGAGACCCCGGCGGTTGGCGATGGGCGTGGGGCAGCGCAGCCCGTTCGATGAAAGATGGTTCATCAGGCCGAGAAAGAAGGGGAGGTCTTCTTCCGCCACGCGCTTTTCATACAGCGTCAGGATGTAGCTGCCCTTGTCGGTGTGGAGCTGGAAGTTGGAATTCTCCACGCCTTCGGCGATGCCCTTGAGCGAGAGCACGTCGCCGATGTCGTAATCCTTCAGAAAGGCGCGCAGCTCTTCGTCGCCGACTTCCGTGTAAACCGCCATCCGCGTTGCCCCGCCTATTCCGCCAGGACGCGCGGCAGCTTGAACTGCACCGCCTCGTCGCGGATGAGCGCCGTCTCGACCTTGACGTCGTAATGCGTGCGAAAGGCCTCGATCACTTCCTCCACCAGCACTTCCGGCGCGCTGGCGCCCGCCGTCAGGCCGATCGTGCCGCCATCCTTGAGGACCGGCCGCAGCGCATCCCAGTCGATGTCTTCCGCGCGCTGCACCAGCGCCGCATAGGGACAGCCGACGCGCTCGGCGACTTCCACCAGGCGCATGGAGTTCGACGAATTGGGCGCGCCGATGACGAGCAGCGCATCCGATTGCGGCGCGATCTCCTTCACCGCGTCCTGCCGGTTGGTCGTCGCGTAGCAGATGTCTTCCTTGTGCGGCCCCCGGATGTCGGGGAAGCGGCGGCGCAGCGTGGCGACGATGGCGGAGGTGTCGTCCACCGACAGCGTGGTCTGGGTGATATAGGCGAGTTTCGAGGGATCGGCGGGGGCAATGGCCTCGGCATCCGCCACCGTCTCGATAAGCGTGACGGCGCCCTCCGGCAACTGGCCCATCGTGCCGATCACCTCCGGATGGCCGGCATGGCCGATCAGCAGCACCTGCAAGCCGGCATTGTGATGGCGCTCCGCCTCCACATGCACCTTGGAGACGAGCGGGCAGGTGGCGTCCAGATAGAAGAGTTCGCGCGACTGCGCTTCCGCCGGCACCGATTTCGGTACGCCATGCGCGGAGAAGATGACCTTCGCGCCTTCCGGCACCTCGCTCAGCTCTTCCACGAAGACGGCGCCCTTGGCCTCGAGCGATTCCACCACATAGCGGTTATGCACGATCTCGTGACGGACATAGACGGGCGGGCCGAATTTCGTCAGCGCCAGCTCGACGATCTGGATGGCGCGATCCACCCCGGCGCAGAAGCCGCGCGGGCTTGCCAGAAGCAGCGTAAGCTCGGGTTTGGCGTTCATCTCGTCCGTCCGATCGGCCTTCAAGAGGGCCTTGCTCCGTATGCGCTGTGCCATGCGCTGTAAGGGGCGCTTTCGATGGGCTCAACAGCTTGTGATGGCGCATGCAACCCGATAGAGTTTCGGCGCTGTTCAAGCACCTCGCCAGCCTCGCCCAAGCCGCTGAAAAGCAAGGACGAAGGCCCCTGTTCGCGGTAATAGAGGGGGGCAGGCAGCCAAAGTCAAGAAAGGCCGCGCCCGGGGCTTCCGCCTTGCCGCTCGAGCCTGCATCGTCAGGGATATGGCCTTGGTTCCGCACCGGAACAAGGCCGTCGCTCAATCGGGATTTCACTCAAGACCAACTCGGGTAAGGACCTCATGCCGTTTTCCAACGCCTTGCGCCGCACGGCCGCACTTGCCGCGGCCCTGTCCGTCACGCTTCTCGTTGCCGGGTGCGGCACAGACGATGAGGGCTATGCGACCTCCGGTATCGGCAGCATGCTGGGCTTCGGCGGCAGCACGGAAGAGGGCGGCTCGGCCGCCTATCCCTGCCCGAATGTCGGCGTGCTGGAGCAGGCCGACCGCCTCACCGCCTTCAACGGCAACGGCCAGGACATTACCGACGTGGCAATGCGGGCCGAACTCAACAAGGTGGTGACCCAGTGCGAATACAATCTCGACAATTCCACCATCACCTTCGACATCGCCTTTGACGGCGTGGCCGAACTCGGCCCGGGCGCGGCCTCGCGCGCGCAGACCCTGCCGGTCTTCATGGCGGTGACGCGCCGTTTCGGCAAGCTGGTGAAGAAGCAGACGATGACGCTGCCCGTCACCTTCGCCCCCGGCGAGACCAAGGTGCGCTTCACCAAGATGCTGGAGGGCAATGTGGTGCCCTATGGCAAGGGCGCCGATGGACGAATCTATCACATCCTTGTCGGTTTCCAGCTTTCCAAGGAGCAACTGGCATATAATCGTCGGGTCGCGCCGGTGCCGATCCGCTAGCTGGCGGAGACTTTTTCCAGAAGATCGATCGTCATGGCCCGGGCGTGTTGAGGAAGATCCGAAAACCCGTCCCGGATCATGAGATCGGACATCAGCGACCGCGCAAAATCGGGGTCGACGCGGCGGGCCGTCTCCAACGCAGCTTCGCAGGCGGGGCGGAACGGCTTTAGCCGATCGATCAGATGACTTTCTCCCATGGCCTGAGAGATGGCCGCTATATCGAACATGTCGCGCGGTTGCATGCGCGTACCGCGATAGACCAGTTTCTTGGCGATGATTTCCGCCGGCCGTTCGAGTGCGACGCGGCGGCCTTCGATATCCCGCCATTCGACGGGATCGGGTGTGAGGGAGGGCGAGCATATGAAGTCGATCTCGCCGATATCTCCGAAGACAATCTTGAGAGACCCGCTGCCATCCGTTTGGTAGCCGCTGGGGGCAATCGCGACGTCGTATTCCTGCGTCACGGGGTTCAGCAGCGGCAGAAATTGACGGTCGGGCAGGAAAATATCGACGTCATGGCTCTCCCGATGGGAGAGATGAAGCATAAGCGCCGTGCCGCCTCCGAAGGACCAGCCTTCCAGGGCAAACGCCCGGGCGCCCGCCTGGTCGATAATCGATACGGCAATTCGGAAGAGTTCGTCCCACCGGCTGGCCGCGGCACTCCCGATCATGCGAGGTCAGGCCGCCAGAGGCAGCTTGTATCCGGCCTTGCTGGAAAAGAAATTCGCGACCGGGATCAGATCCTCGAGATCGAGGCCCATCTCGCCGGCAAATTCCTTCTGAAGCGGGAGGCTGATTTCCGAAAAAAAGGAAAATGTCTGCCCCATCGCTTTCTGTGCCTGCCCGACATCCGTAATGCACTGGGCAAGCTCCTGCGCCGACAGCTTCGCCCCATAGGGAGCGTTGACTGTCGAGAGCACTATGGCTGCCGTCTGTGACATCGAACTGGCTTTCCAAAAAACCTCAGGAACATCAGAGATATAGTCGCAAATAACCCTTGTCTCAAGTCGGGTAAGGGCAAGGCGGACACGCCCGCCCACTATGGCTGGTGTATCGTTAACATAACGCCTGCGTTCTTTATCGTCGCCCGATGCCGAATCCGCTAGGCGAGTCGGGGCAGGAAAGGTATGTCGTCGGGCGGGAGCGGCGGAATTTTTCACGGCGCCTTGGAAATACCGCTAAGTCATTGAAATAAAGGTATTTTTATATCGTTATTTCCGTTCTAACCCCCTGAAAGATATGCGTTTTTCCAATCGGGGAGATTGACTCTCGGCCGATTTCGGACAAATATCGCGTCATATACAGATGATCTCTGCGGGAGAGTTCGAGGGTGCGCATTACCCTCGACGCCGAAGGAGCAACCGCCCCGGAAACTCTCAGGCAACGAGGACCGCAGAAGGATGAAACTCTGGAAAGCAGACCGGCCGTAAAAAGCCTGTCTCACCGAAGGGCGTAAGCGGCGGCCACCTCCTGGGGGCTTCCCGCGAAATCTCTCAGGTTCCGCGACAGAGTGGGGCGCTGCCGGGCACGCAAGTGCAGGCGTGCTGCCACCCCGATTCCACGAGCGCCCGTAAGGGTGGTGGACGCGAAACTGGAGAGACGGAGCCCTGAATATGTCGGAAGCGATTGCCGATACCGGCGCTGAGGCGCCCCTCAAGAAAACCCCGCTCCATGAGCTCCATGTGGAACTGGGCGCCAAGATGGTGCCCTTTGCCGGCTATGACATGCCCGTCCAGTACAAGGACGGCGTGCTGAACGAGCATCTGCATACGCGCCAGGCCGCGGGGCTCTTCGACGTGTCGCATATGGGCCAGGCCTTTCTCACCGGCCCCGATCACGAGACGGTGTCGCGCGCCATCGAGAAGCTGGTGCCGGGCGACGTGCTGGAGCTGGACCCCGGCGCGACGCGCTACACGCTGCTGCTGAACGCGAAGGGCGGCATTCGCGACGACCTGATGATTACGCGCATGGAAGGCGCGGAGAATGACGGCAAGCTCTTCCTCGTCGTCAACGCCGCCTGCAAGGACGCCGATTTCGCACATATCGCGGCGAACATGCCCGCCGGCGTGACGCTGAGCGTGCTGGCCGACCGCGCGCTCATCGCCCTTCAGGGGCCGAAGGCCGCCGAGGCTTTCGCGACGATCGCGCCGGAAACGGCCACACAGTCTTTCATGACGGTGCGCGAAACGAATGTGGACGGCGCGGCCTGCCTCGTCAGCCGGTCGGGCTATACGGGCGAGGACGGCTTTGAAATTTCCGTGCCCGCCGACAGGGCGGAAGCGCTGACGCGCAAGCTCCTGTCGGACGAGCGGGTGAAGCCCATCGGCCTTGGCGCGCGCGACTCGCTGCGCCTGGAAGCCGGGCTCTGCCTTTACGGCCACGATCTCGACGAAGAGACGACGCCCATCGAAGGCGCGCTGACCTGGACGATTTCCAGGCGCCGCCGCGCCGAAGACGAATTTCCCGGTGCCGATGTGGTGCTCGGCCAGATCGCGAACGGCGTTGCGCGCAAGCGCGTCGGCATCCTGCCCGAAGGCAAGGCGCCCGCGCGCGAAGGCACCGACATCACCGATGCGGACGGCAACAAGATCGGCGTCATCACCAGCGGCGGCTACGGCCCCAGCGTCGGCGGTCCCATTGCGATGGGCTATGTGGAAACCGCCTTTGCGAAAGACGGCACGCCGTTGCAGCTCGTGGTGCGCGGCAAGGCGCGGCCTGCCCGCGTGACGAAGATGCCGTTCGTCGAAAAGCGGTTCTACCGCGGATAGCAAGTTCACGGACGATTGCCGGCACTGCAGGGCCGGTTTCGTCAAACAGAGGATAATCAGGGGATCCCCATGAGCGATATTCGTTTCACCGATCAGCATGAATGGGTTCGCGTCGACGACGACGTGGCCACAATCGGCATTTCCGACTATGCGCAGGAACAGCTCGGCGACGTGGTGTTCGTCGAATTGCCGGAAACCGGCAAGACGCTTTCCGCGGGCGACGAAGCCGCGGTCGTGGAATCGGTGAAGGCCGCGAGCGAGGTCTATGCGCCCGTCTCCGGCGAAGTCGTGGAAGTGAACGGCGCGCTGGAAGACGAGCCCGCCGGCGTCAACGAGGACGCGATGGGCAATGGCTGGTTCGTGAAGCTGAAACTTTCCGACGCCTCGGAACTCGACAAGCTGATGGACGAAGCCGCCTACAAGGAATTCTGCGACGGGCTTGACTGAGGCGTTTTCCGGATGCGCCGGGATGGCCTGTTGAAAAATAGTCCTCATCCTGAGGAGGGCCGAAAGGCCCGCCTCGAAGGATGGCGATAAGCACGGGCCTCGCCCTTCGAGACGCGGACTTGCCGTCCGCTCCTCAGGGTGAGGAATGAAAGTCGACAGATCAGGCGGTCCAAACGGGCATATGGCAATCCGGTACACGGGCACCAAACATTAAAGGGCATCAAGTTATGCGTTACCTTCCGCTGACAGATACCGACCGACAGGAGATGCTGGGCGTCATCGGCGCGAAAAGCGTCGATGAGCTGTTCCGCGACGTGCCGGAAGCGGCGCGCCGCGACGGGCTGGTGGACCTGCCGAAACGGCAGGGCGAACTGGAAGTCGAGCGCGCCCTTTCCAGGATGGCGGCTAAGAATGTGGCGGCGGGCGACGTGCCCTTCTTCGTGGGCGCGGGCGCCTATCGCCATCATGTGCCGGCCTCGGTGGATCATCTGATCCAGCGTTCCGAGTTCCTTACGTCCTACACGCCTTACCAGCCGGAAGTGACGCAAGGCACGCTGCAATATCTCTTCGAATTCCAGACCCAGGTGGCGATGCTGACCGGCATGGAAGTGGCCAACGCCTCCATGTATGACGGCTCCACGGCCTGCGGCGAAGCGGTGTTGATGGCCAATCGCGTGACCAAGCGCAAAAAGGCCGTGCTGTCGGGCACGCTGCATCCGCAATATGCGGGCGTGGTGCACAATCTGGCCGAGTTCGCCGACTTCGCGCTGGAAACCATGCCGCCCGTGCTGCCCGGTGCGGCGGAAGACATCGTCTCGCGCATCACGGACGAGACGAGCTGCGTCGTCGTGCAGACGCCGGGCTTCTTCGGCGAGCTGGCGGATCTGACGCCGATTGCCGAGGCCGCCCACGCCAAGGGCGCGCTGCTCGTCGCGGTGGTGCCGGAAATCGTTTCGCTGGGTCTCGTCACCCCGCCCGGCGATATGGGCGCCGACATCGTGGTGGGCGAGGGACAGTCCATCGGTAACGGGCTGAATTTCGGCGGGCCCTATGTCGGCCTCTTTGCGACGCGCCAGAAATATCTGCGCCAGATGCCGGGCCGGCTCTGCGGCGAGACGCTGGACAGCGACGGCAAGCGCGGCTTCGTGCTGACGCTGTCGACGCGCGAACAGCATATCCGCCGCGAAAAGGCGACCTCGAACATCTGCACGAATTCGGGCCTGTGCTGCCTGGCCTTCACCATCCATCTCTCGCTCTTGGGCGAGGAAGGCTATACGCGGCTGGCGCGCATCAACCATGCCAACGCGGCGAAGCTGGCCGAGAAGCTCGACGCCATCGAGGGCGTGGACGTGCTGAACGACGCTTTCTTCAACGAGTTCACGCTGCGCCTGCAGGCCCCCGCCAAGAAGGTGGTGGACGCGCTGGCCGAAAAGGGCGTGCTGGGCGGCGTACCCGCCTCGCGCCTTATCCATGGCGATCCGTCGGTTGAAAACCTGCTGATCGTCGCCTCGACCGAGATCAACACCGATGCGGATCGCGACGCCTATGCACAGGCGCTCGCAGAGACGATGAAGGAGGTGCTCTAATGTCCGGAATGAACAAGCAGGGCCGCCCGACAAGTTTCGCGGAAAGCGGAGGCGGTGCCGAACGCACGACCTTCACCGGCAATAAGGGGCTCGAACTCGAAGAGCCGCTGATTTTTGAGCGCGACACGAAAGGCGCCTGTGGCGTCGATCTCGACGAGCCGGAGGGCTACCAGCCGAAGATCGGCAAGTTCGAGCGCAAGAACCGCATCGGCCTGCCGGGCCTTTCCGAGCCGGAAGTGGTGCGCCACTTCGTGCGGCTGTCCTCGAAGAACTATTCCATCGATGCCGGGCTCTATCCGCTGGGCTCCTGCACGATGAAGCACAATCCGCGCCTCAACGAAAAGATGGCGCGGCTGCCGGGCTTCGGCGACGTGCATCCGCTGCAGCCGGAACAGACGGTGCAGGGCGCGATGGAACTGATCGACACGCTGGCCCACTGGCTGAAGACGCTGACGGGTCTTCCCGCCGTCGCCATGTCGCCCAAGGCGGGCGCGCATGGCGAGCTGTGCGGCATGATGGCCATTCGTGCCGCGATCGAAGCGAAGGGCGAGGGCGAACAGCGCCGCCGCGTGCTGGTGCCGGAATCGGCGCATGGCACCAACCCGGCGACCGCCGCGCTGCTGGGCTACAAGGTCGATACGATCAAGGGCGACGGCAATGGCCGGGTGGACCTCGAGGCGCTGCGCGAAAAGCTCGGCCCCGATGTCGCCGCGATCATGCTCACCAACCCGAACACATGCGGCCTTTTCGAGCGCGACATCATCGATATCGCCAAGGCCGTGCATGAAGCGGGCGCATACTTCTATTGCGACGGCGCGAACTTCAACGCCATCGTGGGCCGCGTGCGGCCCGGCGATCTCGGCGTCGACGCGATGCATATCAACCTGCACAAGACCTTTTCGACGCCGCATGGCGGCGGCGGGCCGGGTGCCGGTCCGGTGGTTTTCTCCGAAGCGCTCGCGCCCTTCGTGCCGCTGCCTTACGTGGTGCAGAAGGACGGCGTTTACGACCTCATCGAAACGGAAGACGAGGCGGAAGCCGACGGCACCTCGCCTTTCGGCCGCATGACGGCCTTCCACGGCCAGATGGGCATGTTCGTCCGCGCGCTCGCCTATATGATGAGCCATGGCTCGGACGGGCTTCGTCAGGTGGCGGAAGATTCCGTACTCAACGCCAATTACGTGCTGGCCTCGCTCAAGGATGTGATGAGCGCATCCTATGAAGGCCCCTGCATGCATGAGGCACTTTTCGACGACCGCTTCCTGAAGGGCACGGGCGTCGAGACGCTCGACTTCGCCAAGGCGATGATCGACGAGGGCTACCATCCCATGACCATGTATTTCCCGCTGGTCGTGCATGGGGCGCTGTTGATCGAGCCGACGGAAACGGAATCGAAGCAGGGCATCGACCTCTTTATCGCCACGCTGCGCGACCTCGTGGCGGCGACCAAGTCGAACGACAAGGAACGCTTTTCCGGCGCACCGCATTTCGCGCCGCGCGGCCGCCTCGACGAGACGGCGGCGGCCCGCAAGCCGATCCTGCGCTGGCAGCCGGAAATGCCGGCCCAGGCCGCGGATTGACGGTGCCGGCGGCCATGGCCGTCGGACCGACCCTGCGCGATCTGAAAACCGCCGGCCGCTCGCCGGCGGTTTTTGTTTAGACTGGAGCGAACGAGAAAAAGAGGGAACGGGGGAGAGCGGAATGAAGACGGGATGGAAAATCGCCATCGGGGCCGGCGTGGCGGCGGTGGCGGCAATCGCGGCGGTCGGCGTGTGGAAATGGCCGGAAATCCAGCGGGCGCGTTTCGTCGCCAGCATGTTTTCCGGTCAGGAGCAGGTCGAGCGTTTCCGGAACATGGATGCCTATTTCCCGGTCAGGGCGTTCCGCCGCGGGGGACCCGTTTCCGACCTGCCGCAGGGCGAGACCATCGATCTGCCTGCGACCTATGCCTATGGCGGCGAAACCCGCGATACGCAGGCATTTCTCGCCGACACCGACACGACCGGCCTCATGGCGGTGAGCCAGGGCCGCGTGGTCTATGAGAATTACCGGCGCGGCAATGACAGGGACACGCGCTGGATTTCATGGTCCGTCGGCAAATCCTTCATCTCCGCGCTGATCGGCATTGCCGTCGAGGAAGGCCATATCGCCAGCATCGACGATAAGCTCGTCGACTATGCGCCGGAACTGAAAGGCACGAGCTATGACGGCGTGACGATCCGCAATGCGTTGGAAATGTCGTCGGGCGTCGCCTGGAACGAGGATTACAGCGATCCGGACTCCGACATTTCGCGTTTTGGTCGGGCGCTGGCCTTCGGCAGCTCCATGGTGGAATTCGCCAAGACGCTGGGCCGCGCGAACGAACCCGGCACGGTGAACCTCTATAACAGTCTCGATGCGCAGATGCTGGGCCTGGTGCTGCTGCGCGCGACGGGCGAGAGCCCGAGCGAATATCTGGAAGACCGGATCTGGTCGAAGATCGGCGCCGAGCATGACGGCTACTGGGTGCTGGACGATACCGGCATGGAGCTTGCCGCGGGCGGGGTGAACGTCACGCTGCGCGACTATGCGCGGTTCGGTCTTCTCTATCTGAACGGCGGTAAATGGAACGGCGAACGGATCGTGCCCGCGGACTGGGTGAAGGCGTCGCATACGCCGGACGCGCCGCGGCTCATGCCCGGCAAGCAGGAGCTGTCCGACACGGTATGGGGCTATGGCTATCTGTGGTGGCTGCCGCGCGCGGCGGACGGTCCTTTCGCGGCGGTCGGCATCTACAACCAGTTCATCTATGTCGATCCGGCGCAGGATCTCGTCATCGTCAAGACATCGGCCAACAGCGATTACGGCCGGACCAATGAGGAGACGAGTTTCCGCGAGGACGAAACCATCGCGCTGTTCGAGGCGATGGCGGCGAAGATACGGGCCGGGAACTGATGGAGGCGACGCGGTTCACGGAACTGGCGCTGACCAATGAGGCGAACCGCGCCGTCCTGTCCCTGTTGCCGGAGCTGGGGCTTGCCGATAGCTGGCTCGTTTCGGGCTGTCTTTTCCAGACGGTCTGGAACGCGCTGACCGGGCGCGAGCCGGGCTATGGCATCAAGGATTACGACATTTTCTATTTCGATTCCGACACCTCATGGGAGGCGGAGGACGATGCGATCGCCCGCGGGCGGGAGCTGTTTTCCGGGCTCGGCGTGGAAATGGAAATCCGCAATCAGGCGCGCGTGCATCTCTGGTATGAGGAAAAATTCGGGCGGCCCTATCCACCGCTCGCGAAAGCGACCGACGGGATCGACCGTTTCCTCGCGCCCGCCTGCATGGTGGGAATGTCGGCGGCGGGCGATGTCTACGCGCCGAAGGGCTTCGACGACATTGAAGACATGGTGATCCGCCCCAACCCGGTCGCGAATTTCGACGCGGCCGAACTGCGACGCAAGGCGGCGCGCTGGCTGGAGAAGTGGCCGGAAGTGCGGCTGGTGGGGGGGTAAATATTGGCCTCATCCTGAGGAGGACGCGAATGCGTCCGTCTCGAAGGACGGCGGCAAGCCCGGGCCTCGCCCTTCGAGACGCAGACTGACGTCTGCTCCTCAGGGTGAGGAGCGAAGGCGGCAGTCGCCGCAGAGCCAATGGGTCCCGGCTTTCGCCGGGATGACAGCTGAGTGTGGGGTTAGGTCCCCAGAAGCCGCTCCCGAAAAAACGAGATCACGCGCTTCGCCGCTTCCCTGGTCGGTTCGCCGTCGCGGTCGATGAGGTCGTTCGTGACGACGCTGTGCGGCTGCGGCGCGGGCGAATCGGGATTGGCGGTGCTGTCGTCGAGTTCGATGCCCTCGAAAGCGTCGCCGAGCTCGCGGCGCAGCGTTTCGAATTTCTCCGGCGGGCTCAAACGGTCGCCCTTGAAGCGCAGGCCCAGCACCTTGTCGCCCCGTCCGCCTTCTTCGACAGGGGCGCAGCGGTCCTTCACGCATTGCCATTCCCGCGGAGAGAGATGGAGCGCGGCCTTGCGCTCGGCGCCGAGCGGGAAGGGCATGGAGGGTTGCGACAGCACCGGCGCCATCAGGGAGGGTTCCATCATCATGGAGAGGGCGAAATTGCCCGAGAAACACATGCCGATGGCGCCGACGCCCTTGCCGCCGGCTTCCTCATGCGCGTGGCGGGCCAGCGCGCGCAGCCAGTCGGTGACGGGGCTGGAGCGATGGGCGGCCAGCACATGGAACTCGCGGCTGATGCAGAGTTTTGCGATCGAGCGCAGGGCATAGGGCGTGGTGAGCGGCTTGCCCGCTATGCCGAGAAGCTCCGGCATATAGACGCGAAACCCCGCATCGACCACCCAGTCCGCGAATCGGACGCCCTCCGGCGTGATGCCGGGAATCTCATGAATGACGATGACGGCGGGCCCCATCCCCCGCGTATAGACGGGCTTCGTCTCGCCCTCATGGGTGAATTCGGTCTTCTGATAGTCGGACAGCATCGGCCCCTCTCCCCTGTGTGAGGGCGTATCCTGCCTTGTCGAGCCGGGGGAGAAAAGGTGCGTTCCGCGCTCTTGCGTCGCCCCCTCCCGGCGCTTCGCGCCGACCTCCCCCGTCAAAGGGGGAGGTGAAGAAAAGGGGGAGGGGATGCACAAAAAGAAACCCCGCCGCTCGTTTCCGAGGGCGGGGTTTCGGGCGTTCGGTTGGCGAGCCGTCAGTGCAGCTTGGCCGTGAGATCCGCGATCGACTTTTCGATGATCTCCGCATCCCTGGAGGTGTCGACCTTTTCCGCGATCAGCCGGCGGGCCGCCTCGATGGCGACGTCGGCGGCCACGGCGCGAACTTCGTTCATCGCCTGAACCTCGGCCTGCGCGATCTTCTGCTCCGCCATCTGGGTGCGGCGCTCGACCTGGGCCTTGAGGTTGTCGCGGGTTTCCTTCGCCATGGCTTCGGCTTCCACCTTGGCCTGGGCGACGATGTCTTCGGCTTCCTTCATCGCTTCGCGCTGCTTGCGCTGATAGGAGGCCAGCACCTGCTGGGCTTCCTCGCGAAGGCGGCGGGCCTCGTCGAGTTCCTTGGCGATGCCGGCGCCGCGCTCGTCGAGCGACTTGGTCAGCATGCCCGGCACGCGCATATAGATGACGATGCCGATGAAAACGATCAGACCGAGGAGGACCCAGAATTCACCTGTCAGAAGCATAAGTCTCTCCTCACTTGATTTCCGCGTCGACGGCGCGCTCGAGAGCGGCCGTGTCGGCATTTTCGCCAAGCACCTGGCTGACCACGGTACCGGCCACGTCGGCGGCGATGTCGCGGACATTGCCCATGGCCGTGTCCTTGGTCGATTTGATGCGCGATTCCGCGTCGGCGATCCGGGCGGCAAGCTCGCCCTCGACTTCCTGACGCTGGCGGTCCGTTTCGGCCTGAAGCTCGTCACGCGTCGCCTGGGCGATCTTGTGAGCTTCGTCGCGGGCTTCGCCGAGCGCCTTTTCATAGGCCTCGATCGCTTCCTGCGTCTGCGAACGGAACTGCTCCGCCTGATCGAGATCGTCGGCGATGCGGTCGTGACGCTCTTCCAGAACGGTCGCGATCTTGGGCAGGGCGACGCGCGACATCAGCAGATAGAGGATGCCGAAGCTGATCGCCAGCCAGATGAGCTGCGACGAGAACGAGTCCGGATTGAATGGCGGGAAGCCGGTCTCGTGAGCGCCGCCATGAGCCGCTTCCTGACCGGCCATGGTGTGCTCGGTCGGGTCCGCATGTTCAACTTGGGCGACGATCTGATGCGCCGTCTCAGTGGCCATTTTTTTCTCCTAGCCGGAATGGCCGCCTCCGGACGAATCCGGCAAGGCGGCCAGCCAGTCGTTAAATCCCCGAGAAAAAGATCTTGGGGATTACGCGAACAGCAGGATCAGCGCGACGAGCAGCGAGAAGATGCCCAGCGCTTCCGTCACGGCGAAACCGAAGATCAGGTTACCGAACTGGCCCTGAGCCGCCGACGGGTTGCGCAGCGCGCCCGCCAGGTAGTTGCCGAAAATCGCGCCGAGGCCAATGCCCGCGCCGCCCATGCCGAGGCACGCGATGCCGGCGCCGATGTACTTTGCTGCTTCTGCTTCCATAACCTTCTGCTCCTTCGGGGTTAACTGGAACTCTGACGGGCCGGAGTGACCCGACAAATCTCTTGTTTTTCAAACGGCGCGGCCCCTTTTGGAGGCCGCAATGACTTAAACGGCGAGCCGCGCGGGATCAGTGACCCGGATGCAGCGCATCGCCCAGATACATGCAGGTAAGAACCGCGAACACATAGGCTTGCAGCGCCGCGACCAGCAATTCGAGCGCGGTGAGCGCCACGATCATGCCGAAGGGCAGCACGGCGCCGGCCCAGCCGACCGCGCCCGCGCCCAGGAACGAAATCACGAAGCCTGCGAACACCTTCAGCGTGATGTGACCGGCCAGCATGTTCGCGAAAAGACGAACCGAGTGGCTGATCGGACGCGAGATGTAGGAAATGATCTCGATCGGCGTCACCAGGATCAGCATGTAGACCGGCACGCCCGACGGCACGAAGAGACCGAAGAATTTCGGCCCGTGCAGGATGAGGCCCGTCACCGTGACGCCCAGGAAGACCATGATCGCCAGCGCGAAGGTGACGATGATGTGGCTCGTCACCGTGAAGGCGTAGGGGAAAAGGCCGATGACGTTCGCCGTGAAGACGAACATGAAGAGCGTGAAGACGAACGGGAAGAAACGCTGCGCGTCATGGCCCGCATTGTCGCGCACCATGTTGGCGATGAATTCGTAGAAGATCTCGACCGAGGATTGCAGCCGGCCGGGCACCATGGAGCGCCGGCTCATGCCGATCACGGTAAAGGCGGTAACGAAGCCCAGAACGACGATCATCCAGAGGCTGGAATTGGTGAAGGAGGCATCGATGCCGCCGATCTCCAGCGGAAAAATCTTGTTCACCACGAACTGGTGAAGAGGATCGACTGGGAAACCAGACCCGGATTCAGCTGCCACGGCGCAAAGCCCCTGTTTTATTACGTCGGGCTATTGCCCGTCCTTGTCCTTGCCATCTTCGCCGGACATCTTTCGGACCGTGCGAAGCAGATTTCTGACGCCGGCAACGGTGCCGAGCCCCAGAAAGACGATGAGGCCGAACGGAGAGGTGCCGAGCACCCAATCGAGCCCCCAACCGATAAACGCTCCGACCAGCACGCCGGCCACGAGATCGGACGACATGCGGAATGCGAGGCTCATATCGGACGACCGGCGCGCGTCTGCGTCATCGTCTGGCTGGTTTCGGGGGTCCTTCGTCGATTTCCGCGCGGACCGGATACGCTTGTCCAGATCGGACAAGGCCTTCTCGTCGACAGCGTAAGGGTCGCGCTTATCGTTCGCCAAAACCCGTTCTCCGCCTTCTGAAAAGGCCTTCGGGACCGCAAAATTCCGCAGTTCCCCCGCCTCAAGCCGCGCGCACCCTACTTGCGGGGGCATGGACTGTCAAGAACAGGGTTATCCGTCCCAAGTCCCTGATTTTGAACGAAAAAACGCACGTCTTCGCAGGCGCGGCATCGCCCTTCGCGGGTTTCTGAAAAAACGCCATGTCCGAGTCTCGCAAAGGGGCGGGAGGGGCCTTCGGCCTTCCCGCGAAAAAGCCCCGCCGAAGCGGGGCCTTGACGTTGCGTCACTCACGCCGTTCCTCACCCTGAGGCGCGGATGCAAGTCCGCGTCTCGAAGGGCGAGGCCCGTGCTTATCGCCATCCTTCGAGACGGACGCTTGCGCGTCCTCCTCAGGATGAGGGCTTTGAGATCGTTCAGATACCGATGAACGAAGGTCGGATCAGGAGGCTTCGCGCATCTGCTCGGCGGTGTCGAGATCGACCGAGACCAGTGTCGAAACGCCGCGTTCCTGCATGGTCACGCCGTAAAGGCGGTTCATCCGGGCCATGGTGAGCGCATGATGGGTGATGATGAGGAAGCGCGTATCGGTGGTGCGCGTCATCTCTTCCATCAGCTCGCAGAAACGCTCCACATTGGCGTCGTCCAGCGGCGCGTCCACCTCGTCCAGCACGCAGATCGGCGAGGGATTGGTGAGGAACACCGCGAAGATGAGCGACATGGCGGTCAGCGCCTGCTCGCCGCCGGAGAGCAGCGACATGACCTGAAGCCGCTTGCCGGGCGGACGGGCCATGATTTCCAGCCCCGCTTCCAGCGGATCGTCCGATTCGGTGAGCTTCAGATGCGCTTCGCCGCCGCCGAAGAGGTGGGTGAACAGGCGGCCGAAATTCTCGTTCACCTTCTCGAAGGCTTCCAGCATGCGCTGGCGGCCTTCGCGGTTGAGGCTGCCGATGCCCTGGCGCAGCTTGGCGATGGCGCTGACGAGATCCTCGCGCTCGGAATTCATCGCCTCGAGCTCTTCGGAGAGTTCGCGGGCCTCTTCCTCGGCGCGCAAATTCACGCCGCCAAGGCTCTCGCGCTCGCGCTTGTATTTTTCGAGCCTTGCCTCGATCTGGTCGGCGTCCGGCAGTTCCGCGCCTTCGGCCAGATTGGCCTGGGCGAGGGCTTCTTCCGGGGCGCATTCCAGCACTTCGCGGATACGCGCTTCCGATTCGGCCAGCCGCTCGCGCGCGCCGGTGACGAGACCGTCGATCCGGGCGCGCTCCTCGCGCGTTTCGCCGAGCTGGCTCTGCGTCATCTTGGCGTGCTTGGCGGTCTCGGCAAGCTGGGTCTCCGCCGTGGCGAGGAGGTCGGCGGCCTCGCCGCGCGCCTTTTCGGCCTCGGCAATATATTCCAGCAGCGAGCGGCGCTTTTCCTCGATCTGGGCCGGCACGCCTTCCAGCGCCTGAAGCTCTTCGCGGGCTTCCGCCTGCCGGTTTTCCAGCGTTTCGATCTGCTTGGTCGCATTGTCGGCGCGAAGTTTCCACGCCGCGCTTTCCTGCTCGATCGCCCCGAGGCGCCGGGTGCGGGCTTCCGCCTCGCGGCGAAGACCCTCGGCCTGGGCGCGCGCTTCGGAAAGTTCCAGCCGCAGCGAGGCGACGGTGTCGCGCAGTTCGCCAGCGCGGCTGCGCAGTTCCTCGTCCGGGCGCAGGGCGTCGAGCGCGCTCTGCGATTCCTCGAGCGATTTGCGCGCTTCTTCCAGATCGCCGGTGATGCGCTCATGCGCTTCGGCCAGCGCTTCGAGGCGCGAAATCTGCTGCGAGGCGGCACGTTCGGCCGCGGTCAGCCGGTCGCGAAGCTGGTTATGCGCCTGAGATGCCTCGCGCATGGCGCGGCGGCATTCCTGTTCGTTCTGCGCGGCCTGCTCGGCGGCGAGACGCGCTTCCTCGAAGGCGGTGCGCGCATCGGCCGCCTTGCGGCGGGCCTCGACCAGCTCCTCTTCGAGATCGGCAAGCCGGTTGCGCTGTTCGAGCCGCTTGGCGGAGGCGGTGGGCGCATCGGCGGCGGCGGTGTAGCCGTCCCAGCGCCAGAGCGCGCCTTCCTGCGTGACGAGACGCTGGCCGGGTTTCAGCGAGGCATGAAGGCGCTTGCCGTCTTCCTCCGACACCACGATGCCGATTTGCGACAGGCGGCGGGCAAGGGCGGGCGGCGCCTGCACGAAATAGGAAAGCGGCGTCACGCCTTCCGGCAGCGCCGGCGGCGTGTCGAAAGGCGGCAGCGTGCCCCAATGGACCGGGGCGGCATCGTTGGCCGGCACGGCGAGATCGTCGCCCAGCGCGGCGCCGAGCGCGGTTTCGTAGCCATGCTCCACCGTCACCGCGTCGATCAGCGGCGGGAAGAGATCGCTTTCGCCGACGGCCAAGAGTTCGGTCAGCGTCTTCGCTTCGGCGGCCAGATCGCCGACCACGCGCTCGGCGGCCTGCATCGGCTCGCGCGACTGCGCTTCGGCGGTCTGCGCATTCTTGCGGGCGTCTTCGGCTTCCTGCGCCTGACGTTCGGAGGCCGTCACCTTTTCCGCGGCTTCTTCAAGCTCGGCGGTCTGGGCGGCGATGGCGGCTTTCTTTTCTTCCGCGTCCGACAGCGTGTCGCGCTCGCGGGCAATGTCGGCAAGCTGGCGTTCCAGCTTCTCGATGCGCTGGCGCGAGTTCTCGATCGATTTCACCAGGCTGTTGCGCTCCGCGGAGAGTTTCGCAATTTCCTGATTGAGCTGGTCGAGTTCGCTTTCATGCGTATTGAGCTTTTCCTGCGCTTCGCTCACGCGGGTCTCGGCTTCCGCCTTGGCCCGATCCTGTCCTTCCTCGGACGCTTTCAGTTCGGCGGTTTCGGCATCGAGTTTCTCGATGGCGGCATTGGTGTCTTCGATCAGCCCCCGCTCGCGGCCGAGATCCTGGTCGGTCTGTTCGATCCGGGCGGAAAGGCGGGTCGCCTGTTCCTTGGCGCGGGTTTCTTCCGCATCGAGATTTTCACGCTCGACATTGAGGCGGTGAAGCCGCGCGGCGGCTTCCGCTTCCTTTTCGCGAAGCTGGGGCAGGCCCTGCGAGGCCTCGCCTTCCAGACGCGCGGCGGCGGCGGCCTCGCGGGTGAGGTCGGCAACGCGCACATCGGTTTCGGCAAGGCGCTGCTCTTCGGCGGCCAGCGTTTCGCGTGCATGGCTCCAGCGCAGGTGAAGCAGCATGGCTTCCGTCTCGCGCACCTGACCGGAGAGATTACGATAGCGCACCGCCTGACGGGCCTGACGCTTCAGGCTCGCAAGCTGCGATTCCTGCTGCGCCACCACATCGTCGAGACGGGTGAGGTTGGTTTCGGCCGCCTTCAGGCGCAGCTCCGCCTCGTGACGGCGGGTATAAAGGCCGGTAATGCCCGCAGCCTCTTCGAGGATGCGGCGGCGATTGATCGGCTTGGACGAAATGAGCTGCGAAATCTGGCCTTGCCGGACGAGCGCGGGCGAATGCGCGCCGGTGGAAGCGTCGGCGAAGAAGAGCTGCACGTCGCGCGCGCGCACTTCGCGCCCGTTGATGCGATAGGTGGAGCCGGCATCGCGCTCGATCTTGCGCGAGATTTCCACCACTTCGCAGTCGTTATAGGCGGCGGGCGCGGTGCGATCGACATTGTCGATATAGAGCACGACCTCGGCATGGTTGCGCGCCGGGCGGGCGGAGGTGCCTGCGAAGATCACATCCTCCATGCCCGAGCCGCGCATGTTCTTGAACGAGTTTTCGCCCATCACCCAGCGCAGCGCTTCCAGCAGGTTGGATTTGCCGCAGCCATTGGGGCCGACTACGCCGGTAAGCCCGGCCTCGATGATGAGGTCGGTCGGGTCGACGAATGATTTGAAGCCGGAAAGGCGTAGCCGGTTGAACTTCACGTGCGTTGCTCGTTCGTCTCTCTAGCGTTGAAAAAAGGGGAGAGGCGCGCTTTCGCGCTCTCCCCGCCGATCATTCTTCCCCGGGCGCTTCGTCCTGGGGCGTCGTCTCGCCTTCGGGCTCGGATTTGGTGATGTCCTTGCCCTCGAGCGCCTTTTCGACCAGCGGCTGGAACTCCTTCCAGCTCATGAAGCCCTGAACCATCTGGCCGTTGATGAAGAAGGTGGGCGTCGAGCGGATGTTGAACTCTTCCGCCCCGCGCTTGGCGACCTTGGAAATATGGTCGAAGACCTCGCCGTTCTGCATGCATTGCTGGAACTGCTCCTTGGAGAAGCCGCCCTGCCGGGCGATCTTTTCCAGCGCGGCCATCGGATCGTCTGCGAGGATCCACTGGCGCTGCTGCTCGAACAGCACGTCCACAAAGCCGAAATACCGCTCCGGGCCCGCGCAGAAGGCCAGCATGAAGGCCGCCGTCGCCGCGCTGTCGAAGGGGAAGGGCCGCGAAATGAAATAGACCTTGCCGGTGTCGATATAGGTCTTTTTCAGGTCGGGGAAGGTCTGGTTGTTGAAGTCGGCGCAATGGGGGCAGGTCATCGAGGAATATTCGATGACGACCACCGGCGCGTCCTTCTCGCCCATGGTCATGTCGCCGAGCGGGCCGGGAACCAGAAGCTCCTTTTCCAGCGCGCTGTCCGCCGTCATGACGTCCGCCGACGCCAGCTCGGCCTCCGCGGAAGCCCCGAACTGGGTGTAGGCGAGATAGCCAAGGCCCAAAACCACCACGACGGCGGCAAGGATGATGATAACTCGATTTTGATTCACGACTGCTAGTCCCCACTAGATGTTGCGTATTATGGCGGCCTTGAGGGGCCCCCTCAACGAATCCTTTCTGTTGCCATCAGACGAGAATCGGGACTCGCGTTCAGCGCTTATGGGCTCCGATCACCCGCTCGCCCAGCCGGGCCAGCGCTCCCCTGAGAGGCGTTTCCTCTATCGATTCAAGCTCTTGAGCGAGCTTCTTTCGTTCGTCCGGCGTCAGCGCCCTGATTTTCCGGCGCTTGCGGACGGGTTTATGCGGCAGCGGGCCCTGCACGAGTTTCAGCCGGGCGACCGCGTCATACCCATAATATGCGTTGATGCGGGAGACGATCTGGGGTTCCAGATGCTTGATCTCGACCGCGGCGGGGCCTTCCACGCGCAAGGTCAGCACCGCGCCGGTGGAGGGCCCTTTCTGCTTTTCATCCTTCGAGAAGCGCGGAAAGGCGAGCTTTTCCGGCGCGCAATATTCCGCCAGCGTCTCGCCCACGATTTCCGGCCAATGGGAGAGGATCTGCACCTGCGCAAAGCCACGCTTCTTGAAGGCGTCGCGCGCGGCCGCCATCACCCGCCCGCCGATGGGCGCGGGGGCATAGCGCCTGGAGGCGACCTTATCTCCCAGCAACTCGTTCATGGCGCGCATTCTGACTCGGAATCGCTTCTTACGCACATCTCCCTTTCGTAAGGCCTGCCCGCCGGATCGTTTGACGGGAACGCCCTCGAAACGACATATGAAGGCATGGCAGCAAAAGCGGCAAAAAAGGGCGGGAAACGGGAGAGCGTCGGCGAAAGGCTGCTCGCCTGGTACGACGTGCATGCGCGCGACCTGCCCTGGCGGGTGCGGCCGCCCAAAAAACAAAAGGGGGCCCGCGACAGGGGCGCACGGGCGGACCCCTATCGCGTCTGGCTGTCCGAGATCATGCTCCAGCAGACGACGGTGGCGACCGTCGGCCCCTATTTCCGCGATTTCGTGAGCCGCTGGCCGGATGTGGAAAGCCTCGCCGCCGCGCCGCGCGACAAGGTGATGGAGGCCTGGGCAGGGCTCGGCTACTACTCCCGCGCGCGGAACCTCCATGCCTGCGCCATCAGGGTGGCGGACGAGCATGACGGGCGCTTTCCCGACACCGAGGAAGGGCTGAAGGCGCTGCCGGGCATCGGGCCCTATACGGCCGCGGCGATCGCCGCCATCGCCTTCGACCGCAAGGCGACCGTGGTGGACGGCAATGTGGAGCGCGTGGTGGCGCGGCTCTTCGCCATCGAAACGCCGCTGCCCGACGCCAAGAAGGAAATCCGTCCCGCCGCCGAGACACTGACGCCCGACGAACGCCCCGGCGATTTCGCGCAGGCGATGATGGATCTGGGCGCGACGATATGCAGTCCCAAAAGCCCGTCCTGCAATCGCTGTCCGGTGTCGCAAGGGTGTCTGGCCTTCGAGAAGGGCATCGCCGAAACGCTGCCGCGCCGCGCACCGAAAAAGGCGCGGCCCACGCGGCGCGGCGCCTGCTTCTATCTAAGGAACGGGAAGGGCGAGGTGCTCTTGCGCCGCCGGCCCGACAAGGGGCTGCTGGGCGGCATGCTGGAAGTGCCGACGACGGAGTGGACGCAAGCCGAGATCGACGAGGACGTTTTGTTGGAAGCCGCGCCGGTGACGGCGAAATGGGCGCGTGTGCCGGGGCTCGTCGAACACACCTTTACGCATTTCCACCTTCAGCTTGCGATCTTCGTGGCCGAAGTGGGCGCGCGCGAGGCGAAAAAGGCCGAGGGGCTCTGGGTGCCGGAGGAGGAGCTGGACGCGCAGGCCCTGCCGACCGTGATGAAAAAGGCCGCCGCGCATGCCGCGCCGGATGCGGGGCCTTTGTTCAAGGGGAAGTAGCTACAACAATGGCTGTCATCCCGGCGAAAGCCGGGACCCACTCGCCTCGACGATACACCGCTGCGCTAATGGGTCCGGCAACGAGTGCCGGGACGACGCAGAGCTTTTTGATTTTCTGCTGTAACCACAAAATACATTTTCATCCCGGGACTTGTTCCCGGGATCCACTCGCGTCACAACGCGCTGAAACGTGGATTGGGTCCCGGCTTTCGCCGGGATGACATTCTTTTTTGTCATGCCCGGACTTGATCCGGGCATCCAGAGCGGCGCGTGCCGCGCATTGTTGCGCTGGATTGCCGGGTCGGGCCCGGCAATGACAAATGAGGATTACCCCTCGCCCATCTCGGCACGCAGCTTCTGGCGCAGCATGTCGATGGGCTTCAGCTTGCCGTCGGTCTTGAAGTGCCAATAGGTCCAGCCATTGCAGGCTTCGAGGCCCTGCACATGGGCGCCGATCTTGTGGATGGAGCCGGTGGCGTCGGCGCAGACGAGCGAACCGTCGGCGCGCACGCGCGCGGCGTGGCGGCGCTGCGGATCGTAGAGCTTGGTGCCGGGCTCCAGCAATCCGCGCTCGACGATGGTGCCGAAGGGAATGCGCGGCGCGGCCTTTTTCGACTGCGTGACCTTGAGGTCTTCCGGGCTCGACGGCTGCACCTGGCGGATGCGCTCGCGCGCGACCTTGATGTATTTCGCTTCGCGCTCGATGCCGATGAACTTGCGGCCGAGCTTCTTGGCGACCGCGCCCGTGGTGCCGGAGCCGAAGAAGGGGTCGAGCACGACATCGCCGGGATTGGTGGTGGCGAGCAACACGCGGTGGAGAAGCGCTTCCGGCTTCTGCGTCGCATGCGCCTTGTTGCCGTCCTTGTCCTTCAGCCGCTCGCCGCCATTGCAGATCGGGATCAGCCAGTCGGAGCGCATCTGAAGGTCTTCGTTGAGCGCCTTCATCGCGTCGTAGTTGAAGGTATATTTCTTCTGGTCGGCATCGCGCACGGCCCAGATCAGCGTCTCATGCGCATTGGTGAAGCGCGTGCCGCGGAAATTCGGCATCGGGTTCGACTTGCGCCACACGACGTCGTTCATGATCCAGTAGCCGAGATCCTGAAGGCTCGCGCCGACGCGGAAGATGTTGTGATAGGAGCCGATGACCCAGATGGCGCCGGTGGGTTTCAGTACGCGGCGCGCCGCGGCGAGCCATTCCCGCGTGAAGCGGTCATAGCTCTCGAAGCTCTCGAACTTGTCCCATTCGTCGGTGACGGCATCGACCTTGGACTGGTCGGGGCGGGTGAGGTCGCCGCCGAGCTGAAGGTTGTAGGGCGGGTCCGCGAAAATGAGATCGACGGAGTTCGCCGGCAGGGCGTTCATCGCCTCGATGCAGTTGCCTTGAATGATCTTCTCGGCGGTTGCCGCCGTGCCGTTGCCTGTCCGTGCCACGCTAACGCCCCTCTACATGTCGCCCCGTTGGAGCCGGCGATCATGGCGAGGTCGCGAATCGGCGTCAATTATTTTTGTGGAATCAAGGGGTTAACGGATTCGGAGACACTAAATCGAGTCTCTCGGGACTCGGCGGACTCAATATCTTGAGTTAGGAGCGCGGCGACGGGCGCGAAACTTTTGCGGTGATGCGGGCAGGGACCGGCATTTTCGAGCGCATCGAGGTGCTGCTTCGTGCCGTAGCCCATATGCCGCTCGAATCCGTAAGCCGGAAATTCGGCGGCCATCTCGATCATCATCCGGTCGCGCGTGACCTTGGCGACAATGGAGGCCGCCGCGATGGAGAGCGACCGGCTGTCGCCTTTGACGACGGGCGTGGCGGGGCAGGCAAGCTCCGGCGAGCGGTTGCCGTCGATAAGGGCATGGGCGGGGGCTGAGGGCAGCGCCGCCACCGCGCGGGACATCGCCAGCATGGAGGCGGCGAGAATGTTGATGCGGTCGATTTCCTCGACGCTCGCCATGCCGACCCCGACCTGCGCCTGGGCGCGGATGAGGCCGTAAAGCGCCTCGCGCTTCTTCGCGGTGAGCTTTTTGGAATCGTCGAGGCCGGGCGGCAGATGCGCGGGATCGAGAATGACGGCGGCGGCGACGACAGGCCCCGCCAGCGGGCCGCGACCGGCCTCGTCCACGCCGCAGACAATCACCTGCGGCGCGCCGGCTTCTTCCTCGAAGGCGAAGTCGGGGGTGAAAGTGGTTTTCGGTTTGGCGGGGCGGGGCATGGAGCGGAGTTTGTGATGTGGAATGTAAAACCTCAATCACTCTATCCGTAGATTCCCTCTCCGTGTCATCCCGGCGAAAGCCGGGACCCATTGGCGGCGCGGCATATGGATGAGGTGCGATTGGATTGTGCCTTGCATGTTCCGAAGTGCCCTAAACGACTTAGGCGGGCTGGGGAAAAGCGAGTGGGTCCCGGCTTTCGCCGGGATGACAGCCTTTGTTGTGTTTTCGGAAAGTGTCAAAAACTCGGCGTCGTCCCGGGCTTGTCCCGGGATCCATGGGCGGTACGTCCGGTGTCCGCGGCCCCTGGGCCCCGGCATGTGCCAGGATGACAGTCTTTGTTGTGTTTTCGGAAAGCGTCAAAAACTCGGTGTCGTCCCGGCACTCGTTGCGGGGCTTTGCCAAATCCAGAGACCGTCACCCCGGACTTGATCCGGGGTCCATGTGGAAGGTGTTCCGTTATTCGGAGTCGGTATGGATGCCGGGGCGAGCCCGGCATGACGGCTGAAGGGCCTCACAGCAATTCGAGCTGCTTGCCTCGTCCCGGCACCGTGAACCGGTCGCAGTCGAGATCGGTCCCGATCCTGTTGAGCCCCAATTTGCGGGCGGCGATTTCGAAGCGGCGGCCGATCTGCCAGGCGTAGGGGCCGGTGCCTCTCATGCGGCTTCCCCATTCGGCATCGTATTCCTTGCCGCCGCGCATCTGGCGGATGAGGGACATGACGCGCTCGGCGCTGTCCGGCACGTTTTCGTTGAGCCATTCCTTGAAGAGGTCGGCGATTTCGAGCGGCAGGCGCAAGAGGACGAAACCGGCCTGCGCGACGCCGGCATGGGCCGCGCCCTGCAATATGCGCTCGATCTCGCTGTCGTTCAGCGCGGGGATGACGGGGGCGACCATGACGCCCGTCGGCACGCCCGCTTCCGACAGCATGGAAAGCGCTTCCATGCGTTTGGAGGGCGTGGAGGCGCGCGGCTCCATCTTGCGGGCGAGGGTCGCGTCCAGCGTCGTCACGGAGATCGCGACCTTGACGAGATTGCGCGTCGCCATGTCGGCGAGGATGTCGAGATCGCGCGTCACCCGCGCGGATTTCGTCACGATGGTGACGGGGTGGTGATAGGCCGAAAGCACTTCGAGGATGGAGCGCGTGACGCGGTAGCGCTGCTCGATCGGCTGATAGGGATCGGTATTGGTGCCGATGGCGATGGGGCGCACCTCATAGCCGGGCCTGGACAGCTCGCGCGCCAGAAGCTCCGCCGCATTGGGCTTGGCGAAAAGGCGGCTCTCGAAATCGAGCCCGGCCGACAGCCCCATATAGGCATGGGTCGGCCGGGCGAAGCAGTAGACGCAGCCATGCTCGCAGCCCCGATAGGGATTGATCGAGCGGTCGAAGGAAATATCCGGCGACCGGTTGCGCGAGATGATGGTCTTGGCATGTTCGACGGTGACTTCCGTCTTCAGCGCGGGGACCGAGGAAAGCCCGTCCCAACCATCGTCTTCCAGCTCATAGCCGCGCGGCTCGAACCGGCCCGGGCGGTTGGTAAGCGCGCCCCGGCCACGGCGGCCGTCGGGGGGCAGGTTGGGCTCGCTCACGCCTTGGGGTACGGGGGACGGGGCGTTGGGGAGCCGGGACGGCCGCGCCACCGCCTTGGAGCCAATCGGGGAATTGGCGTGGGGACGGGCGGTGCGGCCGGGACGCGCTATGTGGCGACTCATCGTCATGAGGAAATCCTAGCAGAACGAGAGAGCAGAACAAGAACATTTATCCGGAAGGGGACAGTTTCCTTGCAGTGTGACTACGCTCCATGGCTAATTGGCTCGCATGTTGAGCGTGATCATCCCGACCCTGAATGCCGAAGACGAATTGCCCCGCGCCATGTTCCCGCTGGTGGGCGCGGTGGTGCGCGGCCGTGTGAAGGAAGTCGTCGTTTCCGACGGCGGCTCCACCGACGGCACGCTGGACGTGGTGGAGGCGGCGGGCGCCCATCTGGTGACGGGCGAGCGGGGGCGGGGCCCCCAGCTTGCCGCCGGCGCGCGGGAGGCGAAGGGCGACTGGCTGCTCTTCCTCCATGCCGACACGGTGCTGGAAACCGGCTGGGACGAAGAAGTGTCGAAATTTCTGGAACAGGTGGAGGCGGGGCGTTTCCGCAGCTCCGAGATCGCCGCCGCGTTCCGTTTCACGCTGGACGATTTTTCGGGCTGGGCGCGCTTTCTGGAAAGCATCGTCGCGCTGCGCTGCGCGATCCTGCGCCTGCCCTATGGCGATCAGGGTCTCCTCATCAACCGGCGGCTGTATGAAAAGCTCGGCGGCTATCGCGACATGCCGCTGATGGAGGATGTGGATTTCGTGCGCCGGATCGGCAGGCGGCGCCTGGTGATGCTGCGCTCGCGCGCCGTCACCAGCCCGGACCGCTATATAAAGGACGGTTTCGCCGCGCGCATCCTGCGCAACTTCGCCTGCCTCACGCTCTATTATCTGCGCGTGCCGCCCCGGCTGATCGCCCGTATCTATCAGTAGACGGAACGGCTCATGGACAGGCAGCTTGTCGTCATGGCCAAGGCGCCGCGTCTGGGCCGGGTAAAGACCCGCCTTGCCCGCGAGATCGGCGATGTGGCCGCGCTCGCCTTTTTCCGCCGGACATGCGGCGATCTGCTGCGCCGCGTCGCGCCGGATCCGCGCTGGCAGACCGTGCTCGCCCTGACGCCCGACCGCGCCGTGCATGAGACGGGCGTCTGGCCGGACGGCGTGCCGCGCATCGCGCAAGGCGGCGGCGATCTCGGCGACCGGATGGGGCGGCTTTTCCGCGACCTGCCGCCGGGCCCGGCGGTGATTATCGGCGGCGACATTCCCGGCATTACGCGCGATCATATCGCCCGCGCCTTTGAGGCACTGGGCCGCGCCGATACCGTGCTCGGACCGGCGGAGGATGGCGGCTACTGGCTTGTCGGCATGAAGCGCTTTCCGCGCGTGGCGGAGATTTTTCAGGGCGTACGCTGGTCGAGCGAAAACACGCTGGCCGATACGCGCGCGAATATCGACAAGGCGGGGCTGACGCTCGCCCTGATCGACACGCTGAACGACATCGACACCGGCGCGGATTACCGCCGCTGGAAAGAGAGCGAAAGACAGACGAACACATGAGCGATATCGATCCCTTCAAACTGTTTCTCGATATCCAGTTGAAGCTGCCGAGGAACGGGCCGGGCAGTGCGCGCGCGACGGCGGAAGCCTTCGCGCTGGTGCCGGAGCTGCCGCCCGCGCCGGAAATCCTCGATGTGGGCTGCGGGCAGGGGCCGGAAGCCTTCGACCTGCTGGCGCTCACGCAAGGCCGTGTCACGGCGGTCGATCTTTTCGAGCCCTTTCTGGACAAGCTGCATGAGCGCGCGGTGGCCGAAGAGGTGCCGGAGGAGCGGCTCACCGTGAAGCGCGCCGACATGGAAGAACTGCCCTTCGGCGACGGCGCGTTCGACCTCATCTGGTCGGAAGGCGCGATCTATCTGATGGGCTTCGAGGCAGGCTTGAAGGCGTGGCGGCGGCACCTGAAGCCGACGGGCGCCTGCGTCGTTTCCGAACTCACCTGGCTGACCGATACGCCCTCGCCCGAAGCCTGGGACTATTGGCGCGAAATGTATCCGGGCATGGGAACGGTCGCGACCAACAAGGAAGCGGCAAAGCGCGCGGGCTATCGCGTCGTCGCGACCACCGTGCTGCCGAAAGAGGACTGGTTCGCGGACTACTACGCGCCGATGAAGGACGAAATCCGCAAAAGCTGGGGCGCGTATGAAGGCGTGGAAGAGGCAAAGGCCGTCTTCAACGAGATGTATCGCGAGATCGACATCGCCGAGCGCTTCCTCGGCGAGTTTTCATACGTGTTCTATGTGATGACGCGGGCGGAGTAGGAGCACGTCATTGCGAGGAGGCGTCAGCCGACGACGCAATCCACGCTTTGCCGCGACGCACTGGATTGCTTCGCTTGCGCTCGCAATGACGGTTTTTTCAGTGTCACCCCGGGATGACGCCGTTTTTCTTTACGCCCGCCCGACATGCTCCTGAAGGCGGGGCATGATTTCCACGAAATTGCAGGGGCGGTAGCGGTAGTCGAGCTGGTATTTCAGGATCTCGTCCCAGCCATCCTTGCAGGCGCCGGGCGAGCCGGGCAGCGCGAAAAGATAGGTGCCGTGGGAGACGCCCGCCGTGGCACGGGACTGGATGGTGGAGGTGCCGATCTTCTCGAAGGAGACGCGGTGGAAGATGGCGGCGAAGCCTTCGATCTCCTTGTCGTAGACGGAGAAGAAGGCTTCCGGCGTCACGTCGCGCCCCGTGAGCCCCGTGCCGCCGGTGGAGATGACGACGTCGATTTCCTTGGCCGCGATCCAGCGCAGGAGCTGCGAGCGGATGCGCTGGACGTCGTCGCTGACGATGGTGCGCTCGGCGAGATGGTGCCCGGCCGCCGCGATGCGGTCCGCCAGCACGTCGCCCGATTTGTCGGTCTCGGGCTTGCGCGTGTCGGATACCGTCATCACCGCGATGTTGAGCGGAATGAAGTCGCGCGTTTCGTCGATACCGGGCATGGGGGGACCCTTTCGCTGAGGAGTTGCTGCCGAGGAGGACGGCGGGAGGCCGCCGCGATCTGTCTGAAAAGACGAGCCGGTATCCGTCCGAAGCCGAAGGAGCGGAACGACCCTCCCGGTCGGGGAAGCGGAATGCCGGAAGTCGGGCGCGGTGTCAGGAGGACGGCGACCCGTCCACGCCCTTATACACCGGCCAGGTGCCCGATGCACTCTCGTCGAGCGAGCGGACGGGCTGGCCGAGGCGGGAGCGGTAGAGCCAGAAATTGGAAATGACCCGCTCGATATAGCCGCGCGTTTCCGGCGCCGGGATCGACTCGATGAAGAGGAAGGGATCGTCCTTGAAGTCGATATTCTGGAGCCAGCGCATCAGATTGCCCGGGCCGCCATTATAGGCGGTGGTAAGCATGAAGAGATTGCCCTGCGGCTGGCTGTAGCTCATCAGCTCGGAAAGATAGTCCTGCCCGAGCCCGACATTGAAACTCGGATCGAGGAGCTTGTCCCGGTTGCGGCCCGCCAGACTGCGGTCCTTGGTGATGTAGCTCGCCGTGGCGGGCATGATCTGCATCAGGCCGCGCGCGCCGGCATAGGATTTGGCGTCGGGCTTGAACTTGCTCTCCTGCCGCATGAAGGCGAAGATGAGCGCGCGGTCCATCTTGTAGCCGGCCTTGGGCCTGTATTCGGGAATGGGAAAGAGGCCCGCATTCATCCGTACACGGCCATCGACCATGCGATGCGGCACACGCGCCGCGCTCGCCACCTGCAGCGCCACGGCGGGCAGCGCGAAACTCTGCGCCAGCGCGATCAGCGGCTGGTCGAGCGAGGGATCGAGTTCGCCATGGGCGCGGATCAGTTCGCGTTCGGCGAGATCCTTGCGGCCGATCTGGACGAGCGCCACGGCGCGGGCGACCGCCTTGTTGGCGATGAGCGCGCGGAAGGATGACTGGTCGAGCTGGGGGTCCACCCAGTCGATGTCGATCCGGCGGCCGAGCTGGCGCGTGGCGAGAAGGCCGTAAAAGGTCGCGCCCGTCGCGGCGGCGCGTTCGAGCATCGGCGCCACGCGCTCGGGGTCGCGATCGGCCAGATAGGCGCGCGCCGCCCAGAAGCCGCCCGCCGCCTTGGACCAGTCGCCCGCGCTGTCGGTTTCCGACAGGCGCTTGAAGTGGCGCGCGGCATCGGCGTATTGCCCGCGTCGCCAGGCCGACAGACCAGCATACCAGTCCGCCAGCGGCACGTAGCGCGCATGACGCGAGGAAATTTCGTCCGCGATGCGATAGGCCAGCTCGTCATCGCCTTCCAGGAAGGCGGAGGCCGCGACCCGCACACGCACCTTGTCGTATTCGACGGCGGTGAGCTTCGATTTGACGTGATAGCGCTTCAGGAAATGGAGCGTTTCTTCCGCGCTGTCGGACGAGACATGGCGGCGGACCTGGGGCGCGATCCGCTTATAGGCCGCCGACAGGGGCCGGTCGTCCTTTTCATAGACCGCATAATCGGTATGGGCCGGTGCGCGCCATTTGCGCCGCGCGGGCCGCGCGGGCCACGCGCCATGAGGGCGGCGCTTCACGGCAAGTTTGTAGATGTCCTTCGCGCCCGGCAGGTCGCGGTATTTCTTCATCCAGGCCGCGAGTTCCGAATAGGGCGTGCGGTAATGCGGGCCCATATATTTTTCGTAGAGGACGAAGCCCATCAGCCGCTTGTCGGAAAGCCTGGCGGCGATGGCGTCGGCTTTCTTCCAGTTGCCGCGCCGGGTCTCGGCAAAAAGCTGCCGGTAGAGTTCGCGGTCCTTGCCGCTCAGGATTTCCGGGCTCCAGATGCGCGCGGGCGCTACCGCATTTGCTTCTGCCGAGGTGCCTTGCGCCGCCGCCGCGGGAAGCGGCGCCAGCGCGGCGCCGGCCAGAAAGCCCGCGAGCGCGAATTTGCAAAATGTACGGGCAGGACGAAGCGTCCGCCCCCCGGAAACCGAAGCCGTCATTGATGCACCCCCCAGCGCATGAGCGAGTATCATATCGCTCATCTGCCGCCTCTCAAGCGCCAAGGCAAATTAATTACTCGTAGGTTAACGGGGGGCGTTGAGCCGCTGCATCAGCGAGAGAAGATCCTGCCAGGCCAGACGCTTCTGGGCGGGCTGGCGCAGAAGATAGGCCGGATGCAGCGTCGGCAGGGCCGGGATTTCGCGCTCGCCCGCGCGATAGACGTTCCATTTGCCCCGGAGACGCATGATGCCGGTGGTGGTGTTGAGGAGCTGCTTGGCCGATACGCCGCCCAGGAACACCAGCACTTCAGGGTTTGCCAGCGCGATATGGCGCTCGATGAAGGGCTGGCAGATGGCCTGTTCGGCGGGTGTGGGCGCGCGGTTTCCCGGCGGGCGCCAGTTCAGCACATTGGTGATGTAGACGCTCTGCCGGTCGCGGCCGATGGCGGCGAGCATCCGGTCGAGAAGCTGGCCCGCCCGGCCCACGAAAGGCAGGCCCTGAATATCCTCGTCGCGCCCCGGCGCCTCGCCCACGAACATGAGGTCCGCTTCCGGATTGCCGTCGGCGAAAACGAGGTTCTTGGCGGTGAATTTGAGCGCGCAGCCCTCGAAATCGGCGAGCGCCTGTTTGAGTTCGTCGAGCGTCTGGCAGCGCGCGGCGATTTCCCGCGCGGTTTCGGCCGCTTCCGCCTCTTCCAGCGGGATCGAGGCGGGGGCGGCGGGGCGGGAGGCCTCGACAGGCGCCGGACGCGGCGCAGGCGCCTTGCGCGGGCCGTCCGGCGCGGCGGGCGCGGCCCCGGCGGCGCGGGCCGGCGCCTCCGGCAGCTCGTAGCGGTTCACCGGTTTTTCGGCCAGTGTGTCCGTCCAGCCGGATTCGACATAGAGCGCCAGCAGCGCCGCCGCGTCTTCCGCCGAAAATTCCCGCGACTCGCCATCCATTATGGAAAAGAACTCCCGAATATCCCGCCCCGAAAGGGACCGATCGCGCCCGCCGCATTTGACGGTCGCAAATCACTGCCTACTGTCTTCTGCATGATTGACGAGACGAGATTATCAGCGAACCCGGCCATGTGCATCCGGCATGAACGGGGAAACGGCTCTGAACGGCCCTCCGTGTTGACCGCAACAGCCGTAGGCACCATAAGTGTTGCGAAATTCAGAGGGATTCCGGCGTTCCCCGGGCCCGGACCGGCAGGCCCGAAAGGGAACCGAGGACGGAACGCGGCAGGAGAAAAGAGGGTTAGATGAGCGACCAGGCGGACGCGCTTCCCGAGCGCGAATATATGGAATACGACGTCGTGATCGTTGGCGGCGGCCCGGCGGGCCTTTCCGCGGCGATCCGCCTGCGCCAGAAGGCGGCGGAAGAGGATTTCGACCTTTCGGTCTGCGTGATCGAAAAGGGCTCGGAAATCGGCGCGCATATCCTTTCGGGCGCGGTGATCGACCCGGTCGGCCTCGACGCGCTCATTCCCGACTGGCGCGAGCAGGATGCGCCCGTCGACACCGAGGTGACGGCGGATCATTTCCTCTTTCTCGGCCCGGCCGGCGGCCTGCGCGTGCCGAATTTCCTGATGCCGCCGCTGATGAACAATCACGGCAACTACATCGTCAGCCTGGGCAATCTGTGCCGCTGGCTGGCCGCCAAGGCCGAAGAGCTGGGCGTGGAAATCTATCCCGGTTTCGCGGGCGCCGAGATCCTTTACGACGAGAACGGCTCCGTCACCGGCGTCGCGACCGGCGATATGGGCGTCGCCAGGGATGGCGAGCACAAGGACAGCTTCATGCGCGGCATGGAACTGCGCGCGAAATACACGCTTTTCGGCGAAGGCGTGCGCGGCTCGCTTTCCAAGGAGCTGATCCGCAAATTCCGCCTCGACGAAGGCCGCGAGCCGCAGAAATTCGGCATCGGCCTGAAGGAACTCTGGGAAATCGACCCCAAGAAGCACAAGAAGGGGCTGGTGCAGCACAGCATGGGCTGGCCGCTCGACAACAATACCGGCGGCGGGTCGTTCCTCTATCATTTCGGCGACAATCTGGTGTCGGTCGGCTTCGTGGTTCACCTGAACTACAAGAACCCGTATCTCTCGCCCTTCGACGAGTTCCAGCGCTTCAAGCAGCATGAAGCCGTGCGCGACACTTTCGAGGGCGGCAAGCGCATCTCCTATGGCGCGCGCGCCATCACCGAGGGCGGTTTCCAGTCGGTGCCGAAGCTCACCTTCCCGGGCGGCGCGCTGATCGGCTGCTCGGCCGGTTTCGTCAACGTGCCGCGCATCAAGGGCAGCCACAACGCCATGCTGACCGGCATGATGGGCGCCGAAGCGGCCTTCGACGCGGTGAAGGACGGGCGCAGCGGCGACGAGCTGACGGCCTATACGGACGCCTATGAGAAGAGCGCGGTCTACAAGGACCTGAAGCGCGTCCGCAATGTGAAGCCCTTCTGGTCGAAGTTCGGCACCATGATCGGCCTTGCCTTCGGCGGCCTCGACATGTGGATGAACAATCTGGGCATCGGCCTGCCCTTCACGCTGAAGCACGGCAAGCCGGACAGCGCCACGCTGAAAAAGGCGGCGGACTGCAAGCCGATCGACTACCCCAAGCCCGACGGCAAGATTTCCTTCGACAAGCTGTCCTCGGTCTTCCTGTCGGCGACCAATCACGAGGAGGACCAGCCGGTCCATCTGCGTCTCAAGGATCCGGAGATCCCGATCAACTACAACCTGCCCATGTATGACGAGCCCGCGCAGCGCTACTGCCCGGCCGGCGTCTATGAAGTGGTCAGGGAGGATGACGGCTCCAATCCGCGCTTCCAGATCAACGCGCAGAACTGCGTCCACTGCAAAACCTGCGACATCAAGGATCCTTCCCAGAACATCAACTGGACGGTTCCCGAAGGCGGCGGTGGGCCGAACTACCCGAATATGTAAGCAGGCATGCGCCGCTTTGCCGGTCCGCCGGGCTGGCAAAGCGGTTCGCATGGTCTTACGCTGTCGGAACGCCGGGGCGCGCGGGCGGGGCGGGGGCCTTGCGCGGGCGTTCGGCAGACAAGGACCAGAGGCAATCCGTCAATGATGTTGAAGCGTGAAGCCCGCGGGGGAAACCGCCATTCCGCGAGAGGTCGCGCCCGTCTTCTTTCCCGTCCGGGACATGCTGTCGCGCGGCTCGCTCTTTTCGGCGGTCTGGCGCTCGCCCTGTCCGGCTGCGCCGGGCTCGCCCCGTCGCTGGGGCTGGGCGACGACGACGTCATCCGCACCGAAAGCGCCTATGGCGCCTATCTCGCCGGGCGTCACGCCGCCGCGCAGAGCGACAGCGACACGGCGGCGGCCTATTTCGACCAGGCGCTGAAAGCCGCGCCGACCGACCCCGTCGTGCTGCAACGCGCCTTTACCGCATCGCTGGTCGCCTCCGACGAGACCCGCGCGGTCAGGCTGGCGCGCAAACTCGTCGCCCAGACGCCGGACGACCGGCTGGCGGGGCTCGTGCTGGCGCTGGACGCGGTGAAGCGCGGCCATTACGACGATCCGGTGGTGGCGCAGGCGCAGTCCGACAACGGCCCCTTCAGCGCCCTGGTCGGGACGCTGACCGGCGCATGGGCCGAAGCCGGCAAGGGCGACAGGGCGGCGGCGCTTGAAAAGCTCGCCGCCTTCGAGGGGCGCACGGCCTACGACCTTTTCCGCAGCTTTCACAAGGCGTTGATCCTCGATTATCTCGACGACGCGAAAGGCGCGAACGACGCCTTCGCGGCGGCGATGACCGCGACGGGCGGCGGCTCGATCCGCGTTGTTCAGGCCTATGCCTCCTTCCTGCAGCGCAACGGCCATGCGGACGACGCGGCAACGCTTTTCGGGCAGTTCGCAAAACTCGCCCCGGACAATCCGCTGGTGAAAGACGCGCTGCGCCGTCTGGCCGCGGACGAGGCCCTGCCGCGCGTGGCGGCGACGCCCGCCGCCGGTGTGGCCGAAGTGCTTTACGGCCTCGGCAGCGCGCTGGACCAGGGCGCGACGCGCCAGCTCGCGCAGCTCTATATCCATCTGGCGCTTTTCATGAAGCCGGATTTCGACGTGGCGCGCACCGTGCTGGGCGGGCTCTACGAAGATCAGGAACGCTGGCAGATCGCCATCGATCAGTATTCGGAGGTTCCCGAGGACTCCGCGCTCTATCTTTCCGCGCAGATCCAGACCGGGATCGACCTCAACCGGCTCGGGCGCGAGGAAGAAGCGACAGCGCTTCTGCGCGACCTCGTCGAGGAACATCCCCGGCAGGTCGACCCGCTGGTGGCGCTGGGCGACATCTATCGCAGCAAGGAAGACTACGCCAGCGCCGAAGCCGAATATGAAAAGGCGATCGCCCTGGTGGAGACGCCCTCCCGCTCGGACTGGACGCTCTATTATGCGCGCGGCATCTGCAACGAGCGGCTGGGCAACTGGGACCAGGCGGAGAAGGATCTGAAGCTGGCGCTCAAACTTTCCGACGGCAATGCGCTGGTGCTGAACTATCTGGGCTATTCCTGGGTGGAGCAGGGCGAACATCTGAGCGAAGCCTTCGACATGATCGAAAAGGCGGTGGAGCAGCGCCCCGACGACGGCTACATCGTGGACAGTCTCGGCTGGGCGCATTACCGGCTGGGCGACTATGGGGAAGCGGTGAAATATCTGGAACGCGCCGTGGAACTGGAACCGGGCGACCCCACCATCAACGAGCATCTGGGCGATGCGCTGTGGAAGGTGGGCCGCAGGATCGAAGCCGGGTTCCAATGGGGCCACGCGCTCGAACTCGACCCGGACAAGAAGCGCATTCCGCTCCTGAAGGACAAGCTGGAATACGGTCTCGAACAGGCCGAAAAGCGCAATGATGTCGGCGCGTTGCTCGATACGGGGGCGCCGGGCCAGAGCACCGGCGCCTGATGGGCGAGGGCGCGCGCATGGCCCCGGCAAGGCGGGCCAACAAGGCGCGGGCCAAGGTGAACCTGTCGCTCCGCATCGCCGGCCGCCGCCCCGACGGCTATCACGAACTGGAAAGCCTCGTCGTCTTCCCCGATACCGGCGACGGGCTGACGGCGGAACCCGCGCCCGATCTCACGCTCGACATCGAAGGCCCCTTCGCCGACGGCCTGACGGACGAGGCCGACAATCTCGTGCTGCGCGCCGCCCGCGCCCTGCGGGCCGAGACGGGATGCGGCAAGGGCGCAAGCATCGTGCTCGACAAATGGCTGCCCGTCGCCTCCGGCATAGGCGGCGGCTCGGCGGACGCGGCCGCCGCGCTCCATCTGTTGAACGATTTGTGGGAGACGGGGCTCGACGGGGAGGCGCTGGCGCGCATCGGCCTCGGACTGGGCGCGGATGTGCCGGTCTGCCTCGATGCCGCGCCGGCTTTCATGACCGGGATCGGCGAGCGCGTCGCGCGCCTGCCCGCACTGCCGGATTTCGTGCTGCTGCTGGTCAATCCGGGCATGTCGGTGGCGACGGGCGAGGTGTTTGCCCGGCTCGACGCCGCACCTGTGAAAGAGGACAGGGAGGCCACGCCGCCGCCGTCCTTCGCAATGCTGGACGCGCTTCTTCAATGGCTGGCACGCCATCCCAACGATCTCGAAGCGCCCGCCATGGACGTCGCACCGGCAATCGGCCTGGTGCTGCGCAAGCTCGACGGCTTGCCGGGCGCGCTGCTGTCCCGCATGTCCGGCTCGGGCGCGACATGCTTTGCGATCTTCAGCGACCGGAACGCGGCGCAGGACGCGCTTTCCACGCTGTCGGCGGATTGTCCCGACTGGTGGTGCGTCGCCGCGCCCGTGGTGACGGGGTAGCGCGGACATTTCGTTTCCGCGATGCCGATTTCGTTGTGAGTTTCGCTTTCAAACAATAGCTGTCATCCCGGCCCTGTGCCGGGATCCGGAGCGGCAAGCGAAGCTGCTTCGAGACGCGGCTTCGCCGCTCCTCAGCATGAGGTGCAAGTCAGGCAGGTCTCATCCCGAGGAGGCCCGAAGGGCCGTCTCGAAAGATGGATTGCTTCGTCGCTTCGCTTCTCGCAATGACGGGAAGAGCGCTCAGTGGTCGCGGCTGATGCAGAACTCGACGAGATCGCTCAGCGCCTGCCGGTAGTCGCTTTCCGGGAAGATCGCCAGCGCGTCGATGGCGATGGCGCCGTAATGCCGGGCCCGGGAAATCGTGTCGCCGAGCGCATCGTGCTTTTCGATGAGCGACATGGCGTGTTGCAGGTCTTCTTCCGACTGGTCGCCTTCGCCCAGCGTGCGCTGCCAGAAGGCGCGTTCCTCGTCGTCGCCGCGCCGATAGGCGAGCACGACGGGAAGGGTGATCTTGCCTTCGCGGAAATCGTCGCCGACATTCTTGCCGAGCGCGGCCGCCGCGCCGCCATAGTCGAGCGCATCGTCCACAAGCTGGAAGGCGATGCCGAGATTGCGCCCATAGGAATGAAGCGCGGCCTCCGCGCGCTCGCCATGTTCGGAAATCACGGCGCCGATCTCGCACGCCGAGGCGAAGAGCGCGGCGGTCTTGGCCTCGATGACGCGCATATAGGCGTCTTCCGTGGTGCCGGTGTCCTTGGCCGCGATGAGCTGCATCACTTCGCCTTCCGCGATGACGGCGGCGGCGTCCGACAGGATGTCGAGCGCGCGCAGCGAGCCCGTCTCCACCATCAGCTTGAAGGCGCGGCCCAGCAGATAGTCGCCCACCAGCACGCTGGCCTGATTGCCCCAGATCATGCGCGCGGTCACCTTGCCGCGCCTGAGATCGCTCTCGTCCACCACATCGTCGTGAAGGAGGGTGGCGGTATGCATGAACTCCACCGTGGCGGCGAGCTTCTGATGCGACGTGCCCTCATAGCCGCACATGCGCGCGCAGGCGACGGTCAGCATGGGGCGCAGGCGCTTGCCGCCGGATTCGATCAGATGGGAGGCAAGATCGGGGATCATCTGCACGTCGGAGTCCATCCGCTCACGGATCAACTCATTGACCTGCTCCATATCGGCCGCGACGAGCCGCTGCAGGTCGGCGATCGCATTCTTGCTGCGTTCGCGGTCTTCTCCGAGGGGGACGACGACACCCAAAACTGACTTCCTTAAGATTGCCGGACCGGCCGCGCGAACCGCGCGTCAGGCCCTTTGAAGGGGGTTTTCCGGGAGAATAGGTTGGCGGCCCCGTTGCGGCAAGTGCGGGAGGGGCCGCGCCTTGCAACAGAGCGTTTCGGGATTGTCTCAAATTGCGAACGGGTCGCGTTTTTTCTGGGGTCGGGAGGGGCGCTCCCGTTAGAGTCGTCCCGAATGCGGCCGAATGCCGCCCTGGATCGGGGAGCCCCATGAAGGAACTTCTGAGAAGCAACGATCCCGTGCTGGTGTCCTATCTGGAACACCGCCTGCGTGAGGCAGGTGTAGAGCCGCTGGTGCTCGATGCCTATACCTCCATCGTCGAGGGCTCGCTGGGTATCCTGCCGCGGCGTATGATGGTGGCCGAAGAGGACCACCCCGCGGCGGCGCGCATTCTCGACGAGGTGCAGCGAGAAAGCGAAGCCGGGCCGGGAGAACGGGAACGGGGCGACAAGGGGCCGGAAAAGCAGGGAGACGACGAATGAGCGGTGTGGCGGCACGCGAAACGACCTCCGACACGATCGAAGAGACGACGGAAGACGGCTTTCTGGACGGCCGCATCACGCTCCGGCAGCCCGCCAGGGGCTACAGGGCGGGGATCGACGCGGTGCTGCTGGCCGCCTCCGTCCAGGCCCGAAGCGGCGAGCGCGCGCTGGAAGCGGGCGCCGGCGTGGGCGTTGCCAGCGCCTGTCTGGCCGCGCGCGTGCCGGGGCTGGAAGTGGACGGGCTGGAACTGCAGCCCGGCATGGTGGCGCTGGCGCAAGAGAATATGCGCCGCAACGGTTTTGCGGAGCGCGTCTCCATAATCGAGGGCGATATCGGCATGCCCGCGCGCGACCTCGCCGCGCTGGGCCTGGAACCCAATTCCTATCATCATGTCTTCGCCAATCCGCCTTTCCACGACCCGGCGGCAAGCCCCGTCTCGCCGAACGAGAGCAAGGCGAAGGCGCATATGACGCTGGGCTCGGACCTTGAGGACTGGGTGCGCTTTGCCTGCGTCATGGCGCGGCCCAAGGCGACGGTGACCTTCATCCACCGGGCCGACGCGCTGGCGACGCTGCTCGCCGCGCTTCAGGGCCATGTCGGCGGCATCGAGATCTTTCCGCTCTGGCCGGCCCTCGGCAAGGCGGCGAGCCGGGTGATCGTGCGCGGCGTCAGGGGCTCGCGCGGGCCGCTCCTGCTGCGGCAGGGGCTCGTGCTACACCGCAAGGACGGGCGCTTCTCCGAAGCCGCGGAAGCAATCCTGCGGGGCGGGGAGGCGCTCCATTTCGACCGGGCGTGACGCGCCGCCCGCCTTGCCTATCGGCCTTCACACACCTATCTGGAACCGTATGAAAAACCTCGCAGGACGCATTCTCCCCAAACCCCTCATGAGTCGCATCGCCCCGGGCTGGTCGCCGCCGCCCGTGGTGCCGGTGGTGCGTATTTCCGGCGTCATCGGCGGCAGCCAGCCCTTGCGGAACGGTGTGACGCTGGCCGCGCTGGCCGGTCCGCTGGAGCAGGCCTTCTCCATGAGAGGCGCGAAGGCGGTGGCGCTCGTCGTCAATTCGCCCGGCGGCTCGCCCGTCCAGTCCTCGCTGATCTTCAAGCGCATCCGGGCGCTGGCGGAGGAGAAGAAACTGCCCGTCATCGTCTTCGCCGAGGACGCGGCGGCCTCCGGCGGCTACATGATCGCCTGCGCGGGCGACGAGATCTTCGCCGACGAAAGCTCGGTGATCGGCTCGGTCGGCGTCATATCGGCGGGCTTCGGCTTTACCGGCCTCATCGAAAAGCTGGGCGTGGAGCGCCGCGTCCATACGGCGGGCACGAACAAGGGGATGCTCGACCCCTTCCAGCCGGAAAAGGAAGAGGATGTGAAACGCCTGCTCGACCTGCAGGGCGAGGTGCATGACTATTTCAAGGATCTGGTGAAGGGCCGCCGGGGCGAAAAGCTGACCGGCGGGGACGACGAACTCTTCTCCGGCGCCTTCTGGGCCGCGAAAGGCGCGCTGCAACGCGGCCTGATCGACGGAATCGGCGATCTCCGGCGTATCATGAGGGAACGCTTCGGCGAGGAGGTGAAACTGCGCCTCGTTGCGCCGCGGCGCTCGTTCTGGCCGCTCGGCAACACCGTCAAATCGTCGCAGAAAAGCGGAACGCTGCCTGATTTTGGCCCGAATTTTGCGGATTCATTCGCGGATGGGATCATTTCGGCCATTGAGAGGCGTTCCATTTGGAGCCGATTTGGCCTTTAATGATTCCAATCGAGCGGGTTGGGCTGACCGGCCCCAGTGTTGAAAGGGCATCCAGATGACAAAGCTCGTCTTCACAGCGATCTTCCTTGCCGCCTGCTACTCGGCGTATCGGGCCGTGGTGAAGGCGGCGGAGCGCCAGCGCTCGGCCATGGCCGCCGCGCGCGCCCGCGGCCGGATGGAGCCGCGCGACATGGGCCGGCTTCGCCAGACCCGCGACGGCTATTACGTTCCCGACGACGGCCGCTGAGCGCGTTCCGTAAGGCGATCCGATACCGGTCGGGCCGAAAGGCGGGGCCGGAAAAGAGATCGGGAGTCCGGCTGGAAGGCCGGGCTCTTTGCTTTTCGGCCCGCCCGCCCGGCGCGACCCCGCCGGTTTCTTGACCCTGTCCCGCCCCGGAGCTAACTTGCGCGCGCTTTCCAAGAAGAAAGGGCGCCCTCGCCCGCGACTCGCAAGGCGACCATGACCGGCAAGCCCGACCACTCCTTCCAGTCCCTGATCCTCACGCTCCAGCAATACTGGGCGCGGCAGGGCTGCGTGATCCTGCAGCCCTATGACATGTTGATGGGCGCGGGCACGTTTCACCCCGCGACCACGCTGCGCTCGCTGGGACCGAAGCCCTGGAAGGCGGCCTATGTGCAGCCCTCGCGTCGCCCGACCGACGGGCGCTATGGCGAGAACCCGAACCGCTTCCAGCACTACTACCAGTTTCAGGTGATCCTGAAGCCGAGCCCGGACAATCTGCAGGAGCTTTATCTCGAAAGCCTCTACGAACTCGGGATCGACGCGAAGAACCACGATATCCGCTTCGTGGAGGACGACTGGGAAAGCCCGACGCTGGGCGCCTGGGGGCTTGGCTGGGAAGTCTGGTGCGACGGCATGGAAGTCTCGCAGTTCACCTATTTCCAGCAGGTGGGCGGCATCGACTGCGCGCCCGTTTCCGGCGAGCTGACCTACGGGCTCGAACGCCTCGCCATGTATATCCAGGGCGTCGATAACGGCTATGAGCTGGACTATAACGGCGCCGAGGGCGCGGACCGCGTGACCTATGGCGACGTCTTCCACCAGAACGAGGTGGAATTCTCCGCGCACAACTTCGAGGCGGCGAACACGGAAATGCTGTTCCGCCATTTCGAGGATGCGGAAAAGGAGTGCAATGCGCTGCTGGACCGCGCTGAGCCGCTGCCGCTGCCCGCCTATGACCAGGTCATCAAGGCGAGCCATAATTTCAACCTGCTCGATGCGCGCGGGGTGATCTCCGTCACCGAGCGGCAGGCCTATATCGGCCGCGTGCGCGCGCTCGCCAAGCGCTGCGCCGAGGAATGGCTGAAGACGCCTCAAGCGGGCGTAGAGGCCGCGGAATAGGGCGGTCCATCAGTCTTGAATGAAAACGGCCGGAAGCATTTGCTCCCGGCCGTTTCGTTTTTGCTGTCGCTCGATCTTCAGAACGCGAAGTCGAGACCGATGCGGACGATCTGGAAGTCATTGGCCTTGGCCGTGATGAGAAGGCCTGTCATCACCGAAATATCGCCCAGATCGGTATAGAGATATTCGGCCTTGGCGGAGAAGCCGGTGGTGAAGGCATAGGCAAGGCCGCCGCCTGCCGTCCAGCCGAACTTCGTATCCTCGTTCGAGAAGAGCGAGGCCACATCGGCCTTTACTTTCCCGAGCGCTGCGCCACCCGTGACATAGGGCAGGAATTTGCCGATAGGGTAGCCGGCCTTGGCGCGCAACGTGCCGAGCCAGCGCAATTCGGTCGTGCAGCCGAAGGTGCATACGTTGGTCGAGGTTCCGTCGATCGTGGAAAGCGAGCCGTCTGCTTCCACGCCGAGGATGAAGTCGCCGAGCTGCCAATTGTAACCGGCTTCCAGACCCGCGACACTGCCATGAAGGTCGAAATCGCTGGTGGTGGAGCCGGACGTGTCTGTATGCCTCGATTGGCCCCAGCCATAGCCTGCCGTGACGCCGATATAGGGGCCGGTCCAGTCGATGGGGGCAAGAGCCGGACCGACGGCATCGGCCCGAGCGGAAAGAGACCCCGACGCCAGCGCGGCCATCGCGACCGCAAAACTCAAGAAAAAACGCCTCATAGTTTCCCCTCTGCAAACTGTGCCTTTTGGGTGAAATACCCCGAGAGAGTCCCCTACAGGGCGCACGCGATGCGGAAAACGCGCTTGTGATGTGCAAAATCCCCTTTTTGATGGGATTTCCTGCGAGGCGTCCCCGCTTTGGAGGTTTTCGGGCCGATGGGCAGAGGCAAGGCAGCGCGTTGGAATTCTTTCCCTTTTCGGCCCCGACGTGCTAGACGGCTGCGTGGTTTCCCAAGCCTGACTGCCCGCAAATGTCCGAATTCCTGCTCGAACTCTTTTCCGAAGAAATTCCCGCCCGGATGCAGCTCCGCGCCGCCGACGACCTGAAGCGGCTGGTGAGCGATGCGTTGAAGGCGGAAGGCGTTGCCGTGGGTGCGGCGGAAGCCTATGCCACGCCGCGCCGGCTGGCGCTCGTCATCGAGGGTCTGCCGGAAAAGACGCCGGATGTCCGCGAGGAGCGGAAGGGCCCGAAGGTCGGCGCGCCGGAGAAAGCCATTGAGGGCTTCATGCGCGCGGCGGGGCTTTCCTCCATCGAGGAAGCGGAAATCCGGGAAGACAAGAAGGGCCGGTTCTATGTCGCGGCCATCGAGAAGCCGGGCAGGGAAATGGCCGATGTGTTGGCCGAGATCGTGCCGCAGGCGATCCGCAACTTCCCCTGGCCGAAATCGATGCGCTGGGGGACGGGCTCCTTGCGCTGGGTGCGCCCGCTTCATTCGATTCTCTGCATTTTCGGCGGCAAGGTCGTGCCCTTCGAGTTCGAGGGGCTGTCGGCGGACAGCATGACCTATGGCCATCGCTTCATGGCGCCGGACGGGTTCAACGTCACGGGATTTGCCGATTACCGGCAAAAGCTCGAAGCGGCGAAGGTGATCCTCGCAACGGAAGACCGCGCAAAGGCGATCCATGCGGCGGCGAAGAAACTCGCCGAGGATGCCGGGCTCCAGCTTTTCGAGGACGAGGCGCTGCTGACGGAAGTGGCCGGGCTCATCGAATATCCCGTGCCGCTGATGGGCAGGATCGACGACGAATTCATGTCCGTGCCGCAGGAAGTGCTGACCAGCACCATGCGCGCGAACCAGAAATATTTCGCGTGTGTCGCCCCCTTCGAGACGCCTGCTGCGCAGGCTCCTCAGGGTGAGGCCGCGGGTAAAAACAACCCTCATCCTGAGGAGGCGCAGAGCGCCGTCTCGAAGGATGGGCGTCTTGCCCCGCGCTTCATCGTGATTGCGAATCTCGAGGCGGAAGATGGCGGCGCGGCCATTGTGAACGGTAATGAGCGTGTGCTGCGCGCCCGCTTCGCCGATGCGCGCTTCCTCTGGGATCAGGACCGGAAGGAAACGCTGGAAGCGCGCCTGCCGAAGCTGGCGGATGTGAAGTTCTATGAGGGGCTGGGCAGCGTCGGCGACAAGGCCGAACGCATCGCGAAGCTCGCCCGCGCGCTGGCCGAAGACCTGCCGGGCGTCGATCCGGCGAAGGCCGAACAGGCCGGGCGTCTCGCCAAGGCCGATCTCGTCAGCCAGATGGTTTTCGAGTTCCCCGAACTGCAGGGCCTGATGGGCGCTTACTATGCGCGGAACGACGGCCTCGGCGACGACATCGCCGATGCGATTGCCGAACATTATTCGCCGGTCGGCCCGACCGACGACGTGCCCGCCAGCGCGCTGGGCAAGGTCGTCGCCCTCGCCGACAAGATCGATACGCTGGTCGGTTTCTGGGCGATTGACGAAAAGCCCACAGGTTCCAAGGATCCGTTCGCGCTGCGCCGTGCTGCGCTGGGTGTGATCCGTATTATTCTTGAAGGCGCAATGCGAATGCGCCTAAACGAAGCGTTCGTAACTTCTATGGTGCTTGTTAGCGATAACTTAGCAGACGCGCCTCTTGCTCGTATTTCGTCTGATATTTCTACAGAAAATCTCTCCGGCCTCAGAAAAATCTCTGACGCGTTGTCGACAGCAAAAGATGAAATTCAGCGGGCGAGAATATCAAGAGCGGTAGACAATGTGCTGCTCAACAGCAATAGCCTCCTCTCCTTCTTCGCCGACCGCTTGAAAGTCTATCTGCGTGATCGCGGGGTGCGGCACGATCTGGTCGATGCCGTTTTTGCACTGGAAGGGCAGGACGATCTCGTGCTGATCGTGAAGCGTGTCGAGGCGTTGTCCGACTTTCTCGGCACCGATGACGGCGCAAACCTGCTTGCGGGCTACAAGCGCGCGGTGAACATTCTCCGCATCGAGGAAAAGAAGGACGAAGCCTCTTATGGCGGCGAGCCGGATGCGGGGCTTTTCGAGCTGGACGAGGAGCGCGCGCTGTTCGACCGGATCGAGGAAGCCCGTTCCGAAGCGAGCCATGCGATCGGGCGTGAGGATTTCGCCGCGGCCATGTCCGCGCTCGCCAAGCTCCGTGCGCCGGTCGATGCGTTTTTCGACAAGGTCACCGTCAATGCCGACAAAGCGGAAGTGCGCGCGAACCGCCTGCGCCTTCTGAGCCTCATCCGCGCGGCCTTGCATGAGGTCGCGGACTTCTCGAAGGTCGAGGGGTAAGCCCCCTCCCTGACCCTCCCCCGCGGAGCGGGGGAGGGGACGATGAAATGGATTCACCATTCCCACCTCCCCCTTGAGGGGGAGGTCGGCCCGCCAGGGCCGGGTGGGGGTGCGCTGCATGAACGACGTTGGTAAGCCTCAACCAAAGGCAGTAACGATGGCAGAGAACAAGTGGGTCTATTCCTTCGGCGACGGCAAGGCCGAGGGAACGGCGGAGATGAAGAACCTTCTCGGCGGCAAGGGCGCGAACCTGGCCGAGATGTCCAATATCGGGCTGCCGGTCCCGCCGGGCTTTACCATCACCACCGAAGTTTGCACCGCCTTTTACGAGAACGACCGTCAGTATCCGGACGGGCTGACCGCGCAGGTGGAAGCCGCGCTGGACGCCATCGGCAAAAGCGTCGGGATGAATTTCGGCGAGAAGGAAAACCCGCTGCTCGTCTCCGTGCGCTCCGGCGCGCGCGCCTCCATGCCCGGCATGATGGATACGGTGCTCAATCTCGGCCTCAATGACGAGACCGTGGAAGGGCTCGCCAAGCGCTCCGGCGACGAGCGCTTCGCCTATGACAGCTATCGCCGCTTCATCCAGATGTATTGCGACGTGGTGCTGGGCGTGGAGCACTATAATTTCGAGGAGATCCTGGAATATTACAAGGAAGAGCAGGAATACGACCTCGACACCGAACTGACCGCGGATGACTGGAAAGACGTGATCGCGCGCTACAAGGCGCGGGTGGACGAGGAACTCGGCAAGCCCTTCCCGCAGGACGTGACCGAACAGCTCTGGGGTGCCATCGACGCCGTGTTCGGCTCCTGGCGCAACCGCCGCGCGGACACTTATCGCCGCTTGCACAACATTCCCGAAAGCTGGGGCACGGCCGTCAATGTGCAGGCCATGGTGTTCGGCAATATGGGCGACAGCTCCGCGACGGGCGTGGCCTTCACGCGCAACCCGGCGACGGGCGAAAAGGCCGTCTATGGTGAGTTCCTGGTGAATGCGCAGGGCGAAGACGTGGTGGCGGGCATCCGCACGCCGCAATCGCTGTCCAAGGCGGCGCGCATCGCGGGCGGCGACAAGAAGCCCTCCATGGAAGAGGAAATGCCCGACGCCTATGCGGAGCTGGTGGATGTCTTCGGCAAGCTCGAAGCGCATTACCGCGAGATGCAGGACGTCGAATTCACCGTGCAGGAAGGCAAGCTCTGGATGCTCCAGACGCGAAGCGGCAAGCGCACGGCGAAGGCCGCGCTGAAGATCGCCGTGGAGATGGTGGGCGAGGGGCTGATCGACGAGCGCATGGCGATCACCCGCGTGGAACCCGGCGCGCTGGACCAGCTTCTGCACCCGACGCTGGACCCGGAAGCGGATCGCGAAATCCTGACCAAGGGCCTGCCTGCCTCGCCGGGCGCAGCCAGCGGCGAAGTCGTCTTCAACTCCGACGAGGCGGCGAAGCTGAAACAGGACGGGCATGACGTGATCCTGGTGCGCGTGGAAACGAGCCCGGAAGACATTAACGGCATGCATTCCGCCGTCGGCATCCTGACCTCGCGCGGCGGCATGACGAGCCACGCGGCGGTGGTCGCGCGCGGCATGGGTCGGCCTTGCGTTTCCGGCGCGGGCGCGCTCCGGATCGACTATCAGGCCGAAACCCTGACGGTCGCGGGCGAGACGGTAAAGAAGGGCGAGATCATCACCATCGACGGCGGCACCGGCGAGGTGATGAAAGGTCGCGTGCCGACCTTGCAGCCGGAACTCTCCGGCGATTTCGCCACGCTGATGGAATGGGCCGACACGCATCGCCGCATGAAGGTGCGCACCAATGCCGAAACGCCGACCGATGCGAAGACGGCGCGCAAATTCGGCGCGGAGGGGATCGGCCTTTGCCGCACGGAGCATATGTTCTTCGAGGCGAACCGCATCACCCATGTGCGCCAGATGATCCTCGCCAAGGACGAGGCGGGACGGCGCGAACCGCTGTCGAAAATCCTGCCCGTGCAGCGCGACGATTTCCGCCAGCTCTTCGAAATCATGCACGGCCTGCCGGTGACGATCCGCCTGCTGGACCCGCCGCTGCATGAATTCCTGCCCAAGACGGACGAGGAAATCGCGGAAGTGGCCGAAGATACCGGCATGCCCGCGGCCGATCTGCGCCGCCGCCTGATGGAGCTTGCGGAAGCCAACCCCATGCTCGGCCATCGCGGCTGCCGGCTGGGCATCACTTTCCCGGAAATCTACGAGATGCAGGCGCGCGCGATCTTCGAGGGCGCGCTGGAGGCGGGCAAGGCGACCGGCGAGCATGTGATCCCGGAAATCATGGTGCCGCTCGTCGCCATGAAGGCCGAACTCGACTTCCTGAAGGCGCGCATCGTGGCCGTGGCCGAAGAGGTGAGCAAGGAGCATGGCGCCGAGATCGAATATCACGTCGGCACCATGATCGAACTGCCGCGCGCCGCGCTGATGGCCGGCGAGATCGCCGAGACGGCGGAGTTTTTCTCCTTCGGCACCAACGATCTGACGCAGACCACTTTCGGCATTAGCCGCGACGACGCCGCGACCTTCATCAACGACTATCTGCAAAAGAACCTCATCGCGCAGGACCCCTTCGTCTCGCTCGACCGGGACGGCGTGGGCGAGCTGGTGAAGATCGCCGCCGAGCGGGGCCGCGCGACGCGCGACGGCATCAAGCTCGGCATTTGCGGCGAGCATGGCGGCGACCCGTCCTCGATCTATTTCTGCGAGGATGTGGGGCTCGACTATGTGTCCTGCTCGCCCTATCGCGTGCCGATCGCGCGGCTGGCCGCCGCGCAGGCCGCGCTCGCAAAGGAGACGTGAGGGCCGGTGGCAAGGCACCTCGACATTCCCTCGTTTGAGGAGCTGCTGAAAGGTGGCAAGGCGGCGCTCGCCCGGGCGCTGGCCGCGGTGGAGGCCGCGCCCGACGATCCGCGCACGGTGGCGCTGCTGGATGCCGCCTGGGACGCCCCCAGAGCGACGGTCGCCGGGCTCACCGGGCCACCCGGCGTGGGCAAGTCCACACTGACCAATGCGCTGGTCTCCGAATGGCGAAAACGTGGGAAAACCGTCGGTATTATCGCCGTTGACCCCTCAAGCCGACGCACACACGGGGCGCTTCTGGGCGACCGGACGCGCATGGTGACGGACCCGGCCGATCAGGGGGTCTTCATCCGCTCCATGGCCGCCCGGGACAGGCTGGGCGGGCTGGCCGACCTCACCTTTCCCGCGCTCGTTCTGATGCGGGCCGTCTTCGACGTGGTGCTGGTGGAGACGGTCGGGATCGGCCAGTCGGAAACCGACATTGCCGACGTCGCCGACACGGTCGTCTTCTGCATCCAGCCGGGCTCCGGCGACAGCCTCCAGTTCATGAAGGCGGGCATCATGGAAGTGCCGGATATCGCGCTCGTCACCAAGGCCGATATGGGCCCAGCCGCGAGCCGGGCCGTCGCCGACGTGCGCGGCGCGCTCGGCCTCTCCGAAGCGCCCTCCACCGGGTGGCAGGTGAAGGTGCTCACCGTCTCCGCCGCGAAGGGCGAGGGGGTGGCCGGTCTCGTGGACGAGATCGAGGCGCATGGAGATCATCTGTTCACGGACGGTGCGCTTTCCGGCAAGCGCCGGGATCAGGGATTGTCCTGGGTCGGATCGTCCCTGGGCGGACGGTTCGGCCGGGAGGGACTTTCGCTTGTGGCAGAAGAGATTTCCGCCGATGCGCAGCGCTCCCCCTTTGCGCTGCATGCCGACCTTTCGGCGCGGTTGCAGCGCAAATGGCGTGATGGAATTCATTAATTTCAGCTCTTGAATTTGAGTCGTTCGATACCACTTTCCTTTACGTTATGCGGGCTGGGAATGCCTTTCCGCGTGCTCCGTTACGCAGAATTTAAGCTCGAAAACTTGTGAAAAATCAGCAAGTTAACCGCTGCCGTTAAGGGTGTGGCAACTTATTCCATTGCCCGGCGTGTCAAGCGTGTGTTACCCACGCCCGCGACTTGAGAAGGTTTACGCCCGGAATGCCGCCCTGTGTATGAATGCGGTCGGGCTCTGGCACGAGTGAGTGCTGTGTCTGCAGGTCTGTCCGAAACTCGAGATATCTGAGCGACGGAACCTCCAGCGACTTTGCGTTCCAACGGTAAGCGAGTGGGAACGAAAGGCGCGGGCGGAAAAGAGGACCCTGAAAGTACAACAACGCAGTCGGTAAAGAGAACGATGCGCAAGGTCATGGAGTGGCTCGAACTGGGCCACATATTCAAGGGGACGGCATATGCGGCGGTTTCGCTGATGTGCCTGGGTGTCGTCGGCGGGGCCGTGTTCCACGCCGCCGGTACGCCTGCGCCCGTCGTGACCCCTGCGAGCGTTCCCATGGTTGCGATGGCGACGACGCCGGGCCGCAAGCTGCCCTGGCTGCCGCCCGAGCCCAGCATGAAGCCGACCGAACTCGTGCAGCCCACCTACAAGCTGGCGGCGGCGGAGAAGGACAAGCCGGGCCTGATGGAATTCAAGCGCCCCGTCGCCGATGTCGACGCGGCCGCGCTGGACCGTCAGCGCCAGTGCCTGTCCATCGGCATCTATTACGAGGCCCGCGGCGAGACGCTGAAAGGCCAGCTCGCCGTGGCCGAAGTGATCCTCAACCGGGTGAAGTCCAGCCTCTATCCCAACAATGTCTGCGATGTGGTCTATCAGGGCTCCACGCTGACCACGGGCTGCCAGTTCTCCTTCACCTGCGACGGCATGTCGGAAAAGCCGCATGACCGCAGGGCCTGGCGCCAGGCGCGCAGTGTGGCCGAGCAGGCCCTGCTGGGCCGTGTGCGCGACAATGTGGTGGGCAAGGCGCTCTTCTATCACGCCGATTATGTGCGCCCCCGCTGGGCGAGCAGCATGGTGGAGGTCACCAAGGTCGGGCGGCATATCTTCTACCGCCTGAAAAGCGACACGCCGGTGAAGAAGACCACGCTGGCATCCAGCGATAGCTGATCCGGCCACGAAGCGATGAAAAATGGCGGCGCCTTTTCAAAGGGCGCCGCCATTTTCGTTACTGGTTCTGCATTTCCTCGAAGAGGGCGGCCAGCGGGCCGGTCGATGCGATCTGCTCGCGCACCTGTTCGGGTGCGACGCCCGCCGCCTGGTCGAGTTCCACAAGCTCCGGCGGCACATACCAGTGCAGCTTGTCGGAGTTGTAGGCCTCCCAGACCGATTTCGCGACCTCGACCGGCGGAATGGCGCGGAACATGCCTTCCTTCGGCGCGCCCTCTACCGCGCCTTCCGGCAGGATGGGCGTGTCGATGAGGCCGGGCAGCACATCCGCCGCGCGCACGCCGATGAGACGGAACTCGATGGAGAGCGCTTCGGTGAGCCCTTTCACCGCATGCTTCGTCGCCGAATAGACGGCGATGCCCGGCATGCCGTAAGTGGCGGAGGAAGACGAGGTGGTGAAGCAGAGCGAATTCTCCGTCGCCTTCAGCAGCGGCAGCGCCACATGGATGCCGTTCAGTACACCGACGAAATTCACATTCACCACGGCCATGATGTCTTCATAGGCCATATCGGCGAAAAGCCCGCCGCGCCCGATCCCGGCATTGTTGTAGAGAATGTCCATGCTTCCGCCGGTCGCCTTGCCGAAATCGGCGACGGCCCCGCGGTAGTCTTCGAGATCTGTGACGTCGAGCGTGCGCGTCATGCAGTTTTCCGCGCCCAGCTCCTTTTCGAGCGAGGCGAGGCCGTCGGCATTGACGTCGAACCCGCCGATAAACCAGCCCTTGCCGTGAAAGAGCTTCGCGGTCTCGCGGCCCATGCCGGAGGCCGCGCCGGTGATGAAGATGGATTGCCGCCCGTTCGCGGTGCCCATGATGATCCTCCCTGATGCTTTGACGTGTTTTTATAGACCGAAGTCTAGAAAGCGGGAGGCGAGGGCGGCAAGGAGAAAGGGCGTCAGGACGCCGTCAGCTCGTCGAAATCGAGGCCGATGTCGAGCGTCGGGGCGGAATGGGTGATCCAGCCGCTGGAAATGAGGTCCACGCCGGCTTCGGCGAGCGCGGGCGCCGTTTCGGCGGTGACGCGGCCCGAGGCCTCGGTGATGGCGCGGCCATCGACGAGCCGTACGGCTTCAGCCAGCGTCTCCGGCCCCATATTGTCGAGCAGCACGGCATCGACGCCCGCATCGAGCGCTTGCGCCAACTGCTCCAGCGTATCGACCTCGCATTCGATCTTCACCAGATGCCCCGCATGGGCCTGCGCGGCCCTGATGGCCGCGGCGACGCCGCCTGCGACGGCGATGTGGTTGTCCTTGATGAGGACGGCGTCGTCGAGGCCGAAACGATGGTTCATGCCCCCGCCGCAGCGCACGGCATATTTCTCGAAGAGGCGCAGGCCGGGCGTCGTCTTGCGCGTGCAGCAGATGCGCGCCTTGGTATGCGCAATGGCATTGGCGATTTCGCGCGTCGCCGTCGCGATGCCCGACATGTGCCCCATGAAATTGAGCGCCACGCGCTCGCCCGTGAGGATCGAACGGGCAGGGCCCTCGATGGCGGCGATGGTGTCGCCCGGCATGACGTCGGCGCCGTCCGGCTTCACCACCGCGACTTTCAGGTTCGGGTCGATGAGGCGGAAGGACATGCGCGCGCAATCGAGGCCCGAGACGCGGCCCGGCACGCGCGCATTGAGCAGCACCCGCGCTTTCGCCCCGGCGGGCACGGTCGCCTGGGTGGTGATGTCGCCCGCGCGGCCGAGATCTTCCAGCAGCGCCTCGCGCACGGCCGGTTCGATCATGAGCTGGGGCAGCGGTTCGACTTCAATGCCCTTTGGAATACTCATGAAACGGCGTCTCCGGCTTGCTTGTTGGTGTCCGCATGGATGCCCGCCGCGGAGACGGCCGCCTCGGCGATGCGCTCGGCTTCCTTGAGCGTGATGAAGCTGCGGTGCCGGCAGGGAATGCGCGGCTCCGGGAAATCGCTCCGCCAATGGCCGCCCCGGCTTTCCTCGCGCGCATAGGCGGCGGCGGTGACGATCTTGGCGGCGGTGGCGACATTGCGGAAAAGACTCGCCGGACCCGCCGCGCGTTCCAGCCGCTCGATACCGGCAAGTGCCAGGGCAAGGCCTTCTTCATTGCGTTCCACGCCCACATGGCGCGTCATCAGGCGGCGCAGCTCGTCCATCATGGGCGCGGCGACCGCGTCGCCCCGCCCGAGCGCGGGCGGCGCGATATGATGCGCCGAGCCGGTGTCGGAGGCCGGCATGGTCGCATCGATGTCGGCGGCAATGCGCGCGGCATAGACGACGGCTTCGAGCAGCGAATTGCTGGCAAGGCGATTGGCGCCATGCGCGCCCGTCGCCGCCACTTCGCCGCAGGCCCAGAGGCCGGGCAGGGTGGAACGGCCCGCCATGTCCACCATGATGCCGCCCATATGGTAATGCGCGGCGGGCGCGACCGGGATGCCGTCTTTCGTCGGATCGATGCCGAGCGCGACGCAGCTCTGATAGACGGTCGGGAAGGCGTCCGGGAATTTGTTGCCCACGGCCTTCGAGGCGTCGAGCAGGACTTTGCGGCCCGCCGCCAGCTCGCGGAAGATGGCGCGCGCCACCACGTCGCGCGGGGCGAGTTCGGCTTCCTTGTGGAGCGCCTGCATGAAGCGTTCGCCGCGATCGTTCAGAAGGATCGCGCCTTCGCCCCGAAGCGCTTCCGTCACCAGCGGGGCGGGGTCGCGGTCGGCGGCGATGGCGGTGGGGTGGAATTGCACGAATTCCGGATCGGCGATCATTGCGCCTGCGCGTGCCGCCATGGCAAGGCCTTCGCCGCGCGCCTCGCGCGGATTGGTGGTGACGGCGAAAAGCTGGCCCGCACCGCCCGACGCAAGCACCACGCTGCGCGCCTTGATGAGAAGCGGCGTGCGGGCGGCATTGGTGTTGGCCGGGCGCGCAAAAACGCCCGCGACGCGGCCCTGTTCCACGGCCAGCTCATAGGCCGAGAAGCCTTCGATGACGCGAATGCTGGGCGTTGCGCGCACGGCGGCGACAAGCGCTTCCATGATGGCCTTGCCCGCCTGGTCGCCGCGCACATGCACGATGCGGTTGCAGCCATGGGCGGCTTCGCGGCCCGCCTTGAGCTTGCCTTCGAGGTCGCGGTCGAAGGGAACGCCGAGCCGTAGCAGATCCTCGATGCGTTCGCGCGCCTCCCGCGCCATGGAAAGTGCGACGTCCTCGTCCACGAGGCCTGCGCCCGCCGCGACGGTGTCGGCGGCATGATCTTCCGCCGTATCGCCCTCGGTGACGGCGGCGGCGATGCCGCCCTGTGCCCAGGCGCTGGAGGCACCGGCGCCGATGGGCGCGCCTGCGAGCACCGTACAGGGGCGGGGCGCGAGTTTCAGCGCGGTGAAGAGACCGGCCAGACCGGCCCCGACGATGAGTACGTCGCCCGCATCGGTGATGTTGTCATGGGCCATGGTTCAGAACCCCGCATGTCCCGGTCGCGATGCGCGAGGGCGCACCGACCGCATGTGACCTGATGGCAAACCCCCCGCGCCAGAGGCACGGGGGAAGCCGGTCAGTTTCCGAGATTGATCATCCGCTCGACCGCGAGCCGCGCCTTGCCGGCCACGGCCGGATCGACGGTCACTTCGTCCTTCATATAGAGAAGCGAATCCAGAATGTTCTGGAGAGTGATCCGCTTCATATGCGGGCAGAGATTGCAGGGGCGCACGAATTCGACGTTCGGATTGGCGACCGCCACATTGTCGCTCATGGAGCATTCCGTCACCATGACGACCTTTTTGGGCTGGTTTTCCTGCACCCAGTTGATCATGCCGCTGGTGGAACCGGAGAAGTCCGCTTCTTCCACCACATCCGGCGGGCATTCGGGATGCGCGATGATGACGATGTTCGGATCGTCCTCGCGATAGCGCTTGAGTTCTTCCGCCGTGAAGCGCTCATGCACTTCGCAATGGCCCTTCCAGGTGAGGATCTTTTTCTTCGTCTGCTTGGCGATGTTCTGCGCCAGATACTCGTCCGGAATGCAGAGCACCGTGTCGCTGTCGAAGCTTTCCACAACCTGCACGGCGTTGGACGAGGTGCAGCAGATGTCGCTTTCCGCCTTCACATCGGCCGACGTGTTCACATAGGTGACGATCGGTACACCGGGGAACTTCTCGCGCAGCATGCGCACATCGGCGCCGGTAATGCTTTCGGCGAGCGAGCAGCCCGCCTTTGCATCGGGAATGAGAACCGTCTTTTCCGGATTGAGGAGCTTCGAGGTCTCCGCCATGAAGTGCACGCCGCATTGCACGATCACATCGGCATCCACCTTCGCCGCGTCCTTGGCGAGCTGCAGGCTGTCGCCCGCGATGTCGCTGACGCAGTGGAAGATTTCCGGCGTCTGATAGTTATGCGCCAGGATGACCGCGTTGCGCTCTTTCTTCAGCTCGTTGATCGCCTTGATATAGGGCGCGAAGAAAGGCCACTCGATGGGCGGGATGACGTGCTTCACCTTCTCGTAAAGCGGCGCCATCTCTTCCGCCAGCTCGGGCGTGTATTCCAGATCGGGCTTCTCGACGGGCGCATAGTTCTTGGCCACCGACCCCGGCGTCGCAGCGCCCTGACCGGTTTTGGCTTGGATTTCGCCAGCAAGTGCCATCTCAACCTCCAGACGCCTCTTCTTCCTGTCGCGCCTGCCGGGCATCGGCATGTGCGGGAGAGGCTAATACTCAAAGTGAGCATATTATAGGGATCAAAAACACCGGCTCCGGCCGGCTGACTGATCCAGTTTCCAACTGAGGCTTATGCTACAGATGAGCATTAGTCCCGTCAACTGCAAATCAGGGGAGCCCGAAGAGCCTGTTTCGAGGCATGGACGGGCTTTGCGTCAGTCCGATCCGGGGGCTTTGCGGAAGACCATCCGCTGGTAGAAGAGCCCGATGCCGATCAGCGCTGCGCCGAGCCCCAGGAAAGAGGCCGCCCGCAGGATGCCGCTCAGCCCGGACATGTCGAGCAGGAAGACCTTGCCGACCACGAGGATGATGAGACAGAGCGATCCGACGCGAAGCATTTGCCGGCGGGTGACGAAAGCAGCGGCCAGCATGATGCCGCCGAGGACGAGCCAGGCGAGCGAGTAGCTGTAACTTTCCGCCTCGGTAACCGGCACATGGCGAAGTGCGATGCTGCCTTCGTGGAAGAGGCGGCGGATTTCCAGGCTGTAATAGGCGAAGCCTGCAATGGCGGATGCGAGGGCCATGCCCAGGCCTTTGCGCCCGGGGGTGAGCTTTTGCACGGCGACGACGCAAAGCGCCGCCAGCAGGGCGGGCACAAGATAGGCGAGCATCATCGCATCGAAGAAGAGCGGCCCATTGAACCTGATGGTCGAGTGGAGCGGCGACATGACGAAGACGCCGAAGAAGATGCCGACATAGGAAAGTCCGAACAGCACCTTTGTCATCCAGCGATAATGGGGTCTGTCCACATGGAGACGCCATTTCATCAGTGCGAGCGCGGCCGTCAGCCAGACGATGAGGAAATAGCCATGCTCGGCGAGGCTGTAGCGCATGCCCGGGAAGCGGAACGCATCGCCGTCATTGAAGGCATGATTGATTTCCAGATGGATGAGGACGAAGCCCAGAACGAGCGCGACCTGCTCCAGATAGTTAGCCGTCCTGTCCAGCCCTTCACGACGGAACAGCAAGGCGCCGAGGCCGGTGAAAGCCGCGGGCAGGCCGTAGGTGTAGAGCAGGACGTTGAAGATCGGTGTGGTGCCGATGTCGTAATCCGGCAGGTAGGGGTTGAAGAGCAGCCGGACCAGAACCACGCCGCCGAAGAAGACCGCAATTTTTTCAAGCACCGGCACATTGAGATGGCGCCGGATGGACGCGATACCGGGCACCAGCAGCGAAAGCGCGATGGTGAGCCATTCATTGCGGAAGGCAATGGCGAAAGTCAGCGCGAGGAAGCCGAGCGTGGCGCCGGCATAAAGCGCGATGGCGAAATCCCCCGCCGCGCTGCCGCGTTGCCGCTCATTGAGCTGCTGTGTGATACCGGCATGCAGGATGGCGAGGATGAGGGCCAGGAAAGCCCATGAGATGCTGGTTTCGAGCAGCTCGGTGCGCGCATAGGCGATGGTGAAAAGCGTCAGCGGAACGAAGGTCGCGGCCGCCGCCCAGCCTTTCTGCCGCGTACCGGCGACCTGTTTCAGATAGCCCGCGCCGCCGTAAAGAAGCGCAGCGAGGGCGCTTGCGACGAGATAGCTCGTCAGCGCCTCGGAGAGGAGCGGCTGGGTAAAATAATGCGTGATGGAGGTGGAGAGATTCTGGTCCCACGCCGCCCGGGGGATGGCCCATAATCCAAGACCCGCCACGGCAAAGGGCGCGGAGATCGCGACGGCGGGCGCGAAACCCGCGCGCCGCCAGCCCGCGCCGATGGAGAGCAGGATATAGGCGGCGAACCCGGCAAGCGCCGGCGCTTCATGATCGGCGGCGAAGAGGAACAGCATGACGAGGAAGCCGGTGATCGCAGCGGCGACGCTGGGCGGGGAGAGGAAATCCGCCTTGCCGGTTTCTTGCGCTTCGTCCCATGCCCAGAAGAGCTGGAACCCGTAGAGCGCGAGCAGATGGAGTGCGATCACGATCTCGTCGCCGGGAACCCACAGCATGACGAGCCATATGAGCGGCCAGACGAGCGAGGCGGCGATGGCGGCGTAGTTGAGCCATCGCCATTGCCGCAGCTCCGCCGTGGCGATGGCCGCGCCGATGACGAAGGTCAGGTAAAGGAAGAGAACTTCCGGCTGCGGCGCATCCGAGGTGATGAGGGCGGGCGTCAGCACGCTGCCGAGCAGACCGATGGCGGCGAGATAGCTCGCATGGACACCCGAAAGGAGGATGGTCGCGAGGGAGACGACGCCCAGCAGCAGGAACGCGACACCGGGAGACAGCATGCCGTAAAGCGCATAGGCGGCGTAGATGGTGGCATAGCCCGCAATGCAGCCGGTTGCGGTGAGAATGGGCGGGATCGGGACATTGTCGGCTTGCGACCGGGCGACGATATCCGGGCGGCGGCGCAGCATTTCGCCTGCCGCGAGCAATACGGCGGAAAGCAGGACACCGAGAAAGATGCGGACCCCGGGACCGATAAGCCCCTGTTGGACCGAATACTGAACCAGGAAGATGGCGCCGAAGGCGAGGGCGAGTCCGCCGATCCAGACCGTCCATCGGGTTCCGAGGGCCTGTTCCAGGCCGCCGCCCTCTCCGTCGCGCTTTCCGCGCTCGGGGGTGGGGCTTTCGGGGCGCGCATCCGCAGGTTGAGGCGGCGGGGTTTTCGGCCTTTGGGCGACCCATCCCCGAACATCCGGGGGCGTTTCCGGTCTTTTCTCCTCTCGCGGTTCGGGCGCAGCAGGCGCGCTCGCCTGGCGGGGCGTCTCGCCTGTATCCGGCGCAAGCCGTGCCTTCAGCCATTCCACATCGCGCGTCAGGCGCGTCACCCGCCGCGAGAGCGAGTACCAGCCCGCCCCGGCGACAATGATCACGATGAAGACAAAGACCTCACCCATCGAACTCTCCCCTCGCGCGAATTATCGGCAGGGAGGGTAGCGCAGATGGGGCGGGCCGGTCTGCCGATTCGTGTCAGCTGTTGGCGCGGCTGCGGGAGGGGGCGAGTTTGAGACCGGGGGCAGGGCGCTCGTTCAGCACCTCGCGGCGGAAACGGAACTGTTCGGCGGGCCGTCCGCCGGTGCGGGTGGAGACGCGGCCCGTGCGTTCCACCATGCCGCCCTTTTCCACCAGCCGGCGGAAATTCTGCTTGTGGACATGCAGCCCGATCAGCGCTTCCACCGTGCGTTGCAATTCGTAGAGCGTGAAGGTCGAGGCCATCAGCTCGAACACGACGGGGCGGTATTTGATCTTGGCGCGCAGCCGGCTCATCGCGGTGGCGAGGATGCGGCGATGGTCGAACTGCATGGGGCGGCCGATCACGGGCCGGCGCTCGCCCAGTGCGACGGCGCTGGCGCGTCCGTCGCGCGCGGCTTCCTGCACGAGCCCCGCTTCGTAAAGAAGCTCGTAGCGTTCCAGCACTTTTTCGTCGTCCCAGGCGACGCCGTCGACGCCGAAACAAAGCCGCAGCCGGTCGCGCCGCTTGCCGCGGGTCATCTCTTCCGGCGAGGCGTCGGACTGCTTGGCCGCCCAGTCGCGCAGATAGGGCACGATCAGCTCGTCGACGATGGGCGGCTTGCCCTCGCGCCAGTCCTCCCACGGGAAATACTGATACCAGTCACGCCATGCCGCGCCGTAAAGCTCGCCGTCATGCGTGCGGGTGAGCGCGAGATAGCCGACCGACACCACATGGCCGTTCGGGGTGCGCACCTCGCGCGCATGACGGCCGCGGTCGCCGAAGGTGTAGAGCTGTTCCACATAGCCGAGCGAAAGATGCGTCTGCTCGCGCACCCAGGAGCGCAGGCCGATTTCCAGCGTGCGATGTTCCAGCGGATCGAAGGGACCGAAGGGCAGCGCATCCCATTGCGTGGCGTCGGTCGCGTCTTCTCCGTCATGCGAGGTCTGGTCGTGCGGCACGACGAGAATTTTCGGCTGGTCTTCGGAGACGGTGACGATGGCGGCGTTGAGGCCGATCACCACCGCCTTGCCGGCCGGGCTCGCCGCTTCCTGGCCGGGGGGCGAGGTGAAGGGGGTCTGATCGCCGGCGGCGTCTTTTCCGGGCGCCATGGAGATCAGCCCTCCTCGAGCCGGACGGGGAGGCCGAACAGCATGCCTTCCCAGGCGGCCTTTCCCGGACCCAGCGCATCCACCGCCGCGACCATGCGGCCTTCGCGGCCAAGCACGTCGTCGGCGAGCGTCACCATCAGCCGGTTGGGATGGGCATGGGGCGCGCTGTCGCGGATCTGGCGGGCGAGAAAGGTTTCCGACTGGTCCTCGTTCAAGACGCATAGCGCGATGAAGGCGGCCGCGGTGGAGCGGCTGATGCCTGCCCAGCAATGAAGCAGCAGCGGCGCCGGCCCGCCGTCGCGCCGGGCCTCGTCCCAGCCGCGAATGAAGGCGATGAGGTCGGCGACATGGGCTTGCGTCGGCGGGACCAGTTCGTCGATCGGCTCGGCGATGTCGTTGACGCCGATGCGCAGATGCCGCGCCGGGTCGAAGCCCTCGGGCGTCTCGATCATGGTCTCCGGGTCGAGCAGGCTCACCAGATGCGACGGTTCGTGCTCGCGGATCGCGTCATGGACGGCGCTGAGCGGGCTCACATAGATCATCACGGGACCGGTCTCCGCTCCGGTTATCACCGGAATGTTCAAAGAAGGGGCAAATTCCTTACGAAGCATAAGCTTAGCAGATTCTGGTACATCTGCGTGAAGGCGATGATGCGATTTTGCGTCGGTCTGCGCGGGGATCAGCCCTCAAGCGCCCGAAAGCGCTTCAGAAAGAGCGCCTGGGCCTCCCTGGCGGGCAGGGGCTTCAGCCGGATCGGGGTCACGTTGCGGGGCCGCCCGAAAATGCGCGCGGCCTCCTCGTCCTCGAAACCGGCGATCTGGGTCGCCTCGAAAAAGGCGCAGGCCCGGTCCGCCCGCTTGATGGTTTCTTCCACCGTTTTGGGCAGCTCCGCGGGCAGGCCGAAACGCCGATGGATCGCCGCCTCCAGCCGATGCTCGAAGGCCTTGTAGTCGAGACCGAGCGCGGCCTTGAAGGGGCTGATCATGTCGCCGATCACATATTCCGGCGCATCATGCAGCAGCGCGGCGAGCCGCCATTTTCTGGGCCAGCCCGGCCGGAAGCGCAGGCAGAGATCGTCCACCACGACGCTATGCTCTGCGACCGAAAAGGCATGATCGCCCGTCGTCTGCCCGTTCCACCGCGCCACGCGGGCGAGCCCGTGGGCGATGTCCTCGATCTCGATGTCGAGCGGCGAAGGGTCGATGAGATCGAGGCGGCGCCCGCTCAGCATGCGCTGCCAGGCGCGCGGCGCGTCCGGGGCGGACGCGGAGACCGAACTAGGGGTTTTGCCGGATTGTTTCGGAGCAGGCATATGGTGAGTATTCGCACATTCGGTGGCGGGGAGAGGCGAAATTAGACATCGCCCCGGTCCCTGTCGATGGCGGTAGGCCATTTCGGGGCAGATAGACGGTTTGGCGATGGCTGGCACGGGTTTTAGACTGTTCGGCAGAGCGGGACGCAAAGAAGAAAAAGAACAAGACGTCAACCACGCAAGAGGGCCCATGTCAGTCGATCCTGTTCCTTCCGAACTGCTGTACCGCGCCTGCGATACGACGCAATTCGATTTCACGACCACGGACGAACTGGACGAGCCCGATACGCTGGTCGGCCAGGAGCGTGTGCTGGAAGCGCTCAAATTCGGCACCGGCATTCGCCGCTACGGCTACAATCTTTTCGTGCTGGGCCCGGACGGCGCGGGCAAGCATGAAACGGTGCTGCGTTACCTGAAGGGGATCGTGCCGAACCAGAAGGCCCCCTCCGACTGGGTCTATGTGAATAATTTCAACACGCCGAACAAGCCCGTCGCGCTGGAACTGGCCGCGGGGCAGGGACCGCGCCTCAGCGAGGCGATGGACCAGCTCGTGGACGATCTGAAGGTGACCGTTCCCTCCATCGTGGAAAGCGAGGAGTACCAGAACCGCCGGCAGACCATCGACGAGGAATTGCAGGAACGCCAGGAACACGCCTTCGAGGAATTGCGCGAAAAGGCCGAGGCGCAGGGCATCGCCTTGCTGCGGACGCCGCAGGGTTTTGCGCTGGCGCCGATGCATGACGGCGAAGTGGTGAAGCCGGACGAGTTTAACAAGCTGCCCGAGGAAGAGCGCAAGCGTATCGAACAGATCATCCAGGCCCTGCAGGAGGAACTGGCCGAAACGCTGGAACATATTCCCGGCTGGCAGAAGGAACATCATGCGCGTGTGCGCGAGCTGAATGAGGAAGTGGCCGAGCGCGCCGTGGCCCGCGCCATGGAGCAGATCCGCTCGCTGTTCCAGGGCGTGCCCGCCGCGGTCTCGTGGCTCGACGACGTGGCGCAGGACATCGTCGAAAATTTCGGCATCTTTGCCGGCGGCGACGAACAGCCCCAGCAGCAACAGCTCATGGCGGCGCTGCAGGCCATGTCGCAGGGGCAAAGCTCGAATTTCGGCGGCGGCGGCGATCCGTTCCGCCGCTATCAGGTAAATGTGCTGGTCAGCAATACCGACGGCGATGACGACGACGCGACGCCCGTCCCGCCGCCGGAGGAGCGCGACGAAAAGAAGATCATCGGCGGCGGCGCGCCCGTGGTCTATGAGGATCATCCGACGCTTGCCAATCTCGTCGGCCGTGTGGAGCACATGCCGCAAATGGGCGCGCTGGTGACCGACTTCATGCTGGTCAAGGGCGGCTCGCTGCATCGCGCTAATGGCGGCTATCTGCTGATCGACGCGCTGAAGCTGCTGCGCGAACCGCTGGCCTGGGAAGCGCTGAAGCGCGCGCTGCGCCGTCACAAGGTGCTGATCGAATCCCCTGGCGAGTTCATGAGCCTCATCAGCACCGTCACGCTCGAGCCCGATCCGATCCCGCTCGACCTCAAGGTCATCCTGCTCGGCGACCGCTATCTCTATTACGTGCTGTCCAATGCCGATCCCGAATTCGCGGAGCTTTTCAAGGTCGCTGCCGATTTCGAGGACGAGATCGACCGGGGCGACGACAACGACCTGCTCTATGCGCGCCATCTCGCCGCCGCCGCGAAAGCGGAGGAGCTGCTGCCGCTCGACCGCTCCGCCGTCGGACGAATGATCGAACGCTCATCGCGGATCGTGGAGGATGCCGAAAAGCTGAGCACGGTGATGCGCCCGATTGCCGACCTGATGCGCGAGGCCGACTATCTGGCGCGCGAGGAAGGGGCGACGGCGCTGTCGGCAAGCCATATAGACGCCGCGGTGGAAGCGCAGATCGGCCGGGCCGACCGGATGCGCGAGCGCTCGCTTGAAATGATCACCCGCGAGATCGTGATGATCGAGACGGAGGGCGAGGCGATCGGCCAGGTGAACGGCCTGTCGATCCTCTCCATGGGCAGCGTCACCTTCGGCCGCCCGAGCCGCATTACCGCGCGCGTGCGCATGGGGCTCGGCGCCTCGCGCGTGGTGGATATCGAGCGCGAGGTCCATCTCGGCGGGCCGATCCATTCCAAGGGCGTGCTTATCCTGTCGGGCTATATTTCCGGCCAGTTCCTGCCCGCCGTGCCGCTTTCCATGAGCGCCAGCATCGTCTTCGAGCAATCCTATGGCGGCGTGGACGGCGACAGCGCCTCTTCCGCCGAACTCTATGCGCTGATCTCCGCGCTGGCCGAAGCGCCCATCTCGCAAGGCTTCGCGGTGACGGGCTCGGTCAACCAGCTCGGCGAAGTGCAGGCCATTGGCGGCGTTAACGACAAGATCGAAGGCTTTTTCGACATCTGCATGCGGCGCGGCCTTACCGGCGACCAGGGGGTGCTCATCCCCGCCGCCAATGTGAAGCATCTCATGCTGCGCCAGGACGTTGTGGACGCGGTCGAGCGCGGCATGTTTGCGATTTATCCTGTCGAGCATATCGAAGAGGGCGTAGAACTTCTGATGGGCGCGCCCGCGGGCGAACGCGGCGAGGACGGCCATTTTCCGAAAGGCTCGATCTTCGCCCGCACCGAGGAGCGCCTTGCCGCCTTTGCCGAAAACCAGCGCCGCTTTGCCAGCGAAGGCATCGACGGCAATGGCGACAGGAAGCGCTGAGCTATGGCCGTGGAGAACGCCGCAGGCGAGCGGAGCCGAAAGCCATGAATGACAATGGCGAGGAGAAGCTGAAAGGCGCAAGCCCCGCCGCGACCGGCGAGGGCGGAGCGGAGAAGCCGCGTATCGTGATCGGCCTCGATACGTCGATCGTGGCGCGCGAAACGCTCTCGCTCGCCGCCCGGCTGGCGGCCTCGGTCGATGCGCGGCTGAGCGGCGTCTTCGTGGAAGACGAAGACCTGCTCAATCTCGCCGGGCTTCCTTTCGCGCGCGAGGTTTCCTTTTCCGGGCAGGTGAGCCCCGTCGATACCGAGCGTATGCTGCGCGCCATGCGCGCCCAGGCCGAAAGCGCCCGCCGCGTCCTTTCGCGCATTGCCGACGAAGCGCATGTGGAGTGGAGTTTCGATGTGCGGCGCGGACGCCCCTTGCGCTCGCTTGCCGCCGCCGCGCGGCATGAGGACACGCTGGTCATCCGCGCGCCGGGCGTCTCGCCCCGCGAGGTCGGCCGGGCGGTGTTTTCCGCGACCAGGGAAGCGCGCGCCGACGTGCTGCTGGTCGCAAAGCGCGCCGGGCTCAAGGGCGCGGTGCCGCCTCAAAGCGCGGTCCAGGCGGTCAAGCCGGGCCGACCCGTCGTCGCCATTGACGAGGGCTCCAGCCTGGGCGAAAGCTGCACCGCCTTCGCCGAAGCGCTGGCGCGGCGCCTCGGGTCGAGTTTTCAGCGCGTTCGCGCGCGTGGGGCCTCGGCGGCCGATATTGCCGAAGCGGCGCATCGCGCCGGCGTGGGACTGCTGGTGGCAAATGCCGGCTGGCTGGGTAATGATGAGGACGCGGCACGGCTCTCCATGGCGGCGGGCTGCCCGGTTCTGCTTCTCGGGTCCGAGCGGACGAATGTCCCCGACCTCAAGACGGACGAATAAGGAGAAAGAAATGTCTGTGCGCAAGATTCTGGTTCCGCTTTCCGGAACGTCGTCCGACGGGGAAGTGCTGGCAACGGCACTGGCCGTGACACGCGATTTCGGCGCGCAGCTTGTCGGCCTGTTCTCGCGGCCCGACCCGGCCGACGCGCTGCCCTATCTCGGCGACGGCGTGTCGGGCCAGGTCATCGAAGATCTTCTGACCGCGGCCAAACAGGGCGCGGACCAGGCCGCCGCCCAGGCGCTGGCGGGGCTGAAGGAAGCCGCGGAGAAGGCCGGCCTGCCGGTGGTGGAGAAGGGCGACTTCACGCTTCCCTCGGTGCGCTTTCTCGATGTGACGGGCCGCCGCGACGAGGTTGTGGCGCGGCACAGCCGCCTCGCCGATCTCATCATTTTCGGGGATACCGACGAATTCGGCGGCGCCGGCGGCACCGCTCTCGAAGCGGCCATGATGAGCGGCGGACGGCCCGTGCTGATCGCGCCGCGCAAATCATGGGAGCCGGTCGGCGGCTCGGTGGCGGTCGGATGGGACCGCAGCGTCGAAGCCGCGCACGCGGTGACGGGCGCGCTGCCCTTCCTTGCCAAGGCAAAGAGCGTCACCGTCATCTGCGTGGCCGAAGGCGACCATGAGCCGGTGAGCGGCGAATTCCTTTCCGATTATCTGAAACTTCACGGCGTCGACGTCGAAATCAAAAAGGTCGAGCGGAAGGAACGCGCCGTGGGCGAAATCCTGCTGGCCGAAGCCGAAGCCGCCAAGGTCGATCTGCTCGTCATGGGCGGGTATGGCCATAGCCGTCTTCGCGAGTTCTTCATGGGCGGCGCCACGCAGCACATTCGCGCCCATGCGACGCTGCCCGTGCTGATGGCCCACTGACGATACGCAACCGATCATCGACAAACAGCCGGCCCCGCTAGCGGCCCGGCTGCGGTAAACCAAGAAACAGGATCCAGGAAGACATGACCCTTTATCGCGTTCACATGTCGCTCGCGCGCACCGATGAATTTCCCGAAGGCTCCGCCGCGCATGGCTATGATTTCGTCGTGCCGCTCGACGGCGACATGAAGCTCGATCCCGAGGCCTGGAAGTCCCATTCCAAGGATTGCGTCGTGCGTCATTTCAGCGAAGGCGAAGACGACCAGCGCGGCCTGCTGCGCCATATCGGACGCGGCTGGGTGATCGATTACGATGCCGCCACGCCCGAAGGCGACGAGCCCTTCTTCAAGCTGGACCGCCACCAGATTCAGACCGGCGAATATCTGTCGGTGAAGGAAGATGACGGCGAGACGCGCACCTATCGCATCGTTTCGGTGGAGCCCTGGCTCAAGAGCTGAGCCTTCGCTCACCCCTGTACGATCTGCATGGCGACGGCACCGGCATAGACGGTGAGGATGAGAATGCCCTCAAAACCGATATTGCCGATGCCGCGCCTTTCCCGCCTGAGCAGTCCGAGCAGCAGAAGCGCGCTGACGACGAGGCCCGTCGCGACGAGAAAGATCTGGCGCTCGTCCATCGCATGATAGAGGGAGCCGTCGCGATAGGCGGTGTCCGAAAACGCCAGAAAAAGCACGTCATAGGTGTTGCCGCCGACAATGCCGCCCACGGCGAGCTGCAAGGCGCCGCGCCGGACCGCGGCGACGGTGGTGACGAGTTCCGGCAGCGATGTCGCGACCGAGGTGAAAAGCGTACCCATCATCGCCTGCGACATGCCGGTCTGTGTGGAAAGGGCGCGCGCCGTCTCCGCGATCAGCCAGCCCGCCACGCCGACCGCCGCGATTAACAGAAATAGCTCGAATGCGAGCAGGGTCGTCGAAGGGGCGTTTTCGCTTTCCGCCTCCGGCATGTCGTGGCGCGTCTCCGGCGTCTGTTCCGGTTTCCACATGGGCCGGTGGCGCACCGTTTCGCTGAGCCTGAGTCCGCCCAGATAGATCGCAAAGAGCAGAATGGACGCCGGGTGGATCGCCCAGACGGTCACATTCGGCGTCGACCAGGCGACGAGCGGGACGGAGAGCATCAGGATCAGAAGGGCGACCTGAACCAGATTGGTGGCGTCGGCCGCCGCATGTTCGAGATTGGCGCGGCGATAGAAGATGTCGGCGACGGCCAGAAAGGCCGTCTGCACCGCGATGCCCCCCAGCGCATTGGACGTACTCAGAGACACCGCGCCCTCAAGGGCGGAGACGACGGAGGTGACCGTGCCCGAAAGGGAGGTGGCGATGCCGAGCAGGACGGCGCCGACAATGGCCTCGCCAAGGCCCGTGCGGTCGGCCAGCACATCGGCGCGTTTCGTCAGCGCGATCCCCGCCACGCCGACGACAAGCGCGGCGGCGGCGAAGATCAAGGCGTTCGGGAGCGGCCCCAGGTCGATAAACAAGCGATCGTCCACCGTCGCGCCGCGCGGGCGCGGCCAGAACATCGGAGCCCGAGTGTGGGCGATCGCAAATGTGCGATCAAGCGCGCTTGCGCACCAGGATATTGCCCGCCGAATAACCCGCGCCGAAGGAGCAGATCAGGCCGAGATCGCCTTCCTTCAGGTCTTCGTTGTTCTGGCTGAAGGCGATGATGGAGCCCGCCGAACTCGTATTGGCGTATTCCTGAAGGATGTTCGGCTGCTCGCCCGGTTCCGGGTCGCGGCCCAGCACCTTGCGGCCGATGAAGTCGTTCATGTTCTTGTTGGCCTGGTGCAGCCACATGCGCTTCAGGTCTTTCGGGTCGAGGCCCTCATCCTTCATGTGTTCGAGGATGAGCTCGGCCACCATCGGCACCACTTCCTTGAAGACCTTGCGGCCTTCCTGCACGAAGAGCTTGTCCTTCGCGCCGATGCCTTCCGGCGTCGCGCGATTGAGGAAGCCGAAATTGTTGCGGATATTGTTGGAGAATTTGGTGATGAGGCGCGTGCCGACGATTTCCCATGCACCCGGCGCGGTGCAGGTCTCCTCGCGCTCCAGCACGATGGCGGTGCACACGTCGCCGAAAATGAAATGGCTGTCGCGGTCGCGGAAATTGAGATGGCCCGAACAGATTTCCGGGTCCACCACCAGCACGCAATCGACGCTGCCCGAGCGCAGCATGTCGTAGGCTTGCTGGATGCCGAAGGTGGCGGACGAGCAGGCGACGTTCATGTCGAAGCCGAAGCCCTCGATGCCGAGCAGATCCTGCACTTCCACGGCGATGGCCGGATAGGGGCGCTCGAGATTGGAGCAGGCGACGATGACGGCGTCGATGTCTTCGGGCTTCTTCTGCGCCCGCTTCATGGCCTTGTTGGCGGCATCGACCGCCATTTCCGCCAGGATCGACGGCTCGTCATTGGAGCGCTGCGGCAGGCGCGGCGCCATGATCTCCGGGTCCACGATGCCCGATTTGTTCATGACGTAGCGCGCTTCGATGCCGGACGCCTTGACGATGAACTCCACGCTGGATTCCGCGAGGGCTTCCACCTCGCCGCGCTCGATGGCGTCCGCGTTCTCTTCGTTGTGCTTGCGCACGAATTTGTTGAAGCTGTCGACGAGTTCTTCGTTGGAAATCGAATTGGGCGGGGTGAAGACCCCCGTCCCGCTTATGACGACTTTTGTCACTGGGCCACCTGATTATCATGTTCACGTCCCGGCGCCCTTGTCCCGGACGTCTGTCGGACCATGCCGCTCGCATTGCCCCCCAAGGACACCGGCATGTCGGCTCCTCCCGAAACCGAAGGCCAAACATATGCCAGCGGCCGCGCTTATGCCATATGCAAGGCGGGATACATTGGCGATAGCGTGAATAGGCGGATTAACCTTATGGGTATTTCACCATGGGACGCGGCGGAGCCGCCGGGGGACGACGCGCTCGCCCGGCTGACGCTGGACGGGTTCTGGCAGGGCGCCCGCCTGTTGCTGGCGGAGGGCGCGGAAACACCCGGCTCGCCGCTCAGAAAGCCGGTGCTCTCCACGGTGGATGCGGACGGGGCGCCGCGGGCGCGGACCGTGATTCTCCGCCGTTTCGACCCGGAAGACCGCCGCATCGAGATTTACACCGATGCGCGCTCGGCCAAGGCCGGCGAACTCGGCGTCCGTCCCGTGGCGGCCTTCACCTTTTACGATCCGCGCCGCGAAATACAGCTCCGCCTCTCGGGCCGCGCGGCGCTGCACACCGACGATGAATATGCCGAGCGCGCCTGGCGCACGCTCGGCCCGCGCAATATGGCGGATTATATGGCCCGCGCCGTGCCGGGCACTCCCGACTCGGGCGCCTCGGGCCCGTCCCCGGATACCGCAATGGCGGCCGGGGAGGGGGACGAGGCGCGCCGGGCCGCGGCGAAAACCAATTTCGCCGTGCTGGCTTTCACCTATGACAGGCTGGACATGCTGGTGCTGGGACGCGCCACGCATCGGCGCGCACTCTTTCGATGGACGACATCCCCCGCATCCACGCCCGACGGCGCGACATCCAATTTGGCCGCGCCGGACGGCGCGGTCTGGCTGGTTTCCTGACGACGCCGCCCCTCAGAGCATGGCGGCGGAGGCGTCCGACGATTTGTCGTCCTTCCCGGACTTCTCCGTCTTGTCGTCGGCCTTCTTGTCGCTCTTCGAGGCGGAGGGCTTTGCTTCCAGACCTTCGGCCTGAATGTCGCCGCTCATCTGGCCGCCCTGTTCGACCTTCAACTCGCCATAACGGACCTCGCCCGTGACGCGGCCCGTCGAGGTGATGGTCAGGCATTTGCGAACCAGCAGCGTACCGTCGAATTTGCCGGTGATTTCCGCCTCGTCCACGGTCGCTTCGCCGCGCACGTCGCCGGTTTCGCTCACCGTCAGCGAACCGCTTTCGATGGTGGCCTGCACATCGCCCTCGATCACGAGCGAGTCGCAGGACTGGATCTTGCCTTCGAGTTTCAGGCCGCGGCCGACATGAAGATTGGCGGCGGGCGGCGTCGCATCCGCGCTCGATCCGGTGCCCCCGGTGCCATTGCTGGTGCTCGGTGATGTCTGGAGAGTTCGCACGGTCGGTTTCCTTGCTTCGTAAGAGGGGGTGACGCGGCTGGAAGCGGGGTCGTCCCCCTCAGCCTTCTGCTCGTTGATGGGTCGCATGGACGATGCCCTCTGCGCTGATGAAGACGGATCTTCTGTGGACGTATTTTTATGGGACGTTCGCTCGGCGTGAGAGCGATCGCCTGAATCGCTCTTCGGGCGTTTGAACATTTGGGAGCCCTCCGCAAATCGGTGAAGGCACAATCGTTACAAACGTAGTTTGTCCCGTATGTGCCGAGATTGTGGCGGAAGAGTGATCGCGTCAAAAAGAAGTGTGGAGAAGTCGCTGCGGCACAGGGACTATTTCTGTGCAAGCCGCGCACACGCTTCGTGCCGCGGACAGGTGACGAGATGATCGTTCACGATGCCGACCGCCTGCGAGAACGCATAGACGATGGTCGGGCCGCAGAAACGGAAGCCTTCCCGTTTCAGCGCTTTCGACATGGCGACGCTCATTTCCGTTTGCGCCGGAACGTCCGAGATGCGTTTGAAGCGATTGATCCGGGGCGTGCCGTCCACGAACGACCAGAGAAACTCCGAGAAACCGCCATCACGCTCCATAATCTCCAGCCAGGCCTGCGCATTGGAGATCGTCGCCTCGATTTTTCCGCGGTGCCGAATGATGCCGGCATTGCCGAGAAGTTTCTCGACGCGTTTGGGCGTGTAACGCGCGATTTTCTCCGGCTGGAAGCCGTCGAACGCCTCGCGGAACGCTTCGCGCTTGCGAAGAATGGTGATCCAGGAAAGCCCCGCCTGAAAGCCGTCGAGAACGAGTTTCTCGAACAGCGCCCGGTCGTCATATTCCGGAACGCCCCATTCCTCGTCGTGATAGGCGATGTAGAACGGGTCGTCGCCCGGCCAGGGGCAGCGCCCCGAGGCGTCACTTGTCGGCATCGGCGCCGTCCTCCAGCGAAAAACCCGCCCATAGGGGCACTTCCGGCACGAGCGTCGCATCGTCCGCGTCGAGCGTCGCGCCGGAGACGAGGTCGAGGCGCAGAAGCGCCAGGACGCGCCCGGCCTCTATGTCGCCGGAAAACACCGTTCCGACCTCGCGCGTGCCCGCCTTCACCGCGACGCCGGGCGCGGGCATCGCGCCTTTGACCACGCAAGGCAGGAGCCGCTTGCGCACGCTGCCGCGCCTTTTCGTGCGCGACGTCACTTCCTGTCCGACATAACAGCCTTTCTTGAAGTCGATCGCATGCAGCTCGTCGAAATTGAGTTCCAGCGGGAAGCTCTTTTCAGGCTCGTAGTCATAAGTGGCATCGCCCACACCCAGCAGGATGCGGTGCCGGTGCCAGTTGAGCGGGGATTTGTGGGCGGCGCGGGCCATCACGATGAAATCTTCCGCCTTGTCGCGCGGCAGGATCGCCCGCGTACCGAGGGCGGCAAGGCGCGGATCGGGGAAGAGGGCGCCTTCCTCCGGCGCCGTGGCCGCCGCCTCACCATCCCAGAGCACGGTCACGCAATGGCTTTCGGTCAGGTTCTCGACCTCCACCTTGGCGCGGAGCTTGTACATGGTGAGCCGTTTCAAAAGCGCAGGCGCGCGCTCGGCCTCGCAATCGAGAAGGAAGCGGCCTTCCGCGTCCTCCGCGATGAAGAAGTCGAAGAGGAATTTGCCCTGGGGCATCAGCAGCGCCGAATAGACGGCTTTGCCGGGCTCGACGGTCTCGACGTTATTGGTGACGAGCCCCTGCAGGAACTCGCGCATATCCGGGCCGGAAAGGCGCAGGACGCCGCGTTCGGGCAGGATCGCCGCTTTGAGGCTGGATTTTTCGGAGGCGGACATGGGGCTCCAGCACAGTGAAGTGATGAGGGTCCACAAGATTTAGGCCTCGGCGGCGCGCCCCGCAAGGAGGCGGCGGCCGCGCCGCCGCTCCGGCGGGGCAGGCTTGGCAGGGCCGGGAGCGCAACCTATAACGGCCCAACCCTTTCGATAGGGGCATCGCCGACGCGAAAAGAGGCCGGATTGCGCATTCTCTTTATTACTTCCAACCGGATCGGCGACGCCGTGCTGTCAACCGGCCTGCTCGGCGGGCTGATGGAACGCTATCCGGACGCGACCTTCTGGGTCGCCTGCGGTCCGCTGGCGGTTCAGCTCTTCGAGAATGCGCCCCGTGTCGAGCGCATCATTCCGATGAAAAAGGAAAAGCGCGCCGGCCATTGGCGCAAGCTCCTGGCCGCCATCCTGCCGCGCCGCTGGGATGTGGTGGTGGATCTGCGCGGCTCGGCCACCGCCTGGCTGCTCTGGACGAAGAAGCGCTACATCCTGAAGCCCGATCACACGTTGCATCGCGTGGTCCATAATGCGCGGGTCGCCGATTTCGATCCGCCGCCCAATCCCCGCCTCTGGCACGGCGCGGCGGATCTCGCCGAAGCCGAAAGACTGATCCCGCAAGGCCGCAAGGTGTTGGCCGTCGGCCCCACCGCCGCCTGGCCGCGCAAAATGTGGCCGGTGGAGCGCTATGCGGCGCTGGTCGCACGTCTCACCGCGCCCGGCGGTCCGATGGAAGGGGCTTATCTGCTCGTTTCGGGCGGGCCCGGGGAGGGGGAGATCTGCAAGCCGGTTTTCGAGGCGGTGCCAAAGGAGCGCCGGATCGACCTCGTCGGCGCGGAACTGGGGCTTACGGGCGCCTGCTTTGCGCGCTGCGCGCTTTATGTCGGCAATGATTCGGGCCTGATGCACCTCGCCGCGGCGGCGGGCACGCCGACGCTCGGCCTTTTCGGGCCGACATCGGATGCGCAATACGGTCCCTGGAGCAGCGAAAGCGACGGCAGGGCGCGCGCCTTGCGCGGCGAGCGCTCGCGCGATCAAATCATTGCCGAGGAAGGCGACGCCTATTTCGGCGAGAGCGCCGTGACCGATGTGAGCGTGGACATGGTCGAAGAGGCCGCGCGCGAGATGCTGGCCCGTTTCCCGGAAGTGGCCTGAGAAGCGGATCTGAAACCGGACGAGTTTGAGGAGAGGCAAGTGAGCATCACCTATGACCTGATCTTTCGCGGCGGCACCATCGTCAATCAGGACGGACGGCACCGGGCCGATATCGGCACGAAGGACGGGCGCATCGCCGCGATCGGCGACCTGTCGCAGGCCGACGCCGCCGACACGATCGACGTGAAGGGGCTCCATATCCTGCCCGGCGTGATCGACACCCAGGTCCATCTGCGCGAACCCGGCAACGAGCACAAGGAAGACCTTGAAACGGGCGGCCACGCGGCCGTGATGGGCGGCGTGACGACCGTGTTCGAGATGCCCAATACCAAGCCGCCCACGACCGACCCGGACGCGCTGGCCGACAAGGTGAAGCGCGCGCGCCATCGCATGCAGTGCGATTTCGCCTTTTACGGCGGCGCGACGACGGAGAATGTGGACATTCTGCCCGAACTGGAGCGCCAGCCCGGCTGTTGCGGCATCAAGGTCTTCATGGGCTCGTCCACCGGTACGTTGCTGGTGGAAAAGGACGAGGACGTGCTGCGCGTGCTGAAGGCGATCAACCGCCGCGCCGCCTTCCATTCCGAAGACGAGTTCCGCCTGCGCGAGCGCCGCGAACTGGCGCTGCTCGGCCATGTCGACACCCATCCCGTCTGGCGCGACGCGGAAGCGGCCTATATCTGCACGCAGCGCCTGCTCAGGCTGGCGCGCGAGGCGGGCAAGCGCATCCATGTGCTTCACATTTCCACGGCGGGCGAAATCCCGCTGCTGGCGCTTCACAAGGATGTGGCAACCGTGGAAGTGACGCCGCAGCATCTGACGCTCGCCGCGCCCGAATGCTACGACGCGCTGGGCACTTTCGCGCAGATGAACCCGCCCATTCGCGGCCATGAGCATCGCGACGGGCTGTGGCAGGGCTTGCGCGCAGGGATCGTCGATGTGATCGGCACCGACCACGCGCCGCATACGCGCGAGGAAAAGGAACAGACCTATCCCAAATCGCCCTCCGGCATGCCGGGCGTGCAGACGATGATCCCGGTCATGCTCAACCATGTGCATGAAGGCCGGCTGACGCTGGAACGCTTCGTGGACCTGACGAGCGCCGGGCCGCAGCGCGTCTTCGGCATCTCGCGCAAGGGCCGCATCGCGGTGGGCTATGACGCCGACCTCACCATCGTCGATCTCGGCGCGGAGCGCGAAATCACCGACGACTGGATCGTCTCCAAATGCGGCTGGACGCCCTATAACGGCATGAAGGTGAAGGGCTGGCCCATCGGCACCGTCATTCGCGGCCACCGCGTGATGTGGGAGGACGAACTCCTGGGCGAGGCGCGCGGCGAGCCCGTGCAGTTCGTGGAGGCGCTGCCGCACCACGTGTGAGGGCTGGATTGCTTCGTCGGCTGACGCCTCCTCGCAATGACGTCCGATCTTTGCCGGCCTCAATGCATCGCGTAGAAATCCGCGCGGCGCATCTCCGAGGGGGAGATGAGCCGCCTCGTGGCGACCTTTACCGAATGGATGGGGCCTTCGAGTTCCCGGTCCCAGAAATCGAGAAACCGCTGAAGCTCGGGATATTTCGGCTCCAGATCGTAATGCTGCCAGACATAGAGCGGATTCAAATTATTCCTGATCATATCCTGCGGCAGCGAAATAGTTTTTACACTCGGTGGGGGTGAAGGCTTGGATTGCGGATGCGATGG
>NZ_JAASQO010000006.1 GCF_011762095.1 Parvibaculum indicum | reverse complement strand
CCATATCTGCCTCCCGATCTGCCTCGGGATACAGAATCATGTGTCGTCCCCCGTGGGAATCCCCTGACGATTCCTTTTATGATGAAACCGCTCTAACCTCTTCATCATTTTGATGATTTATGACAATATAAGAATAAGTCAAGAGGCGACTGTTAAAGCCCCTTGGGAGTATCACAAGCGATCGACCAAGAAGAAAACACTGAACAGAGCTAACTTATAAGTGCGATCTCAAAGGGAAGCGGGATCAGGTAGGGCGCACGGAGATCGAAGAAATGGCTCCGGCGAACCAGACAAGGTTCACTATATCGACCTTGTCAGCAAAGGCACAAAAGAAAGCGCAAGATCCGTGATCAGGCCCGTCGCGGCCAGCAGCAGCACGGCGCTCTTGAAGCGATCGGGTACCGGTCTGCTCAATGCGGCTCACCTGCCCTCGGCTGAGACGATTGCCGCAGGCCCTTCGGAAAACAGTTGTCCGACTCCCACCCCCCTTACACTGCCTTTATCGTCGCGCAGGAGGAACAAAGCGTCGAGGCCTCGTTTTCTTGCGAGTGCCGAGCCTCTGTCGGGGCCGAGCACCATGAGCGCCGTCGCCCAGGCATCCGCCTCTAAACAGGTGCGGGTTACAACGGTGACGGAGGCAGGCGACGCGATCAGGGGCGCGCCACGGATAGGGTCCATCGTGTGCGACAAGCGCCGCCCCTGCACCTCGACCCAGTGACGGTAATCGCCGGAGGTCGCCACGGCAGCATCCTGAAGCGAAAGGATCGAATGGGGCATCCGACGCTCGGCATCCGGCCCCTCGACAGCGATGGTCCATGCCTCTCCGTCCGGCCGAAGGCCGAGCGCGCGCATCTCGCCATCGATGCCGACGAGGGCGTTGCCGATCCCGCAGTCGCGCAGGGTCTCGGCCAGTCGGTCGACCCCGTAGCCCTTGGCGATGCCGTTCAGGTCGAGCGCGACGGGCGAGGACTTGCGCACACGGGCACCGTCGATCTCCAGGACCTCATGCGCCGGACGGCGTCGCGCCGCCATCGCGGCGCGAATGCTCGCAGGCGCCGCGGCCTTCGGGCCGAACCCCCAGGCTGTCACCGCATCGCCCATGCCGATGTCGAACGCTCCGCCCGATGCGCGGCCAATCTCGAGGCCCAGGCGCAGGACATGCAGGAGATGCGCGGGCACCGTCACCCATTCGCCAACGGGCGCTGCGTTGAGGCGCATCAAGTCGCTGCCGGGCTTCCATGTCGACATCTGGGCATCAACCTCATCGACAGCTGCCTGAAGCGCGGTCTGGACCGCGTCCGTGTCGATGCCCTGTTCCTCGAAGAACAACGCCGACCAGCGCGTGCCCATGGTTAGGCCGTTCAGAGCGATGCGCGCCGCCTCAATAGACGTCTTCGACATATCGCCCCTCCGCTTTCAGCACAGCCGGCGTGAGCCCGGTCGGTGCGAGGATATCGGCCAGCGCATCGGCAACGCCCGCCGCCATATCACGCCCGCCGCAGACCATGACGCGGGCTCCGTCCCGGACGAGCTGCGCGACCTGCGCCGCTTCGCTGCGCAGCGCATCCTGCACATATTGGGGGCGCTCTCTGCGAGAGACGGCCGTGACCAGCCGGGTCAAACGGTACTCTTCCTGCCAGGCGGGCATCTCGTCGCCGTAGAAGAAGTCGCTGTCAGGATGGCGCATACCGAAGAAGAGGTGGACGGGCCTGTGCCGCGTATTGCCGCGCACGAAGCCCGCGAGCGGCCCGATACCGGTCCCGGCGCCAATCAGGATCAAGGGCGCTTGGCCCCGACACGGACGGAAACCGGGGTTGCGGCGAAGGAAGGCCGTAACCCTGTCACCCGGCTCCAGCGCCGTGAGCTGACCCGAGCAGAGGCCGCCGGGATGTTTCCTCACGACGATCTCGACGAACCCGTCTTGGCGCGCGGAGGCCAGCGAGTAGAGCCGCGGGACAGTGCTGCCTTCCGGCACGACACCGATCAGGTCGCCGGCGTCGAACCGGGCGAACCCGGCCCCGGTCAGCCTCTGCCAGAACGAGACGCGCGGCAGGCCGAAGCGCAGGATCGCCGTCGGGGCCTGAACCTCAGCGCCGTAGTCGCGCCGTGAGACGAGGGTCAGAGTCCCGGTTTTCGGCAGGACAGGTTGGTGCGAAAGGTCGAGGTCAATGCCGAGAGCCTGTCCGAGCGCGCGACCCCAGCGGGCAAAGTGCTGCGGCGACTGGCGGTCGACCGTGTCGAGGGGCATGAGTTCAGGCCAGCCCTTCGCTTCAGCGGCGGCTGCGGCAGCCTTGGCGAAGGCGCAATAAGCGGGAAAGCTCTTGTCACCGAAACCGAGCACGGCCAGAGGAATGTCAGGTACGAGATCGGCGGCGTTCAACCGATCGAGGAACCCCTTGGCAGAGGCCGGCGCCGCGCCGTCGCCATAAGTCGCGGCGAGCAGGATGATCCGCTCCGCCTGAGTGTAGCGCTCCGGCGCGAAGCCCGACATCGCGCCGACATGGACGCTCTGCCCGGCTTCCGTCAACGCGGCGTGCAGGGTCGCTGCGAAGCCCCATGTGCTGCCGCCCTCGCTGCCGACAAGCAGGATCGTCTCGGCACGCCCGGCGGGCCCATTGCCCCGGATACGCGGCCGGCCGCGCCGCCCGGCAAGCCAGACCAGAACGCCGGTTGCGCCCATCGCGGGCACGCCGAGCGCCATGAGCCCGAGCACAAGGCCGAGCGTCGCCGCGCCCTGACCGGTGTGCAACATGTAGATGGTTTCCGAGATGCGCTCCCAGCCGCTCAGGTCGGCCCAGCCAAGGAGTGCACCGGTGCCCTGATCGAGGTCCCCGGTTCCCCGATCCGTCTTCAGCGTAAGTACGTCCGTCGCATCGCCAGGATAGGGAAAGCTCAGCGCGCGCAGCTCGGCGACGGGCGTCTGCCTCAGGGCTGGCATCTGATCCAGAGCGAACCCCATCTCGCCGCTCACCTCGGCCGACATGGCGGGCACCGCGCCGCCGTCGGGGAGCAGATCGAAGGTTGAGGCCGTCATCCACAGGGCGGTCGTAGAGGACAGGACGAGGCCGATCACGGCGATGCGGGCGATCTCGACATGCAGCCGGCCGGCTAGCGGCCCGCGCAAGGGGGCGAACCAGTTCCGCCCGCCGCCCGCCCGCCGCGCGACCAGCGCCGCGCCCGAAAGCGAGAGGACCAGCATCGCCGCCGCCCCCGTGGCCATGGCGATGCGCCCGCCATCCCCGAGGAACAGCGAACGGTGCAGGTTCGTCAGCCAGCGTTCGACCTGGTTGGGGTCGGCCGAGGCCACGCCCTTGCCCGTTGCCGGGTCAATGACAGCCGCACCCGGTTCGCCCTGATCGAACCAGTAGGCGGTGATCCGGCCTGAGGGCGACCGGCGGATCTGCTCGACGCCAGGATAGGCCGTCTGGATGCGGTCTGCGAGGATGGCGACCGTCAGGCCGGCCTCCGCCTGCGGCGTGGCGATGCGCTCGGCCGCAGGGAAGACCGACAGCGCCGCGCCGCTCAGGGCGAGGATGGTGACGAGCGCGAGGGCCAGAAGGCCCGGCCAGCGATGGAGTGCACGGATCATAGCCTCCGCTCCTCACATGTCGTAGTTGAAGCTGGCGATGTAGCGGCGTCCGTTCACAGGCGTGCCCGCGCCAGCGGTCGTGAGCGGGACGGCCACCTCGTTGGGGCTGTCCCGCATGTCCTCGACGGCCGCGTCGATATGGAGCGTGTAGCCCGCATCGAACAGCGCATCGGCAAGGTCGAGCGTGATCTCCAGTTTACGCCCCGCGCCGACGCTGGCGCCGGTGATGCCGTTCACCTGCGCGGTGTCACCGCCGGTGGCGCGGTACCAGTCGCTCAGATGCTTGTAGTATTTGGACTTGTCGCCGGCCATCCAGAGACTGCCGACATAGGCGTCCGAGGCATCGGTGACGTAGAATGCCAGATAGGCCCCGTCACCACCGTAATTGTTGAGGGTCGTGGTAAGCGTCACGGGCCGCGCCATGGCGACGCCGGGAAGCGTCAGCGCGGTGGTGAGCGCGAGCGTTGCAAGAAACGATTTCATCGGATGGATCCTTGTTCGGAGAGGTGCTGCGGAGCGGCTCAGTTCATCTGGACCCGCGGAGGAGCTCCGTTTCCGAAGAGACCGTTCTTCGGCGGTGCCACCGAACCTGACGGTGCGGGATTGCTTGCGCCGCCACGTTCGTCGTCGTCCTCGTGGTCGATCACCACGATCTGCAGCGTTGCCGGATCGAGCTTGACCTCGATCTTGCGGCCATCGCCGTCGCGGCCCTCGATCTCATAGCAACCATCGTCAACCTCGAAATCGTGCACGGTCCAGCCAGTGTCCCGCGCCACCTGCAGCGCGGCCTCGCGCGGCTGCCATTGGCTGCGGGGCACGGCGCAATCGTTGTCGTCTGCGAGCGCCGCGCCCGCGGGCAGAAGCGCTGCAAAGGCAAAGGCAAATACGGTCAGTGTCTTGTTCATGGCAGGGTTTCCTTTCGTCTGCTGAGACCAATCTGCAGAGCCAAGCTGAGGGCTTCCTGACGGCGGAGCGATTCCCGCTTCAGCTTTCCGTCAGGAAGAAAAAGGCCCCGCCGGTGAGAGCGAGGCTCGTTTGCAGCGCGCCCTGCGCGCTCGTGTCAGTCACTATCGCCTCCTTACGATCCCGAAGCGGGGCGATCGTCGTCGTCCTCGTACTCCAACTCGATCACCTGAAGCGTGGCCGGGTGGACGGTTGCTTCGATCCGGCGCCCCTCCGCGTCGCGGCCATCGACTTCATAGCAGCCATCGTCGATCTTGATACGGCGCACCGTCCAGCCGTTCTCCTCGGCCAGCCGGACGACGGCATCGCGCGGCTGCCAGTCAGCCATCGGCACCAGGCACTCGTCATCGGCCAGCACGACGCCGGCCGGAAAAACCGCGAGAAAGCAGAGAATTGTCAATGTCTTCTTCATGAGCCAAACTTCCCGCTGGGGTCATCCTGATGCAAGTCATGCGCGGCGAAGCTGACGGCAGCCTGACGAGGCGGGCCGGCCCTCTTCAGGTTCGCGTCAGCCTGACGGGTCATGGAGGGTCACCGGGAAAGACGAGGACGACCATGCGTATCCTGCTGATCGAGGACGACACGGTTCTGGGCGCCGCTGTACGCGACCAGCTTGCCGCCGATGGGCACTCGGTGGACTGGGTCACGCGCCTCGACGCAGCGGACGATGCGGTAAAAGCCACATCCTATGACCTGATCCTGCTCGATCTTATGCTGCCGGACGGGCGCGGCATCGGGCTCCTGAAGAGCCTGCGTACAAGGGGCGACGTGACGCCCGTTATCATCCTGACAGCGCTCGACCAGGTGTCAGACAGGATCGAGGGGCTGAATGCGGGCGCCGACGACTACCTCGTGAAGCCTTTCGACCTTTCCGAACTCTCGGCCCGGATCGGCTCGGTCGCCCGGCGCTATTCGGGCAACCCGAACCCCATCATCACCCATGGCCCGCTCGAGATCGACCTGGCGGCGCGGAGCGTTCGCCGCGACGGCAAGCCCGTTCAGCTTACGGCGCGGGAATGGGCGCTGCTCGAAGCCTTCCTCGCGCGCCCGGGGCAGCTTCTGTCCAAGGCGCAACTGGAAGAGAAGCTCTACGCCTTCGACGCCGAGGTCGAAAGCAACACCATCGAGGTCCATGTCAGCCGCCTGCGCAAGAAACTCGGGAACGCCGTCATCGAGACCGAGCGCGGCATGGGCTACAGGCTGGCCAGACCATGAGACGGCCGTACAGTCTTCAGGCAAGACTTGTCCTGTCGGCCGGCCTCGTGCTGACGGTCCTGTGGCTGCTGACCGCAACGGTCACGAGCGTGATCATCCGCGCGGATATGAACGAGGTCTTCGACAGCGCATTGCGCGAGACCGCCGAGCGCATCCTGCCCGTCGCCGTGACCGAGATTGTCGGGCGTGAACAGTCGGGGACAACGCAACGGCTCGCGCCGATACGGGCGCATGACGAGTTACTCACCTATATCGTGCGCGATGCCGAAGGCCGCATCCTGCAACAATCGCATTCAGCAGACCCGGCCATCTTCCCACCGTATGAGGGCCCGGGATTCAGTCAGACCGCCACTCACCGGCTCTACAGCGACGCGGCGCTTCAGGGGACGATCAGAATAACCGTCGCAGAAGCGCTTGCACATCGCATGGCGGTCGCGCGGGAGATCCAGCTCGGCCTCGGGCTGCCGCTATTGATCCTGTTGCCCGTTGCGCTGGCGGCGATCATACTGGCCATTCGCTTCAGCCTCGATCCATTGCGCCGGTTCCGCGCAAGACTGGAGTCGCGCGGCACCCATGACCTTTCCGAGATTCCTGCGGACGATTTACCGGCAGAAATCGGACCACTGACCGCGACCCTGAACAGCCTGTTGACCCGCCTACGCGAGGCCTTTGAGGCCGAGCGCAGCTTCGCGGCCAATGCCGCGCATGAGCTGCGCACGCCGCTGGCAGGCGCCATCGCCCAGGCACAGCGGCTTCGGGCGGAAACACGTGACTCGGGTGTCGAATCTCAGGCTTTGGAAATTGAAGTCACGCTCAAGCGGCTGACACAACTCTCCGAGCGCCTCATACAGCTTGCCCGTGCAGAAGGCGGACGCCTTCGCCTGGACAGAAGCGCAGACCTGAGAGATGTCGCGCGCGTCATGGTGAAGGACCTCGACCGCGCGGGCACACCGGGGCGCATCGCGTTGACGCTTCCGGAGGCGCCGGTCATGTCGGACCTCGACCCTGATGCCTTCGGAATCCTGTGTCGAAATCTCATGGAGAATGCTCTGCGTCATGGAGCGGAGAACGCTCCGGTCGATGTGACCCTTACTTCGGATGGGCAGTTGATCGTCGCGAATGACGGTCCCGTCCTGCCGCGTGACACTCTGGAGCGCCTGACCGCTCGCTTCGAGCGGGCGGGCGCAAGCGCTGATGGTAGCGGGCTGGGCCTTGCCATCGTCGCGGCCATAGCGGATCGGATCGGAAGCGCGCTCGTCCTGGAGTCGCCGCGCCCGGGTGCGTCATCAGGATTTCAGGCGACCATCAGATTACCAACAGACGCTTCTCGCCCCGAAGAAACCAAAATGATAGAGTAAAATTACTTGGATACAGGCAATAAATCTTTCAGAAAATAAGTAAAATAACTCTAGAACTTAAAGATAGCACTCAGACCTGGACGGGCTTTGGATCATTATATTTTTGTCTACTTCAATATTGATTCAGCAAAAATGCTCTGAAAACGGTCGACAAAATGACTTCATTGCAGCCGGACAAACGACTGCCAGTAGCCAAAAGCGATGCTCCCTCTGCCTGGAGGGTAAAAGTCGGCAGCATAACAAAACCCAGCTTTCATCCAGTCAAACTGACGAAGCCTCGAGCTTCAATCACCAGAAGCATGTGTGGACGGCGCGAGAGCTGTTGTCTGGGCAGCAAAAAGGCCAGTTGATTCTCGCCGACAAGGCCTACGACGCCGACTGGATCAGGCGGCAAATCGAGGATCAGGGCGCCACGTCCAATATCCTCGCCAAAGCAAACCGAAAATGGAAGCCCTGCTTTTCGCCCAGGCTCTACCGGGAACGAAACCTCGTCGAGAGGTTCTTCAACAAGCTCAAGTTCTTCTGCCGCATCGCCACCAGATACGACAAGCTCGGATCGACCTTCATGGCCATGATCAAGCTCGCTTCAATACGCATCTGGCTACGCGCTTATGAGTCTAAGGCCTAAAATTCCCAGCCCGGCTCGGGAATGGCCCGATATGCCTTTGTCAGCGCATCCGACCAGGACTGACGCAACCCGCGGAAATACTCATCATCTTCGGAAATCCGCCGTGTCATCGCCACTTTCAGCGCATCCCGCCGATAGACCATCAGATCGATCGGCATACCGACGGACAGGTTGGAGCGCATGGTCGAATCCATGGAAATCAACGCAAGTTTCAACCCGTCATCGAGCGGCGTATCGTAATGTAGCGCGCGGTCGATGATCGGCTTGCCGTACTTGTGCTCGCCGATCTGCAGGAAGGGCGTGTCTTCCGTCGCCTCGATATAATTGCCGGCAGAATAGACCTGAAAAAGCCGCATCTCGCCCTGGCCGACCTGGCCCGCCAACAATATCGACACGCTGAAATCGCCGGCCTGCGCTTCGAGCGACGGACCGTCGGTCCGGTACACTTCCCGCACCGCCTGCCCCATCAGCTGCGCCGCACGCACCATGGACGGTACGGTGTGAAGCGTCATCGGCTCCTCGCCCGGGCGAGGGGCGATACCCTGCTCAAGCGCGATATTCACCGCCGCCTGGCTGACCGCCAGATTGCCTGCCGTCATGATGCTGATCACGCGCTCGCCCGGATGTTCGATCACGGTGAGCTTGCGGAAGGTGGAAATATTGTCGACGCCGGCATTGGTGCGCGTGTCGGCCAGCATCACCAGCCCTTCCTTAAGGCGCAGCGCCACGCAATAGGTCATTTTCTGTCTCCGGATGTCCGCCTATTGCTGGATGACCTTGTCATCCACGACAAGGCGCACTTCCAGCGTTTCGTTCCCGCCGCCGCGCCGGACACCCCGCACCGGGGCCGCCTCGAAATAGTCGAGGCCGGAGGCCACGCGGATATGAGCGTCGGTCGGGCAGAGCCGGTTGGCAACATCGAATCCAACCCAGCCAAGCCCATCAATATAGGCTTCAGCCCATGCATGGCTAGCCTCGTATGCCTCCCCGTCGCCCCCCCAGAGATAACCGCTGACGTAGCGCGCCGGGACACCGAGAACCCGCGCGGCGGAGATGAACACATGCGCATGGTCCTGGCAGACGCCATTGCCCGCCGCCAAGGCTTCGCCCGCCTTTGTCGCCACATCCGTCGAGCCGGTCTGGTAGTCGATGGCATCTCGCACGGCGCCCATCAGCTGGTGACCCAGATCAAGCGGGGAACCGTCCGAGGCCTCTTTCGCGGCCTGCGCCAGAGCCTCGATCGGCTCGTCCGGCTCGGTCAGTTCCGTTTCACGGAGATAGAAAAGCGGTGGAAAATATTCCGGAACTCCGGAGAGCACGCCATTGGCGTCCTGCGTCTCCACTTCGCCGGTCAACGTCAGCGTCAGTTCGGTATGGGCCCGGTCCATCGTCAGCATGTTCAGCACATTGCCATAAGCATCGCGCCCATAGGTCATGGTCGCGCCCCACTGCGTACCGATCCGCCAGTCCAGGATTTTCTGATTTCCATTGTCCAGCGGCGTCAGGCGCAGCGCCTGCAAGGCATAGGACGCCTCGAACTCATAGCGATAGGTCGTTTCATGTTGCAGATGGATGCGCATGGCCGGCGTCGGATCCTGAATTCGTCCTGATGGAACCTAGAAAAGATACGCCCGGCTGATCTCATAGGCGAGACGGTTGTTGTTCTCGATATGCTCCGACAGAAACTGGTGCAGGCCCTGCCGGAATATGTCGTCCACCTGGCCGAAGCGAAGCCGGGAATGGATCTGCCCGGCCATACGATGGCACTCGTGACGCTGGCCATACTGTTCCGCCAGATGGTCGAGGCTCTCCTTGATGCCCAGCGCACAGCTTGCCAGGGATCTTGGCATTTCCTCGCGCAGCGTCAGGAACTCGACGATAAGTCCCGGCTTCAGCCCCTGCCGATAAACGGAATTGTAGCTGCGATAGCCCGACACGGCCCGGAGGATGGAGGCCCATTGATAATAATCGATACCGCCGCCCACCTCCGCCTCGTCGGGCAGAAGGATGTGATACTTCACATCAACGATGCGTGCCGTATTGTCCGCCCGTTCAATGAACGTCCCCAGCCGCGAAAAAAAATAGCTGTCACGGCGCAGCATGGTCGCAACCGTTGCACCGTGAAACAGCAGCGACCGGTCCTTCACCCAGTCGAGGAAACGGTTCAATCCGCTGCCGCGCACACGGTTCTCGTTCCAGCCCGGCAGTTCGAGCCACGTCGTATTCAAGGTCTCCCATTGTTCCGTAGTCAGAGCGGTACGCACCGCGCGACCATTGCGGCGCGCCGTCTCGATGCAATTTCGGATGGAAGACGGGTTCTCCTGATCGAAGGCCAGAAAGGAAATCACACTTTCCGGCGTCGCCTCGTCATACCGTTCGTAGAACATGTCCTCCAGGCCCGCGACGACGATGGTCGAATGCCATTCATTGCCATCCGATTCCGCAATCGCCGGCATCAAGGACAACCGGTCGGTGACGCGCAGGATACGGGCGAGGTTTTCCGCGCGCTCCATATAGCGCGAGATCCAGTAGAGATTGTCGGCGGTACGGCTCAGCATATCGGCGTTCCGGCGCTCCCTTCAACTCTTCAAAACCCAGGTATCCTTTGTGCCGCCGCCCTGACTTGAATTGACGACCAGCGACCCTTCCCGCATGGCAACGCGGGTCAGCCCGCCCGGCACGACCCGGGTTTCCCGGCCCGACAGAATGAAGGGCCGCAGATCGACATGGCGCGGCGCCACACCCTCATTGACGAAGGTGGGACAGGTCGAGAGCGCAAGCGTAGGCTGCGCGATATATTTCTCCGGCGCCTTTTCCAGCGCATGGGCGAATTTCGCAATCTCTTCCTTCGTCGCCTTCGGGCCCACCAGCATGCCGTATCCGCCCGACCCGTGAACCTCTTTCACGACGAGTTCGGCCAAATGCTCCTTCACATAGGCAAGGTCGTCCTTCTCGCTACAGCGCCATGTCGGCACGTTTTTGAGGATCGGCTTTTCGCCCAGATAGAACTCCACCATTTTGGGCACATAGGTGTAGATCGCCTTGTCGTCGGCGATCCCGGCTCCCACAGCATTGGCAAGGTTCACATTGCCGGCGCGATAGGCCTGCATGATACCGGGCACACCAAGCGCGGAATCCGCGCGGAAGGCAAGCGGGTCGAGGAAATCGTCATCCACGCGCCGATAGATCACATCCACGCGCTTCGGCCCCTGCGTGGTGCGCATATAAACGATGTCGTCCTTCACATAGAGGTCGGGTCCCTCCACAAGTTCCACGCCCATCTGGTCGGCCAGAAAGGCATGCTCGTAATAGGCGGAATTGTAGATGCCGGGCGTCATCACGACGACGGTCGGCTCGCTCTCGCAATTGCGCGGCGCAACCGAAGCGAGCGTGTGGTGAAGGTCGTCGCAATAATGGTCTACCGGTGCGACATGGTAGCGCTCGAAGAGATCGGGAAAGAGCCGCATACTGATTTCCCGGTTTTCCAGCATGTAGGAGACGCCGGACGGCGTGCGGCAATTGTCCTCGAGGACGTAGAACTCCTCCGGCCCGACGCGCACCATATCGATACCCGCAATATGGGTGTAGACATTGTGGGGCAGCTGGACGCCCTGCATCTGATGGCGATAAGTCTCGTTGAGCAGGACATGCTCGGACGGCACGATCCCGGCTTTCAGAATTTCCTGCGCCCCGTACACGTCGGCAATGAAGGCATTAAGCGCATTCACCCGCTGGACGAGACCGGCCGAAATCTGCTCCCACTCCGCCGCTTCCAGAATACGCGGAATGATGTCGTAAGGAATGATCCGTTCCGGGTCGCCTCCCTCGCCATAGACGGCGAAAGTAATGCCGATCCGCCGGAAGAATGTCTCCGCCTCTTCTCGGCGGAGGGTGAGGACATCGAGAGGGATCTGGTCCAGCCAGTCCTTCAGAACGCGGTAGGCCGGGCGCGGCTCGGCGCCCTCGGCTCCCATTTCGTCAAAGATGGCAGGCGCCATCACATCTCCCGTTTGCTTCCTCTGGCCAGTTCACCAAGCCTAGACCGATTTCTTAACCCAATGAAAGAGCAAGAGCGGTGCCATGCACATGACCATCGCAAAAGTCCTGTGACTTGGGCAAGGCTGATCGCTAACCGGGCAGTCGAGTGACGATGAAAAGTGCAGGCCGCACTTGAAAGCGGCATAATCGGCCAGAGCCGGACACCTCCTCGGTTGGCGAACCCGGGAAAACCCACTATGGCTGGCCTTCTCCCAAGGCGGTGGGGCGGCCTCTGAAATCACGACGCTCCCGGTCCGCCTGAGGGCCGAAATCGAAAGCTGGACCTCGAACGATGGAAGTACTTGTCTGCGGCGCTACCGGATTTATCGGATCACACCTGACCCGACGCCTCATGGAAGAAGGGCACAATGTTCGGGCAGTCGACATCGAACCGAATGGATATGTCGAGCATTCCATCAGGAAACTGATCGTCGGCGATTTGCGGGATCCTTCCTTCGTCGCCGAGGTGATCGACCAGCCTTTCGACGAGATTTATCAGCTTGCTGCGGATATGGGAGGCGCCGGATACCTGTTCACCGGCGACAACGACGCCGAAGTCATGCGCAACTCTGCGTTGATCAATCTTAATGTTCTGGAAGCTGCCTGCCGAAACAACGCCCGGCGCATTTTCTTCGCCTCCTCCGCTTGCGTCTATCCGCAACGAAACCAGATCGATCCGTTGAACCCGAATTGTGCTGAAGACAGCGTCTACCCTGCTGATCCCGACAGTGAATATGGTTGGGAGAAACTCTTTGCCGAGCGCCTCTATATCGCTTACGCGCGCAATTTCGATATGGCCGTCCGTATAGCGCGTTATCACAACATTTTCGGGCCTAATTGTGCCTGGAACAACGGCAAGGAGAAAGCACCGGCCGCGCTCGCCCGCAAAGTCGCCGAAACGCCCGATGGTGGCCAGATCGAGATCTGGGGAGACGGCAAGCAGACGCGGTCGTTCCTTTACATCGACGAGTGCCTAGAGGGAACGTTGCGCCTGATGCGCTCGGACTGGAGCGGCCCGGCCAATATCGGGTCCGAGGAAATGATTTCGATCAGCGCGCTGGCGGACATGTACATCTCGATTTCGGGAAAAAAGATAGGAAAGCGTTTCATTCCCGGCCCCGAAGGCGCGCGTGGCCGCAATTCCGACAATCGTCTGATCCGCGAGAAGCTCGGATGGGCACCGTCGCGACCGCTTCGAGAGGGGCTTGAATCGATCTATGCCTGGATTGCCGCTCAAGTGGCATCGCAAGACATGCCCGCAAACGAACGCCAAGCGTAAAACTCAGCGAACCGAATATATCGAGCGCCAGGCTCCAGGCTCTGCGTCGACTAGTACGAACCGGCGCGAATTTTTTCGATACGTTCCGCCATGACATGCCGCATGGCTTGCCCTGCCTTTACCGCGCCATCGCGGTAGCGCTGATAATTCTGCGCAACAGCGAGAATGGCATCAGCATATTCACCTATGTTGCTTGCCGCTGGAGATCCGGCGATTTCCTGCCAATCCGCCATCGCAAAGCCTTTGGTAACGACTACCGGCGTCCCGCACATCGCGGCTTCGATGATCATCCCCGAACCTCGGCTCCGGTATGAGTGGATGTCGTAGGGCAGAACGAGAACGTGGGAACGCCCGATCGCATCTGCAAATGCTGCCGAACTCAGCTCTGGATCCAGGAAATCGAGTTCCAGCATGTCAGACAATTCGAGCTGCTCTAGTGACGCCATGAAACGCATCGCCTCGTCCGATCCACGGGAATCGGAATCCAGTCCAGCCGGTTTCTGCAGAAGAATTCGAATGCGCCTCACACCTGTCCGCTGTTGGCCTTCCGCCAGCGATCTGACGATGTCGGGAATCAGGTCGGTGCCCTGTTCTTTACGTTTCCCTCCAAGCATGCCCACAACAAAACAGTCTTGCGGATCGGTCTTTGCGGTGAGTGCCCCGTCACGGATATTCATCGGAGTGAGCCATTGGCGCACCGGCGGAAATCCATACGAAGTTTCCAGCTTGATCCCCATCTCTACTGTTTCGGAGTAAAGGTGAAGATTGGGGAGTTCACGGGCTGCTTTCGCAAGGAGAGAAAGTCCCTCCTCATATTCCTGCATGAGATTATCAGGCGCGCTCTCGCCGATGACACGGAAATGCATGGCCGGACCATCACGCCCGACCTTTTGTGCGAACATGGCTAGGCTACCGGCCTGATGCGGCCAAGCGGTATGAAAGATAATGGTATCGTTGGCCCCCAATTGGGCGCTTTGGGCAAAGTGCAACATCGCTTTTGCATTGCGCGATCTCGCAACCGATCGATAGTGCGCGGTATGTTCGACCCACTTGAAAATCCGTCGGCTCAAGGTTCTCACATCCGGCCAGTTCCAGACCGTCACATCGTCGTCGAACTTGATCGCTGACGATGCTTTACGATGGATAGCCACATAACATGACTTGTCCGGAAAGGAATTCAGCAAGGATTTTGTAGTGGGGTAATGATGCCCGTAAACGAAACGGCAAACAGGGTCGAGAATGAGCACTTTGTTCATTGTAGACTCCCGACGAAATACCCTCTGAACAGAGATACTCTCTATCGGTCAGCGGGAATTCAGTTTCCGCAGCAAGCGCTCGTTGGGATGTCCGTCCGCCGGTAACCCGTGTGCCTTCTGGTATCGCCGGATCGCCTGGCGCGTATTGTATCCGACGATCCCGTCCACGCCCTTGGTGTCGTATCCGGCGTTGGTCAGTGCACGCTGCAATGCCTCGCGTTCGCTACGCTTCAGCGGCCGCTCGTCCCTCGGCCAGTCGCTGGCGATCTCGCCGCGCCCGACAAACCTTTGCGACAACAGCCCGACCGCCAGCGCATAGGAGGTCGAGTTGTTATAAGCGAGGATTGCCTTGAAGTTCGGCAGAACCAGAAAGGCGGGCCCCCTGTGCCCCGAGGGCAGGAGGATGGCGGCGGATTGAGCGTCGTCGCGCGCGGGCAGAGCCCCGCCATCGGCCATGCGTACCCCCATCGCGCGCCATTGCGCGATGCTGCGCCGGTTCGACCTGTCCGCCTGGGCATAGTCGAATCCGGACGGTAGCCTCACCTCATAGCCCCACCCCTTGCCGGTCTTCCAGCCGGAGCGCGAGAGAAGGTGAGCGGTGGAGGCCAGTGCATCGTTCGCACTGTTCCAGATATCACGCCGCCCATCGCCGTCGAAATCGACGGCATGGATGAGATAGGTGGTGGGAATGAATTGCGTCTGGCCCATGGCACCCGCCCATGACCCCATCATGCGTTCCGGCGTGATGTCGCCTGCCTGAATGATCTTCAGCGCGGCGATCAACTGCGACTTGGCGAATGCCTCGCGCCGCCCGTCATAGCCCAGCGTCGCCAGAGAGCGCAGGACATGGAGCGATCCCGTAAACTCGCCATAGGCTGATTCCAGCCCCCAGATCGCCACCACGACCCGGCGGTCTACGCCATAGGCTTTTTCGATGCGGGCAAGCGCCTTTTCATGGGAACGCAGCATCGCCTGTCCATTGGACACACGCTTGTCGGAAAGCGCGCTTTCAAGATAGCCCCAGACCGGTTTTGAGAATTCCGGCTGGTTGCGGTCCGCGGCGATCACGTCGGGATCGGGGTTGAGCCCGCTCATGGCCCGGTCATAGACCGGCGCTTTTACCCCCGCTGCCAGGGCTTCCTTGCGGAACGACTTCACCCAGGCCGTAAAGGCGGGATCGGCGGGCGTTCTCGGCGACACCAGAGGGATCGGCGCGGAAATGCCCGTTGCGGCCTGCGCGGCGGGTGGTCCATATGCCGAAAAACTCAGGAAAACCACCCCAAGGGAAACCACCCCAAGGATTCCCGTCCGGATCAGGTCTTTCATTCCGAAACTCGGTCCTCTCACGCCTCTTCGCCTTTCGGACAACCCGAAACGCGCCACCCTGCACCTGAAGCAAACGCTATCACGGTGTCCCAAAAAGAAAACAGCCAAGGCAGCTCTCGCCCGCGTGTGAGCAAAGGTTACTTAAGATTCGCCCGCCACGCTGCCCCTTTAAGCCGCGATTAAGCAACTCTCGCGCATTTTGTGGGTGTTCAGGGAGTATGTCTTGTTCTCGGTCATAAACTGCGTCACCACACAACATAGTCCGGACTTCGTTCTACTGGCTGCGACCATATGCATGCTGTCCTGCCTGACAACCGTCAGCCTGATCGGACGTGTGCGCGATGCGCATGGCTGGATCGTTCAGGCATGGATAGGCGGTGCGGCCTTCGTTGCTGGCAGCGGAACATGGGCGACACATTTCGTCGCCATTCTCGGCTACGCGCCGGGTCTCTCGATCGGTTTTGACATCGAACGCACCCTGATTTCAGCGCTCGCCGCAATAGCGCTTTCATGGGTGGCGTTTCTGGTCGCCCTGCGCCACAGCACCTCTCGGGCCGGTATAGCAGCGGGAGGCGCGATCCTCGGCCTTGCCATATCGACCATGCACTATGTGGGCGTTAGCGGCCTGGACATCGCTGCCCATATCACATGGTCACGGGACTTCGTCGTCGCATCCGTCATCTCGTCCGTCGCGTTTTCAGTGCCGGCCATGCTCCTCATGACCAGCGGCAACAGCCTTTCGCGGCGACTTTCCGGCACGGCAGCCCTGGCGATCGCCATCATGGCACTCCACTTCACCGGCATGACGGCGATGAGCATCGCACCGGACCCTCGTATCGTCCTCCCCCAAAACATGGTCCCCGGCGACTGGATCGCGGTCGGCATTGCCATCACGACGGCCACGATCGTCATCATCGCGATCACGATCTCGCTCGTCGACCGGCGCCTCGTGCTGCGCGAGAAGGAAGAGGCGGCACGTCTGCGCAAATATGTCTCCCAGCTCGAGGAGTCACAGGAACAGCTTCGCGGCATGTCCGAGAAACTCAAAGCCGCCTTGCTCGAAGCCTCCAGCGCCAACCGCGCGAAAACCGCCTTCCTTGCCCAGACAAGCCACGAACTCCGAACCCCCCTCAACGCAGTGATCGGGTTTGCGGAGTTGATGGAAAACCAGACTTTCGGCCCGCTCGGACATCCCAATTACCGGGAATATGCAAGCGACATTCGCAAGAGCGGCCAGCATCTGCTGGGCATCATTTCAGACATACTGGATGTCGTGCGCACGACCTCGGGCGATCTCGAACTGACAACAGAAGAGTTCGACGCCAAGGTTATGATCGACGATGTCTTCCGTATGATGAACATCGAGGCGCTCAAGGGACACCTGACCCTGACATACAACACGCCCTCCGGGCCGGTAACAGCCTATGGAGACCGGAAACGCATCAAGCAGATCCTGATCAACCTGGTCGGCAACGCGATCAAATTCACCCCCGCACAAGGCCAGATCGAACTCGGCCTGAGCGAAGAGAACGGCATGACGGTCCTGCGCGTGAGCGATACCGGGATCGGCATGTCCGCGACGCAGATACCGGCAGCCCTGGAGCATTTCGGTCAGATCGACATGGAACACCGGCGCCAGTATGACGGGTTGGGTATCGGCCTTCCGCTCTCCAAGAACCTTGCCGAATTGCATGGCGGACGGCTGGAAATCGAAAGCACGCCCGGCATAGGCACGATCGTGAGCGTCTACCTGCCGCATGAAGCCGCTTCGGAAGAAAATCATACGGAAGCGGAAACCCGCGAACAGGGCCGCGCTGCGGGCTGAACACCGCTCAGAACGGAATCTCGCGTCCATCCCAGCTGAAAAATCCGCCGCTGTCGCTCGGATCCAGGCGGCCTATCACATCCAGAATATTCACCACCGCCTCGTCCGGTGTCCGGAGTTTCAATCCCTTTTTGGCGAAGGGATGCGACAGCGCGGTATCCACCGTCCCCGGATGGACGGCAACGCAAATCGCTTCTCGCGAACGACGCGCCAGTTCCACCGCGCCGGTCCGAACGAACTGGTTCAGCGCGGCCTTCGATGCCCGGTAGCCATACCAGCCACCCAGACGATTGTCCGAGATGCTGCCGACACGGGCCGACAGCACCGCAAAGATCGCCCGTCCCTGCCTCGGAAAATACGGCAGGAAGTGCTTCATCACCATCGCCGGTCCGATCGCGTTCACCGCCATGCTGTGTGCCAGCGCTGCCGCGTCGAGATCGCGGAAGGATTTTTCCGGCTGCATCCCTTCGCCATGCAGGAAACCCGACGCGACGATGAGTAAGCGCAGAGGCTCGTTCCGCCCGGCAATCTCGGCGGCGGCCTGCGCGATGCTCTTTTCGCAAAGGGTATCCAGCGCCGGATTGCTGGATCGCGAGAATCCGGTAACGCGGCTGAACGCGCCACCGGATTGAAGATTGTCCATCAGGGCATGACCGATCCCCCCGCTGGAACCGATGACGACGGCTTGTCCGCCGTCCCTGGATATTTCCTGTTCCACGGTCATTCGTCTCTCCGTTCGCGGCCTCGCATATCGCCTGCCACACAATACGGAAAGGGCTTCGGCATGGTTCACCGCCGCGTCCGGTTCTGAGACAGGCCGCAACGTCCTGTCCCGTTTCGGGCAACATCCATCGGGAACCCCCCGGGAATCCGGCCCGATATGAACCAGCTAACCCTGTTTTTGCCGTCTATGGGACGAATCGGGCTGGAACGCGGCTTGCGCATGTCTTCGCAAATGAATTGAAGGCATGAAGCGAGCCCCCCCAATGACTGCCGCAACCAATAACACCACACCGATCGCTCCGGTCGCCGCCCCCGCGGCCAGCCCGCGCGTGGAACCTGCCGGGGCGTCCTACGGCAAAAGCAACAGCCCGCATCGCGACCGGTTGAGCGCACGGCTCACGCCGATCGCCGATCGCTTGATGCTGATGCTGGGCGATACGCTGTCCCTGGTTTTCGCTCAGGGCATGGCGGGCCTTCTGGCGCTGTCCGTCAACCAGCACATTCTGAACACCAGCTACGAAGCCGTTCAGGCCGACGCCCTTGGCGAGCGGTTCATGCGGGTCGCAGCCCTTATCCTGCTGCCGATGATCTGGTGGAGCGCGAAAGGGCACTATTCCCGCCGCACCCCCTTCTGGAGCGAAATGAAGGATGTCGCCAAGGCCATGCTTCTCGTCGCTTTGCTCGACGGCTTCCTGCTCTTCGTTACCAAGGACTATTTCTCCCGTCTCTGGATTTTACAGGGCTGGGCGCTCGCGCTCGTCATGATCCCGCTGGGACGTATCGGCATGCGCGTCTTCCTGAAGCGCCATGGCAGTTGGATGGCCCCGGTCCTCGTCATCGGTACCGGGCGGAACGCCGCAGAAGCCGCTCAGGTTCTGGAATCGGAACCCTATCTCGGCTACGAAATCGCGGGCATGACCGAGGCCGCCGAGCTGATGGATCACGAGAATGCCATGCGTCCGTCGAGCTTCCTCTATCGCGCGGGCGGCGACCTCTCCGAGGCGCTGTTGCAGGCCTGCGAAACGCACCAGGCACGTTTCGTCGTCCTGGCGCCCTCGCCGGAGGAGATGGCCCATCTCGACCCGCTCCTGCGCGCGCTCCATCGCGCCCGCATTCCCTTTGCGATCATTCCCCCGCTCAAGGGCATCGGGGCGATGTCACTGGATGTCGGCAATTTCTTCAGCCATGACCTCGTCATGCTGACGCTGGCGGACAATCTGGCGCGGCCGATGAGCCGTTTCGTGAAGCGCAGCTTCGACCTTGCCGTGGCAGGGGCGGCGCTCCTGGCACTCGCCCCCTTCTTCGCGGTGCTGAGCGCCCTGATCCGTCGCGATGGCGGCCCGGCCTTCTTCGGTCATACGCGTGTCGGCGAGAATGGCCGCGACTTCAACTGCCTGAAGTTCCGCACCATGCGCACCGACGGCGATGCGATTTTGAGGGAGCTGCTGGAAAAGAACCCCGAGGCCCGCGCCGAATGGGAACGCGACCAGAAACTGCGCAACGATCCGCGCATCACCGGCATCGGCCACTTCCTGCGCAAGACGAGCCTCGACGAGCTGCCCCAGCTCCTGAACGTGCTGCGTGGCGAGATGAGCCTTGTCGGGCCCCGTCCGGTCACCCAGGCCGAAGTTCGCCGCTATGGCGAGGACGCTGAATATTATCTGGCGGCCAAGCCCGGCATCACCGGCCTGTGGCAGGTCAGCGGTCGCAACAACACGACCTATGTGCGCCGCGTACAGCTCGATGCCTGGTATGTGAAGAACTGGTCGCTCTGGGCCGACATCGCGATCCTTTTCAAGACCGTGCCCGTGCTGATCACGCGCAAGGGCGCCTGCTGACTGGATAGGAATAGCCTCCGACAAAAACTATCGCTGGACGGCCTCGACGATTTGCCGTGATCCATCTTGCTTCTTCAAGTGACGAATAATCCTGCGAGCACGAAGCGTGTTGATCCTCAACAAGGCTTCGGCAGCCCGACGCCTGACGGACCGCGGTGTATGTTCGTCTCTCGCGCGCGCGTACAGCCTGTCAATGACAACGCGTTGTATGCGGGTTGATCTTCCGCCGTTCGAAAAAACCTTTCCCAAAACGTTCAGAACCATATTTCTGGCGGGTGTATAACTTCCACTCTTGTCCTCGTAATCAAGCAACGCCGAAGTGATTTTCCTGAGTTCTTTTTTGCCTGACGTCCGAAGATGAGCCCCCAAGCCTTCAATCGCGAGGCGTTTTCTGGGGCCATCCAATTGCGGATCCTGCACAACACTGAGCAACGTATTCCGGGCAACGCTACGCAAGGTATTCCGGGCAACATCACCCCCCCAGACGCCCAACACCTTTACCGCCTGTCGCCCTCGGGCGTTTGTCTGCGATTGCTCTCCTTGAGAGGGACGGCTTGTCGCCTGCGCCACAATGCGCTCAACAGATTTGTCGCTCTTGTTTTCAGCAAAAACCTCGAAAATTCCATCCAGAATAGCCGGCCCGATTTCACGCCTGCTCATGAGCGAGAGCAACCGATCAACCAAGTCATCAGTATAAAGATGTTTTAGGGCATCAGTCGCTGCCAGACCGACGTCTTCCGGCGTTCTTTGATCCTCAATTAGATCGATTAGCTTGCCCGTGACTCTCGTGCTTTGTGTGACTTCCGGACGCGAGGCAAGAAGCTTTATAAGCGACGCCCGCCCCGCTTCGCCATCACCCAGCTTTTCGAGCACCTCATTCTCAATCGTCTGGCGTTCTCCGGCTTCAATGAGCCATGCCATTGCCTGGTATCGGGTTTCAGGGTCTGCCGGCACCTGAAAGATCTGTTTGGCGGGTTTTGTATCACCACCAATGTCCAATATGTGCAAGACCCGCAGATGGTCATCAAGACCATATGCTTGACCAGGCTCATCATTTCCATCGGCTTCATCACCACTTGTTTGCTCGAGAATGGAATCCCGAACTTCCTCGCAAAATTGCGAAAGAGCCAAGCCATAAGCTGAATCTGAATAGATATCCGTTATATGGTCTCTGGTTGTTGGGGCTGGAAGCATTCGCCGTAATCCCGCGATAAGACCGGCAACAATCGCGCCGTCGATGACGAGGCGCAGCCCCATATCGACGGATGCGGCGGCGAAGGTGGATGGCTGCAAAGACGAGAACCGCGGAGGAAACCCGAATCTTCCGAACACATCGGAAAAATCAAAAATCAGTAGCTTTTCAACGACGACGTCGCAAGTGAACCCCAGCCATGCCCACCAGCCATGCTCACCTTGAGAATGAGCGCCGTCGAGATACCAAAAAATGAGCGCGAACACCGGCACCAGGAACAGCGCAGCTATCAAAGCAAAACCTGCATATACGGTTGGCCGAGGCCATTGAGGCCTTAAAAATTCGGGCAGTCCATTCAGATATCGCTCAACCGCCTCGACACTGCCGCGCAATCCCAATGCGTCGTACCAGGCAATAATGATGGAAAGGGAGGCAACAACCGGCGCAAGCAGCGCGCCCCCAACAATGATGGCGACAACGGCCTCGGCCATACGCTCGCTTCCAAGCCCGGAAACGAGTGCAATCCCCAGAGCATCTAGATTTCCAGGCCAAAAGAGGAACGCCAGAGGAAAATACCATAGGCAAAGAATGACGAACTTCGTCTCCAGGCTGTACGAGCCCACACCGGCAAACTTGGCTAACCATGCAACTTGTCGACGACCTGACCGCAGTAAAGGCCGTAGCCTCGACGGTCGTTCCCCTATTTTTTTCGATTCCCCACTTTGTGAATGCTCAATCACAATCATCCTCCCCCAACACCAATATGCGGAAGGATATGTTAAGTGCCAATTTGACACAAAACACAAATAATAACCCGTTATTTCTAGTATAAAACAGGCATTACGAGAAAGCTTCAATGAAAAAGCAAAAATATTCCTGGACGAAGATCAGGATAGGCAATGCTTTGGTCGAGCCGAGCATCGGAACTGCTGGAACAGGCACCAAATTGAGAAGTGAATAACCCTGCGTCGCGGTCGGCTCATTGATAAGCGCATCTGTGCTATGTTTTGTGCTGATCGATGATGTGATCGAAACCGCGACATAACTCTCTGAATTTCTGTTCGAAGAAAAGAGCTCTCATATGACGATGGATGGTTGGCTGATTCTGGTGATGGGGGTCATCCTGGCTCTGGCACCAATGGTTCTCTCCAAGATGGAACAAAAGATCCGGGAACGCGGCACGTCAGTACCAAGCATTGTTACGATCAAGGGCTACGGCCTCACCCCCTTTACGCTCTTCAGTGGATTCATTGCCGTAGTACTGCTTTACCTGTCGCGCCTGATGGGGCCCAGCCTCGGTTTTGTCTTTATTGTTTTTGGTGTCGTGGCCTGCGCAGTAGTGGTTCAGCAGGTTCGTAACACCAAGGCAAAGTGATCGCCCAGGGGTAACCTGAACCGCTTCTCCAAGCTCCGGTTCACCACTCACCCCTCAAACAGCGCAACGCCCGTTCACAAATCATTGTTGGGCAAGAACTCTTGCAAATGGCCCCGCATGCGAGCAATGCGGCATAGCCCGCCCTTAAAGCTATAGATCACGATCTTCCGGGCCGGAGTGAGGTCAGGGGCATGCGAAGATTCCGATGTGAGACGACAAGATCCGGCTGCCCCCGGCGACGGGCTGGCGCTGAGCGCTGACTCAATTTCCCGGGCGACATCGGCGAAACCTTACGTGTCGGGCCGCATGCGCCCGACGACTTTGTCCGGCGAAGGGCCGTCCCCTTCGGGCGATGCTTCCACCGTCATCACGACGAACACGCTATCGCCGATCTCCCCGAGGCGCCGACGACTTCGCCGTCATCGGCGCATTCCGCCGCGACGTCCTGCACATAATCGCAATCGCCGTCCGCATAGGCCTGCGCGAGGAGTTTCCAAATCTCGGCCAGTTCGCGGGCCAAGCCCGGGCGGTCTCCGGCTGGATTTCATCGTTGCGAGCATCATTCCCCGGTTTTCATGCCAAAAGATCGGTCTTGCGTCGCCAGTAATCGTGAGCTTCTCGAACTGCCCTGCTTGCCTCGATTTTGGCGTGATGAACCAGCGTGAACGAGATGTTGGGTCTACGAGTTTGTTACAGTTTTCGACTGGATACCTTATGGAAAAGTTTGAAAAACTGAAAGGACGTAAGCGGAACAAGTTGGGCGGGTCCCCGTCATGGCACATGCTTCGAATACGGATGAGCTGCTCCATCGCTCCCCGCTCTTCATTGATGTCGGGATGAGTTGCAGCGATCCGGCACGGGCGTTCCCGGCCCAGATCGGCTGGGCGCGGTCGGTTGAAGGCAAGATCAGAAAGGGCTCCGTCGTTGTGGCGCCGGACCCGTCATGGCTTTGCGATCGAACCTGGTGTCGCGATCTCGCACGCCAGCGCGGTCTTGGAACAATCGATATCGCCGAGCACGGCCTCGCCCCGGCCGATGCGCTGATGTTTCTGATCATGGAACTCGAGAGCGAGGAGATCGCGTATAGCGCTCGCCTGCCTTTTGTCGCGGATCAGCTGCGCCTTCTGGTCCAGGCGGCCGGATTCACCTATGGAGTGCTCGAGATCCGGGCACCGGAGCTGCTTGCCCGACAGATGGGCGTTAACGAACATGTGGTGCGGGCAGTTCTGGACGACGCGCGCATGATCCATGACGCCGGGGCCGATGCGTCGAACATGCTCGCAGGTTTCATGGCGGCCACGGAGGCCCTGATGCAGATGCGGCGGCGCGGGCGACCCGTGCCCAGAGGACAGAACGACCGCGTTCCGGCCTCCGCAACGATAATGCGGCCGGCCCTCGCCGCGGACTAGCTATGCAGTCCATGAGGGGTGTTCACCGGGACTGAAGCCTGGAAGCTGATTGGTGCCCAAACCGGTTAGCCTGCAGAAGAGCTCCGATGGACATGCACATCCAGCCGGAAAGGCAATCGACGAAGGCGCGCGCGTCGACGTCTTTCCCAGCTGAAGGAAGGGGAGAGCGTTAAGACCGCCTTTTGAAAGCCTGCCATTTTCTGCCTGCCCGGACGATCATCTTCCTGCGCCAACGGCGCGAGGGCGCATGATCCATCGTGAGAAGGGTGATCCCTACCGGGATGGCGCCCGGCCCCGGCGGGCCCGGAATGAACCCGAGAACCACCAGACCAGCGCCAGCGCCGATGCGTCCGGCACGGCTACGGGGAACCGGAAGCCTGAAGCGACCGATCTTCAGGCCCGCGCGCAAGCGTCTGTCCGAAATATCCGCCATTGCCAGCCTTTTCTGCAAATCAGATCTGGCAGAAGATACGCCGAGGTTCGGACTTTCCATCGTTCGCACTTTGTAGAAAATTGCAATCACCGAGCGGAAGGATGGTTCCGATGAAGTCGACTACCTGCCCGCACCGGTGGCCCCTGCACTGAAATATCCGGCAAGACGCTGATAGAACCACAAGCCGACAAGTGCGCCGAGAACAACACCCAGCGCATCGGCAGAAAAGTCTAAGAATGAAGCGGAACGGGCAGGTATAAAACTCTGAATGACCTCTATTGCCGCGCCGACCAAAAGAAGGCCTGCGAACAAAATGCTGCGGCTGCCGGTTCGAGTGGCCGCAAAAGGAACAATAGCCGCCAGCGCGGCAAAGGCGCCGCCATGCATCACTTTATCAAACCCGGAAAAAAATGAAGGCGGCGCCATGGCAGGATCAAGCGTACCGACAAGCACGGTGCCAAGACCGACAAGCCACACAACACGCACCCAAAACCTGTTCATTCCGCTATCCACACGCTTAGCCAGTCCGCTCCGTTCAGGAGCTTCTGCAAGAAAGTTCCGCATAAAAGCTAAGGCCTCAGGGTTAAAGAAGGCAAAAGGATGGATCTATCTTGCCAGAGAAACGCAACAAGCCTCGTCCTGCCGGGCGGGAAGAGGTTAATACTCCTCATCCAACCTAGCCACAACATAGTCAGCCAGCGACAGAGACGCCGTAAGCCCCGGACTTTCAATGCCGAAGAGATTGACGAGCCCGGCCAGCCCATGCTCGTCGGGACCCGATATACAGAAATCGCGCGGCGGTTCGCCGGGGTTCTGCAGTTTCGGCCGGATACCCGCATAGGCAGGTACCAGTGCCCCGGCCGGAAGGGCCGGCCAGTAGCGCCGGATCGCCTCGTAGAAAATCTCGCCCCGCGCCGGATCGACGCTGTAATCGAGCCCGCCATCCGCGCCTGGCTCGACCCATTCGACATCCGGTCCGAAACGCGCCTGCCCGCCCATATCGAGCGTCAGATGAATGCCGAGACCGGCCTGTTCCGGGGCAGGATAGATGAGCCGCGAAAACGGCGCCCGCCCCGACAGAGCGAAATAACTGCCCTTGGCAAAATGAGCCGCCGGCACAAAGGCCGGATCGAGCCCCTCGATCCGGTGGCCGAGCGCGGGCGCATGAAGGCCTGCCGCATTCACGACCTCGCGCGCGTGGAGCCGCATCGGCGCATCGCCGCCGACTTGAATGACGAAGCCCGGCGAGCAGACTTCGATCGCTTCCGCTTCGGCGTGAAACGCGATCACTCCGCCATGATCCTCAAACTCTCCCTGCAGACTCAGCATATAGGCATGGGAATCCAGAATGCCCGTCACCGGCGAGTGAAGCGCAGCCAGACAGGAAAGCTGCGGCTCTGCTTTGACGGCGCGGACCGCATCGATTTCCTCGGTTCCCTCCACGCCGTTTTCGCGGGCCCGTGCGGCAATCGCCGGCAGGGCCTCCGCCTGCGCCTCGTCGGTCGCAACGATGAACTTCCCGCATTGGCGGTAAGGCAGCCGGTGCGCCTCCAGATAGGCATGGAGAAGACGTCGCCCCTCGACACAGGCCCGCGCCTTCAGGCTCCCGGCCGGGTAGTAGATACCAGCATGAATGACCTCGCTGTTGCGCGAAGAGGTCTCCGTGCCGATCGCGCCTGCGCGTTCCAGCACAACCACCTCGCGACCGGTCATGGCGAGCGCGCGGGCACAGGCAAGCCCGACCGCGCCCGCGCCGATCACCGCTGTCTCGATCTCGTAAACGTCGCTCACAAAACTCCTTCCCCGGATCGCCCGAGAGATGAGGATTAGCCGATTTCCGCCCCCGGCACGAGATGGAGATCACGCCCCATGAAATGTCGAGTTTTGTATCCGCTCTTGAAGCGCGGCGCTTGATTACAAAAATGTAGGCAGACGTTGCGTCGCTGACGCGAAACCATGAACTGGAGCGGCTGAAGATATGGATACTGCACTGAACGAGACCCCTGCCCTCCAGAGCGGCAGCAAGCTGGCCTTCGAGGTGAGGAACCGCCGGTTCGCCAGCGGCGAGGACCGTCACTGGTATGGCGGCGATCCGGTCATCACCGCGCATTACAATGCGCTCTCCAGCATGTTTCCCGATGGCGAACGTTTCTTTTGCGACAGCGTCCGCGCCCAGAAGGACAAGATCACCGATCCGAAGCTTCTGACCGAAATCTCCGCCTTCGTCGGCCAGGAAGCGGTCCATTCGCGCGAACACAAGCTCTATAACGAGCGCATACAAGCGCAGGGCTATCCCATGGACAAGCTCGAGGGCCTGACCCAATACGGCCTCAAGATCGCGCGCCGCCGGCTGCCGCTCAAATGGCAGCTTGGCCAGACCTGCGCGCTGGAGCACTTCACCGCCATGCTGGCCAACCAGCTTTTGCGCGACACCGAGATGGCCGAAAAGGCCAAGCCGGAAGACTACGAGCTCTGGATGTGGCACGCGGTGGAAGAAACCGAACACAAGGCCGTCGCCTTCGACACGCTGAAGGCGGTGAGTTCACCGGTCGGCTTCTACATCAACCGCGTCCGCGCCATCCTCATGACCACGCTCTTCTTCAATATCGGGCTCGTCGTGAATATGTGGCTGCTGCTTCGTGCCGACGGCCTGCAATGGAGCCCGCGCGCCTGGGGCCGCTGGGTCTGGTACATGTTCGGCAAGCCCGGTCATGTCCGCAAGTCGATCGGCGAGTATCTCGACTGGTTCCGTCCGAGCTTCCACCCCTGGGATCACGACAATCGTGAGCTGGTCGAGCGCTGGAAAATCGGTCAGGGCGAGAAGCTCGAGCCGGAAGGCGACGCGGCGGCGGCCTGACCTTCCGCCACCCTGCCATCCTCAAGACGCCAGCCGCCGAACCAGCTGTTGCGCACGAAATAGCGCTCCGCCTCGACCGGGCGCGTGGCAAAAAGCGGCGTCTTCATCTTGAGCGTGAAAGAACATAGATAGCCATCCTCGAAAGGGTGGCATTCATGCTTGGCGACCCGAACGATCATCAAATCGTCCACAGCCTGCGAGGTGCTGCCCGCAGCCGTGGCGCGCGCATGAAGATCCTCTTTCACCGCCGATTGCAGATCGCTCTCCGACGGCTCCCCGCAGGCTGCCAGCGCCAGAAGCACGGGCAGGAGAAGAACTGTTCGCTTGCGCATACCGACCTCGAACTCCCGAACACAAGGACTGATGACACGGCTTGTCCGCCGTTCATCATGTTGCCGGGCGCCAGGTCACGCGGGTGTGAGATTTTGTGTTCATTCGCTCCCGGTCTTCATCCGAACCCGGAGAAAAGGCTGCGCAAACGAAAACTCCCCACAAGACGGCTGTGGCTAAGAAGGCAAAGCCACAACGTCTTGCGGGGAGCGGTATGGGGCTCAACCGGGAGGACGACACCCCATATTCCGTTCAGAGAAGCATCCGGCCCTAGAAGGTGTAGGACGCCGAGAAGCTCATGAAGTCCTTGTCGTTGCTGCTATTCCGGTACTCGTTCCCGAAATTCATCGTGTAGTCGAGGCCGACCTTGTATTTGGACTGGTAATCCGCTGTCACGCCAAGTGCAGCCGACATCTTGCCTTCGACGAAACCGGGGCCGATGGGCCCGGCGGAATAGCCGGACACGTCATGACTCCAGACAATCCTCGGCGACAGCGTCCAGGCCGTATTGAAGGCATTGTTGTATTGCAGCACGCCGACAAGACGATATCCCCAGGAGAACTGGCTCGCATATTCGATCGGGATATTGCAGGCACCGCTGGACCGGAGCTGGCACTTGTCGCCGAACGTGGCCGCGATGCCCGGGTTGTAGGCGGTCTCGCCCGAGCGCGGGATCGCCAGGTGATAGGAGTCCGCATCCGGCACCCACTGAAACCCGACATTACCGATCAGGATCAGAAGATCTGAATCGAGGAAAGAAGTGACCGGGTGGGACGTCGACAACGTGGAAAGCGTATAGAGCTGCCCGTGCAATGCATCCGTCTCGCGATATCCCTGTATCACCTCGCCCGGGGCAGCGGGCGGACCCGTATAGTAGGGCTCGTCTCCCGGTGCGGGCTCATATCCGAAATTCACGGCATCCACGGCCTGAATTTCGTTCGGGTCCACCTGGAACGGCATTTCCGGATAATAGGCCAGTTCGCCCGACAGCGCGGTCCCGTTCAGGACGTTGATTGTTGTGTTGAAACTACCGCCAAACATCTTGATGTCTTCGGGGAACTGCGCGAGCAGCTTTTTGTTATCGCCGGCTGACAGTGCAAAGATCGCCTGGCCATAGGTGATCGGATTGCCATTGTCGTCCACAGCCGGTGAAGCGGCTGTGCATCCGGGACCCTTGAGCGTTCCCTGCCCCGGTGGGCAGAAAGCACGCGCCGCGATGAAAGCCGGGTTTGTCGAAACGGGGAATGACGCCGTGGTCGTCCCGATGGGCAGGTTCGAATGGAAATTCGTGAAATACCCCGCCATTTCCGTGCCCTGATTGAGCCAGTCCGCATAATAGCGAAGCGCAAAACCATACTGCCCCTGATCCTTGGGCTCCTGCGAGGCGATACGTTCGATCGTCGTCGACGGTGAGTAGGTGCTCCCATCCGAACGCTGATAGACCTCGCCGCCGGCCAGACCATAGGCGCATCCATCGACCAGACTGTCGTCGGGTGCGAAGTAACTGCCGCATGCGGGAAGACGTGATCTCGTCCAGTCCGCCGTATACATCGCTTCGAAGGTGAATCCCGCAGGCAGAGCCATGCTCGCATAGGCGCTGAGTTGCGGGCGATAAAGCTCCTTGAGCTCAAGACCCGGCTTTGTCAGCGCCGCCACGTCGAAAGGCAGATAGGACGACACGCCGCCTGGCAGGAAGAGGCTTTCACCCCAGTTCACGACCTGGCGACCCACACGTACCGTGAGCGGTTGGTCGAGAAGATTGAAATTGCCGTAGACGAAAGCATCGAGGAGTTCCGCGCCGCGGGCCTGAAGGTTCGCCGCATCGTCGCCACGAAGAGCATCCGACAAAGGCCGACGCTGATCGTAGGGCGCGTTGACCGGCCCATATTTGCCGCCGCCCGTTCCCAGATGTCGGTCACCGTAATAGTCGTAATAGGCCTTGCCGCGCACGAAGACGCCGTAATTGCGCCAGGTCGCCTCGACCTCGGAGATACCTTTGACAGGTGTGGAAATCGGCTCCCACTGCTCCACATTGACATTGCCGTCATCGGAATTGGTGCTGAAATCCGTGCCGCCGGCACCCTCACAACCGCCATTGTAAATGGAGATGTAACGGCAATCCTGCGCCCCGGCGCGAACACTGGCTGCCATCGACAAGGTGGTTGCGAAGTTGAAATTGACCTCGCCGATTTCCATTTGAGCCGCCCGCACCGCACTTGCCGTGAAAGCGACAGCTCCTGACACCAGCAAACACGCAAGTGTCCGCTTGATCCTCCCCATGGTCATGTTCGTTCCCCTATTCCCCTGAATGTAGTTTTGAAAAGGAGCGCGTTGCCTCTCCCTTAAGGCAGCGCGTCCGCAATCGGCTGTGTCACGACAGTGAGCGGCACGAGATTGTTCACCACCCCAAAAGCCGTCGCGCCGGTATTGATCAGTTCGCCCACGGTCTGCCCGGTGGGAAGCCGCGTCCCTGCCACGTCGTAGACCGCACCCGTCAACGGAACGAGAACCGGCTCCAGCGGATCGATGATGATCGCGGTATCCGGCAGCGGAACAGGCAGACCGAACGGCCCGCCACCGCCATGGTCATCCGACGCGCCTGCCAGTTCGAACAGGATAGGCGTCAGAATAGGCGACAGACCGCTCAGATTGTTGTCCCGGCTGGAAGCACCAAGGCTGCTGACAAGCGTTTCAAGACCATCGCCGACGGGTCCAAGCGGAGCTGCCCCAGCCGGCACCGCGCCGCCCAGAGGGCCGTCACTGCCACCCGACAGAAGAACGGGCACGAGCCCAACTTCCGTTCCGATGAGTCCGCCGACGGCATCATATCCCAATAGATCTTCGCCAAGCCCGCCGGCACCGCTGATGCCAAGCGACGGCACGGAGCCGGTCGCACCGGTCAACTGATCCAAAGGCAAGGCGCCGCCCGTCGGCACTGAGGGCGCATCGCCAGCAATGCCGCCCAGCGTCCCCTCGGAACCACCCCCGAGGAGATTCCCCAGGGCACCACTGTTCCCCAGCAATGGCGTGACGACATCAGCGCCGGCAGTGCTCAACACACCGCCATCGCCCGAGACCCCGAGCTCGATGCTGTCGGGCGCCGCGCTCCCCGCGGGCTGGCTCGACACATTCGGCGTACCGCTGGCCGTGCAGCCGCCGAGAAGAGCAGCGCTTATGATAAGACCTGCAAAATGTTTCATGGGTTCCTCCTCCCCTACTGACAAAATGGTAGGTCCAAAAAGGAGGGGCGATGCGTCGGCTTTTGTTCGGAATTGTGATGCGGCGGAATGTCGCAGCGCAGCATAGCCGGATCGTTTCCCCGCGTAGTATTCGCCGAGTAAGCCGCTCACGGGTACGTTGTGATGATGGTCATGCCTGAAAGTCGGTCGCGTCCAAAGGACACTTCTGCAGCAACTTGTCGCGAATGGCAGATAGCAAGAACTCTCGCGATCTTGCGACCGCGAGAGCCGTTATTGTAGCGGTGGCCCGTGAGGGCCGATCCGAAAGGATCCCATCATGAGCGATCGCAATTTGCGAACCGACACGCCCTTTTCGAAGGCCTCCCGATAGAGGCGCCTTTCCCTGGCGGAAAACGCCGGCAAGAGATCAGGCTCCAGGCCAAGATCCGTTGCGATATCGCGCCGGAGGGATGCGATCACCGCATCGAAATGATCCGGCTCCGGTCCCCCAACCCTGAACACCTCGAAGCGGTTGAGCAAAGGCTCCGAAATATGCTCGAGTGAGTTCGCCAGCGCGATCCAGGAAACCTGGGCAAGACGCGCCTTGCTGAGCAGGCATTCGTCGAAATAGCTCTGGGCGGTCCCCGGTTCCAGGAAATTGAGGAGCGTCGCCTGCACGTTTCCGTTCCGGGCGCTGCCCCCTGCCTTCTCGATCTCGTCGACAACCAGCACAGGGTTCGCGGTCCGATGTCTCTCGATGGCGATCAGCGGAAAACTCGGCTGAGCCGTTGCATATCCCCGCGCCGTGCCGGCGAGCATGCGATTGTCCGACGCCCCGGCGACCGACACGAGAGCCGACCCGGCCCCGCTCAGATCCCCCAGACGCTGGGCAAACCGCGACTTCCCGCAACCCGGCGGCCCGACGATCAGGATCGGCGACAGACGAAACCAGGGTTCGCCCGCCATCGACCTTAATCGGAGCGTGCCGCAAACCGCATCGATCAGTTCCTCGAACCAGGGGAACTCGCTCTTGAGTGCCAGGTCCAGAAGCTCGATCGAGCTGGAAAATCCGGCCAGCGGAAGCGGCTGAAGCAATGCCTGGAACCGCCCGACGATCCTCTTGCCTTCATGGCTCCGATCCTCACCGACCGAATCCAGCACCTGCAGGAAGGGCTGACCATCCCGGACCATGACCCCACGCGCGTCCTGCCATGGCCGGTCCGCCTCGACATCGATCGCGTCTTCATCCTCGAGATCGTCATCGAGTTCACCGAGCTCGCGGTGCAAGTCGGCATGATTGAACAGATAGTCGTTCACGCCACTTTCCCATTGTTCGGCAAGACGCAACAGTCGCGCCGCCTCTGCTGCGGACACATCCTCATTTGCCATGCGCTCGCGCAACCGGGCGCCAAGCTCAAGGCGCGCGGTTTGGCTCCGCAAGCGCGCGGCAACAAAGATCAATGACATCACGATGTCGTCATACGCCACACGCCCGTGATCGCTGAGGCGGCGCAAGGAGGCCGCCAGCTTCAGCGCGTGAATCGCCTGCTGCATGCGATATGCGGGATCCTGCAACCGCTCGAGCATCCTGCTCTCGGCCGCGGATACAGGCAGATCCCGGCGCCGACGATCCATTTGGATTTCGCGCACGAGACGATGAACAAACGGTCCGACACGGGTGCTCAGGCGATAGTTCTTCGGCTCGTAGCGGCGCCATAATTCCAGAAAAGAGTGAGACATCTTCCCGTCTCCGCAAAACAAAAAAGCCCACCTGACGGCGGGCTCAGCGGCACACGGGCTCCGTCAGGTATCAAGTCGCGCAATCACTGCATATGTCTTTCGACACACACAGGTCTGCTCCGGTGCAATTGTTCGATACCATTCGGATTTCCTCTCTAAAACGGAGCAGCGGTCTACGCCTCTATCCCGCCGGTGTCAAGAACCTCTTCCTGATTCAATCCGCTCTTTGGACATTCAACGAGACATATGACCGACACGCCTCGACGCCGTACTGCGCGTCGTTCGCATCCCCACCCGTCAAGACAGCAAGGCATCCAGAACGCCATCGATAAGAAGCCGCACGATCTCGTCGCTCACGGGATCTTCAGGAAGAAAGCCCTCATCCACGAGAGAGCGCTTGATCGCGATCTCAAGCACTTCCGTATTTGCCAGATCCTTTAGAACATCCGGCAGCGCGCCCGGGTGACGACCTGCGATGAGTTTGGCACGGCTGTCGGGCCAGGTCTCTTCCGGGTTTTGCCGCTCGTGCAGCGAGATCATGCGCCCCTGATTGGCGGCGACCTCGTAGGCGTCGTAGAGACGGCTCCGCTCGCGCTGGCTCCATTTCTCAAGCTCGTCAAGAGAGCCCAAATGATCCCGCGGCGGACGTAACCGGTCGAGATATGGCGTTTCATGATAGGGCGCTTTTCGCAACGCGCCCACGTCGTGAAAATCCGGATCATGATTTCGCTTGGCGGAGGAAAACCCCTGCTCACGCATCAACCTGCGCAGCCTGGACTCGATGCGCCCGAGCTTCTCCTTGCTGAACATGCTCCGGTAAGAAAGCTTGTGGGATTTGTCCAGCGGCACGACCAGCCCGCTCAGCATGACCCACTCCTCGGCTTCCTCCAGCATGAAGGCGACAAAATTGCCCTCATACTCCTCGCTCAGAAAACGATAGAAATTGCCTTTCACATGGTCGACATAGAACCCGAAATCGTCGCCGCAGGAAGCTCCGGCAGCAGACTTTCGCATGATCAACGACAGATCGATCGCATGAACCTGCCCGGCTGCAATTTCCGCGCCCTTGGCAGCAATACGGTCATAAACCAGATCGGCTATTCGCCGAGACGGGGGAACCGCCTTGTTATCCCTGACAGCCACGATGGTGACATGGCCAGCGTAACCAACGCTCCCCCTGCACCAATTCGATACCCAGAAATCATTTCCGGATTTGTAGGTGCAGTAGTCGAATTGAACCTGATGCGTCATTCTCCATCACTCCAATTGAATTCCATTTATTTCGTATACTGATCTCTTACATTCCGAATCCGGGACTGAAGTCATCCTCATCATCCGGCCGGCGCTCCTGTGCATCCGTATTGTCCTGACGAAACTCCTCGTCAGCTTCGATGTCTTCAGGCGCCTTCCTGATGCGCTCAGGGATCGTGACATACGGGTCGTCCATGATTTTCTTTCGCTTCTTCCCCACGGGGCGTTCCGGAAAATCGGGGTGGGGCGTTTCATGGACCGGCTCCATGCGCGGCGTCGCGGTATCCTTCGGCGCTCGCGGAGAGCGCGGTTGCTCGACAGGTGCGTCGTCTCCGGAAGCCATGGGCCCCTGGGGGCGCAGAACCTGTGCTGCCTCCTGCTCGGACTCATCGTCATCGTCCAAGGCTGGATCCGGCGCGTCATGGGTCCGGTCGAATTTCGCCTGAATGCCGTTCACGATCCGGTCGAAGGTCATTTCAGGCTTTTCGTTGAATTCCTCGAAGAGGCCGGACAAAACGACGCCCACGGCGCTTCGGACGTCATGAGGGCTGAAGATGTCCTCCACGCACTGATCGGTGCGTTTTTCGATGGTGTCCTTGATGGAGAGAAAGATCCGCTCAAGCGCCGCCTTGGGCAGGAGCGGCATCTCTTCATGGCGTCGCCGCACCGACCTGATCTTTTCAGCCCTCGTACAAAGATCCGACCAGGTCGCGAGTGGAAACGGCGGGAACACGGGGTCTGGCCCGTAGAGGTCCGTTCGCTGTTGGGCCCGCGTCGAGCCATAAAGCACCCGCTCGTATTCCTTGCTTTCCAGCGCGCGGAACATGGATGTGACCCGATCGACCGCATATTGCGCATTCCACCGGTCCACTTCCCTGTTCTGCATCACAAGACTTTCGGCCGGCCGCACAAGTGGCAACATGGGAAGGTCAAAGCCGGGTGCGTCGCATGTCTTCCGGAAATCGCGAGGCTCGGTCGCGATGCGCTTGCTTCCGCGAACCGCGCGGGAAATGCCGAGATGCTTCAAGTGTTCCGCATAATCGGTGTGCATCTGTTCCAGGGTCTTCGGCGTGAAAACGTCTCGGGCGCTTAGCCGATTGTCCGATGTAATCGGGACAACGAGGTTATGCATATGCGGTATCTGCTCATCCTGATGAAGCTCAGCATCCCCTATCTGGCCGTCGAATTTGCCGTTCAAAAACTTCACGGCCGCCCTCACAAAGGCGTTCACACGACCCTCGTTGATTGCAACATCCTCTCCGAACGCGAGCGGATCGAAAAAGAACAGCGGAGAGACACTCAGGACCACTTCAACGACAAGCACCGAATTCCTGCGCGGCTTGATCCGACGCTTCATAAACAGACAAACAAGCTCTATGAGAAAGTGATCGAATCCCTTGCCACCCTTCGCCGCCAGGATTTTCCCTTGCGGGTTCGTCCAGGCCGGCTGCCGCGAGGCGGATCGACCCACGCGATAAGTGTGGCCGCTCTCCATCTCCTGCCTGATGTGATACTTTTTGATCTTCAGGACTGGCCGAATATCCGGCATGTCTGTCTCCCTTGGTCAATGCTGGCCGTCGGAAGCGAGTCTCCCTCGACCTTTTGCAAGAAAGACGCATAAGAGAAAAAATCTCAGTGTGCGTCAGGCTTAAGGAAGCGGGGCGGGTCGTAGATGACAGCCGGCACCACCTCTTCCTCTTCGCGACCAAGCTTCCTGCGAGTTTTTGCAAGAAAGGACGTCCCAAAACGAGAAGTTTGCGGCCAGCGTCAGGTTCAAGGAATTGAGCCGGCGCAGGCGTTATGTTGCTGAAACTTTTTGTTGAAGATGCCGCGCAATACTCAGGGCTCATGCCTCTGAAACGTCATTCACCCAACTTCGCGCGGGAAGCCCCGTCGTCCAGGGCGGAGAGGAAAGCGCCCCTCAATTTGCATTTGCGCGACCGGTGTCCATATCAATGCCATCGGACCTCGCCGCGAGAACCAAGCGGCGCGGAACGTCCTCCAGGCCGGAACGCGGCTTTCGGGGAGGGCACCGTTGCGGGTCTGATGAACCGAGAATCTCGTCAGAACGCGCGCGTCGTGGCCTGATGCAAATCCCCCTCCTTTAGGAGGGGGAAGACGTTAAAGGAACACCGGATATCAAACCGGGAACAGCTTCTGCAGCACGACCCCAAGGTTTTCATCGGACAGAGTCGAGAAGATCACATCCGGCGTTGCCTGGGAGGGATACTGAATGTGAACCACGATCGCACGCACCTCGATACCGGTGTCGGAACACTTCGTCGCGAGCATCAGAAGCGTTGGACCCCATAGCAGTCGCGCGAGCCGGACGCACTCGCTTTCGATGTATTTTGCATCGAATGCGTTTTCATCGACCGACCCTGAATCTACCTCATTGCGGGCTACGCCGAACTCAACCCAAGTCAGGCACGGATGCTGGCTCCAACGCATATAGGGCCCGGTCATTGCGACCCCCTTGGCCTTTCCGAGCATGGTGGTGATCCCACGCCGATTGGGCCGCTTTCCGATCCAAAACATGAACCCTTCCTGCCGAAGCGCTTCGAGGTTTTTGAGAATCCTGGGGAAGTGCTCCCAGGAACGCTGACCATCGGTGAGCTTCCGACGCTTGAAATAGCTGGACATCGCTGCCTCCGTGTTTGTTTCACAAGGAGGCCGAAGGATTTCGGACCTCCCTGGAATGACCGGAGGCTCGCCGCTAAATCTGCAAGAAAGGAATCTGGTTTAGAATTAATAAGGTGTGGAAATATTATCGGCGCGCAACAAAAAAGCCGCCCTCAAGGGGCGGCCTTTCTCCCTAAATGCGGGCAATTACTCCGCTGCGGGCTTTTTCACATCGCGACCATAAACATCGTCAAAGCGGACGATGTCGTCCTCACCAAGATAGGAGCCTGACTGCACCTCGATGATGCTCAGGGGCTCCGTGCCGGGATTTTCGAGACGATGCCGGGTCTCGATCGGGATGTAGGTGGATTCGTTCTCTTCAAGGAGGAAGGTGTCATCCCCGACGGTGACGCGCGCCTGCCCCTTCACCACGACCCAGTGCTCGGCCCGTTTGTGGTGAAGCTGCAGCGAAAGCGATGCGCCCGGATGAACCATCAGATGTTTCACCTGATGCCGGTCGCCCTCGTCGAGCCCTTCATAAAAGCCCCAGGGACGGTAGACGCGGGTGTGGCTCTGATGCTCGCTGCGTCCATCCAGCGCGAGCGTCTCGACGATTTTCTTCACATCCTGCACACGGTCGCGGGACGCGACCAGCGTCACGTCTCCGGTCTCGACCACGACGAGGTTCTCCACACCCAGCGTCGCCACAAGGCCGGATTCCGCCCGCACATAGGTATCGCGCGTATCATGCGTGATGACGTCGCCCGAAAGCACGTTGCCAGCTTGGTCCTTGTCGCCGACCTCCCAAAGCGCCGACCAGGAGCCGATATCGCTCCAGCCCATATCGACCGGTACCACCGCGGCATCCTTCGTATGCTCCATCACGGCATAGTCGATGGAATCCGACGGCGATGCGCCGAAGGAAGCTGTTTCGAGGCGCAGGAAATCCAGATCTCGGACGCCTTTTTCGACGGCGTCCTCGGCGCAGCGGGCGATCTCCGGGCATTGCGCCCGCATTTCATCGAGAATGCGGTCGGCCCGGAACATGAAGATGCCCGAGTTCCAGGAATAATCCCCGTCAGCGAGATAGCTTTCCGCCGTCGCCCGGTCGGGCTTCTCCACAAACCGCTCCACCTCGAAAGCGCCGTCGGCAAGCGCGCCGCCCTTGCGGATATAGCCATAGCCGGTTTCCGGCCCCGACGGCACGATACCGAAGGTGACAAGCTTGCCTTTGCCGGCCAGCGCGGCGCCGATCCCGACCGCCCGCTGGAACGCTTCTATATCGGCGATGTGATGATCTGCCGGCAGGACCAGCAATATGCCTTCAGGATCGTGGTCCCGCACAAAGGCCGCCGCGGCCGCCGCGGCCGGTGCCGTGTTGCGGCCTTCCGGCTCCAGGATATGGGCAAGCGGCGTCAGCCCGGCTTCCTGCATCTGCTGGGCGATGATGAAGCGGTGCTCGTCATTGGAAATAATGATGGGGGCGGCAAAGCCTTCCCGTCCACTCACGCGAATCGCCGTCTCGGTCAGCATGGCGCGCTCCGAGACGAGCGGCAGCAGCTGCTTCGGGTAGAGGGCACGGGATGTGGGCCAGAGCCGCGATCCAACCCCGCCCGACAGAATTACCGGATAAATCATCTTTGTCCCCGTTCAGCGCCACTGTGTCGTCGATTGAGCCGCATCCTAGCGTGCCAAACCGATGTTTTCAGTAGCAATTTCATCCAAAGGTTAAGAGCTGCCGGACGGGGCGCCGCGCCGTCGTTCAGCGGCGGCGTTTCCCGGCGCGTCATCAAATCATCAAGACCGCGTTATGCCGGCGTCACAAGCCAGTGGAATAAGAAAATCAATGAAAATGTCTTTTTCATTGATTTTATGAATGGTGCCCCGGTGCTCTCAACTATCGATATTTCGGTCCGTTACGGCCCTGCCCGCCCCGCGGTGGACGGTGTCTCGCTGTCCTTCACCGAAGGTAGCTTCTCCGTTCTCCTCGGGCCCTCCGGCGCCGGCAAGTCGTCTCTTCTGAGAGCGCTTAACGGTCTCGTCAAACCCAGCGACGGCCAGGTGCTTGTCGGCGACAAACCGCTTGTCTTCTCCGGTGCGGCGCTTCGCGCACATCGCCGCCGGACTGCCATGATCTTCCAGCAGCACCAGTTCGTGGGCCGCGTCTCCGCACTGGCCAACACGCTGACCGGAAGGCTGGGATACTACAGCAGCTGGCGTTCGCTCCTTCCGCTGCCCCCCGACGAAAAACGGTTTGCGATGGACTGCCTCGAACGCGTCGGTCTCGGCGAGTTCGTTCTGAAGCGCGCCGATCAACTGAGCGGCGGACAGCAGCAGCGCGTCGGCATTGCCCGCGCCCTTGCCCAGCGGCCCGAATTCCTGATCGCAGACGAACCGGTGGCAAGCCTCGACCCGGCCACCGCCCATCGCGTGCTGACCTTGCTGCGCACGGTATGCAAACAGGACGGCATTACCGCGCTTGTGAGCCTTCACCAGGTTGACCTCGCCCGCACATTCGCCGACCGCGTCATCGGCATGCGCGACGGCAAGATTGTCTTCGATGGCGCACCGCAGCAGCTCGACGCAAGCGCGCTCGACCAGATCTACGACCGGCAGGAGGCTCCCGGCGATCCGGACCCCGAAAGCGCGGTCGAAGATGACTCCAGCTGGAACCCGATCCCACTTACCGCCTAACCAACAGGTAGCATGATGAAGAAGATTGCCACTTTCTGCGCATCGCTCGTTCTCGGCGCAAGCGCCCTCTTCGGCAGCGCAGCCCACGCCGCCGAAGCCAATCCGGACACGCTCCGCGTCGCCCTTCTGCCCGACGAAGACGCGGCAACCATCATCAAGAAGAACCAGCCCCTGAAGGACTATCTTGAGGAAAAGCTGGGCAAGAAAGTCGAACTCGTTGTAACGACCGACTATTCGTCGATGATCGAGGCCATGCGCTTCGGACGCCTCGAACTGGGCTATTTCGGCCCGCTCTCCTACACGCTTGCCAAATCCAAGAGCGACATCGAAGCTTTCGCTGCCCCGCTCAAGCACGGCTCGCCGACATATCACTCCGTGCTGATCGGAAATATCGCGGCGGGCATCGAGAAGATTTCCGATATCGAGGGCAAGGACGTGGCCTGGGGCGATACCGCCTCGACCTCGAGCCATCTCATTCCGAAGTCGATCCTGCGGGCCAACGGCCTCACCGAGAAAAAGGACTACCAGGAACACTTCCTCGGCGCGCATGACGCCGTCGCCGTCGCCGTGCAGAACGGCAAGGCCCAGGCCGGCGGGCTCAGCCAGCCGATCTTCAAAAGCCTCGTCAAGCGCGGCCTGATCAGCACCGAAAAGGTCCGCATACTCCAGGTTTCGAAGGCATTTCCCGAATATCCCTGGACCATGCGCAGCAATCTCGACCCGACACTGAAGCAGAAGATCCGGGACGCCTTCCTCAACATGAAGGATGAGACCGTTCTCAAAGCGTTCAAGGCGGGCGGCTTCGCACCGGTCAGCGATGCCGACTACGACGTCGTTCGCGATCTTCAGGCGAAGCTCGGTCTCTGACCGGGCTGACAGTCCGGCGGGTTGCAATAGCCCGCCGGACCTTTTTTCAACGAGAGTGACGCATCATGACATCGGCTACCGAACCCCTCATCGACTATGATGCCGTCCTGCGCGAAGAGACGCGTCAGGGACGTCGAAACCTGCTCGTTCTCGGCGTCATCGCGCTTTTCGTCATACTCAGTGCGCAGACCACCGGCATGCTGAACCTGACCCGGCTGATCGAAGCGCCCGAGGCGATCGGCGTTCTGTTCATGGATATGATGCCGCCGAAATTCGCGAACTGGCGGGACTGGGTGAAGCCGTTCGTCGACACGATGGCAATGAGCATCGCCGGCACCGCCCTTGCCGTGATCTTCTCTCTGCCGCTGGGATTTCTCGCCGCCCGCAACACCACGCCCCATATCGTGGTCTATCGGCTGAGCCGTCTTCTGCTGAACATTCTGCGCTCCATTCCCGAACTCATCATGGGCATCGTTTTCGTGGCCGCCGTCGGCTTCGGCCCGCTTCCCGGCGTCCTCGCCCTCGGTTTTCACTCGATCGGGATGGTGGCGAAGTTTTTTGCCGAAGCGATCGAACATGTCGACCACCGTCCGATCGAGGCCGCACAGGCCGCCGGCGCTTCGCCGTTTCAGATCATCCAGCACGCGATCCTGCCGCAGGTCTTTCCGCAGATCGCTGATGTGACGCTCTATCGCTGGGAATACAATTTCCGCGCCTCCACCGTGATGGGCATGGTCGGCGCCGGCGGTATCGGCCTTGAGCTGATGTCCTCTCTGCGCCTGATGCAGTACCGGGAAGTAGCCGCGATCCTCCTCTCCATTCTTCTCCTTGTCACGATCGTCGATGGCGTCGGTGCGCGGCTGCGCAAACGCCTCCACTAATACCGTGAACTCCCCGTCGACCAAACGCATCCGGAAAAACATGACCTGGAACAAACCGAAAATCGTCATTACTAACTGGATTCACGACGACATTCTGGCCGAGATCGAGGAGTTCGCGATCTGCATCGCCAATCGGGACCGCACCACGCCCTGGTCCCGCGAAGACATCCTCGAGCGCGGCGCCGATGCGGACGGCCTGCTCGCCTTCATGACCGACATGGTCGACGACGCATTACTGCGGGAGATGCCGAACCTGAAAACAGTCTCTTGCGCCGTACGGGGGTACGACAATTTCGATATCGACGCCTGCATCCGACGCGGCGTCACCGTCGCGCATGTGCCGGACCTCCTGCAGGGACCGACTGCGGATCTGACGCTCGGTGCGATCATCGCGCTCACACGTCATATGCTGCCGGCAGACCGCTATGTGCGTTCCGGCAACTTTGAAGGCTGGCGACCGCATTTCTATGGGCTCGGCCTTGCCGGCACACCGGTCGGCATCGTCGGCATGGGGGGCCTCGGCCGGGCCATTGCAAAGCGACTGCTCGCCTGCGAGGCGAATGTCATTTTCCATGACCGGCAGGTCGACCGGGCCCGGATCGATCCATGGGGTACCTTCGAGGGCATCTCCCTCGACGAATTGCTGAGCGAAAGCCGCATCGTCATCCTCGCCCTTCCGCTCGTTCAGGAAACGCATCACCTGATCGACCGGGATGCCATCGCGAAGATGCAGCCAGGAACCTATCTGATCAATCCGGCACGCGGATCGGTCGCCGACGAACTCGCCATCGGCGATGCGCTTAAATCCGGCCGGCTCGCCGGGTACGCCGCCGATGTATTTGCGATGGAAGACTGGCGTCTTCCCGACCGCCCGCGCTCCATTCCAAGAGACCTGCTCGATGCGACGGACCGGACCGTTTTCACCCCGCATCTCGGCTCCGCCGTCGACGAGGTCCGGCGCGACATCACGAAAGCGGCCGTCCGCCACCTCGCCCAGTTCTTTCGCGGCGAAACGCCCGATGGCGCTATCGGCCCGGCATCGGCAGAGGCGGTCTAGGCGATGAACCTCAAGCATCTGGAAGCATTTCTGGCCGTGATCGACACCGGCAGCATCGGCGGGGCGGCGGCAAAGCTTGGCCGCCCGCAACCGACCTTGTCTCATCAGCTGCGCGCGCTGGAAGACGAACTGGGCACCCCGCTGATCGAGCGGGGCGGATCGGGCGGCCCGACGCTTGAAGGTCACACCCTCGTCCCGATTGCCCGACGCATGCTGGCGCTGGCCTCCGACGCCCGCAAGGCACTCTCCGGCCTGAGCTGCCGGATAGCCGCCGCAAGCAATATCGGCACCTATATCCTTCAGCCGCTGGCGCAGGATTACCGCCAGACCTGTGGCACGGTCCCGCTGGACATCTGGATCGGCCGCAATCCGCAAGCGATCGAGCGTGTCGAAGACGGCCGATCCGACATTGCGCTGACCGAATGGTGGGACGACCGCCCCGGCTATATGGCAACGCCATGGTACCGGGATCCGCTGGTGGCAATCGTCGCCCCCTCCCACCCCCTCGCAAAACACGCGCGCATCACGCCCCGCCAGCTGCTCAATGAGCGCATGATCGGTGGCGAAAGCGGCACCGGAACCGGGCGCATCCTGCGCGCGGCGCTGAAGTCGCTGGGCAATGACCTTGAAGTCGATGAAACACTCGGCAGCACGGCGGCGGTCAAGGAGGCGGTGAAGGCGGGCGCGGGAATCTCCGTGGTCGGGACCAGCGTAGTACGCGACGAACTTTCGTCGGGCCACCTGGTCGCTCTTGCCTTGTCGGGGCGCAAACTCGAGAAAACCTATTACGCGGTCCGGCGTATCTCCGATATGGCACCCGATCGGACCGAAGGCTTCGTCGACTTCCTCACGCATCGGGCATAATCATCCTCCGCTTTGCGGTTTGGATGACGGCGTTTGCGCCTGCACCGGCTCTTGTCCGCCCTCGCTATAAGTGCCAAAACTTTTGGGCCCGGTCTGTCAGGATCGAGTAACATTCGGCCGTTCACACCTCGAGTGCTGCAGGTTTAAACACGCAATGAACAATTCCTCTCCCCGCAAAGTCCGCAAAGTGGTTCTGCCCGTCGCCGGGCTCGGCACACGCTTTTTGCCCGCCACCAAGGTCATTCCCAAGGAAATGCTGACCGTGGTCGACAAGCCGGTCATTCAGTATGCGGTGGAAGAGGCCATCGAAGCGGGCATCGAACATTTCGTCTTCGTAACGGGACGCGGTAAGGGCGCCATCGAAGACCATTTCGACATGGCCTACGAACTCGAAGCGACGCTGAAGGCTCGGGGCAAGACGGCGGCGTTCGAGATGCTGGAAGGCAGCCGGCCCGTCGCGGGCGGCGCAAGCTTCGTCCGGCAGCAGGAACCGCTGGGCCTGGGCCACGCTGTCTGGTGCGCGCGCGAACTTGTGGGCGACGAACCCTTCGCGGTGACGCTTCCCGACATGCTGATCCATGGGCGCCCGGGCGCGCTGGCTCAGATGATCGAGACCTATAATGCCCGTGGCGGGAACATTGTCGCCACGGAAGAAGTTCCGGAAAGTCATGTGGACCGCTACGGCATTCTGGCGCTCGGCGAGAGCTACGACGAAGACACGCATCGCATCATCGGCATGGTCGAGAAGCCGAAACTGGAAGACGCGCCCTCCAACCTCATCATTTCAGGCCGCTACATCCTGCAGCCGGAAATCTTCGACAAGCTGGAAAAACAAAAGCCCGGCGCCGGCGGTGAGATCCAGCTCACCGACAGCATGATCGCCCTTCTGAAAGAACAGGATTTCTTCGCCTATCGCTTCAAGGGCACAACCTATGACTGCGGCGACAAGGTCGGCTATCTCGCAGCCAACCTGGCCTATGCGCTGGATCGCGACGACATCGCCCCGGCATTCAAGCCGATCCTTCAGAGCTTTGCGGAAAAGTAACCCGTTCAGACCTTGAAATGACCTCGATATTACTCGGCGAAGGCGCTGAAACCGTGGGACAGATCCATCTTCGACTGAAGTCCACTTCGCTCCGGTGATGGCTGATATCGAGAACCAAGACAGTGCTGGAGTTTTTAGCAATGTCTTGGCAAAAAGGGTGTCGTCAAGTTCCCGTCCCAAGCAACAATCCTGAAGGAAGCTCCGTATGCGCGTCGCTATGATTGGAACAGGCTATGTTGGCCTTGTCTCCGGGGCCTGTTTCGCGGACTTCGGTCACACCGTCGTCTGCGTCGATAAAGACCCTGAGAAGATCGCCATGCTCGAGCGTGGAGAAATCCCGATTTATGAACCCGGGCTTGATGTACTCGTGAATGGCAACAGGTTCGCCAATCGTCTCATCTTCACCACCAACCTTGCCGAGGCGGTCGCCGAAGCGGACGCCGTCTTCATCGCCGTTGGCACCCCGACGCGCCGGGGCGACGGGCATGCCGACCTCTCCTATGTCTATGCCGCCGCAGAAGAGATCGGTAGGGCTCTAACTGGCTTTACCGTAGTTGTGACAAAATCTACAGTCCCTGTGGGAACCGCAGATGAAGTCGAAGCGATAATCCGAAAGACGGTCCCCGAAGCAGATTACGCCGTTGCTTCCAATCCTGAATTCCTAAGAGAGGGGGCGGCCATCGACGACTTCAAGAGACCTGACCGTGTTGTGATTGGCGTGGAAGACGAGCGAGCCCGCGACGTGCTTCGCTCTCTTTACCGCCCCCTGTTCCTGAACGAGACGCCTATCGTTTTCACAAACCGCCGAACTGCCGAACTCACCAAATACGCGGCCAACGCCTTCCTTGCCACCAAGATCACCTTCATCAACGAAATCGCGGATATCTGCGAGAAGACAGGCGCCAATGTGCAGGATGTTGCCCGCGGAATTGGGCTGGACAAGCGCATCGGCTCAAAATTCCTGCATGCCGGTCCGGGGTATGGAGGCTCGTGCTTCCCCAAGGACACGCTCGCCCTTGTCCGGACAGCAGAGCAGCATGGCGCACCGACACGAATTGTTGAATCTGTGGTGAGTGTGAACGAAGCCCGCAAGCTCCGCATGGTCGAAAAAATCGAAGAGGCATGCGGCGGCTCGGTCAAGGACAAAACGATTGCAGTGTTCGGCCTGACCTTCAAACCCGAAACAGACGATATGCGAGATGCGCCCTCCTTGGCTATCGTGCCGGAGCTGCTCAGAAAAGGGGCGACAGTCCGTGCACACGACCCGCAAGGCATCGAAGAAGCAAAGCGCCTGCTGCCCGATACCGTCCTCTACACGGAAACCCCCTACGAGGCCGCCCAAGATGCCGACGCTGCAGTGATCGTGACGGAATGGAACCAGTATCGCGCACTCGATTTCGGTCACCTATCAAAGCTCATGAAACAACGTATACTGATCGACTTACGTAACATCTACAGCCGCACGGAGATGGAAGATTCAGGCTTCGCCTACTATTCCGTCGGTCGGCCGCGGACTCTCCGATAGATAAAACACTTCCCAACCGACATGATCTTCCGGACATCCGGACAGTTTTTGCATCAAGAATTGACACAACGTACGCATGTTCTCACCCTGAAGGGTTGCTTGCTTGACGCAACACTTTGAGCCACAGAATTCGAAACTAATCGATCCGTAGCAGCTAGTTGGTCAGCGGGAGAAGCGGATGTTCGGAGAACGGGTCCCGGCAAAAATCAACCCGCGAAGCAAATCTTCACGCATCTGTCATCAGCCTAGTGAGAACAAGCCGTGCGGGCCATGATTGCCTTGTTCAAAAGCTAGCCCATCAATTGGCCGTTGAATAAAACCGCGGAGCCACTTCGCAAGGCCCCGCATGTGCCTTGCCAAACGTCCAACCTTTCGTCCCAATGCGCCGACCCGCCAGAATCTCCTACCCGCCAAGCTGACTTAGATAAGCACCGTAGTCGTTTTTTCCGAACTGCAGAGAGCGCGCTCGAAGCTGGTCTTCGCCAATCCAACCCATTTCAAAAGCCACCTCGTCAGGAGAGCCTACTTGCTGACCCTGACGTTCGGTCAGTGTACGTACAAAGTTACCAGCGTCCAGAAGAGACGCATGTGTACCTGTGTCAAGCCAAGCAAAGCCGCGGCCCATTTTTTTGACCATCAGCGTTCCGTCCTGTAGGTAACTTTCCAAGAGTGTCGTGATCTCCAGCTCGCCGCGGGCCGAAGGGCGCACGGCGCGAGCGCGCGCGGGCGCTGTGCCATCGACAAAGTAAAGTCCCGTGACGGCATAGTTCGAGGGTGGCACGGGCGGCTTTTCGATGATGCTTTTTACCGTACCGCTTGAATCGAAATCCACCACGCCATAGCGCTCAGGGTCGGAGACGCGGTAGCCAAAGACAGTGGCGCCTGTGGTGTTTTTGCCGGCCTCTTGCAAAAGGTCCGACAGCCCATGGCCGAAGAAGATATTATCGCCCAGCACCATCGCCGCCGGGGCGCCCGCCAGAAAGTCTTCTGCCAGAATAAAGGCCTGCGCCAGCCCATCGGGGCTGGGCTGCACCTTGTATTCCAGAGAGATGCCCCATTGGCTGCCGTCGCCTAGGGTACGGATGAACTGCTCTTGGTCATGGGGGGTGGTGATGATCATGATCTCGCGAATGCCAGCCAACATCAGCACCGTCAGCGGGTAATAGACCATCGGCTTGTCATAGATCGGCAGCAGCTGTTTCGAGACACCCATAGTGACGGGGTAAAGCCGCGTACCAGAGCCGCCTGCCAGAATAATGCCTTTGCGCTGTGTCATGTGATTACCCCTAACTCTGTCAAACATTCCTTTAGGCCTGCGTGCCAATCTGGACGGGGCAGGCCGAATGTGGCGGTGGTGGCGATGCAATCGAGGCGGCTGTTCAGCGGGCGCGCGGCAGGCGTGGGATAGGCGCTGGTAGGAATGCCGCGCACACGGGTTGGCCGGCCCGCGGCTGTGATTATTTCGCGGGCAAAGCTGTACCAGCTGGCATCGGGCGCGCCGCTTAAATGATAGGTACCGGTTTTATCTGGCGCGTCCTGCAGCTGCTGCGCGATGGACAGGCACGCCGCCGCAATGGCACGCGCGGGCGTGGGGCCGCCGATTTGGTCCTCGACCACGCTGATCTCATCGCAGGTGTCTGACAGGCGCAGCATGGTTTTGACAAAGTTATTGCCATGGGCGGAAAAGACCCAAGAGGTGCGCAAAATGGCATGGGTGGCGCCCCTGGCGCGAATGCCCTGCTCGCTCGCCCATTTGCTGCGGCCATAGGCATTGGCGGGGGCTGCGGCATCATCTGGCGCCCAAGGGGCCTGGCCGCTGCCGGGAAAAACGTAATCGGTGGAGATATGCACTAGGGGGACGTTCAGCGCAGCACAAGCGGCAGCAATTTCAGCGGGCGCCGTGCCGTTGATGGTGGTGGCAAGCCCCTCTTCCCCTTCTGCGCGGTCGACAGCGGTGTAGGCAGCGGCATTGATCACGGCGCGGGGATGGTGGGCGTATATAGCTGCAGCGCAGGCGCCGGGCTGCGCCAGATCGGCCGCATCACGCCCCAAGGCCAGCACCGGCGCCAAGTGCTGCAGCTCGCGCGCCACCTGGCCCGTTCTGCCAAAGACCAGTACATCGTTCATGGCGCGCCTTTGCCCAGCCGCTGGCCCACACCCTGCCGGGCCAACAGCGGGCGCCACCATGCCTCGTTATCCAAATACCAGCGCACGGTCCGTTCCAGCCCCTCTTCCACCGTCACGCTGAGGCGCCAGCCCAATTCATCGCGAATGCGCGAAGGGTTGATCGCATAGCGCGCATCATGACCGGGCCGATCAGCAACAAAGGTGATCAGATCGGCATAGGCGCCACTGCCCCGCGGGCGCAAACGGTCGAGTATGGTGCAGATCGTGCGCACCAACTGCAGGTTTGTGCGCTCGTTCTCGCCGCCGATGTTATAGCTGCGCCCCATCGCGCCCTTGGTGGCTACCAAAAGCAACGCATCGGCGTGATCTTCGACATAAAGCCAATCGCGGATATTGCTGCCATCGCCGTAAATTGGCAGCGGCCGCCCCGCCAGCGCGTTCAGAATAACCACCGGGATCAGCTTTTCTGGGAAGTGGTAGGGCCCGTAATTATTTGAACAATTGCTCAGCACAACCGGCAGGCCGTATGTCTCGAACCAGGCGCGCACCAGATGGTCTGACGCGGCTTTCGAGGCCGAATAAGGGCTGCGCGGGTCGTAGGCCGTGGCCTCGGTGAACTGCACAGCCGGGTCTGCGGGCAGCGAGCCAAACACCTCGTCTGTCGAGACATGGTGAAAGCGAAACCCATCCGGCCGCCCCGCCGCCTGCCAGTATTTTCGCGCCGCTTCCAGCATGTTGAACGTGCCGGTGATATTGGTGTCGATAAAATCGGCGGGCCCATCGATGGAGCGATCGACATGGGATTCCGCCGCCAGATGCAGCACGATATCCGGCCGATGCGCGGCAAAGGCCGCATCCAGCGCCCCGCGATCGCGAATATCGGCCTGCACAAAGGCGTAAAGCGGGCTATCCGCCACCGGCTCCACATTGGCCAGATTTGCGGCATAGGTCAGCGCATCAAGGTTCACCACCTGATACCCGCGCTCCACCGCCAGCCGCACCACGGCCGAGCCGATAAACCCCGCTCCGCCTGTAACCAGTAGCTTCATCTGTTATCCTTCATAAGGTGAATGGGCTGTCAAAATCGGCTAGGAGCTGTGCGATGGCGTCTTTCTCGCTCAACGCCGCCCTGCCAGTGATGGGCCAATCGATGCCGATATTCGGGTCATCCCAGCGCAGCGCGCCCTCGGTTTCGGGGGCGTAATAATCGCTACATTTGTAGATAATCTCGCTGTCAGGCTCGAGCGTGGCAAAGCCATGGGCAAAGCCCACCGGAATATACAGCTGCGCGCCATTTTCTGCGCTGAGCGTATAGCCCGCCCAGTGCCCATAGGTGGGGCTGCCGTGCCGAATATCGACCGCCACATCAAAAATCGCGCCCCGGCCACAGCGGACCATTTTGGCCTGCGCATGCGGCGGTGCCTGAAAATGCAGGCCCCGCACGGTGCCCACAGCCGCTGACAGCGAGTGGTTATCCTGCACAAAACTGGCATCAATACCCAGCGCTGCATAAGCCCGCTGGCTGTAGGTTTCTGCGAAAAAGCCACGGTGGTCGCTGTGGCGTTTCGGTTCGATAACCAACACACCGTTCAAGCGGGTTTCGTGAATCTTCATCTGCGGCAATTCCTTTCCTTGTTGCCGACCCGAATGTCAAAACCCGACCGGATCACCGCCAGGAAATCCGAAAATCCACGTCTGGTAGGGGACGTAACATTGCTGAAAGTGCCAGGAAAGTTGCGACCAGACTGCAAACAGAAGCAGTAAGCCAAGATATGGAAGCGCAGAATGCAGCTCAGCATTCTTGCGGAAAGGTAGATAGGGAAGGCGGGCAAAGATCAAGGTCTGGATCGGAATGAGATAGTAACCGAACCTGTCTCCGATCACGGTCGAGATAGGAACGAGAAGGAACGCCAGCGCCATCCCGATCGCACCGATACTGGCAAGGCTGTAATCTTTCGGCCATGCGGATAGCCATTTACGGCGCACAAAAAGGAAGAAATACAACGCGGACAGACCCAGAACACCAACCCGAAAGGCGGCGCCAGCAGCGTCGATTCCGCTGTCGACGTAGCGGCTGGCCGCCAACTCGGCGGCCGCGCTCAAACCAAGGAAATAGGCGCCGGGAAGCGCGAGGATCGCGGAAAGAGCCAATCTTCCGCGCGTGTAGCGGCCTGTCGCGACGGGCAAGAGCAACATAAAGATGAGAGCGCTGGCATGAAATCCGGCCGCCAGTACAACCCAGAGCGCAAATCGTAGCGGGCGTCGGTCGATGAACGAGGTGAACGCGACGCAAAGCAGCCCGATGGCCGCGCCCTGCCGAATGCCTGACATAGGCATGTTGACGATCAGGATCGGGAACAGCAATACGAGAAAGCCGAGGGGGTCAGGCTGCCGACGCGCAAGGACATGAACTCCGACAAAAAAGACCGCGCTCGAAACGACGTTTGCGACCGGGTAGGGCAAACCGGTGGTATTGATCCATGCAAGAATGCCCCACCACACGGGTTCCCGAATGCTTGTGAGGGTGGACCAGTCGAAATCGGCCGCTCTAGCATATTGGAAATAATATCCCGACCAGTCGCAGCCAACCTGATACCGAAACGCTGAGAGCAGAAAGAGACCGAAGAGAACAGGGTAGTAGATCTGGACACGAGCGCCATCGCGCCCAGCAAGCACGTATCTCAGAAAAAAAAGAGAGGTGGTCAAACTGAGATAAAACATTAGGGGCCCCCGTTGCCACCTTCCAAATCTCGCAAGACAATCACCAACCAGTGGACCAAAACAACTGAACTAATTCCGGTTGAGTACTTAGACCAATAATGCGATCCTGCAGGATGTAAGCTTCTGGAATATGAATATATTTGATATCCAAAATATTCATCATGGATAAAGACCCTTGCCGGTTTCGCCCCTAATTCCTGCTTTTACCCCTAAATATAGCAATTTGAGTCGCGTAAATTTATCGTGCTCAAATAATAGTGTTCGAATAGTTGATTGTATCAACTTCCATAGAATCGTTTTTAGAGATAGCCCGTCAGACCCGTACTGGCGCCATATCAATACAAGATTGCGAATGTTGTAATAAGAGTACCATACTGGTTTGTCTGGAATGTAAAAAGTGCGGCCAAGAAGCTTACGGGGGGCATAATCAAATACTTGTGTCAATCGAGCCGAGCGGCAAGAAAGTTGAAGCCAACCCGCTTTGCGAAGGGCAATTCCGTATGCTAAGTCTTCGTAGCCCATCCATAGCGCAGGCATAATGTAAATATTTTCTGAAATGGGTGCTGTAGAGTACAGTGCACAATTCGAGCTACTCCAGAGAACTTCTGCAGTCGGATGGTCCTTAGGGATCTCATACATCCTAGTTCCAGCTGATGGCCTGAAATGCCGCCGACCATCCTCCCAGCGAGGTTCGCGAGGGCTGTGGTCCAGCACGGGATAGACTGCGCCCACTCGCGGGCGAGAACGCGCCGCTGACAACAGTGCTGATAATCTGGCGGCGTCCCAGTTGGCGTCGTGATTGAGACACAGACACCACTCAGCCCCGGTTTCTGCGGCGAGTTTCATACGCCGCGCAAGGTTGCCGGCCGAGCCAAGATTGGTATTCGCGTTTTCATAGTGTAGCTGCCATTTTTTGGCAGCAGCGATCTCCGCGATTATACCGCTGCCTAGCGAGTCGACTACGATGACCGTACCTACTTCTGGGTGCGGATCGGTGAATATCTCTTCAAGAAGTGAGATGATCGCGGCATCGGACCGGAACGCCGATATTGCGATGGAAACCGAATTTGTCATGCCGTTTCGCGCGCCCAATTTACCAGCGCGCCGATGCCGTCGCTCAGGCTGACTTTTGGGGTCCAGCCGAGGACCCGTTCTGCGGCGGAGATGTCGGCCACAGCAAAGCGGATATCTCCGGGGCGGAATTGACCGCTGATCTTGAGGCGATCTTTATCGAGGCCAAGCTCAGCAATCATCATGCAGGCAACATTGAAAATAGTAGCACCTTGACCGGAGCCGATATCCAATGTCTCGTTCGGTACGTCGGCGAGCTCACACAGGCGATGAAAGGCCGCGACAACGTCGGTGACATAGACGAAGTCGCGCGTGATCTCGCCGTCTTCGTAGATGTTCAGGGTTTGTCCGTCAAGTAGTTGCTGGGCGAAGATCGATAACACGCCTGTGTAGGGATTATACAGCGACTGGCCGACTCCGTAGACGTTTTGCAGACGTAGGATTGCGGCTTCTACCCCGGATTGCTCGAGACCTTGGCGCAGCAGATATTCCTGCATGAGCTTGGTTGAGGCGTAGATAGAAGCAGGGGCCGGAACGGTGGTACTGGCGCGGCTGGGTACTGGATCGAGCCGACAGCCGCGGGTGTCCTTTGGGGCGAAATCGCCAGCGGCGAGGTCGGCCGATAGACGCGGTACTGCGGTGATCTCGCGCCCGATTGCATCGCGGCAGGCACCTTCACCGTACACCGCGCGTGACCCGGCGAGCAGCACACGACGTACTTCGGTGCCCTTGTTCCGCGCCGCGCGGATAGCTTCAATCAGCCGTGCAGTGCCCGTGACGTTAACGTCGCAGTAATGCGTCGGCAGCTCGTAGGATTGGCCCGTGCCGGTCTCGGCGGCGAGGTGGACGATCATGTCCGCATCTGCGGCCGTAATTGCCTCGGTAAGCGCAGCGCCGTCCAGTACGTTGCCCACGGTGAACCTTACCCCAGCCTGTCTAAGTTCTTGAACCGTGCCCTCTGGGTCTGGATGCACCTGTGGTTGGAGATTGTCGAACACGGCAACGCCGTGGCCGGCGCCGCTCAACGATAGCGCAAGGCGCTTGCCGATGAACCCGGCCCCTCCCGTAATGAGTACATTCAACAATGCTCTACTCCAGTCTTTCACATCATTTAAGCTAACTATTCAATTGGGCACACGACCGCTCTGGTCATCGGCCGAACTAAGCCTGCGGTAAATCTCGCGGTAGCCATCGATCCCCGCTTCAAGCGAGTAGTTTTCTTCAGCCACCTGCCGGCAGCGCCTGACCACTTTCGGGTCTTGCAGAAGCGCAACTGCCTCGTCGGCGGCCTGGACCAGCGCCGGGGGATCCTCACTATCAATTACAATGCCGACTCCGCCACCACGCACGATCTCGGTCACGTCGCCGATCCCATCGTTGGTAACAACCGGCACGCCGCAGCCAAGCACCTCGCCCATCCGGGTCGGGGAACGTCCGAGTTCTGAAGCCGCACCTGAGGCGTAGAATAACATCGATAGATCCTGCCGTTGCAGCCGTTCATGGATGTTGGAGGCCTTGGCCGCACTAATTGATAGTCCGGAACGCCAGTTGGGGGCTCTGCCGGGGGTCACGTCGCCAGCCCCGCTGGAGGCGGCGCGGTCCCGCGACGTATCGAGGGCCCGGAGCACCTCCGCGGGATCCTCGCGGGTGATGATCTCGAATCGGGCGCTCGGCAGGCGCTCGGCGATCAGGTCGAACATCGTTGCCAGCAGATCTACCCGGAACCAGCCACTGGTAAGCGAGCCGTGGCATCCAATGAGCGGTCCACCTTCGCGCGTGTCGGGCGCGGGGCGAAATCGGTCGAGATCGGCACAGGTGGGGATCACCCGAAGCCTTTCATCTGTGAGCGCACCAGGATGTACGTCGCAAAGATAACGCGCCCCCGCTCGGGTCAACGAAACGACAATGCCAGCATCGGCGAGCAGACGTCTTTCTGCCCGGAAAATCACTCCGTGCAGCCAAGAACCGCGGCGGAGCCGGTGCGAGGTAATGAGTTCTTCAGGCCAAAGTGAGCGCATATCAAAGACATAGGGTATGCCTGTCAGCCGTGAAACCGCCCAAGCAGCCGCGGCAGGGATGTAGGAGCGCGCGTGGATCAGTCGTACCTTGCGACGCCGCGCCTCACGCCAGCTATGCCAGAAAAGCGCGCCGAGATTCCAAGCCGAGGCTAGGAGCCGCGGTCGGCTCCGGTAACGCAGACGCACCCAGCGGATCCCATGCGCGGAGCAGATAGCCTCGATCTGGGCGAGGTGAGCACGGTTGGCTAGGTCAGCGTCGCGCTCGAAGCTAATTAGCGTGACGGCATGGTCTGACGACAACCCGCGCAGATAGGCGAGCACCTGGCTCTGCCCGAGCGGTTCGAGCATGCCGGTGCGCGACAGATAGAGCGTGGGGGGCAAGCTTGCGTCAGCTCCGACTTCGGGACGCTCGACCTTAGCAACTGTTTCGAGCATCACCGCATATCCTCCAGCCACGCCTGGAACATGAGCACGATCCAGAGCCTGTTGGTCCAGTCCCGCTGCCCGCACAGATGCTCGCGCCACGCATCACGGATCGGCGCCGGCTCGAGGTAGCCCGCTCGGGCAAGTGCTCCCGGCGCCAAAAGCGTCTCGGCCCACTCCCGCATCGGCCCCCGCAGCCAGGCGCCGATCGGGATCCCGAACCCCGACTTGGGGCGGTCGATGATCTCCCGAGGCACGTGCTTGTAGAGCACCTGTCGCAGCGCCCATTTGCCGCGCCCGTCGCGCGCGCGCATCGACACCGGCAAACGTGCGGCTATATCGATCACCTCGGGGTCGAGAAACGGCACCCGCGTTTCGAGGCCGACGCCCATCGCCGCCCGGTCCACCTTGCAAAGGATATCGCCGGGCAGGTAGGTTCGCATGTCCTGCAACATCATCCGTCCAACCGGGTCATCGGCAAGCGCCTCGGGCACCGGGTCGTTCAGCCGGCTGTCGAGGCATGCGCCGACGTCGGGCACCAACGTGCCGTCCGGCCATTCTGTGACCAGGCTTCGGTAGAGGTCATCGAGCGTGCGCACCCGTTGCATCCGGACCGCAAGCCGATGCACCTTGTCGCCAATGCCGGCATGGCGGCTACCGCGGAGCTTCAGGAGTGCCCCGGCGCGGTCCCAGGCCGCGACCGGGACCGCGCCGATGGACGCGCCCAGCCGGGCTCGCGCCGGGTAGGGCATCCAGGCAAGGCGGCTCCAGATCCTGCCGCCCCAGAAATATCGGTCGTAACCGCAGAACAGTTCGTCGCCGGCATCCCCCGATAGCGCGACGGCCAAGTGCGACTGCGCGATCTTGCTCACCAAGAACGTCGGGATCTGCGAACTGTCGGCAAACGGTTCGTCGTAGAGGGTTGGTAGCCGCGGGATGACCTGCTGCGCCTCGGCCTCGGTGACCATCACCTCGGTGTGGTCGGTGCCGAGATGGGCAGAAACCGCGGCCGCGTGTGGCGCTTCGTTGTAAGCGGCGTTTTCCACCCTAACGGTGAAGGTTTTGATCGGGCGCGCCGAACGCTGCTGCATCAGGGCGACAATCAGCGAACTGTCGATTCCGCCCGACAGAAAGGCGCCAAGCGGCACATCGGACAGCATCTGCCGTTCGACGGCATCGCCGAGGGTCCGTTCGATCTCAGGTGTCACGTCCGCGTCGTCGGCAAACCGCCGCGCCGCGCCTGCAGCCAAGGCGTCCTCGATCGACCAGTACCGGCGCATCGTAAGCTCGCCGTGACGATCGCCGGGCCGCAACACCTGCTCCGGCGCGGTCGCGGGGAAAGACATCGGGGTTTCCAGAATCGCGCCCGGCTCGAGCTTGAAGATCCCAGGATGAATGCTGCGCGGCGCGGGCACGTAGGCGAAGCGGAGATACAGGGCCAACGCCTCACGGCAAATCTCCCTCGTGGCGTCGTGGTGTTTACGGATCGCCTTCAGCTCCGAGCCGAACACAAGCGCCCGGCCGGCCCAGCCCCAGTAGAGCGGTTTTTCTCCCATCCGGTCGCGCGCCAGCGAAAGACGCCGCTCGCGCTTATCGAAAAGGGCGAGCGCGAACATGCCGTAGGACCTGCGCAGGGTCTCATCGAGACCCCAATGTGCGATCCCGGCCAAAAGCGTCTCTGTGTCGGAATGGCCGCGCCATTCGGGCGCGGCGCCCTCAGCCGCAAGCCTTTCGCGCAGGTCGAGGTGATTGTAGATCTCACCGTTGTAGACGAGAACGTATCGCCCGCAGGCGGATACCATAGGCTGCGCTCCAGCCTTGGAAAGTTCGATGATTGACAGCCGCCGGTGCGCAAGCGCGACCCCGTCCTTAACCCAGACCGCCTCATCGTCTGGCCCCCGGTGTTCGAGCGCGGAAATCATAGGACCGATGCGTGATCGCAGCGTGTCGTTGGACCTGTTTCCATCGAGTATCCCAGCCAACCCACACATTCAATTCGCTTCCTCGATACACGTTCTACGGCTGCTAGTCATTTCGTCCGGCGTTCCACAACCCAGTGCGCGCGCTGGGGGCCGAGGATCAACGTCAGGGCGGCCCGTAACAGGAGAAGCACACTTTCACGGTCCGCCCGGAGCGCTGGGACGTTCCGCAGAAGGTGACCAATCAGGCGTCCTCGTCCAGGCTCCGTAGAGGCGAGACGGAGGTCGTAATGCGCCGTTACCTGCTGATAGGTCCGAGCGACAGCCTGTGATCCACCTTTCTCAATGACCATCTCTTCGATTAGCCGGAAGGTGTCGCGCGACTTGCCAAGGTTTCGCCGCAACTTCTCGAGTGTCTGGCTCGCGCCACTGTAGTTGTTGCCGTGAAGCCGGTAGCCGAACAGCTTCTCCTCGGCAAACGCCATCCCACCGCCCGGCTCGAGCGCCACCCAAACCGCCAGGGGCCAATCCTGATAGCATGTGTCGAGGTAGTCCCGCTGCTCGCAGAACGCTATGAACGCGTCAACGTCGCCTCGCGACCGTGACACGCCGAAAGCGCTGCCCAGCCAAACGTAATCACCGTGTTCGAGGAGGCCTTTCTCGATCAGACCGCTGCGGTCAAGCGGTTCCGCCAGACCTAACACTTCGCCGACCCGGCTCCGTCGCGGGATTTGTTTTCCATTGCTGTCTAAGTACCATAAATCGTGGGTGCAAAGTTTCGTCTCGGCAGTTACCTGCGCCATGCAACACGACAGTTTTCTATGGTGCCAGACATCGTCGCCGTCGAGAAAAAAAACCATGTCGTGCCGCGCTACGCGCAACCCCGAGATCATTGCCCGCATGACCCCGCCGTTCTCAATATGCTGCACGATCTCAATGCCGGGTGTGTCGGCCAGAATCTTGAGGCTCCGATCTGTGGAACAATCATCGATCACGACAATTTGAATTTCGCCCTCGTAGTCCTGCTCTCGAACCGAACGGATCGCCTCGCCGATGAAGCGTTCGAGGTTGTAACATGTGACGACAACGGAGACCGGATCAGGCATCGGTCCGACCTATGACCTTCGCCGGGTTGCCCGCTGCAATCGAATATGGTGGCACATCGCGGGTCACGACGGCCCCGGCCCCAATTATGGCTTTTCGGCCAACAGTTACTCCCGCAAGTATGATAGCCCCGGCCCCGATCCATACTCCGTCTTCGATCCGGATCGGGCCGTCCAAGTGCTTCGGAAAGTCCTTTTCGAGGAACTCATGCTTATCGAGGCCAGTATCGATTAGCATGCACCGCGCGGACAGCACCACATAGGAGCCGATTTCCACCTTGTGATGACCGAGAATGAAGACGCCGTGGTTAACCCCGCAATGGTTGCCAATGGTCACTTTTTGGGGATTCACGACAGTGAAATCTCCTAAAATCCCGACCTTCTTGCCGAAGGTATACCTGCCCTTCAGTTGAAGAAGAATGTGTCGGATTTTCCTAATCATTCTAGCACCTACTGGAGTTCGGGGCGCCCGGTGTCGGTATTGTCAAAAACGTCATAAACAAACACCCGTCGCGTACACTGGAAGTCAGATGTGTTATTTTTTCAGGCATTCAAAGACAATGGTTTGAGAGATCGATCACTAGGCCATTATTGTCACGGCACGACAAATCAGCACACCGCTCTGTGTCAGAACTGCGTGGTTTTTGGTTTTGATAGCTGCCGAATGTAGTTCTTGAGGCGCACATGAGCCTCGAACCCTAAAAAACTCAGTGCATATTCGACGCGCAGCCGAAGATTGCTTGCGACTGCGAGCGCCGTCGCCATTCGCAATGCGAGAAGGCTCCGTTCGAGCGGGCCAACAGAGCGTGTTTCGGGTAGCATTAGCCCCGAAGTTGAATGCAGGACGGCGAGGACCTGACGTTCAATCCGCTGACGCAGAGCTGGATCAATCTGCCCTTGCCAGTTTGCAAGGTCTCTTTGCATTGTGCGGAACGCGATGACCTTGCTCTGAATGAAACGATTCCAACGGGCGGGTTGGCTGATGTCATATCCAGTGCCGGAATTGTCATCATGCAAGCGTGTGCGCACGAGTGCTTCGTCGCATGGGAGTAACGTGCCCAGCAAGGCCGCTCTCAGCTGCAACGGCGCGTCTTCGATGATCGAGCCCCCGATCAATGGGGCAAAGCGCTCAAACACACCCCGTGTATAGGCGCAAGTCGGTGCCGCAGCGGGCAGCCAATAGCCGTGCGCATAGCCGTCCAACACAATATCGGAATAGCGGTGGTGGTTGGCTGGCACGGTCTTGATGGTCTGATCATTGCGGAAGAGCTCACGCCCAGAATGGACTGCACCTTCAGGGCTACCGGCGGAGACCCAAGCATCAACCAGAACCGACACGCGATTGTCAATCGAGATATCATCGCCAGCAGCGACGACAAACAGCTTTCCCGTAGAGACCACAAACGCTGACTGCACGTGCAAAGCTGTTCCAAGGTTAAAAGCGTTCCGCCTCACTCTGACTTTGTGCGGCCCCTTATATGCCTCCGCCATTTCCTCCATTATCTCGAAGGTGCGGTCGCTGGAACAATCGTCCGACAGGATGATCTCGAGCGGCGAATATCGCTGGGCAAACGCGCCCTCTACCGCCTCGCAGATGTATTTCTCTTGATTGTAGGCAAAGACCACAAAGGTCACGAGGGGGCGATTCTCTGTCCCATCGGGCAAGCCGATGTTGCCGTATGTCTTCAGGATTTCGGTGTTATCCATCCTTTTCCCTCTCTCCCACAGTCGCAATCCGACCGAGCTTACCGCCCGCTGTCGTTCGAGACGCAAGCTGCACCAGTGACCAGAGCCCGAGCGCACCGCCCAGAACCAGGCCCGCCGCAGCCCCACCCAGATCCGATTGCCGCGCCGCTGCCTCCACCGACAGCGCCTGCACCTTGACCGCCCGGCTCCACGCAAAACCGATGCGGCCTCCGAACCACCAGACGAGGGGCAGATAGGCCATGTAAAGCGCCAAAAACGCCACTCCGGTCCCGTGACCCCAAGCATCGGCAGGCCGACCCAGACGCCCAAGACTATGACGCCGATCCCTAGCGAATCGGTCAGGACAAAGGTCTTGCCCGCCCCCGCGATGAGGATGACGAAGCCCAAAGGCCAGCCCATCACCCCGAGCAGGTCGCCGAGGAGTAGCCAGCGCAGGATTTCGACCGCCGGCTCGAACCCGGCCGAATAGAGCAGGCGGATCGCATAGGGCGCGCAGCCCAACGTCGCAACGAGGACCGGAGCACAGAGAAGGAGCGCGACCTCGGTTTGTTCGTCGAACAGCAGCGCGGGCGCCGCTCAATCCTCTGCTGCAAAGCTGGGTCGATCTCTGCCGTGCCGTTGGCGAGGTCCTTCTGCATCGTCCGGAACGCGGTCGCCTTGCTCTGGATGAACCGGTTTCAGCGCCGCCGGCAACGCGCTCGTGTAGCCGGGCCGGTATTGTCGTCGCGCATGCGCTGGCCACCAGCAGTTGATCGCAGGCGACAAACTCACCGATCAGCGCAGCGCGAAGCCGCAACGGATTATCCTTGATGATGCTGCCGCCGCTCAACGGGCCGAAATGCTCGAAAACCCCACGCGTATAGGCGCACGTTGGGCCGCGGGAAGCCAGTAGGCACGGGAGTAACCTTCTAGAAGGCAATCGAAGAAGTGGTAGGGTTTTGCCGGAAGCCGCGTGAGTTTCTGGCCGTGGCAGAAACTTTCGCGACCGGAATGCACCGCGCCCTCGGGTTAGCCAGTCGGGCGTCGAGACGTCGTCGCCGGCCGCGATCACGAACAGCCGGCCGGACGAGGCGCTGAACGCCGACTGTACGTGCAGCGCGGTGCCGAGGTTGAAATCGTTGCGCCGTGCGATGACCTTGCGCGGCCCACGGTTTGCATCCGTCATTTGCTGCATGATCGCGAAGGTCCCTTCGTTCGACTAATCGTCGGACAGTATGATATCGAGCCACGCATAGGTCTGGGCGAAGGCGTTCTCGATCGCCTGGCAGACGATCGCCTCCTGGTGGAAGACGAACACCCCGAGAGTGACGCGCGGGCGGGTGTCGGGGGAAGGGCGGTCGGTCATCTGACCAGTCCGATGCGCTTGAAGAACCGGTTGCTCGCTTCGGCGATCTTGCCGACCCTGCCGCCAAGGCCTGCCATCTTCGCGAGCCGCGTCAGGGCGTGGATCCCGAAGCCGAGCGACAGCGGGACACCCACGGCGGCTGCGAGCATATCGGAGCGGCGGGCGAGAACGGTCACGAGGACGGCGGCCAGCGTGAGGACACAGACTTGGATCAGCACTGTGGGCGTCCAGCGGAACGCGAGCCAGACCCGCGCGGCGACGAAATTGATCGGCAGGATTACTGCATACATCGCGATGAAGGCCACGCCGGTGGCGGTGACGCCCATCAGCGGCAGGGCGGCCCAGGTGACCCCGACCATAGCCAGGGCGCCCAGCGACTGACTCAGGATGAAGACTCGCCCCGCACCCATCGACAAGACGACGAAGCCGAGCGGCCAGGTCACGACCTTGAGGATGTCGCCCAGAATCTGCCAGCGCAGGATGCCGGACGCGGTCGCGAACTCGGCGGAATAGAGCAGATGGATTACCCAGGGTGCGAGCGACAGCATCGCCAGCAGCACCGGACCGATCAGCAGGAGAGCGACCTCGGTCTGTTCGTTGACGATCCGGGCGGCGCTCGCGTGGTCGGCGATGGCGCCGGCGAGCCTCGGGTAATAGTCGGTAGCCATCGCGCCGAGGATCAAGGTGAGATAGATCATCCCGATTGACCACGAGGCTTGGAACTGCCCGAGCGCGTCAACGCCGAGCCGGTGCTGCACGAGGCTGCGCACGGCGAGCTGCGCGACCGTCATAGCCAGCGCGCTCAACATAAAAGCGGCGCCGAGCAGGGCCAGTTTGCGCCATTCGCCCGCGAGTTCAGCGGCGGTCGGCTGGCGGCCCGCCGGCTGTTCGAGCCGCGACACGAACCAGTGCCCGGCGAGAAAGCCGGTGGTCGGCACCATCAGCACCAACACTAGCACGCCGGGGTGGCCCCAGAGCCAGATCGCGAGAATGCCCAACGTGGCGGCGGCCACGCCGGACAGCACGTTCACCCGCGCGACGTCGCCGATCCGCCTGAGCCCGGTGAGATAGGCGGTCTGCGACCCGGCCGCGACGGTCAGCGCGACACCGAGCCCGAGCCAGGCGACGTCGCCCGCAGCGCCCGGATCGTCGAGGATGCGGCGCGCGATCCACGGGCTGGTGAGCCAGACGACGCCGGCGCCAATGAGCGCCAGTCCGACTGTCCCCCACAGCAGCGCCTGACGCACTAGCAGGAGGGCGTCGTCTTCGCCGGCAGCACTGGCCGAGGCCACCTGGCGGGTGCCGATATTGTTGAACCCGAGCGCCGAGACGGTCGAAGCGGTTTGCATCAGGTTCTGGTAAATCCCGATCAGGCCGACGCCGGCGGGGCCGAGCAGAAGGGCAGCGACCTTCATCTTGACCAGGCCCGACAGGATGTTGAGCATAGAGGCCGCGCCCATGATCGAGGACGAGCGCAGGAGGGTGCGGTAGCTGTGGGCAGGAGTTTCGGTCACGTGTCGACCATCTCTTTCGACACTCCGTTGCGAGCCCCGAACTTGGCCTCGAACCAGGCGATGTCGTCGGCGAGCGCGGTTTCGACGAAGGTGCGCTCTTCATCTGTCATCATGGCCGGTGGCACCGGCGCGCCGACGCGGAGCGCCCCCAGCTTGAGGCTCTTGTAGAGCCTCATATCCTTGAGCCCCTTCGGCAGGACACGCGCCAGCGCGGCCATCGCCTTGGGTGGACGGCGCCCCTGCACGGCGGTCACGTTGCTGCGAGGCGCACCGTCCGGGCGAGCAGCAACGTCCTCGAGCGGGGGAAGGCCGAGAAAACCGAAGCAGCGCGCCATCGTGCTGGCATGGTCGGATTGGAGATCTCCGGCGGAGATCAGCAGGCAGTTGGAGGCGCCCAGCGCAACCTCCCAGGCTTCGACTTGGCGAGCATATTGCGAGAATTCGAGATACGCCATGTAGCCGAACCGGTCCGGTCGGTCGGGGTCGTAGCCGAATCCGTCGGCGTGCAGCGCTTCGAGGAAGCTGCGGCGCTCCAGGCCAAGGCGGTAACGCCAGCGGTAGTGAGAGAACGTGCGCGCAACCGGATGCCGCAGCACGATGAGCGCCTTCGGATCGTCGAGGTCGTGCGCGACACGCTGGGCCGCGACCGGCCACGGCAGGTAGCCGGTGGAACTTTCGCCATAGTAGCGAAGTCTAGGGACTGAAGTGAACAAGGCGTTGTGGGCCTGGGCGCCGCGGGCATAGCGGTCGTCGCGACAAAAATGGTGCGGTTCCTTCTCTGCGCTCATGGCTATCATCGGATGTGCGCCGAGATAGTCGTGCAGCGACGAGGTGCCGCTCTTAGCTGCGCCGGGCACGACAAGGTTGCAGAGATAATCAGAGGGCATCGACTAGTCCGGCAATGACCTTCTGCGCCGCCGGCAGGTCGAGTTGCGGTCCTATCGGCAGGCTCAGCACTTCCTCGGCGAGGTCGCGAGCGATCGGCAGAGCTTCGGGCGCAAGGCCGAGATCGGCATAAGCCGCCTGCATGTGCGGAGGGATCGGGTAGTGGATCAGCGTACCGACGCCGACTGCGGCGAGACGCTTCTGAAGCGCCGCACGGTTCTTGGTGCGCACCACATAGAGGTGCCAGGCGGGGTCGGCCCAGTTCGGCACATTCGGCAGGATGAGACCGAGACCCGCGAGGCCGTCCGCATATGCCTCGGCGATCGCAAGCCGTCGCTCGGTCCAGGCGTCGAGGTGGGGCAGCTTGGCCCGCAGCACCGCTGCCTGGATCGGGTCGAGGCGCGAGTTCTCGCCCTGGACCTCGTTTACGTATTTCACTCGGCTGCCATAGTTGCGCAGTACGCGGATGCGGTCGGACAGATCGGCTCGATTGGTCGTCACCGCCCCGCCATCCCCCAACGCGCCGAGGTTCTTGCCGGGATAGAAGCTCCAGCAAACCACATCGCCATGCGCACCGATGCGCCGCCCTTTGTAGCACGCACCATGGGCCTGGGCGGCATCCTCGACCACCGCGATCCCGCGGCTGCGCGCAAGCGCGAGGATCGGGTCAAGATCGGTTGGCTGGCCGTAGAGGTGAACAGGTAGGATGACCTTCGTTGACGGAGTGATCATCTCCGCGATGCCAGTCGGGTCGATGTTGTGGGTGGCCGGATCGGGCTCGACTGGTATTGGCCTCGCGCCCACTGCCGTCACAGCAAGCCACGTGGCGATGTAGGTGTTCGAGGGTACGATTACCTCGTCGCCCGGGCCTACATCCAGCGAACGGAGTGCAAGGATCAGCGCGTCCAGACCATTGGCGACCCCCACTGCATGATCCGCCTCGCAATAGGCCGCCCACTCTGCCTCGAAAGCTTCGACCTCGGGGCCGAGGATGTACCAGCCCGAGTCGAGAACGCGATGGATCGCGGCATCAATCTCCGTCTTGAGTTCGCGATAGGCCGCGCCAAGGTCTAGGAAGGGGATAGTCATGCCTTGCGCCCTTCGAGCTCTGCGAGAAAATCGTCGTAGGTTCTAAGATAGTCGTCCGGCTCATATGTCCGGGAGGCGAAAACCAGCAGAACCGCGTCCGAGCTGTAGCGATACTGCGTGCCCCAGATCATTGCCGGCATGAACACCCCCATGTCCGGACTGTCGAGGGTGACCTCGCAGCGATTATAGCCATCATCGAGCAGCACACGACAGGAACCGTGCAGGCATATCAGGAATTGCTGGCACTGCTTGTGGGCGTGTTCACCCCGAAGCTCCATCGAAGGAACATCGAACACCACAAAGTAGCGGACAGGAGAAAACGGCACCTCGTTCGGTACTTCGCCGACAGTCAGCGCCCCCCGCGCATCGGTGATGCGCCGCATAAGAAACAGTGTGGAAGCGCCAACACCCAGTTCGACTTTGGAGGGACGCGCCAAATGTTTGAAGCTGTGAAAATCGACATGTTTCGGATCTGGCTTCCGCCATGCGCCATCGCCGTCAAGATAGCCTGCGACTTGGGCGGGATTTCCTTCGACGATGGCGTTTGGCGGAACAGACCGAAGAACGACCGCGCCTGCCTTGACCCATGCCCCCTGTCCGATTGTCACCTCAGCACCGATCACGGCAGCCGCGTCGATGCGTGCATTTTGTCCCAGCACAACTCCGTCTCCGGCAAGGACGACCCTAGGGCCGAGTGTCACCCCTTCCGCAATTTTCGCGCTATCCGGGATAATGCAATCCAGGGTGTTATCGATCATCCCTCAGCCCCCCCTTCAAGGATTGCCAAATATCCGGCGTGGTCGGCTTCAAAGCGCTGACGCGGGTAGGTAAAACAGATGTCGCGGTCGTCACGGCAGATCTCGGTCATGCCAAATCTAACGTAGAACGCATAGGCCTTCGCGTTGCTGATCCGTACATCGACATACGCCAAGGATCGTTCAAGACCGTCGAAACCGATGCCGAAGGATAGCACCGCACTTTCCAGCGCCGCCTTCGGCGTCTTGTTCTGATCGAGGATCCAGCTGCCCCAGATAAAGCTGTCGGTCACAATGTCATAGAGGCGCACCACGCCGCAGCGAGTGCCGTCCTTGCGTTCGATCACGTAGTACAGCTCGCTCAGCGCGGCCTCGCGCGCCTTGTAGGCTTCGATCCAGCGGCGCTGGTCCTCGACCGTGCCACGCACCTCGGACAAATGGCGGTTGTAGGCCGGGTCGGTGCGCAGGCCGTGGACATATTCCGCATCCTCGGGCTGGATCAAGCGCAGCGTTAGGTTCGGGCCCTCGACCCGGGCTAGGGTCTCGGAAACCATCACAGCCTCAGATCGCTGTCTAGCGGCGCGAAGACGCTTTTCAGGTCACAGAATACGGCGGCGTCCCGGCCATAGCGGCGCAGCACCTCACTGCCCTTGTCGCAGAACGCGTCATGCGCGACTGCCAAAACGATGCCGTCATAGGTGCCGGCCTCGGGGTTGGCCACCAGATCCAGCGCGTAATTGGCGCGGGCCTCTTCCGAATCGACCCAAGGGTCGTGCACATCCACCTGCACGCCATAATCTCGCAGCTCCGCCACCACATCAACGACGCGGGTGTTGCGCAGGTCGGGGCAGTTTTCCTTGAAGGTCAGCCCCAGCACCAGCACCCGCGCGCCATCCACCTGGATGCGCCGTTTCAGCATGGCCTTGACCATCTGGCCCGCCACGTAGGCGCCCATCCCGTCATTGATCCGCCGTCCGGCAAGGATCACCTGCGGATGATACCCCAGAGCCTCGGCCTTGTGGGTGAGGTAATAGGGGTCCACGCCGATGCAGTGACCACCGACAAGGCCGGGCCGGAAGGGGAGGAAGTTCCACTTGGTCCCCGCCGCGCGCAGCACCGCGTCGGTATCAAGGCCCATGCGGTTGAAAATGATGGCAAGTTCGTTGACCAAGGCAATGTTGAGATCGCGTTGCGTGTTCTCGATCACCTTGGCTGCCTCGGCCACGCGGATACTTTCGGCCTTGTAGGTGCCGGCGGTAATTATACCGGCATAGAGGGCATCGACCATCTCGGCGACCTCGGGGGTGGAGCCGGACGTGACCTTACGGATCGTGGTCAGCCGGTGTGTCTTATCTCCGGGGTTGATCCGTTCGGGGCTGTAGCCACAGAAAAAATCGACGTTGTAGATCAGACCCGAGCCGCGTTCGAGGACAGGCACGCAATCCTCCTCCGTTGCACCGGGATAGACTGTGCTTTCGTAAATGACGGTGTCGCCCCTCTTAAGCGCACGCCCCACGGTCTCGGATGCCTTGATGAGCGGGGTCAGATCGGGCCGCTTGTGCGCGTCGATCGGCGTGGGGACGGTGACGATGAAAATCGTGGCAGCAGCCAGATCGCCAGGGTCCGCTGTCAGGGTCAGGTGTCGCGCCTCGGCCAGCTCATCTGGCGAGACCTCGCGCGTCTGGTCGCTGCCCGCGCGCAGTTCGGCGATGCGGGCTGCGTTGATGTCAAAGCCGATGACGGCTCGCTGCTTGCCGAATTCGACCGCCAGCGGCAGTCCGACATAGCCAAGGCCGATGACGGCGATGGTGTCGTGAGACAGAGCCATTCAATCACTTCCCATAGTAATCGCGGAACCAATCGACGAACCGTGCAATCCCGTCCCTGAAATCTGTCTGCGGGCGATACCCTGTCAGCCTTTGCAGCAGCGTGGCATCCGCCCAGGTGGCGGGCACGTCGCCCATCTGCATCGGCATGTAGTTGCGGATCGCCTTTTTCCCGAGGCTCTCCTCAATTGCGTCGACAAAGTCGAGCAGCCGCACTTTGTCGGAATTGCCAATATTTACGACGCGGAAGGGGGCAACTGGCGACAGGCTGTCTCCCCCGGGCACCACACCATCCTCGGGTCGTTCGGGCACCGAGTCGATGAGCAGGCGAATGCCGCGCACGAGATCATCGACATAGGTGAAGTCGCGGTACATGTCGCCATGGTTGTAGATATCGATGGGCCGATCATCGAGGATCGCATCGACGAATTTGTACAGCGCGAGGTCGGGCCGCCCCCAGGGGCCATAGACCGTAAAGAAACGGAACATCGTGGTGGGCAGGTTCCACAGATGGGCATAGGCATGGCCCATGCTTTCATTGGCCTTCTTAGTCGCCGCATAGATCGTCAGCTGCGTGTCGGCCTTCTCCGTCTCAGTGAACGGCATACTCTCATTCGCCCCATACACTGAACTGGTCGAGGCCATGAGAAGATGTTGTACGTTCAGCCGGCGAGCTGCCTCCATCACGTTGAAGGTGCCAACAACATTCGCGTCAATATAGGTCCGGGGGTTCTCCAGACTGTAGCGGACGCCAGCCTGAGCGGCGAGGTGGACGATAATATCGGGAGAAAATTCGTCCGCAACCCTGTCCAGCAATACGACATCTTCCAGCATCCCTTCGTCTGCCGAGAAGTTCGGGTGCTGCAGCAGCATGGAGTGGCGCTTCTGCTTCAGAGTGACATCGTAGTAATCCGTCATCCCGTCATAGCCATGAACCCGAAAGCCTTCTGCGAGCAACAGCTTGGCGAGGTGATAGCCGATGAATCCGGCCGTTCCGGTCACAAGGACCTTGCGCGTCATTCGAGGACATCCCCTTTTTTCAACTCAGTCTCCGCTCTTCGTGTCGCCAACAGGGTCGGACACTATTTCTTTTTCCAAGGCCCTTATTTCTGCCTTGAGCGCCTCATATTCATCGAGCTTCCGAGTCAAAAAGCGTCTTGTGAGGACCGCCTTCTGCGCAAGTCCCTGAGGCGTCAATACATAGGCGTAGCGTCGCTTGTCCCGTGATGAGGAAAAATTCGAGAACTTCAAAAGACCCTTCTCAACCAATGCTTTGAGAAGATAGTGCACGCTGCCGTTGCTGATGCCGACAGCATTTGCAAGTTCGCGCTGGGAGAGTTCCGGATTGTTTTCAAGCAAGCGCAGAATTCGGAACTGCGCATCTTCTGTGTCGGACCGGTCAACCATGGAAGGACGGTTCACCCATAGCTACCGCACAAGGAGTCCCCCGGCGGGGCCCCTGAAGAATGATTTACAATGTGCCCACATATATCCATAATTGCTCAAGTATGAGCGTTACCATATCTCGACGTGCCTGAGAAGCCACTATTCAAGTCCATGGTTAAGATTTTTGAGAGTGGGATCTTGGTGAGCAGGACCAATTCGAAGGAAGGAGATCATAAATACTTCATAGTCTTAGGTGAAGATTTTTAAAATATTAAAATATTGAAATAGACCATCAGACTTAATTGCGATCGCAAACTCCAAATCGAGGTGCGCCGATAGTCCTAGCCAGAAGAAAAGGCCGTCGCCCTGTTCAAACGGCGAGATCAACAAGCAACGGGGGAACCATGCAATCGCAAGGTGAAAACTGGTTTGTCGCCCAGCACAAGGCGAACAGCGCACGGATTGCCGAACGCAATCTCCGGCAACAAGGCTTCCGCTCCTTTCTTCCAAGGGAGGAGAAGACACGACGGGTCCGGGGAAAATTCGTCACAGCCCCGGCACCACTCTTCCCCGGATATATTTTTGTGGCATTCGACAAGAAGGACGCACGCTGGCCCGCAATCAATGCAACCCACGGCATAACACGCCTCGTAAGCTTCGGCAGAGAGCCCGCGGAAGTCCCGTCGCCCCTGATCTCCGAGCTGATGGCGCGCTGCGACGCGACGGGCCTGTTTCAGTCAACAGCAAAGCTGCAAGAAGGCGATCTGGTTCGCGTGACGAAAGGCCCGTTCGCAGAGATGATCACCACAATAGAAACGCTGGAATCCGACCAGCGGATCTGGATCCTCATGGAGGTAATGGGTGGCAACACGCGGACGACCATTGCGGCGAACGCGTTGAGGCCTGCATGAGGCAAGGGAACGTCATCGGCCTGTCAGGTAATATGCCGAAACTCTAATCCCTCCTGGGGGAAAGTTCAGTGGCAGGTCAATTGTCACCGCAACTGCACAGTTTTCAAAATGGCATTGCGGTAGGCTTCGACGACAAGATGTTTGTCAAACTCGCGCTCCATCTTATTGCGACCGGCCTGCCCCATCGCGACACGTGCCTCGCGGGAGAGCCCGAGAAACCGCTCCATCATACGCGCCAGGCTTTCCGAACTTCGGACCACGCATAAAAAGCCGGTTTCGCCATGCTCCACAACCGCTCGACAGCCAGGCACATCGGTGGCGATCACAGGACGAGCCATCGATGCGGCTTCGATTAACGTCCTTGGCGCTCCCTCCCGATAGGACGGAAGCACGATGCACGTTGACGCTTCGATAAATGGCCTTACGTCCTTTGTGGTTCCAAGATATTCAATAACTCCCTCTTCCTGCCAGTTTTGAACAGTCGCTCTATCAATTGCTGATCGGTTCTGGGATCCGGCCGCCCCCAAAAGCCGAAAGCTCACATCGGGTCGACTCGCTTTTATCTTTCTTGCCGCTTCCACGAACTCGACAACCCCCTTGTCACGCAGAAGCCGAGCGATCAGCAAAAAGGAAACGCCCTCCTCTGCCGGCGGCAGAGGAACCGCGTTGAAATGAGCGAGATCGATGCCGGAACCTGGCAGGAGATGAGCCTGATCCGAACTTATGAGGCGTCGCCCGAGAAATAAATCCCGGTCATCCTCATTCTGAAAAAAGACGACAGATAATCGACTGAAAGCAGTTCGATAGAGCGCTTCGGCAATCCCTTGGAGCCAACCTCCGGAAAGAAAAGCGGTACCAAGCCCTGTTACGTTGGGCACAAACGGGATACCAGCAAGACGTGCAGCAAACGCACCGTATATGTTGTTCTTTATTGTGTAGCTTAATACGACGTCAGGACGCGCAACCCTGAAGACGCGCCTGAATCGGCGCATAAGCGCCAGATCGCTTATCGGGTTCAGCCCCTTAACGCTCATCTCGAGCGGCATAAACCTGCATCCAATAGCTTCCAGATCAGCGACGCTGTCATCCGCCGGTGAAAGTATGGTCACGTCATGCCCTTCAGAAATCAGATTCTGCACAACCGCTTTCCGAAAGTTCCAGATATTCCAGGCTGCATTCGCCGTCATAAGGATATGCATAAGTCAATCAGCCTACAGATGATTTTACCAAATCAAGGATTATACGCTTTGCGGCGGGCCTCCTTCGTACCTTTTTGGAGAGGATTAGAGTGCCTCCAAAACCCGATGGACACACCGCAATTAAAGATAGCAGCTCAAATTCTCAAACCCGTTGCCAGAAAAGCCTGCTACGAAAAATCTCGACCGGCATCGACAGAACAGTTCCCTGTCGACCCCGATGACCCGGCCGCTTTTGGTACTATTCAAGTGTTTCGAGCATCAAGCTTTTCTTCCCAAGAAAGCGCATGAAAAACGATACGGTCCAAATCATCAAAAGCCGGCGTCCATCCGAGCCTGTCCTTAACAAGTTTCGGGTCAGCGACAATCTCGGTAACATCGCCGGCCCTTCTTGGTCCCTCTCTTATGTCCAGCGTTCTACCCGAAACACGCTCCACGGCGGCCAGAACCTGCCGAACCGAAAATCCGTGTCCATAGCCGCAATTTGCAATCAGGGATTCGCCGCCCGAGCGCAAATAGTCGAGCGCCTGACGATGCGCAGCGGCAAGGTCGGCTACATGGATGTAGTCCCGAATACAGGTCCCATCATGAGTGGGATAGTCCGTACCAAAAATATCGATATGGCCGCGCTGGCCGAGGGCCGTCTCGCAAGCCACCTTGATCAAATGTGTAGCATTAGCCGTTGACTGCCCTGTGCGCCCCCTGGGATCTGCTCCGGCCACGTTGAAATAGCGCAAGGCGACGAATCGCATCGGGTGCGCAAATGCCGTATCAGCTAGCATCCACTCGGTCATGAGTTTTGAGCGTCCATAGGGCGATTGCGGATGCGGCTGCTCGCGTTCGGTAACTAGGGTCGCAGAAGGTGTTCCATAGACGGCGGCGGTCGAGGAGAAAATGAAATGCCGCACGTCGTAATCGACACATGCTGCGATCAAATCGCGGGATTTGGTGGTGTTGTTGGAATAGTATTCAAGTGGTTTCTCTACCGATTCAGGCACCACTATAGAACCGGCAAAATGCAGGACCGCATCAATGGCAGACTTAGCAAGCAGACGGTCCAGCAAGGCCCGGTCTGCAACATCGCCTTGAACGACGCGAGCATCAGGGTGCACTGACCATTCGAAGCCAGTGGAGAAGTTGTCGAGCACAATGACCTCTTCACCTGCCTCCAAGAGCTCAATCACCGCATGGCTGCCGATATAGCCGGCACCACCTGTTACAAGTGTCGTCACGCACTACCCTCGGCTTCAATTTCCATACCAGAGACACTCCAAAATAGAGCTTGTGAAGCTTCAAACCGATGATGATCCCGAACCCAGCACAAGCTCTTATACCTCATTCTACTGTGACGGATTTTGCCAGATTTCGCGGCTGATCGACATCGGTGCCTTTGGAAACGGCCGTGTGATAGGCCAAGAGCTGCACCGGAATGGCGTTGATAATAGGAGCGATCAGGGGATCGACCGACGGAATCTCTATCGATTCCCACAATCCTTCGCCCGCATGGTCGATCCCGGCCTTGTCGCCGATCAAAAGCACCCTGCCGCCGCGCGCGATGACTTCGTGCATGTTGGACACTGTTTTCTCATAGAGCTGGTCCATCGGCGCGATCACGATCACGGGCACGTTCTCGTCGATGAGAGCGATGGGGCCGTGCTTGAGCTCACCCGCAGCGTAGCCCTCGGCATGGATATATGAGATTTCCTTGAGCTTGAGCGCCCCCTCAAGGGCAATCGGATAATTATGGCCTCGCCCGAGATAGAGCACGTCGCGCGCCTTCGCGAGATCGACACTCAGGTCCCGGATGGCGTCGTCGGCTCCGAGCGCCTCCGCGACATGTCTCGGCGTTTCGATCAGTGTATGAACGATCCGGCGTTCTTCTTCCGTATCGATTTGTCCGCGTGCGATGGCAGCCCTAACCGCGAGCACGACCAGCGTGGCGAGCTGGCAAGTGAAGGCCTTGGTCGAAGCCACTCCGATTTCCGGCCCGGCAAAAGTCGGCAGGATGACATCCGATGCGCGCGCAATACTCGACTCCACCACATTGACGACGGACAGAGTCTTCTGGCCCTGCGATTTACAGTAATGAAGCGCGGCCAGCGTGTCGGCGGTTTCACCGGACTGCGAAATGAAAATCGCGAGCCCGCCTTCCGGCAATGCGGCTTCGCGATAGCGGAACTCCGACGCGATATCGACCTCTACCGAAATGCGCGCAAGCTTTTCGAACCAGTATTTAGCGACGAGCCCGGCATAAAACGCTGTCCCGCAGGCGATGATCGTGATGCGCGGTGCCGTGGCAAGGTCGACCGGCAAATCCGGCAGATGAAGCTTTTCGTTCACCAGATCGAGATATTCAGACAGCGTATGACCGATCACTTCAGGCTGCTCGAAGATTTCCTTCGCCATGAAATGACGATGATTTCCCTTGTCCACCAGCGCGGCGGAAACATCGGTGATCTTGACGGGACGTTCTACGAGCTGGTCCGCCGCGTCGTAAACGACAGCGCCTGTGCGGCTAAGTTCGACGCGATCCCCCTCTTCCAGAAAGGAGACGCGGTTCGTCATCGGGGCCAGCGCAAACGCGTCCGAACCGAGATACATCGCATTGTCGCCATAGCCGACGGCAAGCGGGCTACCCCTCCGCGCACCGATCATCAAATCCTCCTCGCCGGAGAAAATGATGGCAACGGCAAATGCGCCTTCCAGCTCGCGTAACGCATCGGCAGCGGCCTTCCGGGGATCCTTACCCCGGTTCAGATGATCGGTCACCAGATGGGCGATGATTTCGGAATCGGTATCGGTAGAGAAAGAAAACCCCTTCTCCAGCAGCATCTGCCGCAATTCGCGAAAGTTTTCGATGATCCCGTTATGGACGATAGCAGCCCGGTCGGTCACATGTGGATGCGCGTTGTTTTCGGTCGGCGCACCATGAGTTGCCCATCTCGTATGGCCGATACCGAGCTCTCCATGAAGGGGCTGGGCTGTAAGCGCTGTTTCGAGGTTGAAGAGCTTGCCTTCCGCACGGCGCCGTGTGAGCTGACCGTTGTCGAGCGTTGCGATGCCTGCACTGTCATAGCCGCGATACTCGAGACGCTTCAGGGCCTCGAGTATGACCGGCGCAACATCCTGTTTTCCAATGATCCCGACAATGCCGCACATAGCTCAGTCCTTCGTATTTTTGTCGGGAGATTCATTCTTTGCACGGAATGTGGCGGCCCATCCGGACTTCTCGATTTGTTTTGGCCGCGTAAAGGCGAGCGCATCCGGCGTAACGTCCTTGGTGATGACGCTGCCCGATCCGAGATAGGCCCCGTCGCCGATTTTCACCGGTGCGACCAGCGCAGAGTTGGAGCCGACAAACGCCCCGGCCCCGATATCGGTGAAGAACTTGTTGTAGCCGTCGTAGTTGCAGGTGATTGTGCCCGCACCGATATTGGCATGAGCGCCGACACGCGCGTCGCCGATATAGGACAGGTGACTGACCTTCGCGCCTTCTTCGATCTCGGCCTTTTTCGTTTCCACGAAATTGCCGATCTTGGCGCCCGTGCCGATGGAAGATCCCGGACGAATACGTGCAAACGGACCGATTTCTGCATCGGCAGCGACAATCGCTCCTTCCAGGTGAGAAAAAGGCTTGATCATCGCGCCATCTGCAACCTTTACGCCCGGTCCGAAGACCACGTTCTGGCCGACGACCACGTCCTGCCCCAGCACCGTGTCGAAGCTGAAATAAACGCTATCAGGGTCGGTGAGCGTTGCACCGCCCGCCATTGCCGCCTGTCGCAAGCGGCGCTGCATGACCGCTTCCGCTGCGGCGAGATCGGCCCGGCTATTGACCCCTTGCACTTCCTCTTCCTCACCTTCCTGCACGCGGCAGGTGAGACCTTGCGAGCGAGCGAGACCGACAATGTCCGGCAGATAAAACTCGCCCGCTGCATTGTCATTGCCGACCTTGGAAAGGAGATCGAAAAGGTATTCGGCACGAACCGCCATCGCGCCGCCGTTGCACAGGGTAATAGCCCTCTCGGGCGCGCTTGCGTCCTTGAATTCGACGATCTTCTGAAGTCTACCGGCCTCATCAAGCACAAGTCGCCCATAGGCGGCCGGATCCGTAGGCCGGAAGCCCAGAACGACGATATCGGCTTCTTCGCGGCAGGTATTGGCCATGTCGGCAAGTGTTTCGGGGTGCATCAGCGGCGTATCGCCGAAGATCACAAGGACAACGCCCTCCCGCTCGGAGATTTCGGATTGGGCCATCAGTGCGGCATGAGCGGTACCAAGCTGCTCGGCCTGGACGGCAATGCCCGTGTCGGGAGCAAGGCCCTTCGCATAGGTCGCGACCTCCTCCATATCCGGCCCGACCACCAGCACGGAACGCGCATTGGGCAATTCGCTGACGACAGAAAGCACGTGGCCGAGCATCGGCCGTCCGGCAATCTTGTGCAGGACCTTGGGCAGCCGCGACTTCATCCGCGTGCCCTTCCCCGCTGAGAGAATGATTGCTGTGACCGTCTCTCTCGCCATACCGCCCATAAAATCCTAAAAACTCTTTATTTGGCCCCGAAGCCGGACAAGACGATACGCACTGTCCTGACAAAGATGAGAACGTCGAGCCAGAATGAAAAATATCTTATATAGAAGAAATCGTAATGAAGCTTTTCAAGCACATCATCCGCATCAACAACATGACCCTGATTGACCTGTGCCCAACCGGTAATACCCGGCCTGACAATATGCCTGTACATATAAAAAGGTAGCTCCTTCCGGTACCATGACGAGAGGGCAACCGCTTCGGGGCGAGGCCCGATCCAGCTCATCTCCCCTTTCAGAATATTGACGATTTGCGGCAGTTCATCGAGACGTGTTCTCCGAAGGAACTTCCCGAGTTTTGTAATCCGCGGGTCCCCGTCTTGGGTCATAGCCTGATCGCGTTTGTCGACGTCCTCTTCAACGGCCGCAACCTTCATGGTTCGGAACTTGAAAATCACGAACTCCTTGCCCCCGAATCCCACCCGTTTCTGAGTAAAGATCGCCGGACCGGGCGAATCCATTTTGATCAGGAGAGCCAGCAAGGCAAACAGGGGAGAGAGCAAAACTGATAAGGGGAGTGCAAGCGCCATATCGAAAATCCGCTTCAGGCCAGAGTATGCAGTACTCGGAACCAAGGACCCCAAATTGTTCTCCGAAAGATGCTCGATCTCGACACGGCCTGTGAACCCCTCGTAAATCTGCTTGTAGTGAAATACGGGAATTCCGGCGAGAACCGCATCTGTAAGCAGCCTTTCCCATTCCGGGGCCATCCCGGACCGTAAATCGGCTACGAGTGCATCGCACTGGATGTCCTCAATCGTCGGATCTCGTAGTTCAAGCCAATCTGCCCCAGAGAGCGCGGTAAGCCGATCGGTCCCCCCGCCCGGCACCAGAGCCAGTCGGCGCACCGCAATCCTCTGACGCAGCAGGTCGCATAATGAGAGCCAGATAACAGAGATGACAAAACCGCAACCGAGAACATAAAGGCTGTAGCTCATTCGGAATGAGAGCAAAACAGCGGTCACGCACAAAAATGCAAGGGAAACGGAGGTAAAAACATACTGAATCTTGGCGCCACCGGGAAAAACAGCGACATTCTTATACGCATAGACACCAAGGAATATCGCGCAGGATCCACCGACGATAGCATTCCAGAAATAATCGCCCGACAAGAAGAGGGGCGACACCCCAAACCGGGCCAGAAGCGGTCCAAAGATCGCGACACCGATTGTGCTGACAACCAGAAAGGCACTGCTCTCAAGAATGCGGGCTATGACCATTCGCCCTATATTGGTCCCGCGCGAACCATTCTTGCCGCGACTGCGCTCGGGCTCAGCCCCGACAACGCGGTCAGGATCCTCCAAAAACATTGCCCCAACTCCAGATAATCCCCATCTTTACTCTACACGATAAAATGTAACGAAAACATCAAGTCTTCATCAGCATCCACCGACAAAAATGCGAATATAGCGGAATTCGTCGTGCGCCCCTTAGAGCCCAACCGAAAATTAAGTTGAGTGATTTCAGTGGCTTATGATTCTCTGTGGTTTGCGAAGACTACGGAGGATCAGATGGCCTGGACTGAAATCACTCGGGAGCACTATGACCGCAGACACCTGCGTTACGCAAGCGACTGCACAGACGAGGAGTGGGCGTTGATCGAACCATTCATGCCTGTGCCGAGCAAGGTCGGCCGACCTCGCAAATGGGCGATGCGCGAGATATGGAACGCCATCCAGTATATCGCGGCGGCGGGCTGCCAATGGGCGATGCTGCCGAAAGACTTCCCGCCTTTTACGACGGTTCAGCATTATTTCTACCGGCTTCGCGACAGCGGCCTGTTCGACATCATCAACGAGACGCTGGTGATGTCCACGCGCCTTCTGGCCGGTCGGGCGGCGGAGCCGACAGCAGGCGTGATCGACAGCCAAAGCGTGAAAACCACCGAAAGCGGCGGCCCGGCGGGCTATGATGCCGGCAAGAAGATCAAGGGGCGCAAGCGCCATATCCTCACCGATACGCAAGGCAACATGCTGGGCGCGATCACGCACACCGCCGACATTCAGGATCGCGATGGCGCGCCGGGTGTCATCGCCGACACCATGCAGAGCTTCCCCACGCTCGTTCATCTGTTCGCCGACGGCGGCTATGGAGGCGACAAGCTGGAAAACGCCTTGCAGAACATGGATGGGCCGAGCATCGAGATCGTCAAGCGGCCCAATGGGGCAACGGGCTTCGTCGTCATCGCCCGCCGCTGGGTCGTCGAGCGCACCCTTGCCTGGCTCGGCCGCTGCCGCCGTCTCGCCAAGGACTGGGAAGCAACCATCGCATCCTCCGATGCATGGCTCCTGATCGCCTCCATCCGACGCTCCACAAGGCTCATCGCAAGGGCTTGAAATCAATGGGTATTAATTTTGAGTCCGACTCTTAGCCCCAACACAGCGTTGCTACCGCTTCCATCTTATATGGTACAGATATTCCTGCAGCTCGAACACTTGTAGGCTTGTATAGATTTGGGCAGGACAAAAGCGACGATAAGACCTCAAACCGTGAACTGGGCCTCACGCCGGACCAAAAACAGAAGACCGTCAACAGTCGCAATAACCGGTGGTCTACCGACATAACGGATCGGCCACCACTCAGTTTCGGCATAAGACGCAAATCTGGTTCCGTGCTGAAATCACCACCCAGCTTTACGCTCATTTGTGGGGATAGAATATGCAGGAACTCAACGCGGCTCGAAAGCGCCCGACAAATCCATCCCATCGAGAAAAAGTGGCTTTCTCGTTCCTGCTCGCCCTACTCTTTTTGGCCCCCTGGGACTATGGCAGCAACCGCCCTCTGTCGTCAGCTCTTCTGGCTCTGGCATCGGCAGTGCTCATTCTTGGCTATGTCTCGTCGGGCGCGGTAAATAGCACCGCAAAAGAGGCACTACGGTCCGACCTGAAACTGCCATTCTTCCTTTTTGCAATCGTAACCTTCTGGATCACCTTCCAGGCTCTGGTTCCACTACCCAGGTCCTGGGGTGATCCAATTTGGGCAATCGCAGCGGAACACCTTGGCATGCCCCGTGTCCCGTCACACATTTCCATCGCCCCCCCGGCCACGATGTCAGCGCTGATGCGGCTACTCACCTATTTTTCAGTCTTCTGGCTCAGTTTTCGATTGTCCGAAAATGCCGTTATTGCTCGGAGATCAGTTGCGGCAATCCTGCTACTCGGAGCCATCTACAGCATTATTGGTTTCATTACTCATTTTTGTGCCGGATCCCAATTTCTGTCATTTCAGGTGCCGCTGGACGGAGGGTCACTCAAAAGCACCTTTGCCAATCGCAATCACTTTGCCACTTTTGTCGGCCTGTGCCTGCTATGCGGCACCGCGCAAATGTTTCACAAGCTTCAGCCCCTGATCGAACAACGGCGTACGAGATCGCAGACCTTCGCATTGCTGATTGAACATGTTTTTGTGGCGAGGCGCTGGGAAACCGGTGCCATATTGCTGATGCTGCTCGCCCTTTTCCTTACGACGTCGCGCGGTGGGGTTCTTGCGAGTCTCTTCGCACTGTTTGCGCTGATTTTTCTTCTTAGCCGGAACAAAACCCAAAAACAAAACAGTCTGAGTGTCTGGACCCCGCTCTTGGGCATCCTTCTTGCGGTACTCATTGCTGCGGGCGGATCATTTCTGGGTCGCCTGGGACAGGTTGGCGAAGGTGAAAGCACCACGCTTCGCGCGTCGATTTACAACTCCACAGTGAATGGCATTTTGTCCGCCGCCTGGCAGGGCGTCGGCTTCGGCTCGTTTGAGGATGCCTATCCCGCATACAAGCAGGATGATATCAGCCCCATGACAAGAGTAGGCTATGCCCATAATACCTATCTCGAAAGCACTTTTGAACTCGGTGTCCCGGTCGCCTTCCTTCTCCATCTGAGCTTGGCAACACTATTTTTTATCTGCTGGCGAGGCACTTTTCGCAGGCGAAGGATGAAATATCTTCCCGCCCTCGGGGTAGCTACTACTCTGCTCGTGGCACTACACTCGCTTGTCGATTTTAGTCTGGAGATACCGGCCGTCTCTGTTCTCTATGCTTTCATCATGGGATTTGCTGCCGCGCAAAGCCGATCTCCCGACGCCCGCGTTCCATCTAGGACCGGTTATGCACGCTTTTGACGAGCGTATTGAATTTCGCTACGTCCTCCGGTGACGACAATATGAGGCGCCGTAAACGTAGCCGGCCACCGAGAGGCTTCCTAAGATACAGTTGAGCGAGGGAAACGCGAGAACGAGGGGATGCCCAGAGTTCCATGAGATCGTTTTCCGCTATATCGTGTATGTTAGAGTTAGTTGCTCCCCATATATCAAGGATAACACCGGCCCGGAGTAGCATGGCTGATGCCTCGCGTGGCCCCAGCAGATAAGACAAATGCAGGGCTCGCTCTATCTCTTTCACCGGTTCGTTCAAACGCCTGAGGGTTTCTGCGCGCAAGGCCCAGCCAAAAGTCCGATTAGGCGCATGCCTCAACGAAGCATCCATATGTGTCAGGGCCATCTGAAGATCATCGATCTCCCGCCCCGCCCCGGCATACTTATTTGCTTCCGCGATATAGAGACGCGCCAAGGTCTCCTGCATACGAGCATCGCCCGGCATCCACCATGCCGCTCGGGAATAAGCCTTGACCGAGCGTGCCAAGGCCAACGGCGAGGCAGCGCCGTCTCCGTTCGCAATCGCTTGTGCCTCATCCCTCACAGGCAGGGTCTGCCCGGCAGCGATGATACGGGGTAGCGAAAGTACAATAAGCACCATCGATACGAGCAAAACAAAAGCCGCCACCGGCAACCTAGTTAGGTCACTCGTCGAAATCTGAGTTCCCCTAGTTGACATAGTATTTGCTGTATTGACGATAATAGTAACCGCTGTCCCCGTAGCCATATCTGGCCTGCTTTGACGTATCGACGACGCTCAAAACAGCCCCGGCAATACCGGCGTTAAAGTTACGAAGTTCCCGCAACGCAGAAAGAGCAGCATCTTTCGGGGTGACGCTCCAACGAACTACAAAGACGGTTTCATCAGCGAGACGCGACAGCACACGCGAGTCCGATACCGGCAGGACCGGTGCCGTATCGAGAACAACGAGATCATAGGTGTTCCTCAATTCCTGCAATAGCCGCTTCATCTGCTTAGAGCCCAGTACGTCGGGAGGGTTGGCAGCGCCGGACGCCACTGGAAGAATATCAAGAGTGGTCAGGGGATCACGGATCAAGACGGAAGACGGTTCGAGACGCCCCGCAAGGAGCTCAACTAGCCCCGTTTTGGCACTCTCCAATTCGAATGTTTTCTGAACAGAGGGATGACGAAGATCACAATCAACCAGCACGACCTTTAGACCCGAGACGGCCGCAGCCCGCGCGAAACAGGCCGCAATTGTCGTCTTGCCTTCGTTGGGAAGTGCCGAGGTAAATGCGACAATCTTAGGCGGGTTATCAACATTTGACAATTGAAGCGCGCTGCGCAGGCTCCGAATGGATTCCGAGAATGCCGATAGCGGCTTTGCAAGAACATAGCGTTCAGGCAACAAGGTTTTGCCATCTTCGCCTTTCTCGCTCGGAATGGCCGGGACAGACGCCAAATTAGGAATCTCGAGGAATTCTTCCAAAGCGCGACCGGTCTCGATCCCATTGTCGAGCTGCTCAAGAAGAAAGGCCACTCCCACACCGATCATCAGCGATAAGACAAGGCTCGCGCCGCCGATAAGCCCCTTCTTCGGACTTGAAGGTGCGCCGGGAGCCATTGCCTCACTGATCACGCGCGCATCCGGCGTCTGAAGGTTGGCCTGTTGAGAGGTCTGCTTGAATCGGTTTAGAAAAGACTCATAAACCGTCTTGTTCGCATCCGCTTCGCGCTGCAACTCACGGAGCCGAATTTCAGCCTGATCATTTTCCGAGGTCTTCGCCTTGAGCTGATCTAGGCTCCTTTGGAGCGCGTCCACCCGTGATCTGGCGACATCGGCCTGATTTTTGATACTGTCGACAACCCGTCGGGCCTCGGTTTTGATCTGCTGTGTTATGTCCGCACGCTGAGCCTCGATTTTGATGATCGCGGGATGTCTGGGCCCATATTTCGAGGAGAGATCCGCCTGCTCTCGTGCGAGTTGAGCCTCCTGCTGACGCAGACCTGAAATCGTGCCGGATTGCATCACCGAGGCCACGGATTCGATATCGCCGCTCCCATGAAGGGCCTGCCGCGCACGGTCATAGTTCGCCTGCTTTTCCGCAAGATTAGCCTTGGCAAGAATAAGCTGCGCGTTGAGTTCGGAGAGTTGTTGTTCGTTGACCGTCGTGCCCTTGGCAGTTTCCAGCCCGTTTTTCGAGCGATAAATCTCAACGGCACGTTCGGAAGCTTGTACCTGTTGACGCAGGCTTTGCAACCGCTTCGAAAGCCAGTCATTTGCCTGCTTTGTCGCGTCGAATTTCGCTTCGAGTTGATCGACAATGTAGGTGTCAGCAATTTTGTTAGCGATACGCGCCGCCTTTTTTGCATCGCGGGAACGAAATTCCACCGACAGCACATAGGTCCGACTCTGGCGCGAGACGTCCATATGGCCCATAAACGCACTGATCACCGCATTACGCTCTTGCCCACTCGACTCTTCTTCACTCCCCGCCTCAGAGAACTGGGTTGATTTGAAAAGCGACGCAATTTCACCCGGCCAGCGCTGTGGATCGAGCCAACGAAAAATCGAGGGCGAGGTCAGAGACGAGTTGAACTCTGGATCGTTCACAAGATTCAATTCATCGACAACGCGCCCCGCCAGAGAACGCGACTCCAGGATCGCCACCTGACTGTCGATCGCCGCACTATCGCTCGGCTGACCCGACATGACAGATTCGATATCCACGACATTTTCTTTTTGGGCCTGGAGCAGAATCTGTGCCTTGCCCGTGTAGATCGGGGTCATCTGGTAGACCGCCACCATAACAAGAATTGTCATCCCCATTGTGATGGAAATGATCAGGCCCATGCGCTTTCGCAAGGTTTTGAAGATTGCGCGAATATCCAATTCCGGCGAGCCCAGGTGATCGGCATGCTGATCTCCTGAATAACCATAGCCTGGGGCAACCTGTTGTCCGGATGTCGTAGGCGCATTCATTCTGGCCAAATCCCTTTACTCTCAGCAATTTTCTAGGGCGCGATACATTGCGAGAATCCTAACGCATCACACACAAAAATGGCAGAAACGGTGTACCGCTTCTGCCATCAATCTTCCGTTGTGCTCTGATATCAGAGCTTAAGCCTCAGGGTAAAGCCGATCTGATTGCGGGTATAATCATAGCCGGCAACATCCGAGTTCCGATCCGTGAAATCATACCCGATCTGAACATCCGCGTTGCGATTCACGAGGTAGCGTACGCCGAGCCCGGCATCGATAATATCGTCATTGCGGGTAATACTTTCGAAATCATCATTGGTATAGCCAGCATTCCCGGTCAGGATGATATTACGCGTAAGCTCATGCTGAACCACGACCTCGACATTCTGGTTCTTGTAGGCCGGAGCTCCGACGGCGGTGGTTTCTTCAATCGACGAGTTTGCGTTCAGCGTCACAGTTGTGAGGGTCGTCGCAGACCACGTAACGGACGCGCCATATTTGAGCCCGCTGACGTCACTACCTGCGTCATAATGCTGTTCTTGATAACCGGCAGAGATCTCCCCCGTAACCAGATTCGTCAAGCGAAACTGCGCACCGCCAACGATGGCATATCCATCTGAGTCGCGGTTTACCGCCACAGCAGGCGGTTTCTTGTCATAGGTGCGCTGATTGAGCGAGCCCTCGACAAACACATTGGTGTCGGGAGATACCATGTACCCCAGACGGAGACTTTCATCCCAACGCTCACGGTCGCGGTAATCCTGAGGAAGCGCTGTACCTGTTACCGATGTGGCATTCTTGTAGTCATAATTCGAGTACTTGCCACCCATTTCCGCAAACAGCCTGTTGAAGCCCTGGTGGAACTTCGCTTCCGTCGTAAACAGGTCGTACTCGATCGGCTCCGAGGGGCGGATAGCACCGATCGCAGCATTGGCCGACCCGCGATCCTCATGGTTCCGGGAATAAGAAGTCCCCGCCGTCAGATTGCTGTTGCGGGTAATATCGAGCCGGCCATCAGCGCCGATATTCCAGTCCAAACGGTTTTCGGAAGAGCGATCCGCATAAAGGGATTTCGTGATCGAGCCCGTCAGGTTCAACGCATGGCGGCTCCAGGTCGAGCTCACGTCCACGGCAGCCTTCAACGTCGAAATATAGTCTTCCTGCTCATTGTTGGCGTCTGCGTAGATATTGTCGTTATAGGTGCCGCTATAGGAGGCTTGCGGATAGACCATAAACGCCCCGACATGAACGCCTGTGCCATCGCTGGGGCTGGCGCCAGCCTGCTGGGCGAGTGCGGGGGCAGAGGCCAAGCTTGCCGCGAGCAGCACAGCTCCCAGCAGCTTGAAATCAGGGTAAGGGCTCGGACGCATGGTTGCTCCTCCGGTAACGTTAATTCCGCGAATTTCAGAGATATTCGAAGGTGGGCGGAGAACAACACTCCCCCTCCACTCTCACTTCGTCTTTGTCCAACTGACCAAGGGGGCGCGGTTCGGCCTTCCTAGCTCGAGCTGGCAGGAGCCTCATTGGTATTGGTCGTGTTGCCTACATTGCTGGGGCTCACTTCCCCGGCCCCGCCATTGATGGACCCGGTTGTTCCGCGGGCATCACCATAAGCATCCGCGAGCTGAGTCCCCGCAACAGCCCCATCCAGCGCGGCTGCGTATTCCTGACAAACATCGCTAGCCCCCCCCAGATACCCCTGACACGAACTATCATCTGAAGCGGCGAGTTCGTTAGCCAGCGCAGCAAGCGTCGAACCGATTGAAGCTACCATGTCGGGATTGTCCGAGGCGAGACTGTTTGCAGCTGCAACAACATCGGCCGCCGGATAACCGTCCTTCACAAGCTGCTCAAGGGCGTCCCCAAGAGACATCTCTGAGGCCAGATATTCTTCAAGCGCATCCGCTGCGCTTGTCTGGGCAGGATCAGCCGCGTAGGCCTTACTCACCAGCGACTTGCCGGTCACGGCCGGCGCGGCCAGCAGAGCCGCAGCGCAGACGGATGCGGTAAGCAGCTTCTTAATCATGTTAAATCCCCGTTCGCTCTCTGGGACTGGCCCATATGCCGACTCTTCCGGTGCCATCTATGGTCACCTATCAGCCCGCATAAGCAAGAAGGTCAGTCGCACTACTTTCGGGAGTCATTCCCACTCCGGATTGCTTCAAACGTTAGCACATCGGCAGGAGCGGCTGAACTGATTATTGAAAGTCAACTTTGCATTAAGTGCCGAAAAAGCCTATTTAACTCACATCCGTTGCAACCACGCACCATGGATCGCTCCGTTAACCCAAATAATTAACTTTTTTAACTCTGTCATCGGCCATGAGCCGAGAAAGTTCCGCGCATTTCCGGGCGCAGCGTGCTGCCAAGCACATCTCTGACGATATCAAATGATAGTCAGAAAAACCGCTCTGGTACGCGTATCACATCGCCGGGCAGGACCTTGACGGTCTGATCAGCAGCATAAGCTTCTTCTTCGCCATCCCCGCGGGTGATATAAACCCGGTCTTCATTGGCTCGATAGGTATACCCTGCGGCCACCGCTACGGCATTCAACACCGTCATCCCGCTTGTATAGGGATACTGACCGGGACTATTGACCTCGCCGATGATGTAGAAAGGCCGGTAGTTCAGCACCTCGACGCTGACGCGGGGGTTCTTGAGATAGCCATCCAGGAGCTTGTTCCGGATCGCGTTCTCGAACTCATCAACCGTGAGCCCCTGGGCGCGTACCTGACCGATGAGAGGCAGCGAAACCATGCCGGCGCCGGTCACATCGAATTCGCCGGAGAGATCTTCCTCGCCGAAAACAATAACACGCAGCTTGTCGCCTGAGCCGAGCCGGTAGTCGAGCGTACGAGCCTTGTGGACCTCGCTGCTAGCGGCTGTGCCGGTCGACGCGGGCGCCGCAGCGGGCTGGTTGTCCTGCGCCTGGGCCGGCGCGGCGACAACAAACCCGGCCATGGCAAGCGTGATCGAAAGCGTCAGCGCGCGCAGCACCGGCATTGCAACCTTGCCTGTGATGATGTGACAGATGCCCCGAAAAGCCATGACAGCAATCTCCTCACTGAACCAGGCCCCAAAGCGCGAAAGATCACCCGGGCGGAAAACCCGTTTCGGATCAGCACATTGAAGCCCCGCGCATCGTTGTAGCGCGCCGTTGCATACCCCGCATCCTGCTCTTAGCATCATTTCAGCGAGAGGTAAGGGGGAAATTAATCGCGGGACCCGTTACCAGGCGCCGAACCTGCCGTTAAGCTTAAGAGCGGCTTCAAGCACTGCTCACACGGAGTATCACCGCTGCCTGTCGTCCCGCTCAGGCCGACATATGCTCGGCCGGCACCCCGGTCTGGACAAGCTCGCGCCCGGTGCCGTCCAGCACAAGGGCGCTCAGCACGCCGGTGATGTAGGCGCCGGTATCGACGCCAATCCGGTTGTCACGCACAACAACCTCTTCACTGGGCGTGTGTCCGTGGACAACAAACTTGTCAAACGAACCGGTCCAGGACAGGAAATCCTCCCGGATCCAGAGCAGGTCATGCTCGACCTGGCGGTTCAGCGGGATACCCGGCCGCACACCGGCATGAGCGAAGAAATAATCCCCGAATTCCACGAAAGCCTGCGCGCGGCGCAGAAACTCCAGATGTGCCTCGGGCAGCACCTGCTCGAAATGGTCCCGCGCACGCTCGAAATCCCGCGGATCGTCGGAACGCGTGACCTCGTTCACCCCGTAGGAGTGAAGCGTCTCCAGTCCGCCGTAATATTTCCATTCCCGGCCGAACTGGGCATCGTCCAGGAACTGAAGCATGGCCTCTTCGTGATTGCCCTTGAGATGCACCGCCTCGAAACCGGGCGGCGGCCCCGCGATCAGCCGGTCCAGAACAGCCTTGGATTGAAGCCCGCGATCAACATAATCACCAAGGAAAATCAACAACTTGTGCCGGTCCGGATGGCGGGCACCATCCTCGGCGAGGCGCATCATCAGATCCGCCAGAAGGTCATCACGCCCGTGAATATCCCCGATCGCATAAAGACGCATGTTCTCGGGCGTAGCCGGCGGACCGGCACGCCGTCCCCCGCTCATCGCATTCTGAAGCCGTCCGACCAGACCCTTGATCACGCCTGCCTCTGTTCCGGCCCGAGGGCCGCTTGCTCATCATTGGACCGTGCTGTCGCGCCGGTGCATGTGCCTGAAACACATACCATAAACCTAGGCACTATCGCTTTAGCTCACGCAGCCACAAGATTTTGTGACGGCCGAGCTTTGGCGACATCCGAGCCGCGTTCGACCTTGCCCTTGAAGTAGGGGTTGGTTGAGAGCGGGTCGACGGTGGAGCCCCGCCCACCGGATCGAGTCGAATAGACCCGTCGCTCACCGAACTGGCGCACCAGTTCGGCAAGGACCGCCGCCTTCCCGTGGAACCCGGAGCCGATGGCGAGCGCACGGCGCTCGCCGATGTTCCGTGCCGCATTGAGGTCGGCGTGCATGACGTGGCCGCACCAGAGACAGCGGAAAGTCTTCTGGTCGCGGCGGTTTTTCTTGTCCAGGTAGCCGCAGCACGAGCAGGTCTGCGACGTGTAGGCCGGGTTGACCTCGGTCGAGGTGATGCCAAGGCGCTCTTCGAGGTCTTGCAGCTTGGCATGGATGATCGACCGTCCGGCGTTCTGGAGGATGCGGTTCAGGCGCCGGGACAGGGTTGGGTTCCGGAAGTCCAGCCGCTCCAGGACCAGCTCCTTCGGTTGACCTTGCTCGACCAGTTTGTTGAACACGCGGCCGATCTCGGTGCGCAGGAAGCCGCGCAGGGCCGTGACGGCATTCTTGTAGCGTCGGCTTTGCCGCGGCTTGAGTCCGCGGCGCTGCATGCCGCGGGCGATCTTCGTGATGCGCTCATCGTAGCGGCGTAGCTCCTTGAGCCAGCCCTGGCCGAGGAGCTGGCCTTCGGACGTGGCGAAGAGCGTCGAGAGCCCAAAGTCGAGGGCGATTTCCCCATTGCCGTCATAGGCGTCGCGGCTTGCGGCACACGCTTCGCCCATGTCGGTGACCACGCCGAACGTCAGCCGTCCGTCGCGGTCCAGGTTGATCTGGATGCCGTCGGTGACTCGGCCGGGGCGCTTTTCGTGGAAGTCGTAGGTCAGCAGCGGAGCGTCGATCTTGCGGCCTTTCTCCATGGTGGAGAGCCGCACCCACCAGCCGACCCGGCCGTTCTGGTCGGCCGCCGCCGGGCGCGAGATCGCCCCGGCGCGGCGGTCGAGGCGCATGGAGATACGAGACAGGTTCGGCCGCCGATGCTTCGCCATGACGTGCCGCATGATGGAACGCGCCAGGCGGCGGAGGTCGTCCGGGATGACTTCTCCGCTCTTCGGCATGAACACGTCGTCCTTGCTGAAGCACGCTCCGGCCTTGTTGACGACGTGCAGCATGTGCTTCGTCTCGGGCGGCAGCGACGAGCGGACGACGGTCTCGCGGAACTCGTTGGAACGGTTTGAGACCCAGGACTGCAAGGCCCCGACGACCTGGTAGCGGCACATCTGCACGCGGTTGGCTGCGCCGATGACCGCGGCGTAGGTTTTCTTGTCCTTGTCGAAGTTCTTGTTGAACCGACCGGTCTCGAAGAACAGACGCCATTGCTCACGGCCGAGCATGACGGCGCCAGTCCGGTAGGCTGCCAGCATCTCGCGCACGGCCGCTTCCTTGCCAGCGGTCATGTTCGACGGCAGCAGGTCCGTGCGATGGATAGGCCGGTGTTCGGGTTTCTTCGCCATCACGCCGCCGCCGTCAGGAAGTCGCAGGGCAGCATGCGACCCTCGCCGTTGCGGATCAGCGAGACCATGCGATCAAGGCAGGAACTCTTCTTCCGGTTCCAGCAGAACGCGGCCTCGCCCGCGTAGCGACCCAGGTGCTTCGGCGAGACGAAGTGAAAGACGCCGACGACGGCCCGGCCCAGGAACCCGTTGAAGGACTCCACGCGATTGACATGGACGCGGCGCCCGGTTGCCTCGTCGGTACGGGCGTACTTCCGCTGGCTGTGGTTGACCGCGAGGTGCGCCCGGTCCTTGCGCAGATGCTTGTAGGCGGGCAGGCCGTCGGTCATGACGACCGCTGAGGCATCCAGAACACCTTGCAGGGCCTCGGAGATCGCCTTGCGGCCATGCGTCGGGATGATGCTGGTGAAGACGTCGCCATCACGTTCGGCCGCGACCAGAAGGAGCGGCCGTTTCGTGCCTCGGCCGGTCGGATCCGACGGCGGCGGACCGTCGTCATCGCGCCTCGACTTGGCGCGCTTGCGCGGCGGAGCGTCTCCGTAAGTCTCGTCGATCTCGACGACGCCCGCCAGCAGCGGGCTGTCCTCCGCCATCATCGCCCGGATGCGATGCGACAGATGCCAGGCAGTGCTGTAGGGCAGGCCGAGCATCTCGCTGAGCTTCATCGACGAGATGCCCTTGGACGACGAGACGATCAGGTAGATGGCCTGCGCCCAGGTCAGCAGCGGCAGATGCGTCTTGTGCATCGGAGTCCCGGCCGTCACCGAGAACTGTCTCCCGCACGCCCGGCATCGCCAGATGCCGCGGCTCTCGATCCGCCGCGCCTCGTTCACCACGCCGCAGTGATAGCACGTCGGGCCATCCGGCCAACGGGCGCGCTCGAACCACGTCCGAGCGGCGTCCTCGTCCGGAAACAGCGCATTGAACTCGCGCAGCGTGAGGTTCGTTCTCCTCATGTTCTCAACATAGGGCTTGTGGCTCTGTGTGGCAAGACGATAGTTCCGATAAACCTTATGAGCGCTTCGGGCTCATACAAGGGGTGCGCCGTCGTCGAATGCGGTATCAGAGCACCGAGCGGCCCGCTCCGGCCCTAATGCGTACGCCCTCTTCAGGAGAGCCCGTCGTTCCGCGGGCTCAGAGCCGCTTCACCAGAAAGCCGGGCGCGAAAGCTACCACCAGCATGATCCAGCGCCACCATCCCGGCGCATATAACACACCGCCCCGTTTTCTCCGCACCGCCCGCACGATCGATCCGGCCACCTGATCGGCCGAGGCCCATAAAGGCCCCTTCGGGAAATCCGCCGTCATCGGCGTATCAACGAAGCCGGGCTTTACGACGAGGACATTGACCCCGGCACTGTCGAGTTCCAGGCCCATCCCCTCCCCCATCACGGAGAGCATGGCCTTCGCGCCCCCATAGGCCCAGTTGCTCGGTCGTCCCCGGTCACCCGCCACGGATGAGATGACAACGAGATTCCCATGCCCCTGGCGTTTCATGATCCGGCCGAGTTCGACCATCAGCGCGGCCGGGCTTAACGCATTGACGCCGAGATTTGTGAGAAGGGCGTCCGCCGAGGCGGTCACCTCGGCCTGGTCGGGCAGGACGCCATGGGCGATGAGCGCGATATCGATCCCGCCCAGCGCCTCTTCCGCCTCCGCACAGAGACCGCCGAGTGCGTCCAGCGCCGCCAGATCGGCGGGCTTCGTCGTCGCTTCCTCGGCACCGCGTGCGACCAGATCAGCGGCGATATCGCCCAGCGCGGTCTCATTACGTCCCACCAGCACAAAGCGGGCACCGCCTGCGGCCGCCCATTGCCGGGCAGCGGCCTGCGCGATCGCCGATGTGGCGCCGAAAATCACAATGCGCGTCATCGCGCCCTCCCCATCACACGGCGTTGGAAGCCGGACCCGAATACCGGATCGATCTGCTTCATGAAACGGTCCAGCGCCGGATAGCCCTTTTCGAACATCTCCGCGCTCATCCTCGCATCCTTGGCCGGATATAGCCGCCCGCCGGCTTGCCGGACGATTGCGTCCAGCCGGTCGAGCAGTTCGAACGTCCGCTCGCCGAGAAGGGGGAAATCGAGCGCCAGAGTCGCGCCCTTCATGGGGAAGGACAGCAGGCCTGGCGACGCGACATCGCCGAACATCTTGAAGACAACCAGCGGGGAGCCCTGGCCCGACCGGCTGATTTCCTTGAGCAGTTCCGCAGAAGCCGCCCGCGCCTCATTGCCCGGCACCACGCATTGATATTGCAGGAACCCTTTGGGGCCATAGAGCCGGTTCCAGTTCGCAATGCTGTCGAGCGGAAAGAGATAAGGGTCGAAATGCCAGCGCCGCGACACCTCATGCGCCCGCTGGCGCTCGTAATAGAGCGTGTTGAAGACACGCAGGCTTGCCCGGTTGACGAGCGACAAGGGCGGTGTCAGCGGCACGGCAAGCGGCAGGGACCGGGCGGCCGGATCGAGCCCCCCATCCGCCGCATGATTGGCGCGCATGAAATGCCCCCGCCCCAGCCTGTCACCTTCCGCCAGACAGTCGATCCAGGCAGCCGTATATTCGTGAGACGCTTCCGATGCCTCCGACAGGGCAAAAAACTCGTCCAGCGTATCGAAACGGAATTGCTCGCCTTCCAGATAGCTCGAGGCGATAGGGCGAAGCTTCAGCCGCGCCTCGGCAATGAGCCCCGTCAGCCCGAGCCCGCCAATCGTCGCGGCGAAAAGCTCGGCATTCTCGTCCCGGGAGCAGGTGAGCGCGGTCCCGTCGGACCGCAACAGGCGGAAGTCGAGAACATTGGTACCGAAGGTTCCAAAACGGTGATGGTTCTTGCCATGAACATCATTGGCAATCGCACCCCCCACCGTCACGAGCCTTGTGCCCGGCACGACCGGCAGAAACCAGCCCTTCGGCACTACAAGATCGAGAATGTCTGAGAGGAGCACGCCCGGCTCGCACACCAGCTCGCCTGCCTCTGCATCAAACAGGACGAACTTGTCGAGAGCGCGCGTGGTGAGAAGCGTGCCCTCATCGTTCAGGCAGACATCGCCATAGGAACGTCCATTGCCGCGCGCGAGAACCGGACCGTCGTCAAGCATGGGCATCTGGCGACGATCACGCCATGCGACCGCTTTCTGGTGGGGATCTGCTGGAAAACGCCCCCAGCTTTGGAGATCATCAGGCATTCTAAAGCGCCGATCCCAGAAGAACGCCACCTGCGGCCAAAGCCGTCAACTGGCTCACCCTGTCTTTCAGCGCAAATACGATGGGGTCATCATGCATTTCGCCGCGCCAGGTCTTGAGCCAGACCCTGCTGATCCAGAAGAGAATAAGGGGCACGAAAAGCCATAGAAACTCGTGATGAGGATAAAGCGCCCGGCTGTCCGGTGCATTGATATAGAGCGAAAAGATCACCACGCTTGCATAGCCCGAGGCAACACCGAGCGCGGTCAGGATCGGTAGATCGTCCCGCCCATAGCCCCGACCGTGCAGCGCAGGCGCGCTGTCACGGGGAAGCCCCTGCAACTCGCCCACACGCTTAACGATAGCGAGGCTCAGAAAAAGGAAAATCGAAAACGCCAGCAGCCAAGGTGAAAGATGTACGCCGGCGACCACACCACCGGCGAAAAGCCGGATCGTATAAAGGCCCGCAAGCGTGAAGACATCGACCACCGGCTGCCGCTTGAGCTCAAGCGAATAAGCCAGCGTGAGCGCGTAATAGCCCGCAAGCACAGCTGCAAAACCGATATCGAGCGCGAAAGAAATCGCAAAGGCCGGCACGAGCAGAAGCGGGATCATCGTGAACCCTGCCGCCAGCGGCAGAGCACCGGCTGCGAAGGGCCTGCTCTTCTTTGTGACATGCCGGCGATCGGATCCCAGATCCAGAAGGTCGTTCAGCACATAGACGCTTGAGGCACAAAGACTGAAGGCAAGGAACGCCATCGCGGCGATGGAAAGCTTTTCCGGATTGGTGATCTGATGCGCGAGCACCAGCGGCACGAAAATGAGCGCGTTCTTCGCCCATTGATGCACCCGCAACTGCCGCAGCCACAAACGCCAGGCCGGACGCTCCGAAGACGGACCGAATACACGCGCGAACGACACTCGGCCCGAAAGTCGCCTCGCAATACGCGGCGAGCCCGCGACAAGCACGGCCCCGTCGGCCGCTTCCCAGACGGGCACGTCCACATCGGCATTCGCGACATAGACGAAACTGCCATAGGCGTTGCGCAGCGCTGCCGCCTTGGCCTTGCCCTTGCGGTTGGCCGAGCCGTCGCTGGCGATCACATCATCGAAGATACCCAGATGCGCCGCAATAGGCCGGGCGATCCGCTCATCTGCCGCGGTTGCCAGCACGATACGCCGTCCTGCCGCTTTTTCAGCGCGCAGCCAGTCGACCAGCTCCTCATTATAGGCAAGGCTCTCCGGATCGAAACGGACCGCGCGCGCAATCGCCGCCTTGAAGGCCGCCCGGCCGCGCATCAGCCAGAACGGTAGAAGCAACACCGCCAAGGGCCTTTGCTTTACCAGCATCAGCAGGGTTTCGATCAGAGTGTCCGTACGCGACAATGTGCCGTCGAGATCTACGCAGAGAACAGATTCCGTCGCAAACTGGGGCGTTTCATTCATTGGGAGGCCTCCCCCGGATGCAGCTCGGCAGGGCGAGCTTTGCCCAAATCCTCACCGTCGCCTCCGCGATATTCGAGCCAGAGAAGCGCGACCGCGCCCAAGCCAACGGCAAACCACAACGTTGCAAGCCGACAGATCAGGGTGACCGCCACCGCTTCCGGCAGGGAGAGCCCGGCAGCCAGCAAAAGACCAGTCATGGCAGCTTCGGTGCCGCCGAGCCCGGCAGGCAGGAACACCGCCGCCGCGCCGGCCAGGATCGCCAGTCCGTACACGCCGATGGAAAAGACAAGATCGGGGCTCGCCGGAAAAGCGCTTGCAAGAACCCAGACACCGACCCCCTCCGCCCCCCAAGAGAGGATCGCAATTGCCAGGACAGGCACAAGACGCCCCCAGCGCAGCAACTCGCGGGCATGCATAAGCGTCGTGGACAGCCAATCCGCGACCCCGGCCGCGCGCGCGCCGAAACGAGCCCCCAGCGCAACCAGCAGACCCGGTGTGCGACGGTTATGCAGCACGACCAGCCCGAATGCGACGCATAGGGCAAAGAAGCCGACCGTCCAGGCCAGATCCCGCCGCGCCAGAAGGATGAAGGATGCCAGAACCAGGATAGCGATAAGGTCGAGCAGCCGCTCCACGAACATCATCGCCAGCCCCGTGGAATAGGGAACGCCGTCGCGCCGCAGATAGAGGCACCGCACCGCCTCACCGGCCTTGCCGGGGCTCACGGTAAGCGCAAATCCGCTCAGATAGACGAGAAGACTGCGCCATGCTGGCACGGCATGGCCAAGCCAGCCGAGATAAAGCTGCCAGCGCCAGAAGCGCAAAGCGTAATTGGCCAGGGAAAGCATCAGCACCAGGGCGAGCCGGCCCCAGCCGATCGCCGCCAGGGACTCCATGAGGCGATCGCCATCCGCGATGACGGACAGCGCGAGATAGCCGACAAGGGCCAGCACCGTTACCGTGATCGCTCCCTGCCGCCAGCTTTGGGAGATACGCCGCATCTGATACCGAACCTCAATTTCGCGCCCGCCGATCAGTCTAATGAACAGGGGTTAACAAAGAAACGACCCCCAAAGTGCAGAATTCCGCGATCTTTCTTCGCCTTTTGGACAATTCCGTTGATTGCCTGTCCCCTGCTATAAGATGAGGCAAACAACGGGAAACCGGCGGCCATATGCGAATCGGCCGGAGCGGAAGACCCAACCTTTCAGGAGACCGATTTGTCGAAGAGCAAGGCCGGCGCCGCCTCACCGGACGAAAGCCCGTCATACGATCACCTCGCCTCCGCCAGGCGGACGCTGGAGCTGGAGATCGACGGGCTGAAGCAGATGGCCGCCTCGCTGGACGGTCCGTTTTCCGACGCTGTCGAATTGCTGGCGGGCGTTCGGGGCGAGGATGGCGATGGTCAGCGTCGCGCAGGCCGCGTCGTCGTCACCGGCATGGGGAAATCCGGCCATGTAGGCCGCAAGATCGCCGCGACGCTCGCCTCCACCGGAACCCCCGCCCAGTTCGTTCATCCCGGAGAGGCCTCCCATGGCGATCTCGGCATGATTACACCGGCGGACGCCATTCTGGCGCTCTCCTGGTCCGGTGAAAGCGCCGAGCTCACCTCGATCATCACCTTCGCCAAACGGTTTTCGATTCCGCTGATCGGGATTACCTCGGTCGACACGAGCGCGCTCGGCAAGGCCGCGACAGTTCCGCTGGTGCTTCCCCGCGCGGAGGAAGCCTGCCCCAACGGCCTTGCGCCCACCACCTCGACCACCATGCAGCTCGCACTCGGCGACGCGCTGGCCATCGCGCTCCTGGAACGCCAGGGCTTCACGGCAAGCGATTTCGGTGTCTTCCATCCCGGCGGCAAACTCGGCGCGATGCTCCGCCATGTGCGCGAAATCATGCATGCGGGCGCGGCCCTGCCGCTCGCCGATCAGTCCATGCCGATGAGCCAGGCGCTGATCATCATGTCGGAGAAAAGCTTCGGCTGTATCGGCATCACGGACGAAAAGGGCGCACTCGCCGGCATCATCACCGATGGCGATTTGCGTCGTCACATGGGCGAAAACCTGCTGACCAAGACGGCGGGCGAGGTCATGACACCCGCGCCCAAATCGATCCCGCCCTCCATGCTGGCCTCCGAAGCGCTCAACATCCTGAACGACAAGAAGATCACCAGCCTCTTCGTCGTCGACAACGGCAAGCCCGTCGGACTTGTCCATATCCACGACTTCCTGCGCGCCGGTGTGATGTAGGGCACGCGATACTCCGCCAACGAAAATGGCCGGGCAATTGCCCGGCCATTCCCGTTTCCTGGTGAGCGCAGATCAAGGTATCGCAGCTGCCTGACTGAAGACTGCCGTGCCCTGCACCACGCCGTCATTATTCGGCGAACCGGTCTCGGAAATCCGGTAGCCCACCGCTGCGTGGGTCGCCCCGTTACCAGACAGGAAGCCGCCGACCACGGCTTTGCAGCTGTTGTTGGGGCAGGCCGGTCCGCCGGGATTGGTGTCGAACTTGGACTCCGCAAGCTGGCCCGCCGCCGTGCCGAAACTCGCACCGTGCAGGCTGAGCTCGGACTGGCTCGGATCGGCCACACCGCCCGTCGATGCGAAGGCATAGTCGTGGCCGCCAATGGAGACATTGAAGTCGAACCCGACACGGGCCGTCAGATAGTTGGCACCGAAAGCGACCGCGAGATCGCCGGTAAAGGTACCCGGCGCAACCGAACCGTCGGACGTGGTCGGTTGCGTTGCCCCGACGAGACCGTACTGCGCCGTCCCCGATACCGGGACGTTCGTAGCCAGAGGACCGAGGGCAAGGTGCATGCCTCCATCCTCGGGCATAACGGGCATGGGATTGCCGAAATAGGTCCCGCCAAGCTGACCGTTCGTCCAGCGAGCCCAGGATATCGGACCGTCGCTCCCCGCATCGGCAATCGTCGCATCGCCCTGGGCGAAGGCGGCATTGCTGTAGCCCGGATCCTCGACCGCGACGATGGCACCGGTGCTCTCATCGAAGGTCACAAGCCCATTGGACGAATAGCTGTAATCGCCCACACCATTGTCCAGGGCCGGTTTGCCCGGACTCTCCAACACACCCGACATGAAGGCGGTCTGGTTCGACAGGGAAGCATCGTCGTCCCGCTGAAAGAGCGCCGCGCCGGCAAGCTCCTCGGAGCCACTGCCGATGACATAGGCAAGTCCTGAATCCCTGCCGCCGGGGCCGCTCACATAACCGGTGATCTGGTAGGAGCAGCTTCCGCCACAGGCCAGACCGTTCGAATTCAGGTTCGAATAGGTGCTGAAGCTGCCATTGGAGGAATAGAAGTCGAGCCCGCCATTGGACGGATCGCTCGCGCCGCCCGCCGTTGAAAGATCGTAGACGACATCGCCGCCGGGTTCCTCCATCGTCACCAGAGCATCGAGACCGACTTTCGAACCGGCCGGGTCGAACAGGATCGCCATCTCCCCGGAGAATGTCCCGTCATAGCCGATGCCCGTCTTGTAGATCGGCCGCGTGGCCGCCTTGAGCGCATAGTGGGCGGTACCGGATACGGGGATAAGCTGGCTGTCATAACCCGCCCTCACCAGATAGACGAGGCCTTCATCGCCCGACACGGAATAGGTCTCGTCTTCCACACCGGTTATCTCGATGTCGCCACCATTCCACCGACCGATCTGGAAATATTCGGTTCCTGCCAGATCCGCCGTCACCGCATCGTTGCGGTCGTAAACCCTGTATCCGCCGCTAATCGTACCGAACCCGGCGAACTCTCCTTCGCTATCGAAGGCGAAATCCCGGCTGGCGCTCGGCTTGCTCCGGGAATTATTCGGAGCCGCAAAATAGAGGAAGGAATTGATCTCCGAGTCGAAGACCATGATCGGTTCGGCATCCAGCAAACCGCTTTCCTCGGGCGGCGTCGAACCGCCTCCACCGCCTCCGCCGCCGCTTGCGCCCGCATCATAGGAGGACTGAGAGAAGGCCGCCGTGCCGGAAATGCGTTTGCCGCGGAAACTGCTGTCGGTCGCTGCCGACGAGTCGTAGATATTGTAGGCGATGCCGACATACTCGCCGCTCGCACCGCCCAGAATACCGTCGACGAAAGCCTGGCAGTTCGCGCTCGGACAGGCCGCTCCGCCCTGCGCCATATTGACGGAACTGAGAACGAAAACGCCATTGGCAAGATCGGTGTAGTTCACCGAGCCGCTGGGTGTGGCCGATCCGCCGCTGGTCTGGATCACATAAGTGTGGTCTCCCGGCATGTCGACGGAGAAATCCACCCCCACCTTGAAAGCCGGCCCGAAAGCGATGCCCAGCGTGCCGGTGAACGTCCCCGGCGCAAAGCTGCCGTCGTCAATAGTGGGAGAGGTCGCCGCGGCGAGCGTGTATTGCGCCACGCCCTGCGTCGGCAGCGATGTTGCAGGCCGACCATAAGCCAGATGAAATCCTTGATGGCTTGTTCGCCCGAGCTCCGAAAAGGTCGTGCCGTTATAGGCGTTGTAGTAGTTGCCATGCGTCTCGCCGCCCGCCCAGCGTTCGATGAAGATCGCATTGCCCGCATTGCCGCGCTCCAGCGACGAGTTGGAGTTGCGCTCCAGATCCTCATCCGTGCCGGTACCGACCTTGTAGCGGTTGAGTTCCCCACCGCTGCCGACAGTCACGGTGACATCGGTGCGCGTATCGATACCAAGCGCATCGGCCGCATAGGCGATGGAATAGCCCGTATCCTCCGTGCCCGTCACCGGGTTGACCACGCCGGTCACCGGCGGCGTACCGCCATAATTGCCGCCGCCCGAGCCGCCTCCGCCCGGGCCGCCCGCCGCGTCTTCGGCAACGCTCGACCCGCCGCTGCCCTGCTGATCGGCAGGCGAGTAATCCGTATCGGTTCCATTGGATGTATTCGAGGCGACCTGGGTCGTCGTCGGCACGGGTGGCGTGAAGGTGCCCGCGATATCCGTACCGTCTGCCTCATAGCCGTCGCCACGGGCGAATTCCCGCGTCTCGCCGCCATTGGAAACACTCGCCGTTCCGTCATTGACGCGGCCGTCGAGCCCCCTTCCCTGCGTCGCGAATGCCGAGAAGGCACCGCCCGTTGACGACACCGTCACACCGCCGCGCGTCACCGAAATCGGCATGCCCTGCGAGGCTACACGCATGGAACCCGAGACGAGTTCGAAGGACAGCGAATCCCCCTCGCCCGTGATCTTGAATGTCGAACCTTCGGAAAAGGAGATGATCGACCCGTCCGGAGCCTGAAGCTGAAGGATGGAACCTTCCGCCGTCACCGTTTCGCCGGGTTGAATGTTTGCCGCATCGCTGCCGAACAGAACCGGCAGCGCCTCGGCGTTGGTGACGCCCGCCAACGGAACGAGAAGAGCCGAAGCCAGCAGAGTGTTACGAAAATGCCTGGTCATATCGAATATCCTCGCTTCAGAAATCCACGCCCAACGAGAGACCCGCGACGACGCGGTCATACTCGTAGAGCACGATGTTGCTGTCTGAATTGGTGTAGGAAACCTTGGCGCCGAGCGTGAACGCATCGTTCAGCGCATAGCGCACGCCGAGCGTTGCATCGGTGCGGACCGTATGCCGCTCTGTCAGGAAAAGCGGATCCGGGTCCTTGTAATCGGCAACCTCTACCGCCGCATTCGCATATCCGCGCAGGCGCGGCATGAGCGTGATCTCGGCCCCCAACCGTCCGCCGAGAAACCCGTTCGTCAGATGGTCGAAATTGCTGTCCGTGGTCTTTTCATAGCCGCCGTAAATGCCTGCGTAGGCATAGGGCTCCCGTGCACCGCCAAAGCTCTGGCCGAGGGTTACACCGGCGGTATAGCGGTCGGCATTCTGCGCCTGACTGGACGGGTAGCTCAGATGGGCATATTGCAGATAAACGCCGTAATCGGTTTCGCCGTCGCTGCGATAATTCCACTGGCCGAGACCGCCGACCGTGTAGCGATAGGGCTGACCGTCGACCCAGTAGGACTGCCCTTGCGCGGAAAGCGAGAACGATCCCCAATCCGGGGTACGCTGCGTCGCACCGATATTGAAACCGGCAATCGCCTGATTGAACTGGTCCTCTTCCCAATTTCCTCGGTAGGAGGCGTTCACATCGGCAAACAGCGAACGGTCGAGGCCAAGACCATGCGTCAGCGACATTCGGCCCGCCACCTCCGCAAATCCGTCTTCCTGTCCCGTGGCGCCCGACGACAGCGTGGCAAAGCCGAGCCCGGAAAAGGCCGGGATCAGGATACGGCTGTCGCTGGTCGAATTATTGACATTGGAATCATAGCCAGCGGTGATTTCCAGGTGGCTTTTGAGTGTCGTCCCGCCGCCGGAAAGCCCGGTATCCAGCGCATCGACATAGCGCGCAATGGTCTCCTTGACGCCGGGCGGCACGCTCTCTTGCGCTTCGACCGCGGCAAGTTCGCGGCGCGCCGCTTCCGGCTCGTTGAGCGCGATATAGGCCCGCCCCAATTCCGCCCGTGCCTGCAGATGGTCGGGGTTCACGGCCAGAACCCGCTCAAAGGCCGCGACCGCTTCCGCCGGCTTGCCGCTGTCCATGGCGGCGACACCCAGCACATAATCGAAACCAGGCTCGCCCGCCCGGGCGCGCTCTTCAGGCTTCAATATCTTATAGGCTGCCGGGGCATTACCCCTGTCGATCAGTGCTTTCGCATTCTCCAGTGTGCCCGCCGCTGCGACCCCGGCGGCGGAAATCGCCGCCGCGATGGCCAGCCCCGCGCCGAAGAGACCCGACCGCATCGAAGGTCGCGCCGCGCCCCGCCGAAACGGCACGGCCCCACGACGGGACCTAGCCCGGCGCAGGGAAACATTCCCGATATTCATCTGTGTCACCCCCATCACATCGATCACTCTTCCCGCGCGCCGAGTCGTCTCGGCAGGGCGGGAAACGGGGGTCAGGCTAGTGAAATCGCAGTTCCGCCCGCATGATCCATTTGGGCTAAAAATGCGTCAGCAGATGTTTGATACCGGGGGGTGCACCCTGAATATCGGGCGCGGCGGGCCGGTTTAACCGGGCATCAGCGACAAAAGGCCGATGGAGCCCAGCGCGATGATTACGCCGAACATGATCGGCGCCATCTGACGAACATGCCAGCGAAGCGAGGGCCGGAAGCCCCGACGCCCGCCGGCACCGCGTGCCGATCCGTGAGAAGAGCCGGACGATGCTTCGCGAAGCTCCTCAACCCCGGTCACATTGATATGCGCATCGACGCCGGCACCGCGATGGGTAACCAACTGTCCGCAGGTGATGTGCCCGCTCACGCGGCCGGTGGATCGCATGATCACCTCGCCCGCGCAGGTCAGCGTTCCCTCGAACTCGCCTGCGATTTCCGCCCGCTGGACGAAAGCCTCGCCCTCCACGCGCCCGGACGCACTGATCGAGAGGAGATTGGCGCGGAGTTCGGCCCGACGGACGAGCCCGTCCACAAACATGGAACCGTTCGTATCGAACGACCCCTCCAGGGAACTGTTGTCGCCGACCACAATATCTTCATTGCCGGCTCGCAGGACGTGGACATTCGCCGATCGCGCCTCTGCGCCGGCGGCATGCTTCTCACCGGACGAGGGTTTGTCGGATGACGCTTTCTCAGGCGGAAGCTTTTCAGGGGATGATTTGTTGTCGGCAATACTCAAAGGTCAGCCCTCCCGGCTCGCGATCCAATCCGGAATCAGTAGCAGGCCATCACGCAGGCTCGTGCGGGATTCGTGTTCAATATGGTTCCGCCACAGCCGCGAACGGGCAAAACGCCTCCCTTGCCCTCGCCTCTTGCCTCCGCATTGGATAGATTGAAGTCCCGAGGCACAAACCATCGAGAGACCCGGCGAATGCTCTTCTCAACGATCTTCCAGAACAACCTTGCCGAACACCGTCGCGTGATGGAGGAAATGGATGGCCTGGAAGAGGAATTCACTCATGCCGCGGCCTCCTGCGTGGAGGCGATTTCCGGCGGCGGCAAGATCATGTTTTTCGGCAATGGCGGCAGCGCTTCGGACGCCCAGCATCTCGCGACGGAGCTTTCCGTGCGCTACATCAAGGACCGCCCGGCCATCGCCGCCATCGCCATCACCACCGACAGTTCAGTGCTGACCGCCGCGGCCAACGATATGGGTTATGAACAGGTCTTTTCCCGCCAGATCGAGGCTCTGGGCCGGCCGGGCGATGTCGCCATCGGCATCTCGACTTCGGGCAAAAGCCCGAATGTGCTGCGCGCGCTCGACAAGGCAAAGACGCAAGGCATGGTCACCATCGGCCTGTCCGGCGCCGATGGCGGCCCCATGAAGGACTTCACCGATCATATTCTGGAGGTCCCTTCGCGCACCACGGCCCGCATCCAGGAAATGCACATCACGCTTGGCCACATGCTGTGCGCGGCCATTGAGCAAAAGCTGGGACTGGTCGAAGAGTAAGCGCGGACTACTTTCCGAGTTTTTCGATGGTCTGTGTCGTCGAGAACCCCGGCACGAGGTCGATGATTTCCACCCGTCCGCCCTGCGCCTTCACGAATTCCGCCCCGACAATCGTCTCGACCGTGTAATCCCCGCCCTTGATGAGCACATCGGGCCGCAAGGCTTCGATCAATTTTGCGGGCGTATCCTCCTCGAAGATGACCACGAGATCGACCGAGCCCAGCGCCGCGAGCACCGTCGCCCGCGCGATATCGGGCTGAACGGGCCGCTCCGGCCCCTTGAGCCGTTTCACCGACGCATCGCTGTTGAGACCGACGACAAGCCGGTCGCATTGCGCGCGCGATTTTTCCAACAGCGTGACGTGGCCCGGGTGCAGCAAGTCGAAACAGCCATTGGTAAAACCCACCTCGAGATCGGCGGCCTGCCAGCCGGCCACCAGATCGCAGGCCGTGGGCAGCCCGACCACTTTCTCTTCGATGCTCGACAGTTCCTCGTCGCGGAGCTTCGCCTCCAGTTCGTCGCGATAGACGACCGCCGTTCCGACCTTGCCGACGACGATCCCCGCCGCCGCATTGGCCAGCAGCGCCGCTTGCGGCAGCGAAAGCCCGCCCGCCCACGCAGCAGCCAGGGTGGCGACAACCGTATCGCCCGCGCCGGAGACATCGAAAACCTCTCTCGCCTCGGCCGGGAAATGGATCGCATCGTTTTCACCGCGCACCACGGACATGCCGTCTTCGCTGCGCGTCGCGACGACCGCGCCGATATCGGCCGTGTCCATGACAGCGCGCGCCGCGGCGACGACCGCCGCATCGCTATCCACCGGCATGTCGCTCGCCTCGGCAAGCTCCTGCCGGTTCGGCGTGATGACATCGGCGCCGCGATAGCGCGCATAATCCCGCCCCTTGGGGTCGACCAGCACCGGCACCCCCGCTTCCCTGGCGGCCTTGATCACCACTTCGCAGACATAAGGCGTAAAGACGCCCTTGCCGTAGTCGGAAAGAACCAGAATGTCTGCCTTGGGCAAATGCTGGGCGACGGCGGCAACGACGACATCGGCGGTCTCGTCGGCAATCGCTTCCGCAGTCTCGCGATCCGCGCGCAACATTTGCTGCCCCATCGAGATGTACCGTGTCTTGATCGTGGTCGGGCGTCCCGGGTCGGCCACCAGTTCCGCCGTCACACCGCCCAAATCGTCGAAAATTTCCGAAAGCGAGCGGCCCGCCTCGTCGTCGCCCACGACCGAAACGAAAGAGACGGTCGCATCCAGCGCCGCCAGGTTGCGCACGACATTGCCTGCGCCGCCCGGCATGGATCTTTCATCGCGTACCCTGAGAACAGGGATCGGCGCTTCCGGCGATATCCGTTCCACCTGTCCATAGACGAAGCGGTCGAGCATCACATCGCCCACGCAAACGATACGTGCGCCGCTCAAGGCGCCGACATGGACTTGCCTGGAAATATCGCTCATGAGGATCGATGCCCGGATTTGCTTCAAGACCGCGAACGCCCCTTCCACCGGGGCTAACCGGATATAGCATCCACAATATTGTCACGCAGTAAAATCGGAGAAACGCCCTACGGCTGGCCAGACTTCCCGAATACGGGCAGAATGCGGCCCTTCCCGCCACGCACAGCGTCCCTCTCATGCTCATCGACAATGGCATCTGGATTTCGACCGAGAGGCCCCGCCCGATGCCGGGCCGCCCGGCCCTCTTTCTGGATCGCGACGGCGTGATCGTTGTCGAACGGGACTATCTGTCGGACCCTGCGGACGTCGCGCTCGAAAAAGGGGCTGCCGAGCTGATGCGCTGGGCGCGCGACGGGGATATCGCCATGGTCTGTCCGACCAACCAATCCGGTATCGCAAGGGGCCGCTTCGGCCTGAAGGCTCTGGAAGCGGTGGAAGCGGAAATCGCCCGGCAACTGGCGGACCGGGACACGGCCTTCGACCTGGTCGTCGCTTGCCCGTTTCATCCCGATTTCACGCCCGGCTATGGCGAGGAGGAAGCGCGCTGGCGCAAGCCCGGTCCCGCCATGCTGGAGCTTGCCGAGAAGATGATGGAAATCGACCTCGCGGCAAGCTGGCTTGTCGGCGACAAGACCAGCGATGTCGAGGCCGCCCGCGCCGCCGGTCTCAGGGGCGCGGTTCATGTCCTGACCGGTCACGGCAAATCCCATCGCGACAAGGCGCTATCACTGGCAACGGAGACATTCGACGTACTCCCTGCGGACGACCTCCGCGACACGCTGAAATTGCTTCGGGATCGCTTCTAGGCGTTCACCCCCAGGGCCCACGCCTGCGCCTTTCCCAGGGTGAACGCGGGCGCGGCTTCTCGAAGAGCGGGACCCCCGGCTGCCTTGCGACCAGCACCAGTATCATTCCCGCAAGAAACCCGCCCACATGCGCCGCAAAGGCGACGCCCGGTTCCGCCGGATTGCTGAAAAGCCCGCTCAGCAATTGGAGTACGAACCAGAAACCCAGCACCAGCATGGCCGGCACTTCGATCACGCGAAGAATGATGATCGGAAAAGGCAGGATAAGAACGCGCACCCGGCCATAGGGGTAGAGCATCAGATAGGCGCCCAGCACACCGGAAATCGCCCCGCTCGCCCCGATCATCGGAAAGGCGGAGGCCGGGCTCATCCAGATCTGCGCAAGCGCCGCCGCAACGCCGCAAGCTATGTAGAAAAGGAAGAAGCGCACACGCCCCATGGCCAGTTCCACATTGTCCCCGAATATCCAAAGATAGAGCATATTGCCCGCGATATGGGCGAGACCGCCATGCAGGAACATGGATGTCACGAGCGTGGACCAATCCCCGGAGACATTCACTGCCGGCGCGCCCATGGCCTGCTCGCCGGTGCCGGTAAGCTGGGCCGCCACCGCGCCATAGCGATAGAAGACCGCTTCCAGCGCCTTGTCCGGCAGGCTCAGTTCCCACAGGAAAACGAGGACGCAGGCGGCGATGAAGCCCCATGTCACATAGGGCGTACCGGGCCGCGAATTATCGTCGGAAATCGGAAACATGATCCCGTCCGCCTATATCGGCACCTGAATGCCGAGTTCCACCACCCTGTCGGCGGGCAGTTTGTAGAATGTGGTGGCATCCATCGCATTGCGCGAGAGAAAGGCGAAGATCTTCTCCCGCCAGAGCGGCATGCCCGGCACGTCGTCGGTGGGAATAATGGTTTCGCGCCCGACATAATAGGTCAGGCTGTCGAGATCGATGGTCATCCCCAATTCGTCCGCCAGTCTCAAGGCGACGGGAATATCCGGCGACTGCATGAAACCGTAATGCAGAAGGATACGGTGGAAGCCCTCTCCCAGCGCCTCCACCTCCAGCCTGTCCTGCGCGCTCACCCTCGGTACATCCTCGGTCACCACGGTGACGAGCAGAACCTGCTCATGCAGCACCTGATTATGCGCGATGTGATGCGGCAGAATGGGCGGCATTTTCGGCGAGGGTCCGACCATGAAAACGGCGGTGCCGGGAACGCGCGCCAGGTCGTGCTCTTTCAGTTCGCCGATGAACTCGTCCAGCCCCTGCTCGTCCTCGGTCAGCCGCTCATGCAGCAGCTTGCGCCCCCGCCACCATGTCCGCATCAGCAAGAACACGCCGCCGCCGACCAATAGCGGGAACCAGCCTCCCTCGCCGATCTTGAGAATATTCGCGCCGAAGAAGAGCAAATCGATCGGCAGAAATACGAGCGCGATGCCGCCCGCCACCCAGCCGCTCCACTTCCACTGTTTGCGCATCACATAGAAGGTCAGAACGGTGGTGATGACCATGGTGGAGCTGACCGCGATGCCATAGGCGGCGGCGAGATTGCCGGATGTCCTGAAGCCCAGCACCAGCCCCACCGTCGCAAGCCCCAGCGCTACATTGACCGCGGGCACATAAACCTGACCGGTTTCCTCCGACGAGGTTTGTATGATCCTGACGCGCGGGCACTGCCCCAGTTGCACCGCCTGCCGGGTCAATGAGAACGCGCCGGATATCACCGCCTGCGAGGCGATGACCGTCGCCGCCGTGGCAAGCGCAATCAGCGGATAAAGAGCCCAACCGGGCGCCAGATGGTAGAAGGGATGGCTTGCCTGTGCGGGATCGGCCAGCACCAGCGCCCCCTGCCCGAAATAATTGAGGATGAGACAGGGAAAGGCACAGGCGAACCAGGCAAGCCGGATCGGCGCACGTCCGAAATGCCCCATATCGGCGTAGAGCGCCTCGCCGCCGGTCACCACCAGAAAGACGGCCCCCAGAACGGGGAGCGCCACACTGCCCGCCTGAGCGCAGAACTCGATCGCGTAAAGCGGGTTGAACGCAAGCAGAACCGTCGGATTGCGGACGATCTGGACAGCCCCCAGCACGCCGATGGTGATGAACCAGACAAGCGTCACCGGACCGAAAAACGCTCCGACACTGGAGGTGCCGCGCGATTGTAGCGAGAAGAGGGCCACCAGAATGACCAGCGTGATCGGTATCACATAAGGATCGATCCCATGCGCGGTGGTTTCCAGCCCTTCCACCGCGCTCAGCACCGAAATCGCCGGCGTGATCATCCCGTCGCCGTAAAGCAGCGCCGCACCGAATATGCCGAAGACGATCAGCATGGTCTTGCCGCGCGTCTCCCCGCCCCGCCAGGGATTGAGCAGCGCCAGCAATGCCAGTATGCCGCCCTCGCCCTTGTTGTCCGCCTTCATGACAAGCACGAGATATTTGAGCGAGATGACGATGATGAGCGCCCAGACGATGAGCGACAGAATGCCGAGTACATGAGAAGGGGTGGGCTGAAGATCCGACAGCGCCTGCCGAAACGCATAGAGCGGGCTCGTGCCGATATCGCCATAGACGATGCCCAGCGCGCCAAGGGCGAGAACCGGCAGCTTCCGCTGCCCCTCTTCCTGCTGACCTTCCGGCATCCGGGCCTCTTTGCCGTGAAATCCGCCTGATCCGTCCGCCGGCATTTATATCCCGACCGATGGATGGAGCCTAATCGCAGCCGAAAGGAGAGCCTCGGACCGCCACTACTTGCGCAAGGGGCGCGGCCCCTCGAACTCCGCCGTCTTGGCTGTGGAGAGGTCCTTGTCGCGCGCCGCCCCTTCATCCTTCAGCGAGGTCGCCCGGGCAACCGCCTCCTTGTCCGACTTGAGCTGGAAGAAGGTGTAGGAGAGCGTGATGGCCTGGATGGTCTTTGTGTCGATATCGGTCTCGAACTCCGGATCGACATAGAACATGATCGGCATTTTTGCCGTTTCACCCGGCGCGAGTTTCTGCTCGTTGAAGCAGAAGCACTGCGTCTTGGTGAAATAATAGCCCGCCGCGTCCGGCGTCACATTGTAGACCGCCCGGCCGACGATCGTGCGGTCTGAATTATTGGTCGCGGTGTAATAGACCTTGGTAGGAAGCCCGATATGGGTCTTCACCTCTCGCTGCGCCGGCTTGAAGGTCCAGGGCAGGTCATTGGCCACATTGGCGTCGAAACGAACCGTAATCGCGCGGCCGATCCTGTCGACGCCCGGATTGACGTCCCGCTTCACGGTAACCGCACCGCCATAGCCCGTCGCCTGACAGAACAACCGGTAAAGCGTCGGCGCATAGACGACTGCCGTCGTCGTGATGGCCAGCAGCACGAACGAAATGCCGAGCGGGACGATATTGTCGCGAATACGTTTCATGAAGCCGGACATTAAGAGCCGGATCGCCCTGCGGCAAGCTGGCGCAGCTCCCGGAACCCCGTGACCGATTGTCTCGCAGAAAACGAAGGGTTTCCCCTGCGAGATGCCGTTTTGCGCCGTTTCGGCGCCATGCCCGGTCGTGCTATCACTTCGCATCCGGCCGGTAACGGCCCCGACAGAACGGGCGCCCGGCGGGACGAGACGCATGGGGAGGAAATCGTTTCGTGTCTGAAGCCATATTCATGACGCGCCGCCGTATTTCGGCCGCCGCCGCCATTTTCGTACTTTCGACCGCATGGGCCCCGGCCCGCGCCGCGGAGAACCGTGCCTCGCAAGAGGACACCGAGAGTGCCATCGTCGTGACCTCGAGCGTGCCGGGCACGCCGCGCGCCACCCATAGCGGCAATATCGCAAAACTCCCGCCCTACCGGTACGACTTCATCGCGCCCGACCAGCCCGCCGAAGCACTCAATCGGCTCCCCGGTGTCAATATCGAACAGGGCTTCGGCGTCGAACATCTGACGGCCATCCGCTCGCCTGTGCTGACCGGCGGCGCCGGCGCAGGGTCGTTTCTCTATCTGGAAGACAGTGTGCCCTTGCGCGCAGCGGGCTTCGGCAATGTGAACGCGCTGATGGAATCCATGCCGGAAATCAATGGCGGCATCGAAATCGTGCGCGGTCCGGCCAGCGCCCGCTATGGCTCCAATGCGGTGCATGGCCTCATCAATGTTCTGAGCCGGCCGCCCGCCGAAGAGCCGGGCGGCGAAGTCACTGCCTGGGCCGGACCGCATGACGTGTTGCGCCTCCAGGGCACGGCGAGTACGACCGTGTCGGGCGACAACGGAACGAGCCATGGCATGCGGGCAAGTTTCGTATTCGGTCATGACGGCGGCTTCCGCGACGCGTCGGGTTATGACCAGCAGAAGGCGCGGCTGCGCTATGACTATAATTCCGCCGACACGAATGTCATGGCGACGCTGACCTATGTAAACGTCAATCAGGAAACGGCGACCTATGCCAGCTCCTACAAGGATCCGGGCATCTACAAGGCCAATCCCAATCCGGAAGCCTATCGCGACGCCTTTTCCGGACGCGCCATGATCCGCATCGAAAGACGCATTTCGGATGACCAGATGCTGGTCATCACCCCTTATGCGCGGCGAACCTATATGGATTTCCGCATGCACTTCCTGCCGGGCTCGCCCGTCGAGGAAAACCAGCAGACCGGCGGCGGCATGCAATCGAGCTACGTCTTCAATCTCGATGGCGGGCACCGCATCATCGCCGGTTTCGACGTGGACTATACGCGCGGCACGCTGACGGAAATCCAGGACGAACCCACCGTCTTTTCCTATGTGCAGGGCACGCATTACGACTATGCCGTCAACGCGCTTGTGCTCGCCCCCTACCTTCAGAGCGAATGGAAGCTGGACGAGGCAACGACGCTCGACGCCGGCGCACGCTTTGAGTTCACGCGCTACGATTATGAAAACCGGACCGCGAACGGATCGCTCGGCAAGGCATTGCGGATCCCGAGCGAGATCAGCACCTTCGCCGACATCTCGCCCAAGCTTGGCCTTGTCCACCGGTTCAACGAGGATCTGACCGGTTTCATCCGGCTTGCGCGCGGCACACGCGCGCCGCAAACAAGCGACCTCTACCGCCTGCGCATCAACGAGACCGCGGGCGCGGCGCATTCGGAAATTCTGGACAGCGTGGAAGTCGGCGCGCGCGGCGGGATCGGCCGTCTGAATTATTCCGCCACGGCCTTCTTCATGAAGAAGCACAATTTCTATTTCCGCGACGCCAACGATACCAATGTCGCCAATGGCAAGACCCAGCATGTCGGCGTCGAACTCGAACTCGCCGCCCCTCTCGCCTATGGCTTCGATATTGCGGCGTCAGGCACCTATGCCCGGCACAGCTATGAGTTCGACCGCCCCATCAGCACGGTCCCGCTGACCACCGAGTCGATCAGTTCCGGCGACGATGTGGACACCGCGCCGCGCACACTGGCCAATGTGGCGCTTGGTTATAATTTCAACGAGGATCGCGGAAGGCTGGAACTCGAATGGGTACATGTCGGCTCGTACTGGATGGATGCGGCCAATACGCAGAAATACCCCGGCCACGACATCTTCAACCTGCGGACCAGCTACGACATCAACGAGAACTTGAGCGTCTTCGGCAAGGTGATGAATCTGTTCGACACGCGTTATGCCGACCGGGCGGATTATTTCCGCGGCGCGGCGCGCTATTTCCCCGCCGAGGACCGCGCGATCTATGCGGGCACGACGGTGCGGTTCTGACCTTCAGGCTTACACCTTGCGGTAGATCACGCTGGATCCGTCGCCTGCGGTGAAGTCGAGCGCCGTCCACTGTTCCCGCCCGTCATACCAGAGCGAAAGCGGGTCTTTCATCTCGAGCCTGTAACCGGCGGCGGGCACATGCCCGCCATCGGCAAGCGCGACCTTGTCTGCACCCAGCTTCACCACCTCCGGTGTCAGCAACTCGCCATTCTGCGGATTGATCATCGGGCCGTTCAGCTCGTCGATGTTCCAATGCGTCGCCGCCAGCGCCTGCGAGGGCGCGACATAGGTTTTCTTGCCCGTCGACTCGACCCTGTAGCCCTTCTCCGTCTGGGTGACCTTCGTCACGAGGTCGTCGCCATCATTGTTGGTTTTTGCTTCAAGGCCCACAAAGCGCCCCTGCTCCCAGCGCTCCAGATTTTGGTGCTCATAACGAAAGACAGGGATGAAACCGATTTTCACCACCATCTCCACATCGATTGCGACCTGAAAATCCTGCTCGCCGCCCTGAAAACTCAGCCGGTGATGCCCGATTTGCGACCCCTTGCGGAAAATATCGAAAGCGATTTCGTTTGATGCCGGCCGGCGCGGCGTCATTGACGCCTCGACGATGTTTTGAGCGGCGGCAAAGACCGGGCGCGAGACCAGAATGGCAGCGCCTGTGCCCAACAGGAGTGCGCGGCGGGTCGGCATGATGATCCTCCTTGGCGTAACGCTTCGACTGTCTGGGATACGCATTTGAGCGGGAGCCGGATCACGCCGCGCGGGAATGATCCGCCTCGGCCTGACCGGCGTATAGCTCAGTCAGATAGTCGAAATTGAACGAGGAGCCGGGAAAATGGCCGAAGTATTGGGCCTGATAGCCGTTAGCGTCAGTGGCGCCATGCTTCTGGCCTGGGCGGTTCAGGGCGTCACAAAGCATGGCGGCGCGGTCGATGTGGTCTGGTCGCTGGCGACGGGCCTGGCCTGCGTCGCAGCCGCTCTCTTCCCGCATGAGGGCGGGCTGAGCGAGCGCCAGCTGCTGATCGCCGTCCTGGCTGGCGCCTGGTCTGCCCGGCTGACCACGCATCTTTTCCGGCGCACGCTGATCAGCGAGCCCGATCCGCGTTATGTCGCTTTTGCCCAGAGATATGGCTCCTACTGGTCGCCCCGCATGGCGCTTTTTCTCCAGATACAGGCCGTCGCCGCCTTCCTTCTGGCCGTCACCGTCTTCTTCGCCGCGCATAATCCCGCGCCCGGCCTTGGCTGGACCGATATTGCCGGCATCCTCGTCCTCGCCGGCGCCATTCTCGGCGAAAGCCTCGCGGACCGTCAGCTCCGCCGGTTCAAGGCGGATCCGGCAAACAAGGGCAAGGTCTGCGATGCCGGTCTCTGGGGCTGGTCGCGCCACCCGAACTATTTCTTCGAATGGCTGGGCTGGCTTGCCTATCCCGTCTTCGCGATCAACCTGACGGACGGCTACTACGCCGGCTTTCTGACCCTCATCGGCCCTGTCTTCATGTACTGGCTTCTGACCCGGGTATCCGGCGTGCCCATGCTGGAGCGCGAGATGCTCGCCTCCAAGGGCGCCGCCTATGAAGCCTATCAGGCCCGCGTCAGCGCCTTCATTCCCTTGCCGCCCTCCGGCGGGGATACGACCCGCCCGGTTTCCTCCGCCAACTGATCTTTTCAGGACAATATCATGCTGAAATCTCTGACTGTTTCGCTTGCCGAACATGCGCCGCTTCCCGACAGCCTGCTCAAGGCGGGGATCGGAATGCGCGTCTCCAGCACGAACAGGCGATTGATGGATCTGCCCTCAAGTGAGGAACGCGCTTTCGCCGAAATGATGCGGCAAAGCCCTGTCGCGCTTTTCACCGACGAAGCCAATGAACAGCATTACGAACTACCCGCCGACTTCTTCAAGCTCGCGCTCGGTTCGCATCTGAAATATTCCTGCTGCTTCTACCAGCATGACGGGGCTAGCCTGGACGAGGCGGAAGAAGCCGCGCTGCGGATCACCTGCGAGCGCGCAGGCCTTGCCGACGGACAGGATATTCTGGAACTCGGCTGCGGCTGGGGATCGCTCTCGCTCTACATGGCTGCGACCTATCCGAATTCGCGCATCGTCTCCGTCTCCAACTCCGCTTCGCAGCGCGCCTTCATCGAAGCGGAGGCAAAAAAGCGCGGCATCGACAACCTCGAAGTCATCACCGCGGACATGAATGTGTTCGAGACGGATCGCAAGTTCGACCGCGCGATCAGCATCGAAATGTTCGAGCATATGACGAACTGGTACGATCTGCTGAAACGCGTCAGGACATGGCTGAACCCCGAAGGCCGCCTCTTCATCCATGTCTTCTCGCATTGCAATGCGCCGTACCGCTTCGACCATGAAGACGGCAATGACTGGATCGCCCAGTATTTCTTCACGGGCGGTAATATGCCGAGCCACGGCCTGATCCGACAATTCCCCGAGCTTTTCGAGGTCGAGCAGGACTGGAACTGGAACGGCAAACATTATCAACGCACCGCGCTCGACTGGCTGGAAAACTACGATGCGAATGCACCCGCCATCCGCCGCATATTGAGCGACGTCTATGGCAATGAGGCAGGCGTCTGGTTCCGTCGCTGGCGGCTCTTCTTTCTCGCAACGGCCGGGCTCTTCGGCCATGAGAACGGCACGGCCTGGGGTGTCAGCCATTACCTGTTGCGGCCGCAGGCGGACTGAGAAAATCCCCACATAGATCAGGGATATACGGTTTATTCAGGCCTATCACGCGACCCTTGTTTCCCGGGGAGGAAACAAGGGTAATAACAATGATTTTCCAGATGGCGTGCCTCAGCGCCTGGGTGGGTGAGCGGATAAGCGACAGGGACCTTCGACAGATATTCGAAGGATCGGCGATCCGGAACAATTTCGCCGCGATTACGGGTGCACTCTTCTGTGCGGAAAATGCCTTCTTCCACATCGTGGAAGGCGCCGAAGCCGAACTTCGGGCGCTTGAAGAGCGCCTCGAAGCGGACCGGCGCATCAGGTCGGTCAAACGGGTCGCCTTTGAGAAAATTCCGGCTCGCTGTTTCGACGAATGGTCGGTCGTGGTGCAAAGCTCTCTTCTCACTTCGCCGGACGAATGTGAGATGCAGTGCCTCACTTGTCCGCAAGCGTCGATCTGCACGGTTGCCGATTTCCTGACCGTGTCTGGCGGCAGGACCGCAGAGCTGCCACACACGACCCGGATCATGCTGGACTGGTTCTTCCGGATCCAGCTCAAGGGCCACGACACTCTCGATATACCCTGGCGCGGAGAGATCGGCAGCGAACCGGCCCTGGCCTGAGACTCCATTTCTTCACCACGTCACGGACAAAAACTCGTCACATCCGGCCCCTAATTCACAAGCCGGCTAGTGAATTCCCAGAGAGGAGATCGCGCGTGTTTGTGGAAAAGATCAAGACCGAAGGCCTGGCTCATCTCTCATGGCTCATCGGAGACGGCACGGAAGCTGCCGTCATCGATCCCCGTCGCGACTGCGCGGTCTATGCGGAGATGGCGCACCGCCGCGGATGCCGCATCACGCATATTTTCGAGACACACCGGAACGAGGATCTCGTCTCCGGTGCGCCTGACCTCGCCGCGATCACAGGCGCCCGGGTGCATCACGGCCCCGATGACAAACTCGATGTCACCTATGCGGAAACGGTCCGGGAGGGCGATCATTTCACCTTTGGGGGTCTCACGCTTTGCGTGATGGAAACGCCGGGACATACCGATGACAGCCTGTCCTTTGCTATCTACGACAAGGCTTTTGGCGAAAACGCGGTCGGCGTCTTTACTGGCGATACGCTGTTTGTCGGCGATGTGGGCCGCACCGACTTTTATCCGGATCGGGCGCGCAACGTCGCCGGCGACCTATTCGACAGCCTGCAGAAGATCTGCGCGCTCGGCGACCAGGCCATTATCTACCCCGCCCATGGCGCGGGCTCAGTCTGCGGCAATAATATGGCGGACCGCGAATTCTCCACCATCGGCTATGAACGCCAGACAAACCCGATGCTCCGGATGAACGATCGCGACGCTTTCATCGACACCAAGCTCATCGAGCATCATGACCAGCCGCCCTATTTCCGCCTGATGGAAGAGATCAACCTGGAAGGCGGACCGCGCCTTGAGGAACCGACCGTACCGCCCGCATTCGGACCGAAGGCCTGGCAGGACGCCGCAGGCGATGCCACGATCCTCGATGTTCGCGGGGTCGCCGCCTATCTCGGTGCGCATTTGCCCGGCGCGATCGCCCTGCCCGATGACATGATCCCGGCTTTCGCGGGCTGGTTCCTCGATCCGTTGGACGCAATCCTGCTCGTCGCCAACGACGCGGATCAGGCCAGTTGTGCGTCGCGCCATCTCGCCCGGATCGGTTTTGACGGCGTGAAAGGATTTCTCACCCCGTCCATAACCGGCTGGGCTGCGATGTCCGGTGCGTTTCAATCCATGCCGGTTGTGGATGTTCCCGAAGTGGCCCGCCGTCTCGACGAAGCGCCAGACGACTGGACCCTTCTTGACGTGCGCGGCAAAGACGAATTGGCGGAGGAGCGCATTGACGGCGCCCAGCACATCTATGTCGGCGAGATCGCAGAGAAGATGCGCGAACTTGACCCTCAACGACGCTACACCGTGATGTGCAAGAGCGGTGCGCGTTCCACCATCGCGGCATCAATGCTGCGCCGACAAGACTTCAAGCAAGTCGACGTTTTTATGGGATCGATGAGCGCGTGGAAAGCGGCCGGATATCCGGTCCACAGCTAGGCGCGGCCCTGGCGCGCACAACCTATGTCCGCGCCCGAGCACGGCTCTCGGATATCCGCGCTTTATATATCCGATACCCACCCGCAATAAACTCGGCGCCCGCCACAGCCACGGGCTCTGACATGCCCGCCCCGCCATCGATATCGAGCCGGTCATATCGAATGCGGTGTGTCATGCGCGGATCCTCGCCTTCATAGGCGATGAGCCGCGGTTCGGGCGAGTGCCCATGCACCACGAGATCGCCACCCCATCCGCCGACATGATTGAGGAAAGGAAACCGGATCCACGCCCAGTGATCCTCATCGAAACCGGGGCGGGTCGGGCGATAGCTGTAATCCCAGGGGCGCGCAAGGAACTCATCCTTCGGCACATCCGGGTTGAGGCCTGCATGCACGAAGAGGAGGTTTCCGATCCGGCGATAGGGCTGCAATTCACGCAGAAAAGCCTGACGCGCCGCGCCCCAGCAATCACGCATCGCGCGTGCCTTTTCGGCCCAGTTCATATGTGCGCGCACTTCGTCGGGCACGCCGCATTCTGCAAAGATCGCCTTGGCGCCGTTTTCAAGCCACAGATCGATCTTGCCCGCATCCACATCCATCACGATGCGCGCGAGCTGCTCATGGTTTGCCATCAGAACGGTTTTCTCGTCGAAGCCCAACGTTTCAGCCGGCCTCATCATCTCATCGATGCAGCGCAGGGAGGACGGCCCCCGGTCGATGAGATCGCCGAGCTGAACGAGCTCGGTGCGTTCCGCGCTTTCTGCCGCCGCAGCGTTCATGGCCTTGAGCACATCAAGGAAGGCCTCGTGCTGGCCATGCACGTCCCCGATCGCGAAGACGCGCCTGTCCGGCCCGGGTTGCACCAAGGCATCGGCCATGAATTCGGAAATCTCGACGGTCATCTCTCAATCCTCTGCTAGTTGAAAGATGTCCGGAAAACCCGAATTATCAAGGCCTGTTGGCGTTTCCATCGGATATGCTCGGTTTCTGATCATCAAAACCGGCAGCGGAAACCTCGAGAACAGCGCGATGAGTCTGGCACAGCAGGTAGAGGCGTACGTTGCCGTGTTCCCCGACGGCGGCGCGGTCACAGCAAACGAGTTGCTGCACCTTGGCGAGCGCGGCGCCGTTGAAGCCGCCCTGGCCGAGCTCACTGAGCAGGAAAAGGCCTATCACATCGAGGATGGGATCTACATTCGGCCCGGTGACGGGTACACAAGCCGATTTCCGCGGCCCGAACATATCCTGGCCGCGCTTACGAAGTACCGGGGCGAACTCTTCTCGCCAAGCGCCGGCAGCATGGGTCAGGGCAGCAACAAGTCAGGGTCGGGCGACAGCATGGCCGGAGACCGCTACCTCACGAGCGGACAGAGCCGCTGGCTGCGGGTCGGCCACCAGCGAATAGAGCTGATACATGCGGAAGAAGCGGAGATCCGCGCGTTACACAGCGCGTTGGAAAAGCTGCGGCCGCGCGTGCCCGACAAGGCTGAATGCATCGAAGGGTTGCGCGAACTTGAGCCGGAACTGCGGCGTATCGGGGTGCAAGCGCTCTGGCTTTTTGGATCCCTCGTCCGAGGAGACGCCACACCGGACAGTGACATCGATATCGCAATCGATGCCGACAAGACGCGGGTGACCGGGTGGGATTATTTCGCGATATGGCAGGAGACGCAGCGGGTGATCGAGCGCTACCTGCAAATCGACTGCGATGTCGTCGAGATCGAAAGCGCGCGTGACATCATCAAAACGCATATTCTCAAGGATGGGATGCGGGTGTTTTGACACCCGAAAGTACCCAAAAATGATCTTCTGACAAACGGCGCAATCGAGGCTGCGGGCACAGCAAGCTACCCGACCGAATTCGGCTGGGCCGCCTTTGACAGCGCTTCCTCGGCCCATTGGTTGAGGCTCTTTCCGGAAAGTTCTGCAGCTACGGCAGCCTTACGATGAACATCCGGAGACACGCGGAACATCATCTTGCCTGAATAGGGCTTTTGGGGCTCCTTACCAACCTTTGCGCAGGTGGCAAGATAGTCATCAAGCGCTTCATGGAACGCTGTCTTCAGATCAGCAACAGTCTCCGCGTGAAACCCTATGACATCGGAAATACCGGCGATTTTGCCGAAAAAAATTTCATCTTCATCGTCATATTCAACCCGCGCCGAATAGCCCTTGTAAGTCATCGTGTTCATGGTCTCGCTCCAATCTGGGAGAGGAATTCGCAGGCGTCGCGGACCTGATAGCGTTTGGCCTCCTTGCGCGGATGCGGCCGATGGAACGAGATGACTACACCATCTTTCTCAAACCGGACGCGGGAGCCACGGCCTTCGATCACGCGGGCGCCCCGACAGCAACAAGCAGACTCTCGATAGACGCCCATTCAATCGCTCCTGAGACGGGCTCGGCAAACACAGCTTTGAGCGTCCTTTTGTGCTTGCTGTTCATGCAAGCAATATAATCGGCCACAATCATATACGTAAGCATAAGGTGCTAGCGATTTGTAACCCCGCATTTTGCTAAAAAGGCTGCGGGTGTTTCGCAAGCTCCAGATGATTGACGACGCGATGGCCGACGAGGACCTTCGTATCCCGCCCGGCAATCATTTCGAACGGCTGCAGGGCAAGCTGTCCGGCTGGCATTCAATCCGCGTCAGCAAGCAATGGAGACTGGTTTTCCAGTGGGATGCAAGCCGGGGCGAGGCGAGGAATATCGATCTGAACGATCACAGCTACAGGTAAAGCTCATGTTGATGACGAAGCGCAAACCGGCCACGGTCGGCGAAATCCTGACCGAGGAGTTCATGGAGCCGCTCGGGCTTACCCAGACCGAACTGGCCGAGGCCATGGGTGTACAACGCAAGCACGTCAACGAACTCTGCAATGACAAGAGAAATGTGACTGCCTCCACCGCGCTCATTCTGGCCCGCGTGTTCGGCAACACGCCAGATTTCTGGCTGAACACGCAGCGCCGCAGCGAACTCTGGAAAGCCATGCACGATCCGAAGGAAAAGGCACGAATCAACCGAGCCAAACCTCTGGAAGCTGCGTAGGGTTTCGCTCCTGCTTGTCCGTCGCAATTCACCGTCCACGCCCATTTAAGCCTCCCCATCAGCTCTGCAGGCGGAAGCCACCCCCTCTGAGCAGGAAGGCGTCTCGCTCTGGAATCTCGGTCTCGAGCCCCAGAACTTCCGAGATACGTTCGACCTGGTGTGCGATCATGTCGCCAAGCAGCTTCGTTTGTCCGCCCTGCAGTTCATCCACAAGCCCGGCGATCGCATTTAGGACCTCTCCGGTGTTCTTGAGGATTTCGTCTTCACCAGACCTGCCGCGTGCCCTGAGGCCGATCGCTCTTACAAAGTCGAAGAAGTCATCGCGTGTGAGCGCTTCCATCGTGTCGGCGGCTCCGATATGCAGCGAAAATCGATGATCGATGTTCGAGTCGAGCAGCACGGGGACGACATCGTAGAGTGGGGCGAGCTCCGGAGCGTTGCCACGATAGATCAGGGCGTGGTTTTTGGCGTGGTTGTCTGTGTTGCCGAGAGCAAGATTGAGGATGGTCATCTGCAGAAGGGAGCGCCGCGCCTTGGCCGGCAGCCTTGTCTTTCCGAGGACCTTGCCTACCGCTTCTGCATTGAATGATCGGCCGCCTTCGCCGTCTCGTTCGTATTTGAGGCTCTTCGGCAGGCCGAGCGCCTGGCAGAAGTCCTCCTGATGGATCCGGCTCACCACACCGTTCTCGACGACACGGTCGAACCGGGTGATAAGCAGTCCACGCACATCATCAATTTCGAGCGGCTCGACATGTGCGACTTCGTCCCCGTAAACCCTGCCCGCGATCGACATCAATCGATGCTCCTGGTCGACGAGAGCTTCTTCGCCGCGCCGCGGGATCTTGAGAATGTGCGTGGTAGGGACGCCGGTTCCATGTCGCGGAATGGCAAAGGATCCGTCGGCCAATAACGTAAGCGCGATCTTTCCCTGGACGCCGGCCAGCGGCGATGGGTCCTTGGTGTCGACCGGCAGACGCCTGTCGTCGCGAAGGGAGCGCATGATCCTGGCGAGATCGTTATCGCTCAACACATCGTAGTCTTCCTCCAGGCGTCCGGGCCTCTTTCCCGGTCCCTCGCCGGCCGGCACGCAAGAGATCGCACCTGGGCAATCGCGGCCGAGGTGATAAAGCAGGCCTGCAATGTCGGAGCGATCGATGTTGTGCTTCGCCATCACCGCATCGAGTGACGAATTCTCCTGCAGTAGATTGTCGAAGAAGGATCGCGTTTCGCTGTCCTTGAGGCTTTCCCGCTCGAGCGGCAGAGCGAGCGAGACCGGCCGCACGGCGTCCGCAGTGTAGCGGAACGACAGGGCGCCCTGCTCGTCGCCGGACAGCCGTCCGGTCGGGCGATCCTCGCCTTCGACGAAGACATCGATTTCGCGCGTCATGATCTCGGTTCCATGCGCAGTTCGAGCCCGAGCTCGCTGGCGGCGGCCAGTGCCGCCTCGATGGAGACACCGCGCTCCCCGTTTTCGAGGGCGGAGAGGAGACGTCGGGTCGTGCCTATCGCTGTTGCGAGCTCCGCCTGTGTAAGTTTCGCCGCTTTTCGTTGGCGGCGGATCTCGGCGCCGAACTCTTTGGCGGTCGAAATCAATGCGAGCTTGTCCATGAATCGGGTCCATAAAATGGGACGTATACATCCCATATAGCGGATATGCGGGAGAGTTCAAGACAAATGAGATGAATATGGCGCAAATCAGGAAGTACTATCTCCTGACGACCATATGAGACGCATATATCTCATCAATCGAATTGGCCACGTAACAAATAGGAACGGCGCAAAGTCGAACAGGACCTAACCCATTGTTTTCGCTCGACGTTGCCCCACACCTCGGAAAATGGGGGCAACCTTTCACACACCCCTCACTTGATTTGTAGGCAAAATCGTCTTTTTGCCTACAAAGGGCTCAACCGCGATTTCAGGAAGAGCTGTGCCCATTCCTGCGCGATGCACTGGTTTCGGACGGGCTTTGATTAGTGTTTTCATGTCGTGGTCGCCGAGACGGCGCGCCAATTGCCGGATCGTATCGGTATCGATGCGGTCCTTTCCGATATGGGCGAGAGCTTGCAACACCGAATTGGCGCGGTCGGAGGCCTTGTCGATCACCGGCGCGCGGGCATGTTTGAGGGTCAGGGTGCGTCCCGCGTCGCAGGTCAATCGCTTTGAGAGGCCGCTAAAGGAAAGTCGGCGCCATCAAGAATCTTCCGGATTCAGGGCGGCCGGAATCAGATTGAACCTGCAAGAAATCCTTGCAGGTTGTCCCGCCCGCCCTTTCTCTCGGGTGATCACTTCGGCCGCTTCGAACGCGGGCTGTGCACATCAAGCATGGTCATCACTGTTTTCTGCTGCTGAGCCAGCTTGACAGCCTAACCCAGCCATATCGGCGCGAAGCCAACCGCGTCGACCCCGACATCAAGCCGGTTCTTCATCGGACGGTTGCGCCCGTGCTGATGGCCATGCAGATGGACCGTGCCATGGCGGCAGCAGGTCGTTGATGCGCGTAACGTTACGCGCTACATTGTCGGTATGATTATCGGATTCCGTCACAAGGGCCTGGAAAGGTTCTATCGCACCGGTTCAACGCGCGGCATTCAAGCCACCCACACCAAACGACTGGCCATGATCCTGGCTATGCTCGATGCCGCAAATGAGCCAAAGGATATGGAGCAACCCGGATTGCGGTTACATCCGCTTAAAGGGGAGCTGAAAGGCCGCTGGTCAGTATGGGTGAACGGAAATTGGCGAGTGACCTTTCGCTTTGTCGGTTCCGATATCGAGCTGGTCGATTATCAAGACTATCACTGAGGACAAAGCCATGATTTACAAGCATCCCCATCCGGGAGAAATCCTGAAAGAAATGGTGTTCGAACCGCTGGATTTGCAGGTGACGGAAGCCGCTGAGCGGCTTTCCATGTCCCGCACGGCCCTATCACGAGTGCTAAACGGCAAGGCGGGAATTAGCCCTGACCTGGCCATCCGCCTGGAATTGGCGGGGGCAAGCACTGCGCGCTTCTGGATCAACCTTCAGGCCAACTATGATCTGTGGCAGGCGCAGCAGCATGAGCAGCCACCTGTACGGGCCCTGCAAGAGGCCGCCGCTTAACGGACGCAAGCAAATCGAACAAGCCCTAACTCTTTGTTTTTGCTCGAAGTTGCCCCCATTTCGCAGGATTTGGGGCAATTTTTGTAGGCAATTCAGCCATTTTGCCTACAAAAGGCTCGACCGCGAATTCAGGAAGAGCTGGGCCCATTCCCGAGCATCGTCAGCGGCCCTGTGCTTCCTGGTCGCCCTGCCCCGCTCTTTCAGCGCGGCATGGACCCTCATTTCATCCGTGTCACGTCGCTCTAAAACCACGGCGACGTCCTTCCGGAAAAAAGGTCGGGGCCGGATCCAGGTCGTGCCATCCCGATAAAGGCGGTCGAGCCATTCCTGGTCCTTGGGCGAATCCGAAAAGACGGTCCAGCTGGCCAAGGCGGCATCAAGCCGGCCTATCGCCTCTTCTGGGGAGACCCCGTCGGCCAAGAGCTCTTCTACCGTGATCCCTTAACGTCTTCCCCACCTCAAGAAGGGGGATTTTTGCATCAGGCCGCAGCGAGTGCATTCTGACGAGATTCTCGGGTCGTCGGGCCCGCAACCGGTGCCCTCCCCGAAGGCCGCGTTCCGGCCCGAAGGATGTTCCGCGCCGCGTTCGTATCGGCATGGGCCGAGTGCCCGCAATCGGAACAGAGAAACACCGCTTGGCTCTTGCGGTGGGTTTTCGAGATCGAGCCGCATTCCGAACAGGTCTGGCTCGTATAGGCCGCGGGCACCTTGATCAGGACACCGCCGGCCGCTTCCAGCTTGTAGCGAAGGCAGGTCTCGAACTGGTACCAGCCCTGCTCGAGTATCGATCTGTTCAGGCCCGCCTTCTGGCGCACATGCGTGCCGGGCGCCTCGACGGTACCTCGCGCGCTCGCGGTCATGTTCGCGACCTTCAGATCCTCGGTCACAACGGTGCCGTAGCGCCTTGCGAGACCGGCGCTGCGCTCATGGACCCAGTGCTTGCGGACACGCGCTGTCTTCGCTTTGGTCCGCGCCAGTCGCGCTTTCGCCTTCTCCCGGCGTTTCGATCCCCGCCGGCAGCGGGCAAGCGATCTGGCCTGTTTGCGCGCCCGGCGGTCCAGAACGCGCAACCGCTCCAGCGGCAGATCGGCGAATGTTCCATCGGAGAAGGCAAGCGTATGCGCGACGCCGCGATCGATGCCGACCGCTTCTGCTGCTCTCTTCTCCGGCGCCTCGCTCTCGACCTCGCAGGCGATGCTGACATGCCAGCCGAGCGGGTCCCGTGACACGGTGACATTCTTCACGTCACCGAGGACGTCGCGGGTCCAGCGGAAGCGCACCTCTCCGATCTTCGGGAGATGGATCGCGCCCCAATTCCGGTTGAGGCGTCGGATCCGGCATTCCCGGCCATGGAAGCGGAACCCGTCGTTCACGCCCCGGCGCCGGGGGGTGGGATAGCCGGATCGACCGGCGAAGAAGTTCGCATAAGCGCGATCGAGATCGCGCAGCGCCTGCTGCTGGCTCGTCTGGGAGACCGCTGCGATCCAGTCGAACGATCGGCGCAGTTCGGTGAGCTCTCTGGCCTGAGCTACATAGGTGAGCGACTTGCCGGTTCGGACGGCGTATTGGCGCCACCAGTCCCGACGTTGCTCCAGCGCGAGGTTGTAAACGAGACGCACCACGCCGGAGAACTGACGCATCTGCGCGGCCTGTTCATCCGTCGGCTTCAGCCGGTATCGGTAAGCTCGGTTCACGATCATTCACCGAAAATAGTCAGAAACCCGGCCTTCAAAAGGCCCTACCCACCGCGCTTTCTTCCTCGCCCTGAAAGACGAGGTTTCCCGCGCTTGATCAGATGACCGCTTGAGAGGCCGCTCGCGGAAAGTCGGCGCTATCGAAGATCTTCCGGAATCGGTTGTTAGTAAGATCACGTAGATCGACGAAAGCGACGACGAGCACCCGAAGGTGCCCCTTAGTAGGGGGTTGAAGCCTTTAACTTTCTTCAGTTGGCGCTGGCTCAAGAACGCTTAAGGTATACGAGGTATAATTTTGAAAAATATTCATTTGATTGGCAAAAAGCCATGCAATTGACAAAACATCAAAATCCCACTTGGCCTTATTTTGAAAATATGCGATTTTGATGGTTATGGACCATCAAAAACAGCAACGATTAAAACCTCTCCTGGACAAGGTACCACCGGGCCTTCTGGTGGACACCCCTTGGCTCAAGGGCCAGGGCATCGATGCTAAGTCGATCCACAACTACGTGGCCCGAGGTTGGCTGGAGCGGGTCATGAGGGGCGTCTACCGCCGCCCCCTGCCGGAAGGTGTGCAGGCAAAAAGCGCTGTCCCATGGGACAGCGCCCTGCTCTCCCTGCAATGGATCATGAAGTACGATGTGCACCTAGGCGGCGTGAGCGCGCTCGACCTGGCGGGTTATGCCCACTACCTGCACCTGGGCGGCACGCCGCGCGTCCACCTCTACGGCGATGTGCCCTCATGGCTGAAGCGGCTGCCGAGCGACGCAAAGATGGTCGTGCACCGACGCACCCTGTTCGGCGACGACCAGACCGGCATCATCGACACTGACCGTGATACCCGCGAAAGCAGTCAGGCCGTGAATGTCTGGCATTGGTCGCTGAGGGCATCGTCTCCTGAGCGGGCCACTTTAGAAGCGCTCGACGAACTGACCGACGAAGCCAGCTTCGAGGCTCTGGACAAAATTTTCGAGAGCCTGACAACGCTGCGGCCCAAGCAACTTATGGCGCTGCTCACCGCCTGCCAGAGCGTAAAGGTGCGGCGCCTGTTTTTCGTCTTCGCCGATCGCCACCAGCATGCCTGGCGCAAACACCTAAGTATCGACAAGGTCGATTTCGGCTCGGGGCCGCGGGCGCTTGTCGAAGGCGGCAAGCTCCATCCAACATACCGCATCTACGTCCCGAAGAGCTTCGTGCGGACGGAAGACCCGGAGGCCGATGCCGATGCTTGACCGCTATGTGGATCAGGTTCGGCTCCTGCTGGGCGTACTGCCAGACATCGCAGCGGAGGACGTGTTCGCCCTGAAGGACGGCACAGCCATAAACCTATTCTATCGGGACATGCCTCGCCTGTCGGTCGACATCGACCTGACCTACCTGCCGGTTGGCGAACGCGAAGCGTCCCTGATGGAAATTGACCAGACACTCGACCGCATCATGGCGGCGGTCACCAAACGAAACCCGCAGATGCAGGCCCGGCGGATTGCCGGTGGCGGCAACAATGACATCCGCATCATGGTCAGCGTTAACGTCTTCCCCCACCTGAACGGGGGATTTTTGCATCAGGCCGCGGTTTGCGCGATCTGACGAGATTCTCGGTTCGACGGGCCCGCAACCGGTACCCTCCCCGAAGGCCGCGTTCCGGCCTTGAGAATGTTCCGCGCCGCGTTCGTATCGGCATGGGCCGAGTACCCGCAGTCGGAACAGAGAAACACCGCTTGGCTCTTGCGGTGATGTTTTGAAATGGACCCGCATGCGAAGCAGGTCCGGCTCGTATAGGAAGCGGGCACCTTGATCAGCGTCCCGCCAGCGGCCTCAAGCTTGTAGCGAAGGCAGGTCTCGAAGAAAAACCAGCCCTGTTCGAGGATGGATCGATTAAGGCCCGCCTTCTGACGCACATTCGTGCCGGGCGCTTCGACAGTGCCCCGTGCGCTCGCGGTCATGTTCCGGACCCGCAGATCCTCGATCACGACGGTGCCGCAGCTACGCGCCAGACCGGCGGTGCGTTCATGGACCCAGTGCTTGCGGACACGCGCTGTCTTCGCCCTGGTCCGGGCCAGCCGCGCTTTGGCCTTCTCCCGGCGCTTCGAACCGCGACGGCAGCGGGCAAGCGACCGGGCCTGTTTGCGCGCCCGGCGGTCGAGGACGCGCAACCTTTCCAGCGGGAGATCGGCGAACCTCCCATCGGAGAAGGCCAGCGTATGTACGACACCGCGATCGATGCCGAGCGCCTTCAACGGCGGCTTCTCCGGCGCCTCGATCTCGACCTCGCAGGCGATGCTGACATGCCAGCCGAGCGGGTCTCGTGACACGGTCACATTCTTCACGGCACCGGCGATGTCGCGGGTCCAGCGGAAGCGGACCGGACCGATTTTCGGCAGATGGATCGCGCCCCAATTCCGATTGAGGCGCCGGACCCGGCACTCGCGACCCTGGAAGCGGAACCCGTCATGAACGCCCCGGCGCCGGGGCGATGGATAGCCGGATCGACCGGCAAAGAAGTTCGCATAAGCGCGATCGAGATCGCGCAGCGCCTGCTGCTGGCTCGTCTGGGAGACCGCTGCGATCCAGTCGAAGCTCCGGCGCAGTTCGGTGAGCTCTCGCGCCTGGACTACATAGGTGAGCGACTTGCCGGTTCGGGCGACGTATTGCCGCCACCAGTCGCGTCGCTGCTCCAGCGCGAGGTTGTAAACGAGCCGCACCACGCCGGAGAACTGGCGCATCTGCGCGGCCTGCTCCTCCGTCGGCTTCAGCCGGTATCGGTACGCTCGGTTCGAGATCATTCTCGGAAAATAGTCAGAAACGGAGAATTCTAAAGACCTTGGCCAGCGCGCTTTCCTCCCCGCCCTGAAGGGCCGAGTTTCCCGCGCGACACGGATGAACTCGGCACCCGCCACCGCCACAGGCTCGCCCATGCCGGCGCCGCCGTCGAGGTCCAGCCGGTCGTAGCGAATACGGTGGGCCATGCGCGGATCCTCTCGTTCATAGGCAATAACCCTCGGCTCGGGCGTGTGACCGTGCACGATGAGATCGCCGCCCCATCCGCTGATATGATTCAGGAACGGGAACCGGATCCAGGCCCAGTGATTTTCCCGGTCGCCCAGGATATTCGGCTGGAAGGTGTAATCCCATGGCAGCGCCAGGAACTCATCCTTCGGCACGTTCGGGTTGAGCCCGGCGTGAACGAAAAGCAGGTTTCCGATCTGTCGATGTGGCTCCAGCGAGCGAAGAAACTCGAGACGATCCTTGCCCCAGAAATCGCGCATAGCCCTCGCTTTCTGCGATGCGCTGAAACGCCGGCGAGCATCATCCGGCACGCCGCATTCCCGGAAAATCGCTTTGGCCCCGTTCTCGATCCACAAATCAGCCTTTCCCGCATCGACGTCCATGACGATCCGGGCGATCTGCTCATGGTTTGCCATTAAAACGGTTTTATCGTCGAAGCCGAGTTCGGCGGCCGACTTCATCATCTCGTCGATGCAACACAGGGAATACGGCCCCCGGTCGATGAGATCGCCGAGCTGCACGAATTCGGTGTGTTCCTCGCATTCAGACGCCGCAGCCGTCATGGCCTTGAGCACGTCCAGGAAGGCGTCGTGCTGGCCATGCACGTCGCCGATCGCGAAGACGCGCCTGTCCGGCCCGGGTTGCACCAAGGCATCGGCCATGAATTCGGAAATCTCGACGGTCATCTCTCAATCCTCTGCTGGTTGAAAGATGTCCGGAAAACCTGAATTATCAAGGTCTGTTGGCGTTTCCATCGGATATGCTTGGTTTCTGACCATCAAAACCGGCAGCGGAAACCTCGAGAGACGCGCGATGAGTCTGGCACAGCAGGTAGAGGCGTACGTTGCCGTGTTCCCCGACGGCGGCGCGGTCACAGCGAACGAGTTGCTGCATCTTGGCGAGCGCGGCGCCGTTGAAGCCGCCCTGGCCGAGCTCACTGAGCAGGAAAAGACCTATCACATCGAGGATGGGATCTACATTCGGCCCGGCGACGGGTACACAAGCCGATTTCCGCGGCCCGAACATATCCTGGCCGCGCTTGCGAAGTACCAGGGCGAACTCTTCTCGCCAAGCGCCGGCAGCATAGGGCAGGGCAGCAACAAGTCAGGGTCAGGCGACAGCATGACCGGAGACCGCTACCTCACGAGCGGACAGAGCCGCTGGCTGCGGGTCGGCCTCCAGCGAATAGAGCTGATACATGCGGAAGAAGCGGAGATCCGAGCGTTACACACAGCTTTACGCCGCGTCCCGACGAGGAGGTTCTCGGGGTCGATCTCGGTGTTACCGACCTGGCAACCCTGAGCGATGGCCGCAAGTTTGCCGGTCCGAAATCTCTGGGCAGAAATCTGAAGCGGCTCGCCAGGCTCCAGAGGTCCCATGCGCGAAAGGCAAAAGGCGGGAAGAACCGCGCGCGTTCTCGCGCCAAGATCGCGAAGCTCCATGCGCGCATCCGCAATATCCGGCAGGATGGGCTGCATAAACTCACGACCGGGCTGGCCCGCAAGGCCAGCGCTGTGGTCATTGAGGATCTCAATGTTCGCGGCATGATGGCGAACAGGCATCTATCCCGCGCCATCTCGGACATGGGCTTTTACCAACTCGTCGCCCGGGTCAGGTTCGACATCAGGTGCGCGATCGAGAATTTCCAGAGCCGCATCGACATTGCCGCGTGCTGCTCGGTTTCTCAGGTTCAGAATGGCACGCCGATGACCGATGCCATCGGCGATAAACGCTGAAAGCAACTGGTTGAGCGAAACATTGTCTTCCGCCGCTGCTCGCTTGGCTTCTTCCATAACATGATCTGCGATTCTGAGAGGGTAGGTGCTCATGTTGGATGTCACAACAATCACACGTTAATATGATATCGTATGTGATGTCACGTCAAGTCGCCGATGGCGCCTCGATGTCCCCCGGGGCTTTAACAGTCGCCTCTTGACTTATTCTTATGTCGAAGCGTCTACGCGCGACTCAGAGCGCGGGCTGTGCACATCGAGCGCGGTCAAGCCGCCTCTAGCGGAGTGATATCGGAGACGTCGATTTCATCGCGGGCGCGCGCCAGATCCCACGCTCGTTGCAGGTTCAACCAGTATTCCGGCGTGGTGCCGAAAAACTTCCCGAGCCGCATCGCGGTGTCTGCAGTGACCGACGTCTCTTCCTTTACAAGCCGCTCAATGCGTGTGCGAGGCACGTGCAGTCGCTTCGCCAGACCGATCGGGCTAAGCCCCAGCCCGTCCAGATACAACTCCTTGAGCACCTCGCCTGGATGCGATGGATTTTTCACCAAGCTCATTCCACATCCCGTCAATTATAATCGACGATCCCGCTTCAGCGTTCGGCTTGGCCGTTTATCCGTGCTTCCAGTTCGGCGCTCCCCGCCAGCAGGTCTTCGAATGTAGGCGGGGTGTCCATGAACATTTCCGACATGGCCGCATAGTCTTCTTCGAGCCGCGCTTTGATTTCCTCCGAGGGGACGAGCCGCAACGAACCTATGACGGCCGTGTCGTAAGAGGCGGAGTTGTCGGCAAACATCAGGCTCTTGTTGTGCACGACGCGGGCAAGAAGGTCCGGCTGTTGCAGCGCTTCGTCCGCAATGCCCTTTTGGGCCAGCATCAACGTGTCGTAATAGTGCCGCGACATACCTTCACGCAGTTTTCCGTTGTGATGCAGGGCATGGAGGATGGTCGCTTTTTCCCAGAAGGTCCGCACCACCGCCAGAGTCGGGATAGGGGATATGGAATCCGGCAGCTCTTCCGGAAATGTCTCGGCCAGATAGGGCGTAATGTCTTTCAGTTCCGACGGATCGGTATCTCCGCGCGCGCCAAATTCCAGCTTGATACGGGGCTTGATGTAGCCGATTTCGCCCTCGCCAAATCTGCCAACGCCCCATCCACCACGCCCATATCCTTGGCCGTAATTGGCAAGACGCGGGTAATTGAACAGCAGTGTCTGGCTGTCGGGATCGTCCGGATCGGAAACGATGTCCCATCCTTCGGCAGTGCCGAGCGCGGTCTCGATTTCCCGGCGCAAAACCGGCATGACGACGGTGGTCACATACTCCTGCGCGGCGGCCTTGAGCGTATCGGTGCGGCGTTTGCGTTCCTTGCCGCTGATTCCGTTCTCCATAGGAGAGGGGGCGTCGCGAACCATCGGCGCGTTCCTGTCGATGGTCAGGTCGATATCTTCCGAAAACCGCTGAATGATCCCATAGGCTTTCGAGAGCGACGTTCCGCCCTTGAACGTGAAATGCCCCTCCAGCTCCGCACAGCGAACCAGCCGTCTTAGAGTCCAGCAGACCCAGAAGTCCTTTTCGATGATGGCGGCGGTCAGGTCGCGCCGGCTCGCTGCTTCCTGGATGAAGGCGCGGCGGTCGTCTGCCGGTCTGCGAGCGAACTCATCCATGTCTGACCGCTCCGATCTTCAGCACGATATCGCCCATCCAGCCCGGCATCTTCGGACGGGCCTTGATGAGTGTTTTCATGTCGTGGTCGTCGAGGCGGCGCGCCAATTGCCGGATCGTATCAGCATCAATGCGGTCCTTTCCGATATGGGCGAGAGCTTGCAACACCGAATTGGCGCGGTCGGACGCCTTGTCGATCACCGGCGCGCGGGCATGTTTGAGGGTCAGGGTGCGTCCCGCGACATTCTTGGTGCGCGTCGGGCCGGTCGTCGCATAGGTGGCTTTGGCCGGGACTTGGGTCGAAAACCCAAGGCGGTTTGCCGCCGCCGCGCCGGAGGTAGTCACCTGGTCGCCGCCTTGTCGTGAAACCGCGCGAGCAAGCCTATCTGCGTCCGGGCTTAGAGGCCCGAGCTTCGTGTGTAGTTCCGGGTAGTCATAAAGGCCGCGCCCGACGCGCCTGATCGTTCCCGACTGGACAAGCCGCGAAAGCGCCATATCGACAGACCCGCGCGTGCCGAAATCGATGAAGTCTTTGGGTGTAAAGACCCAGCCACGGCCTTTGCCGCGTACCCGCTTCATGATTTTGTCGGCAATTGCAGACATTGAGCCTCACTTTCTTGTTAGATATTATCATATATATTTCTAACAAGCAATTTTGCATGTTTTCGAAAAATCATTTCATATTCATATAGTTATGATATTTTTTAACACGCAGTGCCGTATAGGCGATCTAAATACCCTGCGTGGCAGCTCAATCCCTTCGAGAGCCCGCTAAAAGAAAGTCAGCGCCGTCGAGAATCTTCCGGATTCAGTGCGGCCGGAGTCAGATTGAACCTGCAAGAAATCATTGCAGGTTGCCCCGCCCGCCCTTTCTCTCGCGCAATTCACTTCGGCCGCTTCGAGCGCGGGCTGTGCACATCGAGAGCGGTCATCACCGTCTTCTGCTTCTGCGCCAGCTTGATCGCGTCCTCCAGCCGGATCGGCGCCAGGCCGACCGCATCGACCCCAACATCAAGCCGGTTCTTCATCGGGCGGTTGCGCCCGTGCTGATGGCCGTGCAGATGGACCGCATCGCGCCGAATGCCGTGCCATTCCTCAATCGGGAAATGGAACAGCACGACCATGGGTCGGTTCTTCGTGCGGAGCAGCTCTAGATAGGAATGGACCTCATCCCAGAGGCCGGGGGCGGTCACGATCTCGTCGTCATCGTGATTGCCGCGCACGAGCACCTTGCGCCCCAACAAGCGCGAGAGCTGGGCGATGCCGGCGTTCGGAGCCATACCGAGCACGACATCGCCCAGGACATAGACCGTATCTTCGGGTTCTACGGCCGCGTTCCACGCCTCGACGAGGGCATTATTCATCTGGGTCGTATCGTCGTACGGTCGCGGGCTTCGGATCTTCTCGGAGATCATGAGCCCGTGCCCGAAATGCAGGTCGGATATGACAAATTCCCGGGGCATTAGCTGTCTTTCTTTGCAATAGCACCAACGATAAAGGTGAAAGGCCGGAGGAGACGGTTAAGTTCGGACAGGGTTGGGTCGACGTCTCCGTTTTCGATGTCGTTGATCCGATCGGCCGGCATCTTGGTGAGAAGCGAGAGCTGGTCTTGCGTCAAGAAGTAGGCTTCCCGCAGCTCGGCTATGGCGCTCGGCAACTCGATCCCGCCGGCACGGACGCGATCGCCGATTTCCTTTTCTCGGCGAAGAAACTCAGCAATCTTGCGTGATTCCTCTGTCTCAACGCGTTTCACAGGCTTAGTTGGCGCTTTTGGTGCATACGGATTTGTGTTGGCTGCTTCCGCACGGAAGATCCGATAGGCGCCATCGACGAACTCGGCGCCGACCACGGCATCGAAAATGGCCGCGCCACCATCCAACCCGAGCCGGTCGAAGCGAATGCGGTGTGCCTGATCCTCGTCCAGCCCCTCTCGCTGGAGCTGGTGCTTCTCGATGCTGTGACCGTGGACGATCAGATCACCTCCCCAACCTGTTTCGTGTTCAAGCAACGGCCATCGGATCCAGGCCCAGTGATACTGATCGATATGGGCTGTGCGAACGCCATTGCCATGCCAGGGTCCGGCGAGGAACTCTTCCCTGGACTCACCTGGAGCAATTCCCGCATGCACGAAGAGCAGATTTCCGATCTGACGATGCGACTTCAGCGAACGCAGGAACAGGCGCCTCTCCCAACCAACGGTCCGGCGAAACCAGTCGGCAAGGAGCTTCTGTTGCTCCAGATCCTCGACTTCCTCTTTCGAAATCCCGGCCTCGCGACAAATCGTGTGGCCACCGTTCTGCATCCAGAGCCAAAAAAAATGGTCCGGCAGCCCCATAGCAAGCCGTGCCATCTGCTCGTGATTGCCCATTAAAACGGTTTTATCGTCAAAGCCGAGTTCCTCGGCCGGCTTCATTGCAAGGTCGAGACACCGCACCGGGCCTGGTCCGCGATCGATGAGGTCGCCAAGCAGCACGAGCTCGGTCTCTTCCTTCGATTCTTCGGCAGCCTCCGCCATCGCGTTGAGCACATGCTCGAAAGCATCGTCTTGTCCGTGTACGTCACCGATGGCAAAAACACGCTTCCCCTGCCCCGGTCGCACCAGGTCGGATGGCATAAATGCTGTAATCTCGACAGACATCTCGTCAGGGCCCTTTTAAACCCGGGTATTATAAGCGCATGAAAATCACGGTCATAGATTTCGAAGCCGCGGGCATGGAGAGTTACCCGATCGAGTTCGGCTGGGCCACAGTCGATATCGACGCGCAGGAGATTTCGGTCGACAGTTTTCTGATCCGGCCGACGGAGGACTGGCTCCAGAACTGGGAATGGACTTCAGAAGCCGAGCTGCTGCATGGATTGCGGCTTCGCGACCTCATGGACAAAGGGATCAACGTCGAAACCGCGGTTCAGCGGATCGACGAAAGATTTGGCGATACCCCGCTCTATTCCGATGCGCCATCCTTCGAGAAATTCTGGATGAAGACTCTCTACGAGGCGGCCGGTACCCCGCGTCCTAACAGGACCGGGGACATATTGAAGCTTCAGGACCGGCTCGAAGAGATCGTGAAGGACAAACCGCTCCTCGAGCTGGAGTTTGCGATGAGACGGCGCACACATCGCCGTCACAGGGCTGGTCCCGACGCCCTGGAATGGGGCAAGCTCGTCGCCCGGATCGCATGTCCGGACCAAAGCTTCTGTGTGACTGGAATCGCATAATGACCCCGAAGCCATTCCGTATTGCGCTCATGTCGGACCTGCATAATGAGTTCGAACCGCCCTCCTCGCCGAGCGGCGCCTGGTTCGCGCTGAACACGGCCCGGAAAAAAATTGACAAGCACCCGAAGGTTGGGCCGCTGCTAGACGGGTTGGCCAAGGCAGACCTGGACCTCGTTGTGCTGGCCGGCGATATCGATATCGGCAAGCAGGGCTTTGTCTATGCCGAAAAGGTAGCCGCCTTTCTTGGCGTGCCAGTGGTCTATATCGCCGGCAATCACGAGGCCTACAAGCGCGATCTCGGCGGCACGGTTGATGACCTGCGCGAGCTCTCACTAACCAATGCCGATGCGCACTTCCTCGAGAATGACGAACTCGTCCTCGAGAAGGACGGCCGTCGCCTACACGTGCTCGGCTGCACGCGCTGGACCGACTATGAGGTCAACAGCAAGGAAGAAAAGAAAATCTCCGGCGCGATGCACCAGGCCAGCCGCCAGCTCAATGACCACCAGCTCGTAAGGTACGGGCTCAAAATGCTCGAGCCCTTCGACCTCCGGAACATCCACTTCGAAAGCCGGGCCTGGCTAGACCACGAGGTCTCGCGTATCCGTGCCGATGAAGGCGAAGACGCGTTGATCCTGATCGTGACCCATCACGCGCCGGTGCCGGAGGCAAACGGCGAATTTGTTTGTGGAGACCTGTCCCCGGCTTATGCCAGCGATCTGACCGCCGAAATCGAAAAGTGGCATCCCAATGCCTGGTGTTTCGGCCACACGCATATCGATTTCGACCGGACCTACGGCAGAACCCGGGTCCTGTCCTCTCAGCGCGGATATACCGGGCACGAAGAAGGGGCCGACAAATACGAGCCGCTCGTCTTCACACTCGGGAGTTCGACCGAGGCCTACTCGCTGGACAATGCGCCCGGCGAGATTCTCGATGAGCTCCGCGAAGGCTTCGAGGAGTTGTCCCGACGCGATCAGGACTGATCGGCCTCAGGATCCCAGTCGAGATCTTCCGGCACACGGGCCTTGGCGATCAGCCGCAGGTCTTCGTCGCTGAGCTCCTCCACGAAAATAGCGCGGCGCTCATACACGATTCCCCGCTTTGCCTTGGCAATGAGGCGCCGTCGCAGATCGAGATCGGTGAAATCGACGACGAAATAGAGCGGCGAACTCAGCCGCAGCCGTTCCATATTCTCCGACCTTTCGATGATCTTCCGTGCGAGTTCCGGGATCGGAAGTGACAAGATCTCTGCCCATTCCTGGATGCGAAACGAATCCTCACCCCGGCTCTTCTGGCGCTCCAGCGCCGTCCACCCTCTGGCGAGGAGCGAGGGATCACGGCGCAACGCGCGTGCAATGATCCGATGCATCATCAGCTTGTACCGATCACTGCACGCGACCGTATAAGGCTTTGCCATAGTTTGAAATCCCAAAGGAGGTGTCGATGCACCTCACCAAAGATGCGCTGGATGCCCCGTCGTTCAGGGCGGGGCGGAAAGCGCGTATCGACAATTTCTATTTGCGCGACCGGTGTCCATATCGTTGACACAATAACTTCGTCGCGAGACCCAAGCAGCGCGGAACATATTTCGGGCCGGAATGCGGCCATCAGGGAAACCGCCTCGCGCGGAACCATCGAACCGCGAATGCCGTCAGGTCGCGTTTCCCCCGGCCTGATGCCCAAATCCCCTCCTTCAGGCGCGGGAAGACGTTAAGACGATCAATGCACCGCGTCCCGAATGGATCGACATCGAGACCTTCGTGGGATGTCTGCATGCTTCATATCGCGCACGCGCCTGGCGGCCACATATGCAGGCCTTCTTCGATGGGGTCTCTATCGGCGCGATCCATGACATCGTGCTTGCCGACGTTATCGATTTCGAAACTCTGTACCGGGCCGCCCGGATCTGGGACACAGAGGATGTTGCCTGAGCGGAAGGTGACTGTCCTGTCGCCTGGATACGGGAAATGGCAGATCTCAATGCGACGATCCGGCAGGACGTGTGCAAGCCGCGCGACTGATGGCCGGAGACGCCTGATGAAATCGCGCGTGATATCGGGGGACTTTGACCGCCCGCAACCTGCCCTTGAAGGCAATTTATGTGTATAAAAATACACAACTCTGTTTAAAGGCAGCCGGTTGCGTGTATATACGTACACATGAATAGCCGGGACGTTATCAGAAAGATTGAAGCCGACGGCTGGCAGCATGTTCGCACAACCGTCAGCCACCATCACTTCAAACACCCTACGAAACCCGGCATCGTGACTGTGCCTCATCCAAAGCGGGATATCCCGAAGGGCACGGTCAAAAGCATCGAGAAGCAGGCCGGCCTCACGTTCTGAAGCTCGGCTGCTCTAGCCCAAGGAGGGGCAAATGGCCACTTTCATTGCATTGCTCCGGAAGGATAGCGATTCAGATTACGGCGTCGATTTCCCCGATTTTCCCGGCTGCATCACGGCCGGTGAAACGCTGGAGGAAGCTCGCCTCATGGCTGCGGAGGCTCTTGCCGGACATGTCGAAGCTATGCGGGCAGATGGGGAGAGCATTCCTGCTCCCACTGATCTTGATACGATCATGGCCGATCCCGACAACGCCGATGCCGTAGCCTTTCTTGTCTCAATTCCGGGTGATCCGGGAAGGTCCAAACGAGTTCAAGTAACGTTGCCGGAAGATCTCCTGGACGCTATCGACAAGGTGGCGTCAAACCGATCCGCTTTCCTGGCCAGAGCAGCGCGACGGGAACTCGCAGCATAAAAAACGCCTGAACATGGCTGTGCTTGCAGCGCGTGTCCGACGTCGAGAACTGCGAATCAATTCAGGGAATTTTGACCGCCCACGCCTGCCGCGGCACGGTCGGCCCAACCGGAGCGAAAGATCCCGGGCAAAGGGATGGGTCCAGCTCATGCGCGCTACCGCGCCCCAGGCCTGCTCCTGGATAGGGAAAGCTCGTGCTTTCATCGACGGTTCGATCGCTCATTCACCGGCCTGCCTCCTGCGCGCAATTTTCTCCCAAGTATCAAAAAAATGTTTTGATTTAATATCTTAACATGTCCCATCCGTAATGATCCGTCTTGCCAAGAAGCACGGGTGACTTCTGGGCGCGCGGGCCGCCGGGGCGTGAGTTCAACAAATAATTCATTGAAATCAATGCGTTACACAAAAAGTGTAGATGAAAGCACGAACTTTCCTGATCCGGGGAAGCCGACAGACCGTTCAGACCGCCACCCGACAGGAAGGCCGTCAGGAATTAAATGCATGAATTCAATGACTTAATATAGCCGCATGCTGGTAACGCGATGCGACGCCAGGACGGATCCGGCCTGTTGGGTTGTTGCGACCCATCCGTAACCGGAGCGGGATCGGCACAGCTCAGCCGATGAGCCAAAAAATGCCTTTAAAAACAAATGCTTGTATAAAAGTGTAGATGAAAGCACGAACCGCAGATGCTGGCGGGAACGGATAAACCGTTCCCGCCAGCATCTGCGGTTCGCCCGCGCGCCCGCGCGCGGGCAAGAAGTCGGTTTGTCTGCATATGGACGAGAAGATCATCGCCGCGGTGGATGCGGTCGCAGCTCCTGGTGAAAACCGTTCCGAGGCCGTGCAGCGCCTGATTGCGGCAGCGCTCGGCCGCGACACCCGTTCCGACCACAGGGAGCACACAGTGAAAACGTGACCCCAAAAGCGACGAACCCCCCGAAGTTGGCGCTTCGGAGGGCTCGGAAAGAACCCCAGGTGGGTTCGTCGGTAGGTTCGATACCCCCGACATTACCCACCTCGATTTTCCCCGGCAAGCAAAAAATCGCGCGCCGGCACGGGAGAGCTGCGGCCTGCGATTCGGCCGCGCTGCCCGGAAAGCAGGACGAACGCCCAGCGCGTTCAACGGACTCGAACCGAGGAGGGAAGCGACGACGTAACCCATTGATCTCAAAAGAAAAGGGCCCCCGGCGGCAACCGGAGACCCTTTGAAACCCGAAGCCGACGTCGCGGCCTCTGATCTGCTTCACGGTCAGAAGATAGGCCCGACGGGTTAACACCGCAAGAATGCGCTTGCGGTGAACCCTGGGTCTTTGCCCGGGCGGCGGCTTCCTCAGAACTGGAGGAAGACATGACGGACCGGAATCACCCCGGGCGCCGACCGAACCCTGCTACCCGATTGATGAACACCGAGCTGATGCGCCGCGCGCCCGACGCGGAGCTGATGGCGAAAATGCTGGCCGAGATCGAGGCGAGCACCGCCCAGCGCGAGAAAGTCAAAGCGAGCGAGCGCCGCGCGCTCCGGAACCAGGGCCGCTTCGATGTGGTCGATGGCGAGACCGGCCCAGCACTCGATCTCAAGATCACGCCGGCCCGCCCGAAAAAGGCCGCATACGGACCACATCGCAACAAGGATCGCTGGCAGGACATGGCCGGCCGGCTGCCGTTTTGGGTAAAGCACTCCACCTACGGGCTGACACCGGCGATGGGCGCTGTGCTCTATACGCTCGGCCGTGAGCTCAAGGGCCGCCGCGAGGTCCGGATCGCCTTCGACGCGATCGCGGCGTATGCGGGTACGAGTCAGAAGACGGTGGAGCGTGCGATCCTGCACTTGGAAAGCATGGGGCTCATCCGGATCCAGCGCGCCTGGACCGAAAAGCGAAACCGCCGCGCGATCAACACCTACTCCGTGCTCTCGAAAAAACTGCGCGAATGGATCGATCGTTTTTTTGGATCCCTTACCGACATTTTTGACGGAGATCCCAATCCTTCGGAAGAAGGAGTCACTGCTCGGCAAGGGAGCTGGGGTTCACCGACTGAGACCGGGACAAACAAAACCACCGAAAACGGGAGAGGCCCGAAGCAGGAAATCCGTCCTGCCTCGATATCCAAACCGGTCATGGCGATGGCGACGGCGGCCGCCCGGGTTTTGAGCCCCGAGACAGACGGTGAGCCACAGGTTCTCGATGTCGCCGAACGATATCTGGCGGAACGCGCCCGGTTTGCGGGCTGGAGAGACCGGCTTCAAGGCGATCCCGCGAACCTGTTGGCCGAATTACCAGTTGCCCCCATCTCGCAAAAATGGCGGCAACTCGGCTTGATCGCGCATCCTTCCGAGGGGCAAGCTGAATCGGCATACAGAAGCCTCTCCCCCGTAGAGACATGATTCCATTGCCTTTTCAGCGAAGCCAAACATCGGCAATAAAGATCGGCAAAATAGTAGCGATTTTGTTGTTAAGTACCGATATTTGAACGACTTTTCCTGCTCCATAGATCGGCAATCGGATGGCGCCGCTTGAAACCCCGGGTCGCATCGAACCCTGCCTTCTTGAGGGGGCGGATTCCGGCGTGCCGGCAGACCTGGCCAACCTCGCCGGGACCATCCTGGAAGACGCCCGGAAGCTGGACAACGAGCTCCGTTCTCCCGGGACCAGGCAGGAGCTTGCTGAGCTCGTCCGTGTAATGAATGCTTACTACTCCGGTCTCATCGAAGGCCACGACGTCCGCCCACGCGACATCGAATACGCGCTGGCAGGCGCCGAAGTCGATGACAAAATCCGCCCTCTGGCAGAAGAGGCCAAGGCGCATGTCCTCGTTGAGCGGGAAATCGACGAACTCTTCGCTGCCGACCGCTTGCCGGTGGCCACATCGATAGAATTCATCAGATACGTCCATGCCCGCTTCTACGAAAACATGCCCGCAGAATATCGGGTGATGACATCAGGCGATGGACGGAAGATCGAGATCGTTCCGGGTCGCTTTCGCGAGACCGATGACGAAGACGTATCCGTCGGACGCCATCAGCCCCCGAGTTCTGTCCGCGTCGCCGAATACATGAAGCACTTCGCCCGGCGCTACGGCGAGCTCTCGTCTCAAAACAAGATCCGCTACATGCTCGCAATCCCGGCAGCCCATCATCGCCTCAATTTCATTCATCCCTTCCCCGACGGGAACGGCCGGGTATCCCGGCTCGTATCTCATGCGATGGCGCTTCACGCCGGGATCGGCAGTCACGGGCTCTGGTCGATTTCCCGCGGCCTAGCAAGAGGCCTTGTCGACAGCGGCGAATACAAACGGCAGATGGATGCCGCCGACGGTCCGCGGCGCGGCGACCTGGACGGTCGGGGGAACCTGTCTCTGGCCGCGCTCAGCTCTTTCACGGAATGGTTTCTGAAAGCAGCCCACGATCAGATCCGCTTTTCCCTCTTCATGTTCGACCAGGACCGCCTTCTCGAGCGTTACACCGATATCATCCGCGAAACCGTCGACGACGCGCGTGCACCTACACTGGCGGAAGCGGTATTCCTTTCAGGAGAACTTGACCGCGGCCACGCCGCTCTGGTCCTGCAGACGTCGCAGCGTACTGCGCGGAAAACGCTGACCAGACTCGTGTCAGCCGGATTTCTCAAATCGGACGGCCCAAAGACACCGGTCCGCATTGCCTTCCCTCTCGATTACAGAGAGCGCTTTTTCCCGGACCTTTTCGGAGCGGCTGAACGCGATCCAGACAGCTTCGGTTAGACGCGTACGGCTCCTGTCACCCTGAGTGTGACCTCGCCGGATCAGCAAAACAGCCCGCACCGCATCGCATGAAGACGTTCCAACCCGGTTGGGAGACAAAGTGACCGGCGAGATCGATACGAGCTGGGCCGGCTGCCAGCAGATACCCTCCGCGACAATCGCTTCCGTCACCGGTGTCCTCGACGGTTGGGTCCATCTCCCAACACGCAGCCCCTGAAACCTGCCCCTGAACGATTTACCAAAAGCGCACTTTTTCTCGCTTTTGATAAAGTCTTTTCGACGCTCCCGACATGGACACAAAGATGGCTCGCATATTTCAGTTCCGTTCCAGACCCCGCCGCCGCTTCATAGGACTCTTTCGCCGCCGCAATGCCGGCTTCGCCGTCGGCCTGCTGATTATCGGCGCGATCGCTCTCTATCAACAGACCAGTACCTCCGGGGCCCCGTCCGGCGCTGCGACGCCTGTCTCGGCCTCCGAGATCACATCGATTTACGACGGCGACACGTTCCGTATGGGCGCCGAGCGGGTCCGCATTCTCGGCGTGGATGCGCCGGAACTGGGGACCCGTGCGAAATGCGCCGCCGAGCGCGAGGCCGCGATCAAGGCCCGGGACTATCTCCGCCGCAAACTGCGTGGTGGTGCCGTTGTCACGATCGAGCGCAATGGGAACGACGTGTACGAGCGCACGCTCGCGCGTGTTTTCGTCGATGGACATGATATCGCCGACGACATGATTTCGATTGGTCTTGCAATCCCCTATTCCCCCTCGACGCATGGGAAATGGTGCGACATCGTTCGCAAATAACGATACCCGTAGCGGAGCCGACGTCTTTGAAACCCTGTCCTCGCCTTGCCAGGAGAACCGATACGCCGCGACCGGTTTGCCACTCGGCGCACCGAATCGCCGGGGGGCGGCCCGAGCTAGGTTCCGCGCCGCTTGGTTCTCACGGCGAGGTCCGGTCCCATCGATACGGACACCGGGCACGCAAATGAAAATCTCGATACGCGCTTTCCTCCCCACCTTGAACGACGGGGCTTCCCACGCATTTATCAACGAAAAGGCCCTGCCGCTAGGGAACAGCAGGGCCTTTTCTCGCCTTCCAGGGTTCTGAATCTGAGGAGGCGGTCCGTCAGCGCCCGCCGAAACCGGAGGACGCAAAACTGGAGTGGTGACTGCTCCCCGCCCTGAAGGACGGGGCTTCCTGCTTCGCTGGCGGCGGCCGCTCTCCCGGGGGAGAATGGTCTTACGCATGCCTCCACAGGCCTGAGACGGACAGTCCTGCCGCCTGTAACTTCAAAAGCCCCTCGCGGCGGATATTGTCTGCCGCGTTTCCGTCCCGATCGTGCTCCGCACCGCAATTGCCACAGGTCCACGATCTGTCGGCGAGAGATAGATCGTCATTGATCGAGCCGCAGAGCGAGCACGTCTTCGTCGACGGGTTGAACCGATCTATCTTTACGAAATGCCGGCCGGATTCCTGGGCCTTGTAGGCCAGCTTCGAGACGAAGCCGTGCCATCCGGCGTCGGCGACGGACCGGGCAAGCGCCCGGTTCCGGAGCATGCCACGGACATTCAGCGTCTCGACGCAAATCGCTTGGTTCTCGTCGACCAGCAGTCTCGACAGTTTGTGCTGAAAATCGTTTCGGGCGTTCGTCACGCGCTCGTGGGCGCGCGCGACCTTCAACCGGGACTTCGCCCGGTTGGAAGATCCTTTCTTCTTGCGCGACAAGGCGCGCTGCTGCCGCTTCAGCGCTGCAAGAGCGTTGCGGTAATGCCTCGGGTTCGGAACTTTCACGTTCCGGCCATCCGAGTTGCCGGAGAGCGTCGCAAAATGCACCAATCCGAGGTCAATGCCGACGGCGTCGGATGCGGAAACCTCCTCGGGCGCTACCGGAGCTTCGCGCCCATCCTCGACCAGGATCGAGGCGAAGAACTTGCCCGTTGGCTCACGGGAGACGGTAACCGTCTTGATCTCGCCCTCGACCGGGCGGTGCAGCACCGCGCGGACGTCCCCGACCTTCGGTAAATACAGTCGGCTTCCGCCGACGATCCTGACCCGCTGCGGATACGAGATCGCCTGTCGGCCGTGCTTCGACTTGAAACGCGGATAGCGACCCCGCTTCCGGAAGAAACGCTGAAACGCCTCGTCGAGATGCATGATCGATTGCTGCATAGCCTGGCTGTCGCCACGCTTCAGCCAGGCCGTTTCCGGCGCCGATTTCAACCTGGGCAGACGCTTGATCAAATCGGATCTGGAGATGGATCCCTTCCGCTCCTTCCAGAGCGACGACCTCTGCTCCAGCGCGTCGTTGAAGACCCAGCGCGCTGCGCCGAACTGGAAGTCCAGTTCCTCAGCTTGTTCCTTCGTGGGGTAGAGCCTAAGCTTGATCGCGCGTCGCATACCGGAATCTTTCCGCAGAGCCGACTGAAATGCAAGAACCAAAAGAGAACACAGGTATTCCCGCTCGCGCGGGAGCGCCGTGTATCCCCGCCCTGAAGGACCGGGTTTTACGGCGCGTTCGGATAAGGGAAGCGGTTGCGGCCGTAACGGTTCGCACCGGGCGTACCCGGAGTGACCATCAATGCAACCAGCGCGATCGCAAAGACGAGGAACATCAACGCCAGATCCGGCATGACCGCAACAGCGCCGACAGCCGGCACAAACCACAACCCGTTCAGGCCGATATCGTGCAGGCGCTGCACGCAGATGCTCGCGAAAATATAAGAAATCGGCAGCAATGCCATTCCCGCCCATCCGAACACATCGAACCCGACATTGGCGATCTCCCAAATCGCCGTCGACAATACGAGGCTCAACGCGAAACCGGCAGCCATAGTTGCCGCTCCGATCGTCAGCACAAAGCTCGCCCGTGAACGCCGGCCGCGCATCGAAAGCAATTCGAAAATATGCGTCCTGAATTCGTCCACCGGCTACTCCTGACAAAGATGTCAATATTCAAGCCGGATCTTGTCTGCATGTCTATGGACACCGGATCACACAAATCGGATTTCGGAACAATTCTTCAAGCGCACTCAACACTCTGTTCAACCCGCACCGAACGCAACAAAAGTTACGCTGTCGCCTGAACACGGCCACACTGAGCTCATCTCAGACAGGTAGTCCCTGTCCTGATTGCCTTAACGTCTTCCCCGACCTGAAGGAGGGGGATTTTCGCATCAGCCTGATGCGAGCGGGATCTGACGAGATTCCCGGTTCGACGGACCCGCGTCCGCCGCCCTCTCCGAAAGCCGCGTTCCGGCCTGAAGTATGTTCCGCGCCGCTTTCGTATCGGCATGGGCCGAGTGCCCGCAGTCGGAACAGATAAGCACCGCTCGGCTCTTGCGGTGGGTTTTCGAGATCGAACCACACTCCGAACAGGTCTGGCTCGTCGCAGCCGATACTGACATGCCAGCCCAGCGGGTCGCTTGTGACCGTAACATTCTTCACGGTACCGGCGATGTCGCGGGTCCAGCGGAAGCGGACCGGGCCGATTTTCGGGAGATGGGTCATCCCCCAATTCCGATTGAGGCGCCGGGGTGTGGGATAGCCGGCGCGCCCGGCGCTGCTCCAGCGCGAGATTATAGACCAGCCGCACCACGCCGGCGCATTGCCGCATCTGCGCGGCCTGCTCATCCGTCGGGGCTAGTACGTATCGCCAGACGCGGAAAACCTTCATGGCGTCGATATGGACGCCGGCCCTGCCAGTGCAAACACTCGATGGAGGCTATCCGCCCTGCCCTGACCCGGGCTGCGCCGAAGGCTACGCCGAGGCAAGACAACGAGGTTTCCCACGCGTAGTCAGACGAAGATTTTCGGGGCGGATGAAATGCAGGCACTCAGTAGCCTTCCCCGCGACACCAGAGGCGCGGCGCCAGCATCCCGCTTTCAGCTTGCGATCCGACATTGACGCGCTATATAAAAACTCGAATACAAAATCGAAGCGGTATGCCGTCCCGGACGCAACACGGATCGCTCGATGGCGACGCAGTGTTCGAGACCGAAGCAGATCCCGCTGTGATGCGGGCACGATCAGAACCACCACCTGCTCGCCTCGTGGTGACGTGCAGATGATCCCGCCCGCGAAACACAGAAGACAGGCTGCGTCGGGTCAGGGGCGCAAACATGCAGAGCGTGGAGATGATGGCGCCATGACCCGAATTGCCGTCTATTCAGACCTCCATTACGAGCATGGGAGTGACTTCACGCCGCCGGCAGATCTGCGCGGCAAGATCGATGTCGTCGTTCTGGCAGGCGATATCTCGGAAGGCCTGGACGGCATCGAGCGGGCCAAAGCCATCGCCCATAGGCTGGATGCGCCTGCGGTCTATGTCCCGGGCAATCACGAATTCTATGACGGCATTCTTGAGGATGTGATCGAGGACCTTCGGGCGGCCTCGAACGATGAGGTCCATGTTCTGATGAACGACACCGTGAAGCTTGACGGCACGCGCTTCGTCGGCACCACGCTCTGGACCGACTACCGGATTGATCCGGACACGTACTATTCGGCCTTGGGCCAACTCCGGCGTGAGATGAACGACTTCCGTTTTATCAAGCGGCGTTCGGCCAGCCGGAACCGGCGCAAGCTCAATCCGCGATGGGTGGTCGGTCTGCACCGCGAGCAGAGGAACTGGCTCGAAAGCGCTTTGGCCGAGCCCTTCGAGGGCCCGACTGTGGTCGTCACCCATCACGCGCCGAGCGCCAGAAGCCTGGACAAAAACCCGGAGCGAGCAAAGAGTCTGGACGCCGCAGCCTATGCATCGGATCTCGAGTACCTGATCGAGCGATATGAGCCGGAGGCGTGGGTCCACGGTCATATCCACGACAGTCTCGACTACACGATCGGCAGCACCCGGGTGCTCTGCAATCCCTATGGCTACCAGATCGAGGTGACGAACCCGGAATTCGACCCGGGCTTTACGTTCAAGGTTTGATGTCCGGATCCCGGTCCAGGTCTTCCGGCACACGGGGTCTGGCCTGCCCGGCATCACCTGCGCTTTGTCGTATGACCTGCCCCCCGCGAAATCCCTCACCATGATGTAGAGTCTGCCCAACCTTGAAGGAGCAGACGAATGCGAAAGAGCCGTTTCACCGAGGCGCAGATTATCGGGATGATCAAGGAGCAGGAGGCAGGCATGCCGACGGCAGAGGTGTGCCGTCGGCATGGCCTCAGCCCGGCGACGTTCTACAAGTTCAAGTCCAAGTATGGCGGCATGGAGGTGTCCGAGGCGGCCAGGTTGAAGGCGCTGGAGGACGAAAATGCCAAGCTCAAGCGCCTGCTGGCCGACACCATGCTGGACAACGTCGTGCTGAAAGACCTGCTGGGAAAGAACTGACGACATTGACCAAGCGGCGAGAGGCAGCGCTCAGGGCGATGCGGGGTCACGACATCTCGCAGCGCCGGGCCTGCCGGCTTGTCGGTATCGATCCAAAGACAGTCCGGCGCCAACGCCCGCCGGATTGTCCGGAGATCCGCAAGGAAATGCAGGAGATTGCTGGCAAGCGGCGTCGGTTCGGCTACCGCCGGATCGGCGTCCTGCTGGAACGCAAGGGGATGACCATGAACCACAAGAAGCTCTACCGCATCTATCGCGAGGAAGGGCTCTCCGTGAAGCGACGCCGGGGGCGCAAGCGGGCCCGTGGCACACGCACGCCAATGCCAGCAGCCGCGCACCCAAATGCGCGCTGGTCGCTGGACTTCCTGTCGGACAGCTTGGGTGCTTCACGCAAGTTCCGCATTCTGGCGGTGATCGACGATTGCTGCCGAGAAAACCTATGCCTGATGGCCGACACCAGTATCTCGGGAGCCCGTGTCGCCCGCGAGCTGGATGCGCTGGTGAGGGTCTACGGAAAACCAGGTTGCATCGTCAGCGATAACGGGACGGAGTTCACCAGCCGGGCCATCCTGAAATGGGCCGACCAGAACGATGTGCCGTGGCATTACATCGACCCAGGGAAACCGCAGCAGAACGCCTTTATCGAGTCGTTCAACGGCAGCCTGCGCGACGAGTTATTGAACGAGGAGATCTTTGACACCTTGGACGATGCCCGGCGAAAGCTGGCGCTATGGCGATATGACTACAACGCCGTCAGGCCGCATTCGTCGCTCGGAAACCAGACGCCACTGCAAGCGCGCCGAGCGCTTGAGCAATTTGAGGGCTCCGCGCCCGGCGCGCTTGCCCAAACCGAAACCCATGAGTATCAAAATCAAACCCGCAGACTCTCGTTATGAACGAGGGACCGACGGGGGGCAGGTCAGCGTATCCGTGGGGATGTCCGTGCGGCGGCGATCGAAGGTCGCCGCGATTGCATCCGCGAGGACCGGTCCGTTGAAGGAAAACGTCTCCGAGATCGCCCAGAGGTCGAAGAAATCCTTCATGCGGCTGTTGAGCATGCCGAGCGCGACCAGCGCCTGGAATTTCTCGGCCACGACCGTCTCGGGCGGGTAGGCTCGCAGCCGGGGCGCCGGCATGTCGAGCAGCGAGGGATAGTCGATGTCCTGCACGGCCGGGGTCACCGCATCGCCAAATCCGATGTCGATCTGAATGGGCAAGCGCGCGCCGGCTATCTCGGCGGTCATGGTGATCCGGACGCCGCTATATTCGTCTTCAGCCCGGGCCGGCTCGGCCTGCAGGGTTTCCGGCTTGAAGACCACGCCGTCGCTCTCGACCTCGATCCCGCAAATTTCGCGGAAGACCGCAGCGATCCGCTCCGGCGCCGCATCGCCATATCCCAGAAGATCGAGATCGCCGGTTGCGCGATAAGGCGTGGGCGTCCAGAGGCTGAACAGCATGGCACCCTTCAGCACAAAACGATCTTTGTGGGGCGACAGACTCAGTCGGTAGAGCAGCCGTTCGATGGCGAAGCGGGTGAGCGCAAGCTGAACGTTTTCCTTGCGCTCGCTGGCGCGCCGGGTGAGCCGTGTCCGGACCGAGGCACCGACATTCTTGAGGGGTGGTTTCGGGGTCATACCGTGGCCTCGATATAGGGCCGCATCACGTTCTGTACACGGTCGATGGTGGCAAAATGCCAAATGTCATCGACCGTGGCCCGGCGGCTTCGGAGACAGTCTCTCAGCGCTTCGATGGCCACATCGAGACCGACCTGGCTGCGGTATTTGAAACAATCGACGACCGTCTTGGCCGGATTTGTGATGGGCACTTCCACCTGCTCGATTGTATGCCTTTCGACGCCCGCCGTCAGGGCTTCGCCGGTGGCTCGGATAATGCGCAGGGACACCGGTGGGTTTTTGGGCGCCCATTTCTTGTGACCTATCAGCATCCACACCTGATGCGGCAGTTGTGTCGTGAGTTCATGGAATCTGAGCGCGGAGAGCAGGCAGATGGCACCGTGCGGTACGGCCCGCGCGGCTTCGGCGAGGCTATGGGACTCGGACCATTCCGCATCGGCAAGCTGATAGAGACCGCGACTCGTGCGCACAAGAAGGCCTTCATCCAGCAGTCGGCCCAGATAGGCGCGCGGAACACCCTTCGCATCGAAATCGCGCGCACGCGCGATGCCGTGCTCCCTGGCGATGGTGAGCGCGCGATCTTTCAGCGTTCCGTGAGCCGTCCTAGCCATGTTTCTTATGCTCAGCAATAATATATAAATGCCGAGACTTTGTCTCATAGGCAGCGGGATCCTGCAACCGGAAGCGGGCAGGCTCGGGTCATCGAGGTGGATGCGGAGAAAGTAACGCGGATTGTCGCCGGAGGCCTGCGCACCTCCAAACACCTCCTTCAGACATTTTGTGCCCATATACGACCCGCCAGATCGAGCCAGTGGAAGCTGAGTTCTCCTGGATACGGCAGCCTCGTCGCAAGGCCGGCGATGAACGTCAGGTAGACGCCAACTGCATTCCGAAAGTCCTCCGTCGTGCCGAGTGGTTTGTCCTTGAAGGCATGAATCAGGTTTCGGTAGTTCTGCACTTGGTGCAGAAATTCCAACTCCTCCGCTTTCAGAAGCTTCCGCTTTTTGCAGAATTGTCGGATAGGTTCCAAGGTCAGTTCATCAGGCGACTTCGGATCGTCCTTCTTAGACCCTTTCCTGTATATGATGTTCAATGCCTTTAGCAGTTCCGCATCGTTCTCGTAGTCAGCGAGATAGACCGCAAGGAACAGCTTCAGTGTCCCTTCCAGCAGGCTACCGAGATTTGCCCAGGCCAGGATCAATTCTCCTGGCGACAAGTCTCCATCTTTGGACCAATGATTGAGGGCCGTAGCAAGAGATGGGAGCCAGTCCAGGCGGGACTTGTCCAGCAGCGCAGCGACATTTGACGGAGCCCAGCCCTCGGCGTCTTTCCAGAATTCACTAAGACCGGTCTGAATGACCTCAATCCGTTTCACGTTTTCATCGTAGCTACCAGCACCGGTTTCCGTTGTCCTCGCCATGGAAAGCTTCCTCGATTTCACCTCTCGCAGACCCTTCTTATCTCGATTCCGGGTGGATCAGACGGCGGTTTCGTCAACATAGGCAGGCCAAACGATCCTGCTCACCCAAGCGGCGCGCATGTGCTACCGTTCCTTCCCTCTGTTCCACACCAACCGCGCCTTGCGGCCCTCGTCGCACGGGAACAAGGACAGTCTGAGTGGCGCGGTCAGGCTCGGGTCGTCGAGGCGGACACGGAGATAATATCTCGGGTTATCGCCTGCCGTCCGCGCATCCCAGGCGTCACCAATGCGGGCGTTTCCGACGAGCGCGCGGAATGCCGGGGCGTTGTCGCCATTGCGATCGTCGTTGGGGACTAGCCGGACCTTGGCGTCGATGGTGAGCGTCCGGATGGAGCCGGTCCAGCCGCCATCCTTGGCGAGGATGAAGTGTCTGATCTGCACGGTTCAGGTCTCCTGTGTTGGTGATGCGGGGGATGCAAAGGGCGATGCCGATGCGCTGGTTGCGTCATCCGTTTCCGGCGCACTCGCCCGGGAACCCCGGCCGCGGCGAGCGGCGCGAATCCAGTGCGGGTCAAATGATTTGAACCGGGATCAAGTGAGTTGACCCCGGTTCAAATAGATTGAACTCGATTCAAGTGAGTTGAACCGCTTCCCGCGCCGCCCGGCCTATCCGAGTGCGATCCCTTTGAGGGGGCTCGTGTCGGGGCGCGGTGTTTCGCGTTCGATTGCATCCAGGAACGGTTGGATCTGCTTCATTTCGAAATTGCCCGGCAGGCGGGGCTTGCCGAGTCGCACGCGGCCGCGATCCTTTTTGGCGATTTCATGGGAGCGCAGGTGGAACACTTCGTCCGGGTTCGGGTACACCACGCCGATCCGGCGGGCGGCCCATGCGTACTGGGCGCCGGGATAGCCGCTGGCCTGGGATGTCGTATCGCAATGGCCGGTAACGGCGGCGAGCTCGACCGGGTTCAGCATGGTTTTCTGGTTTGCGATGAACTGGCGCCGGCAGGAATAAAGTGAGTAGCGCACCTCGCCCCAGATCTTCTTCTGGATACGGACGAGGGTGGTTTTCACGAGACGGTATTCCTTGATGAACTCCGCCGGCTCGTCCCAGGTGCGGCCGTGCTTGACCATGTCGTCCATGGGCTTGCGCCAGAACGGCTCGAGCTCGGTGATATCGATGGCCCGCGAGACCGAGCTCCTGGGATATACGCTGAGCTTGGCGTTCATGACGACGAGGAAGTCGCGTTTGCGGCCTTCCATCTCGAAACTGTGGATATCGGTATAGAGCCATTCGATCGGCCGCAATCCCACCGCGAACGAGGCCTGCAGCCAGAGCCGGGTCCGCGCGGCACCGACAGAGGAGCGCCGTTCGAGCTCGGTCATGATGGAATCGAAATCGTCCCAGGGCAGATGCCGGTCCGGATGCGCGAAGTCGCCGGATCCTTCCGGGCTCCATTCCGCCGCGGCGGCGGCCCGGTCCGTCCTGCCCATATAGGCGGTATGCTCTGCCTTTTCGGAGAATTCGATCCGGCTCGCATTCATCATTACCCGTGCCGCTCTCAGATTGTGTCGAATGTAGTGGTCCATGCCGTTCCAGAGCGCGTCGAGGACGTCCTTTTGCACGCTCGCGCACTTTTGCTTCGCATCAACAAGGACCCAGTGTACGAATTCGACCGCATCAAGATCGATGTCGTCCTGATCGTCCGGCGTGATCCCGGTGAGACGGCGGTAGCGGTGAATGAGGTCGCGGCACCGGCGCAGCGTGTGGGCGTCCGGGTCCGGGTCGTAATTGTCCCAGGGCTCCATCTCGGCTTCTTCGGGGACATAGGCGGCCTCGCGCAGCTTGATCTGCGCGCGCGCCGCTTCGATCAGGGTCTGCGTCCGGCGGCACAGCGGTGGGGACAGATGGCTGCGGACCGGCCCGATAAAGGTGAGCTCGTCCAGCGCGGCGATGTAGGCGTCCTCTCCCTCAATCCGCAGGATCGGCTCGGCGTCGGCGCCCGAGGTCGGCATCTGCCGGTCCGGCTCACCGGCTCCAGTCTTTCCTCCGGGCTCCTTCATTCCGGTCCCGGACGTTTGGGTAGGGGCCGGTTTGGGCGGCTGGTTCACATAGGCGTATTCGCGGGCTTCTTCTTCCTCTGCCTTCCTGGCCTCGATCTTGGCCATCGCGGCGTCGACGGCGAGCTTGGCATGATGCGCGAGGGCGCGATCGAGCAGCTCGTTCTCGCTCGGTAGCCCGGGCGCATCGATCGGATCGCCGGCTTCGCGGGTATTGATCTTGGCACGCAGGGCTCTCTCCGCGAGGCCCGAGAACACCATGCCCTGGAACTGGATCCCTTCGCGCGCCAGGATATCCGCATTGTCCCGTGTCCCGTCCGGATTGTAGAGACCGCCTTTGGCGAACCTTGAAATCCTGGTGCCGTCAGCCCGGCGCAGGTCCAGCGGATCTCGGTTTACTGCGCCGAGACGTTCGTAGTCCGGCGTGCCCCAGCGGCGCGGGCTGTCCGGCGTCGCCCCCGCCCCTGGCGCTTTCACCGGGGCGGCATCCGGCTCACCGGACACCCTATGTGCCCCAGAAGGCTCGTCCTGCTTCGAAACCTTTCGGGCAGGTGCCACGGCGGCCGACTTTTGCGCCACCTCCGTATCCGTTGCAGGCTTCTCTGCGGTTGAATGCACCGTCGCCGATTTCAAGGCGGTCTGATTTTCCTTCGTCGCAGTCGAATTTGTCACTACCTCACTCGTCCGCTTCTTTTCATCGATACGCGGTTTCGCCTTGGTCGCATCTTTCATCCGGTGCGGTTTGGAAGTGCCTGCATGCTTCACAGCCCGTTGCTGCCCGGCCGGTTTGTCGAGGATACGCTGCGCAATGGCGGCGTACAGATCCGTCCATTTCGTAAAAGCCTGCTTCGCAAACCGCCATATCCGGATTTTCCACATCAGGCGCGGTTGTTTCGCATCTGGCCCTTTCGAAACGGGTGCTCTCTTTCTGGCCCGTTCCTGGCTGGGCCTTTCCTGTCTCGGCTGTTTCTGGCTGGGCTGTTTCTGACCAGGCTGTTTGGCGGTCGGCTTGGCCCCGGTTTTATTCGAAACCGACGGCCCGACAGGAGTGCCTCCAGATCTGGAACCGGCTCGATCCCCAGCACTGACATGCGCGGCCTTCCTTGAATTCTCGCGGCCCGCGCGAACGCCGGCCTGGCTGCCAGCCCCGTTGTCTCCGCGGCGACGATCCGCCTCTGATCCCGAATTCATCATCATTCTCCATTTTGCCTTTCCAGTAGGAGCAGGGCTCCGGTGCAGGACAAGCCTGACGCCACTTTTTGCAAGAAAGGAGAGCTGCATCGCTTCCCACCCGATGGCGATTCCCTTTTCGGCTGGTAATCGTGCGCTCTGCGGTCTCGGGCACTCGATCCGCTGCATGACGATCGACCCGATGACAGACATTTCCGCTCAAGAGCGGCGGGCATGTGACCCCGCTCACCGGCCGGTGACGTCTTGAAGTTGAAAAGAGTGGATAACGTCGCCCGGAGCGTCGGTAAAAGCGCGAACTCCATAATGACACAGGCTACCGGACCGACCCGGCACGCCGAGCTTGCACATGACCACCAGGTTGATCGTCATCGCACCGGTGATGACGATCATGATCAGGGCCCCAAAGAAGATAATAAATGCGCCATATTCGTCTCATACCGTCATCATGAGGCGACAACTCTTCCTCTGCGCCATATTCGTCTCATTTCTCTTGAATTCTTACAAACATCCTGTATATGGGATATATTTGTCTCACACTGAAGGCTTGATCATGGATTTTCTCGCTTCGATTTCGACAGCCAAGGGGTTCGGGGCTGAAATCCGCCGCCAGCGGAAAGCGGCGAAATTGACCCAGGCTGAGCTCGCAACGGCGATGGGCACGACGCGGCGCCTTGTCTCTGCCCTCGAAAACGGAGAACGCGGGGTGTCCATCGAGATGGCATTGGGCGCCGCCAGCGAGCTCGGGCTCGAACTGCGCATGGAACCGAGATCATGACGCACGAAATCGATGTCTTCCTCGAAGGCGAGGACCGCCCGGCCGGACAGCTGACCGGTGACGAGCAGGGCGCCCTGTCGTTCCGCTACACCGCGGACGCCGGACGTCCGATCTCACTCGCCCTGCCGCTTGAACGCGAAAGCTTCAAGGACAGCGCGGCGCGCGCCTTCTTCGACAATCTGCTGCAGGAGAACGCCTCCCTCGACGCAGTGATGGCAAAGCACAACATCGACCGGTCAGACATTGCGGGCCTGCTTTATCACCTCGGCCGCGACTGCCCCGGCGCGATTTCATGTGTGCCTGCCGGCGAAGGGCCGGGAAAGAAGCCCGGGCACCTGGATAAAGACTACGACGCATTGAGCGAGGACGATCTCGCCGGGATCATGCGCTCCCTTCGCGACGACCGGCGTCTGCCGGCCGACACACGCGACCCGTCGCCGCTGGCCGGCGTCCAGGGCAAGATCGCGCTTACGATGCTGCCCGACGGGACCTTTGCGATCCCGCGCCACGGGTCCGGCGTCCCTACCACGCATATTCTCAAGATCCCGCGCCGCGGCGAAGAAGCTCTTGTCGATCAGGAGCATCGATTGATGTCGATCACGGCGCGCGTCTATGACGACGATGTCGCACATGTCGAACCGCTCGAAATCGACAATATACGGGGGCTTCTCGTCACCCGGTTCGATCGATCTGTCGAGAACGGCGTGGTGAGCCGGATCCATCAGGAGGACTTCTGCCAGGCGCTAGGCTTGCCGAAGAACCTCAAATACGAACGCGATGGAGAGGCCGGGCGGGCCTTCAACGGCCGTGCCGTAGGCGAGATCCTCGGCCGCACGCGCCTTCCGGCCAGGGCGCGGCAGTTCTTTCTGCAGATGACCATCCTCAATCTTGCTCTCGGCAACACGGACAACCACGCCAAAAACCATGCCCTGATCTATCGAGGCAATGCGCCAGAGCTGGCCCCGCTCTATGACGTTGTGCCCGTTCTTCTCGACCCGAATGTCGATCACCGGTTCTCACTGCATATCGGGACCACCGACACGACGGATACGCTTACGCGCGACACCTTCTTCGACTTCGTGCGAGCAATCGGGCTCAAAGCGCGCGGCAAGTCCGGCGAAGATGAAGTCCTCAAGACCACCGGCGAGTTCCTTAACCGTATTGCCATGCAGATAAACGACCTGCAGGGCGGACAGACGAAACTACTAGGGGATATGGTAGCCCATCAGATCGAGCACATCTCGGAAGCGCTGGACCTCCATGTCGACGTCCCCGACCGAGACGCGTTCCTGCTCAAAGGAGGCGGATTCCGCTTGCAGAGCGAATGAGCGCCATAATCATTTGCCGGTCTTGTGCGCCCTTCATAGGCGGTCACACCGGCCATGACAATACGAACGCAACTCGGAACATTCTCAAGGCCGGACCACGGCCATCGGGGAGATCCCCTCGCGCGGAACCATCGAACCGGAAATCTCTCCAGGCATCGCGTGTGCCGGTCTCAAGCAAAAATCCCCTTCATTCGGGTTGAGGGAAAGACGCTAAGTCCCGCTAAATCCCGACAGCATGCGAGAGCGACTAAAAGGTATGACGTCTGCGCCGGTATTGTTGAGGCACTGCCGACTTGTCAGCCAACCGCGAAATGCCCGATCCGCACAATGCGCCTGCCATTGGCGCTCGCTCATCTGGCCGGACAGATAGCAAAGCAGCACACGCTCGTTTTCTTCGTATTTCGTCATGTTGAGTGCGACCATCCTGTTCTGCCCCATCGACAGGTGATGGAGTCAGCATGACCGTAATGCACGACACTGTTTTCCCGTGTGAGATGACGTGCAGCTATGTAGGGCTGTGCAAGGCCCGCGGAGGCCCTCTATTTTTGTGCATCGCACACTTACCGCACCGCCACACAATGAGGGATGGCAGACGGACCCGCATGCACTAGTCTTGCGCGCCATGCTGACCTTTCTGTCCGATCTCTGGCCCCTGCTTCTCGGCCTTATCCAGTTCACCGCGATGGCGGGCGCCGCCGTGCATGTCATGCTCTCCAAGAGCGACGAGCGCGCTGCGGCCGGCTGGCTTGCGGTCATTCTCCTGGTGCCGTTCCTGGGCTGGCTCGTCTATCTCATCTTCGGCATCAACCGCATTCAGCGCCGTGCGCGCGAACTGCGCGCCCGCCATGTCGGCGAATTGCTGCCCGTCCCGCCGCCCGCCCGCGTCGCCGGCGAGACCGTGCCGGACGGTCCGCAGGTGCGCGAAATGGAGAGCCTTGCCCGTTTCGGCTGGAAGGTGTTGCCGGAAAGCTTCGAGGGAGGGAACGCCATCCGCGTCCTGGAAAATGGCGACGAGGCCTATCCCGCCATGGTCGAGGCGATCGATACGGCCCAACGCTCCGTCGCGCTTTCCACCTATATCTTCAACAACGATCTCGCTGGCCGAATGGTGCTCGACGCCCTGACACGGGCAAAGGCACGCGGCGTGCGGGTGCGCATCCTGATCGACGGCGTCGGCTGCTATTACTCGCATCCCTCTCTCATGCCGCTCCTCAGAGAGCGAGGCCTCAATCACACGCGCTACCTGCATTCCTTCATGCCCTGGCGCATGCCCTATCTCAACATGCGCAACCATCAGAAAATTCTGGTGATTGACGGTCGGCACGGCTTTACCGGCGGCATGAACATCTCAGAGGGGAATTTGATCGGTTCCGATCCCCGAAAGCCGATCCGCGACTATCACTTCCGGGTGGAGGGACCGGTGGTCGCACACCTGATGCACACTTTCGCGCATGAATGGAATTTCGCCACCGGCGAACTTCTGGACGGGCCGGATTGGTTTCCGGAACTGAAGGAAGCCGGCGAGATCACCGCACGCGGCCTCCCCGCCGGTCCGGATATGGGCATGAACCCGATCCGCTGGACATTGCTCGGCGCGCTCTCCGAAGCCCGTCACTGCATCCGCATCGTCACGCCCTATTTCGTCCCCGATCAGACCTTGCGGACCAATCTCTCGCTCGCCGCCATGCGCGGCGTAAAGGTCGACATCGTCCTGCCCGAGACCAACAATCTGCCCTTCGTCGACTGGGCTGCCACCCCGCAACTGGAATGGCTTGCCCGCGCGGGCTGCCGCATCTGGAAGACGCCTGGCCCCTTCGAGCACTCCAAACTCATGACCGTGGACAAGCTCTGGTCGATGCTGGGCTCGGCCAACTGGGACGGGCGTAGCCTTCGCCTCAATTTCGAATTCAACCTGGAATGCTACGGTGCCTCGCTGGCAAGCAGGATCGACGACATCATCGAACACAAGATCGCGTCGGCCCGGCCCGTCTCCGGCAAGGAACTCGCCGCGCGTCCCATCTCGATCAAGCTGCGTGACGCTTTCTTCCGCCTTGGCTCACCCTATCTCTGACCCGATCTCCTTTTCCCCGGGGCCCACGAGCGCTATGCTGCCGGGGTGCGATCGGACGCTCCATCCGAAACGACGATCCCGAAGAGGTTCGAAATGACCGAAAGCGGCGCGAAAAAAACGGCAGACGCGGAATTGAAAGACCTCCGCGCGGAGATCGCCGCGCTCAAGGAAGCGCTGGAGGAGGAACGCGCCCGCAAGGCGCCGCCCTTTTCGAAAGAAGATGTCGAGGAGCTTGGCGACAAATTGCAGGACGGGCTGACCGACCTGGAAAAGCAGATCGATTCCAACCCCGTTCCAAGCGCGCTCATCGCATTCGGCATCGGATTCCTTATCGGCCGCGTGCTGGGAAAGTAGGACCGAGATGTACGACCCCACACCCAAACTGCGAACGCTTGCCGAAGCCGAACTCTTCCGCGCCGAACTGGAGGCAAAGAGGCTCGCAAACCGGCTGAGCCTGGTCGGCATCGCTGTCTTTCTCGCGATTTTCGCCTTCACCATGCTGGTGATCGCCGGATTTCTCGCGCTCTCGGAACTTTATGGCTATCCGCTCGGGGCACTTATCACCGGCGGTGCACTCCTGTTCGTCGCCATTGTTGCGCTCGGCCTTGCCGCCCGCAAACCGAGCCATGCCGACGAACTGGAAATGAAACTCGCCAACCTCAATATCGAGGCGGCACGCGCCGATATTCGCCGCGATGTCGATGCGCTGGAAAAGCGTTTCAACGATCTCTCCATGGGACTCCTCGGCATGGTCCGCGGCACCTCTTCCGGGATGCCGATGGTCACAATCATCCTGGGCGCCCTGGCTGCGATGAGCCCTTTCTTGCGCAAGATCATCATGCCGATCCTCAATCGCGATGGCGGGGCCAGAGACGACGACGCGAAACCGGAGTAGCAGCGCGATTCTGCCCGGATGGCAGCATATGACGTCGAGTGACGGCAGGAACGGAATGGGATAGAAACCGGAGCTGTATGGTCCGGTCGTCTCTTCAGGAAACTCCGATGAAACTCTATGCCTCGCCGACATCCCCTTTCGCCCGCAAATGCCGCGTGCTCATCCGCGAGAAAAACGGCACATCCCATGTGAGCGAGGAAAATATCGTCGCCATGCAGGATCCGCCGGCGCTGCATGAAGCGAACCCGCTCGGCAAGGTGCCCGCGCTTGTACTTGCCAATGGCGACACGCTCTTCGACAGCCCGCTCATCTGCGAATATCTGGATTCGACCCTCGAAGGCGAAACCATGATCCCGCTTGCCCATCCCGAGCGCTGGCCCGTGCTACGCTTTCAGGCACTGGCAGACGGCATCATGGACGCAGCCGTTGCCATCACCATGGAACGCGGCCGCAAGGATTCCGAACAATCCGAAATCTGGCTCGGCCGCTGGCATCGCGCCATCGACCGCTCGCTTCAGATTCTGGACGACGAAGTGACGAAACTCGACGGCCCCGTCGACCTTTCTCACATCGCGGTCGGGTCGGCGCTTGGATATCTCGACTTCCGTCACGCTGCGCTGGAATGGCAGAAGAGCTACCGCGAGATCGCCGGCTGGTGGGCGGACATGAGCAAGCGTCCGTCCTTTGCTGACACAGCCCCGCCCGCATCCTGACCGCTGCACCAGGCCTGCCCCCATGATAGAGGTCACGGAAAGACTCTCCCTCGCGGAAGAAGAGATCGTCCTGAGCTTCATCCGCTCGGGCGGTCCCGGCGGGCAAAACGTCAACAAGGTCGCGACCGCCGCGCAGCTTCGCTTCGACGCCCGCCACTCGCCTTCCCTGCCCCCGACCGTTCGCAACCGCCTCCAGAAACTCGCAGGCGGCAAGCTGACCCGCGACGGCGTCATCGTCATCACGGCGAACCGTTACCGCACGCAGGAAGAAAACCGCAAGGATGCGATCGGCAGGCTGTTGGCGCTCATCCGGGAAGCGGCCGTTCCGCCCCGCCCCCGAATTCCGACACGGCCGACCCGTGCCTCGAAAAAGCGCCATCTCGAACACAAGAAACGCCGTGGCGACGTCAAGAAGATGAGACGCCGCCCGACGAATGGCGACTAGGCCCGCGGCTCAGCGCCAGGGCTCCACCAGCACCTTGGCATGCTTTTCCGGATTGCCGAGTTCCTCGAAGGCATGGCGCACTTCCTCCACCGCCACCTTGCCCGTAATCATCGGCGAGACGTCGATCTTGCCTTCGGCAATGTGTTGAAGGGTCAGCGCGAATTCCTCCGGCGTATAGCCCAGTACGAACTGAACATTGAGCTCCTTGTTGATGCCGAAGAAGGGCTCGAAACGGTCATGCTCCATGCAGACGCCGACCACCACGACACGCGTATGCCGCATCGCCCCTTCGAAAATCTGCTGGATGACGCCGGGTACACCGACGCATTCGAAAATGACGCCCGGCTTGGGCTGCGGCCCCATCCCCATGACGGAGAGCAGGCTCTGCGGATCGTAGCCCTCGGGCAGCGTGCGCTCTGACCAATCGGTATAAGCGGAATGATCGGCCGGATCGATGACGACATCCGCGCCCATCTTTTCCGCCAGCGCGCGACGCGCAGGACTGAAATCGGCGGCCACGATGGGACCCACGCCCTTGATCTTGAGACCGGCGATAACGGCAAGGCCCACCGGCCCGCAGCCCACCACCAGCGGCACTTCCTCACCCGTCAGGTTTGCCTTCTCCACCGCGTGCCAGCCGACCGCCATGGGTTCGGTCAACGCGGCATGATCGGTCGGCAGACCGCTGGGCACTTCGAGCAGCAGCAGCTCGTTCAGCACCATCTGCTCGGCAAAACCGCCCGGCGCGACATTCGAATAGCCGACCGGCTGCACATTGGCCTTCTCGCCGTTCATATAGACGGCAATCGGCATGGAGCAGACGCGCGTCCCCGGCTTGAACTTTTTTTCCGTGCCCGGCCCGTGATCCAGCACTTCGGCGCAGAATTCATGGCCGAAGACGATGTCCTTTTCGAGGTCCATCACGAAACTGGAGCCCGAGCGCTTCGCCGCATCCACCATATGGTGTGCGTGATGAAACGCATGCAGATCCGACCCGCAAATGCCGCAGGCCAGCGTCTTCACCAGCACCTGCCCGGCGTCGGGCTTGGGGGCTTCGATTTCATCGACGTAAAGATCGCCTTTGCGGAACACCGCTGCGCGCATGGTCTTTCCTCCCTTGTTTTTCCTTGGCCGCTATGGAAGCAGCGGGAGAGGCCTGGCGCAAGAAAAAATAGACTTCGGTCTATTTCGGTGTCCTGTTCTTGTCTCGGCGACTGTTGATCGCAGTGATGACGAGGATCGGCACCGCGAGAAGCAGGGTCAGCGCATTCGCACCGATCAAAGGCCCGTCGCCAAGGTTCAACCCGTGCAGGAACCAGAGGAAACACCGACGGTCAGACACACATACATGGCAAGAGATATGCCCGACGTATCGCGTGTGCGGATCGTCTTCAGCGCCTGCGGCACGAAAGCGACCGTCGTGAGGAACGCCGCGATATAACCGATGTCGACCATTACCAATGCCCCTTGCGTAAAACCGGTTGCGACTTTCCGTCGGTAACGGATTTCACGCAAGCGGTATCACAACGCCATCCCGCCAATGGCGGCGCTCGCCACCACCACCGCCCAGGGCGGCAGCTTCCACACCGCCAACGCCGCCCACGCGGCCAGCGCGAGCGCCGCCTCCGCCGCGCCGAAAATGGCGGCGGTAAAGACCGGCGTATAAAGCGCAGCGGCGAGCAGCCCCACCACGCCTGCATTGACGCCCATCAGCGCCGCCCGCGCCGAGGTAAAACGCGACAGTTTCGACCAGAAGGGAAGGACACCCGGCACCAGCAGGAAACTCGGCAGGAACATGGCGACAAGGCAGACCGTGGCGGCCAGAACCGGCCGCCCCACTTCGTCCACAGCCGCGCCGACATAGGCCGAAAAGGTAAAGAGCGGACCCGGCACCGCCTGCGCCATGCCGTAACCGGCCAGAAAACTGTCCTGCGAGATGAGCCCGCGCGGCACGAGTTCGGCCTCCAGCAGGGGCAGCACCACATGCCCCCCGCCGAACACGAGCGCTCCCGCCCGGTAGAAGATATCGCCGAGACGAAGCAACGGTTCGCCACCTTGCGCGAGAAATGGCAGGCCGGCGAGCAGACCGAAAAACAGCACCAGACACAGGATGGAAACGACCGGCGGCACCGGCGACACAAGCGGCGGCCAGTCTTCGCCTTTCTCCGGCTTCAACACGACAAGTCCAACGAGCGCCGAGACCGCCAGCACCCCGAATTGCATCAGCGTGGAAGGCAGGACGAGCATGGCGACAGCCGCCGCGACCGCAAGCGTGGCGCGCGGCCCGTCGGGCGCCAGATTGCGGGCCATCTGCAGCACGGCCTGCGCAACCACGGCGACGGCCACGATCTTCAGCCCGCTCAGCACACCATGCCCGATTTCGCCTTCAAGCGCCGCCGCGCCGAACGCGGCGAGCATGAGCGCGATGGCGGATGGCAGGGTAAAGGCAAGCCATGCCGCCAGCATGCCGCCCGCGCCCGCCCGCATGAGACCGAGCCCCATACCGACCTGACTGCTCGCCGGGCCGGGCAGGAACTGGCAAAGCGCGACGAGATCGGCATAGGCCCGGTCATCGAGCCAACCCCGCTTTTCGACGATTTCAGCGCGAAAATATCCCAGATGCGCAACCGGGCCGCCGAATGAAGTAAAGCCCAGTTTGAGGAAGGCGGAGAAGACTTCGCCGATCGTGCCCTGCGCTGCCTTCTCCGTCATCGCTCCCCCTGTCGGGCAACTAGTCCGCCGCCCAGCCCTGCATGACCGCCGCTTCCCGGCGGACGCGCTCCGGCGCGCCCAGAAGCTGGCGATTAAGCCCGATTCTCTTGAACCAATAATGAAGCCCGAGAAGATCGGTGAAGCCCATGCCGCCATGCACCTCCGTCGCCGTACGCGCCACGAAGCGCCCCACATCGGAGGTCAGCGACTTGGCGTGCGCTGCCATCAGCGGCGCCTCGTCCGGCATCTCGTCGAAGGCATGCGCCGCATACCAGACAAGCGGACGGCAAGGCTCGAGTTCAGCCGCCATTTCAGCGCACATATGCTTCACCGCCTGGAAGGAGCCGATGACGCGACCGAACTGCTTGCGCTCCTTGGCATATTCGACGGCCTTGTCGATCATCATCCAGCCCGCACCCAGCGTATCCGCGGCAAGCATGATGCGACCGGCATCCCGCATGGCATCGAGCGCCGCGGCGGTGTCGCCGGCAAGCGGCTCGGCTTCCACATCGTCGAACTGCAATTCGCCCAGAGAGCGGGTGAGGTCGATGCTGGTGAGCCCGACCTTGGCAAGCCCCCTGGCATCGCCTTTCACGAGATGCAGCCCGCCATCCCTGTCGACCACGATGAAGAGATCGGCCTTGCCGAAATCCATCGCAAAGTAGGCTTTGCCGTTGAGTGTGCCGCCCGATGCCGTGACGCCCGCATCCTCGCGTGCGCCGGACACCTGCTCGGCAATCGCAACCGACGCGATGACCTCGCCCGAGGCGAGTTTCGGCAGCCATTCCTCCTGCTGCGCCGGCGAGCCCGCTTGCATCAGCGCCAGCGGCGCCATGACGGCTGTGGCAACGAAAGGCACGGGCGCCACGTGACGACCCAACACCTCCGACACCAGCGCCGCGTCGAGCAACGCGAGCCCGAGGCCGCCCTGCGCTTCCGGCACGATCATGCCGGGAACGCCGAGTTCGGTGAGCGCGGCCCATATATCGCCGGCCATCTCCTCCCCGCCTTCCGCCGCCTTGCGCACTCGCTCCAGCGGGCAGACGCGCTCCAGCGTACCGTTGAGGCTGTCCTGCAACATGCGCTGATCTTCAGACAATCCGAATTCCATGGATCGAGCCTCCCTTTACGCTTTGGCGGGTTTCGGTTCGCGCGGCATGCCGAGACCGCGTTCCGAGATGATGTTTTTCTGAATTTGCGCCGTCCCGCCGCCAATGATGAGGCCGAGATCGAACATGTAGCGGCTTTGCCACGAGCCCCAGGCGCGCAGATGCGGGCTCTTGCCGTAAAGCACACCCAGTTCGCCCAGCGCGTCGATGGCAAGAGCCGCGAGCTGGTGATTGATCTCGCAGCCCTGCAGCTTGACGATCAGCCGCGCAATACCTGGATCCTCACCTTTGGAGGCCGCCGTCAGCAGACGAAGCCCATGGAACTGCATCGCATAGACGCGCGACTGCAGGTCCACCAACCGGTCGCGATAAAGCGGATGGTCGATAAGCTTTTGCCCGTCCATCGTCTCGGTCTGCATGAGATCGACGATCTCTTTCAGCCGCGTACCCGCCTGGTTCGGGTCGCCGAGCATGCCGCGCTCATGCTTGAGCGTCGCATTGGCGACGAACCAGCCCTGCCCCCTTTCGCCGACGATCTGGTTCTTCGGCACACGCACATCGGTGAAGAACACCTCGTTGAACTCCGCCGCGCCTGTCATGGTTTTCAGCGGACGCACCTCGATACCCGGCGTGTCCATGGAGAAAATGAGATAGGAAATCCCCTGATGCTTCGGGGCTTCGGGCTCGGTGCGCACAAGACAGAAGATCATGTCGGCGTCCTTCGCCGTCGAGGTCCAGATCTTCTGGCCATTTATGACGAAATCGTCGCCATCCTCTGTCGCTTTCGTTTGCAGCGAAGCCAGATCCGAGCCGGAGCCCGGTTCCGAATAGCCCTGGCACCACACAACCTCGCCCTTCAGCGTCGGCTCGATCCATTTCTGCTTCTGCTCTTGCGTCCCGAGCTCCAGCAGCGTCGGCACGAACATGGAGATGCCCTGGTTCGCAAGCCCGAGCGGCAGGCCTGCGGCGGTGAATTCTTCCGCGATGATGCGCGACTTGAGAATGTCGGGTTCTCCGCCATAGCCCCCATATTCGGTCGGAATGGTCCGGGCGGCATAGCCGTTCTTGATGAGCAGTTGCTGCCATGCTTTCCATTCCGCATCCGGACGCGCGACGCGCATACGCTCCGGCGCATCCTTGCGGTGTTTGGTGATGAACTGGCGTACCTCTTCGCGGAAGGCCTCGTATTCGGGCCCGTATGCGAGGTCCATACCTCTACTCCCTGCTTGCCGGCCGGACTTCGCAATGCAAATGCGGCCCGGCGCGTTTGTTGTCGGCGGGGAGTGTAGCGCGGAAGGTTTTGGAATCCACGCATCCCGGCAATTCCGTGCCGGACCTTGCGTCAAGTTGCAGGGAGAACGACGCCGCCGGAAAGACTCAGGCCGCGCTTCCGCCCATCGAAGGCAGCCGTACCGCCACCTGCTCGTGGGACGGCGCCTGCGGATCGCGCGCCACAGGCGAGTTTTGCAGGAAGGCCTCGAACTCGTCGCACGGCATCGGGCGACCGAGGAAATAGCCCTGCGCCTCGTCGCAGCCAAGCTCTGCAAGAACGTGGAGCTGTTCGGCGGTCTCCACCCCCTCGGCAACGACCTTCACGCCAAGCGCATGGGCAAGATCGATAATCACTTTGGGGATAACGCGCCCCTCGCCGAAGGAGCTGAGGTCGCTCACGAAGCTGCGGTCGATCTTCAGGCGCTGTACCGGGAAGCGCTTGAGATAGGCGAGCGACGAATAGCCCGTTCCGAAATCGTCGATCCCGATACCGATCCCGAGACTGCGCAGCCGGCGCAGCGTGCCGATCACCATATCGACATCCTGCATCACCATGCTTTCGGTTACCTCGAGTTCGAGATATTGCGGCGATACCGAATGTCTCACCAGCGTATTCGCGATCATGTCGGTAAGGTCCGGACGGCGCAGGTCGCCTGCCGAAACATTGACGGCCACGGTGACGCGCGTCAGCCCCATATCCTGCCAGTGACGCACCTGGCGACAGGCCTCGTTCATCACCCATTTGGTGAGTTCGCCGATAAACCCGCTCTTTTCGGCAACGGGGATAAAAACATCCGGCGGAATATATCCGCTCTCGGGGTGGCGCCACCGAACCAGCGCCTCCGCGCCCGCGATACGCTGAGAGGCGACATCCACTTTCGGCTGATAGAAGAGTTCGAGATCGCCCTGCCGGATGGCGGCGCGCAGATCCCGTTCGATCGAATTACGCTCGATAGCGCGCAGATGAAGCTCGTGACGATAGAGAAGGCTTGTCCCGCTGCCTTCCGTCTTGGCGCGTGACAGCGCCAGATCGGCATTCTTCAACAGCGTATCCGGGTCGCGCCCGTCCTGCGGAAACAGCGTAATTCCCGCACTGCAACTCGGCTGCAACTCATGGGGCCCGAACCGTATGGGAGCGCCCACCGCCCGAATGAAACGATAGGAAAGGTCGAGGGCCTCATCGGCGCTGCGAAGCCCCGGCAGGATCAAACCGAATTCATCGCCACCGATACGCGCGATCTTGTCGCCGTCGCGTGTGCAGCCCTTCAGGACGTCCGCCGTCCGCTGCAACAACCTGTCGCCAGCATCGTGTCCGAGCGTGTCGTTGACGTCCTTGAACTTGTCGAGATTGAACACCAGAACGCCCACCAGCGAGCGATCCTCGCGATGTTCCGCGATCGCTTCGGCCAGAGACTGTTTGAACCACCCCCGATTGCCCAGCGAGGTGAGGCCGTCTGTGGACGCAAGTCGCTGCAGCATCACTTCCTTCGCTTCCGAATCCGCAAAGGCGTCGGACAAAGCCCGCGTCACGACGCTGATCTCGTCTCGCATACCGCTCGCAGGCTGGGGCGGACGCCTTTTATTGCCGACAAACCCGCTCAGCGCCTCAATCGGCGCAACCACCACACGATGCAGGATGAGCGAAATCGTCAGAATGGAAACGATGATGAGGACGAAGAGCCAGCTCATCATCGACATGGCGCTGGCGATCTGCGATTGCTCGATCAGATGAACATCGATGCTGAAAACCGCAATGCCGCTGCCCCGTCCGCCCGGCAGCGCAACGGGCGCCGCATAATCCTGAATGCCGTTCTGGACCGAACCCGCCGCTTCGATGCCACCCGTCCGGTCATTGCCGAATTTTCGGCCCGCCGCGGCAAGCCGTTCGGCAAGCATCCGGCGGTTGATCGGCTGGTATCCTTCATAGGCAAGCACCTCGCCGTGCCGCGTCCCGATAGCAACGGCGGTAACCGCCGGCGAGCCGGAGACGGCGTCCAGGACGGGCACCAGCGCGCCGAGGGACTGCGTCCGCACGATAGCCTGATCGAGAACGCCCAGCGCGATATTCACATGCGCCCGCGCCTCCGCGTTCACATTGTGCCGGAAATTCATGCAGGTGAAGACTGCCGCGAGCAGGATCAGGGCCGCGCCGATAAGCGTGACGACGAGGACGACCTTCGCCCGAAGCGTCAGATATCTGTTGCGACGCCACATATTGAAACGGGAGAATAATGAGCGCAGGCCAACGGGCTGCCCGGAGCGGGTCGGGGCATTCTTCGCGTCTGCATGGCCTCGGCCGGTACCGCTGAGACCCGACGCCCCACTTTCTGTGCGGTCCGGCCCGTCTTCTCTATGCATCGCACCTATTCCCTGCCGCAGAAACAATCCGCCTTCTGCGGACCCTGCGCACGATCTAGGCTACTTATAGGAAGTCGCTCCTAAGAATAGGTTACGTAGATAAAATTGTTCATATTGGCGCCGTCCCGGAACGGGACATAGGATTTCAGCGCCGAAATCCGGGCGCAATCACCGTCACCGGGCTTGCCGGCGGCGCCGGGCGCGACCGGAAACGCAAGCCTTTGGCAAGCAGTTTAAGGGCTTCCCAATGTATCCCCGCCACGACCTTGAGCGTCAGCAGGGGATAGCGCAGCAGCATTCCGGCAAGGCCGGAGGCCGACAGCGATTTCGCCTCGCCTGCGAAACTTGCGGTCAGAAGGGTGCCTTCCCCGTCGCTCTCACGGATCGTCAGCGAAAAGCGCGCCCCGGGCTCCATCAGCCGGAAACGATATTCTCCCTCAACCGCCATGAAGGGCGAGACATAGAATGCCTTGTCGCACCGCTGATCGATATGGGTGTCGCCGGGCGCGACGGGAAAAAGATAGCAATGCCGGTCGCCGAATGTATTGCGGACTTCATAAAGCACGGCAATCAGGCGGTCGCTTCCGTCCCGGCAGAACCAGATCGACAAGGGATTGAACGCATAGCCGAAAATGCGGGGCATGGTGAGAAGCTCCACCCGCCCCCCGCGAACGGTCAGTCCCGCGCGCTGCAACTGATTTTCAATCCACTGCCGCAAAGGCCGACCGTCCCCGCCGCCATGATCCCGATCGTGAAAGGAGACCGGCGCAAAGCGGTTATGCGCAAACCCGGCGAGACCCCGGTCAAGCCCATCGAGCTCGTCCAGATCGAGAAGCATGTAGAAAACGCCATAGCGCAGCTCATGCCGCCGCGGCCTGAGCCGCCGGTGAAAAACCGAGCCCGCATAAAGGCGCGAGCGCCATATGCCTGCCGTCTTGCCCGTCACGCCGCTACACTTTCCAGAGGCATCGCGCGGAAGATACGCGACGACGCACTTTCCACATCCCAGGGCCGCCTTACGCCGCCAAGCTCTTCCGCCACGGCGAGCCCGGCCTGCAGGCCGTCCTCGTGAAATCCCGACCCGAAATAGGCGCCGCAGAACCAGCTATGCCGCCGCCCCTGCAGCGACCACAACGCCCGCTGCGCGGCGATGGCACCGGCATCATAAACCGGGTGATCGTACTCGATGCAGGCAATCGCATGTTCGGGCGCGGGGTCGTGCGTCGGGTTGAGCGTCACGAAAAGCTGCCTCTCCGTGGGGAGCGGCTGAAGCCTGTTCATCCAATAGGTCACGCAAACCGGCGCATCGCCACCGCCCATATAATTCCAGCTCGCCCAGACGCGCCTCTGACGCGGCATGAAGGACGGATCGCTGTGAAGCCAGGCGATATTGCGCTGATAGGGCATCGCACCCAGAAGCCGCCGCTCCGTCTCATCGGCATCGCCCAGCATGCGCAGCGTTTCGTCGCTATGGGCGGCCATGACCACCCTGTCGAACCGCTCCGTTCTGCCATGCACATCCGTCACGGCAACGCCGCCGCCATCGCGGACGATCCGTTCGACCCCGCGCCCAGTCTGAAGCCGGTCGCCGAGCGGAGCACAAAGCGCGTTCACATATTCGCGCGACCCACCGTCCACGGTTCGCCAGACCGGGCGGTCCGTCAGACGCATCAGCCCGTGATTGTCGAAGAACCGCAGGAAGGAAAGCGCGGGAAATTGCTCCACCCGTTCCAGCGGCAGCGACCAGATCGCCGCGCACATGGGCAGAAGGTGATCATCCCTGAGCGCCCTCGAAAAACCTTTCTCCGACAGAAAATCGCCCAGCGCCTTGTGCTCCAGCCCCTCCTCGCCCATCAGTTCCGGTGCGCCGCGATAAAGGCGGACGATATCCCGGATCATCCGCCACATGCGGGGCCGGACCAGATTGCGCCGGTCGCCGAACAGGCCGCCAAGACCCGAACCGGAATATTCGAATCTACCCCCCCTCGCCGTCGGCAGGGAGGCGGAAAACGACATATTGCTCGCGCAGGTCGCCACACCGAGATGCCGAAACAGAGCCGTGAGGTTGGGATAGTTGACCTCGTTATAGACGATGAAGCCCGTATCGACCGGGACATCCCCCTCGGGGCACGGCGCCACCAGCGTGTTCGAATGTCCCCCGGGCCGGTCGCTCTTCTCGAACACCGTCACATCATGCGATTTGGAGAGAAGCCAGGCCGCCGAAAGGCCGGCGATCCCGCTGCCGACCACGGCGATCCGCAAGGGTTTACCCGGTTTCGGGCCGCTGAATGCTCGATCGTCGAATGGCGCCATGAAAGCCCCTGAAATGAATTCCGGCGGAGGGAAAGCCGTCCGCCTCGGCATTGTCCTGTCTTACGCAACCGGGTCTCCGTCGGATCAGTCCGCCCGCGGTGTGAGCCCTCCGGACATCCCGCCTGTTGTCATCCCGATGCGAAGGCCTAGGATCGTCTGTAATCCGGGGTCGAAAAGGCCGCCCGTCGGTGATCCAGCCTGAAATCAGGCTCGTATCCGGGTCATGCAGATGATCGCCGCCATAGATACCGGTCGGGCCCGGATCGCACGCCCTGCAAGGCGGGCGAGATTGAGGATGTTGGAGCGAATGGATCGCGAAAGCCCGGCATCGCCTTCCCCGGACGCAAGCGCCGGGGAAATGGCGGCACATATCGCCGCGATCGTGGATCGCGCGGACCGGGCGGCCTTTGCTGAACTGTTCGGCTACTACGCGCCGCGCGTGAAGTCCTACCTGATGCGCCTCAGGGTCGACGAGAAACTCGCCGAGGATATCGCACAGGAGGTGATGCTGACCGTCTGGCGCAAGGCGGCGCAATACGACCCGGCCAAGGCGGCGGTAGGGACCTGGATATTCACCATTGCGCGAAACCGCTTCATCGACCGCGTTCGTCGGGAAAAGCGGGCCGACCTCGACCCCGCCGACCCCATGCTGACCCCTGAAGATCCGCCTCAGGCCGACACCGAGGTGATAAGCCGGCAGACCGGCGACAGGGTGCAGGCCGCCCTCAAGGAACTCCCGCCCGATCAGGCGGAGGTCGTCATGCTGTCCTTCATGGAAGGCAAGGCGCATTCGGAAATCGCCGAGCAGTTGGATATTCCGCTCGGCACGGTGAAATCGAGAATGAGACTGGCATTCGGCCGTCTACGTACGGCTCTGGAGGATTTGAAGTGATGTGCGCGGCAACGGTCGAGCATAACGGGATCACCCATCCCCTTGGCGATGAGTGGATCATGGAATACGCAGCCGGCACGCTGAGCGAAGGCGAAGCGGTGCTCGTTGCGTCTCATCTGAGCTACCGCCCGGACGCGGCCCGTTCCATGGAAGCGGCCGAGGCAATCGGCGGATCGCTGCTGGACGGCGAGGCGGGCGCGGCCATGGCGCCGGATGCGCTGGCAGCCGTTCTGTCCCGGATCGACGAACCTGTATCCGGCGAACGGCCGGCCAAGACAGCCCCGTCGGCGGCCCCCGACGCGACGGACAGCGTGCTGCCCGCGCCGTTGCGCGAATGGCTGGGCGTGAACGATCTCGAAGATCTGAACTGGTCGTTCATGGGACCGGGCATGAAGAAGGTCATGCTCTGGCGCGGCCCGGGCGACCAGCGTGTCTGGATGCTCAGGGCGCGGCCGGGCACGAATATCCCCGTGCATGGTCACCGCGGTACCGAGCTTACCCTTGTCCTCAAAGGTGCATTCAGGGATCCGCACGGCCGCTTCGCAAGGGGCGATATCGAGGAAAAGAACGAAGCCGACATGCACGGCCTGACCATCGAGGACGGCGAGGAATGTGTCTGCCTTGCCCTGACGGAAGGCCCGATCCGTCTGAAAAGCCTCGCGGCGCGCCTGATCCAGCCCTTTATCGGGCTCTGAGGGAGATACCGCTTTCATAAAAAATCGAGGGGCGGCCCCGAGAGGCCGCCCCTTTTTCGTTCGGTCCAGCCGCCGCGCTCAGAAATCCACGCTCGCCACGAGGCGGAAATTGCGTCCCGGCAGAAGCACATCGTTCTTCTTGAAGGAAACGTGATTGCGGATATCCGCATCGAGCAGGTTCTGGCCGACAACGCTGATCTTCACGCTGGCGCCGCCGGTCATCTGCTCCGGCAATGTGTAGCGGAATGCCATGGAGACATCGGTATATTCGCCTGTCTCGGTTTCGTTCGGACCCAGCTTGTTCTGCCGGAAGGCATGAAGGAAACCGGCCTTCGCCATGAACCTGTCCGCTTCCAGATAGACACCGGCGCCGATACGCATCGGCGGGATGCGCGGCACATTGGTTCCGCCGTCGAGCTTCGCCCGTACATAGTCGGCCTGCCCCGTCACGCCATAGGTGGCCGTATCGGTACGCAGAAGCGCGACCTTGCCCTCCAGCTCGAAGCCGTAGAACCTCGCATCCTGCTGCGCATAGCGCACCTGGTCGAGTTCCGTGCCCGTGCCGCCTGCGTCGGTGCAGCTCGCATAATCGTCATCGCAGGTTTCGCCCGTGAGCGCCTTGTAGATGAAATCGTCGAAACTGACGTGAAAGAGCGACGCCGCGAATGAATAGCCGCGTCCCTCGCGCCGGGCGGAAAGTTCCGCCGAATACGCGGTTTCCTCGTTGAGGGAGGCATCGCCGATCTCGAAGGTCTCCGTCGCCTCATGAGGCCCCTTGGAAAAGAGTTCCGGTGCCTCCGGCGCCCGCTGCGCAGCCTGGAAGGTGGCCGAGGTCACCCATCCGCCGTCGAGATTCCAGACCAGGCCGGCGGAAGCACTCAGCGGCGTGAAGTCGCGCGAGACGTCATATTCCGTGATCGTCGCCGTATCGAGCGCCGTCCCCTCGACTTTCACATGCTCCACGCGCCCTGCCATCTGCAAGGACAGCGCATCGGTGAGGGACATCTCCTCATAGAGGAAACCGGCCACGGCGCGCGTCGTGTTGGGGGCGAGCAATTCTCCCCCCTCGCCCGCGGCGGATAGATCCCGGTCGCGGTACTGAACGCCGAAGGCGCCGGCGAAGGGACCGACCGCCCCATGCTGGAATTCGGCGCGCCCTTCCCACTCCTTGTTCTTGAACGTGGAACCGACGACGCCGCTCTGCGTTATCTCGTCATGCCGGTAATCGCCATAGCCGCCGGCAAAATCGATTCCCCTGAGCCAGCTATCGAAAGCAAAGGCGCCGCGAAGCTGAACCTTGGTCTGGCGCATATCGATATGGACGGGATCGGCCGGATCTTCCGGCGCCGGGATGCCGTATTCGCTGTCGTAATGCACGACATTGGCACCCGCATATCCGTTCCCGAAGAGAACGGAACCGCCGCCCGACACGCCGGACGTGTCGGTCCAGCTGTTGAACTGCTCGCCCTGCGGCGTGTCGTAATCGCTTGTCTCGCGGCGAAAGCCGTCGGCATGCCAAACGATATTCCCCGTCGCAACATTCAGTGCACCATGGGCTTCCTTGCCCTGGTCGACCGTATCGAAGCTCGTACCGCCGGAAACCGAATAACCTCCGGAGGGACGCGCCGACGGAATACGGTCGTTCAGCACATTGACGACGCCGCCGATCGCTTCCGAACCGTAGCGCAACGTGGCAGGACCGCGCACCACTTCGACGCTGGTTGCCGACAACGGATCAATCGGTACGCCATGATCCTCCGAAAGGGCGGACACGCCACCTGCGCCGATACCGTTTTCCTGAACGCGAACGCGATTATTGTCCATGCCCCGGATGATCGGCCGGCTTGCCCCCGCGGCGAAGGAACTCTCGCTCAGGCCCGGCTGGTCTGCCAGCAGCGCACCCAGCGTGGAGGCCTGCGATGCCTCGATATCTTCCCTGTCCAGCCTCAGCACCGGCGCGGCCAGCTCATCCAGACGAACGGGCAAGGGAGATGCCGTCACGATGATGGGCGATGACTCAGCGGTCGAAGTTTCATCCGCCTGCTCCGCGGCCCGCGCCGACGCCCCGCCCAGAACCGTCGATCCGGCAACAAAAAGCAAGGCCGACCCTCCGAGGAGTCCGGCCCGCACCAATAATCTCGTTCGCATGATCACCCCTTTTAGAATGTTATAACGTAACATTTACTGGAGAGCCTACCGCGACGCAACCCCGCTTCCGCAATGCAGCGACGGGCTTGCTATACCCGCCGCCGCACACAGACTAGTCTTGTCGCCGACACCAAAGCGCGGGAGGCCGAACCGGTGAGCAAGAACAAGGACGAATCCCCCAGCGACGATGACGGCGAAGAACGTCACGGCATGCGCCACGGCGTGTACAAGCACGAGCTATACGAGCTTCAGGTCGAGCTGGTGAAACTCCAGAAAGACATCATTGCGAACAACCGCCGTGTGCTGGTCCTCTTCGAGGGGCGCGACGCGGCCGGCAAGGACGGGACGATCAAGCGGATCGTCCAGCACCTCTCCCCGCGCGAAACCCGGGTCGTGGCGCTCGGCAAACCCTCGGACCGCGAAACGACGGAGTGGTATTTCCAGCGCTACACCGAGCACCTGCCCGCCGCCGCCGAAATGGTTCTCTTCAACCGCTCCTGGTACAACCGGGCCGGCGTCGAGCGCGTGATGGGGTTTTGCACCGACACCGACTACGAGCGTTTCATGGAGCAGGTGCCCTATTACGAAAACCTGCTGATCGGCTCCGGCATCCATTTCATCAAATACTATCTGGACATATCGAAGAAGGAGCAGAAGGCGCGCATGAAGGAGCGCCGGGAAAATCCGCTCAAGCAATGGAAGATATCCCCCATCGACGAAGTCGCGGTAAAACACTGGGACAATTATTCGAAGGCACGCGACGCAATGCTGACGGGCACCCATTCCGAATGGGCGCCGTGGACGGTAGTCGATGCGAACAAGAAGCGGCTGCTGCGCATCAATGTTATCCGCGACCTGTTGAGCCGGATCGACTATGAGGGCAAGAACGGCAAACGCATCGAGCCCGACCCGGACATCGTGATGCCGTTCGACGACAAGCTGATCGAAAAAGGCAAGCTCTCCAAATGACAGAGCCCGCGGACAATGGTTCCCTCCTGTCCGGTACATTTGCGAATATCGGCGGCGACCTGCTGCTGGCGCCGGAACGGCTGATCGTCGTCCTCGGCCTGGGGTTCTTCGTCGGCCTGGCCTTCGAGGAATTTTTCAGCCGCAGCCGCCTGAAACCGCCGGGCGGCGTGCGCACTTTTCCCCTGCTGGCGCTCACCGGCGCGCTGCTCTACGCGCTGGCACCGGAAACGCTGCTTCCCTTCCTCGTCGGGCTCGGCGTCCTCGGGCTGTGGCTTGCGATTTTTTACTGGCAGCGGCTGGAGGCCCATCGCGCCGAACCCGATATCGAGCCCGCGCCCGGCGCGCGGATAGACGGCGGCATCATGGCGCCGCTCTGCAACCTGATCGTGTTTCTGCTCGGTCCCGTCGCACTGTCGCAGCCCCTCTGGGTGGCGGTCAGCATTGCCGTGGCGGTCGTCCTGCTGACCGGCGCGCGCGAAAGGCTGCATGCCTTTGCCGCGGGCGTTGGGCGGACCGAACTCACCACGCTCGGCAAGTTCCTGATTATAATAGGAATTATCCTGCCGCTGGTGCCGGACGAACCGGTGACGGACCTCACGCCGATCACGCCCTACGAGGTCTGGCTCGCGGTGGTGGCGGTAAGCACGCTCTCCTATGCGAGCTATCTGCTGCAGCGCTATTTCGCCCCGAAAGCGGGCGCGATGTACTCCGCCGCGCTGGGCGGGCTCTACTCCTCCACCGCGACGACGGTGGTGCTGTCGCGCCAGCTCGCGCAGGAAACGCCGCCCCAGGCGAGCGCGGAAGCCGGCATCGTGCTCGCAACCTCGATCATGTTCGTCCGGATTCTCGTCGTGGTATCGGTCTTCAACGGCGCGCTGGCGCTGACGCTGATGCCCGCTCTCCTCACCCTCTGCGCGGTCGGGCTCGGCCTGACAGGGCTCCTCTACCTGCGCGGCAAGGCCCGGAAAACAAAGGCGGAATCCGCGCCCTACTACTCCTCCAACCCGCTGGAAGTCTCCGCCGCGCTGACCTTTGCCGTGCTCTTCGTGGCGCTGTCGGTCGCGGTGGCCTGGGGACGGCAGGAATTCGGCGAAGGCGGTATCTTCGCCGTTGCCGCCATTGCCGGCGTGACCGACGTCGATCCCTTCGTGCTGAGCCTCGCCCAAAGCGCGACAACGGCCTCGCCGCCGGCGCTCACGGCCGCCGCCATCCTCGTCGCGGCGGCCTCGAACAATTTCCTGAAGGCGGGCTACACGGTTGTTTTCGCAGGGAAAAAGAACGGCCTCCTGCCCGCCGCCGCGCTCTTCCTCCTCTCGCTCGGCACCGTCGCCGCCGCCCTTATCCTCGCCGGAACGATATGAACTACCGACATGAATTTCACGCCGGCAATTTCGCCGATGTGATGAAACACGCGCTGCTGACCCTTTCCATCGAGCATCTGAAGAAGAAGGCGAAACCCTTCTTCCTGCTGGACACCCATGCGGGCGCCGGGATGACGGATCTCGCAGGCGAGGAAGCGCAGAAAACCGGCGAATTCCGGCAGGGGATCGCACGGCTTCTCGACGCGGAGGGCAATATCCCCGTCCCGCTCGCCCCCTATCTCGAGGCCGTGCGCGCGCTCGGCGGCGACCCGCTGACGCGCTATCCGGGCTCACCTGCGCTTGCCGCTTACCTTGCACGGAGTGAGGATCGGATAGCTTTTGTTGAGATTGAACAGGAGCCGGGGCGAGATTGCGCAGAGCTCTTCAAGCGCGACCCGCGCGTGAAGGTGCAGACGATGGACGGCTACCGCGCGATGAAGGCGATGCTGCCGCCGAAGGAGCGGCGCGGACTTATCCTCGTCGATCCACCCTTCGAGGACCGCGCCGAGTTCGCCACCATCGAGAAGGCGCTCGCCGGCGCGCATCGCCGATGGGCGACCGGCACGCTCCTCGTCTGGTACCCGGTGAAGGACCCGAGCGTGAGCGGCGAGTTCCTCGAACGGATGGCGGCAAGCGGCATCCCCAAACAGCTCGCGCTCGAACTCCATGTAATGGCGCCCGACGGCAAACGGATGACGGGCTCGGGCATCCTCGCCGTCAACCCGCCCTGGCCGCTGGCGAACGAGGGCGAGGCGCTGCTCGACTGGCTGGCGGAAAAACTCGCGCAAGGCCCCGGCGCGCGGGCGCGGGTGGAGTGGCTGGCCGAATAGGGAAGGGCATTTCCGTTTGTCGCGGTTCCGGAGGGGAAACCGGTTTCCACTTTCCCTGGAACCGCTCGGACTGACTTCGAACACTGTTCTGGTCATTCGATTGGCGCTCCGGCCCCGAACGGGTCTATAAAGCCCCTGCGTCACGCAACGAAAACAACATCGGTGGCGCGTGGAAACGAGGGGCGCGTGGACAGTAAGTCAGTTGAAAGCCGCGACGATGCCAAAGCCGCCGAGGCCGCCGAAGCCGCCCGCAAGGCGGACGCCGAAACCGCATATGAAGCGGAAATAGAAAAGAACCTGCCGCGCAACTACGCGGCCAATCTGGCGCATGGCCTGCTCGGCCAGACGGGCTTCCGCCTCATCAACGCGCCGACCTTCATCCCCTCCTATATCTTTTTGCTGTCCGGGTCCGAATTCGTGGTGGGCCTCGCACTCGCCGCGCAATGGCTGGGCGCAGCGGTCTCCGCCACCTTCGGCGCCACGCTGATCGAACATCGCGAGCGCGTGCTGCCCATCGGCTTCATCGTCGGCGCAGGCATGCGCCTCGGCGTGCTGGGACTGGCGCTGTCGGGCTTTTTCATGCCGACGCACTGGGCGCTCGCCACCGCCATTGCGATGCTGTGCCTGTTCGGCCTTTTCAACGGCATGCAGGCGGTGATCTTCAACACGCTGATGGCGAAAGTCATTCCGCTGCGCCTGCGCGGGCGGCTCACCGGCTTCCGCAATTTCAGCGCCGGGCTGACGGCGGCGGGCGTCTCCTATCTCGGCGGCAGATATTTCGTCGGACAGGACATGTTCGGCAATGGCTATGCGACGACCTTCCTGCTGGGCTTCGTCCTCACCGCGACGGGGCTGATGATGCTCCTCATCGTGAAGGAGCCCGTGCCGCCCGTCATCCGCCCGCGCGCGAAACTCGGCCAGCGCCTGCGCCAGATCCCGGCCATGCTGGCCGAAGACCGCAGCCTCGGCTTTTACTATCTGGCCGCGGCGCTCGCCGCGCTCGCCACCATGGCGGTGCCCTTCTACATCATTTATGCGGGCCAGCGGATCGGCCTGTCGGGCACGACGCTCGGTATTCTGTCCACGGCCTTTCTGATCGCGCAGACGACAACCAATCTCGCCTGGGGCACGATCGCCGACCGCTTCGGCAACCGGCTCGTCTTCATCATGGCGATCGGCACCTGGGCGGTTTCGATCTTCGCGCTGATGCAGGTGGACACGATGTGGACGGTGGCGGCGGTCTTCGCAGGGCTCGGCGCCGGACAGGGCGGCTTCATGAATTCCAACATGAACATCATCGTGGAATTCGGCGCGCGCGAAGACCTGCCCATGCGTATCGCGGTCTTGAACACCTGCACCTCGGTGATGATGGCGATGGGCCCGCTCTTCGGCGGCCTCATCGCGCATGGCGCTTCGTTCGAGGCGCTGTTCTGGCTGGCAATCGCCGTGCTGGCGGGCTCGGCGGCGACGATGCTGTTTCTGGTGGACGAGCCGCGGAAGCGGGGGATGCGGGGTTAGGCAATCGCGTCATGCCGGACTTGATCCGGCATCCATGGGAAGGTTGCGACGCATGCGACAAATGAGAAGAAGCCCCAAAATTGGAAAGCAATCAAACACTCTACCCTAGTTAGGAATCCAACCCTCTCGGCCCTCTAATAGATCCTCACATCCATTTTCGAAAAACCATCGCTTCCTTGAATCAATACCCAAAGCAATGTCCTCATATCGCCTCATTATAGAATCAATTTCATGAGAACACCTGCGCTCATACCGAAGCAGACAAGCAGCATCCCTCATATTTTTCTCTGCCAAAAGCAAAGTGTCGGCCCAGAAAGATAATGAAATGCGGTCAAAATCACCACTCTCCTCCTGAACATTTATATCCGACAATTGTTGTTCTATTTCTTCAATGATGTATTTCGCGATGATACCGTTAGACTGCTCACCAATCATGCGAATTAGGCGGGCACTTGATTTGGTCATCCTATCTTCTTCTGCATCTAAAGAAATGTAAAAATTCTTTTTTGCCTTACGGTATACATTTTTCCCCAGAATCGGCACCCACCACAAGTCTTCATCGGCAAGACTAACAACTACAAGTATAGGCGGAACAACCAATGAAGAGTAATAATCCATATGCTTTTCATCAAAATAAACCCCAATCTTATTTCCAGTATTACTCTCTTTAGACGTCTTCACCTGGACCTTTAGGAGCCCTCCCGTCGACATACGTTCTGCGTCAAGTATCTCTATTTCACCATCGACGCCAATATCAACCTCATCGACGGGTCGATATATAAACCCAAGCTTCTCTTCAACAAATGACTCGACGAAACGCTGACCCTGCCTACCTATTTTTTGACTCGGTGCGAACTTCATGCGCCCTCCAAACATTGGGATTCCAAAATGGGTAAATCCCCTACAAGCATATTTCCCTTAGTAGGTACGTTTCAAACTCAACAAAGAAGGTCAAATCAAAAGCCAAATACCGTCAAACAATTTGGCTGTATTCATGCTTTCACAAGTAACTTGCCTTCTACTCCGCACTTAGACAAGAATCTACAAGTCAACTCTTTTGGGAGAATTGCATGGAGGCAGCGCTCAACTTCGAAAGCTCGCTTGAAGCAAGAGAGGCTTCCATATGAAGGATATTATTTAGGGGCCTAAAAAAATGCCCTCTGAACCACACGTAGTTGTACATGCGCACCAAAATGACCCCAACTCGATAGATAAAGGCTACTTCTTCCTCAGCAATGAAGCGGATTGGGGCGGCAGTGGCCCATTCGACATGCGGTTGACGGAAGCGATAGAGCGCGCGAAACACGCTGCCCAAGAGAGAGGGTGGCGGGTCGTGGTAGTACTTCAAAAAGGCAAAGATCACTAAGTTTGAAGCAAAAGGAACCACAATGATGCCCACTGTTGATCCAAGCATATTCAAGAAGAACTTTACGACCACACCACAAATAATTTCAGCAGATGTTCTTGCGCTTTGCCACGAGATCAACCCTGCATATACACCTGTCTGGGTACCGACCTATCCCGACCAGAATGCTCGCGTTGGAGAGTGCTTTGCAAACGTTGGAGAAAAAGTTCAACGCGAAGGTGGTGCCATTGTCTACGGATGGGCTATCTGGGAGTGGAAGCGCGTCTTCGTTGAGGCCGAACATCACGCTGTTTGGGAAAAAGACAAAACGAAAATTGATATTACTCCGCACACAAATGGTGAGGAGAAAATTCTTTTCCTTCCCGACCCCGACCGAATTTATGACTACAACGAGAACAAAAGACTTCCGAATGTTAAGCGAAGCTTAGATGAAATTAGCAGTGTGGCTGAGTGGATCCACGCCACTGACCGATATCATAAATTCATCGAAGAACATTCCATCGGAAATCAAATTCACTACACTCAAAAAGAACTTTACCCCTACACTAGTGATGTAATGAACACTTGGGCAATGGTTCTAGTTGATCTAGCAAGAAAAACAAAAGTGAACGATAGGTGCTTCTGCTGCAGCGGAAAAAAGTTTAAGAAGTGCTGCGCTCCTTTAATCAATCTATACGGTTAACGCCAACGTATTTCGGTCACTCGAATTTTCCCGGCTTTCGCCGGGATGACAGCTTTGTTTGGGGGGCGGTGATTTTCGCAGGCTTTGAAGCCGTCATGCCGGACTTGCCTGCGCCAGTGGAAACCGGGGTTCCGGGATGACGGGTTGTTTTGGGCGGGCGGGAAGAGCCTCGCGAAAAGAGCGCAATAAAAAAGCCGGTGCGGTTTCCCGCACCGGCTTTATCGCACCCGGAATAATCCGGGAAGCTGATTACGCGGCGTTGGCGCCGAGGACGGCCTTGGTTTCGAGGAATTCCTCGAAGCCCAGCTCGCCCCATTCGCGACCGTTGCCGGACTGCTTGTAGCCGCCGAAGGGCGCGTGGAGGTCCGGACCGGCACCGTTCACATGAATCTGACCGGCGCGGATCTGCGCGGCGACCTTGTTGGCATGCGCCAGTTCGCCCTGCACATAGCCCGACAGGCCATAGACCGTGTCGTTGCCGATGCGGATGGCTTCTTCCTCGGACTCATACGGCATGATCGCCAGTACCGGGCCGAAGATTTCCTCGCGCGCGACGGTCATGTCGTTGGTGACATTGCCGAAGATCGTCGGGCGGACATAGAAGCCCTTGTTGAGGCCGTCCGGACGGCCCGTGCCGCCGGTGACGAGCGTCGCGCCTTCGTCGATGCCCTTCTGGATGAGATCCTGGATCTTGTTGAACTGAACCTCGTTCACCACCGGACCCATCGTCGTGCCTTCGGCGTTCGGGTCGCCGACCTTCACGCTTTCCGCCGTCGCCTTGGCGATCTTGAGCGCTTCGTCATGCTTGCCCGCGGGCACCAGCATGCGCGTCGGCGCATTGCAGGACTGACCGGAATTCTGCATGACGCCCATGACGCCGCCGGCAACCGCCTTTTCAAGGTCGGCATCGTCGAGAACGATGTTCGGCGACTTGCCGCCCAGCTCCTGCGCGACGCGCTTCACCGTGTCGGCGGCGGCCTTCGCAACGAGGATGCCCGCGCGGGTGGAGCCGGTGAAGGACACCATGTCCACATCCGGATGGCTGGAAAGGGCCGTGCCCACGCCGGGGCCGTCGCCATTGACGAGGTTGAACACGCCCTTGGGCACGCCCGCCGCGTCCATGATCTCGGCGAAGATGTAGGCGTCGAGCGGCGCTTCCTCGGACGGCTTCAGCACGACGGTGCAGCCCGCGGCGATGGCCGGGGCGACCTTGCACATGATCTGGTTCATCGGCCAGTTCCACGGCGTGATGAAACCGCACACGCCGATGGGCTCCTTGCGAAGCGTGGTCGTGCCGCGCTTCTCTTCGAACTCATAGCCCTTCAGAATCTCGATCATGGTGCCCAGATGCGCCACGCCCATGGCGGCCTGCGCCATCTGCGAGAGCTTGGCCGGCGCGCCCATTTCCATGGTGATCGCCTCGGCGATGTCGCCATAGCGGCTCTGATAGACCTCAAGGATCTTCGACAGAAGCGCGACGCGGTCCTCGACGCTGGTCTGCGAGAAGGTCTCGAAAGCCTTCTTCGCCGCGGCCACCGCCTTGTCCACATCGGCCTTGGCGCCAATGCTGATCTTGGCGCAGGGCTCTTCCGTGGCGGGGTTGATCACGTCGAGCGTCTTGGGCTCGGCCGGGTCTACCCACTCGCCATTGATGTAAAACTTCAGGCATTCTTTCATGACAGTCCTCCGTTTGAAGCCGGTCCTCGCGGGCAGGGCGCCTGTTTTTATGCTGGATCGGACCGAAAGAAAGGCGAAAATCGCCCGGTGACGCTCCGTTTTTCGGCACCCATGCGAGGGGATTTTTATTGTCAGGAAAACTGGCATGCGCATCGGGCGCGGTCCAGTGCAAAAAGCAGGCAAAAAACGCCATCCGGCGCGGGGCGACCGGGCGGGACGCGCAAAATTTCCCGTTTGCCGCCGCAAAAAAACCGCAGACTGGCCGTTCATGTAGGCCCTGACGACAAGGGCCACCAACCGGACGATTGAAAGACATGTTTGTCGACGGACGCCAGGTTCCCGACGGAACCGAAATCGAGACCGACCTCGCCATCATCGGCGGCGGGGCGGCGGGCATTACCATTGCGCGCGAATTCGCGAGCACGGGGGTGCGGGTCGCGCTGATCGAATCCGGCGGCTTCGAGTTCGACGCCGACACCCAGGCGCTTTACGAAGGCGAGATCGGCGGCGTGGACTACACGCTGGACGGCTCCCGCCTGCGCTATTTCGGCGGCAGCACGAACCATTGGGGCGGCTGGTGCCGCCCGCTCGAAAGGCAGGATTTCGAAAAGCGCGACTGGGTGCCCCATTCCGGCTGGCCCATCACGCGCGACGATCTCGACCCCTATTACCCGCGCGCCGCCGAAATCTGCCAGCTCCATTCCACCAATTTCGACGACCCGCAGGGCTGGCCGACCGACACACCGGTGGAACCGCTGCCGCTGGCGGGCGACGAGGTGATGACGCGCTTCTTCATCTATTCGCCCCCCACCCGCTTCGGCGAGGTCTACCGCCCCGACATCGAAAAGGCGGAGAACGTCTCCTGCTATCTCCATTCCAACGTGCTGGAGATCGTGCCGACGGAAAACGCGGCGGAAGTGGACCGCCTGCGCGTGGCGACGCTTCAGGGCAATAGCTTTACCGTGAAGCCGAAAACGGTCGTGCTCGCGACCGGCGGCATCGAGAATGCGCGCATGCTGCTCCTGTCGAACAGCGTCGCGACAGCGGGGCTCGGCAACCAGAACGACATGGTGGGCCGCTATTTCATGGAGCACCCGCATATCCCCTATCCGGCGGACATTCTGATTACCGACGAGAAGCTGGTACCCGCCTTCTACCGCACCTATACGCCGGTGGAAAAAGCGGTGATGCGCGGCTGTTTCATGTTCTCGCCGCAATATCTGGAACGCACCGGCCGCCTCGGCACGGTGATGACCTTCTATCCGCGCGAGGAAGTGAAGACGGCATACACGCCCCCGAAAGACGGCGACGCCGATCCGGACAAGACGGCGGAAAAGCGGGCGGCCCATGAACTCGATGCGGGCATCCTGCAGGCGATCCGCAGCTCGACCGCGCTGCCGGCGAAAAACGACACGCTGGGCTGGCGCTTCGGCATCGGCTGCGCCAGCGAGCAGCAGCCCAATCCGGACAGCCGCATCACGCTGTCGGAGGAGAAGGACGCGCTCGGCCTCAACCGCACCAAACTCACCTGGCGGCTCCAGGGCTCGGATGCGACGAGCCTGCACCAGAACGTCCGCGCGCTCGCCCGCGCCTGGGGCGGCTGGGGCGAGGGGCGCATCCGCATCCTCTTTCCCGAACGCGAGGAATGGACCGAGGCCGAGGGCTGGGGCAACCACCATATGGGCTCCACCCGCATGGCAGCCGACGCCAGACAGGGCGTCTGCGACGCCGATTGCCGGGTGCACGGGATCTCGAACCTCTATATCGCCGGCTCCTCGGTCTATCCGACCACCGGCACGGTCAATCCCACGCTGACGCTGGTGGCGCTGGCGGTGCGCATGGCCGACCATCTGAAAACACGCTTCGCAAACGGCATGCCGGGGGAGACGCTCTGAATGGCCGACGCAAATCTTTCCCGCAGAAACGTCCTGATCCTTGCCGGCGCCGCGGTGGCGGCGAGCGCCATCCCGCTCGCCGTCTCCATGTCGGAGCCGGAACAGATCGGGCTCGAAAACAGCCTCACCGACCTCATGGCCGACCGCGACGCCATCGCCCTCATCGGCCGCCGCTGGATGGAAGAAGGCGGCGGGCACTCCAATGTCGCGGCGCTGAGCCGCCGCATCGCGAAAAAGCTGCGCGCCGAGGGCTGGTCGCCCGACGCCGCGCCCGGCGAGGCCCGCGCCGCCATGGCAAGGATCGTCCGCGCCGATTTCGCCAATGACGACATGGTGCTGGTGGACAATTGGGCGCTGTCGCGCAGTTGCGTGGAGCTGTGCGCGCTCGCCGCGCTGATGACGGAAGACGACGCCGGAGAAGGGGCCAGAGACGGGGCTAGAGACGGGGCGGAAGGCGCAGCCGCAGCCCCCCATGGGTAACGTCCTCCCGGATCGGCGGCTGCCCCTGACATAGCCGCTCGCCCGCCGGCACGCCCCCCATCCGGACGAGGATCGTGCCCGCGCGCGAACGCATATAGGCGGACGGGCTGGCCGGATCGCGGCCCAGCGGATCGGGCAGGCTCGCCGCCAGCAGCGCGGCCTGACGCGGGCCGAGATCGGCGGCATGGACGCCGAACCAGTGCTGCGCCGCCGCCTCCGCGCCGTAAATACCCGGCCCCCATTCCACGATATTCAGATAAAGCTCCAGAATGCGGCGCTTGGACAGGATCGTTTCCAGCCAGACCGTCGCAAAGGCCTCCCCACCCTTGCGCAGGAAGGTGCGCCCCGGCCAGAAGAACAGGTTCTTGGACGTCTGCATGCTGATGGTGGAGGCGCCGAGAATATGCCCGCGCCCGCTCTGATAGCGGTCGATGGCCTTGTTCACCGCCTGCCAGTCGAAGCCCGTGTGACCGCAGAACTTCGCATCCTCCGAGGCGATCACCGCGCGCTGCAGGGAAGGCGAAATTTTTTCGAGCGGCACCCAGTCCTTGCGGAGCCCGTAGCCTTCGATGAGCCGGATGACCATGAGCGGCGTCGCCGGCGGCGGCGCAAACGCATAGACGGCAAGGACGAGCGCGGGCACGCAGAAGATCGCAAGCGCAATGCGCGCCAGCCACAGGAAAAACGGCGAGCGCTCCGCCATCTGCCGACGCCGGCGCTGCGCCGCCTTGCGACGCTGCACGAATACGCCGTGCTGCTTGCCTCTTTTACGTTTGCGCTTCGCCAACCCGTTTGCCCGCTCCGCCGGGAACCCTGAAAAACCATCGTTACATGCGGGAGGAATATGGCAAAAAAATTCCCGATTGGCGTCACTTTCTCGCCCAGCTTGGCTTTCAGGACTCCAGGTCAGGGTTCGACTTCTGCAGCACACGAACCGAGATGCGTCGGAACCCGCGCATGACAGGAGGTGAAGCATGAAGAAGACAGCAATCGTTCTGATGATGGCCTCGGCGATGGGTTTGGGCGCCTGCACGAACATGGACAAGACCGGCCAGGGCGCCGTGTCCGGCGGTGCCATCGGCGCAGGCGTCGGCGCGGCGGCCGGCGCGATCACCGGCGGCGACCCGGCCACCGGCGCGGCTATCGGCGGCGCTGTCGGCGCCGCGGGTGGCGCCTATAAGGGCTGCAAGGAAGAAGGCGATTGCGAGTAATCGCCGCCCGCCCTTCGCATCGGAAAAACGGCCCGGCCCCGTCCCGCGACGGGGCCGGTTTTTTCCCAGCTTTCACCCGATTGCCGCCACGTTCTTGCCCCGATATTCCGTAAACCTGCGACCCATCGATGCTTTGACGGTTTTCAGGGATCAGACGACTCCCGTTCACAGACAGGAGATCACGATGAAGAAAGCAGCCATTATTCTCGCCATGGTGCCCATGCTGGGTCTGGGCGCCTGCACCAATATGAGCCCCACGGAAGCCGGCATGGCCTCCGGCGCTGCAATCGGCGCGGCCGGCGGCGCGGCCATCGGCGCCATCACCGGCGGTTCGGCGGTTGGCGGCGCGGTCATCGGCGGCGTGGTCGGCGGCGCGGCGGGCGGCTACAAGGGCTGCCAGGACGAAGGCAAGTGCGACTGACCCTTTTTACCGCTTGAAATGCGAACGGGCCCGGCCATCACAGCCGGGCCCGTTTCGTTTTCGCGCGATGCCGCGATCAGATATCGACGCCGACACGCAGGCCGAAGATCACGACCGACTCGTCGACCGCCAAGCCCGTATCGTCGAAGCCGGGATTGTTCGCCCACTGAACGAGTGGCGTGATGTGCAGGTTTTCGACCGCGTCGTAACGCGCATAAAGTTCCGCATTCGTCTCGTCGGAAAAACCCGCGCCAAGATCGCTCGCCCCCGCCCTTACGGGCGGAAACAGGTCTGCCCTCATTTTTAGAGGGGCCCGAAATCCATAGCAACTTGCCATGAAATTCAGATGCGGCGGGGCCTTGATAAATAAGAGTTATCTAATATATAAATACCGATGAAAAATGGTGAAAAGGAGCCGCGCCATGTCCCCGGAACCGCTCAAAAAACCCGACGTTTCAGCGTTTTTCGACGATGCGACGAATACCGTCACCTATATCGTCGCCGATCCCGAGAGCGGCAAGGCGGCCATCATCGACAGTGTGCTCGATTACGACCCGGCCTCCGGACGGCTCTCCACCGCCTCCGCGGACAAGGTGATCGAGGAGGTGCGTCGCCGGAACCTGACCGTGGAATGGGTGCTCGACACGCATATCCATGCCGACCACCTGACCGCCACGCCCTATATCCGCGAAAAGCTCGGCGGCCAATCGGCCGTGGGCGAGCACGTGAAGGACATCCAGAGCTACTGGCGGAAGATCTTCAACGCGCTCGACCTTGCGCCCGACGGCAAGCCCTATGACCGCCTCTTCGCGGATGGCGATACATTCAGCATCGGCGGTATCGAGGCCCGAGCGATCCACACGCCCGGCCACACCGCGGCCGACATGACCTATGCGATCGGCGATGCCGCCTTTGTCGGCGATACGCTCTTCATGCCGGATTACGGCACGGCGCGCACCGACTTCCCCGGCGGCGACGCGCATGAGCTCTACCGCTCGACGCGCAAGATCTTCGCCCTGCCCGACGAGACGCGGCTTTTCATGTGTCACGACTATCTGCCCGAAGGCCGCTCCGACTATCGCTGGGAAACCACCGTGGCGGAGGAAAAATCATCCAATGTGCATCTTCGTGAAGGCGTGGCGGAAGACGAGTTCGTCGCGACACGGCAGAACCGGGATGCCGGGCTGGGCACGCCGCGCCTGCTCTATGCCTCGCTTCAGGTGAATATGCGCGGCGGGAACCTGCCGCCCGCCGACGATAACGGCACCGTCTATTTCAGGACGCCGGTCAAAAAACCGGCCTGACGCGGAAACGGCAAACGCCACGGCGCATGAGGGAGGGCGAAGCATCGCCCTCCCTTTCCCCGTCGATACGGGCGCATTCCCCGCGCGCTAGCTTCAGAACGAACTCAGTTGCAACGGCAAAGACTGTCCCTTTTCGGGATACTCACCGCGATTAACCATGTTTCGCGGGAGAATGTCTCGATGCGCTACACGCTGCCATTTCTGGCCCTGACGGTCCTGCTGGCCTCCGCCGCCGCCGTCTTGCCGCCCATGCCCGCCCTATCGCAGCAAATGCAAACCGCCGCGCCGGTCACGCCCGACCCGGAAGCCGCGGGCCTGATTGCCGAATACAACCGGCAAACGGCGGACCCCGGCCTCTCCGAGGCGGCGCGCACCGCGCTGGCCGCAGAGTTGGACAGAGAGCTCCAGGCCCTGCTGACCGCCGCCGCCAACGCCCCGCAAAAGACGCGCGAAATCATCGCCGCGATGAAAGCGGCAAGGATCGGCCTTCCGCTGACCGAGGAAGTCCGGGCCGTGCTGGAAACGGCGGGGCGCACGGCCACCGAAATCCGCAAACGGCAGGACGAGACCGCCATCGCGGAAATCGTCGACCGGCATGCGGGGGATCAGGAGGCGATTGCCGAAAGGGTGTCGGACTATATCGCAGGCTCCGACGACCCCGTTCGCACGACGGGCGTGGCGGCCCGCATGGCGGTCACCCCGCAATATGAAAGCGTGAAGCCCGCGCTCGGCGCCGGGATCGGCCGCGCCATCGCCATGCTGGGCATCGCCCAACCCGAACTCGCAAGCCAAATGGCGACAGCGGCGCAGGAAGTGGACGACCCGGCGCTGCAAAACGCCATCGCCGGGGGCGAACAGGAAATCACCGGGACACCGGCGACCGGCCCGACCGACAGCGACACGCCGGAGGAAGACCCCACACCGGAAAAACCGGCCAGCGCGAGCTAGCGGCCCGGCGACAGGCGCGCCTCCACGCCGCGGAAGGAACCGGCGACGGCGGACGCCTCTTCCTCGGCCCAGGCATCGGCCGCGAGCGCCCGGTCGAGCCGCACCGCGTCGAGCCCGGCATCGCGCGCCGCGGCGATCTCGCCCGCATGGTCGGAGAGGAACAGAATGTCGGCGGGCGCAAGGCCGGTTTCCTCGGCGATGCGTGCATAGGACGCGCTTTCGACCTTGGCGCCGATGGCCGTGTCGAAATAGCCGTCGAAAAGCGGCGTCAGATCGCCCTTGTCGGAATAGCCGAAAATGAGTTTCTGCGCGGAGACCGAGCCCGACGAATAGACATAGAGCTTGAGGCCCCGCTCGCGCCAGCGGCGCAGCTCGCCGGGCACATCCTCATAGACCTGCCCCTTCAGCGCACCGCCCTCATAGCCTTCGCGCCAGATGAGCCCCTGCAGGGTCTTGAGCGGCCCGGCCTTCCGGTCCTCCGCCATCCATTGCAGGAGAAGCGCGACCGTGGCCTCAAGGTCGAGATCCGGCGCGCCCGCCAGTTCGCGCGCTTCGTCCAGCGCCTTCGCCACCGCCGGCTCGTCGCCATGCGCGTCGCAAAACGCCGCGAGCCGTTCGCGCGCATAGGGAAACAGCACCTCATGCACGAATTCGATGGGCGTCGTCGTGCCTTCGATATCGGTCACGACGGCTTTCACGGCCTTCTGCGTCATGCGCTCTCCGTCAGGCGTTTTCGAATTTGGGGAACCGCTCCGCAATGTCGTCGCCGGTGAAATGCCCGACCCAGCCATCCGGCGTGGTGAAGATGCGGATCGCACAGAAATCCGGCGCGGGGCCGGTATCGAACCAGTGCGTCGTGCCCGCGGGCACGGAGATGAGATCGTTGCGCTCGCAGATCACGCGATAGACCTTGCCGCCCTTGCGCAAATAGAAGGCGCCCGCCCCGTCCACGAAGAAGCGTACCTCGTCATCGTCATGCGTATGCTCGGCAAGGAACTTCTTGCGCAGCTCGCCCGCTTGCGGATTGTCGGGCTTTACCCGCGCCACATCGACGCTCCGATAGCCGCCCTCCTCCATCAGCTTCGACACCTCCGTGTCATAGGCGGCGAGCACCGCCTCCTGGTCGGCGTCGGCGCCGAGCGCATGGGGCGCCGCCCAGCGCTCGAAAACCACGCCGATCTCCGTCAGCGTGTCGGCGATCCTGTTGCCGTCCTGCGTGTCGAGCAGAACCGTCGCCGGATCGGTGTCGGGATAAACCGTCAATCGGGTCATGGCCGTCCCTCCTCCATAAGCTGCGCGTTGAGCAGAAACTCGAACGCCTCCATATGCCGCAGCACATCCTTGTATGTCGCGCCCCAGACATAAAGCCCGTGCCCCGCGATGAGATAGCCGAAAGCGGGCGTGCTTTCGCGCAAGCGCCGCTCGACCAGCATGGCCAGGCGGTCCGTATCCTGATCGTTCGCGACGATGGGCACGTCGAGCACGGTTTCATGCGTGCGGATGCCGGAAAACGCCTTGAGCAGTTCCCAGCCTTCCAGCCGCAACACGCCTTCCGCCTCGTGACGGCGCGACAGCACGGTGCCCGCCAGCGAATGGACATGCGAGATGGCGCCGATGTCCGGCGCATGAGCGTAGCGCACCAGATGCAGCGGCCCCTCGGCGGAGGCGCGGGGATGTCTTTCGCCGTCGATTTCGGCCTCGATGACCTCGCCGCGCGTCAACGCCGCCTTGTTCGCGCCCGTCGCGGTGACGGCGGCATGCGTCGCATTCATGCGGACGGAAAAATTGCCGCTGGTGGCCGGCACGAGACCATGCGCGCCCGCATAATGCGCCATGGCAATCACACCGTCGGCGGCGTCGGCAAAACTCAAATCGGACGGTGTCTCGGCCATTCTTCGGCAATGCTCCGCTGGGGCGTCGTTCACAGCGGAACATAATTCATTTCGCGCCCGATGAAAGGGCCATGCCTCCGCTAGCGGTAGAGATGCGTCTCCACCCGCTCCAGATGGCGGCGATTGGTGCGCATGGCATGTTTGAAAAGGCGATAGGTCGCCACTTTCACCATGCCGGCCAGCAGGAAGGCGACGAGCGCGAAGCCCCAGACCATGAGCGCCAGCGGCCAGCCGATAGGCGTCATGAAGACGCCATAAACGGCGGCGAGCGTCCCGGCGACCTGGGTGAGTTCGGCGGGCACAACAAGCTTCCAGCTTGGCCAGGGCCGGTCCCAGAGCCAGCCTTCATTGCGGGTGAGATAGATCGTCATATGGCCCGCGACCAGCAGCTTCAGGAAGACCACCGTCTTCACCGTCTCCGCCGGCAACTGCAGATAGTCCCGCGCCAGCAGGAAGACGGTGAAACTCGAAATGACCCCGAAGACGCCGAGCGCCCCGGCCACGACCCGGATGCGCGTCATGTCCCAGCGTACCGGGCGCGGCGCGACAGGCGCATTGTCATAGGCGATCATCATGATCGAAAGATCGTTGAGGAGCGCCAGCAGCACGACCATCACGGCGGTGACGGGATAGAAGTTGAAGATCGCGATGCTCGCCGTCATGAAGATGAGAACGCGAATGGTCTCCGCGATGCGATAGGTCGCATAGCTCGTCATGCGCTCGAAAATGCGGCGCGCTTCCTCCACCGCGCGCGAGATGACCGAAAGCCCCGGCGCGGTGAGGACGAGATCGGCGGCGGCGCGGGCGGCATCCGTCGCGCCGCTGACGGCGACGCCCATATCCGCCTGTTTGAGCGCCGGGGCATCGTTCACCCCGTCGCCCGTCATGCCGACGATATGGCCGCGGCGCTGCAGCGTTTCCACGATCTCGAATTTGTGCTGGGGAAAGACGCGGGCGAACCCGTCCGCCTCGAGCACGGCCTTTTCCGTCCGGCCGTCGCCGTCGTCGCCGAAGACATCGCTCGCCACGAGAATGTTCTGCCCGAGATCGAGCTTGGCCGCGATCTCGCGCGCGATGGCCTCGTGGTCGCCCGTGATCATCTTGATGTCGATGCCGAGACGGCGCATCTCGGCGATGGTCGAGGCGCTGTCCTCGCGCGGCGGATCGAAAAGCGGCAGCAGGCCGAGAAGACGCCACGCGCCGTCTTCGCCCGCGCGGGCCACGCCGATCATGCGCAGGCCATGCGCCGCCGCCTCGTCCACCATCCTGCCGACGCGCATGCGCTCCTCCGGCGCGGCCCCGCACAGATCGAGCATCACCTGCGGCGCGCCCTTGGCGACGCTGAGACGCCGACCGTCCTTCTCAAGCTCGGCCTCCGCCCGCTTGGAAACCGGATCGAAGGGATGAAAGGCGACGCGCCGAAAGGCGGCAAGCGAGGCCTTGTCGGCAAGGCCTGCGAGGATCGCGGTGTCGATGGCGTCGGGCGCGTCCGGATCGCAGGCGAGCGCCGCCGCCCCGATCAGCTCCTCGGCGCTGACCCCGCCGAGCGGCTGCGCCTCGCCCAGCGTCAGCTCGTTCTTCGTCAATGTGCCCGTTTTGTCCGAACAAAGGACGTCCATGCCCGCCATCTCCTCGATGGAGACGAGGCGCGCAACGATGGCGCGCAGCGCGGCGAGCTTTTCCGCGCCCACCGCCATGGTGACCGAGAGAATGGCCGGCAGCGCCACCGGAATGGAGGCGACCGTCAGGATCAGCGCGAATTGCAGCGTCTCGAACAGCGGGTCGTGCCGGTAGAGCGCGATGATGACGGTGAAAGCGACGAGCGCGGCCGTGATGAGAATGAGGAAATTGCCGATCCGCAGGACGGCGCGCTGGAAATGCGAGACGCCCTTCGCCTTCTGAACGAGGCTTGCCGTGCGCCCGAAAAAGCTGCGCGGCCCCGTTTCGGTCACGACGCCGGTTCCCTCGCCCAGCCGCGCGATGGAGCCGGAATAAAGCGTCTCGCCCATGCCGCGATCGACCGGCAGCGACTCGCCCGTCAGCGCCGACTGGTCCACGCTCAGATAGTCGTCCTTCACGAGGATCATATCGGCGGGCACGATGGCGCCCATCTTCACCCGGACGATGTCGCCGGGGACGAGTTCGGCCGCGTCGATATCGCGCCAGCCGCCGTCGCGCAGCACGCGGGCGCGCGCCGCCAGACGCTTCTTCAGAAGCTGGATCGCATTGTCGGCCTTGTATTCCTGCCAGAAGCCGACCACTGCGTTGACCGCGAGCATGACGAGGATGATGGCCAGATCCGGCCAATGACCGAGCGCGGCGGACAGAATGGCCGCGATCTCGATCATCCACGGAATGGGGCCCCAGAAGAACCCGAAAAGGCGTAACAACAGGCTTCGATGCTTTTCCGCCAGTTCGTTGCGGCCGAATTTCTCAAGCCGCTGCGCCGCGTCCTCCGAGGAGAGCCCCTGCGCCGCGTCCACGCCGGTTTCCTTGAGGAGCGCCTCGACCGCCGCCGGGTCGAGCCTGTTTTCATCCGGCTGCGTCTTCCGCGATGTATCCGTATCGGCCCCGTCGGCCGGGGACGAACTGTCCGGCATGACAAACCTCGCATTGCTTCATGCCCACCCCCGCTCGCCCGCGAGTGTGCGCCCGCGCACCGCGAATGCCAAGCGCTCGCTGGCGGACCGGCACGAAGTTTGTCGGGGACCTATCGTCGCGGGCGTCAGCCTTCCTGCGCGACGGCGCGGAAGATTTCCATGAGGCCCTGGGTCACGTCTTCCCGGGGCTTTTCATAGTCGGAGATGACCCAGCGCATGGCGACATGCACGATGGCGCCGACAAGCCCCGCCGCCACCACATCCGGATCGGCCTTGCGGGCGACCGCCGCCTGCAGCAGTTCCGGCAGGCGCTCGCGCACCAGGTCGGTGAAGAGCTGCATGGCCGCGCGATAGATGCTCTCAAGCTCATGGCTCACGCCGATCACTTCGAGCAGCAGGATGCGCGCGAATTTCGGATCCTGTTCGATCTTGCCGAAATAGGCGTCGATCAGCGCCTTCGCCTTGGCGTCCGGCTCCTGCGGCGCCGCCTCGATGGCCTCGTTCATCAAGCCGCCGATGATTTCCGCCACGCGGTCGTAGACGGCGGCGAAAAAGGCCTCGCGATTGGCGAAGGATTCGTAGAAATAGCGCTCGGTAAGCCCGGCTTCCGCGCAGATCATCTTCACCGTCGCCTGCGCATAGCCCACCGTGCCGAAGACCTCCAGCCCCGCCTCGATCAGCTGCGCCCGGCGGACGGCCTTGCGCTCGGCCAGCGCCGCGCCGCGATACCGCCGCGCGGCCGTTCCCGTGGCCGCCCCGGCCTCCGCCGCGGCGCCCGTCCTTTCGGCGACGTTCCGTTCTTCATCCATGATCATGCGATATATTGACATACGGTGTTGTCAGAAACAAACGGCCGCGCCCCGCGCCCGCCGGTGCCGACGGCTGGCAGTCATGCCATGAATGCGCGCCGGAAAACAGGCGGGAAAACGGGTGGAGACGCTTCGCCACACCCGGGGGCGAGGGGCAAGCGGGGAAAGCCGCGCTAGAGCGAATTCAGGAAGGCGACGAGGGCGTCGCGCTCCCGCGAGGTCAGCTCGAATGTGTGGAGAAGCGGGGAATTCTCCAGCAAATGCCCGATAAGGGGATCGTCCGTCCCCTTCCCCCGTTTGGGCGAGACGCGCCCGCCCCCCGCGGCATAGAGGTTCACCAGCCCTTCGAGGCTCGGAAACACGCCATTATGCATATAGGGCCCGGTGCGGCTGACATGCCGCAGGCTGGCGGTGCGAAAGCCGCCCGCATCCGCCGGATCGCCGGTGACTTCATAGCGCCCCAGATCCTCCAGCTTGCGCCCGTAATAGCTGAGACCGAGATTGTGAAACTTCTCGTCGGCAAAGAGCGGGCCGTTATGGCAGTTGGCGCAGCCCGCCTTGGTGCGGAAGAGATGCAGGCCCCAGACTTCCTGCGCGGTGAGCGCCGCCTTGTTGCCCGCCATGAAAAGGTCGAACCGGGTCCGGCGCTCCAGCGTCATCTGAAACGCGGCCAGGGCGGTCAGAAGATCGTCGAGCCCTACCTCCTCGCCGCCGAAAAGGGTGCGGAACCGGTCGCGATATTCGGGCGCATCGGCGATCCGCGCGGCGATCCCGCCCAGATCGTGATTGGCCATTTCGGCCGGATCGGTAAGCGGGCCCAGCGCCTGCTCGCCCAGACTGCCGGCGCGCCCGTCCCAGAAAAGCGTTTCGCGGTATCCCGCATTGAAAAGGGAGAGCGCATTGCGCCGCCCCTGCCGGCGATCATGGCCGAAGGAGGTCGGCAGGCCGTCGCCCCATCCCAGACGCCTGTTATGGCAGTTCTGGCAGGCGATCTGGCCGGAGCGCGACAGACGCGGATCCTCGAAAAGGTCCTGTCCCAGCCGTGCGAGTTCCGCCGCCTCGCCTTCCGGTCGCGGCTCGATCTTGAGCGCGGCGAGTTCGCGAAACGCCGCCCCCTCGGCAAGCCGGGGCGCCGGCCACTCCGCCGACGGCGCGGCATAGACCGCTTTCAGCGCCGCGAGCTGCCCCTCATCGGGATCGGCCGGAAAGGACGCGGCAAGCCGCGCCCTTTCCACAGCTTCGTCATGGTTGAGGTCCGGTCCCGCCACAAGAACCGCGATGCCGCCGAGGAACAACAGGCCGCAAAGCGCAACAAGAAGGGTAAGACCGGACCGCATTGTCATCCTCAGAACGTCGCCGACGCGCCGATCCAGAAGGCTCGTCCCCGAACGAAGGGATTATTGTCGGTCGCCACCCTGTTACCGGCGGTATCGAGAAGATTCGTCACCTTCAACTCCAGCGCCAGACCATCATTTTCTCCCCATTTCCAGAGCATGGCTCTGGCCACAGCATCCACATTCAGCGTCGCGCCATAATCATGATCCTCGTAGAGGTCATGGCTAACACCTCCTACCGAAATGGTCGAGCCCGTGTCTCTTACGCCCTGATAAGGCATGAGCAAATCGGCAGACAGGCCTGCCTCGAATCTGTTGTCGAACCACCGCGAGAGCATGGCGAGATTGACCTTCACTGGTATGTCGAGATTGCCGGTGACCTTGTTGAAGGTCTCGCGCGTATAACTCTCGCCATTGTAGTAGATGTATTCGTCCGCGCCGTCGCTGTAGTAGTAGGTGTTGGTCGAAATCTCCCTGTCCGACCAAGTCAGCGACCCACTGAACCCCAGCCCGCTCAGGCGATAAAAATCGTCCACTTGCCAGCCCTTCGCATATTCGAGCGTCAAGGCACGATACCGCCCCGACCCGTCATTCGTCAGATAGGCCTTGGTGGAACTGCTGCTATGCGAAGTCGCATACTGGTCCCTCGAGTGCCGGTCGATATAGCGAAGGCGCAGATCGCCATGCAGGAAGGGATCTTCCGTCAGCAGGGCTAAGGTGTATTCGTCGACATAAGGCGTCTTCAGGCCCTGCGCGCTGGCGATATAGTCGCCGGTACTACCGAGCTGCGACCACGTCCCATCGACATTGCCCGCAGAATCGTGCGAACGCCGATAAGCTTGACCACGCGGCTGCTTATCGCGCACCGCCATGGCCAGCACTTGCTTCATCGAATAGTAGCGGTTGTAGCCCGCCTCAAGTTTCAGATCTTGGAACGGCATTACCATCGCGGTAAGCCGGGGCGCGACATCGAAATTATCAAAGTAGTCGTTGTAATCGCCGCGCACGCCCGCGCGAAAACCGAACCAGTCCCATGTCTGTGAGACTTCGGCAAAGGCATCGGCCAATGTCATTCTGGCCGTGATGTCATAGGCCGACCAGATCGTCCGAATGTCGGCATACTGCTCCGGTGAGCACTGCGGGTCGTCAGTCGGACAGATAAAGGACGAAAAGGCCGCAGGCTGGGCATCGTCGATCGTCTCGACTGCGGAATAGAAGGTAAAGTCTTCCGGCCGGACGCGGTTTGCTTCCACTTCGGTCACGCCCGTTCCTGCAATAAAGGTCCCTGCGCCGACTTCGCCGGAAATTTCCGTCTTCGCGCCCGTTTGCGTTTCAGCCTGTTTGCGGTCGCCATAGCCGCCCCGATAACAGGTGATCCGCGTGTCCGACGGATTGTCTCGACACCAGGAACCCAGTTCGCTCGACAGCCAACCGCTGCTTTCCTTCAACGTATAGGAATGCAGCTCGTTCGAATTGGACTGATTCTCGGTGGACGCATCGTTGAAGAAAACAATCGTCTCGACACCGACATTGGAAAGGTCGACGGCCCCAGCCTTCAACGTGCCCAGTTTTGCGCGGTGACGCAATTGCGTTGTGTAGGAAAAGGTGTCGACGTCATTGCGCAAGTCGAGATGGGTCGGGCTTTCGAAATCCTGATGATAATCGGTCAACGAGCCTTCCAGCTTGAACTCGCCGAATTGCGTATCGAGAACAGCGGCACCATTCGCGAAAAGGCTTTCCGAGTTTTCATCGACCCAACCCGAATAATATTTGTAGTCCCGCTGCTTGCGCGTGTCGGCCTCCGAAAGACTCACCCCGCCAATCCAGCGGAACCGATCGGTCACGGGCCCGCCGACCCAGGCCGCCTTGTCGTGGCGATGAAACTCGGGATGCTCGCGACCCAACGGGTTTTGCTCATCATCCGTCGCCACCTTGTAGTGAACGAAACTATCGTCCTGATAGTTGCCCTCTATGCCGGCGCGATACCTGTCTTTCGGTGGTTCAAGGAGGTCATAGGCCACGACACCACCCTGGAAATTGCCATACTTCGCAGAAGCGTTGCTGTCGATCACCGTCACATGGTCGACCATGGAACTCGGGACGAAGATGGACTGCGAATGCAAGCCATAAATCAGATCGGCATTCGGCAATCCGTCATCCGTGGTTAGTTCGTCTTCCGTGCGCTCCACACTGCCCGAATAGGTGTTGATGCCAACCCCATTGAGAATGATATTGTTCTCATAAGGTCGCCCGCCCGAGATCGAAAACTCCTTGGGCTGAAGGTTGATGACGTCTTCCTGGTCCTCACCGGGATCCTCATCGATATCATTCACATACTGAACGTTGGGCATGCTGCGCAGGAAGCTGTTTGCATCGCTCGAGCCGTTGGTGCGCACATCGAAGCTGTCTCGGCCCAGCACCGTCGTGCCGGAATCGCCGACGCCGCCACCAAGCGCTTCCCACGCCTGGTCCGCCGTTACGCGGATCGGATGCGTCACTGTGTCGTCTTTGGCCGCGCTTTTCGCGTCATCGGATGCCTTGTTCGCCTCGGTCTTGTCCGATTCGTCGGCAGCCTCGTTCCGGGTTGCATCCGCCTCCCCGGATTCCTGCCCGAAAGCGGGCGCGGAAATCAGAACGGCCAGCGCGAGAACGCCCGGACCGACCCATCGCCGCCGGCGCGCCGGCATGCCTGTTGCCAAAGATTTCATGAAGACCCCCTTCACACTGCGGAGGGCGGAGACCGGTCGCGGCGGAACCGGCAGAGGTCTTCGCCCACGCCCCCAAGGCGCGGACCTCACGATCCCCTGCAAAGACCCAGGTGCCCCCCTGGAAACTGACGCCGCCCTCCATGAGGGCGGGTTTCACGTCCTCCATGTGGAAAACGCGAAGGGAACCTAGAAAAAGGCCTTCCCGTTGTCAATGAAAATGCAAGTCATTCGCATATCAGAATTCGGGAAAGTGCGAAATCATCCCGCATCCCCCGTTTTCCTGCCGGCCAGACGCCAGAGCGCCTTGTCGGCTTCGACGATAACGAGCAGGGCCAGACCCGCCGCGACGAGCACCAGCCAATCGAAAGGCGCCAGCGGGGCGGTGCCGAACAGCGCCTGGGCGGGCGGCCAGTAGGTAAAGGCGGCCTGCAACGCGAAAACGGCAATGACGGCCGCGAAAACGGGCCGCGCGCCGCGCCCCCAATCGGCGCGGAACAGCGACAGGCGCAGCTCCCGGCAGTTCAGCAGATAGAACGCTTCGAAGGCGACCAGCAGGTTGACCGCCAGGGTCTGCCGGTGCTCCAGCGACGCGGCGGCCCCGCCGAAGCCGAAAAACACCGCGAAGATGCCCGCCATCATCAGCAGGGAGACGAAGGCGGTGCGCCATATGAGGCGGCCCGAGATCAGCGCCTCGCCCGCCGGACGGGGGCGCTGGATCATGATGTCCTTGCCGGCCGGCTCGAACGCAAGCGCAAGCGCGAGCGTGACCGTCGTCACCATGTTCACCCACAGGATCTGGACCGCGGTGACGGGCAGCATCGTGCCCGCCAGAATGGCGCCGATCAGCACCATCGCCTCGCCGCCGCTGGTCGGCAGGATGAAGACGATGGACTTCTTCAGGTTCTCATAGACGGTACGCCCCTCTTCCACCGCGCTGACGATGGACGCGAAATTGTCGTCGGCCAGCACCATGGCGGAAGCGTCCTTCGCGGCCTCCGTGCCGCGCGCGCCCATGGCAATGCCGATATCGGCCCGGGTCAGCGCCGGCGCATCGTTGACGCCGTCGCCGGTCATCGCCACGAGCTCGCCGCGCGCCTGCAGGGCATTCACCAGCCTCAATTTATGTTCGGGCGTGGTGCGGGCGAAGACATCCGCCCCGGCAACGCAGGCCCGCAAGCCCTCGTCGTCGAGACCGTCGATCTCCGTCCCCGTCACGACCGTGTCGCCCGAAAGTCCCACGCGCCGCGCAATCGCCTCGGCCGTCGCCGGATGGTCGCCGGTGATCATCTTGACGTCGATCCCCGCGCTCCGGCAGGCGGCCACCGCCTTCACCGCTTCCGGTCTCGGCGGGTCGGAAAGGCCGAGCATGCCCAGAAGCACGAAACCGCCTTCGAGATCGTCCTCGAGAATATCCGCCTTCCCCTCCTCCGCTGCGCGCCCGGCGACCGCGATGACCCGGTAGCCTTCCTCCATCAGGCGATGCATTTCCGCGTCCCAATAGGGCCGGTCCAGCGGCTGCTCGCCCGCGCCGCCGGGCTGGCGGTCGCAAATGGCAAGCACGGTCTCCGGCGCACCCTTGACGATCAGTTCCGCGCCCTGCGCCCCGTCCGGTGCGGTCAGGACCGCCATCAGGCGCCGCCGGGATTCGAAGGGCACGACGTCCAGCCGCGGCCGGGCAAGGTCGAGCGCCTGCGTATCGAGGCCGACCTTGGGAGCTGCGGCGAGGATCGCCCCTTCCAGGGGATCGCCCTGCACGGCCCATCCCCCGGCCCGCTTTTCGAGCGCGGCATCCGAGCAGAGCGCCCCCGCCCCGAGCAGGCGCCGCACCTCCGCTTCCGCGAGATCGCCGTCGCCATCCGTCGACAGGCGGCCTTCCGGCTCATATCCGTTGCCGCTGAAATCGTGCCGGCCGCCGGGCGTCACCACGCGCTCCACCATCATCTGGTTGAAAGTGAGCGTACCGGTCTTGTCGGTGCAGATGACGGTGACGGAGCCCAGCGCCTCCACGGCGGGCAGATAGCGGATGATGGCGTTGCGCGAGGCCATGCGCTGCACGCCGATGGCCAGTGCGATGGTCATGATGGCGGGCAGGCCTTCGGGGATCGCCGCCACGGCAATCGCCACCGCGGCCAGGAACATCTCCTGCAGCGCATATCCGCGAACGAGCGTCCCGAACAGGACCGCCGCGACGGCGACCGCGCCGATCACGACGGTGAGCTGCCCGCCGAATTTCCGCAGCCGCTTCATCAGCGGCGTTTCCATGCTCTCCGCTTCGGCGATCATCCGGCCGATCCGGCCCATTTCGCTTTCCTGGCCGGTCGCCACGACCACGCCTTCGCCCCCGCCGCGCGTGACGAGCGTGCTCGAATAGGCCATGTCGTGCCGGTCCGCCATGGGCGTCTCCGGCGCGTGGGGTGTCGTATTCTTCGCCACGGGCAGGGATTCGCCCGTCAGCGCGGCCTCCTGTATTTCAAGACCGCGCGCGCCCAGCAGCCGGAGATCGGCCGGCACCCGGTCGCCCGGATCGAGCAGCACGATGTCGCCGGGGACGAGTTCCCGGGCCGCGATCTGGCGCCGCGCGCCGTCGCGCCGGACCGTGGCAAGCGGCGCAAGCATCTCGCGAATGGCATCGAGCGCGGCCTCGGCCCTGCCCTCCTGAATGAAACCGATGATCGCGTTGATGAAGACGACGCCCAGAATGACCATCGCATCCGTGAAATGCCCGATGGCGCCCGTGACGGCCGCCGCCGCCAGCAGCACATAGATGAGGACATTCCGGAACTGGTCGAGGAACCGCCGCAGGGGCCCGCGCTGTTTGGTTTCGGGCAGGCTGTTCGGGCCATGGCTCTCCAGCCGGCGCGCCGCGTCCTCCTCGCCGAGCCCGTCGCCCTGAGTCGCCAGGGCGTTCAGGACATCGCCTTCCTCCATGGCGTGCCAGGGCCGCTGCGTTCCAGTCCGATACTCACTCATTCACAAAGCCCCGCCGCTTTCCACTCGGTTGCGCAGAATGCCCCTGCCTGGACACATGATAAATGCGACACGCGCGGCGCCGCGACCACCCCCAAATTGTCACATCCGGGCCTATAACCAAAAATTTACGACTATACCTCTTGTATAGAACTAAAGTCGTGGCGTTATAGGTGTAACAACACTGAGTCTATGGTTAATGGGGGTCCGATATGAATAGCCTTTTTCAGGGAAGCCTCGCTGCGGCCCAATCATCCGCCGTAATTGTCGATCCGGCCTTCGCCTCGGCGTTGACCCTTGCCGGACAAACCGCCAATGCGCTCCAGCTGACAGAGCGAGCCGGCCATTTTTCATGGGAAGCCCCGCCCACGCGCGCGGCCTTTCTGGAGACGATCGGCCGGGGCAACGACCCGCGTCTCCTGCTGGTTTCGCTGCTGCCCGACCAGGGGAACGACGCCGACGACGCGCTTTCCGGCCTCTCCGCGGAGGAATGGATCACCCGGATCCACCATGCCTGCGCCGGCAGCGAGGCCCGCAGCCGCACCCATATCATCCTGCTGGCGACCCAGCTTTGCCCGCGCACCGTCTCCCGGCTGGGCCGCAGCACCTCATGGTCGAGCCTGCCGCACCCCTTCGCCGAGGAAGACCTCGCCGCGGCCTATCAGGACGGCGTGCGGAAGCTGAACGAGCTTTGCCATATCGCCTATTTCACCGACACGATCCGCTCCGAAGCGGAGCTGATGATGGCCCGGACCTCCAACATGCTGGGCGTTCTCGACCGGCTGGACGACGCCTCCCGCAAGACCGACGGCAATGCGGGCAATGGCGGCGTCAACGGCGCCGTTTCGGGCACGCTCGTCTCGCTCGGCGCGGCCCGGCGGGGCGGCACGGCGGGAGATCCCTCGCTCGACCAGGCCCAGATGCGCCGATGGGTCCGCGCCCTGATCGAATTGTCCGGCACCCGGTCCAACTACCTGCCCGGCAAGCTGTTTTCCGACCCCGCCTGGGACATGCTGCTCGACCTCGCCGAGGCCCGGCTGTCCAGCAAGCGCGTATCGGTATCGAGCCTGTGCATCGCGGCCAATGTGCCCGCCACCACGGCGCTGCGCCGCATCGGCGATCTCGTGGCCGAAAACCTGGCGACCCGCGTCCGCGACCCCGAGGACGGACGGCGCGTCTTCGTGGAACTGACCGACGACGCCTTCGCACAGATGATGGCCTATGTCGCCAGCGTGACGAACCGGATGCCCAAAGCACCCCAGCTCGCGGAAACGCAAGCCGCCGCCCATACGAGCGAAGCCGTAGCGGCGCCCCTTCAGTCCCGCGCCTGACCGCCGGCGCGGGCACCCCGAAACGGCGAAAAACCGGAACGGGCGGCTTCCTCCTTGCAATTCCTCGCCCGCCATGCGGAATATTCATCAGGATATAACGCATGGTAGGAGGGACCGCCCGTGTCGCTTTTCACCAAGACTTTCACCGGATGGCGCAAGGCGACCGCGCGCACTGCGCCGGGCATTCTGCTCGGCGTCCTGCTGGGCGCCATGGCGCTCGCGGCGCGCCCGGCCATGGCCGAACCGCCGACCGTCTTCGCCGCCGCGAGCCTGACCGATGCAATGACGGCGGCCGGCCGTGCCTATGAAGAAAGGACCGGCACGGAAATCCGGTTTTCCTTTGCCTCCTCCTCCACCCTCGCCCGCCAGATCGAGGCCGGCGCGCCCGCCGATCTCTATGCCTCCGCCAATGAAAAATGGATGGACCGTCTGGAAACGCGCGGCCTCATCCTTCCCGGCACCAGAACGAGCCCCATCGCGAACGGGCTGGTGCTGATCGCCCCGGAAACCGGCGCACCGCCGAAAGACGAAACCATCGACAACCTGCCGGCACTTCTCGGTGCACAGGGCCGCCTCGCCATGGGCGACCCGGCCCATGTGCCCGCGGGCATCTATGGCAAGGAGGCGCTGGAACATCTGGGCCTGTGGAAAACCCTCGAACCGCGTCTGGCCGCCGCCGACAATGTGCGCGCCGCGCTGGCGCTGGTCGAACGCGGCGAAGCGCCCTATGGCATCGTCTATGCGACCGATGCGCGGATTGCGAAGGTGCGGGTGGTCGCCGCCTTCCCCGACAAGAGCCACACGCCCGTCACCTACCCCTTCGCCCTGGTCAAGGGTGGCGATAACGACGAGGCGAAAGACTTTCTGAGCTTCCTGACAAGCGACGACGGACTTGCCATATTCGAACGCTTCGGCTTCCGCCGGAACTGACAACCGCCAAGGGACGCTGCGAACATGCTGCATGGCTGGCTGAGCGATGCCGAGATCGAGGCGCTGGCACTGAGCCTGCGCGTCTCGCTGGTGGCCGTCGGCGTGGCGCTGCCCTTCGCCGTCGGCGCGGCGCTTCTCCTCTCGCGCCGGCGCTTTCCGGGCCGGGGCGTTCTCGACGCGCTGGTGCATCTGCCGCTCATCCTGCCGCCGGTGGTGATGGGCTATCTGCTGCTCGTCACGCTGGGCACGCGCGCGCCGCTCGGCCACTGGCTGGACGCGACATTCGGCATCCGCTTCGTCTTCAGCTGGACGGGCGCGGCACTCGCCGCCGGGATCGTCACCTTCCCGTTCCAGGTCCGCGCCATAAGGCTGGCGCTGGAAGCCATCGACCCGAAACTTTCCGAGGCCGCCGAAACGCTGGGCGCCGGCCCCCTCGACCGGCTCTGGAACCTGACTCTGCCGCTCGCCGCGCCAGGCATCATCGCAGGCGCCATCACCGCCTTTGCCGCGAGCCTCGGCGAATTCGGCGCCATCATCACTTTCGTCTCCAACATTCCCGGCGAAACCCGCACCCTGCCGCTCGCCATCTATTCGGCCATCCAGACGCCGGGCGGCGAAGCGGCGGCGGCGCGTCTCGTTGCGCTCTCCATCGTGCTCGCGCTGGCCGGTCTCGCCCTTGCCGAATATGCGGCCTGGCGCGTCAGGAAGATGCTCGGCACATGACGCTCGATATTCGCCTCCGCCATCGCTTTCCCGACTTCGCGCTCGATATCGCCTTCGCCGCGGAAGAAACCGGCATCACCGCCCTGTTCGGCCCGTCCGGCGCGGGCAAGACGAGCACGATCAACGCCATCGCCGGTCTCTTCACGCCCGAGAGCGGCCGCATCGCCATCGGCGGCGAAACCCTGTTCGACACGGCAACCGGCATCGACCTGCCGGCCCGCGCGCGGCGCATCGGCTATGTCTTTCAGGAGGCCCGGCTGTTTCCGCATCTGAGCGTCGCCGCCAATCTCGATTTCGGCGCGAAACGCTCGCCCGACCCGCTGCCGCCCGCCGAGAGACAACGCATTCTCGACATGCTCGGCATCGACCATCTGGCCAGGCGCCGCCCGCGCAATCTCTCCGGCGGCGAGCGCCAGCGCGTCTCGCTCGGCCGGGCGCTCATGGCCAATCCGCGCATTCTGCTGCTGGACGAACCCATGGCCGCGCTCGACGCGGCGCGCAAGGCCGACATCATGCCGTTTCTGGAACGGCTGCGCGACGAAGCGCGCATTCCCGTCCTGCTGGTCAGCCACGCCATCGAGGAAGTCACGCAGCTTGCCGACAATGTGGTGTTTCTCGACGAGGGAAAGGTGCTGGCCTCCGGCCCCGCCGAAGACGTGCTCTCCCGCGCCGACCTGTCGCCGCGCGGCGCTTTTCTGGAAGCGGGCGCGGTCATTTCCGGCAAGGTGGCGTCGCAGGACGACGCGCATGGCATGACGGAAATCGGCTTCGAGGGCGGAACGCTCTGGGTACCGCGCCTGACGGCGGCGCCCGGCAGCCCGGTGCGCCTGCGCGTGAAAGCCAGCGACGTCATGCTGGCGCTGGAAGAACCGCGCGGCGTCAGCGCCAACAACATCGTCGCGGCTACCGTGGCCGCGATCCGCGAGACGGCGGACGGCCTCTATCTCGATGTCGAACTGACATGCGGCCATGCGCGGCTCCTGTCGCGCATCACCCGCAAATCATGCGAAAGACTGGAGGTGAGGTCGGGCATGACGCTCTTTGCCGTGATCAAATCGGTCAGCGTCGAACGCCATGCCCGCCGGGGAGGAGAGGAAAACTCAGGCGGCGCCTGAGGAAATTCCGGCAAGCGCATCCACGTCGCGGATCAGGATTTCCCGCGTGGACAGCGCGCGAACGATGCCGGACCGACGAAGCTCGCTGATCGCCCGGCTCACCGTCTCGATGGTGAGACCGAGATAGTCGGCAATGTCCTGACGCCCCATCGGCAGGTAGACGCGGGTATCGCAATATTTATCCGCAGGCTGACGGTCGAGAACCATCAGCAGGAAAGACGCGATGCGTTCGCGCGCGGTCTGGCGGCCCAGCATGACGAGATGGCTCTTCGCCGAGGACAGTTCGCGCAGGACTTCCGCCAGCACACGCTCGCTCGTGGCGGGAACGGATTTGCAGGCCTCGCCCATCGTCTGGCGCGAATAGCGGACGAGCACCGCGTCTTCCACGGCTTCCGCCGTCAGCGTGTAATTGTCTTCCGCGATGAAACCGAAAGTGTCGCCGGGCAGGCAGAAATCGGAAATCTGGCGGCGGCCGTCGGGAAGCAGTTTGCACAGGCGCACCGCCCCGCTGATGACGCGGTAAGAATACTCCGCCTTTTCGCCTTCCTCGAAGAGCGTCCTGTTGCGCGCGAGGGACATGGTGACGCCGAGATTACCGGCGGCCAGCACATCCGGCTGCGCCTCCCGAACCATGGCGGACGCCTTGTGCCGGGCGCTCTTCCCGCCGCCGATGGAAAGGACATTTTCCGCAGCGCCCCGGGAGGAGAAATCTTCCTGAAAATCATGGGTAAGCGACATTGGGAAACCCCCTTTTCGTTTCCGTTTCCAAAAGCCCGTCTGCTTTCATGCTGAAACTATGAGGCCGGGAGGCGCGCCGGAAAATTCAGGAATTCCACTTAAGGGTATCTACGTAGGCCCCTAGACCGCCGCGGAAGAGCGAAGCGCCGCCGCGATGGCATGGGCCAGCGCTTCCTCGTTCACGGGCTTTTCCAGCATATCCAGCGCGCCCGCTCCGACCACGCGGGAGCGCGTCGCCAGATCGCCCTTGCCGGTAATGACGATGGCGGGAATGCTGTCGCCCCGGGCACGCAGCCGCTCCAGCACCTCGACGCCGCCCATGCCCGGCATGTGGAGATCGAGCAGCAGGCAGGAAAGCGTCAGGCCGCGGAGACCGGTCCTCAGAAAGGCGCAAGCGGACGGGAAATCCTCCACGGACATTCCGTAGGATTCCAGTAGTACCCGCATTGAATCGCGCACCGCGTCGTCGTCATCGACGACATAGGCCGTTGCGCCTTCGAGAATGTCCAAACACGTCTCCTGCCACCCTGAGCTTCATTGAATTGAAACATAGGTAAGCGAGCCATTTCGGGAAATAGGGAATTACCCTTACCCGGATAGGGGCATTGAAGCGGCCCCGTTCAGGGGCAGGAAAGAGAAGAGGACGATGCGCTATTCGGGCGTGCGGACTCCAGCCTCGAGCGCCATGCGGACGAGATCGGACAGGCTGCGGGCCTGCATCTTTTCCATCACATGGGCGCGATGGATTTCGATGGTGCGGGGAGAAATGCCCAGCTCATAGGCGATCACCTTGTTCGCCCGGCCGGCGACCAGATGCTCCAGCACCTGGGCCTCCCTCGGCGTCAGCGAGGCGACGCGCTCTCTGGCTTCCTGGGCGAAGGAACTCTGGCTTTGCCGGTTCCGCGCCATATCCAGCGCGCGGGCGATGGTGTCCAGCAATTGCTGGTCGTTATAGGGTTTCTCGATGAAATCGACGGCGCCCGCCTTCATCGCCTGCACGGCGAGCGGCACGTCGCCATGCCCGGTCACGACGATCACGGGAAGGCCGTTTCCCCGCGCAACGAGTTCGGCCTGAAGCTCGAGCCCGCCCATATCCGGCATCCGCACATCGACGACGAGGCATCCGATATCCGGCGAGGCGAAACCATCGAGAAAACCGCGCGCGGAATCGAACGCCTGAACGGCGTAACCTTCCGTTTCCACAAGGGCTTGCAGCGACTCGCGGACCGCTTCGTCATCATCGACGATGAAGACCGTGCTCTCGGCAGACATTCAGAAAAACCTCAATCCGGTGTCGACGGCAGGCGGAAATGGAAGCTGGTCCCTCCGGACTCGTTCTTTTCCGCCCACAGCTCTCCGCCATGCGCATCGACGATCGACCAGCAGATGGACAGCCCGATCCCCATACCCTTTTCCTTGGTCGTGATAAAGGGCTTGAAAAGGTTCTCGGCGACCTCGGGCGCTAGGCCCGGCCCGGTATCGGCGATGCTGGTCCGGATGAAATCCTCGTCATGGCGCGACGTCGTGACGCTCAGCCTGCGCAGCGAACACTCCTGCATGGCCTCCACCGCGTTCCGGGCGAGATTGAGGATGACCTGCTGGATCTGGATACGGTCCGCGAAAACGGGCGGCAGGCCGTCTTCGAACTCGATATCGACTTTCACATCCAGATCGTCGGATCCCAGCAGGGCGAAATCGACGGCTTCCTCGACCAGCCGGTTGATGTCTTCCTCGCTGCGATTGTGGTCGCGTTTTTCCACGAAGTCGCGAAGGTGCCGGATGATCTGCCCCGCGCGGGCCGACTGGTCCGACGCCTTCTGAACCAGATCGCGCACCCGCGCGGCCTCGGGCGCCTCCATCCGGGAGAGCGTCCGCCCGGCGGCGCTGAGATAGTTCATGATGGCGGCCAGCGGCTGGTTCAACTCATGGGCGAGGGATGAGGTCATCTGCCCCATTTCGTTGAAGCGCGACATGTGAACGAGCTCGGCCTGCGATTCCTGAAGCTGTCGCGTGGCATCGCGCCTGGCCGTGATGTCGTGAACGATCCCGACGAAAACGCGCTTATCGTCGAGCTGGCCCTCGCCCACCGAAAGATAGATGGGAAATTCCGACCCGTCCTTGCGCAAGGCCATCACCTCGCGGCCGATGCCGATGATCTTTTTTTCGCCGGTATCGCGATAGGCCTTCAGATAGCCGTCATGCTCGCGCCGGTAGGGATCCGGCATGAGCATGCGGATATTCTGGCCGACCACCTCGTCGGGGAGGTAGCCGAACAGCTTTTCGCAGGCATCGTTGTAGATGAGCAGGTCGCCCCGCTCGTCGATGACGAGAATCCCGTCGACGGCGGTCTCCAGCAGCATACGAAAGAGTGTAGCGCTATCGGTGTCTTTGAAAGTCGAGCCGCTCCGCATACCGCCCCGAATACCCCATTCTCTCATTATCAGGTGTGGATTATGAGATGGGCAGCCGGGCCGGGGCAAGTATTAGATACCGCCAATAAAAAACTTCAATTTTGAGCTATCTGTAATGGCCTCGGCGGGCGGAAGACGACAGCCGGTTCACTGTCCGTCCGCCGACACAGAAGACCATATACTCTCTGTGGTTTCTGTAACCACTTTCATTAGATGCGACGCCTCGTCGATATAGGCGCGGCTGGCGGTGTGAAACCACTCACGCTGCATCGAGGCCAGATCGAGCGGCGATTTCAGCGTACTCAGCGTATCGAAGGTCTCGGCGTTCTCGTCCATCCGCTCCTTGGAAAAGCGGATGACCTCCTCTTCCCATGCCTTCACGCCTTTCGAACAGGCGGCAAGGCAGCGGGACGTCGCCAACAGCGGATCGGCGATCTGGAACTGCACCAGAGCCGCTTTTTCTTCGGGCGAGAGGGCAAAATAGCTTCGGGCGGGCTTTGCGTGAGACATGCATATTCTCCTGAACAAGAAGAAATCACCGATAATCGCGGGCGTGACCTGACCCTTCCCCAGCGTCGCCGCTTTTCTTCGCCGGTGCAACATCCGCGATCAGCATGACCGCCACGACGAAGGGACAGAGCACGAGAAAAAGCACGGCGGGCAGGGTGGCGCCGCCCCAGCCGAAGACGAGCGGCGCGGCCACGGCGGCGATGAGCCCGATGGCGGCCCACAGGCCCTCCGGCGGCAGCGCGGCGCCGGCCTCTTCGATAATCGCGTTTTCCCGGCTGCGGGGCAGCGCTCCCAGGCGATGAACGGTCATGTCGCAGATCCTCCTCCGGTTTCACCGGCAGCCGCAACGGCGCCGATGACGGCACCTTGCGCCGCGCGGACCGGGCCCTCCTTGATCCCCGTCAAAATGTCGCAGTTCGCCCCCCCCCCCCCGCAGCTCCCCTCGCCCGCCTCACGCGGGGCGCAAAACCCGATAAAAACCAAATAAAAAACCCCGCGGCCGGTGGCGGCCGCGGGGTTCGTCGGTTCAGGGACGGTCGGGATCAGGCGACGGCCTTTTCCTTCGTCTTCGCCTTTTCATAGACGAACTCGGCACTGTCGAGATCGATCAGCGGCAGCTCGTCCTTCTCTTTCCAGTAATCCTGCGTGTGACGCCATTCCGGCTTGTCGCCGCATTTCGGCAGGAGATGCATGGAGCGCATCAGATAGCCCGGATTGAAGTCTTCCGGATCGATCCAGGGGCCGAGCTTCATGTCCTTGTCTTCCGGCCGAAGCGCGACGGAGACCTTGCTGACGCCCTTCTCCTTCATGTGGTTGAGGAGACGGCAGACGAAGTCGCCGAGCAGGTCCACGCGCAGCGTCCAGCTCGCCCGGAAATAGCCGAACACCCAGACGAGGTTCGGCACGCCGGTGAACATCATGCCGCGATAGGTGACGGTGTCGGCATAATCGACCTTCTTGCCGTCGACCGCGAAGTCGATGTCGCCCAGCACGGAAAGATGGAACCCCGTCGCCGTGATGACGATGTCGGCTTCCAGCTCCTCGCCGGACTTGGTGAGGATGCCCTTTTCGGTGAAGCGCTCGATCTCGTCGGTGACGACGCTCGCCTTGCCCGACGCGATGCCCTGGAAGATGTCGCCGTCCGGCACGAAGGCGATGCGCTGGCGCCAGGGGCGGTAGCGCGGCGTGAAATGCTTCTGCACGGTTTCTTCCGGCAGGAAGAGACGCACGGCGTCGAGCAGTTCCTTGCGCACCTCTTCCGGTTCCTCGAAGGAGCGGCGGGTGAACTCGTCCTGATTGTGCAGGATTTCCTTGCGCGTGATCTCGTGGATCCAGCTTTCGTCGATCTGCAACTGACGCAGCCGGTCGGCAAGTTCGTTCTCGTTGCGGCCCGGGATGAAGTAGGTCGGCGAACGCTGCAGCAGCGTCACATGCTCGCAATCGGCGGCGATGGCGGGAACGACGGTTGCCGCCGTGGCGCCGGAGCCGATGACGATGACCTTCTTGCCCTTGTAGTCGAGATCTTCCGGCCAGGTCTGCGGATGGACGATCTGGCCCTTGTACTTGTCCATGTCCGGCCAGTCGGGCGTATAGCCTTCTTCGTGCTTGTAATAGCCCTGGCACATCCAGAGGAAGTTCGCCGTGATGCGGAAGGGTTCGTTCGTATCCAGACGGGTGCCTTCGATGGTCCAGATATTGTCCTCGCTCGACCAGCTTGCGGCATTGATCTTGTGCCGGTAGCGGATATGGCGGCCGATGTCGTTCTCCTCGATCACCTCGCCCATATATTTCAGGATCTCTTCCGCCGACGCGATCGGCGCGCCCACCCAGGGCTTGAAGCGATAGCCGAAGGTGTAGAGGTCGCTGTCGGAGCGGATGCCCGGATATTTATGCGTGAGCCAAGTCCCGCCGAAGCTCTCCAGCGTCTCGAGAACGACGTAAGAGCGGTCGGGGCACTGGTCCTGGAGGTGATAGGCGGCGCCCACGCCGGACACACCGGCGCCGACGACCAGCACGTCGAAATGTTCCGTCTGTCCGGCGCCCGCGGCCGGCCTTTCTAGCGTTTCCGTCCCTGTCATTCTTTTCTTCCCTTTTGTTTCGCCTCTTATCGACGCCGTCCGTGAGCTGCGTGCGAGGCTGGGTTTTCCATCGCGAAATTGTGGGTACTTGATTTTGACTCACGTGCGGAGCCAGTCAATCACAATCTGAAAACGTGTCATGTCAATTTGACGCAGGGATCGTGAGACGAAAAACGCCACCCTTCCCCGGCGTCCGATCATCTACCGGCAATTTGCGGGTTTCGGCCGAAATCTGGACAGGCGGCGCGAAAATCCTATGTTTCCGGCAGGCGCCGATCGGGGCGCGAACAGGGACGTACCATGAAGCTCAACGCCGACTTCGACAGGCGCGCGGCCATGCATGCCGCGGCGCAGGACTGGATCCCCTCCCCCATGCCGGGCGTGGACCGCAAGATGCTGGACCGCATCGGCGAGGAAGTGGCGCGCGCGACCTCCATCGTCCGCTATGCGCCCGAAAGCGCCTTCAGCGAGCACACCCATGGCGGCGGCGAGGAATTTCTCGTGCTGGAAGGCGTTTTTCAGGACGAGCATGGCGACTATCCGGCGGGCAGCTATGTGCGCAATCCGCCGACCTCGCATCACCGCCCGGGCGCGGCGGAGGGCTGCACCATCTTCGTGAAGCTCTGGCAGTTCGCCCCGGAAGACCGGACCTTCATCACACTCGACACGAACAAGCTGGTGCTTGAACCGGTCGACGGACAGACCGGCGCGAAAGCGACGACGCTCTTCAAGGACGACCGCGAAACCGTTCGCCTGATCGAACTGGCCCCTAACGCGCATCTCCACCTCGCACCCGAAGGCGGCATCGAGATCCTGTGCCTCGACGGCAGCTTTACCGAAGACGGCGAAGAGTTCGGACGATGGTCATGGCTGCGCCTGCCCGTCGGCGCTGCGCTTTCATTGACCGCCGGCGACAAGGGCTGCCGCCTCTGGACGAAAGAAGGGCACCTGCGCTTCGTCAACGCGCCGGTCTGAAGACCATCCGGCCGGACAAAACAAAAAACCCGCCAGGCGAAAACCTGACGGGCTTTTTTGAATGTTGGTTGCGGGGGCCCGCAGCCGCGTTTGTTAAAACTTCAGGTCCGGGAGCGCTTTTCTCTTCGGCAACCAAGCCCAGAATCCCAAGCAACGCGCCGCGTAAAACGGCCGTAAACTCGCCTCTCGCCGCGCCCGGCGTGATCACCACTTCCCCGATCAAAGCACGAACATCCGCGGCTGCTTCGGCATGCGTATCGGGGCTCGCCAGCGCATCGGTCAACCGGGCGACCTGCGCGCGGTAAAGTTCAGCGATGTTCGGATGCACGTCAGGCACGTCGGCTGGCGTCTCGGACAAGCGTGCCGTGATCTCGGCCTTCTCCCGCTCCAACTCCTCCATCCGTGTTTTCATGGAGGGCTGGTACATGCCGTCTTCGATCGCCCGCATAATGCCCTGGATCGCACGGTCGATCTTCTCGAGGGCCTGACGGTCGACCTCCCCCTGGGCACGGCGCTCCTGGTTCTGCCGGTTGGTCTGCTCGACATAGGCGCGCACTGCCCGGGCCACGGCATCGGCCGAAACGAGCTTGTCCTGCAGGCCCGCCAGAGCCCGTCGCTCGATCACCTGCCGGGCCACCGTGCGGTTGTTGTCGCACGTGCTGCGCCGGTAGTGGTTCAGGCAGCCATAGCGATCACGCGCGATGATCCCGTATTTCCCGCCGCAGCAGCCACAAGTCAGCAGGCCGGACAACAGGAAGGCTGGCCGACGCAAGCTATGGATGCGCTTCGCCCGCGCCTCCCGCACTCCGATGGTGGTTGACTCGAACTGCTTCGCAAGCTCGGCCTGCCGGTCTTTCGCTGCGCGCCAGAGCGCGTCATCCACGATGCGCAGCTCCGGGACATTCGTCCTGATCCATTCGGTTTCGGGGTTCGGCCGCGAGACACGCCGGCCGGTGCTCGGATCCTTGACGTAGCGTTGACGGTTCCAGACGAGTACGCCGACGTAGAGCTCGTTGTTGAGAATGCCGGTTCCGCGGGAGACATGACCGCGGATCGTCGTATCTCCCCAGGCGCGGCCGAGCGGACCGGGAACGCCCTCATGATTCAGGTCGGCCGCGATCGCCCGTGGGCTCCGTCCGGCCGCAAATTCGCGGAAGATGCGCCGGACGATCCGTGCTTCGGCCTCGTTGATCGCACGCTCGCCGCGGAGCGGCTCGCCCTCGCCGTTCGTGCGCTTGACAACGTCATAGCCGTAGCAGAGTCCCCCACCCGCCTTGCCCTTCTCGACGCGCCCCTGGAGACCGCGATGGGTCTTGGCCGCGAGATCCTTCAAAAAAAGCGCGTTCATCGTGCCTTTCAGTCCGACATGCAGCTCGGAGATGTCCCCCTCGGCCAGCGTGACGATCTGCACGCCGGCGAAGCGCAGATGCTTGAACAAGGTCGCGATATCGGCCTGGTCGCGGGAGATGCGGTCGAGCGCCTCGGCCAGCACGATGTCGAACTTCCTCTGGCGGGCGTCTTGCAGGAGCGCCTGAATGCCCGGCCGCAAGGTCACGCTGGCACCCGAGATGGCCGGATCCTGGTAGGTGTCTACGACGCGCCACTTCTCGCGTACGGCGTGGTCGCGGCAAACGCGGAGCTGATCATCAATCGAGGCAACGCTCTGATTGTCGGAGGAGTAGCGGGCGTAGAGCGCAACCTTGATCATCGTCATCAATCCCCTTTATCGGCGGACGCCGCTGCTCCGGCGCTGCTCGCTCAATTCCAGGAACTTCTCCTTAACCTGCCCGAAAAGGCGCGGTGGGATGAAGCCGTAACTGAACACGTCAGGACGGCCGGGTAACGGAGCGAGGCCGCCGTTCGGCCATTCATCCACGTTGTACTCCGATACGATCACCCAACTCGGCGCATCGTCCAGCCCGAGCACCTGCTTCACCCTCGCCGGGATCTCGATGCCGACCGTGTCATTGTCCGGCGGCGAGTGCGTGATCGGCAGAATGACCACGAACCGCGGGCGCAGGCTGGAGTCGCTCGCTGCCACCAGGCAAGCCGGACGCTCCTTTCCCTGATCGCGGCCGGCGGCGGCCTCATGGGACCAGAGATAGTCGTAGCGGATCACCAGACCCGGTTTCGGCTCCGGGAGAGCCACCGGCCCCGCCTCACTTCATGAGGTCGTCCAGCGGCGCATGCTCCGGGTCCATCTCGGCCCGGCGCACGGCGTCCACGACAACCTCTGGCGCCTCCGTCGTCCGGCCGGTCCGGCGCGCCGCCGCCACCAGCCAGTCATAGTGGTCGGCCGACATCAGGACCAGTTCGCGCCGGCCATGGCGGGTGATCTCGACCGGCTCCCGCTGGGCCTGATGCTGGAACTCGCCAAACTTGCGCTGAAATTCCATCGCCGTGGTTCGAGCCATAATATCCTCAGCGTGCAACATTCTAACCATCTGTATTCTCCGTATAATGCGAGGATTGTCAAGTCTGATGGGCTCAAGGCCGTCCATGTCACTCATCGCGCGGCTCGTTGTCATTGACCGGAGGCGGATGCTTGGCATGCTCTCGCGCCAGATGCCGGCCGATCGCCTCGGCGATGCGGCCGATGCGAGGATCGAGGGGCTCGCCACCCGCCCGACCGTTGTCATTGGCGGGCACCCTGGGCTCCGACTGGCGATCGCTCCTCGTCATGGCGCATCCCTTCCAAGGGGGAACCGATTGACCAGTTCACCCAAGTAGAGATTCACCAGAGTGGCAGAATCTAAAATCGCCTTTATGCGCGCCCTCTTACGCGCTCTTCGGATGATTCTTCGAAGAGCGGGCTGGAGCGTATAAGAACGCACTGAAGCCAAGAGAAGAACGGGCCTAGCCCATTCAACGACGCTTCTCTTGGGTGTACTCCTCGAAGCTCGAAAAAGACCGTCGCCCTTTGGAGGCGTTCAACTTGGCAAGACGCGTCTTCATGATCCGCCCTTGGAGATACGCGCACAGATCGGCGAAATCCTCCATTGAAAGCAATTTCCACTGCGATCCGAACTTGTGTTCGATGTTCTTAGAAATCGCCCCGTAGCTGAACTTGGTTGCGCGGGTCGGCTCCTTGGATGCGAACTCGTTGTAACGGTTGATCAAGTGCTGAATGTAACGGCTGGTATTTTGATCGGCCCCAATCGTACCCGCAGCAGGGTGGATGGTAACGGCTCGGCGGGACGCCTTCAGACTGACGGTGCTCCCCACGATGGCACCCGGGCTGTCAACCACGACGTTCCCGCTGTTGTTGTTGACTTCGACGCGCCGCATCGCATTCAGTAAAATCTTGGCATAGAAGGCATCGTTCGGTTGCTCGGGTCGGCCCAGCCGCGCCGCCTGGATGGCTTTGATTTCCTGTAGCGCCTCGACGGAGTACACGTCCGGTTCTGCGTCGACGACCTTGTGATGCCGCCGACAGAGCAGGATCAGATTGTCGAAGGCATGCCGTTCCGCCTCCGACTGCGTCTCATCGAACCGCGGGCCGCCTCTGCTTTGCGCGCGGATATGGCAAACTTCTCCGGTAATCGTCCCTGCGTCTTCGACGATAGGCGACGGGCAATCGGGAAACGCGCATACGTTTCCGGACAGCGCAAACAGTCTTCGTATCGTCTTTTCCGAAGGTCCCGACAAATGCCCCTCCCGAACCCATTCAAGTGATCAAGTGTATTGATCCGAAGCTATACTACTACTGTTGTGCCGTGGTCCCGTCCGTCGCGATGGGAACATGTCCGGAAAAAGCCCAAGGGCGATGCGACCGATGATACTCTGTGGATCGTCCTGACGGACGGCGAGCGCCGTTGCCAACTTCGCTTGAACGCTTCGGGCCTTCAGCGCTTCACTACGACCGGCAAGCTCGGCAAACCGACGCACGAGGCGCGCGTAGCGATGCCGTCGGCCGGCATAGAAGAAGGTATTCAGCACTTCGACCAGGTTCTTCTGCTGAGAGCCGACCGGATGACCGTCCAGCAGCGAAAGCAGGCAGTTTATCAGGGAATCGATGTCGGCCTCTTCGAGCGCGTAACTATCGGTGTCGCCGAGAGACAGCTTGGTGACGAGCTCGGCGAGAAGCGTTTCACGCTCCGGCCATCGCGTACCGTGGTCGCCAGTGGCGGCTCGCCATCGGGTGAGAAAATCTTCATGCCAGGGCGGCGCCGGCGCGACGGCAAAAGCGCGGCCACTCGGGAGCCAGTACAGCTCGGACAGTCTGACGAGCTTGGACATCCACACATGATCGCGCGTCCAGAATGCGCGAAGAACTACCTCGCCTTCTTGCCGGGAGAGGCGGACCGTCTCGTCATCCATCGCGAACAGGTTTTTGTTGTGCGAATAGAATATGTCCTCGAAGGAGCTGAGCAGGCGGCCATCCACGGGCGGCGGCTCGAAATTCCACGTCAGCCACAGAAGCCGATAGGCCTGGCTGTCATAGAAATCCTCGCGCTGGATGATGATCGGGATCTGCGTCGTCGCGAGCTGGACCTCCACGACGATCGGCGAGCCGTCGTAGACGGCACGCACATCGGGGCGCCGACGGCCACTGTCGGTGACAAGATATTCGTCAACGATCACGCTGCCCGGTCTGGTGCGGGCATCCGCGTTCAGCAACTCCCCGACAATGTTCTTGATCTTCGCGTGGAGCGGGCTCTCTTGAGCGCCGTCGAACTGCCGGCCACTGATGCCATCCACGTCAGACGGCACCCCTGTCCACCATGGGCAGTCCTCGGGGGCGCCGGGATGATGCTTCCAATATGGGAGGCCGGTACGCGGCTCGCGCGGCGCATAAACCGCGTGCCCGCATAGACCACACGCATAGCGCGGCCGATGATCGAGCCGGGCCCTGGTCGCCAGTCTGCGGATGACTTGATAGTCATCCTTATGCATGCCCATCAAGTCTTCACTGGAGATGGACTGCATGGTCTCCAGATCGACAGCTTGTTTCAGCGTTCTTCTGAATCGCCGTTCCGCCATAGCCACGAACAGTCTCGATCAGTTCTCGCTCTCTGGCATGGAGCGACCGGCATCATATCGGGGAATCCATTCTATGAGGATTTGTATCGCAGAGGGCTGGGAGGGCCGGCCCTCTCGATACCCCTGCGTTGCCGCGACGCTCCGGCGCTTGGTACCCCGCGCTGGGCGGTGCAGAACTCGGGGCCATTGATCCATGACTGTCGGCGCATGTTCCGCCTTCAGAAGTACCTTGAACCTCGACCATTTTGTCCGAAGAATGTCGCATTCTTCGGACTCTCTTGCATCTGTCCGAAAAATGTATCATATTTCGGACATGCCTTCCATGACGCGAAAGAGCGACCTCCGCTCCCGGTTGCTCGACCGGATTGAATCCAACCCCGATCAGGTCTGGACACCCGGCGACTTCGCCGACCTCGGCAGCCGCGCCGCTATAGACAAGACCCTGCAGCGCCTCGCGTCCGCCGGCGAACTGCGCCGAATCGACCGAGGCCTCTACGACAAGCCGCGTAAGAACGAGCTGACCGGTCGCCCGACCGTCCCGGACTATCGCGCCGTCATCCGCGCCGTCGCCCGCCGCGACAAAGCGCGTACCGTCATCGACGGTATGACCGCCGCCAATGATCTTGGACTCACCACCGCCGTGCCGGCCCGGATCGAAGTGCTCGTGGATGCGCGCCTGAAACCGATCAAGCTCGGCAGTCAGGAGATCCATTTCAAGTTCGCCGCGCCCAGCCGCCTCTACTGGGCCGATCGGCCTGCCGTGCGCGTTGTCCAGGCGCTACACTGGATGCAGGACATGCTGGACCAGGATAGCGAGCGTCGGCGCGTCCGGACCGTGTTGCGCCGCCTCTTCGCCGACCCTCGACATGGCCAAGCGATCCGCGACGATCTGCGGGCCGGCCTCTCCGCCTTGCCGATCTGGATGCAGGAGTTCCTGCGCGGGCTGCTGGACCCAGCCGAGACGGACGAGGCACGGCAATGACCTCCGCGGCCTTCAAACAGATCATCACTGCAGCGCCGCGTGACCGGCTCGACCTGTTTCTCGCTACCGCCAATCGGCTCAGCGCGCCAGTCGGCAATGTCGAAAAAGACTTCTGGGTCTGCTGGACGCTGAACGCGCTCTATCATGAACGACCGGCTGACGGACCACGGCTCCTGTTCAAGGGCGGCACCTCGCTGTCGAAAGCCTATGGCCTGATCCGGCGTTTTTCCGAAGACATCGACGTTACCGTTTTTCGCGACGACCTGGACGAGACGGCATCGGTCGAGGAACTTGAGGCCCTGTCGAACAAGAAGCGTCGGGCCAGACTGGATGCAATCCGGGACGCATGCCGGGCTTACATCACCGACCCGCTCCGGGAATTCCTCAGCGCCCAACTCGCCGACGCCACCGGCGGCGCCGGCCATATTGAGATCGACGAAGCCGATCCGGACGGCCAGACATTGCTCGTCTGGTATCCCGAGGTCGAGCCGCGCGATGATGCCTATGTCCGACCAGCCGTGCGAATCGAATCCGGCGCAAAATCGGCTCTCGATCCCAACCGCCCCGTCACGGTCCGGCCTTATATCAGTGAGGAAACCGAAGGGTTGGACCTGACGATTGCCAGCGTGACCACCATCGAAGCGACCCGTACCTTCTGGGACAAGGTCGTGATCGCCCATGGGCTACGCCGCTGGCACGAACGGCGCGGCGTCCTCCGCCAGGAAGGCCAACGTGTATCGCGGCATTATTACGACCTCCATTGCCTGCTGGACTCGGAGGTCGGAAAAACGGCACTCGCGGACCGCGACCTCGGTGCCGACTGCGTGCGCCATGCACGCATGTTTTTCAACCGTCCCGATTTTGATCTCGCAAACGCGGTTCCCGGCACATTCGCAATCGCCCCCACTACCGGGATGATTGACGCCCTCCGCCGCGACTACGCGAACACCACCGCCATGATCTTTGGAGCGGCTCCCGAATTCGAGAAGATTCTGGCATCCGCCAAGAAGATCGAGCAGGTTCTAAATGATGGAGCTTAGCCGAAAATCGCGACATCGCCTGTATCGCGCGACCGAAATCATTCGAGCCGCCGTCGCGTCCATACGAGCTGGGCCATCCCACCGTCAGCGGCCTCAAACATGGCCGCAGAGATCGGTTCCACCATACTCGGATCGTCCAGGCGAACGCTGAGATAGTCCCGCGGGTTTTCTCCGCTCGTGCGCTCGCGCCAGGCAGCCCCGAGTTCCGAGCGCCCGGCGAACACCCGGAAGTCCGGTGCCCGGTCGTTGTCGCGGTTGTCGTTGGGGACGAACCGCGCCTTCACGTCGATGGTGAGTGTGCGGATGGTCCCGGTCCAACCGCCGTCCTTGGTGGGCGTAAATGTCCCGATGATCGACATGGCTTTGCCTCCTTCCGTTAACGGTTAGCCGCGCTTCGGGGACGAGCGCTCTCGTCGCGCCTTCGCAAATCCGCGGTCGGCGGCGAGGAAGCTCTCCAGCATGTAGGGGATGAGCTCGGCGACGGGCTCCGCCTCGCCATAGGTCTCGCGGTAGAGCTCGGCATAGGCCTGGAGCGCCTTGTTCAGCTCGGGCGTGACCGTGACGGTGATCTTGACCGGCGTCCGGTCGGGGAGCTTGGACAGCTTCAGGTCGGGCATGGCTCTATTTCCTCCGTCAGCCGCGATAGGGTCTCAGCACCAGGTCCTTGTGGACGATGACACGCAGCGGCCAGCCAGGCCGGACGGTGATGGTCGGCTGGATGTTGAGGTTGCGCTCGGTGATGCGCTGGCCGGCGCGGTTGGCGTCGCGCTGGGCGGACTCGCGGATCGCCCGGAGGAGATCGCCTTCCTCCCCGCCGAAGGTCAGCTCGGTGCCGACGCCCAGCAGCGTCGAGAGCGCCACGCCGGCGACCAGCCGCCAGGTGTGGTAGTCGACCTCGTCCTCGAGCCCGGCATAGCCCGCGGTGTCGGTCGCCGGCAGGTTCTCGATCACGACCGAGGAGCCGTCCGGCATAACGATCCGGTTCCAGATCACCAGCGCCCGGCTCTGGCCGAAGGCGACGACACTGTCGTACTTACCGATCAGGCGCGCGCCCTGCGGGATCAGGAGATGCCGGCCGGTCGGCGTGTCGTAGACGTTACCGGTGACCTGGGCGATAACCAGTCCCGGCAGGTCGGAGTTGATGCCTGTAACGAGGCTCGCCGGGATCGCCGTGCCGGCCATCACCACGTAGGGCGAGATGAGATCCTGTAACGGATGCGGGTTGTAGACGGCGTCGTCGACACGCTGCTCCAGGAAGTCGAGCTTGCGGCCCTGATGGTTCTGGTCGCGAGTCGGGTCGAGCGCGAGGCGGTTGCCGGCATCCGAATCTACGGTCGAGCGATCGGTACCCTGCCCCGCTGCCGGGTTCGTCGTTGTATCGTCAGCTCCCTGCCGCGCGGAGATCTGGAAGAACACCTCCGACTCGCGCGCCTTCCGCGCCTGCTGCGCGAGACGCAGGCGTTCGGCCCGGGCGGCATCAGCCTCCGGGTCGGGGCGGAACGCCGTGCCCGCACCCCCCGGCGGGACCACGCCGAGGTTGCGCTCCATGTCGACCACGGGCGGCCCGACGTCGCCGGGTAGCGGCGGTCCGAGTGCGGGCGCCGACTTCGGCATGTCCCCATAATCACGGGGCAGCTCGGCCAAACCTTCGGCGGTCGGCTTGTTCTGGGTGCTGTAGAGTTCGTCGCCGCGCCGGTCCTCGCGGAACGTCGGCGGGTCGAGCGCGACCAGTGTCGCGCCGAGAATCGCCGCCGAGCCGAGTGCCGCACCCGCAATCAGGACCTTGCGGTTGAAGCGCGTGACGGGCCGCGGCCGGGCTCGCAGCGTCAAGCTCTCCGGGTCGGTCTTCGGCGGGTTGCCGCCCGGTTCGGCCTGGTCCGACATCACCGGACCTCCGTCTCGTCCCGCGCCGGCGCCGCGTTCACCTGGCGCCCGTCCGTGCGATTGATCCGGACCACCTGTTGCGGATCCTCGCCGAGGCGAAGCTCGGCCGCGGCGAACAGGCGGTCGACGATGTAGTAGTTGCCGCGTACCCGGTAGTTGACGAGCTCCGCCCCGCCCTCGGGGCCGACCACGAACAGTGGCGGCGCCTCGCCCTGGTCGATGCGCCGGGGGAACTCGATGTAGACCTTATAGGTGTCGTCGAACGCCCGCAGCGGTCGCCACGGCGGATTGTCGCCGGTGATCTCATAGCGGAAGCGCAGGCGATCGAGCGCGAGATCCTGCGCGACACTCTGCGTCTCGTTCGCCCGCTCGTTCTGCCGGCGGAGGGTGACGAGCTCTTCCTGCGGATAGTGCCAGGAGACCGAGGCCATGTAGGTCTCCTCGGTGCTCTCCAACTCCAGGTGATAGGCGCGCCGGTCAGTGGTGATGACGAGGTTGGTCCGCAGGTCCGGCGCCACCGGCTTCACCAGCACATGGACCTGCTGCCGCTCACCGGTGCCGCTGGTGGTATCGCCCACCACCCAGCGCACCGTGTCGCCGGCCGAGACCGCGACCAGCTCCTCACCCGGCTGCAGCGCAATGTCGCTCACCTGCTCCGGCGACGCATAGAGGCGGTAGAGCGCGCCCTTCGTGAAGGGGTAGACTTGGATTGCGTTGATATAGCCGTCCTCGGTCGGCTCCAGGCGCGCGGCATCGTTCGCGTCGTCGACCCGATCCTTCGGCGGCCTCTTGTCGGGCGAGGCCGGCTCGTCCTTCGGCGCCGGCTTGAGCTGTCCCGGCAACGGCAACGGCTCGGGCACCGCGACGATCTCGACCGGCCTGGGCGGCTCGGACTCGACGGCGGCCGGCACGAAGTCGCCGGTGTCGTAAGTGATCTCGGGTGGTGGCGTGCCCTTGGCGGCGCAGGCGGCGAGCGCCAGCGCCGACACGCCGCACAGCAGGCTGCGGATGGGAGTCATGGCGTTTCTCCGGGGTTTAGCTCGCGCGACCAGTCGAGGCCGTGGACGTAAATGCCGAGCGGGTTCTTGCGCAGCGTCGCCACCTCGCGCGGCTGGCGGATGACGATGGAGAGGATGCCGGTCCAGCGCTCGGTCTTGGCGAGGCTGCCGCCCTCCCAGGTCCGCTCGGTCCATTTCACCTGGAAGGACTCGTCCGAGGCGCGCACCACGCTCGTCACCTCGACGGAGACGCTGCGCTCGCCCACCGCCTTGAACGGGTCGTTGACGCGGGCGAACTCGTTGAGGGTCTGGGCGGCTCGGTCGGTGGCGTAGTCGTAGGCCTCGAGCCAGCGCTTGCGCACGACGATGGGGTCGATGGAGAGCGAGCGGACGTTGCGCACGAAGCGCGCCAGATGGTGGGCGATCTGGGCATCGGTCGGCTCGTAGGGCTGGATGGCCGGCGCCACGGCCTGGGCGGCGCCGAGCGCGTCAACCTCGACGACATAGGGCGTGATCCGGCTCTGCGCCGACTGCCAGATGAGGGCTCCCGCGAATCCGGTGGCGAGCGTCAGGCAGAAGAACGCCATGAGGCGCCAGTTCCGCGCCTGCACGCGCGCCGAGCCGAGACGTTCGTCCCAGAGCTGGGCCGCTTTCTGGTACGGGGTGACGGGCTCGGGGGTATCGCCATAGCGGTTGGTCGCACGCCGGAACATGGCTCACTCCCTCTCGGACAGGTCGGGATTGGCGCCGGCGCCGGGCCGGTCCCCTTCCCGAACCGCCTGCTCGGTCGAATGAAGGCGGGCGCGGCGGCGCTGCTCCGCGCGCAGGCGCCGCGCCCACATCGGGACACCACCATCGCCCGGCGACGCAGAGGCGATTGCGGGACCACCTGCCGATCGCCCGCCACCGGTCGCCTGCCACGCCGCAGCGCGGCCGCGCTGCGCGCTCTCGGTGAAGCCGCCGACCATGTGCGCGCCGGCGGCACGGGCCGTGCCAGCCCCTGCGCTGGCGACACCGGCCATACCGGCAGCCACGCCAGCCGCACCGGTGGCGCCCGACGCGGCCTTGCCCATCCCGTAGGCCGCACCGGTGCCGGCAGAGAGCGCCGTCCCGGCGCGCACGGCGGACAATCCGCCCGCACCGGCCATACGGGTGATACCGAGCGCGGCCGTGCCGCCGGCGAGCGTGCCCCCGGCCACCGCGCCCGCCGTGCCGACGGCGGCACCGGCCCCCAGTTGAGGTGCGCCGGAGACCAGGCCAGCGGCAATGCCGGGCCCGAAGATGCCGAGACCGAACAGCGCGAGTGAGGCCAGCACCATGGACATCGCCTGCTCGAGGCTGGGCTCCTCGCCGTCGAGCGCGCCGATGAAGTCGCCGAACAGGGTGGTGCCGATGCCGATGATGACGGCGAGCACCATCACCTTGATGCCGGAGGCGACCACGTTGCCGAGCACCCGCTCGGCGAGGAAAGCTGTCTTGTTCCAGAGCGCGAAGGGCACCAGCACGAAGCCGGCAAGCGTGGTCAGCTTGAATTCGATGATGGTGATGAAGAGCTGGATGGCGAGAATGAAGAAGGCGAGCACGACCACCAGCCAGGCGAAGACCAGCACGACGATCGTCACCGCGTTGTCGAAGAAGGTGGTGAAGCCGAGGAGCTCGCCCGCCTGCCGGATCAACGGATAGGCGGCCTCGAACCCAGTGCCGGCAACGAAACCGGGCCTGAGAAGATCACCGGCACTGAGGCTGTTGTTGGTCGCCTGCAGGCCGAGGCCCGAAAATGAATCGAAGATGGTGCTGGCAAAGAACTGCCAATTGTTCAGGATCAGCGCGAAGGCGCCGATGTAGAGCACCTTGCGGATGAGCCGGGCGAGGACGTTGGAGCCCTCGTCCAGCGCCCACCAGAGTCCGGCGAGCGTGATGTCGATGGCGACCAGGATGGAAGTGAGGAACGCGACGTCGCCCGTCAGCAGACCGAAGCCCGAGTCGATATAGGTGACGAAGGTCTGCGTGAAGCGGTCGATGACGTTGATGTCGTCCATGGCCAGTCGCCTCGCTCACCTCAGTCAAGCGGCGTGTAGGCCTTGCCGTCGCCGAGGAAGCGGTCGAACTGGGCGCGCGCCTGCTCCTGAGCGGCGGCCGTCCGGGCGCGCTCCAGCGCCTCGGCCCGGTATTGCGCGGCGACCAGCTCCTGGGTCTGGAGCTGCTGCTTGGTCGAGAGCGCGACGAGTTGGTTGGTCGCCTGTTGCGCCTGGAGACTGCCGATGGCGGCCTGGGACTCGGCGACGAGGCGCGCGAGCTCGCCGCTATCGGCCTCCACGTTCTGCACGACCTCGGCCTGCACCAGCATGGTCTGGCGCAGCGCGTCCATCGAATGCTCCCAGCGGCCGCGCGCGTCGCGGGCGAGCTCGTCGGTGGTGACGGTCGCCGCGTACTCCTTGGGGTAAAGCCGCGCGAATTCCTGCTCGGTGCGATCGACCCGAAACGCGATGCCCTCGGCCTGCGCCATCAGCAGGTTGATCCGGCCGAGCGCCGCCTGGATCGCGCCGAGGGAGGAATAGTCGAGGCGCTCCAGGTGCTTCGCCATATTCTGCAGCATCAGCACCTGGTTCTGCAGGCTGCGGATCTGGTTGTTGATCTGCTGCAGTGCCCGGGCGGCCTGCAGGACGTTTTGGCTGTAGTTGGAGGGATCGAACACGGTCAGCGCCTGCGCCGGCTGGATCGAGACAAGGGCGAAACACATCGCGAGGCACACAACAGCGAGATGCCGCTTCATGGCTGTCCTCCTTGTTCGGTGGGGAAGTCACACAGCAGGTCCGCCGCCCAGTCGAGGTCCCGTGCGAGGAGCCAGGCTTCGGCGAACCGTTCCGATCCGGCTTCCGCCAGCACACGGTCGACGAGCGCCTGGTCGGACGGCTGGGAGGCCGCGCAGAAGGCGAGCGCCACCGGCCCGAGGCCGAGCTCGAACAGCCGGTTGCCGCGCCAGGACTGCAGGTAGTAGTCGCGCTTCGGCTGGGCGGCGGAGATCAGCTCGACCTGACGGGCATTGAGGCCGAAGCGCTCGTAGGCGTCCCGGCTCTGCGGCTCAAGCGCCCGGTCGTTGGGCAGGAAGATGCGCTGCGGGCAAGACTCGATCAGCGCCGGCGCGATGCTGCTGTCGGCGATATCGGCGAGCGACTGGGTGGCGAAGACGACGGCGACGTTCTTTTTGCGCAGCGTCTTCAGCCAGTCGCGGATGCGCCCGGCGAATAGCGGGTTGTCGAGGAAGAGCCAGGCCTCGTCGAGCACGAGCAGCGTCGGGCGCCCATCGAACCGCGCCTCCAGGCGGTGGAAGAGATAGGTCAGCACCGGCAGGACGGCGCCCGCCTCCTGCATCAACGCTTCCATCTCGAAGCACTGCACGTCGGCCAGCGCGAGCGCGTCCGCCTCGGCGTCGAGCAGCGCGCCGTAGGAACCTTCGAGCGTGTAGGGTGCGAGTGCCGACCGCAGAGCATTCGACTGCAGGACGACAGAGAGCCCCGTAATGGTGCGCTCCGCCGGCGGGGCCGAGGCGAGGTTGCCGAGCGCCGACCAGACGACCTCCTTCACTTCCGGCGTGAGGACGACCTTCTCGTGGGCGAGCAGGCCGGCGATCCACTCGGCGGCCCAGCTCCGGACCACGGGATCGTCGATGTGCCGCAGCGGCTGGAACGCGAGCGCGCCGCCGATGCCGAGCGCATGGTGCCGTCCGCTCATGGCGAGCACTGCGGCGCGGGCGGAGCCGCCCTTGTCGAAGACATAGACCTGGGCGCCCGCGTAGCGCCGGAACTGCAAGGCCATCAGCGCCAGCAGCACCGACTTGCCGGCGCCCGTCGGACCGACCACCAGCATGTGCCCGACGTCGCCGACATGGGTCGAGAAGCGGAACGGCGTGGTGCCGCCCGTCTCGGCGAGCAGCAGCGGCGGTCCGTCGAGGTGGTCGTTCCACGCCGGCCCGGCCCAGACCGCGGACAGCGGCACGAGATGCGCCAGATTCAGCGTGTGGACCAGTGGCTGGCGGACGTTGGCATAGACGTGTCCCGGTAGGCTGCCGAGCCAGGCCTCGACGGCGTTGACCGTCTCTCGGATGGTGGTGAAGCCGCGCGCGTTGATGACGCGCTCGACCGCGCGCACCTTTTCGGCGGCCTGGGCCCGGCTCTCATCCCAGACCGTGACGGTCGCAGTCAGATAACCAAAGGAAACATGATCGCCGCCCAGCTCCTGCAGCGCCGCGTCGGCATCGACCGCCTTGTTATCGGCATCGGAGTCGAGGAGCGGCGCCGGCTCGTTGTAGAGCACCTCGCGCAACAGCACGCCGATCGACTTGCGCTTGGCGAACCACTGGCGCCGCATCCGTGTGAGCGCGCTGTTGGCCGCGGTCTTGTCGAGCGGGATGAAGCGGGTGACCCAGCGATACGGGAAGCCCAAGTGGTTGAGGTCGTCGAGCAGCCCAGGCCGGGTCGTGTTGGGGAATCCGAGCACCGTGACGGTACGGAGGTGATGCTCGCCAAGCATCGGCTCGAGCCCACCCGCGAGCGGCGTGTCGGCGAGCACTGCGTCCAGGTACATCGGCGTCTCCGGCACGGCGACCGGATGCTGCCGGGTCGAGACGGTGCCGTGCAGGTAGGTGAGCGTCTCGGCGTCGTCGAGCGGTGCGCAGACCGGCATCAGGCTGGAGAGCAGGTCGAGCGCCCGGTCGGTCTCGGCGACGAAGGCCTCGAGAGGGTCGCGGTAGTCGATGCCGCGCTCGTCGGGCGGCGTCTCCAGCAGCGCCCGCTCGGCCCGGTTCACCTGGTCCGGCGGCGGGAGATAGAGGAGCGTCAGATGATAGCTGCTCTCGAAGTGCGCCCGGCCTCGATATGCCGATTCGCCGTCATGCGCGCCCATGGTTTGCTCGAATGCGGCGCGGCGCTCCCGGTCGACCAGCCAGGACGCCGGATCGGGGAACTCGGACGCCGGATAGCTGGGCGCGGGGTGACGCTCGGCCTCGAAGAACAGCGCCCAGCCCGAGCCGAAGCGCCGCAACACGTTGTTGAGCCGCGCGCAGGTGGCGACGAGTTCGGGCTCGGTGGCGCTCTCCAGGTCGGGCCCGCGGAAGCGGAAGGTCCGCTGGAAGCTGCCGTCCTTGTTGAGCAACACGCCGGGCGCGATGAGCGCCGCCCAGGGCAGGTAGTCGGCAAGCCGCTGCGGCTTGCCGCGGTATTCGGCGAGGCTCAGCATCCGAGCCACCCCTTGTTCCGGAGGTGGCGGCTCAGCACCTGGCCGAACTGCGGATCGCGCTTCGCCGCAAATACCGCGAGTGAGTGGCCCATCGCCCAGACCAGGAGCCCGGCGATCCAGAGCCGGAGGCCGAGGCCGAGCGCGGCCGCCAGCGTGCCATTGACGATGGCGACGGTACGCGGTGCACCCGCGAGCAGGATCGGCTCGGTGAGCGCGCGATGCAGCGGCACCTCGAAACCATCAGCGTGGTCCGTCATGTGACCAGCGCCCCGCCGCCGAAGGAGAAGAAGGTCAGGAAGAAGCTCGTCGCCGCGAAGGCAATCGTGAGACCGAAAACGATCTGCAGCAGGCGCCGGAAGCCGCCCGAGGTGTCGCCGAAGGCGAGCGAGAGGCCGGTGATAATGATGATGATCACCGCGATGATGCGCGCCACCGGCCCCTCGATCGATTGCAGGATCGATTCCAGCGGCGCCTCCCACGGCATGCCCGAGCCGGCGGCGAACGCCGGCGTGGCGATGCCGAGGACAACGAGTGCGGCCAATGCCGGGAGTGCAATATGCCGATGGCAGGGTTGACGCATGAGCCTGCTCCTCCGATTCACAAGGTGCTTAGACGGGCCGGCGAGAGCTCGACGACGCGGTAGTCGCCATGGGCGTCGAGCCCCTCGACCCCGGCGATGGTCTCGACGCGGCGCCCCTCGCCCCGGCCGCGGATGAAGACCACGAGGTCGATCGCCTGGGCGACGAGCCGGCGGGGTACCGTGACCACCGCCTCCTCGATCAGCTGCTCCAGCCGGTAGAGGGCCGAATGGGCCGCGTTGGCATGGACCGTGGCGATGCCGCCGGGGTGGCCGGTGTTCCAGGCCTTTAGCATGTCGAGGGCTTCCGGTCCCCGGACCTCGCCGACGATGATGCGGTCGGGCCGGAGCCGTAGGGTCGAGCGCACGAGGTCGGCGAGGCCGACCACACCCGGCTTGGTGCGCAGCGCCACGCAGTCGGGTGCCGCGCATTGCAGCTCGCGCGTATCCTCGATCAGGATCACCCGCTCGTCGGCCCGCGCGATCTCGGCGAGTAGGGCGTTGGCAAGCGTGGTCTTGCCCGAGCTGGTGCTGCCCGCGATCAGGATATTGCGCCGGTCGCGGACGGCCCGGCGCAGGGCGTCCGCCTGCAACGGCATCATGATCCGACCCGCGACGTAGTCCTCGAGCGTGTAGATCTTGGCCGCCGGCTTCCGGATCGCGAAGCAGGGCGCGGTCGAGACCGGCGGCAGCAGCCCCTCGAAACGCTCGCCCGTCTCCGGCAGCTCGGCGCTCACCACCGGATTAGCGGCATGGGCCTCGACGCGGAGATGGCTCGCCACCAGGCGGATGATCCGCTCGACCTCGGCCGCCTCCAGCCGCTCGCCAGTGTCGACCCTGCCCTCGCCCAGTCGGTCGAGACGCAGGCTGCCGTCCGGGTTCACCATCACCTCGATGACGGCGGGATCGGCGAGCGCCACGCCGATGGCCGGGCCCATGGCCGTGCGCAGCATGGCGCGGCGACGCTGGCGGCTTTCCGCGTGCCCGTCGGTGCCGCTCATGGCTCGGCCTCCTCCTCGGACGTCTGCGCCAGCACCTCGCCCGCCAGCGTCCGGCCGCCGGCAATGCGCCGGCCGACCTGGTCGATGAAGGCTTGGAAGCGCTCGTGGCCGAGCGCGCGGGCGGCCTCCTGGTCTGCTTCCGGGAGCGGCGCCGTCACGGTGAGGTAGTAGCGGACGAAGAGCGCCAGGCTCTCCAGCAGGATCTGCTGGTCGCGTTCGATCCGGTTGAGCTGGCGGCTGAACCGGTCGAGCCGGACCTTGAGGCGATCATCGAGCTCGGTGGCGCCGCGCCGCGCGAGGAAGCTGCGCAGCGCGTCCGAGACGATCGCCGACTTGGACGAGCCGGGCTTGGCGGCAAGCGCTTCGAGCTGCTCCGTCAGCTCGTCGTCGAGATAGAGGTGATGGCGCGGTTTCATGGCATCCCCTCAGAATCCCGGCAGCAGGTCGTCGTCGCGTCGGCCCGGGTCGCCGTCGATACCGTAGGCGCGGGTGACGGTGGGGAGCCTGCGGGCGCGATCCATGGTCTTGGTCTGGGCAGGGGCGTCGGCCTCGTCGTCCAGGAGGTCGAGGTCGCTCTGCCGCGCGGGTTCGACCGGCTTCGAGACCTCGGGCTCCGGCATGCCGGGATGGCGCTGGTGCTGCAGCCCGCCCTCGTCGTCCGCGTCGGCGAGGCCGAGTTCGCGATCCGCCGCGGCGGCAAGACGGCTGTCGGTCCCGCGGATCCGCCCGGTCCAGTCGCCTACGCGCGGCGCCGGCCGGTCGCGGTAGCCGTTCTCGGCAAGCGCCGGCGCGTCCGCGATCCGAGCGGTGAAGTTGCCATCCTCGTAGTAGCGGAGCTTTTTAGCGCGGAGCGGCGGCAGGCCGGAGACGAGCACCAGCTCGTCGGAGGGTGGGAGCTGCATGACCTCGCCCGGCGTCAACAACGGGCGCGCCGTCTCCTGGCGCGAGACCATGACGTGACTGAGCCAGGGGGCGAGCCGGTGGCCCGCGTAGTTGCGCTGCGCACGCAGTTCGGTGGCGGTGCCGAGCGCGTCGGAGATGCGCTTGGCCGTGCGCTCGTCATTGGACGAGAACGCGATCCGGACATGACAGTTGTCGAGGATCGCGTTGTTTTCGCCGTAGGCCTTGGAGATCTGGTTCAGGGACTGCGCGATCAGGTAGGCGCGGATGCCATAGCCCGCCATGAAGGCCAGTGCCGTCTCGAAGAAGTCGAGGCGGCCCAGCGCCGGGAACTCGTCCAGCATCATGAGGAGTTGATACCGGCGGCGCTTATCCGGACTGCCTTCCAGGCGCTCGGTCAGTCGCCGCCCGATCTGGTTCAGGACCAGTCGCACCAGCGGCTTGGTGCGGGAGATGTCCGACGGTGGGATGACCAGGTAGAGCGAGACCGGCCGCTCGGCGTCCACCAGGTCGGCGATGCGCCAGTCGCAGGCGGCGGTAGTTGCCGCGACGGTCGGGTCTCGATAGAGCCCGAGGAAGCTCATGGCGGTCGACAGCACGCCCGAGCGCTCGTTCTCGGACTTGTTGAGCGCCTCGCGCGCCGCCTGGGCGACCACCGGATGCACCACCGGATTCTGCGGCGTACCCAGATGGTTGGTCGCCATCATGGCGCGCAGCGTGTGCTCGAAGGACCGGCGCGGGTCGGAGAGGAAGCTCGCGACGCGCGCCAGCGTCTTCTCCTCTTCGGCGTAGAGGACATGGAGGATGGCGCCGACCAGCAGCGTGTGGCTGGTCTTCTCCCAGTGGTTCCGGCGCTCCAGCATCCCTTCCGGGTCGACCAGGATGTCGGCGATGTTCTGGACGTCGCGGACCTCGTGCGGCCCCTTGCGCACCTCGAGGAGCGGGTTGTAGCGGGCCGAGCGCGGGTCGGTCGGGTTGAACTATAGCGCGACAATCTGGGTGAGATGCTGGCGACAATCAGGATGAGATTCTATGTCGCGGCATCGGTGACGATATCACCGTGTTTGTCACCGGCAAGGTTTTCTTCAGCCGGTGTTTGTCGCTCCGCGTCAATCAGAGGTGTGTTCTTGATTGTCGCGTATGCGGCGGGCCTGCCCCTCTTGCGTTTGGCCTCGAGCGCGGATCGCCGCCTGTAGCTCTCGACATTCATCTCGAAGATGGTGGCATGGTGAACGAGCCTGTCGACGGCGGCGAGCGTCATGGCGGGGTCGGGAAAGACCCTGTTCCATTCGCCGAAGGGCTGATTGGCGGTGATCATGACGGAACGCCGCTCATATCGCGCCGAGATGAGTTCGAACAGGACACTGGTCTCGGCCTGATCCTTGGTGACATAGGCGAGATCATCGAGGATCAGCAGATCGAACTTGTCGAGCCTGGCGATGGCGGCCTCGAGCTGCAATTCGTGGCGGGCGACCTGCAGTCTCTGAACCAGGTCGGTGGTTCTGGTGAACATGACCCGCCAGCCGTTCTCGATCAGCGCCAGGCCGATGGCGGCGGCGAGATGGCTCTTTCCGCCGCCGGGCGGGCCGAACATGAGAACATTTGCCCCCTTGGCCAGCCAGCTGTCTCCTGCGGCCATGGCCATGACCTGTGCTTTCGAGATCATGGGAACAGCGTCGAAGTCGAAGCTGTCCATCGTCTTGCCGGACGGCAGGTGCGCTTCGGCGAGATGACGGGCGACCCTGCGGTGAGCGCGTTCGGCCAGTTCATGTTCGGCGATGGCAGCCAGGAAGCGGGCGGCCGGCCAGCCTTCCTTGTCGGCCTGCTCGGCGAAGCGGGGCCAGAGGGTCTTGATGGTGGGCAGCCGCAGGTCGTTCAGCATGATACCGAGGCGGGCCTCGTCAACGGTGTGGGAGGTCTTCATGCGCGTTCTCCCGCTCTTTGCGTCGATCCGACGAGGGCTTCATAGCTGTCCAGGGAAACGGACCGCACCGTGACGGTCGGCAAGCTGGCGTGGTCCGGGGCGAACCTGCTTCGCAGGGCGGCCAGATCAGGCAGATCGCCGGCCTTGAGGATCCTGGCCAGTTCCCCTGCGAGGGCCGCTTCGCAATTGCGGTCATGGGCAAGGCCGAGCAGTTCGACCGTGGCCTTGCAGGCCTGCCGTTCAGGCAACCGGGCGGCAAGCGCCTCGAAGGCCCGCCGATACTCTGCCCGCGGGAAGAGCTTGTCGCGATAGACAAGATGCAAAAGAGCCATGGGCTTTCTGCGCAGCGAATGGATGACATGGTGATAGTTCACCACCTGGTCGTGTTTGCCGTTTGCCCCGGCGCGGCCCCTTGGCAGCGTCAGCAGGTGGGTGCCGCCGATGAAGAGCTCCAGCCGGTCGTCGAACAGGCGCACGCGCAGCCTGTGGCCGATCAGGCGGGAGGGCACGGTGTAGAAGACCTTGCGCAAGGTGAAGCCGCCGGTGCTGGAGACGGTGACGATCACCTCCTCGAAATCCGTGCTGCGCCGTTCGGGCAGATCCTGAAGATGCGGACGCTCGACCGCGATCCCCTTGCCATGAGCGGCGTTCCGCCGGCCGACGATCTCGTCGATGAACGCACGGTAGGCCCTGAGGTCTTCGAAGTCGGGACTGCCTCGCATCAGCAACGCATCGCGGATCGCCCCTTTGAGGTGGCCGTGCGCGCTTTCGATCGAGCCGTTCTCGTGCGCCACGCCCTTGTTGTTGCGCGTTGGCGTCATGCGGTAATGGGCACAGAGAGCCTCGTAGCGTGCGGTGAGATCCGACCGGGCTTGCGCATCAAGGTTGCGGAAGGCGGCCGAGAGGCTGTCGCTGCGATGATAAAGCGGGACGCCGCCTGCCGACCAGAGCGCATTCTGAAGCCCCTCGGCCAGGGCGACGAAACTCTCGCCACCGAGAATGACATGGGCATGTCCGAAGCCCGACCATGGCAAACGGAAGTGATAGAGCAAATGCTCCAGGGGCTGACCTGCGAGCGTCACGCCGAGGGACCCCATGTCGGTGAAATCCGACAGTCCGAGCCGGCCCGGCTCGTGAACCTGCCGGAAGATCACCTCCCTGTCTTCCCCGTGGATCGCCCGCCAGGCGCGGATCCGCCGCTCCAGTGTCCGGCGAATACCCGGCTGCAGGTCGGGATGGCGGCGCAGCATCTCCTCGTAGATGGCCACCGGGCGAAGCCCGGGCGCGGCCCGCAACATAGGCACGACTTCCGCGTCGAATATGAACTCCAGCGGATCGGGACGCCGCCGCCCTTTGGCCGGCGTCTTCTGCGACGGGAGCCGGGGATCCTGCACGATCCGATAGGCGGTTGCCCGGCTCATTCCCGCCTTCGCGGCGGCGGTCTCGATGGGGTGATCTTGTCTCAGCTTCATGAAAAGTCTCATCTGATGATCGGTTACATGGCGCCCCGGCACAAAGGTGGTTCCCCATTCCAGAAAACCACCAGCGTATCGGGCCGGTCGCGATCACAGACCCCAAAATCGGGCGCAGCGGCGGGTGTATGCCTCCGGTCGGGCTACGCCCTCCCTGCGACACACACCCGCCGAAACGTCTCATCCTGATTGTCGCTGAGTCTCATCCTGTTTGTCGCTGCGCAGGTTGAACAGCAGGCAATGCGAGAACCGCGACCGCCAGCCGGCCGTAAGCTGCCAGTTCTCGCCCTTGATGTCGTGGATGACGGCCGAGCCGGTCCAGGACAACAGCGTCGGAATGACCAGCCCCACGCCCTTGCCCGAGCGCGTCGGTGCGAAGGCCATGACGTGCTCGGGACCGTCGTGGCGCAGGTAGCCGCCTCCCAGCCGGCCGAGGAACACGCCGCGCGGCTCGAACAGGCCAGCCCGCTCCACCTCCTTGCGGGTCGCCCAGCGCGAGGAGCCGTAGGTGGTGACGAACCGCCCCTGCCGCGCCCGCCACAGCGAGCCGACGACGGCGACCACCGTGCCGAGCAGACCACTGGTGCCGGCCAGCAGGCCCGCGCGCCGGAACAAGTCTGGTGCATAGGGCTCGTAGGCGTACCACCACTCGAACAGGCGCCAGGGGTAGTAGACCGGCCACTGCAGGAGTTCGAACCAGGGCGCACCGAGCCGCGGCTGGTAGCCCAGCATCGCCGCGGTCCATTGCGTCGTCGCCCACACCCCGCCGATCACAATGGCGAAGACGATTAGCGCCTGGCCGATGAGGAGCTTGGTCGGTGTCATGCCCTTGAGTCCACACGTCGGCGCGACTTGTGCGTCGCGTCACGCCCCAAGAGATTCCTCAGACCGGCGGAATCGAAAATCGCATTTATTTACGCTGATCTACGCTCTCTTCGGCGCTTGCCAAGTAGGGGTAATAAGAGCGTAGCTGGCCGAGCGAAACGTGGAACTGAATTCGAGGACGGGGTAAAATCCTCACCTAAACGACATCCGAGTTCGAAGACGGCAGACGGTTGCCGCGGAAGAGGGATTCGGTAGGCAAGATTTGCATTTAGGGAGCTGGTGAATGAAGGCGCGATCAGCCCTTCTCGGTCTCATCATCTGGACCGCTGTCGTGGCTGCGGATGCCACGCAGGCCTCAGCCGCAGATTCGAGCGCGTACCAGGTAAGTGGGTTCAGGCTTGGAGCGACCGTGGAGAAGATCCAAGCAGCCGCGACCAAGAGTGGTCTCATCACTCAGAATGTCGTCCGTGGTCCGTCCTTCGAGCAAGCGATCATGCAGGCGCAGAGCAAGCTGATCCCAGGGCGGGACTACGCAGGTGTACGGATGGTTCGGGCGCGAGGTGAAGCGGCCGAGGCTCAAGTCACGTTCGCACCAACGCCAGAAGGTCCGCGGGCGATCAAGATCGTATACGATGTACTGCCTGGTGGCCCCGACATACCGACACTGGAAGCCAAGCTCCTCAATGACTACGGTGCGCCGAACCAGAGGAGCGAACGGGAATGGGTGTGGGGCGACACGGGGGCCTTTTACAGCCGCAAGAACGCTTATCTTGAATTTCGGCCGAACCCGGTCAGCGCCGGCGTACGAAGGCCTATCGCAACCTTGATCCTCGCTGACCCGGCCCTCCAGGAGCGCTCTCGGGAAACTATTGCTGTCGAAGCAGCAAAAGGTAGCTGATTAATACCTCCTCAGCGGCTGCAAACGATGAAGAGTTTTGCCTTACGCGGAGCTAGAAAGCCCAACGCTTGCCTGAAAGAGGTCGTTCCTTGTGTTGGGAAGATTGTCGGAAATGGGTGGATTTCGGGCTTTCGCTGCGCTCCGCCTCAATGCTCGTAAGGACCGATTACCAGCTCTGCCGTTGCCAGAGAATTGCCCGATCCTGGCTGAGCAATCCGTTCGTCAGGGCTGGGACATCAATTCAAGGCGAACGCTCTCTCGTGGTGATCACCCACAGCCGTTCTGCGAGTTTCCGAAGTCACCGGTAGCGAGCCCCTTCCTGCCGGCAGTGCTCCAGAACCCGCTCGATCCAGCGGTCATACCAGACCCACGTGTTCTTGTAATCGCCCTGGCAACCGTATCCCTTCGCTGGGTTCTTTGCGTCGAGTTCCTGCATGAGCTTCGTGTGGTCCCCGGGGCCGAATTTCGGGAAACCAGCCTCCTTGACTGCCGCGAGCACGTCCTTCCTGATGAACCGCGCCCGGTTCACCTCCTTGAAGATCACCTCGCCGACCTCTTGTGCCGTATCACTGCCAGGCTTCACGGTAACAACCGCGACATCAGAGCCGGCAGCCTTCTTCGCGGCGACGGGCACGAAAGCGACCTTGAGGCGGAAGGCCGGGTCCTTAACTTGGTCGTCGGACAGTCCATGCTCAAACGCGCTGATGAAGGACGAGACATGCAGGGGCAGTGAGGACGCCGTCTTCAAGCTGCTCCGCTGGTCAGGCCCAAACGACACGAACTGGAGAGCGATCGGCAGTCGCTTCTCAAGACCGAACTGCTTCCCGAAGAACCCCTTCAGTGCATCGTTGAAGTTCAGGGCACATGACTGGAGCTCAGCGCCAACCGCATCATCGATGCGGCTGGTCGACTGGTGCTCAATCTCGTTCCGTAGCTCGATGAGAAAGCGAAGGTTCGTCTTCGCTCCCTCGGAGAGCGGGCACTTGCCCGTGCTGATGCACTGGCTCAGATCCCAGTAGCGGTCGGCGCCGTGGGCCGTCTGCTTGCCCTTGTATTTGTAGGGGATGCCCTCGCGCTTGTAGTAGGCGTGAAGCAAGTAGGTCCAGGCGACGATGGCGGTCGTGATGAAGAGTTCGGCGCGGAACATCAGTCCGGCGGAGTTAAAGGTGTGGACTGCGGCGATCATAGCTTCTCGGGCCTTGATCAGGAGTTCGTCGCCTCGGGCGCTCAAGCCTGTTCCGGGGTCGACATCGGGCCAAGTCGACAGGAACTCGTCGAGGGCTTCGTCGGAAGCAGGCTTGACGCTCTTGTGCTTCTTCCTCGCCCTGATCTCTCCTATGAGTCGGTGGTTAATGGAGCGGGTCGGGCGGGTGAAGTAGGCCAGAATGTCCTGATCGTTCGTGAAGCCGCCCCCGCGATGAATCATCCCCTTGACGATCTCGACCTCCCACCGCTCGAGGGTGTTACCGCGCCGCCGCTTGATTCTTCTTGGTTTCGCCTCGTCTGCCATCGCCCTTTTCTCCGAGAAGGGAGCTAACACTACGGCTATGGAGTGGTCAAACTTCCGACGAACGCAACCGGTCACTTACTGATAGATCGGGCAATAGGAGTAGGATGGTCGGTATAACGCCTGGATGGCTGCTCCGCACTGGACGTTCTCGGACAGCCGCTATGAGACACGAGCATGCGCGGCCACGCCAGGTTCGGAGGGCTGCTTCGGGGTCGACAGCGGGCACGCCTACGAGCCTGATCGCAATCCTACGAGATGCCCGGACCGCGCCGCTTGCGCCCAAGCGACCAGGAGATCGTGTCGCCGCGCAGCGTACCGGACACTTGCTTCCCGAGGTTGCGCTCCAGTACCGGCCGCCATGGCACCAGCGTGAATTCGCGCGACTTCTCAATCACGGCAAACCGGCCGCTGACGAGGTCCAGCCGCCGGCGGTAGACGCCCTCGATCCGCTTGCCGGGCTCGCTTTCAGCGTATTGCAGGCCAAGTTCGCCGGAGAGCTGGTCCGCGACCCGCGTCAGGTCGCGTCGGCGCAGGAGACCGAGCATGTTGGCACGGTAGACGATCCGGTCCTGCTCCTGGCGGGCAAGCTCCTGCTCAATTAACCACTGCCGGCGCCGGTCGAGCGCCTGGCGTACCTGGCGCCCGAAGCCCGCGTCGCGGAGGCTGGTCGGCGTGTCGGCGAGCAGCTCCCGGTCGAGCCAGGTCGCGCCGTCGGCGCCGACCTGCCGGTCGAGCGCCACCGCGGACAGCATCGCGACGATGACCGGGCTCGCCCGTGCCCGGCTTCGTTCGTACGCCGCCGCCCGATCCAAATGATCAGGCGCGATCGTCCAGGTGCCATCCGGCTGGCGGTCGACGCCGATGTCCCGCCGCCGCATCGCCTCGAGCCGTCGCACGTGGGTCTCGGCGAACGCGGCCGTGGCCGTGGGGTCGTGCCGCAGGTGGATGTCAACGCTGTACTGCCCGTCGTTCGCGGCGGCGATCTCGGCGATGGTTCGGTCGACGTCTCTCGGCGCGGCCCGCTTCGGTGCGATCGCAATGATCGCACCGTCCGGCAACGGCTCGGTCGTGTCGGCCCTGCCGATATCGACGTAATGGGCGCGGCCGTCGACACCGTCTACGATCAGGTAGTGGCGGTCGTTGATCTCGTCGGAGAGACCGCGCGCGACGACGCGGCCGACCAGTCGCCGCGCCTCTGTGTCGGCCGGGTCGTAGATGGCGTACTCCGAGGTCGCCCTGTCCCGACCCTCGCGGGTCATCTCACGGTGCATGGTCTTGATGATGTCGCCGCGCTCGCCCATCCGGCGCAGCACCGGCTCCAGGTCGTCGGCCAGCCGCCACCGGCCCGGCTCTATCTCCTCGGCGAGTCCGAGGCGATGGAGCTTGTGCAGCCGGCCGGCGCGCAGCGTCTGGCGGAAGGCGTCGCCGGCCGCGGTGCCAGACCGGACAAGCCCGTCCTCGCCGATGTCGCCCAGCAGGCCGCGGTCGAGGCTGGTAAAGCGCTCCTGCTCCACCTCCCAGCGCAGGCGGTGCTCGATCTCCAGATCGGAGCGCGGCCCGAGATCCAGCTCAACGATCTCTGCCGCCCGCTCGCGCATCCCCCTGGCGAGGTAGTCGCGGGCGATGACGAGATCCTTCCCCTGGTCGTCGCGGCCGCGCAGCACGACATGGGTGTGGGGATGGCCGGTGTTGTAGTGGTCGACCGCCACCCAATCGAGCCGGGTGCCGAGGTCGTCCTCCATCTGTCGCATTAGCCGACGGGTGAACCCTTTCAGCTCGTCGTACTCGGCGGCGTCCTCGGCCGAGACGATGAAGCGGAACTGGTGCCGGTCGCCCTCGCCGCGCTCGAGGAACGCCCGGCCGTCGGCACGATCGGACTCGGCGTCGTACAGATCGCCGGGCAACCCCTCGCGGGTGACACCGTCGCGCTGGATGTAGCGCAGATGGAGCTGGGCCGCCTTCCGCCCCTGCCCCGTCAGCTTCACGATGCGCGACTTCACGATCACCCGGCGCGCCCGGTAGGCGGCATAGCGGTCGCGGGCGGCGAGCACCCGGCCGACGCCGGACCCACGACCGATGCGGTTGCCCTGGAAGGTACCGCGGCTCGGCAACGACCGGCCGCCGGCAAGCGCCATCGACCGCAGCACCTGGTGCAGGTAGCGACGCCCGCGCTTGCTGCCGCGGCTGCGGATCCGGCCGAGCCTCGGCGTGAAGTCGTCATCCTTCATGATCGCCGCCGGTCATGTTGCATCGTGATCCACGAGTAGACGACGGCCAGCCGAAGCCGCAAGCCGGCGCCATGAAGATCGCGGCAGACCAAGGACTTACTCCCGCACTGGCGCCATCCTGGACGGGCATGGCGCCAGGGAAAACGATGTGCAGCCAACGACATAGGCGTCTCATGGCGCCATCCTTTTATCTTGCCCTACCGGGCTTCTGAGCCACCTGCCGTCCCTCCTACGATCACCTGCGATCTCTGACCGGACCTTGACTCGGGCGACCGGTCGCGCGCCGGCCAGGATCACCACACAAGGAAGTCGGGAGCGGCACCTGACGGTATCGCTCCCAGGGTGGCCGGTGGCATCATCCGCCACTCGCCAGGAACGCCTGTTCGGCGCTCTCAAAGCACTCGAAATGGCGCAGACCGAGCATCCAATGGACGTCTCGGTCGCCATCGACGAGACACGTCGCGACGTAGTAGCGGGCGCGGAAGTAGCCGAGAATCGTCACCCGCTCGAACATCTCGTTCTCGTCGTCGAGGCTCTCCCAGGCGCCGAGATTCATCTCCGCGATGCGTCCGTCCCAGTGGAAATCGGCGCGCTCGGCGGCGATAAATAGCTCGATAGCGGCGTCGATTCCGTCCGTTCCGAACTCGGCGATCAGGTCGCGGCGGAGCTGCGGGAAGCGGTCGAACGCGGCGTGCGGATGCGTGTGAAGTGTGGTCATCGGAACCTCCGTGGTTGCTGTCCTCCTCATCGAGGACAGCTCCCGCCATCGGCCGGCGAAGCGGCTGTCAAGGACGCCGGAGGCGCCGCGAAGCGGGGCGCGGGGGAGCCGAAATGCGGAGCGGAGCGCCAGCGCAGTGGAGCATTTTGGGGGGACCGCGCATCCTTGACGGGCGCTTCGTCCTGGCTGGTACGCTGGGACAACCGAGACGAGGTCCTCTCTCTCCGACAGGGCACCGGCCGCGCCGTCGCGGTTCATCGGTCCTCGCCCGGCACGGTACGCAAGGGCACGAACAGGCTGTCCGTGGCCACCGTCGACGACGACTCGCGACCGTCCGTCACCGTCGCGCGCAGAGGGAAGAAGAGACGCCGATCCGTTTCCGCGGCCCCTGCGGCCTCTGTTGCCAGACGCGACGGATCGAGCCGCGCGAGGTAGGCACGGGTCTCGCGCGGCAGCGGTCGCCCGTCGGTCAGATGCTCTTGGTAGCGACCGGGCCCGGCATTGTAGGCGGCGAAGAGGCCGGGGAACCCGAAGCGCTCGTAAAGGGTGCAGAGATAGGCGGTCCCGGCCAAGATGTTGTCGCGTGGGTCGTGCGGATCGCCACCAAGACCATGTCGCCGACGCATCTCTTCATAGGTCCCCGGCATCACCTGCATGAGCCCCATGGCGCCGGCGGACGAAGTGATCGGACGGCCGTCGAGCATAATTCGCCCCGCGCTCTCGGCCGCGATAACCGCGCGTATCCAAGTCTTCGGGACGGCGAACCGGGCGGAGGCCTCGGCGATGAACGGCTCCCAGCGGTCGAGCCGCTGCTCGACGGGGGCCGGTTCAGCGACGACGGAGGACGAGCAGGCAAAAGTCGCAAGGGCAACCGCGCCCAGCGCCAGGACGGTCACCCGGTCCATAGCGGCACGAGCCTCCCGATGACCCTGGCGCGCCGTACCGGCCCGAAGTACCGGCCGTCGAACGAGCCGGAGACACCGGCCATCAGCAGGAACAGTTCGTCGGCGGCGAGCGTGCGACAGCCGGTCCAGCGCGGCAGCGCACGGCCGAAGGAGTCGCGATTGCGACGCGTGGCGACATACGTGCCGTTGACGAAGACGGCATCGCCGACGGCGCAGACGACGTCGTCCGCAACCGCCACGAGACGCTTCACCAGGGGTGTCCCGACCGGCAGATAGCCACGGTCGGCCGCAAGCCTGCGGGCGTCGGGCGGCAAGGTGGCGAGCACCAGATCGTCGCGTGCCGGAACCGTGCGGCTGACCCAGTAGAGCCCCACGGGCGCGCTGGCGCTGGCATTCCAGACCAGGCGCGGCGCCGGCGCGGCGAGTGTTGCGAAGCCGAGGGCGGCGAGCCCGAGGCCCGCGAGGGCGAGCGGGACGCGCGGGCGGCGACGCCCGCGCCGGCGCCGCGTCGGCCGCAGAGCGCCGGACAGCAGGAGCCGGTCCTCACGCATCGGAGGTCGATCCCTTGGACCGGGAGTCGGACCACGCGTCGAGGTCGTCGATGTGGTAGCGGACGTAGCGCCCGTGTTTACGGTACTTCGGCCCGCTGCCGGTCACGCGCATCTTCTCGAGCGTCCGGCCCGACAGGCCAACATAGTGGGCGGCTTGGGCGGTGTTGAGGAAGGGGCTGCCCTTCTTCGCGCGGGCGGCGCGTTCGTGTTCGTCATCGCTCATTGTCGTCACCTCGTCGCTTGAAGCGCGCGACCGGCGGGGTCGCGCCGATGACGGCGAGGATGGGCGCGCGAGGAGGCGGTCCGGGACGGGCGAAAATGGCCGTCGGGGAATTCGCCTCCCTTTCCGGGACAGGCGAAAGGCCCCGCGCCCGGCAGGGCGCGGGGCCAAGGCGGCGGCCGTTAGTCGACCGGGTTCCAGATGATCGCGAAGGTGTCGGGATCGTCCTGCCCGGCGGCGCGGCCGAGGTTGGCGTAGAGCTTGCGCGGCCCGAACTCCGGGGCGGCCAGGCTCAGCGAGACATAGCTGTTGCCCGAGTTCTGGCCCACCCGCTTCCAGGCGGCGCCGAGCTCGACCCGCTCGCGGTCGTCGGTGAAGACCCGGAAGTCCGGCTGGTTGTCGGCGTCCTTGTCGCGGTTCGGCAGGAGCACGACGCTGCGGCGGATGCTGAGGGTGTTGATGAAGCCCTTGTAGGAGCCGTCCGCCTGGCGGTTGACGTATCCGATGGCTGCCATGTTCTGATCCTCCTTTGATCGTGCAGGGCGCCCATCGCCCTGCTCACGGCGGACCGTCCATGGCGGGCGCCGGACCGGCGCACCCGGAGGGCCGGAGCGCCAGCGGAGGACCGGTGGAGGCGGCTATTTTGGAGCGCAGCGGCCGCGAGGAAGCCCGCCGGAGCACCGCGTAGGCGGGCGGGGAAAATAGTCGCCGCAGCCGGTTTCGCCGCGACGGGGACCGCCATAGGTCCACCAGCCGGAGCAGGCGCATGGGCGGTTGCAACGACGGAGGATCACGACCCGAGGCAGCCGGTTTGATCAAGCGTGGACGGCGAACGTGGGCGCCGCTTCGACCACGCACAACCCTCGCGTCCGCTCATACAAGCCGCACAGGAACGCAGGCAACACGCCACCCGGCCCGGCATTCGGGCTGCCCGGGCAGCCGCCCCGGAGGCAAGCGGGTGGGGCGGACCGAAGGCAATCTCCCGTCACCCGCCGCCAGAACGGGGACCGGGAAACGCCCAGCCAACGAGCTTCGGTGCGCCGAGCCGGGTGCAAGACCCGTCTTGCCGGCGCCGCCAACGCGGTTTGTCAGCTATCGCACGGCGATCCCCCGGGCGTCAGCGCGACGGGCCGTTGGTCACCGGGAGCTTGATCCCCGGGTGACCGTCTGGTTCAACAGAACCATGCCGAAAGTTTTTCGGGAGCGGCTTGAGTATCCGTGTTTGGCCCGTGCCCGTGGAGAAGTGGAATGCATACCGACACGGTCGAGCCCTGGACGCACGATCACACCTTTGGACAGGATCGGCGGCGCAAAGGCGAGCGTCCCACACTGATCGTCACAGTCCTGACCATCGTGACGATGGTTGCCGAGATCGTCGCGGGGTGGGCCTTCGGCTCGATGGCACTGCTCGCCGACGGCATGCACATGGGCTCCCACGCGGTGGCGCTCGGGCTGAGCGTCTTCACCTATGGGTACGCGCGGCGGCACGCCGGCGACGCCCGATTCACCTTCGGCACCGGCAAGGTCAACGCGCTCGGGGCGTATACGAGCGCCATCATCCTTGCCGGCTTCGCAGTGATCATGGCCTGGGAGAGCGGCGCGCGGTTCCTGAATCCGGTCCCGATAGTTTTCGATTGGGCACTGGCCGTGGCGGTGATCGGGCTCCTCGTTAATGGCGTCAGCGCCATGCTGCTGACGGGCCGCGAGTCAGGCGCTCCCCGTGCCGATAACAGCCACCATCACCATGGACATAAGCATCAGCACACGCATCACCATCATCACCGGCACGACCACAACCTGCGCTCGGCCTATCTTCATGTGCTCGCGGACGCCCTGACGTCCGTCCTGGCCATCGTCGCCCTGCTGGCTGGGAAATACTTCGGCGCCGTCTGGCTCGATCCCTTCATGGGACTGGTCGGCGCCGTGCTCGTCGCACGGTGGGCCTGGCATCTGCTGCGCGATACCAGCGGCGTGCTGCTCGACCACCGAGCCGAAGAGCCTGTTCGCCGAAACGTGCGCCAGGCCATCGAGGGCGACGCCGACAACCGACTCGCCGACCTGCATATCTGGTCGGTCGGACCGGGAATCTATGCCGCCGCGCTCAGCATCGTCACGCATGAGCCACGGGAGCCGGAGCACTACCGGGCGCTGCTGCCCAACGAACTCGGCATCGTGCATTTGACCATCGAGGTCCATCGGTGCCAGGAAACCGTCGCGGCCTGAGGGCGTGCCGACGATCGGCAGGCGGCGCATCGTGGCTTTGCCAACGTCCGATTGCGTCGGCAAAAACCATCAGCGGATCACGGGGCCGGAACCGGTGTCGGACGCAGCATCGACAAGCCAGACTCGCGCATAAGGCAACAGCGGCTCCGGCAGTGCGTCGGGCGCGAACCAGCCCCACTCGGTGGCCTCGTCCGACCGGCGCTGGACGCCGCCGGTGAAGAAGCGTCCGCCCGTCAGGATCATAAGTCATCGCCGCGACACCCGGCCGGATGTCCGTGATCGCATGATCGGAGTCGTCGCCTTCGCTCACCATTTCGCGCCGGAGGATCGGCCGTCACCAGACGCGAATCAACCGGTGCCAACAACTTGCGCTCTCGGCCAGCCAACCACGAGTCGGCCGAAAAGCGGGCGGCGGCCGTCAGGCCGCCGCCCGCGACGGATCACGCGCCATCGAACAGGGACCGCACCCGCGCCCATTCGTCGACGGTGGCGAGCGTGCCGTTCTCGGTGCAGGTCCGCACCGGGAAGGCCAGCCAGCCGGGCAGCCAGCCCTCGACCTTGGCACGGCCGTTCGCCCCGTCGAGGCAGTCACGGACGATCTTCTTCTGCGTCTTGGCCTTCTCCGCGATGTTGGAGTCGGCACACCGCTTGCCCGCGACCTCGGCAAGCATGGCGTTGAGTACGGCCTTGTCGCGGATCATATCGAAGAAGGCGTCATCGGGCTGCCAATGCTGCCCCGCGTCCACGCCCAAGTGGTTGCCGACCGCCTCGACCACGGCGCTGCCCGCCTCAATCGTCTCGGCCATGACGCAGGCGGCGATGCGCAGCACGTCCTCGTCGGAGAGCCCCAGCAGCTTCGCGAACACCACGGCCGTGGGATAGGCGTCGTAGCCCGGCTGCGTGACGGAGTGGTGATAGTCGGGCCGTTCCAGCAAGGCCAGCACTGCCTGCCGCTCTGCGTCGAAGGCCTGCTGCGCCGAACTGGTTGCCACGCTCTCGGCGATGGCGTCGCTGCGCGCCTGCTGCGGCTCGGGCTTCACCTGCCAGTGGCCGGAGGATGCCACGGCGTGCGCCACCATGAGCCGCAACGCCACGCCCGGATGGGCCACAAGCGCGAGGCGGACCACGGCTTGGCGGTGCAGGTCGAGGTAGTTTTGCATCGCCTTGGTGACCTCGGGCCGCGCGGCGGGTGCGACCTCGGTCGCCTCGCCGTCCGCGTCCGCCGACGCGGCCTTCCGCGCCGCGCGGCGGGCCTCCTTGCGGCCGAGCCAGCCCTCGTGGAGTTCGACCTCGCCCCGGTGGGAGACGGCGATGAACACCTTGCCGCCCTTCTTCTTCGGGGTCTTCTCGTGCTCCCAGCTATGGAAGTACTGGCCGGGCTCCAGCACCACGACCTCGGCCCATCCGGCTTCGAGATACTCGTCCCGCTTCGCCGCGATGGCCTCGTTCTGCTTCTGCCAGAACAGGTCCGCGTCGGCGAAGTAGGCATCCTCGCCGAACAGGTCGGCGACGATCTGGCCGGGATAGTCCTCGACCGGGAACAGGGCGACGGAGGTGGGGATCGACTGGCCGCCGAACAGCCACTGCTTCAACTGGAAGCCGCGCGGCGCGTACTGCTCGGGATCGGCGAACAGGGCGAGCCAGTCCTTCTGCTGTGCCGTCGAGGCCAGGGTGAGATGGCGCACCGTCTCGGCGTCGATCTCGCCCCTGCGGTAGGCCGTCCTGATCCTCGGCAAGAGGTTACCGAGGGCGAGGCGGCGCTTCACCATGATCTCGGTGATGCCGAAGGTCTCGGCGATCTCCGCGACCGACTTCCCTTCCTTGGAGAGCCGCACGAAGGTCTCGTACTGGCTCATCTCGTCGGGGTCGAGCCGGGCGGCGTTCTCGATCAACGAGGCCTCGAGCGCGCCCGCGTCGTCGCCCGGCTCCATCACGGCGCAGGGCACGGGCTCGACCCCGCCGCCTTCCTCGGCGACCGCCTTGGCGGCGAAGTAGCGCCGCCGCCCGGCGACGATCTCGAAGCGCTCGTCCTCGCCGTTGGGCCGCACCAGCAGCGGCTGCAGGATGCCGCGCGCGCGGACGCTCGGCAGGATGTCGGAGACGTCCGGCGCGCGCTTGGCGTTCCGCATGTTGAACGCGGAGACGTCCAGTTTGTCGATCGGGATGTGTTGCAGTTGCATGGTCACTCTCCTTGGCTCTTGGGTCAGCGGCCCCACCGGAAGCGCAAGCCACGGGCGGGGCCGTGCGCCGCCTATCGGCGCGTCGGTCCCGCCCCATCGGGTGGAATTTCGGGGTTGCGGGTGCGGAGCGCGGCGGCGGCCTGCGCCAGTGCGCGCTCGGCCTCGGTGATGCGGCCCGCGATCCGCGCCGCCTCGGCAAATACCGAGAGCGGGAAGCGGGGTTCGAAATGGAGGTCGCGCTCGATGCCGAGACCGAGCGGTCCCTTGACGCTCTCAAGCTCGGCGAGGCTCACATAGCCAAGCTCGGGGCAGCCGAAGCCGAGGTCACAGAGCCCGAACAGGATGTCGGGCTCGTCCGGCATCATCTCGGTGATCAGCCATGTGGCCGCGCCGGTCGGCTCGAACAGCTTCACGACCGGCACGTGATCGGTCTCGCGCTCGGTAGCACCGTTGGCGAGAAGACGGTCGCGGATGTCGTCGGGGATCAGGATCATGGCGGACCTCCGGGTCAGAACAGGTCGAGCTGGTTGCGCGCGTCTTCGTCGAACAGGCCGACGTTCAGCGGCTTCTGCGGGACGCGCGGGGTGAGCGGCGCGACCATCCGCGCCTCGATGCGTTCGCGCTGGCTGATCGGGCGGACGCCGGGCACGAGGGTCTGCTCGCCCTCGGGCGTCGGCTCGCTGGCGAGCGGCACGGCAGCGGGCGCGCTCATGCCGCCGCTCCCTCCGCGCCGGCCGTCTCGCGGAAGGCCAGCAGGTAATCGGCGGCCTTGGAGGCGAGGCTCGCGGCGCGGAAGATGGCGCGATTGTCCTCGCGCAAGACCTCGAGCCAGGACCCGATGTAATCGGCGTGGCGCACGGTGGGCGTGATACTGAGGCTGGCGCACACGAACGCGGACGCCATCTCCGCGATATATCCTGACAGTCCAGCCCCAATCTGAAATTTTTCCGCAGTGAAGATGAGGTTGATCATGCTGCCATCTCCTCTGCCTGGGGCTGCTGAGCGTG
>NZ_JAASQO010000005.1 GCF_011762095.1 Parvibaculum indicum | reverse complement strand
GCCTCCATGGAGAAACTCCTTCCCGCCAATCAACGGGAAGCAAAATCAATCATCACCTCAAAATGCGAAAGGTGGGGCTACAACACCGCTTACGAGCCATCCGCACCATCATGTCGGTGGCTCAGCCGCGCCTACGACAACGTCTCACTCGTCTATGCCCAAATGTCGATGCTAACGAGCAAAACACCGATCGCGATGCCCATGCGGTAGCCTTGCCGCTGACAATTGATGGGTTAGAAAGTGCAGAATATCCCGCGCGGCACTTCACCGCACTGTGGAAGGAGAACCCGCAGGATTAGGCGGGAACAGATCCGGCGGATCGTAGATGACAGGCGCATCTTCCAGCTTCTGCCCCAGCATGGCCGGCAGCATGCCGAAGAGGCGCTCCATGGCATGGCCAAGCGTGCCGTCGATCGCACCGTTTTCCGGCTCGAAATCGGCGATGGAGAGATCGAGCTTGCGAAGCGCCTCAAGCGGTTTTCGCGCGGCCCAGAACATCGTCCCCGCATAATATTCCGGACGCTGCCCGGACGGCTCGCCCCCCAGACTACGGATCAGCTCGAAAACAGCATCGCGGTTCTCGCCCCATACGCCGTCTTCGCGGAAATGAGCGTTGGGAAAATGAAAGCGGGGAGAGCCGATCATGCCGATGCCGGGATCATATGCAAAGCGGCGCAGGATATGCGCCACCTGTTCTTCCGATCCGACAAGATCGATCAGATTGGCCCGGCGCCAGATATGACCCAGCAGCGCGCGCGGGCCGCTCACCGCTGAGCGTTTGCCGTGAAGTTTGCAGACCGCATCGAAACGATCGAGACGCCCCTGCCGCAACAACTCCATGAAGGGGCCGACATCCCGCCCCCTGTTCTCCATGACATGGATTTCCGCCGCCGGAAATACTTGCCGCACATCGCGCTCGAAAGCCGGATCCTCTTCATTCGTGGTGACGATGAGCTGGAACGGAAACGGCAAACGTCCGAGGCACCAGGCAAATTCCGGCCAGAGATCACGATAATGGAGATGCAGCACGACAGCGAAGGACGGCAGTCCCTCCACTCGCCCTGACACGGGGCCGTGAACGGGAAGCGCCGCGCCCGCGGGCGGCCAGGCCTCGAAGAGCCCCGGCGTGCACTGAAAATTCTCCGACGAGACGGCAAATCCGAATTTCCTCAGAATACTGAGGCTCTTCTTCAGTTCCCGTCCCTGCCTGCCACCGGCCGCCAACAGCGGTGTGATGGAGAACAGCCCCGGCACCTCCAGCCGAGCCTTGTAATCGCTCTTCCGCCGCCAGATGAGATGGCGGAGATCGGCAAGGCGGAGGGGATGATTTTCTAGTGATTTACTGTCATCAATTAAAATCCTGACTTCCGTTCCAGAGTAAAGATGTAGGAGGTAAGGAACATTGTGACATTTGGGAATGTAAAAATGGCGTACTCCGCCTCGAGCGAAACTACAACGCAATTGAGTTAGAGGAAGTAGGCCAGTGCCGTTCTCCCCCACGGCCTCTGAGATTTCAAAAGGCAGAAGCAAATATGCCATCTTCAGAACCACGCTCAGACGTTCGATGGATCAAGCTGCCGGCCTTCTGCTTGAAAGTCTCCGTTCGACGATAGAGGATATCTAGAATAGGGCCTTTTTAGAGGGATCAAGAAAATTTACACCAGTATTCAAAGGTAGAATTCCAGAAATTCTCCTCGTCCCATTCGGGAAATTCTTCTAATGCCGATCGGCTATTGATCCGAATAAGGGGCTCTGAGAAGTCTTCCTGATCAGCCAGTGATACCTCAACAGTCCGCCCCGCCCGATTGCCATATTCACGCGCCACGCGCAGGGAAAAATCACCCTGGCTTTCCACATATCCTGACGGCGTCGCGCGAGAGTTGCCACAGAAAGCCAGAGGTTTTTCGCAGAAAGCGCGATAAGCATGCGCTAATAGATCCACAGGAATGTTGTCACGGACATAGGCAGGAGTCCTGCAACCCGGTGTACGCCCAGCCTGCCATTCTTTAGCAAGATATGAAGTGAACCTGGGTTCTTCGAACGGACCAAACGGATTTGGTATTACAAACTTATCAATCTTCATGCCGATCCGTTCGGCTTCCATTCGGAAAATTTCATAGGAAATGTGTTTCGACAGACCATAAGGATTGAACGAGCGCTGGTCAGCATCTCCTACACCTTCAAATGGCTCGAAAACACTACCCGTCATGACGATGCGTTGGCACCCTCGCTCATGCAGCGCTTGTAGTATCGCTCGTTTTGAGCGCGTATTCTTGGCGGTTGCATCAAGAATGTCGAAATCCCAGCTTCTGTAGTCGGTCATCTCCGCGGCGTGGTGGCAAAAGAGATCAAATTGCTCTGACTGGACTATTGATAGAAAGGCAGAATCTCCCACCTCCACTTCCCACACTGGTCTAACTACACCGTGCAGTTCCTCGACACGAAGTCGGCGGCCCCCTTCATAGGAATCTTGAGATCCACGAAAACACGCGACGACTTCATGACCAGAGGCCACCAATTGGCGTGCAAACCAGAATCCCGTAAACGAACTCGCTCCAGTCAACAAAACCTTCATAATTTTCAGTACCCGGAAAGATGGAGTGAAGGTTCAAAGGTGGGAGCGGCTCTATCCTTGTCGGAGAGAACAGTTGGCTTGCGCGGCCACTCTATTCCTATTGTTGGATCATCCCAACGCAGCACCCGCTCATGATCTCCGGCATAGGGGGCTGAGACAGGGTACATCACCTCCGTATGGTCCTCCAAAGTCATAAAACCATGCGCGCATCCTTTCGGCACGTACAGCATGGAGCGATTTTCTGACGACAGCTCAAGGCCAAACCATTTCTGAAAAGTAGGAGAGGTCTCTCGCATGTCGACGACAACATCAAAGATCGCTCCGCTTAAACACTTTACGAGCTTGGCTTCACCCTTTGGGGCCACCTGATAGTGCAACCCTCGCAACGTTCCCGCATGGACACTCATAGAGGTATTGATTTGAGGATAGACCCGGTCCATGCCGTGATCAGCGAACTCATCTGCGTCAAATAACCGGGCGAAGAATCCACGATCATCTCCCCGGGGTTCCAGGTCCACTACGAAAGCGCCCTGAATCGAGGTTGGAGTATATTTCATGCCCTCATCGCCCTTTTTTCTTCAGAGAAAATGTCGGTTTCTTTAGCGAAATCGCTCCGCCAAAACAGGCGTTGGCTAAGAACCTTTATCGTCGGGATTATTGATATCGTATCTACGTTACCCTTCTGCCAATAGACAGATATCGGCTATCTTTGACAGCCGAAGGTGGCAACATACGTCGCGCATCAAAGATTGTCTTTCCTGCGAGATTGCAAGAGCGCAACTCGTCATAGGCGGACCATCGAGTAGCCAAAACGATAACCTCAGCTTCCTTCAATTTATCCTGCCAGCTATCGATAAAGGAAATGCGGCCCGCATCCGCGCCAAAGGCTTTCTTGAAGTTTTCAGTAGCAATTGGATCGTGCGCGAACACCTTTGCGCCCTTCTCCAAAAGGCTTGCCGCTATCTTCAGGGAAGCTGATTCTCGGACGTCATCCGTTTCCGGCTTGAACGCTAGACCAAGGAGCAGAACCGTGCGCCCGGTCAAGGGCCCGGTATCTCGCTCTATAATCTCCGTGACCTGGACGGGCTGCGCCTCATTAACATCCAGGACAGCATTCAGCATACGCATGGGCAGGTTGTGGGCTTCCCCCTGAGAGCGCAACGCCTGGACGTCTTTCGGAAAGCATGAGCCGCCGAAACCACACCCCGGAATAAGATAAGACAGTATCTGAGGATTAGCGCGTTCACCCGTCTGGAGGATCGGGTTCCACCGCTTGTCTAAATGAACCCCCTCCATCACATCCATCACATCAATCCCGCCAAGAGCAGCTGAAAGATTGGCGATTTCGTTCACAGCAGATATCTGCGTTGCCAGCAAACAATTGTTTGCATATTTAATCATTTCCGCTGTTCGCGTGTTGACCCTGACTTTGTCTACCTCCCAAGGAGCATAAAGAGCTTCCAGGCGTTCCAGAGTCGCAGGATCTTCGCATCCTAGAACGATGCGATCGGGATACATGAAATCCTCGATTGCCTCGCCTTCGCGCAGAAATTCTGGATTCATGCCGAGTCCAAAATCGCCCAGCTTCTTGCCTGACGACGTTTCCAGTTCATGACGCACGACCGTGTCTGTTGTCCCGGGAACAACGGTGCTTTTCACAATCACAGAAACATGGCGATCACACCCTCGCAGGTATTCTCCAATTTCCCGTGCGACGGCGCGCACATATTTGAGGTCGATTACGCCATTTTCGGAGGGTGTACCAACCGCAATGACGACGACTTCCGCGTCATTCAATGCATCGGCGAGATCAGTTGTTGCGCGAAAATTCTTGGCAGAACGAACTTGTGCGAGCAGCTCCGGCAGCCCACGCTCATGAATTGTAGGTTCGCCTTGATTCAGCTTTTCGACAATTTCCGGATTGATGTCGACGCAGACAACGTCATGTTTCTTTGCGGCGAGACAAACCCCAGACACAAGACCGACATACCCGGTCCCGACAACAGCTACTTTCACGACTTCATCTCTTCTTTCAAAAATTGAAGGTACCGGCGTACGCCTTCTTCAACGAGAACAGAAGGCGCATAGCCCAACTCCTGGCGCGCCTTGGCAATGACAGGACAGCGCCTGTTGGGATTATCGGCAAGATAAGCCGGGTCCTCGCTTTGCTCATAATGGACTTGGCCCGAGTAGCCGAAAGTTTCAGCGCCGGCAGCCCGATAGATTTCGGCCAGCTCCCGCACCATGATTTCGGGCTTTTCTATGCCGATATTAAAGTAGTCATATCGACCGTGAAGAAGACATAAAAGGTATCCAGTAACCGCGTCGGAAACATAACAGAATGTACGAGTGGGCGTTCCGTCGGACAGGATAATAAGATCGCGATCATCAATGACGGCTTTGGCAAAATCAGCCGGCAGCCTCTTGTCACCAAGTCGCATACCCGGACCGTAATTGTTGAATGGCCGGGCAATCGTTACCGGCATCTCGTACTGCTGGGCGTAGACCCAGCACATGGTCTCGCCAAACCGCTTCGATTCGTCGTAGCACGCACGCGGCCCGTGGCAGGACACATTGCCGCGATATTCTTCACCTGTCGGAATACTGTCCTTGTCCGGGTCCCCATAGATCTCGGATGACGAGAAGAACAACAGCCCTTTCAGGCTCTGCCGCCCTCGATAGAGGTCAAGGATGTGCCGCAATCCCCAGATATTCGCATCTATGGTTTCAACTGGATACTTGCGATAGAAAGTCGGGGAAGCGATGGAAGCTCCGTGCACAACATAGCCAGCATCGGCGACACCCGGAATTTCCGTCAAATCGTCCTTTGCAATATCGAATGTTCTGATTTCCAGAATATCGGGAAACTCCTCTCCTAGCCGGCTCAACCATTCAGGTTTCTCCAGAAGGAAGGTATCGAGGGCGACAACTTTCGGAATTCCAAGCTCGGAGGCGTAGCGGGTAAAATATTGGGTTATATAAAACCCGAGAAATCCAGCACACCCCGTAATCACAACGCTGTTGCCAGCGAGGGCGGCCCGTTTTTCTCCCAACCCCTCATGAATACGAGCCAAGTCTTCCTTTACTATCGAATTACGCACGCGTCGCGCTCCTTGCCTTTGAGATGGAAGCTTTCGCAGCCCAGGGCGCGTTGCCCTGTTTCCACAACGCTTCAAGCTGTTCCTTGTCACGCTGTGTGTCCATGCACGCCCAATAGCCGTCATGACGATAAATATTGAGCTCTCCATCCGAGGCCAGACGGTTCAACGGGTCCTGTTCGAGCACAAGCCCTGCGTCTGTTGTCAAATACTGCATAAACTCACGGCGAAAAAAGAAATAGCCGCCATTGATCCATGAATGAACCAGCTCAGGCTTTTCGCTGAAGCTTTTTATGTTGTCGCCTTCGGTTAGCAACTCACCAAAACGCGAGGGTGGATTGATCCCGAGCAATGTTCCGATTTTGCCGTGCTGCCGGTGAAAATCGAACTCGGCCGCCAAGTCGGCATCGGTGACACCGTCACCATATGTTACGGCGAAATGCTCCGCATCGCCCAGGTAACGACCCGCCGCACGGCCAATGCGACCGCCGGTCATCGTTTCGACACCGGTGTCCGCAACCGTGACTTCCCAGTCATCATCATGATTAAGCCCGTGATACGTCACGGACTCGCTCATCAGCGACACGGTGAAGTCGGAACTGCGAGCATGAAAGTTGAGGAAGTAATCCTTGATCACTTCTGCCTTGAACCCCGCGCAGACGACAAAGCGACGAAAACCGTACTGCGCATAGCTTCTCATGATGTGCCATAGTATCGGCTTATCACCAACCTCCACCATCGGCTTCGGACGAAACTCCGTGTGCTCCTTGAGGCGCGTTCCTAACCCGCCAGCCAGGATGAACACCGGTACATCGGATAATGGCATTTGCCCAATCCCCCCTGTCTAAGAAAATGAAATCTAGTCGGCAGCGCTAGCGTTTCCGCTCCGCGAGCCCCGCTCAGTGTCGAATATATGCCCACATTTTATCCGTCGCAGATGTCTTTCAATCAGCGCCGGATCGTAGATCGTATGATCGCGGACAACATCAAGCATGCTTGAGATATCTACCCCTAGGGGGTTATCTCGAAGCACCTCCACCTTGATTGCAGGAAACCCAAGCGTACTGAGCCCGAGCTTCGCATATTCGTGCATGATGTTCGCATCTTCGCGCAATTCGAATCCCAACTGACGGGCCCGGGCGATTACTTCCTGCGCAGAGAGGTAACTTCCGACCGAAAAACCCTGCTCCGCAAGCAATTTAGGATAGCGCATTTCGTAGTTTCTGATTTGCTGCCACTTTCCGTAATAAGGTGAGAAGTCGCGCTCGAAACGAGCAAACCAATCGGCCTCAATAAGCTTGCGGCCGAACACCCAAAACCAGCTCATAACGTGATGCCGTTCTAGGTAGCTGTCAGCGATTCCCCAGAAATCAGTTCCCTCCATCTTCGCGAAAACCTCGCTTAGCTCGACCATAGGGAAGTAAACAGAGTCATTAATCCAAATAACATTCTGATAACGAGGAAAATCCTTTTTACATACTTGAGTAGCCAAGAACCAGGAACCAAAATCTCGGGCCACATCGGTCTTTACCAATACACGAGTAGCGTGGCGCCTCGCCTCCTCCCAACAAGCCTCCGCAGAGGATCCTGTAATAAACACGACGTCACAATCGGCGCGACGCAACGCATCCATGGTGTAAATGACATGCGGGTCAAGCAAGCCGTCTCTGTCATAATGCGCCAGCAGCGCCAAGCGCTTTCCAGAGGCGGGAATACCGTCAATGTCGTGGATTAGCTCTAAATCTGCACTCTCACGGGTAGCACCTTTAGATATGACCGTAGCACTCAATACGGCAGGCGCTTCGCGCAGTCCTTTTTGGCGGGCTGCGTGCTCTTGGACTACTGAAAAAAGGTCTGCTGGCAATAGATCTGCAAACCGGTCCACATTCGTAAGCTTCTTTGGATTATCGCGGATTAGTTCAAGCTTTAATGCCGGGCAACGATAGTGACGTATCAAAAGATCCCAAAAATCATGTGTCGGATTCACTAATCCAATATTGTTCGCCGCCCGCCTCCACGACCTTAGCGAACTGTCACTCAGGATATCATCGCGGATTTCGCCAATTGAACACCAGGCACCGACTGATAATCCAAATTCCCGCGCCTTCGCAGTGAGGCCAAGTTCATATTCGGTTATCTGTCCCCATTTCGAGAGATAAATATTCCGTTCGTACCGCTCAATAAACCATTCTATTACAGTCGACCAAGCATCAGCAGCAAAGGCGAGAAACCAACTTTGGATGTGATACTGATTGAGGTCATAAGTATCAACGCATCCCCAAACGTCAAATCGACCAGTCATCGCCTCGACCATCGGCCTGGGATCGTTCACAGGAAAGTAAACACTGTCATTTACAAAAAAAACGTAGTCGTAGCCATCGAGACCCTCTTTATCAAAGTACCTCGCCGCCAAGTACCATGACCCAAAATCTCTCCCAGCCTCATTCTTGAAAAGAATGTGCGTACATATATCCCGCAAACGGGCCAAGTCGTCTTGAGAGCATGATGCAGTTATGAATACGACGTCGATGTCACAAGAAATAAGCGCTTCAATATATCGAAAAACATATTCATCTACTATACCATCTTTATCATAGTGCGCGAAAAAAGCAACATGCTTACCATTTTTATTTACATTACCAGTAAAAACAGATTTTAACCTCACAATCAAATTGGCAGGAAACGGCGAGCGCAACCCCTGTAGACATTCCTTGAAACCATGCCTGAAAAAGTGGGTCAAACCGTTTAAGTACTTCCCCCTATCTATAAGTCGAACAACGTCTCTGTTCTCCTCCAGATACACATCTTCTTCATAATCTATAAGCTTATCTGAAATAATTATGGGCACTCGACGATGAGAAGCTGAAATAGCCTCAATATATCCCGTTGAACAAAAATGCTCGTACCCTGTCCCGAAGAAGCCATCCAAAACCTGCCGCTTCACGTCTGCGTTGCCATTCACATATTCATTTTCAAACCACATCGGATGTGGCTTGAGCCCCAGGAATCGTCCCGTTGTCAGATAATGCTCCAGCGAGGTAAGCCACTCGGGACAGTCGCCCATATAGGCGTTCCGATACCATTCATCGGAGAAAAACGGATTTGGATCGATGCCTTCCGCGGCACCGTAGCGCAAATAATGTTCGGCTATATCAACGTTACGCGGAACACTGTAGGTGTTCCGATACCATTCAGCATGAAAATAGGGGTTTGGATTCCGCCCCTCCCGAAGGCCAACTCGCAGAAAGTGTGACTTGGCATCCGACGGGTCCGGGCAATGCTTTTTGTTAAGTTTTGAATACCAATCGGCATCCACCAGGATCGAGATCCGCTCCTCCAGGCTTGGGGCACCTTCAGGCCAAGCAGGATGAAGCTCAGAGAGGGGCGTATTCTCTCCGTCAAATGACGCCATAGGCTTCCGCCCAAGCCGCCTGCCGATCCACAAATAATGTTCCGCGGCGTCCAAACCGAGTATGCGAACATCGGGATATTGCTCAAGATACCATTTCTCATCGAACAGACCGGATCTCTTCAGCGCTTTGATATCCGCTTCCGACACTCTTTCAGATTTGACCTCCGGATCAAGACGTTCAGTCATCGAGCCCCACCTTTCGCCCTTCCTCAAAACCCGATTGCAGATAGTGTTGGAGCGGATCGACGCCAGCGTTGGTCAAATCAGGGTTAGCAACGAAATAGGCTCGACTATCGAATAATTTCTTGCGTCTTAGCTTTCTCATCCTGCGAGTACTGTAAATGCCAACAGGCAGGAGCGCTCTCAGCCGCCCCCGCGCCGAAAGCGGGCCCAGCAAAACAAGAGCGATTTTCAGGAGGCGAGCGTTCTTGCGCACCATTTTTGTAATGGAAAGCTCTTTCTCCCATAGCATCTTCGTCAAAGCGGCCAGTTCCGAGGAACGCTCTTCCAATCGCTCGGCCTGTAGCTGTTTTTCGGCAAGCAAGGCATCCCGCTCATTTGCAAGCTCGGCCAGAAGAGCCTCTTTTTCCTCAAGTATCTGCGCCAAACGCTCGGCATTTTCCTCAGGCAAGCAAACTTTTGATTCTACCCCACTAGCCCCCTCGCGAACCGTTCCATCCAGAGCTAGAGGATCCCTGTCAACGTCCGCTATACGCCCCGCGACACGGCGCACACCAAGAACATTGTTCTCTTGAGCTTTCTTTTCGATAAGACAAATGGAGTTCAGGAACTTTATTGAGTGGATATACGAGAGCGCGTCTTCATCAAAAGATATGGCATATCTGTCGGCGATCCCCCGCAGGATGTCCGAGCGCTTATCCCCAATCTCCCAGTGTTCATGATTCACAACATCACAAAGACGCTTGAAAAACGCCATTGACGTATAAGGGCCAGCGAGCTCGCCTTCATAGCCCCGCCAATAGCTGCAATGAAGGTCCTCTGCGATATAGATCCCCCCTTCGGAGAGATGCGGGAAATATCTCGCAAAAGCGCGTATTACATCGGACGACTTGTGCGACCCATCATCAATGATGATATCGAATTCTCCGTAACCGGATAGAATTTTCGTCTCCGTATCCGATGTCGCGGCATCTCCGACCACGACTGAAATCCTGTCATCGGCGAACGTCAGCTGACCGCACTTGGGATCGACATCACAACCAACGATGCACTTCGCATTCGGGAAATATTGCGCCCACAGCTCGAGAGAACCGCCATTCTGCACTCCGATTTCAAGAATGCGAACGTGCCTGTTGCGGAATCTCGCGAGAGACTCCTCATAAAACTCAAAATAGCTAGCCCATTTGTCGGAGACTCGTCCTTTATGTTCGCTGAAAAGTTGCTCTAAACTTTTCTGCTCATCGAAAGTCTCTGTCGCACCGGGATGGGACGCAGGTATTTCAGTCGTTTTCATTTCGAGCCCCCTTTCGTGGCTCAACAACATGACAACCAACAAAGACCATGAAGAGAGAGCCTATCTTGCATTTACGAAACGGATTCTTCATTGAACAGATTTCTCAAGTATTGACCGTATGAGCCTCTGTCGAGCCCAATACCACGTCGAAGAATTTCCTTGCCCTCGAGAAATTTCATTCTCCAAGCCACTTCTTCAGGAGACCCATGTCTCAAACCTTGACGGTGTTGCATGACGCGAACGATTTCCCCAGCTTCTGCCAAGCTATCGAACGTACCGGTATCGAGCCAAGCGAAGCCGCGGCTGAGCCGTTCAACTACTAACGCCCCCTCTTCCAAGTACGCGCTATTGACAGAAGTAATTTCGAGTTCCCCCCGAGCGGAAGGCTGAATGCTTCGGGCTATGCTGAGCGCGCGATTGTCATAGAAATAAAGCCCCGTAACCGCCCAGTTTGTTTTCGGGCATTCCGGCTTCTCCTTAATCGAGATGGGTCGCTCCATGCTATCAAATTCAACGACGCCATAACGTTCCGGGTCGGGAACATGATACGCGAAGATAAGTCCGCCCCCCTTTTCCTCCACCCACTGGCGTGCAGAGGTAAGCCGGTTCCTAAGCGCCTCTCCAATAAAAAGATTATCGCCAAGAATAAGTACAACGGGATCGTCGCCCACAAAATCGGCACCGATGATGAGTGCCTGCGCCAGTCCGCCTGGGCTCGGCTGCTCAGCATAGCAAAGGGAAATCCCCCACTGGCTGCCATCTCCCAATAGGCGACGATAAAGGGGCAAATCGTGAGGCGTCGATATAACCAGTATTTCCTGGATACCCGCCAGCATCAGTGTAGTCAGCGGATAGTAAATCATGGGTTTGTCGTACACAGGCAACAATTGCTTGCTGACGGCCAGTGTCAGTGGATAAAGGCGCGTTCCCGCGCCACCAGCGAGCACGATCCCCTTCATGCCACACCCCATTCTGGCTGCCTGGTCACGAAGACATCTCTACAAAAGAAAATGGGGTTGCGTCCAGACAGCGCGAGGTCTGCCGTGACGCACGCAAACCGGCCAGACATCCTCTGCGCGCCGAGCTTGCCCACAATCTCCACCATAAACCTCATCGCACCGCTGCTTTTTGGCTTTCTTCAACTGACGGTAGCCCAATCCGTTCTCCGCCATAGACCGTCTCCCGCAGAGGCCGCCACCAATCGGCATTGGCGAGATACCATTCGACGGTTTTCTTCAGGCCGGTCTCGAAGCATTCGCGAGGTTGCCAGCCCAGCTCTTTCTCGATCTTGGACGCGTCGATCGCATAGCGCCGATCATGCCCGCGCCGGTCGGTAACGTAACGGATCAACTCGCGGCGAGAGCCGATTGCCGGGTCGGGACGCAACTCGTCCAGAAGATCGCAAATCACCTCGACCACATCGATATTCCGGCGCTCGTTGAGCCCGCCAATATTGTATTTCTCGCCAGGCTTGCCGTTTTCGAGCACCAGGCCGAGCGCCCTCGCATGGTCGTCCACATAGAGCCAGTCCCGGATATTTTCTCCGGATCCGTAGACAGGCAGCTCCCGCCCCTCCAGCGCGTTGAGAACCATCAGAGGAACGAGCTTTTCAGGGAACTGGCGGGGGCCGTAATTGTTCGAGCAATTGGTGATGATCACCGGCAAGTCGTAAGTATGAAACCAGGCATTGACCAGATGATCGGACGCCGCCTTGCTTGCCGAATAGGGGGAATTGGGGCTGTAGGCCGTGGTCTCCGAAAAGAGCCCATCCGCCCCGAGGCTGCCATAGACTTCGTCGGTCGAGACATGAACGAAGCGGAAAGCATCCCGCCGGTCCGCCGGCAGTTGCTCCCAATAAAGCCGCACCGCCTCAAGCAGGCAATGCGTCCCGACGATATTGGTCTGGATGAAGGCATGCGAACCATCGATCGACCGGTCGACATGGGATTCCGCAGCAAGATGCAGCACGGCATCGGGCTGTTCGCGATCGAACGTTTTCCTCAGCAAAACCTCATCGCCGATATCGCCATGCACAAAGCTGTAACGCTCGTCCCCCGCCAACGAAACCAGCGACGCCGGGTTGGCCGCATAAGTCAGACTGTCCAGGTTGACGACGCGATGACCAGCCGACCCGACCAACTCAAGGCACACCGAAGACCCGATAAAACCCGAGCCTCCCGTTATCAACACCTTCATAATGCCTCCCCCGGCTCTTTTATCCGTCCTTGCACAATGGACAAAGGCCATCCCGACATTCTAGCTCAATCGGATTGCGTATACTCAAAATAGGGCGGCAATTCGGCCAGCAAGGGATGTTGGGTGTCCTTCCCGGACAGCACGACATCGCCTGCATCCACCCTCCAGTCAATTCCCAAAGCCGGATCATCCCACCTCAGGCCGGCGTCATGCTCCGCGGAATAGAAATCCGTCACCTTGTATTGCACTTCCGTGTCATCCGTCAGGGTGACGAAACCGTGGGCATAGCCGGCCGGAACATAGAGCTGACGCCAGTTCTCAGCACTGATTTCAAACGCCACATGCCGCCCGAATGTCGGCGAGCCGTGCCGGATATCGACGGCGACGTCGAGAATCGCACCGCAAGTGACGCGAACGAGTTTGCCCTGCGCATGCGGCGGCGTTTGGAAATGCAACCCACGCAAGGTGCCGCGCTGTCGGGACAACGAATGATTGTCCTGAACGAAACGAACATCGAGACCTTCGCGACGAAAATCGCGTTCGTTATAGGTCTCGGAAAAGAACCCTCTCTCGTCCCCAATACGACCGATTTCAAAAAGTTTGACTTCCGGGTGATCCTCAACCGGAATAATCCCCAACTTCATTCATACTCCCCCAAGCACTCAAAACCGGCTCTACCGAACCGAGTACAAAGCTATTCCAGTTTGCCCTCACCCGAAACATCTATGAACACGGAACCGTGTCGCGCAGAAAATCTTCTCACAGTATTTGAGACAAAATCGCAACAAATACGCGTAAAACTAATGCAGGCGCTCTCCCCTGCTCTCGACGAACGCTATTTATCCAAATACTCAGGTGCTTACCAGCCACAATCCATTTTTCCAGAATAATATTGATGATTAGGCCGTGGCAAAATGAGGGCATTGTAGATCATGCCGGCAGACGGCATGATTGCGATAAACCGAGCCATGCTCCCGGAAAGCAGAGTACCCTGACGAAATGACCGCTCCCTTGGCGACTGCCATAATTGTAACCCATAACAGCGCCGCAGTTCTGGGCGCAGCCTTGGCGTCACTCCCCGAAAGCATGGAAGTAATTGTCGTTGACAATGCCAGCTCGGACGATTCGCTCGAAATTGCCCGCGCCTCAGGTGCCCGATGCGTGGCCAACGCCAATAATCTCGGCTTCTGCAAGGCAAACAATATCGGTGCGAAGATTGCGCACGGCGAGTTTCTGCTTCTCCTCAATCCCGATGCAAGGCTGGCGCCCGGCGCGCTCGACACGCTCATGGAGACGGCCCGACGCTTTCCGGACGCGGCAATCGTGGGACCGAAACTCGTCGACGAAACCGGCAGCAGCGTCTGGCGGCACAAATCCGTGATTCACCCTTTCGACGGCAACGCGCACTGGCCGGCAGAACCCGAATATGCCAGTTGCGTGCCGCTCCTTACCGGTGCGGCCCTGCTCTGCCGCCGCGAGGCGTTCGAACAAGTCAACGGGCTCGATGAAAACATCTTTCTCTATCATGAGGACGATGATCTTTGCCTGCGCCTGACACAGGCGGGCTGGTCTCTCGTCTACGAGCCTGCTGCCATTGTCCATCACGCCTTCGGGAAATCCAGCGGGTCATCCAAAGAGCTGACCCGCTTCAAGGAACGCGAACGCCTACGCTCCTCCGTCTATGTGCGTGAGAAATACGGTCACCCCTATAACCTGCAACAAGAGCGCCGGAAGGCCATCAAGCGCCTTGCGCTGGCTTCTCTCAAGTTCGACAGGGACCGGCAGGCCGCCGCCTTCGGACGGCTCGATGCCCTTTCACTCCTGAAAAAATCCGACAACTCGAATACCCACGCGCCTGCAAGCGCAGAAGACGAAATGGCGCGCGACCCCAAAACGTTCAAAGCCTGGATTGCACACAAACTCTTCGGGCGTCCGGAAAGTTCTCTCTCCCTTATAAAGCGCTTGTTCGCCGAGAATGTGCGCAATCACATCCCCGCCTACGCGGTGGCCTTCATCCTCATGGGGCTGGTGGCCGCGACCACCGGCGCCAGCGCCTGGATCATGAAGGACGTGATCAACCGCATATTCGTGCACAAGGAAGAGGCGATGGTCTGGATCATCGCAGGGGCGGTGATCGCCATCTACACGATCAAGGGCGTCTCCACCTATGGGCAGCAGCTTCTCTTGCAACGTATCGGCAATAACATTGTTGCGACGCTGCAAAAACGCGTGTTCGCCCACTTGCTGAGGCAACCTTTAAGTTTTTACGACACCCAGGCCATCGGCGATCTGACTACGGTTTTGTCGTACCACGCTCAGGGGGCGAGGACTGTAATCGACCTTGTCGTCCAAAGCCTCGGACGAGACGTACTGTCTGTGATCGCCCTCACGACAGTCATGGTTCTCCAGGATCCCCTCATGTCGGTCGTGATGCTCATCATCATGCCGCTCGCCGTCATGGGGGTCGCCCGGCTCGTCAAGCGCGTGAAGAAGATCATGCGCCTCGAAATGCAGTCCATTGCGGAAATCGTCAATGCGGTGCAGGAAACCGCGGTCGGCATCCGGATTGTGAAATCGTTCACTCTTGAAGAGCGAATGAAAAGCCGTATGGGCAAGGCCGTGGAGCAGGTCGAAGACCGAGCCAACAAGATCACCCGGATGAACGCGATGACAAGTCCGTTGATGGAGACGCTCGGCGGTTTCGCCGTTGCGATCATCATCATGTATGGCGGCTGGAGCGTGATTGCTCAGGGAACAGATCCCGGCAGTTTCTTTGCCTTCATCACCGCTCTTCTGATGGCCTACGAACCGGCCAAAAGACTGGCGAGGCTGAACGTCCAATTGTCGTCAAACATGGTCTTGGTGGAAGGGCTCTATGATCTGCTCGACACCAAGCCTGCCATCACAGAAGCGCCCGACGCTCACTCGCTCGATGTCAGCGCGGGCGGCCATATCGATTTTGACAATGTCTGTTTTGCATATGGCGAGCAGCCCGCATTGCGCGGTATCTCCCTCGAAATGCGCGCGGGCACGGTGACCGCGCTGGTCGGCCCGTCCGGCGCGGGCAAGACCACGATCTTCGGCCTGATCGAGCGCTTTTTCGATCCGCAGGAAGGCCGCATTTCCATCGACGGGCAGGATCTGCGCGAGGTGACCTTCAATTCGCTTCGCTCCAACCTCTCACTCGTCACGCAGGAGACCTTCCTCTTTGCCGGCACGGTCCGCGAAAACATCGCCTATGGCCGGCCGGGCGCAAGCGACGACGAGATCGAGGAAGCCGCCCGCATGGCGAATGCCGACGAATTCATCCACGAGCTGCCGGGGGGATATGGAGCCCAGGTCGGCGAAGCCGGCGGGCGCCTGTCCGGCGGCCAACGCCAGCGCATTGCCATTGCCCGCGCCATGCTGCGCGACGCCCCCATCCTGCTGATGGACGAGCCCACCTCGGCACTCGACGCCCAGGCCGAAGCCAAGGTGCAGGAAGCGCTCGACCGGCTGATGGAAGGCCGCACCACCGTCGTCATCGCCCATCGCCTCTCCACCGTGCGCAATGCGGACCGGATCTATGTGCTGGACAGGGGCGAGGTGATGCAGTCCGGCACGCATGACGAGCTGCTGGCCGAAGGCGGGCTCTACGCCCACCTCTACTCGCTACAATTCCGTGATTCCGGCCCGAAACTGGCTGCCGTCGGGGCCGAGTAAGATCCGTCTGATTTCCCGATCATTGACCGAGCGCGGCGCGGATCAGCGCCAGCGCCTGCCGGCCGTCCCAGGGCGCGGGGCCGGAAATCCGGCCCATCTCCCGGCCCTGCGGGTCGACCAGCAGCGTGGTCGGCAGGCCAACGGCCCGAAGCTGGAAATTGGCGCTCGACTTGGGGTCGTTATAGAGCGCGAGATGCTGCGCCTTTACCGTATTGTCCAGAAAATCGCGGGCCCGCTCGAGCCCCTGACGGTCCACGCTGAGCGCCAGCACCTGGAAGCTGTCGCCGCCCATTTCACCCTGCAGCTTGTCGAGCTCGGGCATCTCCTCCCGGCAGGGCGCGCACCAGGTCGCCCAGACATTGAGAAGAAGCGTCTTGCCGCGGAAATCGGAGAGTTTGACCGGCTTGCCCTTACCGTCCTGAAAGACCACATCCGGCACCGGCTTCAGCGTCTTCGAGGGCACGAAGGCCGCGACCTCGCCGGTGGCGGCAGCCTCGAGCGCCGCATAATGCGGGTTCGGCACGCCCGCAGGCCCGGCCTCGCCCTCCGCGCCGGATTTGCCTAAGGGACCGACGATCAAGTATATCCCGGCAACGACAAGTACCGCGGCGGCGACGAAGGCGGCGGCGAGTTTCGGCAGGTTGCGGGATTTCTGGGACATATGTCTTCCTCGACTTCCTTGGCGGCCTTGCCGGGCCTTATACGCCTCTTCTCGAAGAACCTGACCGTCTGACGGAGAGCTCCCGGAGAAGCGAGCATGAGCAACAAGATGTGGGGCGGCCGGTTTGGCGAAGGCCCCGACCGGATCATGGAGGAAATTAACGCCTCCATCGGTTTCGACCAGCGCCTTTTCGCCCAGGATATAAGGGGCTCGAAAGCGCATTGCACGATGCTGGCCGAGAAGGGAATTATCTCAAAGGCCGATGCCGATCAAATTATCGAAGGGTTGGACAAGGTTCTGGCCGAGATCGAGGCGGGCGAATTCGCCTTCAGCCGCGAGCTCGAGGACATCCACATGAATGTGGAATCGCGCCTGACCGAGCTTGTCGGCGCGGCGGCGGGCCGGCTCCATACGGCGCGCTCACGCAACGACCAGGTTGCGACCGACTTCAAGCTCTATGTCCGCGACACGCTCGACCATCTGGACGGGCAGCTGAAGGATTTCCAGCTCGCCCTGCTGGAAAAGGCCGAAGCCCATGCCGACGCCATCATGCCGGGCTTCACCCATCTCCAGACGGCCCAGCCCGTGACCTTCGGCCATCATTGCCTCGCCTATGTGGAAATGGCCGCGCGCGACCGGGGCCGGATGCAAGATGCGCGAAAGCGCCTTAACCTGAACCCGCTGGGCTCGGCGGCGCTCGCCGGCACCTCCTTCACGATCGACCGGGAGATGACCGCAAAGGCGCTCGGCTTCGACGGCCCCACGCGCAATTCGCTCGACGCGGTATCCGACCGCGATTTCGTGCTGGAAGCGCTGTCGGCAGCCTCCATCGCGGCCATGCATCTCTCAAGGCTGGCTGAGGAAATCGTGATCTGGTCGACGCCGGGCTTCGACTTCATCCGGCTGCCGGACAGCTTCACCACCGGCTCGTCCATCATGCCGCAAAAGCGCAATCCGGACGCCGCCGAACTCATCCGCGCGAAATCCGGCCGCGTCATCGGCGCGCTGACCTCGCTCCTCGTGGTGATGAAGGGCCTGCCGCTCGCCTATTCGAAGGACATGCAGGAAGACAAGGAAGCCGCTTTCGACGCACTCGACGCGCTGTCGCTGTCGCTGGCGGCCATGACCGGCATGGTCCGCACGCTGACCATCAACGCGCCCGCGATGAAGGCGGCAGCGTCGCGGGGCTTTTCCACCGCGACGGATCTCGCCGACTGGCTGGTGCGCGAGCTGAACCTGCCCTTCCGCCAGGCCCATCATGTGACGGGCAGCCTCGTCGCCAAGGCCGAAGCCAAGGGATGCGATCTCGACGGGCTGACGCTGGAAGAGATGCAGGCGGTGGAACAGGGCATCACGAAAGATGTATATTCGGTGCTTGGCGTCGAGAATTCGGTTGCCAGCCGAACGAGTTTCGGCGGCACGGCGCCGGACAATGTGCGGCAGATGGCGGCTTTCTGGCGCAAGGAACTGGGACAGTCCTGAGCGGCTGATCCGCATGAATGCGGGGCAAGGGGAGAGCGCAATGAAAAACCGCGGCACATTGGTGACGGCAGGCCTTATTCTGGGCCTCGGCCTTGCGCTCGCCGGATGCGGCAAGAAAGGCCCGCTCCAACTGCCCGAGGGCCAGGAATCCCATATGCCGGCGGATGAGAGCGCGCAGACGGTGGATGCGCCGGAAAGCGACGATCCGATCGATATGCGCTCCATTTCGCACGATCCGAGCATGAAGGCCAATCCCTACGATCCGGCAGCGCAGAGCAACTGACGCGCCCCAACCGGCAAGACACATGAACCATTTCGAGTATCGCGACGGCGTCCTTCACGCGGAAGGCGTCTCCGTCCCCGACATAGCGGCCGCGACCGGCACGCCCTTCTATTGCTATTCGAGCGCCACGCTGGAACGCCATTACGAGGTGTTCTCGCAGGCGTTCAAGGGCCAGAAGGCGCGCATCTGCTATGCGATCAAGGCCAATTCCAACCTCGCCGTCATCCGCACGCTGGCCCGCCTCGGCGCGGGCGCGGATGTGGTGTCGGAAGGCGAGCTGCGCCGTGCGCTGGCCGCCGGCGTGCCTGCCTCGAAGATCGTTTTTTCCGGCGTCGCCAAGACGGACGCCGAAATCGCCTTCGCGCTGGACGTGGGCATCGACCAGTTCAATGTGGAATCGGAACCCGAACTCGATGCGATTTCGCGCGTCGCGGCAGGCATGGGCAAGACCGCCCGCGTCGCCCTGCGCGTGAACCCCGATGTCGATGCGAAGACGCATGAGAAGATCGCGACCGGCAAGGCGGAAAACAAGTTCGGCATCTCCTGGCGCCGCGCGCCCGCCGTCTATGCCCATGCGCGCACCCTGCCCGGTATCGAGATTTCCGGCATCGACGTCCATATCGGCAGCCAGTTGACCGATCTCGAACCCTTCTCCACCGCCTTCACCCGCGTCGGCGAAATGGTGGAAGCGCTGAGGGCGGACGGCCACAACATCACCCGCATCGACCTGGGCGGCGGGCTCGGCATCCCCTATCGCGGTGACAACGACCTGCCGCCGCATCCGGACGAATATGCCGCCATGGTGAAGCGCACGCTCGGCCATCTCGATTGCGAGCTGACCTTCGAGCCGGGCCGCCTCATCGCAGGCAATGCGGGCATTCTCGTCACCCGCGTCATCTATGAGAAGGTGGGCGACGACCGCACCTTCCTGATTGTCGATGCGGGCATGAACGATCTCATCCGCCCGACGCTTTATGACGCCTTCCACGAAATCCGCCCCGTGGCCGAGCCTGCGCCCGGCGCGGAAGAGGTCGAATATGACGTGGTCGGTCCCGTCTGCGAGACGGGCGACACCTTCGCCCGCAAGCGGCGGCTGCCGCGTCTGAAGGCGGGCGACCTGGTGGCGGTGATGTCGGCAGGCGCCTACGGCGCGGTGCAGGCCAGCGAATACAATACGCGGCCCCTCGTGCCCGAAATCCTGGTGCGCGGCGAGCATTTCGCCGAGGTCCGGGCACGCCCCAGTTATGACGCAATGCTGAGACAGGATATAATGCCGGACTGGCTCTCCGACTGAGGCGCGAGGGAGGGCCCGACGGCCTCATCCATCGACGCGCGAAAGGCGAAAGCTTGGCACGCCCCGACGGCAATCCCGATAACGACAGGCCCGAAAGCGAGAAGCCCGAAAAACTGCCGCGCCGCGTGGAGCGGCGTATCGCGCTCGCCCGGGCGACGCTGCTTTGGGAAGCGCTCTGGCCCGCGCTCTGGCGGGCGGCGGCGCTGACCGGATTTTTCGTCTCGCTGGCGCTGTTCGGCCTCTTCGAGGAAGCGCCGCTCTGGCTGCACTGGCTGGCACTCTCCATCTTCGGCGTCCTTCTCGCGCTGACGCTGTGGCGCGGCTTCCGCGACTTCCGCTGGCCGAACCGGCACGATGCGCTGCGCCAGATCGAAACCGCCTCCGGCCTTTCCCATCGGCCTCTCTCCACCTTCGAAGACATGCAGGCGGGCGGTACGGGCGATGAAACCCTGTGGCGCGCCCATCGCAACTGGCTGGCGAAGCGATTGAGCCATCTGCGCGTCGGCCTGCCCGCGCCGCGCATCGCAGGCCAGGACCCGTTCGGCCTGCGCGCGGCGGTGGTCCTGCTGCTGCTCGTCGCCGTCTGGACGGGCGGGCGGGATGCGGGGCCGCGCCTCATCTCCGCCTTCCTGCCCGGTGCCTCGCTTGCCCGCAACATCGTCATCGAAGCCTGGATTTCGCCACCGGCCTATACCGGCACCCCGCCCATCTATCTCACCGGCGGCACGGGCCCCGACAAGACCGGCAAGACGGATATCACCGTGCCGCAGGGCAGCATCCTCTCGCTTCGCGTGAACGGCATGCGGGCCTATCCCGCCCTCACCGTGGAAAACGGCGAGCGCGCGGAACCCGAACCGCTTTCCGAAGTCTCGCCCGGCAGCCACGCCATCGACCGCAAGCTGATGACGAGCGCGGAGATCACGCTGACGGGCGCGGGCCGCATCATGGATAGCTGGAAGGTGAATGTGACGCCGGACGAAGCGCCCTATATCGCCTTCAAGACCGACCCGAAAAAGGCCGCCTCCGGCGCGATCAACATCGCCTATATCGCCAAGGACGATTACGGCATCGCCTCCGCCAAGGCCGAAATCCGCCTCGAAGACGCCAGGGACAAGAAAAAGGCCGACACGGCGGACAGCGCGGATCTCAGCGACATGGTGGACTCCCTCATCCCCGCCGCGCCCGCCGTGGCGCCGCCCGATATCCGCCTGCCGCTCCCCGGCGCGCGGCCGAAAGACGCCGACGGCCAGACCTGGGCGGATTTGCGCAGCCACCCCTGGGCGGGCCTCAAGGCGACCATGACGCTGGTGGCGACCGACGATGCCGGCCAGCAGGGCCATTCCCGCAGCATCGAATTCACCATTCCCGAGCGCCGGTTCACCAAACCGTTGGCCCGCGCCATCGTCGAGCAACGCCGCCTTCTCGCCGAGAATCCGCGCAGCACGGCCCGCGTCGCCCGTTTCCTCAACGCCTTTGCGCATGACCCGGAAAAAACCATTTCCGATCCGGGCGTTTATATGGGCCTCAGGACCGCCTATTGGCGGCTGACGACCGCCCAGCGCAGCGAGGACATGAAAGGTATTTACGACCTGCTCTGGTCGATCGCGCTCCGGATCGAGGATGGCGACCTGTCGCTGGCCGAACGTGATCTGCGCGATGCGCAAAAGGCCCTCTCCGACGCATTGCAAAACGGTGCGGGCGACGACGAGCTTCAGCACCTCATGTCCAAGCTGAAGGAAGCCTTCAACCGCTATATGGACGCGCTGACTGCGCAGCAGAACCAGACCGCCGACCGGCAGACGGAATTCCCCTCCGACGGCCGCAGCATCAGCCGCGAGGAGCTGGAAAAGATGCTGGGCGATATCGGCGACCTCGCCCGCTCCGGTTCGCGCCAACAGGCGCAGGCCATGCTGCAACAAATGCAGTCCGTGCTTGAAAACCTGCAAATGCCCCAACAGGCAGGCCCCATGTCGCCCGGCGACAAGGCCATGTCGGAAGCGGTGGACAAGATGGGCGGCCTCATCCGCCGTCAGCAGGAGCTGATGGACAAGACCTTCCGCCAACAGCCGCCGCAAAAGGGCCTCGATTCCATGGGGATGCCGCAGCAGGGCGACCAGAGCCAGGACGGTATGGGCCAAAACGGTATGGGCCAGGGCGGCATGAACGAGCACGGCAAGGGAGGCGGCAAGGCGCCCGACCTCGAGGGGCTTGCAGGCGAACAGAAGGCGCTGCGCGACCAGCTTGCCAAGGTGCTGAAGCAGCTGAACGAAAACGGCGTGAAGACGCCGGACGCGCTCGGCAAGGCCGACAATTCCATGGAAGACGCCGAAGGCCGGCTGAAAGCGGGCCGCGCCGACCGGGCGACCTCATCGCAGGGGCAGGCCATCGAGCAGATGCGCGCCGGCGCGCAAGGGCTTGCCGACAAGCTGATGCAGGGCCGGGGCGGCAAAGGCCGCGGCAAGGGCACCGCCCGGACCGACCCCTTCGGCCGCCCCTCACCCGGCGCGATGGATCTCGGCGACGGCGTCAGCGTGCCCGACAAGCTCGGCGTGCAGCAGGCGCGCGAAATTCTGCAGGAACTGCGCCGCCGCGCGGGCGAACTCAACCGCCCGCAGGAAGAACTCGATTATCTGGACAGGCTCCTGAAGCGGTTTTGAATTTTCAGCGTCATCCCGGCGAAAGCCGGGACCCACTCTCGTCTCCGCTTGTCGAAGGGCTAATGGGTCCCGGCAACAAGTGCCGGGATGACACGCCGTTTTCAGTTGAAAGGGTTTGCTAACCCCGCGAGGCCAGCGCCGCGCCGACCTGCGTCACCAGCTCTTCCAGCGTGAAGGGCTTCAGCATGATGTCGTGAATGATCGCATCGAGACCATGCGCACGCTCGCGCTGGTCCGAATAGCCCGTCATCAGCAGGATGGTGATGCCCGGCGCGTGGCGCGAGGCGGAAAGCGCCAGCGAGATGCCGTCCATTACCGGCATGATGATGTCGGTCAGCAAGAGCTCGTAAGGCGTCTTGGCCTCCATCGCGCGGGCGAGCGCCTCCAGCGCTTCCGACCCGTCCGACACGGCGTCGACCTCATGTCCCGCACCCCGCAACGCGCGGGTGATGAAGGACTGGACGGCAGGCTCGTCTTCGGCAACCAGTATCCGCGCCATGACCTATTCCTCGAGATAGCCGACAAACGGCAATTGGCGATAGGCATGGGCGACATCCATGCCATAGCCGATGACGAAACGGTCGGGACAATCGAAGCCCGTGAAGTCGGGGGTAATGTCCACCGCCTGCTTGTCTTTCTTGTGGAGAAGGACGCAGGTCCGGACACTCTTCGCGCCGCGCGCCATCATTAAATCCTTGGCAAAGGCGAGCGTGCGGCCGCTTTCCAGAATATCGTCCACCAGCAGCACATCACGACCCTTGATCGGCACTTCGGTATCGCGGACGATCTTGACCTCGCCCAGCGACCTGGTGCCGGCGCCGTAACTCGACAACGAAATGAAATCCATATCCGGCGCCGCGCCCGCATCGTGAAGCGCGCGCAAAAGGTCGGCTGCGAAGATGAAACTGCCCTTGAGAACGGGAATGATGAGCGGAGCGCGCCCCATCTCGGCGACGATCTCCGCCGCCAGCACGGTATTGCGCGCGGCGATCTCTTCCGCGGTCATGAGGACGGTGATATGCGCGGAACGATCGCCTGTTTCGGTCATCCGGTCGTTCCTATTCGCCGCCCGGCCCATCGGCGGGCGGATGGTCGCCTTCGGCCGCCGCATCCGGTGCCGCCCCGGACGGCGCCTTTTCGGCGGGCGCCGGCGAGGAGGCGCCATTGTCGAAACGGATCTCGACATCCCGCGTCTCGACAGGCGGGCTCGAGAGCCGCGTGACGAAAGGAACCGACTGGCCCGGCTTCAGCGACCGTTCCTTCAGCGCGAAGGTCCAGTGATAAATCTCTTTCTTCTTCTCGTTGCGCAAACCGATGCGCAGACGCGGAAGCACGCGGGGCTCGTCGCTCACATTCACCACCTCGCCCATGATGGCGAGCACCGGCAGGTCGTTCACCTCCTGCCGCTCATAGCGAACCTTGTGAAACTCAACCCCGCGCAGATTGATGTCCTGCCCCGTCAGTTTGTAGACATCCGCCGTGGCGGGCCAGAGCGAGGCGATTTCGTTGCGGAAAACCCAGCCCGCCCCCAGCGTGCCGCCGAGGAAGATGATGAGCGTGATCCAGCCGAGAATGGTGAGGAAACGCACCCGGCGCACGGCAGCCGCGCCATGGACGAAGCTGCGGATCCGTCCGCCCGTGGTGCTTTCGCCGGCCTCGGTCGTCGTTTCGACCTGTCGCGGCTGGCGCGCCGCGGCCTTGTCCTTCTCCGCCTCCCGCTTGAAGACGGGTTGGGCAGGCCCCTTGACCGGCTCGGCCTCCGTGGCGGGCGTCGCGCCGGCAGACGGCGTCTCGCCCTCTTCCAGCGGCTGCTGTTCCCAGCTATGGCCGCATTTGGCGCAACGCACCTTGCGCGGTCCCGAGGCGAAGGCACCGGGTTTCACGGGGTAGCGCGTCGAACAATGCGGACAGGTGATAATCATCCGGATCTTGCTGCGATGGATTGCCCAAATGGCGGAAAGACGGACGCGCGGCAGCACCCTCGCCACGCCTCCTTGCACCTCAAGCCTATTGAATGGCCCCTCATGGTTAAAGCCGCGTTAAATGCACGTCGTTTTCACGATGGAAACTGCGGCTTATTGCGTTTCAGCGCGACCCGCCCCACTGCCGATCCGTGATACCGTCTCCTCCATGATTCGCTTCGAAAATGTCGGCATGAGATACGGCATGGGGCCGGAAGTGCTCCGGGATGTCAGCTTCGAGCTCGCGCCCGGCTCTTTCCATTTCCTCACCGGCCCTTCGGGCGCGGGCAAGACCTCGCTCCTCAAGCTCATGTTTCTGGCCGTCCGCCCCTCGCGCGGGCTCATCACCATGTTCGGTCAGGACATCGCCACCCTGCCGCGCAAGGAGATGCCGGCGCTGAGACGACGCATCGGCGTGGTGTTCCAGGAATTCCGGCTGCTCGACCATCTGACGACCTACGAAAATGTGGCGCTGCCCCTGCGCATTCAGGGCCAGCCGGAAAGCGCCTGGCGCGCCGATGTGATGGAACTGCTGGCCTGGGTCGGGCTCGGCGACCGCATCCACGCCAAACCGCCGACGCTGTCGGGCGGCGAAAAGCAGCGCGCCGCCATCGCGCGCGCCGTGGTGGGCCAGCCCGATGTGCTGCTGGCCGACGAACCGACCGGCAATGTGGACCCGGAAATGGGCCAGCGCCTGCTCCGCCTGTTCGTGGAACTGAACCGGCTGGGTACCTCCGTGCTGCTGGCCACCCATGATCGCAGCCTCGTGGAAGCGGCGGGCGCGCCGGAGCTTGTGCTGAAAGAGGGAGGGCTGTCGATCCGTGGCTGATACCTCCCAACGTCCCGCCCGGCCGGGCCGCCCGGGCCGCGACCCCGCCCCGACTTTCCATGACGAGGAGAAGGCGGGGCGCAGCCGGCTCGTCTCGCTGCTCGTCGAAACGCGCTCCATCATGCCCTCGGGCGGCGCAACCGGCCTGCCCCTCATCCTCGCCATCGCGGCCATGTGCTTTCTGGCGAGCCTGACGCTGGGCGCGGCGCTGTCGGTCGGCCATGCGGCGGCGGAATGGACGGGGCAGTTGTCCGGCGCCTTCACCGTGGAAATCAAACCCTCGCCCGAGATGAAGCCGGACAAACAGCTTTCCGAAGTGATGAGCCTTCTGGGCCAGACCAACGGCATTGTGAGCGCCCGTCCCGTGACCCGCAGCGAAACGGCGAAGCTGCTGGAACCCTGGCTCGGCAAGGGCAATGTGACCGACGACCTGCCCATCCCGCAGCTTGTGGATGTGACGATCGACCCCGCCTCGCCACCCGACCTCGCGGCACTGGCGATCAATGTCGCGGCGGTAGCGCCCGGCGCGCTGCTCGACACGCACCGGCAATGGCAGGCCGAAATCATCAGCGCCGCCCATGCCGTGCTGTGGCTCGCCTATGCGGTGCTGGGCCTGGTGGCAGCGACCACCACCGCCATCGTCGTCTTTGCGACGCGGGCGGGCCTCTCCGCCAACCGGGATGTGGTGGAAGTGCTCCACCTGATCGGCGCGCGCGACCGCTTCATCGCCCGCGAGGTGCAGCACCATTTCCTGCATCTGGGGCTCAGGGGCGGCATTGCGGGGCTCGCCCTGTCCGTGCTGACCTTCGTCGTCCTGTCATTCGCGGGCGACAATGGCGCGCTCTTCCTGATGCCGGTCACGGGATTGCAGCTCACCCATTACCCGATCCTGCTGGCCGTGCCGATTGCCTCCGCACTGGTCGCGGTGCTGACCGCCCGCATCACCGTGATGCGCGAGCTGGAACATATGCTCTGAGATCGAAATCCATGCGGCATTGCGCGCTTTTGCGCCTATCCTGCGGCCCGCGCATTCCATGTTAATATCTGCGACGTTAGAATTCTCTCAGAGCCGACAAGGACTTGGCATCATTGGCCCGAACCAGCGCCACAGGGAAAGCAGGCGAGAACCGCCAGACGCCGCCCGGACCGGACGGGCCGCGCCGCCCCTTCCTGCGTCTTGTGGTCGGGCTGGCGGCGCTGGCGCTCGCGCTTTACGTGGGCGGCTTTTTCGTCTTCACCGCGCTGATCGACCGGACGCCCGCGGCCAATGACGGCAAGGCCGACGGCATCGTGGTGCTGACGGGCGGGCCCGAGCGCATCGCGGAAGGCTATCGGCTGCTCGTCGAAGGCCGCGCCAAGCGCATGCTCATCAGCGGCGTGAACCCGGAAGTGAAGGCCAGGGAGCTTGCCGCGCTGGTCGGCGGCGACCGGGGAAAATTCGATTGCTGCATCGATATCGGCTGGCAGGCCATCGACACCATCGGCAATGCCGAGGAGACCGCCAACTGGGTGCATAAACGCGACTACCGCTCGATCATTCTGGTGACGAGCACCTATCACCTGCCGCGCGCCCGGCTGGAACTCAGACGCGCCATGCCGGGTGTCGAAATCATGCCCCATCCGGTATTTCAGGATAAGCTGCATCTCGACGGCTGGTGGAACTATCCCGGCACCACGCGGCTGCTCGTATCGGAATACACCAAATATCTGCTGACGCTGACGCATCTGCGCGCGCGCTAGCGGGAGGAAAACGAAGGGGCGTACTTCCTTGCTCTGGCTTCGCTCGACCTTTTTCAACCTGTCCTTCTGGCTGATGTCCATCATCATGTGCATCCTCGCCACGCCGCTCTTTCTGGCGCCGCGCGGCTGGACGGTTCGGGCCATGAACCTGTGGTCCCGCCTTACCATGTTCCTGCTCCGGGTCTGCGCGGGCACGCGCTACGAGGTGCGCGGGCGCATACCGGAGGGCGCGGTGCTGGTCGCGGCCAAGCACCAGTCCATGTGGGACACGATCATCGCGACGACCCTGCTGCGCGATCCGGCCATCGTGATGAAAAAAGAACTTCTGATGATCCCCTATTATGGCTGGTACTCGCTGAAGACGCGCATGATCGCCATCGACCGTGGATCGGGGTCGGCGGCCATCCGCAAGCTCATCGCGCAGGCAAAGGCCGCGCTGGGGCTGGGACGGCCCGTCCTGATCTTTCCCGAAGGCACGCGCATGGCGCCCGACGCCGCGCCGGACTACAAGCCGGGGGTAGCCGCGCTTTACCGCCAGCTCGACGTCCCTTGCGTGCCGGTGGCGGTGAATTCAGGTATCTACTGGGCGCGACGCGGCTTTGCGAAACGCCCAGGCACCATCGTGATCGAATTCCTCGACCCCATTCCGCCGGGCCTCGACCGCAAGGCGTTCATGGCGGAACTGGAAAAACGCATCGAACCGGCGACCGCGAAACTGGTGGCCGAGGCAAGGGGCAAAACCCCGGCACTCTCGGAAGCGGCGGATTAGACTCCGGCGCGCGGGAACGATACAAGAACATTCATTCATCGACCGGTGACAGAACCGGGTTTAGGTTAGCGTTATGAAACCCATCGCCGAACAGATCTGGGACATGAAATACCGCCTGCATGCGCAGGACGGCACGCCTGTGGACCTCACCGTCGAGGACACATGGAAGCGTGTCGCCAATGCGCTGGCGGCCGCCGAAGCGCCTGAGAAGCGCGCCGAATGGGCGGAGAAGTTCCATGGCGCGATGGAGGGCTTCCGCTTCCTGCCGGCGGGCCGCATTCTCGCGGGCGCAGGCACCGCGCGCGATGTGACGCTCTTCAACTGCTTCGTGATGGGCACCGTGCCCGACACTATGGCGGGCATCTTCGACAATCTGAAGGAAGCCGCGCTGACCATGCAGCAGGGCGGCGGCATCGGCTACGACTTCTCCACGCTGCGCCCCAAGGGCGCGCCCGTGCATGGCGTGGGGGCGGATGCCTCCGGCCCGCTTTCCTTCATGGATGTGTGGGACGCGATGTGCCGCACCATCATGTCGGCGGGCTCGCGCCGGGGCGCGATGATGGCGACCATGCGCTGCGACCACCCGGATATCGAAGCCTTCATCGACGCCAAGCGCGAACCGGGCCGCCTCACCATGTTCAACCTCTCCGTGCTGGTGACGGATCCGTTCATGGAAGCGGTGAAGGCGGATGCGGATTGGGACCTCACCTTCAACGGCACGGTCTTCCGCACGCTGAAGGCGCGCGAACTCTGGGACAAGATCATCGCCGCGACCTATGCCTATGCCGAACCGGGCGTGATCTTCATCGACCGCATCAACAAGAAGAACAATCTTTATTACGCCGAGACGATCCAGGCGACGAACCCCTGTGTGACAGCCGATACATGGATTATGACCGAGGAAGGCCCTCGTCGCGCGGGCGATCTTGTGGGCACGGACTTCAGCGCCCGCGTGAACGGAGAGGCCTGGAGAAGTAGTGACAGAGGGTTCTTCCGTACCGGGCGCAAAAGTGTCTTTTCGCTTCGAACTGAAGAAGGGTTTTCCGTTTCGCTGACCGCGGATCACCCGGTTTTGAAAGTGACCCGACGTACGCGTTGGTCGATCGACACGCAATGGTGCAAAACCTCCGAACTGATTCCTGGTGACGAGATCATTCTTCATGATCATACAGACGCCTCCACATGGGATGGGACGGGATCCGAGAGTGAAGGCTATCTTCTCGGCCTGCTAGTGGGAGATGGCACGTTGAAAGCCGACAAGGCGGTGCTCAGCGTATGGCAACCCGCACTCGTCGCCAATGAAACGTCTGCACCAATCGGCACGACGGGCATCATGAAGGCAGCGGAAGCGGCAGCCCGCGCCATGCCCCACCGCAGCGACTTCAGCGGCTGGTGGCGCGTCGAAGGCCGCAATGAGTGGCGTCTTGCTTCTGGCGCGCTCAAAAAGCTTGCCGCCGAAATGAATCTCGCGCCGGGCGCGAAGAACGTGACGCCAGCTATCGAACAATCCTCGTCGGATTTCCATGTCGGATTCCTCCGCGGGCTCTTCGATGCGGATGGCAGCGTACAAGGCGACCAGCAAAAGGGCGTGAGCGTAAGACTGGCTTCCTCCAAGCTCGAAACACTGACGGCGACGCAGCGTATGCTGGCCCGCCTCGGTATCATCTCCCGCATCTTCCGCGACCGGCGCATGGCCGGCCCGCGCCGCCTACCCGACGGACATGGCGGAGAAAAAGAATACTGGTGCAATGCCGACCACGAACTCGTCATTTCCGGTTCCAATCTGAGGCGCTTTGCGGAAAGGGTCGGTTTTGAAGACACCGACAAGTTCGCACGGCTGGCCTCCGCACTCAGCCAATACAAGCGCGAACCAAACCGCGAGAGATTTCTGGCGCGTGTCGTCGCCCTCGATGCGATCGGCGAAGCCGATGTATTCGACTGCGAAATTCCGGGAATCAACGCATTCGATGCCAATGGCCTTTATTTGCATAATTGCGGCGAGCAACCCCTGCCGCCCTATGGGGCGTGCCTGCTGGGCTCGATCAACCTCGCCGCGCTGGTGAAGGATCCGTTCGGCGACGATGCCGCGCTCGACGAGGACGAACTCGACGCGCTGGTACGCACCGCTGTGCGCGCCATGGACAATGTGGTGGACGTCTCGCGCTTTCCGCTGCCCGAGCAGGAACATGAGGCGAAGGCCAAGCGCCGCATCGGCCTCGGCGTGACGGGGCTCGCCGACGCGCTCATCATGTGCCGGACGCGCTACGGTTCGGACGAGAGCGTGGCGCTCATCCGCAAATGGATGCACAGGCTTTCGCGCGCGGCCTATCTCGCCTCGGTCGATCTCGCCGCCGAAAAGGGCGCCTTCCCGCTGTTCGACGCGGACGCCTATCTGGCGGGCGAGACCATCGCCACGCTAGACGAGGATGTGCGCGAGGCCATCGCCAAACACGGCATCCGCAACGCGCTCGTCACCTCCATCGCGCCGACCGGCACGATTTCGCTTTTCGCAGGCAATGTGTCCTCCGGCATCGAGCCCGTCTTCGCCTATGGCTATACGCGCAAAGTGCTGCTGCCGGACGGTTCGCATCGCGAGGAACGCGTGCGCGACTATGCGGTGGAGCAGTATCACGCCCGCTTCGGCGACAAGGCGGAACTGCCGGATTATTTCGTCAATGCGCAAACGCTGAGCCCCGCCGAGCACATCGCCGTGCAGGCGGCGGTGCAGGACTATATCGACAGCTCGATCTCCAAGACGATCAACGTGCCCGCCGATATTTCCTTCGAGGCCTTCAAGGGCGTCTATACGGATGCCTATGAGAAGGGATTGAAGGGTTGCACCACCTATCGCCCGAGCGATGTGCGCGGCTCCGTGCTGACGGCGGATGAGGAACCGGCGGCGCAGCCCGCCGCGCCCGCGACGACGCCTGCGAGCGAGGACGGCGTGGTGCGCATGTGGCAGCCGCTGGAGCGCGACGAGATCCTTCCCGGCTTTACCTACAAGATCAAATGGCCGGAATCGGACCATGCGATCTACATCACCATCAACGACATCGTGCAGGACGGACGCCGGCGTCCCTTCGAGATCTTCATCAATTCCAAGAACATGGAGCATTACGCCTGGACGGTGGCGCTGACGCGGATGATCTCCGCCGTCTTCCGCCGGGGCGGCGACGTGACCTTCGTGGTGGAGGAACTGAAAGCCGTGTTCGACCCGCGCGGCGGCGCCTGGATGGAAGGCCGCTACGTGCCGAGCCTGCTGGCGGCCATCGGCGGCGTCATCGAACAGCACATGATCGACACCGGCTTCATCGCGGCAAAGGACGGCAAGCCGATCACCGAGGCGATGCAGAAAGCAGTCGGCGAAAACGACGGCCGCCCGCGAGGCAATCCCTGCCCGCGCTGCGGCGCCTATGGCATGATCAAACAGGAAGGCTGCGAGACATGCCCCTCCTGCGGGCATTCGAAATGCAGTTGAACAAAAATCCCCCTTGCCAAATAGTACCAAAATAGGTACAAATCAATATGCCATCCACGCCAGTCAAGCGGATACCCGCCATTTTCTACCGGACCGGGCGGGGAGCGGAACCCGTTCGAGACTGGCTGAAGGGTCTGAACAAGGCAGACCGGTTACTGATCGGCGCCGATATCAAGACTGTGGAATTCGGCTGGCCCATTGGCATGCCGACATGCAGACCGCTTGGCGATGGACTGCATGAAGTCCGCACCAATCTGACGAATGGGCGCATCGCGCGCGTAATCTTTTTCGTAAGGCGCGGAAAAATGGTGCTCGTGCACGGCTTCATCAAGAAAACACAGAAGACGCCGAAACCCGATCTGGACCTCGCCCGAAAACGCAAGAAGGAAGTGGAAGAGTAAAATGGCCAAGAAGAACATTCATCTCGGGTCGAGCCTCGACGACCTGCTGGAAGAAGAAGGACTTCTTGCCGAAGCGCAGGCAATTGCCATCAAGCGTGTACTGGCATGGAAACTTGCCGAGGCTATGAAAGAAGAAAACCTGACCAAGTCGGCGCTCGCCAAGACAATGAACACGAGTCGCTCCGCACTGGACCGCCTGCTCGATCCAGACAATCCCTCCGTGACGTTGCTGACCATGGAAAAAGCCGCCGCCGCCATCGGCAAGACGCTGCGGGTCGAACTGATCGACGGTCCGGCCTGACATGACCTCGCGCGGGCTCATTCACCATGTCGATCTCACCGTCACGGATGTCGCCCGCTCCGCGCCGTTTTACGACGCGGTGCTGAGCTTCATGGGTTATCGCCGCTGGCAGGAAGACGAGCACGGGATCGACTGGGAACACACCGGCACGCCCGACCTGCTGCCGACCATCGGCATCTTCAATGCGAGCGCGGAAGGCCGCGCGCAGAAGCACAACCGCTATGCGCCGGGGCTGCACCACATGGCCTGGAACGCGGAAAGCCGCGAAGACGTGGACCGGCTTTACGACCTTCTGAAAAGGATCGAGGCCGACATCCTCGATCCGCCGGCGGACTATCCGGAATACGGACCGGGCTATTACGCCGTCTTCTTCGCCGATCCGGACGGGCTGAAGCTCGAATATGTGTTCGAGCCGCGCTGACGCATGACCGCTCTCACTCTCGACAATGAGACGGCACGGCGTCTCTTCCTCGACCGCCACGCGCTGAGCGCGCCCGTCGGCTGCCAATCGCCGGACGATCTGTCGTCGCTCATCCGGCGGATCGGCTTCGTGCAGATCGACAGCGTCAATGCGGTGGAACGCGCGCACCACATGATCCTGTTTTCCCGCGCGCCGGCTTACGAACGCGGCTGGCTCGACGAACTGCATCAGGACCGCCGCGACATCTTCGAGCACTGGACGCATGACGCCTCGCTGCTGCCGATGGAGTTCTATCCGCACTGGCACCACCGCTTCAAAAAGGCGAAGGAACGGCTGAAGCATCCCAACTGGCAAAAGCGCATCGGCGAGGACCCGCAAAAGACGATCCGCAAGGTGCGCGCCCGCATCCGCAAGGACGGCGAGGTGAGCACGCGCCATTTCGACGACAAGGGCGCAGGCGGCTGGTGGGGTTGGGGCCCGTCCAAGACGGCGCTGGAATTTCTCTGGCGCGCGGGCGAACTCGCCATCGCGCGGCGCGACGGCTTCGAGAAGGTCTACGACCTTGCCGAGCGCGTGATCCCGGACGAGCTGCGTAAACGCCGCCCGACGAGACGGCAGACGGTGGACTGGGCCTGCGAGACGGCGCTTGACCGGCTGGGCTTTGCGACGCCGACCGAGTTGGCAAAGTTCCTCGATCTCATCGAAATCGCCGAGGCGAAAGACTGGGCGAAACGCGCGGCCAGGCGCGGGGAGATCGTGGAAGTCGCGGTGACGGGCGCCGACGGCAGCCATCGCCATGCCTTCGCGCCCGCCGACATCGAGGAACGGATCGCAAAGCTACCCTCCCCGCATGAGGGCCTGCGCTTCCTCTCGCCCTTCGACCCGGCCATTCGCGAGCGCAGGCGCGCCCAGCGGCTTTTCGGTTTCGACTACACCATCGAAATTTTCGTGCCGGAAAAGAAACGCAAATACGGCTACTACGTGCTGCCGCTGATGGAGGGCGACCGCTTCATCGGCCGCGCCGACCTGAAGGTCCATCGCGAGGAGGACCGGCTGGAGGTGAAAGGCTTCTGGCCGGAAAACGGTGTGAAGATGACGAAGACGCGCATCGCCGCGACGCAGGACGCGCTGGCGGATCTTGCGCGCTTTACCGGCGTCAGCCGGATCGAGGGAGCCGTTCCTTCACGGCGCGCCAAAGCCTCGTAAGGCCCTCGTCATGCGTGCCCATCTCGTCGAGATGCTGCACCATGCCGTGAAGATAGTCCGGATTGCGGCCGGACTGGCCTTCTCCCTCCGCGATGAGACGCACCTGGTCCTCGAAGGAGAGCGCGCCCGCATATTGCCCGTGGGACCGGTCCACCAGATAGCAAAGCGCCTGCGCCTCGCCGCCGCTGTGAAGCAGGCGCACACGCTTCACCTCTTCGCGATAGACCATGGTGACCTGCTCGCGCGCGCGGAGATAGTCGCGCACCTCGTCCACCCGATCGGGCGCGATGCGGAAGGCCATGCCCTTGCAGGAGCCGCCCGCATCCAGCCCGAAAACCAGGCCGGGCCGCTCCGGCGTGCCGCGATGAACGTGACTATAGACGCAGAAGGCGCGATGATAGCCGTGAAGACGGGCGGGCTCCCGGTGCTCGAACGCGAAACCCGGTCGCCACATCAGCGAGCCATAGCCAAATACCCAGAAATCATTCATTACTTGCCGCCCTGCCTTGGGGCGCACACCATATCGTCATGACAGAGAACGCAAAAGCTTCCCCTCCGCCGCGCCGGAGAAACATCCGATGGGGCGTCCTGACCCCGACCATCGTGCTGGGCGTGCTGGTGGCCGCCTACACCGCCTATTGGTGGATCGTCGCGGGCGAGATCCGCAACCGCGTCGAAACCGCGTCGCTGGATGACGGGCGCATCGAGGCGGGGTGGAAAGAGCTGGGCGTCTATGGCTTCCCCTATCGCTTCACGGCGAGCTTCACCGGCCCCGAGATCGCCGCGCCCCGCACGCCCGAACAATGGCGCTGGCAGGCGGAGGAATTCTCGGCAAGCGTCCTGCCTTACGATTTCAGCCATGCGATTTTCGACGTGGAAGGCGAACAGCGCCTGAGCTTTCGCGATGTGACGCAACAGGACGCGCCGCGCCGCCACTGGCGCATCGAAACGCATACCGCATGGGCAAGCTATGTGGCGCAGGAGGGCGCACCCTTCGGACGGCTGGCCATCGACGTGAAGAAGCTCGACGCAACCCGCGAAGACGGCGGCGGGACGATGCGGGCGCAGCGGCTGCAACTTCACGCGCGGCCCGCCCCGCTGACGCTCGAAGGCGGCGCGGCCCCGATCCTGCCCGGCACACCGAAAGCGGCGACCGCCATCGACCTCGCATTCCAGGGCGAGGACATGCTGCTGCCCGCCCGCCTGACGCCGCCCGCGCTCGGCAACAAGGCCGGGTTCGTCATCCTGCAGGCGCGGATGCGCAACGTGCCCGTCACCCATGCGGCAAGCCCGGTGGAATTCTCGCGCGACTGGATGGCGGCGGGCGGCACGCTGGCCGTCTCCGACCTGAAAGTGAAATGGGGGCCGCTCGACATGAAGGCCTCGGGCGAAGTGACGCTGGACGAGAAGGGCCGTCCGGCGGGACGCCTCGAGGCGGAGATCGCCGACTATGAAGGCCTCGTTTCGGCGCTGGTGAAGGCGGGCCGCATTCCGCGGAAGAACGAGAAGATGGCACTGGCGGGCCTCGGCCTCATCTCGCAGTTCCAGGGCAATAAATCCGGCCGGGTGCGCGTGCCTGTGGTGATGAGCGAAGGCAAGCTCTATCTCGGCCCCGTGCCCGTGGCGCGGCTCGATCCGGTTTATTGAGGCTCGCTCCCCGTCATTGCGAGGAGCGATAGCGACGAAGCAATCCAGCGCCGAGCCTGCCGCTTCTGGATTGCCGCGCGCCCTGCCGGGCGCTCGCAATGACGAATGAAGAGGCCTCAGTCCTTCTTGCCCGTCTTGTCGGGCGTGCGGCCGAAATTGGGGGCGGGGGTTTCCTGACCGGCTTCGATGATCGAGCGGCGGATATCGCGGGTGCGCGTGAAGAGGTTGAAAAGCGCATCGCCGTCGCCCCAGCGGATCGCGCGCTGCAGCGCCGACAAATCTTCGGAAAACCGCGCCAGCATTTCGAGGATCGGTTCGCGGTTGTTGAGGCAGACATCGCGCCACATGGTCGGGTCGGACGCCGCGAGACGCGTGAAGTCGCGGAAACCGGAGGCGGAATATTTGATGACTTCCGATTCCGTCACCGTTTCCAGATCGTTCGCCGTTCCGACGATGTTGTAGGCGATGATATGCGGTAGATGGCTGACGATGGCGAGCACCATGTCGTGATGGCGCGGTTCCATCGCATCGACGGTCGAACCGCAGCCTTCCCAGAAGGCGGTGAGCTTTTCCGTCGCCTGACGATCCGTGCCGGGCACCGGTGTGAGAATGCACCAGCGATTGTCGAAGAGTTCCGCAAAGCCCGCCTCAGGCCCGGACTGCTCCGTACCGGCGATGGGATGGCCGGGAATGAAATGCACGCCTTCGGGCACATGCGGGCCGACATCGCGGATGACGGCCATCTTCACCGAGCCGACATCGGTGAGGATCGCTCCGGGCTTCAGCGCCTTTTCGATTTCCGCGGCCACCGGCCCGAGCGCGCCGACGGGCACGCAGAGGATGACGAGGTCGGCATCCTTCACCGCGTCCGCCGCCGTCTCATGCGCACTGTCGATGAAGCCGATTTCATGCGCACGCTTGCGGGTTTCTTCCGACCGCGCATAACCCGCAATGTGTTTTGCGAGATTGCCGCGCTTCACCGCATGGCCGATGGAACCGCCGATAAGGCCGAGGCCGATCAGCGCGATACGCTCGAAAAGCGGTTCGCTCATGACGCACCGCCCTTCATGAAGTCGGCGAGCGCGTCCACCACCAGCCGGTTCGCTTCTTCCGTGCCGACACTCAGGCGCAGGCAATCGGGCAGCCCGTAAGACGAGACGGCGCGCAGGATGAGACCGCGCTTCATCAGGAAGGCATCCGCCTCCGCCGCCGTCTTGCCGGGTTCATTCGGAAAGCGGACGAGCAGGAAGTTCGCCGCGCTCGGCGTCACCTCAAGGCCCAGCGCCGAAATCCGCTCCGTGAGCCATTGAAGCCATTCGTCGTTATGCGCGCGGGCCTTTTCCACATGGGCGATATCTTCCATCGCCGCGACGCCGGCCATCATGGCGGGCGTGGAGACGTTGAAGGGACCGCGCACGCGGTTCAGCGTTTCGCAGACATGGGCCGGGCCGTAAAGCCAGCCGAGGCGCGCGGCGGCCAGCCCGTAGATCTTGGAGAAGGTCCGCGTCATCACGACGTTCTCGTTCGTCGCGACAAGCTCGATCCCGGCCTCGTAATCGTTGCGGGTCACATATTCGGCATAGGCCGCGTCGATGACGAGCAGGATGTCGTGACGCAGGCCTGCGTGAAGCCGCTTCATCTCGTCCGAGGGCAGATAGGTGCCGGTCGGATTGTTGGGATTGGCGATGAAGACGATCCGCGTCCTGTCCGTCACCGCGGCAAGCACCGCATCGACATCGGTCCGCAGATCCTTCTCCGGCACCTGAATGCAGGTGCCGCCCGCCGCCTTGGTCACGATGGGATAGACGAGGAAACCGTGCTCGCTCGCAATCGTCTCGTCGCCCTCGCCGACATAGCACTGGGCGAGAAGATGCAGAAGTTCGTCGGACCCCGCGCCGCAGACGATGCGGTCGGCGGCCAGGCCGAAACGCTTTGCAATCGCCTCGCGCAGGGGCGCCGCGGAGCCTTCCGGATAATGTTCGAGATCCTGCGCGGCGGCGACATAGGCCTCGCGCGCGGCCGGGCTCGGCCCCAGCGGCGTTTCATTGGCCGACAGCTTGAAGACGCGCACGCCCGGATCGGCCTTGGCGCGGCCGCCCACATAGGGCTCGATCCTTTCAATGCCGGATTGCGGTGTCGGTTTCGTCATGAGGCTCAGTCCGTATCCGCGTCGCGCTGCACGGGATTGGCGAACCCGCCCAGCACATAGACGTCGTCGACGGGATCTTCGATCAGCGCGGCAAGGCGCGCATCGCCGGCTTCGAGATAGCCCGGCACGGCATAAAGGCTCAGATGACGCGGCTCCCCGTCCTGCGTGACGGCGACGCTGAGCCGCTCCGCCTCGATCCCGGCCTGCTTGACAAGCTGGGCGAGCTTCGCCTCGCTGACGCTGCCGCGCGCGGAAATGGCGATCAGGCTGGTATCGTCGCCGGTGGGCTCGAACTCCGCCTGCGCCACCACAAGCGCGCCGACCTCGCCCTCCGCGCCGTCGATACGGGCGAAGGGAAGCTGCGTCACCACGCGAAGCGGCACGCCGCGCCCGGCCAGCGCCGTCCACCAGTCGCCGCCGGGATAATGGCCCGGCCGGGGCAGGATGCCGATGGCGGAGCGGTCCTGCGACACGCGGCGGGTGAGATCGCGCATGCTGTCATGCAGCGTCATCTCGGTGATGGAGCCGTAATAATTGCGGGCAAGGTCCCAATAGGCGAGCGCATCGGTATCCGCGCCGCCATAGACCTCCACCCGGAAGGGGCCCTGAATGCGGGTCATGGCGGAAATGATCTCGCGCCAGAGCCGGAAGACGACGCGAAGCGGCAGCCGCCCTTCATGGCGGCCGGCGAGACGGCGCAGCACCTCCGCCTCGCGGCCCGGGCGGAAGGCAATGAAGCTCCCCTCCCCCGCCGCGCTGGCATCGCGCGCCTTGGCATTGGCGACATCGACGACCAGCTCGGTCCGCTTCATCAGCAGATCGTGGATCGCATCGTCGATCGCATCTATCTCACGCCTCACATCGGCCAGGGCGGGCGCGCTCTCATCGCCTGTCCCGGCCTGTTTGACGGGGCTTTGTGTCTCGCTCGTCATCTTGTGTCTCACGCACGGAAAAAGGGGCGCAAAGCCGCTGCCCGGCCCCTGCCGCAGGAGCGGTATTCATAAGGGCGGATATGCCCAAAATCAAAGAAAACATTGACATTTCAAGGGGTCCCACCCTAGCTATGCTGCCTGCCCGGGGCGACATATGAGGCCGTCCGCGGGCCGGAAATAACGCGAAACGACCTCAAAAAGCGCCGCAGGACCGCCGCTCACGCGATGATTACCACCGAAAAGCCGGAAATAGCGGAAGCCGCCGCCGAGGCGGGAGAGCGCGTCAACGCGAAGAGCTGCACCGAGACCTTTGGCGCCGACGAGCCGCTGAGGCTCGACAGCGAGGTCGAGTTGTCGCCCTTCACGATCTCCTTCCAGACCTATGGCCGGCTCAACGCCGACAAGTCGAATGTGGTGCTGGTCTGCCATGCGCTGACGGGCGATCAGTTCGCGGCGAGCCCGCATCCGGTCACCGGCAAGCCCGGCTGGTGGTCCAACATGGTCGGCCCGGGCCGCCCCATCGACACCGACCGCTATTTCGTGATCTGCCCCAACGTCATCGGCGGCTGCATGGGCACGACCGGCCCGCGCGACATCAACCAGGAAACCGGCAAACCCTACGGCCTTTCCTTCCCCGGCGTCACCATCGCCGACATGGTGCGCGCCCAGGCCATGCTGCTCGACCGGCTGGGCATCGACGACATTTTCTGCGCCATCGGCGGCTCCATGGGCGGCATGCAGGTGCTGCAATGGTGCGCGGCCTATCCCGGCCGCGTCTTTTCCGCGATCCCGATTGCGACCGCGGCGCGCCATTCCGCCCAGAACATCGCCTTTCACGAGGTCGGCCGCCAGGCGATCATGGCCGATCCCGAATGGCGCCATGGCAGCTATCTGGAACACGGCACGAACCCCGCCAAGGGGCTCGCGGTGGCGCGCATGGCCGCCCATATCACCTATCTGTCGGAAACGGCGCTGCACCGGAAATTCGGCCGCAACCTGCAGGACCGCGACGAGGTCTCCTACGGGTTCGACGCCGATTTCCAGATCGAATCCTATCTGCGCTATCAGGGCTCGACCTTCGTGGATCGCTTCGACGCCAATTCCTATCTCTACATCACCCGGGCGATGGACTATTTCGACCTCGCCCAGGACCATGGCGGCATCCTCGCCAACGCCTTCCGGGGCACTTCGACCCGCTTCTGCGTGATGAGCTTCACCAGCGACTGGCTGTTCCCGACCTCCGACAGCAAGCAGGTCGTCCATGCGCTGAACGCGGTGGCCGCCAATGTGAGCTTCGTCGAGATCGACACCGACAAGGGGCATGACGCCTTCCTGCTGGACGAGCCGGAAATGCTCGACACGCTGTCCGGCTTCCTGGAATCGGCGGCGCAAAGGCGGGGCCTGACGACATGAGCCCCACCAGCCTGACGGGCGTGCGGCCCCTGCCCCGCACGCCGCGGACCGACTTCGATTTCATCGCCGAGAAAATCGCGCCCGGCAGCCGCGTCCTCGATGTCGGCTGCGGCGACGGCGAACTGCTGGCGCGCCTGGTCAAGGAGCGCGGCGTGGACGGGCGCGGCATGGAACTGAGCCAGGAAGGCGTGAACGCCAGCGTGACGCGCGGGCTGTCGGTCATCCAGGGCGACGCCGACACCGATCTGCGCGACTACCCGCAAGACGCCTTCGACTATGTGATCCTGAGCCAGACCATTCAGGCGACGCATAATCCCAGCGTCGTGCTGCAGGAACTGTCCCGTATCGGGCAGCACATCATCGTGTCCTTCCCCAATTTCGGCCATTGGCGCGTCCGGCTGAAACTTCTGCTGCAGGGCCGTATGCCCGAAACGCCCTCGCTCGGCTTTCACTGGTACGACACGCCCAACATTCATCTGTGCACGCTGCGCGACTTCACCGAGCTGTGCGACACGCTCGACCTGCATATCGACGATGCGCTGGCCGTGAACGGCACGCGGGCGAAGCGGATCGGCAAGCCCGGCCCGCTCGACAACCTGACCGCGAGCGAAGCCGTCTTCATGATGTCGCGGAAGGGCTGAGGCCCGGCCTCCCAACGTCATTGCGAGCGCCCGTCAGGGCGCGCGGCAATCCAGGGCGGCAGGCGCAGAACTGGATTGCTTCGTCGCTTGCGCGCCTCGCAATGGCGCTTTTAGACAATAACGGCCCTATTCTTCATCGCCCCGGCTCCGGCTCTGCATGCCCTGCGGCACGGGCGCGGGCGACAAGGCGCGCATGCGCCGGGCGAGACGGCGCTTGGGCTGCGGCGTCGCGGCATAGATCTGCTTGCCGGCCTCCACCATGATGACGCCGGAAAACCGCGTCCAGAGCGTATGGCCGACCTGCTCCCAGACACCGGCCGATTGCAGGAAGGGCCGCCACTGAACGGGCGGCACGTAAAGCGCCGTCTCCCAGCGCGTGGGCGAGAACATGTTCTCGCGCATGAGCTGGGTGAGCTGGGAACGCGAAAAGGGCTGGCCGATGCCGAAGGGCGTGCCCTCGCGGCGCGACCACAGGCCCCGCCGGTTGGGCGCCACGACGAGAAGCCGACCGCCCGGCGCCAGCACGCGCCAGATCTGGCGCATCATGGAGCGTACCGCCTCGCTGCCTTCCAGCCCGTGCACCAGCAGGATACGGTCCATGCTCTCGTCGGGCAGCGGAATTTCGGTCTCGTCCACCAGGCAGGTGAGATATTTCCCGTTGGGCGGCCAGGCGAGTACGCCCTGCTGGGCGGGCATCAACCCGATGACGCGCTGCGCCTGCCCCTGAAAGGGCGACAGGTAAGGCGTGGCGAAACCGAGCCCGGCCACGTTGAGCCCGCGCACATCCGGCCAGATTTCGCCGATGCGGCGCGTAATCAGCGTCCGCGCCACCGCGCCCAGCGGACGGCCGTAGAAATCCCGGAGATCGATGACATCCATATGCATGGGCGAAGCCTATGGCCTTTTGAGTCCCGTTGGAATCGTCATTGCGAGGATGCTTCGAGACGCGGCTTCGCCGCTCCTCAGCATGAGGTGGCGTGTTAGTTAGGCCTCATCCTGAGGAGGGCCGCAAGGCCCGTCTCGAAGGATAGACGGCTTCATCGGTTAAGGTTTCTTTCCCTCAAACTCGGGAGGGGTTCAATCGCCGCCCCAAGGGCTTTAGGGTCTCGTCACACGCCCTCCAGCACCGGAACCGGAACGATGAGCCTTCATATCCATCAATTTCCCTGCCTGAGCGACAATTACGGCTATCTGGTCCATGAGCCCAAATCGGGCGCGACGGCGGCCATCGACACGCCCGACGCCAAGGCCATCGAAAAGGCACTGGCGGAAAAGGGCTGGACGCTCACCCATATCCTCAACACGCATCACCATTACGACCATGCGGGCGGGAACGAGGAACTGAAGGCAAAGACCGGCTGCATCGTTATCGGCCCGAAAGGCGAGGCGGCGAAAATCCCCGGCCTCGACCGCGCCGTCGGCGACGGCGACATGGTGGAGCTGGGCGAGGCGCGCGCCCGCGTCTTCGACGTGCCGGGACACACGGCGGGCCACATCGCCTATTACTTCGCAGAGGACGGCGTGGCCTTTGTGGGCGACACGCTGTTCGCGCTCGGCTGCGGGCGGCTTTTCGAGGGTACGCCCGAACAGATGTGGACCTCGCTCTCCAAACTCATGGCGTTGCCCGACGACACAACCGTCTATTGCGCGCATGAATATACGCAGGCCAATGCCCGCTTCGCGCTGACGATCGATCCCGAAAACGAAGCGCTCGCCGCCCGCGCGAAAGAGATCGACGCAAAACGCGCCAAAGGCGAATGGACCGTGCCGACCACCATCGGCCTTGAAAAGGCGACCAATCCCTTTCTGCGGGCGGGCGATGCGAAACTGCGCCACGCCATTGGCCTCGACGGCGCAAGCGATGTGGACGTCTTCGCCGAGACCCGCCGCCGCAAGGACAATTTCTGAAGAGACAAAGGATCCGCCCGTGACCGATATGAGCCCCGAAGAAATCATCGAGATGCTCAACATGCAGCCGCATCCGGAAGGCGGGCATTTCGTCGAGACCTTCCGCGACGCGACGGCGGAGATCGAGCGGGGTCATTCGACCGCGATCTACTATCTGCTGCGCGAGGGCGAGCGCTCGCACTGGCACCGGGTGAAGGACGCTGCGGAAACCTGGCACTGGTATGCGGGCGGGCCGCTGCAGCTCGGCATCGCCGCCGAGGAAGGCCCGGCGGAAATCCACCTGCTGGGACAGAACCTCGCCGCCGGAGAGCGCCCGCAGATCATCGTGCCGCGCAATTACTGGCAGGCGGCGGAGCCCGTGGGCCTGTGGACGCTGGTCGGCTGCACCGTCGCCCCCGGCTTCGATTTCGCCGCTTTCGAAATGGCGCCGGAAGACTGGGTTCCGCGCTGATCCGCCCGCGCGGAATATGTGGCCACGCCGCAACACCCGCTATTTATTGCAAACGATTCTCAAGATGGTATCAAAACCGACTTGTTGCCGGCGCGCGCCGCACCTAAGAATGCCTCGCATTTTCATTCCCGATGCGAAATTCAAGGGGGGCATTCAGTGCCGAAAAATCCTCACGTCTCCTCGACGTCCACTTCCACATTCCTCCTCGCCTCCGCCAGCGTGGCCGCCGCTCTCTACGGCCTGTCCGGCCCCGCCTATGCGCAAGACGCCGCCGCCCAGCAGCAGGACGAAACCGTCACCGCGCCCATCGTCGTGGAGGGCGACCAGTTGAACGAGGGCTATAGCGCGCCCGTGGCCGCCTCGCCCAAATATACCGCGCCCATCAAGGAACTTCCGAAATCGGTCACCATCGTGAACGAGGAAGTCCTGAAAGACACCGGCGCCACCTCGCTCGAAGAAGCGCTGCGCACCGTGCCGGGCATCACCATGGCCATGGGCGAAGGCGGACAGCCCTTCGGCGACCGTCCCGTCATTCGCGGCTCCAGCGCCGACACCAACATCTTCATCAACGGCGTGCGCGACACGGGCTCGCAGCAGCGCGAAATCTTCGACATCGAGCAGATCGAAGTGACCAAGGGCGCCGACAGCGCCTATTCGGGCCGCGGTTCCGCCGGCGGCGCGATCAACCTCGTCACCAAGACGCCGAAGGGCAAGAACTTCATTGCCGGAACGGCGGGCATCGGCACCGACAATTACAAGCGCCTGACCGCGGATGTGAACCAGGTGATCGACGACCAGATCGCGGTGCGCCTCAATGCGATGTGGCACGACGCGGACGTGCCGGGCCGCGACGAAGTGGACGAGAGCCGCTGGGGCTTCGCTCCCTCGGTGACGTTCGGCCTCCATTCCGATACGCGGGCGACGCTGAGCTATTATCACCTGCAGACGGACGACATGCCCGATTACGGCCTGCCGCTCGACACCACCACGGGTACGCCCGTCTCGGTCGACCGTGACAATTTCTACGGTCTCACCAGCCGCGACTTCCAGAAGGTCCATACCGATATCGGTACGCTGGAACTGGTGCACGATTTCTCCGACACCATGTCGATCCGCAACGTGACGACGGTAAGCCGTACCGGCAACGACTACATCGTCACCAACCCGGACGACAGCAAGGGCAATGTCGTGAACGGCCGCGTCTATCGCGGCGTCAAGAGCCGCGACTCGATCACCAAATCCGTCATCAACCAGACGGATCTGTCCGGCGAGTTCGACACCTCCTTCATCAAGCACACCTACTCCGCCGGTATCGAGTTCAGCTTCGAGCGGACGACCAACGAGAACTATTCCGTCGATACCGATACCGACCCGCTGACCCCCGGCAACCAGACGAGCTGTCCGACGACGGGGCCCAGCACCAACTACAATTGTACCGACCTCTTCAACCCCAATCCGGGCGATCCCTGGAACGGGTCCGTCACCAAATCCGGCAACCCCTCCGAAGCGCAGGCCACGACCTATTCGGCCTATGTGCTCGACACGATGCGGTTCAACGCGCAATGGGCGCTGAACCTGGGGCTGCGCTTCGACAGCTACCACTCGAAGGCGCAGAGCCGTGGCACCTCCTACCAGAACGACGAAAGCTTCCTGAACTACCAGGCGGGCGTCGTCTACAACCCGGTCCCGGCCGGCACCTTCTATGCGAACTTCGCGTCCACCTCGACCCCTTCGGGTACCGATGTGGGCAGCGGCGGGAACTCGCTCGGCGGCTCCAACAGCACCCTCGAGCCGGAGCGCAGCTACTCCTATGAGCTGGGCACCAAATGGAATGTGCTCGACAATCTCTTCGTGACCGCGGCCGTGTTCCGCACGGAAACGGAGAACGCCAAGGTCGCGACCGCGCCCGGCCGCGGCGCGCCGGAGGATACGATCGGCGAGATTCGCATTCAGGGTTACGAGCTTGGCATCCAGGGAGCCATCACCCCCCGCTGGAACGTGATTGCCGGCTACTCCTACCTCGACAGCGAAATCATCGACGCCGGCCCTGCCAGCACGGATGAGGGCAACAGGTTCCCGCAGACGCCCGAAAACGCCTTCAGCCTCTGGAGCACCTATGACGTGCTGCCCCAGGTGCAGATCGGCGGCGGCGCCTATTTCGTGGATCGCCAGTATGGCAATGACGCAAACACCAAGTCGATTTCGCCTTACTGGCGCTTCGACGCGATGGCCTCATATGCCTTCAACGACAATGTGACCTTCCGGCTCAATGTCGAGAACCTGCTGGACCGCACCTATTTCGAGCGCGTCTACGCCACGCATATGGCAACGCTGGGCAATGGACGCCGGGCCATCCTGACGGCGGACTTCAAGTTCTGACGATTGCGACAAACGGTCCTTTCTAACCCGGACCCTTGGAGCAAAAGCGCCCCGCCCCTATAAAGGGCGGGGCGTTTCCCGTTACGATACAGACAAAGGACGAAAGCCATGATGGTCGTCATCCCCCAGCTCCTCAGCAAGGAAGAGGTTAAAAAATTCCGTGAGCTGATGGACAAGGCCGAATGGGTCGATGGCGGCGTAACGGCCGGCGAACAGTCCAGACAGGCCAAGAAGAATTCGCAGCTTCCCGAGGACGGCGATGCCGCCCAACAGCTCGGCCGGGCGCTTCTCGAAAAGCTGCACCTCAACCCGCTCTTCCTCTCCGCCGCGCTGCCCGCCGAGATATTCCCGCCGCTTTTCAACCGCTATGCGGGCGGTGATCGCTTCGGCAACCACATCGACAATTCGATCCGCATGGTCCGCTCGACCGGCAAGCGCATCCGCACCGACCTTTCCATGACGGTATTCCTGAGCGAGCCGGAGGAATATGAGGGCGGCGAACTGATCGTGGAAGACACCTATGGCGCCCACAGCGCGAAACTGCCCGCGGGCGATATGGTGCTCTACCCCTCGACGAGCCTGCATCGCGTGGAACCGGTCACGCGCGGGGCGCGCGTCTCGTCCTTCTTCTGGATGCAGAGCATGATCCGCGACAACGAGCAGCGCGCGGAGCTTTTCCAGCTCGACAACACGATCCAGCGCCTTGCCGGCGAACTCGGCCAGAAGCACCAGTCGGTGATCGACCTCACCGGGCTCTATCACAATCTGGTGCGCCGCTGGGCGGAGCCCTGAGCGAAAAGGGCCGCGCCTTCACTCCGCCGCGGCGAGACGACGCGCCAGCGCCTTGCGATTGGCCCGGCGGCGCCACCACATGACGATACCCGTCACGCCCAGAATGGCCGGAATGATGCCGCCCGCGAAAATCACGATCTGCCAGACGAGCCCCATGCCCCGCCCGTCATGCCAGCGGCGCATGGTCATGGCGAACGAACGGGCGCCATCCGCATTGCGCGCCGCCGCGGCCCGGCCGCTTTCCGGCACGCGCTGAACGGTCGCCACACCGTCTGCGTCGGCAACACCGACACGCCGGCGCTCGCCATCCGCGATCATCTCGATCTGCCAGACGGGCGGCGTACCCGCCGCCATGCTCATCGTGACGATTTCCGCGCCGGGCAGCGCGGCTCTGGCCGCATCGGCGGCCTGATCCACCGTCATCGCCGTGCCCCGCACGGGCAGTTCGAAACGGCGGCGGGGCGGTCCCTGCCTTCGGCCGTCGTTCTCCGGTGGCGTACCGGCGAAAATGCCGTAGACCGCGGTCGCCGTCTGCGGGAAGGAGATATAGGCGCCGGTGAAACTCAGCATGGCGAGCGGCACCGCGATCCAGAAGCCGAGCGTATAGTGAAGATTGCCCATCGTCGTCGGGACACGACGCCATTTCAGCGCCTTGAGAAACCTGTTGTTGCGCGGCCACCAGAGCCAGATCCCCGTCAGGCAGGAGACGAACATGGCGACGCCCACCCAGCCCACGATCCGGCGTCCGATACCCGGCACCATGAAAGAGCCATGCAGCATATGCATGACGCCCACGAAGGAGCCCCGGAAATCCGCCACGTCGAGAACCCGGGCCGTCGGCGGGTCGAGATAGACCGTATAGAAATTCGGCCTCTGCGAACCGGGCACCGCGCGCATGGCGCGGACCGTCACCGGCGCGCCCGCCTCTTCCGGCATGGCGACACGCGCGGCCTGCGCGCCTTCGGCAAGCGCGTTTTCCGCCGCCGCCACATAAGCGGAGGCAGGCTGCGCCGCCGCCACCCCGGTGACGCGGTAGCGTTCGGGGTTGAGCATCTCGTCGACGCCGTCATGCCAGACCAGCGCCGCGCCGGTCACCGAAAGCGGAATGACAAGCAAGGCCAGCCCGACGCCTATCCAGAGATGGACATCCAGCCATAATTTGCGCCAGCGCGCCTTGTCCCAGGAACTCACTAAACCCCCGACATGTCTCAGAAATAATAATAATTATTAATAGCAAAATTTCCGCTCTGGCAAGTACCGGCCCCGAGCTATATGCCCCAGGCCGTGGCTTCGCGGAAACAGCCGATTCACAAAACGCGGCAGGCGGGGCATTCCGTCGGAAAATTCCGCCGCATTCGATGGATGTCATACGCAAGCGACCGTAAGGTCACGGGATCACGCTTGGCATGTCGGGGGGCATCCATGAAACCGGGGCGCATCGTCACCCTGCTGGCACTAGTCGTCGGCCTGTCCGCAAGTCTCGCGGGCGGGGCGCAGGCCGACGCCTGCCGACAGCCGGACCGCACGGCCGAGATCGCCACCAGGGGCGGGCCCGCCTATGGCACGCTGCAATATCGCCGCATGGTGCCGCTCGCGATGAAGGAGGTGGCGCTCACCTTCGACGACGGGCCGGACCCGCATACGACGCGCCGCGTGCTCGATATTCTCGATGCGAACTGCATCAAGGCGACCTTCTTTCTGGTGGGCTACTACGCGGAGCGCCATCCGGAGATCGTGCGCGAGATCGCCGCGCGCGGTCACACCATCGGTACCCACACATGGTCGCATCCGAACAATCTGCGCCGCCTCTCCACCGCCGCCGCGCGCCGCCAGATCCGGCGCGGGTTTGCCGCCGTCGAAAAGGCGCTCGCCGCCGCGCCGCCCGCGGACCGGCAACGGCTCGCGCCCTTTTTCCGCTTTCCCGGCCTCAATGACAGCAAGCATCTGATGGCCTGGCTCGGCGCGCGCAACATCGCCACGCTGTCCTGCGAGTTCGGCGCCGACGACTGGAAGCGCATCGGCGCCCGGCAGGTCCGCCGCCGCGCGGTCCGCAATATCGCCTCGGTGGGGCGCGGCGTCCTCATCCTGCACGACACCAAGCCGCACACTGCCGCCGCGCTGCCCGGCATCATCGAGGATCTGCGCAAGCGGGGCTATCGCTTCGTCCAGCTCGCGCCCGCGCCGGGTGCGCGCCAACTGGCGGCGAGCGCGCCCGACGCGCTGATCGCGCCCGTCGCCGTGGCGGCAAAGCCCGTGCCGGAATTGCGCGGGGCGCAACATGCACAAGCGGCAGGCTTGCCCGCCGCGCAACATGCTAGAGCGGACGACCTTCTTGAGCCCGTCAAATCGGTGCAATAGGCTTTCGGCATGGGCATGAAAAAACCGGGTGCGAAACTGCTACGGCCGAACCGACGCGACGCCTTGCGCGGCATGGGCACGCTCGGCCTCGGCGCGGCGTGTTCCCTTGCCGCGCCCACGATCCTTCGCGCCGAAACGCCCTACAAGAAACAGCTGAAGCTGCAGAGCCTCAATTCGGGCGAAAAGCTCGACATGACCTATTGGGCCGACGGCGAATATCTGCCGCATGCGCTGGAACGGATGCGGCACTTCATGCGCGACCTGCGCGCCGAAACGACGCATGAAATTCATCCCGGCCTGCTCGACCTTCTCTGGGAGATCGACCGGCACACGCGCTCGAAAAACCCGATCTACACCATGTCCGGCTACCGCTCGCCGCAAACGAACGAATGGCTGCTGGCAAATTCCGACGGCGTCGACCCCGGCAGCTTCCATATGCGCGGCATGGCCGTGGACATCACGCAGAACTTCCTCGACCCGGAAGAGATCTATCGCGTGGCGCTGAAGCTGAAACGCGGCGGCGCGGGCTTCTATCCGACGAAGCGCCCCTTCGTCCATGTCGATATCGGCCCGCGCGACAACTGGGTCTATCCGGCCATGCCGACACCGGGCCGCGACAAGGAATATGATCGCCAACAGGCGGAGAAAGCGAAGATGGAGAAGGGGTGAACCTCCGAATGGCTTCCTGACTGCCTCATCCTGAGGAGGCCCGTCAGGGCCGTCTCGAAGGATGGCGCAACGCCCGGACCTCGCCCTTCGAGACGCGGCTCCGCCGCTCCTCAGGGTGAGTATGGATTTATGGAGCCAACAAGAAAACGTCATTGCGAGGCATGAAATGCCGAAGCAATCCAGTCCGGCACCCGACGCCTCTGGATTGCTTCGCTATCGCTCGCAATGACGCTGAGTAGATCAGCCCGCGATATACTGCGCGCCGTTCGCGGTAATCGTCGCGCCGGTAACGAAGCCCGCATCCTCCGCGACCAGGAACTTCACGCAATGCGCGATTTCCTCCGCCTTGCCGAGACGGCCGACGGGGATCGAGGCGACGATGCCTTCCAGCACCTTTTCCGGCACGGCGGCGACCATGTCGGTATCGACATAGCCCGGCGCGATGCAGTTCACCGTGACACCCTTGCGCGCGACTTCCTGCGCCAGCGCCTTGGTGAAGCCGATCACGCCCGCCTTGGCGGCGGAGTAGTTGGTCTGGCCCATCTGACCCTTCTGGCCGTTGATCGACGAGATGTTGACGATGCGCCCGAAGCCGCGATCCCGCATGCCGGAGATCAGCGGCTGGCACATGTTGAACATGCTGTCGAGATCGGCGCTCATCACTTCGCGCCACATCTGCGGCGTCAGCTTGTGCAGCATCGCATCGCGCGTGATGCCCGCATTGTTGACCACCGTGTCGATGGGGCCGTGATCGGCTTCCACCTTCTTGAGGCCCTCGACGCAGGCGTCGTAATCGCCGACATCCCATTTATAGGTCTTGATGCCGGTCTCGTCGGTGAACTTCTTCGCCGCCTCGTCATTGCCGGCATAGGTCGCGGCGACGTCGAAGCCCGCATTCTTCAGTTCCACCGAAATGGCATGGCCGATACCGCGCGTTCCGCCGGTCACAACTGCTACACGTGTCATCCGTGCGCCCTTCCTTCCGAATTCGTTTCTATTGAAGTCACGAGACCCGGGCGGCATCCTCGCGGGGTGCCGCCCGGTTGTCCTTGCGCTGTATCAATCCCGCTCGACGCAGAGCGCGATGCCCATGCCGCCGCCGATGCACAGCGTGGCAAGGCCCTTCTTGGCGTCGCGCTTCTGCATTTCATGCAGCAGCGTGACGAGAATGCGTCCGCCCGAGGCACCGATGGGATGGCCGATGGCGATGGCGCCGCCATTGACGTTGACCATGGAGGTATCCCAGCCAAGATCCTTGTTCACGGCGAGCGCCTGGGCGGCGAAGGCTTCATTGGCTTCGACGAGATCGAGATCGTCGACCGACCAGCCCGCCTTTTTCAGCGCCGCGCGCGAGGCCGGGATCGGGCCCGTGCCCATGATGGAGGGATCGACGCCCGCCTGCGCCCAGGAGACGATCCGGGCAAGCGGCGTCTTGCCTTCCCTGGCGGCCCGCTCGCCCGACATCAGCACGAGCGCGGCCGCGCCGTCATTGATGCCCGACGCATTGGCCGCGGTCACCGTGCCGCCATCCTTCTGGAAGGCGGGCTTGAGACCGGAAATGCCGTCGATCGTCACGCCGTGCTTGATGAACTCGTCGCTGTCCACCACCGTCTCGCCCTTGCGGGTCTTGATGGTGACGGGCGTGATCTCGTCCTTGAAGCGACCGGAGGTCTGGGCGGCCTCGGCCTTGTTCTGCGAGGCGACGGCGAAAGCGTCCTGCTCCTCGCGGGTGATCTGCCACTGCTTGGCGACGTTTTCCGCCGTTTGGCCCATGTGATAGCCGTTGAAGGCGTCCCACAATCCGTCCTTGATCATGGTGTCGATGAACTTCACATCGCCCATGCGCGCGCCGGAGCGCAGATAGGCGGCATGGGGGGCCTGGCTCATGCTTTCCTGACCGCCGGACACGACGATCTCGCTGTCGCCATTGAGAATGGCCTGACAGCCCAGCGCGACCGAGCGCAGACCCGACCCGCAGAGCTGGTTCACGCCCCAGGCCGGCACTTCCGAGGGCAGGCCGGCATTGATGGAGGCCTGGCGCGCCGGGTTCTGGCCCTGCGCGGCCTGCAGGATCTGGCCCATGATGACCTCGGAAACCTGATCTTTCTCCACGCCCGCGCGCTCCAGCGCCGCTTCGATGGCGACCCGGCCCAGCTCATGGGCCGGAAGGGCGGACAGCGCGCCGTTAAACGACCCGACAGGGGTTCGCGCGGCCCCCGCGATGACAACTTCGGTACCGGATTTGCTCATTTGAAGCTCCCTGTTTTTTGGGCCGGACCGCCTTTTTGCGTCCGGTTGGGGGGACTGACGATGCCCGGCAAAGCTCTCCCGCTCACCCTGCCACCCCGTCAGAGGACGGCAAAAAAGCAAGCCCGGCAACAATCTTCGTCCTACGCATATGCAATGCAGGACTTGCGCATTGCAACATTACCGCGTCAGAATACACAAGATTGGGGGAGACGGGAGACCGCATCGGCATCATGCCTGCATATGACTATGCGGCCATGTCCCAAATATGAAGGTGCGCCCGGCGGCGGATTTCCGCTCGCAAAAAGGCTGCCTTCGGAAAGACCCGTCTCGCGGAAAACTGGTGAATAGAGCCGGATAACGGCCAGGAGAGTTCAATCACGGAGGTTCGGGACCGGCAGGCTTGCCTGACGGCCCGGAGGGGCCCGACCGAAAAACGGTGTCTGCGTTTCAAGCCTTCGTAGAAACAAGGTGGTAAAAACCGTGGCGAAAAAGACCGCTTCCACGGATGACGACGTCATCATAATCAAGAAATACGCGAACCGTCGTCTCTACAACACCGCAACGTCCAGCTATGTCACGCTCGACCATCTTTGCGAGATGGTGAAGGAGGGGCGCGAATTCGTCGTTCGCGATGCCAAGACGGGCGACGACATCACGCGCTCGGTGCTGGCGCAGATCATTTTCGAGGAGGAAGGCAAGGGACAGAACCTGCTGCCGATCAATTTCCTCCGGCAGGTCATCCGCTTTTACGGCGACAGCCTGCAGACCTTCCTGCCCTCCTATCTCGAAATGAGCATGAACAGCTTCACCAAGGAGCAGGAAAAGATCCGCGACCGGATGGCGAACGCCTTTGGCGGGCGCGAGCGCTTCGAGCAGATCGAGGATCAGATCCGGCAGAATATCGAAATCTTCGACAGCGCCATGCGCATGTTCACCCCCTTCTCGCCGGGCAACCGGCCCGGCGGCGAGGGAACCGGCTCCACCGGCGAGAGCGATACGCCGAAACCCGCCGGCGGCCCGACCAAGGACGCGCCGGACGACAAGGCCCGCAATAGGGAACTCGACGAGCTGAAGCAGCAGATCGCGGCCATGCAGGCCCAGCTCGCGGCAATCAGCAACAAGGATGACGGAGAGGGCGGCTCGTCGCAGAGCTGAGCCGGGATACGTCTAGATCGCCTCGGCGCCCGCGGCCGGTACGGTCGGCGCGGAGGCGATACCCGCGCCGTAAAGGTCGGTGTCGGGACGGCCGAACATGAAGCCCTGGAAATAGTCCACGCCGAGCTTGCGCAGAACGGCCGCGTCTTCCTCGCTGTCCACCCATTCGGCGATGGTGGGCAGGTTGAAATTATGCGCCAGCTCCACCAGCGTGCGCAGGAAGACCTGATTGTCCGTATTTTGCGCGACGCCTTCCACATAGGAGCCGTCGATCTTCACCATATCGACATCGAGCGTCTTGAGATTGCGGAACGAGGTATAGCCCGCGCCGAAATCGTCGATGGCGATCCGGCATCCCATCTCGCGGAAGGCGCGGACGAACGCCGCCGTGTCCCGCACTTCGTGGATCGCCACGGTTTCCGTGATTTCGATGATAAGGCGCTCGGCCATGCCGGGATGGGCGCGCAGTTGCGCCTCCAGCGTCTCGCGCCACAAGCGGTCGCCGATGGTGCGGCCCGACACGTTGAGCGAGAGCTGGGCCTGCGGATAGTCGCGCAGCGTCTCCACGGCGAGTTCCATGGCCCTGAAATCGAGAAAGCCGATCAGGCCGAGCTTTTCGGCCACCGGCACGAAGGCGCCCGCCGGGGCGATCTCGCCACGGGAATCGCGCATGCGGATCAGGCATTCGTGAATGAAAGGCTGGCCCGCCGTGTCCACGATGGGCTGATAGGCAAGCATCACGCGCCGCTCGTTGAGCGCGGCCAGCAGGTCGTCCGCCACGCTGATATTCTTCAGGCGGACCTTTTCGCGCTCGCTGGACGGGGTGTAGATGACATAGCTGTCGCGATGCATCTGCTTGGCGCCCAACAGCGCCTCTTCCGCGCGCGCCATCGCCTTGTCGGCATCGGTCGCGTTACGGGGCAACGCAATCGCCCCCGCCGAAATCGTGGCCGCGACCGGCCCGCGCGTGGTGGAGATCACCTCTTCGCGTACCTTGGAAAGCAGACGCTGGCAGATATTGTCGAGACGGTCTTCGTCGCATGACGTCAGCACGAGACCGAACTTGTTGCCCGCGGCCCGGCCCAGCGCATCGCTTCGCCGCGCCATGCCGCGCAGACGCTGCCCCACGCCGACGATCACCTCGTCGGCGACGTCGAAGCCGAACGCATCGTTGATGAGCGCCAGATTGTCGATCGCCAGCAGGATGAACGCCCCTTTCAGGCGGCCCGCATTGGCGTCGCTCAGCACCTCTATGAGCCGTTCCTTCACGCTGACGCGGTTGAGAAGCCCGGTCAGTTCGTCATAGGTGGAACGCTGCAACAGGCGCTGCTCGCGGCGATGCCGCTCGTCGATCGGGCGCAATACGCCGATGGCCGTCGCCGGACGCCCTTCGGCATCGGCGAACCAGCGGCCGCGCTCCTCGACCCAGCGCTCGCCGCCGAAATCGTCTTTCAGGCAATATTCGAGTTCGTAGGAAACGCCCTCGCCCATGTCGCGCCCGCCGCCGAGAATACGCTCGAAGCGGCTACGGCCTTCATGAACGGTAATGCGCGCGGCGAATTCGCTATGGTCGGAAAGCCGGTCGGAGGCGGTCACGCCCAGAACGGTTTCCACACCGGCGCCCCACTCGATCCGCTCTTCGCGGATGGACCAGCGATAAGACACATCGCCCACGATGGCGACGGCGTCGTGCAGCGCCTGTCGGCGACGCTCGGCCGTTTCCTCATCAATGAGCCCATACGCATTCTGCGCTTCAGAGTCCACGTTACCCACTCCCGCCCCGTCACCCGTTCCGGATGCAAGGCATTGCCACTCCTGCATGACCCCGACTATGCGGAGGCCGGGTTAAAACTTTGAAAAGGAGACGGGATATCGGGCGGACGACATCGAGCCGCGCGCCGCAAACGCGCCCGATCTGTTCACGAATGGGACAAATCGACAAAGAAACACTCAAATTCGACGCAAATTGACTGGCCGGCTTCTTGCTCTTGAAGGATCATTCACACGCATCGGATGGATGCGCTGTGTCAATCGGCGAAAGACGCATGACGAAGATCGACCGCATATCGGGAGCAGGAGCCCGCCTTCCCGCCCGCGCCGAAAGGCAGCGGCAGGAAGGACCGCGACGCCTTGCGCCCGCCCCGCTCGATCCCGGCGCCGCGCAGAGAGGCACGAGCGGCGACAGGCCCGAGGCGGGCCGCCGCGGCGCAGCCACCCCCTTCCTCGCCCAATATGTGGATCAGCACTGGCCCTGGCCGCGCGATGCCGCCCGCAAGGCGGTGCTGCGCCAGCGCGCGACCTCCGCCTATCTGGAAGCCGACAGCCTGCCCGACCGTCTGGAAGACGAGGCCCTCAGCGGGCAGTACCAGCGGAAGCTCTGAGCGTCGGGTCGCGTTCCACCGACACACCCAAAACAGCCGTCATTGCGAGCGCAAGCGAAGCAATCCGGAGACCGCAATCTCAGGGCTGGATTGCTTCGTCGCTATACTCCTCGCAATGACGAAGAAAAAAACTCAATAGCCGACCGCCGCGCCGTCCTTGCGCGCGTCGGAGCCGCCGATCAGCGTACCCCGCTCATGATCGATCACGATGGCCTGCCCGCCGCCATGCGGCAGGAAGGCATCGCGAATTTCATGGCCGCGCAGGATCAGCCCTTCGCGCGTCTCCGTCGAAAGGCCGCGTTCGACCTCCAGCGCCCCGCCGCCCGGGAAGGCGCGCGGACTGTCCAGCGCCTCCTGTATGTCGAGCCCGTAATCGAGAACATTGCTGACGAGATGGGTGTGGCCCACCGCTTGATAGGCGCCGCCCATCACGCCGAAAGGCATGACGGCCCTGCCGTTCTCGACCATCATGCCGGGAATGATCGTGTGGAGCGGCCGCTTGCCGCCCTCCACGCCATTGGGATGATCTTCCTTCATCACGAAGCCGCAGCCGCGGTTCTGGAACATGACGCCCGATTGGGGCGCGAGAATGCCCGAGCCGAAGCCGAAGAAGAGCGAGTTGATGAAGGAAACCGCATTGCGGTCCTTGTCCACCACGGTGAGATAGACCGTGTCGCGATTGAGCGGATCGCGAATATCGGCCAGGTCGTCGAGCCGACGGTCCGGATCGATCCGCGCGGCCAGCGTGTCGGCCAGCTTGTCTGACAGCATCCCCTCGACCGGCACGTCGCGCATGGTCGGATCGGCGACATAGCGGTCGCGCATGTCATAGGCGAGCCGGGCCGCCTCCATCTCGTAATGGAAACGCGCCGCGCCATGCGGTTCAAGCTCGCCGACATCGCAGCGCGCGAGGATGTTGAGCATGATGAGCGCGGTGATGCCCTGCCCGTTGGGCGGGATTTCGCAAATCTCGCGCCCCCGATAGGCGGTACGGATCGGCGTCACGTAATCGCTGGCCGTCGCGGCGAAATCCTCCAGCGTGTGAAACCCGCCCAGCGCATTGAGCTTCGCGACCATGTCCTGCGCCAGCGCGCCCTCGTAGAAGGCGTCGCGGCCCTTCTCCCCGATGAGGCGAAGCGTCTTCGCCAGCACCGGCAGGCGCACCTTGTCGCCCGCGGCCGGCGCCTCGCCGCCGAAGATATATTGCGCGGTCGCATCCGCATCATGCGCGAGATGGCCCTTCAGGAACTGCCACTCCACCGCAATGCGCGGCGCAACCGCAAAGCCGTCCTCGGCAAGCGCGATGGCGGGCTCGAACACGCGGCCCAGCTCCATCGTGCCGTGATCTTCCAGAAGCCGCGCCCAGGCATCCACTGCGCCCGGCACGGTGACGGCGTGAACGGAGTTGATGGAAATATCCTCGACACCGGCGGCCCGGAGCTTTTCAAGCGACAGCGCCCTAGGCGCGCGGCCGGAACCGTTGAGACCGATAATGTCGCCGCTGCCGCCCTTGGAGAGCAGCGCGAAACAATCGCCCCCGATCCCGGTGTTATAGGGTTCCACGACGCAAAGAACGGCGCTGGCCGCGATAGCGGCATCGACCGCATTGCCGCCCGCGCGCAGAATGGCGATAGCCGCTTCGGCGGCCAGCGGCTGCGAGGTGGCGCAGATCCCGTTCACCGCATGGACGGTGGACCGGCCGGGGAGATGCAGGTCGCGCATTACTTTTCTTCCTCACGCATGGACTTCAACAAGGCGCTCAGCTCCGCCACCGCCCTTTCAAGACCGGCCATGCGGGCATCCAGCGCATCGAGACGGTCGATGATATGGCCGGCCTCAGCGCCCGACGCCTCGCCGGGCGGCTGATGAGCGACACGCCGTCCCCCGGCCCCGGGGGCGAGCGGGCGCGCCGCGCCGGGCTGCGGCGTGGCGATCCCGGCATGGTTCACCACATCCTCGACGGGCTGGCCCAGCAGTGCGGCAAGCACCGTGACCTCTTCCACCGTCAGCTCGCGCTGGTCCTTCCAGACCTCGTCCACCTGCTCCGCCGACAGGCCCAACGCCGCGGCCACCGTATCGCGGTTGAGGCCCGCCTCGGCGAGACGGGCCTCGAACCATTCCTGATCGAAAAAAAGCGCCATGCGGTCTCCGCCTGTCCGCGCTTTCCCGGCGCAGGGCCCTATCGTCCCTTGAAGACGGGGTCGCGCTTTTCGAGAAAGCTTTTCACACCTTCGCGATGATCCTCCGTCTGGAAGAGCTTGCCAAGGGTGCCGCTGACCCAGCCGCCGATTTCTTCGAGTTCGCCATAGGTCGTGCGGCGAAGCCCTTCCTTCATATGGCGCAGCGCAAGCGGTGGATTGGCAGCGATACGATCCGCCAGTGCGCGGGCGCGCGGCATCAGCTCCTCATGCGGCACGACTTCCGTAACGAGGCCGATGCGCTCGGCTTCCGTCCCGTCGATCACATCGCCGGTGAAGAGCAGTTCCGACGCCTTGGCCGCGCCCACGATATGCGGCAGGCGCCACAGCCCGCCCACATCGCTGACCAGCCCGCGCTTGATGAAGATCTCGCCGAACTTCGCCTTTTCCGACGCGATGCGCATATCGGCAAAGAGCGAAAGCTCCATGCCCCAGCCGACGGCGGCGCCGTTCACCGCCGCGATGACCGGCGTCTCGCATTCCAGCGCGGCGACGGCGGCAGGCGTCGGTCCGGGGCAAACGGAGGTAAGGCGCGAGACGCTCGCCTCATGCTGCTCGCCCGTCATCATCTCCTTCACGTCCTCGCCGGAACAGAAGGCGGGATCCGCGCCGGTAACGATGACGCAGCGCACCTCCATATCCGCCGAGGCGTGGCGGAAGGCGGCTTCGACCTCGTCATAGGCGCGCCGGTTCAAGGCATTGCGCCGCTCCGGCCGGTTGATGGTAATAGTCGCCACATTGCCGGCGACCTCGTAGAGCAGGCATTCGAACTCCCCGATGCCGATTGCTGCCTTTCGGGCCATGACGCTCCTCCCTCGCCTGGTCTGATGATCGCGCCGTTTCCCGGCTTATTTGAAGTCGCCCAGCGCGTCGCCTTCGGCATTGCCGAGCCCCGTGCCGCCATCGCAATCCATGATGGTGCCGGTGATGTAATTGGCATTGTCGGTGGAGAGGAAGAGCGCGAGATCGGCGATGTCGGTCTTGGTGCCGTAATCGCGCAGCGCCAGACGCGCCTTCACGCCCGCTTCCATCTCCGGCGTGGGCGCGAGACGCGCCATGCCTTCGGTATCGGCGACGGGGCCGGGCGAAATCGCGTTGACGCGCACACCGCCGGGGCCCCATTCCATCGCCAGGCACTTGGTCAGCATGTTGATGCCCGCCTTGGCCGCGCAGACATGCGCCTGATAGAGCGAGGGGTTCACCGCCTGCGGCGCGGTGATGGAAATAAGCGACGCCCCCGGACGATTGAGATACTGGAAGCAGGCGCGCAGCACGTGGAAGGTGCCGATGAGGTCGATATCGACGACGGTGCGGAACCCGTTTGCCGACATGCCGAGCGCGGGCGCCACGAAATTGCCCGCCGCGCCGGAGACCACGATGTCGATCTTGCCGAACGTGTCATGCGCCGTTTTCAGCGCCTCGTCCACGGCCGCGAAATCGCGCACATCCGCCGCCATGCCGATGGCTTCATATCCTTCATCGGTGATGGTCTTCGCCGCCGCCGCGATCTTTTCCTCGCTGCGGCTGACGATGGCCACCCTGGCGCCATTGCGCGCAAAATGCTGCGCGATGCCCAGATTGATACCGCTCGACGCGCCTGCGATGAAAGCGACCTTGCCTTCGAGCGGCTTGTCCTTGAATGCATTTGCCATATTTCGTCTCCCTTTTGCGCATCGTCGCGACGGCGCGTGTGCCCTGTTTGAACGGCATCAAGCCTTCATTTGAACGCCCTCGCAACCCTCCGCCCCTTTGACGGAGCGGCGGACTTGGCCGTCGGCCATATTCCGGGCACGTTTTGGCGGTTGGATACGCCGCCTTGGTGCACCGCCTGCAAAAGAATAGACTGACCGCCCTTCCGGGCAGCCCTTCACGGAAACGCACACATGCCGCTTCTGGACAATCTGATCGCCGCACTCGCCTTCGTCGCCGCCGCGCTGATCCTGCTTTCCCTCATCGCCTATTGGGGCGCGCAGCTCATGCGCCGCAAGCTGGACGACGCGGCGCGGCGCAAGCTGCTGGCGGAAGGAAAGGCGCAACGCTTCGTCTGGCTGCCGGACGGGATCGCCCATGCCGGCTACTACCGCGCACAAGGCACGAGCACGACCGCCGCGCCGGTCGTGGTGCTGATCCACGGATTTTCCACGCCGAGCTTCGTCTGGCGCGACCATATCGAACCGCTCACACAGGCAGGTTTCCGCGTCCTGACCTACGATCATTTCGGGCGCGGCTTCTCCGCGCGTCCGCGCCGCGAATACGATACGACGCTTCTCGACCGCCAGCTCGAAACCCTGCTCGACGCCTTCGACCTGAAGGAGCCGGTGCATCTGGTCGGCTATTCCATGGGCGGCGCGGTGGCGACGGTCTTCGCCGCGCGCCATCCCGAGCGCGCGGCCTCGCTCACCCTGATCGCGCCCGCCGGGCTGGGCGTCGCCCCGGCAAACCGCGCCATGGCCCTTCTGAAGGCGCCCGCGATCGGCGACTGGCTGGTGCGGGTGTTCGGTCCGCGCATCTTCGCAAAGGCCGCGGCGCGCGAAGCGGCCAACGCGCCGCGCCCCGACGATTTCACCGCCGACTTCCGCCGCCAGCTCGCCTATCGCGGCTATGGCGAAGCGCTGCTCTCGACCATCCGCCACTATCCGCTGACCGGCGCCGCCGATTTCTACGCGCAAGCCGGCAAGGCGGGACGGCCCGTGCTCATCGTCTGGGGCGAAGCGGACAAGACGGTCCCCTTTGCCCATGCGCAGGAACTGGTCCGGCTGATGCCGCAGGCCACGCTTTATTCCTATCCGAATATCGGCCACGACATCGCCTATTCGCAGGCCCCGCTCGTCTCGGGCCTGCTGACGCAGTTTCTGGCGGGCCTGCGCGGCAGCGGCGCCACGCTGCGGCTGGTACCGCGCGAATAGGCGGGCTTGCCGCCTCCCCTCGCGGGCCCTAAAACAGGGACATCCCGAAAGCCTGTCGCAAAGCGGAATTTATGGTCCCGATTGTCGAGGAGTTGCCCTGGTGCGCGCCGCATGAGCTGTTTCATGCGTTCGCGGCAGAGCCCTTCGCGCTTTTTCTGGATTCGGCAAGCGCCGGTCCGGCCCGCGACGTCGGCCGCCATGGCCGCTGGAGCTATATCGCGCTCGACCCGTTCGACCGGCTGAGCCTGCGCGCCACGCCCCGAACCGATGCATTCGGCATGGTCCGGGACAAACTCGCGCGGCTGCCCGAAACGCAGGGCGCCCCTCACCTGCCGCCCTTCATCGGCGGCGCGGCGGGCTTTTTCGGCTATGGGCTTGCCCGCACACTGGAACGCCTGCCCGGCGAGGAAGCGCCCTTTGCCCGCGACGACCAGCATCTGCCCGACATCGCGCTGGGGTTTTACGATTGCGTGCTCGCCTTCGACATGAGCGCGGAACGCCTCTTCATCGTGACCACCGGCCTGCCGGAAACAGACACGGGAAAACGCCTGAGCCGCGCCATGGCGCGCGCCCAAGCCTTGCGCGCCCGCGTCGAGAACGCCGCCCGTCCCCCCGCCGCGCCGAAGCGGGCATCCTCGCCGCCGCTCGTCTCGAATTTCACCCGCGCCGCCTATGAGACAGCCGTGCAGCGCGTGATCGACTACATTCATGCAGGCGATATTTTCCAGGCCAATCTCTCGCAGCGCTTCGAGACGCGGCTGGGCCCGGACGACACCTCCTTCGATCTCTATCTGCGCCTACGCGCCGAAAGCCCCGCGCCCTTTGCCTGCTATTTCAATTTCGGCGACGGCGAGATCGTCTCCTCCTCGCCGGAGCGCTTCCTGCGCGTGGAAGGCACCCATGTGGAAACGCAGCCCATCAAGGGAACGCGGCCGCGCGGACGAACGCCGGAAGAAGACCGGCGCCTTGCCGACGAACTTCTAGCATCCGAAAAGGACCGCGCGGAAAACGTGATGATCGTCGACCTGCTCAGGAACGATATTTCGCGCGTCTGCAAGGATCATTCGGTGATCGTGGAAAAGCTCTGCGCGCTGGAAAGCTTTTCCAATGTCCACCACCTCGTTTCCACCGTATACGGAGAGTTGCGCGAGGGAGAAAGCGCGGTGGACCTGCTCGCGGCCTGTTTCCCCGGCGGCTCCATCACCGGCGCCCCGAAGGTCCATGCCATGGAGATCATCGCCGAACTGGAGCCGACGACGCGCGGCCCCTATTGCGGCGCCATCGGCTGGCTCGGCGCGGACGGCGCGATGGACAGCTCCATCGCCATCCGCACCATGACGGCGAAGGACGGCCGCATCACCTTCCAGGCGGGCGGCGGCATCGTCGCCGATTCCGTACCGCATGAGGAATATCTGGAAACGCTGGCCAAGGCGCGCGCCATGGCCGGCGCGCTCGGCCTGTCGCTGGACGAACTGGCCAGGGAGGAGGCGACCGCGTGATCCTTCTCATCGATAATTACGACAGCTTCGTCCACAACCTCGCCCGTTATGTCGGCGAGCTGGGGCTCGAACGGAAAGTGATCCGCCACGACGCCCTCACCGTGGACGACGCGCTTGCCCGGCGGCCCGACGCCATCATCCTTTCGCCCGGCCCCTGCGGCCCGGAAAGCGCGGGCATCTCCGTGCCGCTGGTGCGCGCGGCGGCGACGGCGGGCATTCCGCTGCTCGGCGTCTGCCTCGGCCACCAGGCCGTCGCGGTCGCCTTTGGCGGCAGCGCCCCGCGCGCCGCAAATCCCGTCCACGGCAAGCCCACCCGCATCCATCATGACGGCACGGGGCTCTTCAAGGGCCTGCCGCAGGACTTCACAGCTGCGCGCTATCATTCGCTGCTGGCGGCGCTCCCCGAGAGCGGTCCCCTGCGCGCCACCGCCCGGACCGCCGACGGCGAAATCATGGCGCTGGCGCATGATAGCGCGCCGATTTTCGGCGTGCAGTTCCACCCTGAATCGGTTCTCACCGAACATGGACACGACCTGCTGGCGAATTTCCTCGAAATCGCCGGCCTGAGACCGACCCGCCTTGCGCGCACCGTCGTCGCCGCCCGGGAGAGCACGGCATGAAACTCTGGCTCAATGGCGAGATTGTCGAGGCGGAGGGCGCGCATATCGCACCAAGCGATCGCGGCTTCCTGCTGGGCGACGGGCTGTTCGAAACGCTGTTGGTGCTGGACGGCCGGCCTGTGCTGATCGACGCGCATATTGCGCGGCTCGCCTCGGCGGCGGAGATCCTCGCCATTCCGCTGCCCTTCCCGCCCGCCGCGCTGAAAGCCGCCTGCGGGGAGCTGCTGGCCGCCAATGCGCTCGACAATGCACCGCGCGCCTCGCTGCGCGTGACGCTGACGCGCGGCCCCGGCCCGCGCGGCATCGCCGTGCCGCCGGAGGTATCGCCCACGCTGCTCATCGCCGCCGCGCCGGGCGCGGAACCGCCCGAAAGCGTGCGCGCCGTCATCAGCACCATCCGGCGCAACGCAAGCTCGCCCGCCGCGCAGTTGAAGGCCCTGCCCTATCTCGACAATGTGTTCGCGAAGGAAGAAGCGAAACTCGCCGGCGCGGATGAAGCCATCCTGCTCGACACGCAAGGCCATCTCGCCTGCGCCAGTGTCGGCAATGTTTTCTTCTGGGAAGGGAGAACGCTCGTCACGCCCACGACCGACGGTCCCATCCTGCCCGGCATTACGCGCGCCAGCGTGTTGGCCCTCGCCCGCAAGCTGGACATCGAGACCGAGGAAGGCCGCATCGCGCCGGAACGCCTGCTGAAGGCGGAGGGCATCTTCCTCACCAACAGCCTGACGGGGCTGCTGCCGGTCGAAAAAATGGATGGGCGGAAACTTCCCGCCCATCCCGAAACGCAAAGATTGTCCGACGCCTATGAGGCGTTTATTCGCCGACCGTGAAGTCGCGCCGCGCCGCCGTGATCGTGACGGTGAAGCCTGCGATCACATCGAACAGCGTCAGCAGCACCAGCAGGAAGAAGGTCGAGTGCCCGAACTGCGGCAACACGATGAATTCGATCAACGCCACCAGCAGCACCAGCATGGAAAGCGCGTGATTGACGATGGTGGAGGCGCCGGTGCGCGTCGCGCCGATCAGTTCCAGGAAGAGGAGGATCAGGCCGGCTGCGACGATGATATCGTTGACCGAGACCGTCCAGATCGCACCCGAAACCAGCGCCACCTCGAATACCGGCGCCGTCAGATCGATACCCGTCAGATAAACGAGCGCGTTATAAACGATGATGACCAGCGCCATCAGCGGAAAAGTGCCCAACATGTGATCCCCTCTCTAGAACCCTTTGACCGTTGCCGAGGCCACGACCGGCGTGGCCGTCCGGAATGCGCTTTATGCCCCCCGCATCCCTCGACTGTGCCACACTAGCACAACAGAAGGGTGAAACCCCACCGGCAACCGCAACAGGGTTACCGGACAAAGCGAGCCGACCATGACAAAAATTCCTGCCTGTTTTTCAGAGACTTATGCCGAAGCCCGAGAGAAGTTCATCGCCGCCGCGAAGGCGAAGGGAGCGGCCGTCGACAGCCATGAGCATCCGCTGAAGGGGCCCGGCGGCGAAACGCTGGCCATGGATGTCGCATATATCGGCCCGGCGGACGCCGACGCGGCCATCGCGCTCGGGGCGGGCACGCATGGCGTGGAAGGCTATTGCGGCTCCGGATTGCAGACGGCGCTTCTCGAAACCGGATTCGCGGACCGCCTGCCGGAGGGCGCCGCGCTTGTCCTCATCCATGCGATCAACCCGTTCGGCTTTGCCTGGAGCCGCCGCGTGAACGAGGACAATGTCGACCTCAACCGCAATTTCGTCGATCACGATGCGCCGTATCCGGAAAATCCCGGCTATGAGGAACTGATCGACGTCATCAACCTGCCCGATCTCGACCCGGACACCATCAAGAGCGCGCAGGAAAAGCTCCTCGCCTATGCGGACAAGAACGGCTTCCCCGCGCTCCAGCATGCGATGAGCGCCGGGCAATATGCCCATCCCGGCGGCGTGCAGTTCGGCGGCAATGCGCCCAGCTGGTCGCAACGCACCCTGCGCGAGGTCGTGCGCAAATATCTCGCGCCCGCGAGCCGCATCGTCTTCATCGATTTCCATTCCGGCCTCGGCCCCCGCGGCCATGGCGAGATCATCAGCACCGCCGCCCCCGGCACACCGACCTATGACCGCATGACCGCTCTCTGGGGCGACGAAGTCATCTCCACCAAGGGGGAAGGCTCCGTCTCGTCGAACATTGCCGGCTCCATCACCGATTTCCTGGCGGAAGAACTCGACGGCAAGACGCTGGCCGCCTGCGGCCTGGAATTCGGCACGCTGCCGATCACGGATGTCTCCTTCGCGCTGCAGGCCGACAACTGGCTCTGGCAGCATGGCGGCGCGGAAAACCCGCGCGCGAAAGAAGTCGCCACCCTCATCCGCAATGCGTTCTATGTGAACGAGGACGACTGGAAGGAAGAGATCTTCGCCCGCGCCGAGGAGGTGGCGGTGAAGGGGCTCAAGGGGCTGGAATAGAACCGCCCTCCTTCGTCATTGCGAGGAGCGAAGCGACGAAGCAATCCAGTGCTGCGCCTGCCGTTCTGGATTGCCGCGCACCCTGACGGGCGCTCGCAATGCCGGTTCAAGCCGGACGAACGAAAAACGCCGGCGCCCTTTCGGGAGCCGGCGTTTTTGCATCTCTCGATCCGGTCGGATCAGAAATCGTCCTTCGGCTTCAGCACCTGACGGCCGCGATACATACCGCTCTTCAGGTCGATATGATGCGGACGGTGCAGCTCGCCGCTGTCGGGATTTTCGACATAGGCCTGCTGCTTCAGCGCATCGGCCGAACGGCGCATGCCGCGCTTGGACCGGGTAACTTTACTCTTCGGAACGGCCATGGCTCTAGCTCCAGTTGGGTTAAACCCGTCAAAGGCGGCTCTCCGCGCCGGCCCGGAAAACGGGATGGGCCGGTGCCGGCTGCCTGCCTCGACTAGGCTTTGAAATCGGCTTGCCGCGCCCCGAAATCCACTTCGCCCCGGGCAACCGGCAATTTGGACGGGCTTATACAGGCAAAAGGGGGCAAAAGTCCATGCCCCCCTGGCGCTTCGGCGCATATTTGCGCGAATCCGGCGCGCGGGCCTCAGTTGAGCGCGACAACCGCGCAATCGGCGCCCGGAATACCGGCCCTTGCGCAGGCCGCGCGGGCATCTCGCTCGCTTGCAAAACCGCCCATCCGGACCCGGTGAAAGCGTTCGCCGCCCACATCCGCCTCTTCGATGAAGATCCGCTCATCGCCCTGAAGATCGACCTTCTCGCCGGAAAGATCCAGATAGCGCCGGGTCGCCGAGTCGATGGATTGATAGGAGCCGAGCTGCACATAATAGCGCGCCATGCCGGAGCGGCCCTCGGAACCTGCGCTCACAGGCGCGGCGGGCGCCAGGCTCGCCACCTGTACCCGGCGGTCCAGGCCCGGCCGCGCCATGGGCAGGACCGGCGATGCGTTGATGGAGCCGGTAATGAGGCGGTCGTCGCGATCCCCGGCCGCATCGGGAACGGCCGCGACGCGCACCGGCTCATGACGGGCAGGCGCGCGGCGAGGTTCGGGCGCCGGACGCACCGCTGTCGCAGGCCGCCAGGGCCTAGGCTTCGGCAAGGCATGCGCGTCGGCCACATATACCGGCACCTCAACCGTGCTCTCCACCAGACGGTTCATCCCCGCCGTGTCGTAGCGCTCCGGCGTTTCACGCGAGACGGTCTCGCGCTGCCAAACGAAAATCGCGATCAGCATTGCGCCCAGAAACAGCCAGAAACGTTCCCGCCGGACTTTATCCCGAAACATGGTCGAGCCCCCGTATTGCCCATACGCCCCGAAGGGCCATGGCGGGAGACTCGGGCAATATGGTTAATAAAAACTGTATCTTTATAGGACAGGGTCACACGAAAGCCCGCTCGGGAGCTTCAGGCGCCGAGCAGACTGTCCGCCTCGTGGAAAGGTGCGCCCAGCGCCTCGGCCACCGCCCGATAGGTGAGCTTGCCCTCATAGACATTAAGACCGGCCTTGAGGTGCTGATTGTCGGCAAGTGCCTGCCGGTAGCCCTTGTCGGCCAGCGACAGGGTGAAGGGCAGCGTGGCGTTGTTGAGCGCGAAGGTGGAGGTGCGCGCTACCGCGCCGGGCATGTTGGCGACGCAATAATGCACCACCTCATCCGTCACATAGGTGGGATCGGCATGGGTGGTGGGATGCGAGGTGGCAAAGCAGCCGCCCTGGTCGATGGCGATGTCGACGAGCACCGAACCCTTCTTCATCTTCTTCACCATCTCTTCGGTCACGAGCTTGGGCGCCGCCGCGCCCGGCACCAGCACCGCGCCGATGACGAGATCGGCGCCCAGCACATATTCCTCGATCGCATCGACCGTCGAATAGATGGTGTTGAGCATCGGGCCGAACTGCATGTCGAGCTCGTAAAGCCGGTGCAGGTTGATGTCGATCACCGTCACATGCGCCTCGAGCCCCATCGCCATGCGCGCGGCATTGGTGCCAGCCACGCCGCCGCCCAGCACGACGACGCGGCTGGCGGCCACGCCCGGCACGCCACCCAGCAACATGCCGCGACCGCCCTGGGCTATCTCAAGGCAATGGGCACCGGCCTGGATGGACATGCGGCCGGCCACTTCCGACATGGGCGCCAGCAGAGGCAGCCCGCCGCGCTGATCCGTCACCGTTTCATAGGCAATGGCCACGCAGCCCGATTCCATCAATCCGCGTGCCTGCTCCGGATCGGGCGCCAGATGCAGATAGGTGAAGAGGATCTGGCCCTCGCGCAGCATCTTCCATTCGGCGTGCTGCGGTTCCTTCACCTTCACGATCATGTCGGCGCGCTCGAAAATCTCGTCCGGCGTCGCGGCGATTTCCGCGCCCGCCGTTTCATAATCGCTGTCGAACAGACCGATGCCGAGCCCCGCATCCTTCTGCACCATCACCCGGTGCCCGTGATGAACCGCTTCGCGCACCGCCGCGGGCGTCATGCCCACGCGATATTCATGGACCTTGATTTCCTTGGGGACACCGATACGCATGGGCGTAACCTCCGGGCTCGGAAGATGAGACGGCCTTGACCTGTAAGGAGGAGGTTACGCGCCCGCACACGGCCCACCAAGATGCCGGGAAGACGAAATTTCACGCGCGCGTTTATGATGTTAAACATTTGAGGGTCTTTTGACGCCGAACCGCGCCATCGGGACCGATTTACTAAACACCCAATCAACAGCCACCGACCCCGCAAGTTCAATGCCCTACCCTTTCGACGAGACGCTCCGCCGCCAGATGACCGAGAGGCTTTCCGCCTTCCGCCCCGAAACGCCCGCGCCGTCGGCGCTGAAACAGGCCGCCGTCGCCATCGCGGTCGCGCCCATGCGCAAGGAAGGGCCCGACAGCGAAGAGGAGGCGGGCTTCCTGCTCACCCGCCGCGTGCCGCGCCTTTCTTCTCATGCGGGCCAATGGGCGCTGCCGGGCGGGCGGCTCGATCCCGGCGAGACGGTGCTCGACGCGGCGCTGCGCGAAATGCGCGAGGAAATCGGGCTGGCCCTGTCGCCGGACCATCTTCTGGGACGGCTGGACGCCTATCCCACACGCTCGGGCTATGAGATCACGCCTTTCGTCTTCTGGACGGCGGATCTTTCGGACATGGAAGCGAACCCCGCCGAGGTCGCCTCCATCCATCATTTCGGATTGAGCGAGTTCGACCGGGAAGGCTCGCCGGAATTCATCGACATCCCCGAAAGCGAGCGGCCCGTCATCCGCCTCCATATCGGCCCCTCGCATATCCACGCGCCCACCGCCGCCATGCTCTACCAGTTCGCCGAAGTGGCGCTCAGGGGCCGCGATACCCGCGTCGACCGTCTGGAACAGCCCGTCTGGGCCTGGAAATGAAAACGCCGCCGGAACATCCGGCGGCGCGAAACATATCCGGCCGATACCCCGTCAGATGACGGTGTCAGAGGACGTTGTGGCCGAGATCCGGGTCGAACCCCTTTTCGAGTTCGGCGGCCCGCCCGTCGGCCCGGGCCCATGCCTGCTCGTGGAAATAGAAGACCACCGTATTCACCAGCGGCTCGATCAGCGCCACGCCCGCGGCGATGCTGACGGACCCGGTCAGCGCATAGGTCACGCCGAAGCCGACGCTGAAATGCAGGCAGGCAAAAGTCAGTGTCTTGGCAAGCGAGCGCATGTCGATCTCCATCCGTGAGACGCACGGGACCCCATATCCCGGCTGCATGAGCTAGATAATATTTATTCTCATTCTAATTTACAAGAAGAATGATCCATATTCCTTGGCCGCACGGCGGGACGGCCGTCATACCGCACTGCCGCATTCCGCTTGCCCGTCCCCCCGCTTCCGGTGCTAGGCTCTTTATGACGAATTACCGGGCGGGCGCCGTTTTCTCACATCCGACCTCTCTCCCGATCGTGTCAGAAGCCTGCCCGCACGCCGATCGCAGCGCTTGCCGGGCATAACAAGTCGAGCATGTGCATGTCTGAAGCCGCAACGACGCTATCCTCGCCCGAGGTCCGGACGGACCGGCAACCGATCATCGAGATAAACGGCGTGTCCAAGGTCTTCCCCGGCGGGGTAAAGGCGGTCGACCATGCCGACTTCACCATCAAGCGCGGCGAGTTCTTTGCCCTTCTGGGCCCGTCGGGCTGCGGCAAGACCACGCTTTTGCGCATGCTGGCCGGTTTTGAAACGCCCAGCCATGGCGAGGTCCTGATCGACGGCCAGAACATGGCCGACGTCGCCCCGAACAAACGCCCGGTGAACATGGTGTTCCAGTCCTATGCGGTCTTCCCGCATATGACCGTCGAACAGAATGTCGGTTATGGCCTGAAAATGGACGGCCGGCCCGCCGGCGAGATCAGGACGCGCGTTTCCGACGCGCTCGACCTCGTGAAACTCGGCGGTTACGGCAAGCGCAAACCCGACGAACTTTCCGGCGGCCAGCGCCAGCGCGTGGCGCTCGCCCGCGCCCTGGTCAAACAACCCTCCGTGCTGCTGCTCGACGAACCGCTCTCCGCGCTCGATGCCAAGCTGCGCGAGGCCATGCAGCTCGAACTCGTCCGCCTGCAAAAGACCGTCGGCATTACCTTCGTGGTGGTGACGCACGATCAGTCCGAGGCGCTTTCCATGGCCGACCGCATCGCCGTGATGAGCGACGGTGTGGTGCGCCAGATCGCCTCGCCGCAGCAGCTTTACGAAAACCCGCACAACAAGTTCGTGGCCGACTTCATCGGCACCATCAACATGCTGGACGCGAAAGTGACCCCGGCCGGCGACGGCCGCGTGACCGTCGACGCCGCGCCGCTGGATGCGTTCCAGACCGCGGGCGATGCGCAGGGCGACCTCACCATGGCGATCCGGCCGGAAAAGATCTTCGTGGCCGACAGGCCCGAAGAAATCCGCGATCCCGACAGCGCCGTCATCGTCAAGGGCAAGGTCGGCGAAGTGGCCTATTACGGCAGCTATTCCAACATCTTCTTCGAGATCGGCGGGGGTAAACGCCTGCTGGCCGATATCGGCAATGTCAGCCGCGACATCGAGGAATTCACCTTCTCGCCGGGCGAGGAATACTGGCTCTACTGGCGCAAGGAAGATGCGCTGCTGCTGCGGGACTAGGACGGCCCCGCCTGGCGATCGCGCGTGTAGCCCTCGGGTAGCTCGCCCTCGTCGCTGAGGCGCTTGATCTCGCGCACGATCTTCTCGATCCGCAAGAGAGGCAGGATCTCGTCGAGCAGCCGGATCCCGCGCGCGGCAAGCTGGGCCGCCTCTTCCTGGTCGAGCCTGTCGCCCACATTCTCGTAGAAGGTGACGACCGCGCGCCGCGCCAGCACATCCGTCAGTTCCGCATAGATGCCATAGGTGTCGACCTCATAGCCCATATCGGGCGTGAAGCCTTCCTTGCGGCCCTCCGCGACGAGTTCCACCAGTCGCGCATTGCGGCTGTTGAGCCATTCCTCGCCGTCATGATTGTCCACATGGAGAAAGCCGACCTCGACGAGGCGCCGCATCTCCTCCTCGCTGAGCCCCGAACTGTCGCGAACCTCCGCGAAACGCCGCGGCTCCAGATTGCGCGGATCGGCGACCAGCGGCCCGAGAAGGTTTTCAAGCCCGATCAGCTGCTCGATGCCGCGCTGGGGGCGCGCATCCTGCGCGGTGACGATGGTCTTGATGACGCTGAGAGGCAGGAAGCGCTCATGCTGCAGGCGGCGGATCAGCTTCAGCCGGTCCACATGCTCCTGATCGTAGCGGGCCACGTTCCGTTTGGGACGGTCGGGCTCGGGCAGCAGGCCTTCGCGGATGTAAAAGCGGATCGTCTCCCGGCCGACGCCCGTCTCCTTCTCGAGTTCCTTCATCTTCATCAGATGAGCGCAGTCCTTTTATGGTCTTCCTCTACGCAATTCGTAGACGGGGGAATTCACCTCTCCGCGCGGTATCCGTCAAGGAAAAGCCGCACGGCGGCATCCACCGTATAGCCGATGCGCTGCGGGGTGGCCGTCTCGATCACGCTGATCTGGCGCAGCATGTCGAATTCGCCCTTGCAGAGCACGATGAATTGCGTCGCCGCCAGCTCGGTATCGGGAATATCGAGCTCGCCCGCCTCCACCCGCCGCTTCAGATAGCCTGCGAGCTGCCCTTTCATGCGCCGGGGCCCGTTTTCGTAGAAGGCATGACCCAGTTCCGGAAACTTGCCCGACTCCGCCGTAATCAGCCGCCGGAGCGCGCAGGCCGGCTCGCTCAGGACGAAGTCGACGAAATGACGGCCGAAGGCCGGCAGGATCTCCGAGGCGGGGCCGTCCTCGTTCAGCACCTCGAAGGCGGTGCCGCCCTGGGTGTGGCATTGCAGCTCCGTCACCGCGGCGAAGAGCGCTTCCTTGTTGGAAAAATAGACATAGAGCGTGCCCTTGGAGACGCCGGCCTCGCGCGCGATGAGCGACATGCTGGTGCCCTCATAGCCATTGGCAAGAAAGGCCCGCCGCGCGCCTGCGAGAATCTGGCTGCGCTTGGCCGATTCCGTCTCGGCGACCGCCGCGCCATCGTTCTCCATAACGCCCCCATTGGCATCCAGATCCGACATTTTTTCTACCAGAAATGTTTATGACCGAACGGTTCAGTCATTTTCGCTATTGAAAATGGCGAGGATCGATACATATTTCAAGCCTATTGACCGACCGGTTCGATCTTGAGGTTTCCCCATGACTACGCGCCAGCGCATTTTCGCCGGGCTTGGCGGCCTGTTCGCCCTTGCCGCCATCGTTTACACCATCCTCTGGTTCACCAGCTTCCGCTACTATGAGAGTACCGACAATGCCTATGTGCATGCGGATATTTCGGTGATCTCGCCCAAGGTCTCCGGCTATCTCGCCTCGGTGGATGCGACCGACAATGCCTATGTGCACAAGGGCGATGTGCTGGCCACCATCGAGCCCCGCGATTTCGAGATCGCGAAGGCCGAGGCCGAAGCCCGGCTCGAAACCCAGAAATCGGCCATCGCCACCATTGCCGAACAGATCGAGGCGGCGAAAGCCGATGCGGAAAGCGCCAAGGCCAATGTCGCCGCCGCCGATGCGCAGGCGCTGCGCGCCCGGACCGATTACCGGCGCTATGAGAAACTCGCCCGGCAGGATTTCGCCAGCCGCCAGAAGCTCGATTCCGCCAGCGCCGAGATGAAATCCGCCAATGCGGCGCTCGCCGCCGCGAAGGCCAAGCTGCACGCCGCCAGCACCCAGATCGCCGTCCTGAAGGCGCAGAAAGCCCAGCAGGAAGCCCGGCTGAAGCAGGTTCAGGCCGATCTCGACCAGGCCGACCGGAACCTCGCCTATACCGTCATCCGCGCCCCTGTGGACGGCGTGATCGGCAATCGCCACATGGATGTCGGCCAGCTCGTGCAGCCGGGCAACCAACTCGCCTCCGTCGTGGCGCTGCCGCATGTCTATATCGATGCGAACTTCAAGGAAACGCAGATCGAGAACATGAAGGTCGGCCAGACCGCGACCATCGTCGCCGATGCCTGGCCGGATACCGAGATCGAGGGCAGGATCGAAAGCTTCTCGCCCGCCAGCGGCCAGGTCTTCAGCCTGCTGCCCGCCGAAAACGCCACCGGCAATTTCACCAAGATCGTGCAGCGCGTGCCCGTGCGCATCGCCATGCCCGACGACAACAAGCTCGCCGGATATCTCCGCCCCGGCCTTTCCGTGACCGTCACCGTGGACACGCGCACCGGCAAGAGCGGCCGCGCCGCCAATGCCGGCGACGTTTTCGGCACGGCGCCCGAAAAGCATCACGCGCTGGCGAAGTCCCGCTAGGCGACGCTGAAGGGGACACGCCATGGCAAGCCTCGATACAACCGATGACGGCGGCGCGGGCGAATTCTCCGCCCGGCGCGTGGCGGGCTTCCTGTTCATGGTCGTCGGCATGTTCATGGCGATCCTGGACATCCAGATCGTCGCCAGTTCCATCGGCGACATTCAGGCCGGGCTCTCCGCCAGCACCGAGGAAATCAGCTGGGTCCAGACCTCCTACCTGATCGCCGAAGTGGTGATGATCCCGATGTCGGGCTGGCTCTCCCGGCTCCTGTCCACGCGCTACATCTTCGTGATTTCCGCGGGCGGCTTTACCTTCATGAGCCTGCTCTGCGCCACCGCGACCAATATCGAAACGATGATCGTCTATCGTGCGCTGCAGGGCTTCATCGGCGGCGCCATGATCCCGTCGGTTTTCTCCGCCGCCTATGGCAATGTCTTCCCGCCGGAAAAACGCGCCAATGTCTCGGTGATGATCGGCCTTGTCGTGACGCTGGCGCCCACCATCGGCCCGACGCTGGGCGGCTACATCACCGATGCGCTGTCATGGCACTGGCTTTTCCTCATCAACGTCATTCCCGGCATCGTCGTCGCCACGGCGGTGTGGTTTCTCGTCGATCTCGACGAGCCGGATTTCTCGCTCCTGAACAAGATCGACCTCGCCGGCATCGGCCTGATGGCGCTCTTTCTCGGCTCGCTCGAATATGTGCTGGAGGAAGGCCCCCGCAACGACTGGCTCAACGACAACACCATCTGGTGGTTCAGCGTCGTCTGCGTCATCTCCGGCGCCTATTTCATCGCCCATGTGCTGACGCGCGACGACCCGATCGTCGACCTCAAGGCCTATCGCAATGCGAATTTCGCCATCGGCTCCATCCTCAGCCTCTTTCTCGGCGTCGGCCTTTACGGACTTACCTATCTCTACCCGCTTTTCCTGTCCGAAGTGCGGGGCCTAAGTGCAAGCCAGATCGGCCAGATCATGTTCGTCACCGGCATCTGCCAGTTCCTGTCCGCCCCGCTCGCAGGCGTTCTGAGCCAGAAAATGGACATCCGTATACTGATCTCCATCGGCTTCGGCATGCTGGCCGTTTCCAACTACCAGATGCTCGGCATCACATGGGAATGGGGCTTCGACCAGCTCTTCTGGCCGCAGGTCATTCGCGGGATCGGCCTCATGTTCTGCATCGTGCCGGTGAATACGCTGGCGCTCGGCACGCTCTCGCCCGAACAGCTCAAGAATGCGAGCGGCCTTTACAACCTGATGCGCAATCTCGGCGGCGCGCTGGGCCTTGCCGTCATCAACACGGTGCTGATCAACCGCATCGACCTTCACAAGGACCGGCTGCGCGACTTCTTCGTCCATGGCCGCGCGGCGACGGATCAGGCGCTCGCAGGCCTTAGCGCCCATATCGGCCAGACGCCCGGTATCGACGCGCCGCTTGCGACCGTGAAGCAGCTCTACGGGCTGATGACGCGCGACGCGACCGTGATGGCCTTTGCCGACTGCTTCTTCGTGCTCGCGATCTGCTTTGCCGCCATGCTTCTGACCATGCCGATCCTGAAAAAACCGGAAGTGATCGGCGGCAGCGGCGGAGGAGGAAGCGGCGGCGGGCACTGACCCGCGGCGGCATTTGTTCGCGTCTCCCCCTCGCGTGTCCCCTCCACGCTGGCGCGAACAAAAAGGGCGGAGCAGCCTGGCTGCTCCGCCCTTCGATTTTCAGGTGACGAAAAACGCGATCAGAGGCGCTCGACGATCGTCACATTGGCAAGGCCGCCGCCCTCGCACATGGTCTGCAGGCCGTAGCGCTTGTTGTTGTTCTTCAGCGCATAGACCAGCGTGGACATGAGCTTGGTGCCCGACCCGCCCAGCGGATGGCCGAGCGCGATGGCGCCGCCATTGACGTTGAGGCGTTCCGGATCGGCGCCAAGCTTCTGCAGCCAGGCCATCGGCACCGAGGCGAAGGCTTCGTTGACCTCGAAGATGTCGATGTCGTCGATCTTCATGCCCGCGCGCTTCAGCGCCTGCTCGGTGGCCGGGATCGGCGTTTCCAGCATGACGACCGGGTCGCCGCCCGTCACATGCATGTGATGGACACGCGCCAGCGGCGTGAGGTTGTGACGCTTCAGCGCCTCTTCGCTGACGACGAGCACGCCGGAAGAGCCGTCGCAGATCTGCGAGGAAGAAGCCGCGGTCAGCGCGCCGCCCTCGGCCAGAAGCTTCACGCCCTGAATGCCTTCGAGGCTCGCATCGAAGCGGATGCCTTCATCCACCTTGTGCATTTCCTTCGAGCCGTCTTCCAGCGTCACTTCCACCGGCACGACTTCCTCGTCGAAAGCACCGGCCTGCGTCGCCTTGATCGCCTTCTGATGGCTCTGGAAGGAGAACTCGTCGAGCTGATCCTTGGACAGATTATATTTCTTCGCGATCATCTCCGCACCCGCGAACTGCGAGAACTGCACGTTCGGGTACTTCTCGACGATCTTCGGGCTCATATAGTTGCCGAAACCGTTCTTGGCCGGCAGCGCCGCGGAAAGGCCCATCGGCACGCGCGTCATGCTTTCGACGCCGCCCGCGAGCACCATGTCCATCGCACCCGACATCACCGCCTGCGCCGCGAAGTGAAGCGCCTGCTGCGAGGAACCGCACTGACGGTCCACCGAGGTCGCGGGCACATGTTCCGGCAGCTTGGAAGCGAGCACGGCATTGCGCGCAATGTTGATCGCCTGTTCGCCGACCTGGCCCACGCAGCCGAAGATCACATCTTCCACTTCGCCGCCATCGATGCCGGTCCGCTCCACGAGCGCATCGATCACCGCGCCGCCGAGATCGGCCGGATGCCAGTCCTTGAGACGGCCGCCCTTGCGGCCGCCGGCCGTGCGCGCGGCTGCTACGATATATGCTTCAGCCATTTCCTCATCTCCTTCGAGTGCTTGGTGACACCGGCAAAAGCCCTTGCCACACCGCCTGTTTCATCTGTTTCTGCAGGCACGATGCCAGCCTTTTCGGCGCCATCTTGTACATGGAATCGCGCTTGTCCAGCCCCGCATGGCTGGCCTATCGTCCTTCACGACACTGAAAAACGCGTCGCAGGGAATTGACGCAACGTAACCGCCGCGCCCGTCCGGGATAAGAAGAAAAACAAAATCCGGACCCCGTTTGCGGCACGCCGAAGCCTGAGGAAAACCCAGCCATGTTTGAAAATGCAGACCGCAAAACGATCGACAATGCCGTTGCCGACCCGCTGACCTATGCCCATCCGGAGCGCTATCACGACCTCTTCGCCTGGCTCCGGAAAAACGATCCCGTGCGCTGGGTGGAGCCGGACGGCTACCGCCCCTTCTGGGTCGTGTCCAAGCACGCCGACATTATGGAAGTCGAAAAGCAGAATGACATCTTCCTGAACGATCCGCGCCTGACGCTCCAGACCGTCGAGACCGAACAGGCGGTGCTCGACTATACCGGCGGCAGCCACCACATCGTCCGCTCGCTGGTGGATATGGACAATCCCGACCACCGCAATTATCGCGGGCTCACACAAGCCTGGTTCATGCCGCCAAACCTGAAAAAGCTCGAAGCCGATATCGGCGATCTCGCCCGCATGTATGTGGACCGCATGGAAGCCCTTGGCGGCGAATGCGACTTCGTGTCGGAAGTCGCGGTCTGGTATCCCTTGCGCGTCATCATGACGGTGCTGGGCGTTCCGGCGGAAGACGAAGCCTTCATGCTGAAACTGACGCAGGAGCTTTTCGGCTCCACCGACCCGGACATGAAGCGCGAAGAGAACACCGACTTCAACAACACGGTCGCCGACTTCTTCAACTACTTCACGGCCATCACCGAAGACCGCCGCAAGAACCCGCGCGACGATGTGGCCACCGTCATCGCCAATGCGACGATCGACGGCGAACCCATCGGCCATCTCGAAGCGATGTCCTATTACGTCATCGTCGCGACGGCGGGACATGACACGACAAGCTCCTCGACGGCGGGCGGACTGCATGCGCTGCTGGAAAACCCCGGCGAGCTCGCCAAGCTCCGCGCCAACCCCGAAGAGATGCTGCCCAAGGCGGTGGACGAGTTCATCCGCTGGTCGACGCCGGTAAAACACTTCTTCCGGACGCCGAACGCGGAATACGAACTCCGTGGACAGAAGATCAAGCCGGGCGAAAACATGATGATGTGCTACTGGTCGGCCAATCGCGACGAGGAGGTGTTCGAGGATCCCTTCACCTTCCGTATCGACCGCACCCCCAACAAGCACCTCCCCTTCGGCTACGGCGCGCATCTGTGCCTCGGCCAGCATCTGGCCAAAATGGAAATCCGTTCCCTCTACAAGGAACTGCTGAACCGGCTCGACCATATCGAACTGGCGGGCGATCCCGCCTGGGTGCAGGCCTCCTTCGTCAGCGGGCTGAAACGCCTGCCGATCCGCTACTCCATGAAGAAGAACGCCGCCTGAGGCAAAACCGGCCCGGCGCCCGACACGCATAAGGGCGCCGGACTTGCCTCCGGGCGCGGACGGCCTATTCTCTCTCGCCATTCACGGGCAAGGGGGCCTTCCGCGCAGCATGGCAACGCAGGACACGACACTTTCAAAACAGATCTACGATCTCGCCATCGGCGAGGATGCCGCACGCCTCTGCCGCGACATTCCCGAAGCCGCCTGCCACGAACAGCCCCGCAATTTCGTCCGCACCACGCTGTCGCAGGCGATGAGCCAGATTTCCGACGGGCTGGTCAATCCCAAGACCGTGCTGCCCTGGCTCCTCGCCGCCATCGGCGCGCCCGCCTTCATGCTGAGCCTTCTGGTGCCGATCCGCGAGGCGCTGGCGCTCTTCCCGCAATTGATCGTGGGCAGCGTGGTACGCCATTTTCCGGTCCGCAAATGGTTCTGGGTCGGCGGCGCCGTCGCGCAAGGCCTGGCGGCGCTCGCCATGGCGGGGATCGTGCTGGCCGGGCTCGGCGGCACCGCCACGGGCTGGTGCATCGTCGGGCTGCTGACATTTCTGAGCCTGGCGCGGGGCGTCTCCTCCGTCGCCTCCAAGGACACGCTCGGCAAGACCGTCTCCAAGAACCGCCGAGGCCGCGTCTCCGGCTATGCCACGCTGATCGGCGGTATCGTCATGGCCTGTGTGGGCGCGGCCGTCGCCCTGATGCCGGAACTGCGCGAACGACAGGACGTCATTCTGGCGCTGATCGCGGCGGGCGGCGCCTTCTGGATCGGAGGAGGCATCGTCTTTGCCGGGGTGGAGGAAGTGCCCGGCGCGACGGAAGGCGGCGTCGGCTTCCTGGACAGCCTGAACGAGATGCGCGGCATTTTGCTGAGCGACCGGGAGTTCCGGCATTTCCTCGCCGCCCGCATCCTGCTGCTCAGCTCGGCGCTGTCGCCCCCGATCTATGTCTCCATCGCGCATGACGCGACCGGCGGCGCGCTGTCGAGCCTCGGCCTGCTGATAGCGGCAACCGGCGTCGCAGGCGCGGTCAGCGCCTCCATCTGGGGCTCGCTTGCCGACCGCTCCAGCCGCATGGCGATGGGGCTCGGATCGGCCATCGCGGGCATCCTGGCCGCCATCGTCGCCGCGCTCTGGGTCTTCGCGCATTCGGCGCTGGCATATCCGCCGGTGCTGGTGGCCGCGCTCTTCATCCTCTCCATCGCCCATGCAGGCATCCGTATCGGCCGCAAGACGCAGCTCGTGGATATGGCGACCTCGCAAACGCGCGCGCAATATACCGCGCTCGCCAACACGCTGATGGGGATCGCTCTGCTCGTCTATGGCGCAATACTGGGCGTCATACTGAGCGCCAGCACGCTGGCCGCGCTCATCTTCCTGTCCGCTTCGGCGCTGGCCGGAACGGCCATGTCCTTCGCGCTCAGGAATGCGCAGGAGTGAGGCCTCAGGCGGCCGCCCGCATCTCCGCCCGGCCCGTCTTGAGATAGGCCGACCACGCCGCCAGCAGCGAGGCAGGCTCGCCCGTGCCGAACACATAGCGGTCGGGCCGAACCAGCATGGCGGGCGCATCGCCCAGCAAAGCGCGGAACGGCGCTTCGCCCTCCCCCTCATGCTCGTCCAGCGCGATAACCGCCATGCCGCCCCCGTCGACCGGGACGTCTGCCGGGGCGTCGGCCCGCCGCGCCCCGACCAGACAAGGCCTCATGCCGAGCAGGACATCCGGACGCGCGCCGCCTTCGCCCCTGAGACAGGGCGCCACCGCGCCGCCGCCTGCGATCACACCGGATGCGAGCCCCGCCAGCGCGGGCGTCGCATCGAAACGCGCCGCCTCCGGCTTTTGCATCATGTCGGCATCGCGCGCGGCGGCCAGCGCCTCGTCCTGCGTACAGACGATCTTGCCCATGGCGACCGCCATCTCGGTGATGGCGCGCACATGCGGCTCGCGTTCCGGCTGGAAACTGTCCAGCAATGCCTGATCCGCCTCGCCCCTGACGACGGCGGCGAGCTTCCATGACAGGTTCGCCGCGTCGCGCACGCCCGAGCAAAGCCCCTGCCCCAGGAAGGGCGGCATCTGATGCGCCGCGTCGCCCGCCAGGATCACATGGCCGTCGCGCCAGCGTTCTGCGAAAACGGCATGGAAGCGATAGAACGCCCGCCGTTCCACGCTCAGGCTTTTCGGGTCGGCAAAGGGCGCGATCATTGCCTCGATCGCCTCGTCCGTCATGACGTCTTCCGGCGTCTCGCCGTCCAGCAACATGAACTCCCAGCGATGCCGCCCCGGCGCCATGGGCATGGAGGTAACGGGCCGCGCCGGATCGCAATGCTGCAACCCGATGGTGGAAAGCCGCTCCGTACCGTCTTTCAGCAGCGTGTCGATGACGAGCCAGGGCTCGTCGAAGCCCATATCGTCGAGACCGATCCCGGCAAGACGACGGACCGTGCTCTGCCCGCCATCGCACCCGACGAGATACTTCGCAGCGATCTGCGTTTTGCCGTCCGGCCCTTCGACCTCGACCGTCACGCCGTCGGGGCCGTCCGTATAACCGATAAGCGACACGCCCAGCCGGACGGATGCATCGGGCTCCTCGGTCAGCGCCTCGCGCATGGCGATTTCCAGCGTCGGCTGATGGAACATGGAGGTATAGGGCCAGCCCGTATCGGCCAGCGCCGCCGGCGGGCGGAAGCCCAGCAGCAGATCGCCCTTCGCATTGCGGAACTCATAGGAGGAAAGCGGCTGACTGTTGCCGGCGACCGCCACCGCGCCGCCCGCGAGGTCCAGAAGGCGCATCGTCTCATGATCGAGATGCGCCGCCCGCGGCATCGGATAGACCTCAATCGTCTTTTCGACAACGATCACCTTCACGCCCGAGCGCGCAAGATAGACGCCCAGCGCGGCGCCCACGGGCCCGAGACCCGCTATCAGCACATCCGTCTTTTCCATCTCTTTCCTCCCGCGACCATCGTCAGCCGATGAGCGTTTTCCTTTTCTGTGCGACGACCTTGTTCTCGACGGCGCCGAGACCTTCCACCTCGACGCGCACGACATCGCCTTCCTTGAGGAATTGCGGCGGCTTCATCGCCCCGCCCACGCCGGAAGACGTGCCGGTGAAGATCACGTCGCCCACATCGAGCGTGAAGGCGGTGCTCAATTCCGCGATCTGATCGAAACAGTTGAAGATGAGATGTCTTGTGTTGGAGTTCTGGCGCAGCTCGCCATTCACCCAGCATTTGATGTCGAGCGCATGCGGGTCCGCGACCTCGTCCGCCGTGGTGATCCATGGCCCGATGGGGCCATGCGTGTCGAAGGACTTTCCCATCGTCCAGGAGTTCGCACGGAGCTGCCAGTCGCGCACGCTCACATCGTCGCCGACGAAATAGCCTGCGATCACTTCATGCGCGCGGTCCGCCGGCACGTCCTTGCAGCGCTTGCCGATCACGAAACACATCTCCGCCTCGTAGTCGAGAAGAGCCGAGACTTCCGGCAGCTCGATAGGCGCGTAGGGCCCATTGATGCAATTGTGCTGCTTGGTGAACCAGATCTGGTGCTTGGGCACCTCCATGCCGGACTCTTCCACATGGTCCATATAGTTGAGCCCGCAGGCGAGCACCTTGCCGGGCCGAAGCACCGGCGCTTCGAGCGTCACCTCGGAAAGCGGAATGGCGGACGCGCTATCGACCGCCTTGCGCGCGGCATCCATCGCCGTGTCGCCCGCTTCCAGAAAAGCGATCATCTCGGTCGGCAGGGCGGGCGCGGCGGCGGAAAGATCGACGATCCCCTCGCCCTCGACCACGCCGATGCGCGTTTTGCCCTGATGCGTAAAAGTCGCGAGTTTCATGTCTTCTCCCGGTTCCTTATTCGGCCATGGCGGGCGGGGCGTCCGGGCCCCATTGCGCGCCCATCAGCGCTTCGAGCCCCGCCTTGCCCGGCGGCGTTTGATTGTTGAAGAGATCGCCATCGGTCCAGTGCTCGACCTTGTGCCCCCAGGGATCCTTCCAGTAGTCGAAAATCTGGCTGCCGAGGACATGACGGCCCACGCCCCAGACATGGGTCTCGCCGGCCTGTTCCAGATGATTATGGCCGGCCATCAGGTCGTCGAAATTCGCCACCTGCCAGGCGGCATGGTTGAAGCCCGGCGTACCGGTGCCGACGAGGAAAAGCGTGTGGTGGTCGACATAGCGTTCGCCGCCGTCGCAGCGCATGAAGGCGCCGAGCGGTGCGTCCGGCGCCAGTTCGATCTCGTCGGAGGTCACGAAGCCGAGGCGCGCCTTGTACCAGGCCTCGCTTGCGCGAAAATCCGTGACATTGAGCACGGCATGACCGAGACGCATCACATGCGACGGCCCCGCCGCGATGCGCTTCGTCGAGCCGAGGCGCGGATATCGGTCGTCGGCATTGAAGGCGAGCGGTTCCGGCAGCGGCAACGGTGTCGCCGGTGTCTGCCCGGCCACGACATCGATGGGAAAACCATCCGGATCGGTGAGCCGCACACGGGCACCCCCGCCCGGCGCATCGGATGCCTCCACGGTCAGGCCTTCGGCATCGGCCAGTTTCGCAAGGTCGCCCTCGCCTGCCGCGTAAAATCCAAGCCCGACGAAACCGGCCTCGCCCTTATGCGTCACATGACAGAAGGGCGCCGGGCCGTTCGCACGCATATAGAGCGTGTCGTCGCTCCGGTCGGCCACATGCAGGCCGAAATCCCCGAGAAAGGCTTCCATCCGATCGAGGTCGGGCGCGGAAAAGCGCACATAGGCGATATCCGTCGCCTTGATGAGGCTGCTCATGGTCTCCTCCTATTCGGCCTTTTGCCGATTGTTTCGGGCCTGTTCACGACGGCTTGCGGAATACGGAAAGATGAGACACCTCGAATGGCCGCTTCAGAATGCCGTCGATCTCCGCCCGCGAAAGGCCGAACCCCTGAAGCAACATGACCGTCATCTTGCGGGCATAGCCTTCGCCGCGCGCGACCTCTTCCGGCGCGCCTTCATGGATGAGCGCCGCCAGCGCGGCGGTCGCCACGCCGAGAACGAAATGAAGAACGGTCTCCCTGTCCGGCGCGGCGATGCGTCCTTTGGCAAGGCCGTCGTCGATATCGCCCAGCAGATGCTGGTTGAGCCCGCGATGCATATCGATGCCGCCGTCATAGATGCGGGCCAGCATCTGCGCCTTCACCGGCTCCAGCACGACCATGGCCATATAGAGCCGCACGCCGCGTGAAATCCGTTCCGCCGGATCCTCGATCCCCTGATTGAGCTCCTCGACGGCATCGTTGATTTCGGCACGGATGGTCCGGGCGACCTCGCGCGCAATCTCGGTCCGGTCGGTGAAGTAATTGTAGAAGGTGCCCTTGGCGACGCCCGCCGTCTCGACGATCTCGTCGATCGTGGTCGCGTCCACGCCCTGCCGCGCGAACAGACGCATCGCCGCCTCGACCAGAATCTGCCGCATACGCTCGCGCCGGCGCGAAATCACCGGCCCGTCCGTCTCGGTTTTTACAAGGCGTTCTCCAGCCACGCGGCTCCTCCCGAAATTCGATATGACTATTTAGTCATAAAATGACTACTTAGTCAAATCTGGAGCGGCAGCGCATTGGACCGGGCAAAAGACCGGACAAAAGAAAAGGGCGGCACCCGTTGCCGGGGCCGCCCTCATTCAGCGTTTATGTAAAGCGCGGGGTCAGTGACCGCGCTTGATGGCGCTTGCCTCTTCCGGTGAAAGCGGCTCGCGCTTCAGCGGGAAGAAGTACTCCACCACCGCGACCAGAGCCGGGAGCAGGGTCACCGCGCCGACCATGTTCACCAGGAACATGAAGGTGAGCAGCAGACCCATATCCGCCTGGAACTTGAGCGCGGAGAAGATCCAGGTCGACACACCGATCGCCAGCGTACCGCCGGTGAACATGGTAGCCGAACCCACATCGTTCAGCGCCTGCAGATAGGCTTCGTAAGGCGTGAGCCCCATGCGCAGATAGCGCTGGATACGGTTGTATTCGTAAATGCCGTAGTCCACGCCGATACCCACCGCGATGGCCAGCACCGGCAGCGTGGAGATCTTGAGGCCGATACCGAAGGCCGTCAGGAACCAGTCGCCGATGATGGTAGCAAGAACCAGCGGCAGCACGCAGACGAGCGAACCGCGCCATTCGCGATAGGTGAGGATCACGAGCGACATTACCACCAGATACACATAAAGCAGCATCGGAAGTTCCGAGGTCGCCACTTCATGGTTGGTCGCCGCCACGATCGGCACGTTACCCGTACCGATCAGCAGATCCAGATCGTCGCGAGCGTTCTCGGGGTTGGCCTTCCACTCCTCGACCGCGCCGACGACCGTGTTCACGGTCTTCGCCTTCGTATCGGTCAGGAAGATCTGGATGGCCGCCGTCGTACAGTCGGCGTTCACCAGACCCGTGGAACTGCCCACGCTGGACGTCGCCTGGGCGAGCGCGGCGGGATTGCGCGGCAGCGCCTGCCACTTCAGATTGCCTTCCTGCCACAGCGCGTTGATCTGCTTGCCGACGATCGGCAGCGACACCACCGACTGCACGCCCGGCACATTGCGCATGTACCAGGAGAACCGCTCCAGATAGTGCATCTTGGAGTAGTCGATGCAGATCACCTCGTTCTTCGTCTCGGCGATCACGCCGAGCACGTTGAGACCGAGAGCGAAATGCTCGGCGATGTAGCGGCTGTCGCGGTTATAGCGGCTGTCCGGCCAGAGTTCGCCGGCACCGGCATGCACGTCGCCGATCTGCTTGTCGCGGGACTCGTAGAGCCCGACCATGCCGACCACCAGGCAGATGCTCACAAAGACCATCGCCACACGCGGCCGGGCAAGACCGGCAAGATACGGCCAGAGATGGGCCCGCGTCGCCATCGCCTTGCGGACCTTCTCGCCATATTCCGGGCCCGGCGCGATGTAGGACACGAGCAGCGGCAGCATGATCAGGTTGGAGATGATCTTGAAGCCGATACCGATGGAGGCCGTCACCGACAGCTCTTTGATCATGCCGATCGGAATGATGTAGAGCGTCGCGAAACCGGCCAGCGTCGTCAGCAGCGCCACGGCGCCCGGACGCAGCAGGAAGGAGAAGGTCGCGCGCGCGGCCTGTTCCTTGTCGAGACCGGCGGCCATTTCCGCGCCCACCATGTTCACCTGCTGCACGCCATGGCTGACGCCGATGGCGAAGACCAGGAACGGCACCAGCACCGCGAGCGGGTCGAGACCGTAGCCGAGAATATGCAGCAGGCCGAACTGCCAGATCACCGAACACAGCGAGGCGCCCACCGTCACCACCGTAAGCGGCAGCGAGCGGCAATAGAGCCAGAGCATGAAACAGGTGAGCAGGAAGGCGACGATGAAGAAGTACACCACCGACTTCGCGCCGTCCGCGATATCGCCGGTGAGCTTCGCGAAGCCGACGATTTTCACATCGGTGTCGGCATCGACATATTTGTCGCGAATGTCTTTTTCGAGTTTGGCCGCCACGTCGAAATAGTCGAGCGGCTTCTGCGTCTCGGGATTCACATCGAGCAGCTCGGCGCGGATCATCGCCGATGCGAAGTCGGACGAGACCAGCCGGCCCGGCAGGTTCGCCCGCAGCACGTTTTTCATCACGCGCTGGATGCTCTCCTCATTCGGTTTGAAATTCGCCGGAATGACGTCGCCGGCTTCAAGCCCCTGCTCCGTCACCGCGATATATCGCGTGTTCGGCGTCCACAGGGAGGTCACCGTATGACGGGCGACGCCGGGGATGTAGAACACATCATCCGTGGCTTCCTTCAGCTTCCCCAGAAACTCCGGGGTGAAGATGTCACCCTTCTTGTTTTCCAGGACGACGAGAATGCGGTTACCGCCGCCGAAGCCCTCGGAGTATTCGAAGAAATTCTCGATATACGGATTATCGATCGGAAGCATCTTGGTGAAGCCTGCGTCCATCCGCAGGTTCATGGCGAAGTAGCCCATCACCACCGTCATGATACCGAGCGCGATCAGGATGACCGCGCGCAGGGCAAACACGATGTTTTCAATACGCTGCAAAATAACCTCCCCTTGGGACGAGCATCCTTTTGCAAGAGAATGCCTCGAAGGTCACATCAAACCGCTGGAGCGTTCGCTCTTCTTTTTTGTTCTTTTGAGTACGTGCCCGGAAGGCGCGCACCCGACTGCCCGACATTCGTTCCCACTTGATCGTCACCGCGCCCATAGCCATTTGTTTTTCTGGCGCGGTCGAGGCAGACAGCCTCGGGACCGACGGGCCTCCTTCCGTCGCCCAGATGACGCCGGAGGTGGAGGATCGCCTTTCGGAGGGTCTCGTTCGCAGGAGGGCCCCCATCCGGGCGGCTCTCCATATCACGACACGTCTGATTGGCACAGTCCCATTGTCAATCAAAATTGCCCGCAAATTGTATTGATGTCTGATCTTCGTCGTCAGACTACCTAATTCCGCAGGTACCGGGGACGATACACTTCATTACGCTTAGTTAATGCGGTGTCGTACTCCGTAGTTGATTCAAACAGAACCTGTCGAATGGCGCCGGTCCGTCCTGCCCGCCTCTTACTTTCCGGTTTTTGATCCAGGTTCCGGTATCGCGCCGACAAAGCTGATAATGGCTGCTATTCCTATGTGAGTTTGTTCCTTTAAGCGCATTCGCGAGGCCCCATGTCCGACCTGCCGATCTATCAGGATCCTCGTTACAGAAAATACCTGGCCATCGCGGTCGCCATCCTCGTCGCGTCGGCGCTCGGGTTCTACTGGTATGACAGCCTGCAGGACGAGCTTCCCGACGGGATCGCCATGTCGAACGGCCGGATCGAGGCCGAACAGATCAATGTGGCAACGAAATATGCCGGACGCATCGACGACATTTATGTGCGGGAAGGCGATTTCGTCGAAGCCGGCCAGAAGATCGCGTCCATGGACGCCGTCCAGACGAAGGCCCAGGTGGCCGCGGCCAGGGCCGAGGTCAGCCGCGCCGAACATGCCAAGTCGCAGGCCGCCGCGGCCATCGCCCAGCGCGAGGCAGAACTCGACCTCGCCCGGGCCGAGTACGAGCGCGCGGTCACCCTGAACAGGAAAGGGCATCTTTCCACCGAGACGCTCGACCAGCGCCGCGCCCGGCTCCGCTCCGCCGAGGCCGCGCTCACCACCTCCAGGGCCGCGGAAGCCGAGGCCGTCTCCGCCATCGAAGCCGCCCGGGCCCGGCTCGACCAGCTTCAGAACATGCTGGACGACATGGACCTTGTCGCGCCGCGCGCAGGCCGCGTCCAGTACCGCGTTGCCGAGCCGGGAGAAGTCCTCGCCGCCGGCGGCACGGTCGTCACGCTGCTCGACGTCTCCGACGTCTATATGACGATCTTCCTGCCCGCCCGTCAGGCGGGACGTCTCGCACTTGGCGACGAGGCCCGGCTGATCCTCGACCCGGCCGCCGACTACGTCATTCCTGCCAGAGTGACTTTCGTATCGAGCGAGGCGCAATTCACGCCGAAGTCCGTGGAGACGCAGGAGGAACGCGACAATCTGATGTTCCGGATCAAGCTCAGCCTCGACCCCGAGCTGCTCGCCCGCTTCGAAAAACGGGTGAAAACGGGTGTGCGCGGCGTCGGCTATGTGCGGCTCGACCCCGCCACCGCCTGGCCCGACCGGCTCCGGGTGAAGCTGCCCGAAGGCGCCCCCGCGCAGGACACACCGGCAGCCGCCGCCGGATCGGATCAGGGCTGATACGGGAAACGGCACCATGCAGGAGGTCGCCCCGAAGGTCGCGCAGATCCGCTCCCTCACCCATCGATACGGCGACAACGCCGCGCTGGAGGACGTGTCTCTCGACATTCCCGCCGGGTGCATGGCCGGGCTCATCGGACCGGACGGCGTCGGCAAATCGACGCTTCTGGCCATTCTGGCAGGCGTCCGCCGCATTCAGTCGGGACAGGTGAACGTACTGGACGGCGACATGACGGACCGCGTCCATCGCAGCCGCTGTCACGTCCGCATCGCCTATATGCCGCAAGGCCTCGGCAAGAACCTCTACCCGACCTTGAGCGTGGAGGAGAATCTCGACTTTTTCGGACGGCTGTTCGGCCTGACCCCCGCCGCCCGGCGCGAGCGGATCGACGAACTTCTCGCCGCGACCGGGCTTGCCCCTTTTCCCCACCGCGCGGTCGGGGCGCTTTCGGGCGGCATGAAGCAGAAGCTCGGGCTGTGCTGCGCGCTCATTCACGATCCCGATCTTCTCATTCTCGACGAACCGACGACAGGCGTGGACCCGCTGTCGCGCCGCCAGTTCTGGGAACTGATCGACCATATCCGCGCCCGGCGGCCGCAGATGAGCGTGCTCGTCGCCACCGCCTATATGGAAGAAGCCGAACGCTTCGACTGGCTGGCGGCGATGGATGACGGCCACATTCTCGCAACCGGCACGCCGGACGAGGTCCGCCGGGCCGGGGGGCACGAGACGCTCGAGGAAGCCTTTATCGAACTGCTGCCGGAGGAAAGGCGCAAGCGGCACCGGGCGGTCACCGTGCCGCCGAGACAGGCGGACGGCGATACGGCGGCGATCGAGGCGGAAGGGCTGACGCGGCGCTTCGGCGATTTCGTCGCCGTGGACAATGTGAGCTTCCGCATCGAGCCCGGCGAGATTTTCGGCTTCCTCGGCTCCAATGGCTGCGGCAAGACCACCACCATGAAAATGCTGACGGGGTTGCTGCCCGCCAGCGAGGGCGTGGCCAGGCTCTTCGGCAAGCCGCTCGATGCCCGCGACATGGCCACGCGACAGCGCGTCGGCTACATGTCGCAATCCTTCTCGCTCTATAGCGAACTGACCGTACGGCAAAACCTCGAACTGCATGCGCATATCTTCGAGCTGCCATACGACGAAATCGAACCGCGCGTCCTCGAAATGCTGAAGAGCTTCGAGCTGGAGGACGTGGAGCACAGCCGCCCGGACGACCTGCCACTGGGCATCAAGCAGCGCCTGCAACTCGCCGTGGCGGTGATCCACCGGCCGGAAGTGCTGATTCTCGACGAGCCGACATCGGGCGTCGATCCGATCGCCCGGGACCAGTTCTGGCAGTACCTGCTGGACCTGTCGCGCAACGACGGTGTCACGATCTTCATCTCCACCCATTTCATGAATGAGGCGGAACGCTGCGACCGCGTCTCGCTGATGCATGCGGGCCGCGTCCTGGCCGTCGGCGTACCGCGCGACCTGGCCGAAAGCAGCGGCGGAGGCTCTCTGGAAGAGGCCTTCGTCGAATATCTCGAGAAAGCGGCGGCGCCATCCCGGATGACGGACGGCGTTATCGGACGGGCCATGCCCGAACCGGATCAAAACGGACGCGGGAAAGCCGGAAGGCGCAGTTTCAGCCTGCAGCGCCTGTGGGCCTATACGCGACGCGAAGCGATGGAACTTCTGCGCGACCCCATCCGCCTGACCTTCGCACTCGCCGGCCCCGTCATCCTTCTGCTCGCCTTCGGTTACGGCATTACCTTCGATGTCGAGGATTTGCCCTATGCCGTTTTCGATCAGGACCAGTCGCTCGAAAGCAGGACCCTTATCGAGGGGTTCGAGGGATCCCGGTATTTCGACGAAAAAACGCCGGCCCGTTCGGAAACCGAATTGATCCAGCGGCTGAAGAGCGGAGAGATCGTCATCGGCGTGGAAATTCCCTCGGGTTTCGGCCGCGACCTTCTCGGCGGACACCACCCCGAAATCAATCTGCTGGTCGACGCCGCCTCGCCCTTCCGCGGCGAGACCGCCGCGGGTTACGTGAGCGGCATCGCGCAGCAATATCTCGCGGAACGATATCCGGGGCTCGCGGCCAACATATTCTCGGTCGAAACGCGGATGCGCTACAATCAGGCCTTCAAGAGCGTCTACGCCATCGTGCCAAGCGTCTTCACGCTGATTCTGACGATGATCCCCGCCATGATGACCGCCGTCGGCGTCGTGCGGGAAAAGGAATACGGCTCCATTGCCAATTTCCGGTCGACGCCCGTGACCCGGCTGGAATTCCTGCTGGGCAAACAGGGACCCTATATCGTCCTCGCCTATATCAACTTCCTGACGCTTCTCGCGATGGCGGTCTTCATCTTCGGGGTGCCCGTCAAGGGCTCATTGCCCGCACTGCTTCTCGGATCGCTCCTCTATGTGGCGGGCACCACCGGGTTCGGCGTGCTGATCTCGTCCTTCACCAATACGCAGGTGGCGGCCATGTTCGGGGCGGCCATCATCTCGATCATCCCGGCGGTCAATTTCTCGGGCCTTCTCGTTCCCGTCTCCTCTCTCTCCGGCGCGGGGCAGATCATCGGCCTGTCCTTTCCCTCGGGCTGGTATCAGCCCATCTCCGTCGGCGCGATGACCAAGGGCCTCCACCTCTCGGATATGTGGACATCCTTCGCGATGCTGGTCCTGTTCGCGCTGGCTTACCTGTTCGTCGCCCGTATCGCGCTCAGAAAGCAGGAGCGGTGACATGATGCATTTCGTCCGGAATGTCTGGCGCCTCGGCGTGAAGGAATTGCGCTCCTTCCTCGCCGATCCGATCCTGCTGGTTCTCGTCATCTACATCTTCACCGTCGCCGTCTATTCGGTGGCCACGGGGGCCAAGACCGAAGTGGTCAACGCGGCCGTCGCGGTTGTCGACGAGGACCGCAGCCCCCTGTCGCGCCAGATCGCCGCCGCGCTCCTGCCACCCTATTTCCAGCAGGCCCGCTACATCGATGCGGAAGAAGCCATCACCGGCATGGACAGGAACGAGTTCGTCTTCCTGATCGATATTCCGCCGAACTTCGAACGCGACCTGCTGCGCGGCGACAAGCCGTCCATTCAGGTCAGCGCGGATGCGACCGCCATGTCGCTGGCCGGAATCGGGGTCAACTATGTTTCCTCCATCATTTCCCAGGAAATTTCGGTCGCGCTCAGGGAGCATGGCGTATCGAGCGACCAGCCGATCAATCTCGTCTCCCGATACCTGTTCAATCCGAATGCCGATTCGCTCCGCTACACCTCCGTCATGCAGGTAATCAACAACGTCTCCATGCTGGCGATCATCCTGGCGGGTGCTGCGCTGATCCGCGAACGCGAACGCGGCACCGTCGAACACCTCCTCGTCATGCCGGTGAGCGCCGCCGAGATCATGGTCGCCAAGATCTGGGCGAACGGCCTGGTGATTTTGATAGGCGCTCTCATCTCCCTCTCTCTGGTCGTGCAAACGATTCTGGGGATACCGATCGCAGGCTCGCTGACGCTTTTCGCAGTGGGAATAGCGGTCTATCTGACGGCCGCGACGGGACTGGGGATCATGCTGGCCACTTTCGCGTCCACCATGCCGCAATTCGCCCTGCTCGCCATACCGGTGCTCATCATTTTCGAGCTCCTGTCGGGCAGCGCAACGCCGATGGAGAGCATGCCGGTCTGGCTGCAGGACGTCATGCAGCTCTCGCCCTCGACCCATTTCGTGGCTTATGCACAGGCGATTCTCTACCGCGGGGCGGGACTTTCCATCGTCTGGCCCAAACTGGCCATGATGGGGGCCATTAGCGTGGCGTTCTTCGTGATCGCGCTGGCCCGCTTCCGAAAGGCGCTGCTGAACGGCTAGCCCGTCCCCGGGTGAGACATCTGCAGACAGGGAAGTACGTAATTGTCCGAATGCGACATTTCGCAGCGCGGCAAGCTGGTCTGTTCTTGCCTTTCCCACAATCATGTTATGGACTTGGTTAGCTGGCGATGCGGGGCGTAGGCAACACCACTCATCCGCCAGAGGGGAATTCAGCACTTTCGTCCGGGGCCACCCGGATTTTGAGGCACAGCTTAAAAGGAGATCGTCACATGGCGGTTTCGAGTGAACCGAGGGACCACATCCCCGGCACCATGACAGCCGCGTCCTACGCGGTTATCGGGGCGCTGATCGTGGGGGCGCTTTGGAGCGTCATCACGGCGGCAAAGGCAACCGACTGGCAGATGGCCGCCCATGCATGGGTTTTCGCCTTCGCCTTCGTCGCTGGCATCTTCCTGATCGGCCAGCGCCATTTCAACGCGATGGAGAGCGGGTCGCCGGAAGAAGGGCACCGCTACAATGACGGCGTCGTCAAGGCAGGCGTCATCGCGACGCTCTTCTGGGGCATAGCGGGCTTTCTGGTCGGTGTCGTCATCGCCTTCCAGCTCGCCTTTCCGGTGCTGAACTTCGACATCTCCTTCATCAATTTCGGACGTCTGCGCCCGTTGCACACCTCCGCGGTGATCTTCGCCTTCGGCGGCAACGCGCTGATCGCGACCTCCTTTTATGCCGTGCAGCGCACCTGCCGCACGCGCCTGGCAGGCGATATCGCGCCCTGGTTCGTGTTCTGGGGCTACCAGCTCTTCATCGTGATCGCCGCCACCGGCTATCTGATGGGCGTCACCCAGAGCCGCGAATATGCCGAACCGGAATGGTATGCCGATATCTGGCTCACCATCGTCTGGGTGGTCTATCTGCTGGTGTTCCTGGTCACGATGGCCAGGCGCAAGGAACCCCACATCTATGTGGCCAACTGGTTCTATCTCGCCTTCATCGTCACCATCGCGATGCTGCACCTGGGCAACAATCTGGCGATCCCGGAGAGCATCTTCTCCTCCAAGAGCTACGCCATGTTCGCCGGCGTGCAGGACGCGCTGATCCAGTGGTGGTACGGCCATAACGCGGTGGGCTTCTTCCTGACCGCGGGCTTCCTCGGCATGATGTACTACTTCGTGCCCAAGCGCGCCGAGCGGCCGGTCTATTCCTACCGCCTCTCGATCATCCATTTCTGGTCGCTGATCTTCATCTACATCTGGGCAGGCCCGCACCATCTGCACTTCACGGCGCTGCCCGACTGGGCGCAGACGCTGGGCATGACCTTCTCGATCATGCTGTGGATGCCGAGCTGGGGCGGCATGATCAACGGCCTGATGACGCTGTCGGGCGCCTGGGACAAGCTCCGGACCGACCCCGTCATCCGTATGCTGGTCGTCTCGGTCGCCTTTTACGGCATGTCGACCTTCGAAGGTCCGGTCATGTCCATCAAGGCGGTGAACTCCCTCTCCCACTACACCGACTGGACCATCGGCCATGTGCATTCCGGTGCGCTGGGCTGGGTGGGCTTCGTCTCCTTCGGCGCGGTCTACTGCCTCGTGCCGTGGCTGTGGAAGCGCGAGCGGCTGTATTCGCTGGCGCTGGTGAGCTGGCACTTCTGGATCGCCACCATCGGCATCGTGCTCTACATCACCGCGATGTGGGTGTCGGGCATCCTGCAGGGCCTGATGTGGCGCGCCTACGATGCGCAGGGCTTCCTCGAATATTCCTTCGTGGAAACGGTCGAGGCCATGCATCCCTTCTATATCATCCGTGCGCTGGGCGGTGTGCTCTTCCTCACGGGGGCGCTGATCATGGTCTATAATTGCTGGATGACCATACGGGGACGCGAACGCGCCGGCGAAGCCGCGCAACACCCCGCCATCGCTTCCGGCCTCAACGCTGCGCCCGCCGCGCAGCCCGCCGAGTAAGGGAGGTCATACAATCATGGCAAACAACACTTTCTCTCACGAACGGGTCGAGAAGAATTCGATCCTGCTGCTTGTCCTGATCCTGATCGCGGTCGCCATTGGCGGCCTGGTCGAGATCGTGCCGACCTTCCTGATCAAGAGCACCATCGAGGATGTGGAGGGCGTTCGCCCCTACTCCCCGCTGGAGCTGGAGGGCCGCAACATCTACATCCGCGAGGGCTGCTATCTCTGCCACAGCCAGATGGTCCGCTCGCTGCGCGCGGAGGTGGAACGCTATGGCCACTACTCGCTGGCGGCCGAGAGCAAATACGACCATCCCTTCCAGTGGGGGTCGAAGCGGACGGGTCCCGACCTTGCCCGTATCGGCGGCAAATATTCCGACGAGTGGCACCGGCTTCACATGGAGGACCCGCGTTCCGTGGTGCCCGAATCCGTGATGCCCGGCTATCCGTTCCTCGCGGAAACGCCGCTCAAATACGGCGAGATCCAGGACGATCTGAAGGCGCTGCGCGTCACCGGCGTGCCCTATTCCGACGAGGACATCGAGAACGCCAAGGCCGACCTTCTGGCCCAGGCGACCCCCGATGCCGACACGGAAGAGCTCATGCAGCGCTACCCCAAGGCGGTGGCCCGCGACTTCGACGGCAACCCGGAGATGATTTCGGAGCTGGACGCCCTCGTCGCCTATCTGCAGATGCTCGGCACGCTCGTGGACTTCAACGCCTATGAGAATGCCGACTTCAAGCAATAGTCCCGGATCATCGGGAACAACGTCATCACAGGACGACCGGAGACGCAGAATATGACAGGTCAGGAAGCATACGATTTCTCGAGGACATGGCTCGCCACAGGCGGTCTGATCTTCCTGTTCGTGCTCTTTCTCGGCATCGTCGCCTATGCGCTCTGGCCGTCCAACAAGAAGACATTCGACCGCATGGCCAGCCTGCCGTTGCAGGATGACGACGACACGCCCCAGGGCGCGGATGCGGCCGCACATAAGGACGAGACGGAGTCCGACAAATGAGCGAAAAGCACAAGGACGAGATCACAGGGGTCGAGACCACCGGCCATAGCTGGGACGGGATCCGGGAACTGAACAACCCGCTTCCCAAATGGTGGCTCTATACCTTTTACGCCAGCATCATCTGGTCGATCGCCTACTGGGTCGTGATGCCCGCCTGGCCGGTTATCTGGAACGGGCAATGGACCTACACCGAAGGCGTGATCGGCTATACCAATCGCAACAGCGTCGCCGACGAACTTGCCGCCGTGGCGGAGGGCCGCTCGGAAGTGATGCGGGAGATCGCCCAGACCCCGCTGACCGAACTGGCGCAGGACCCCAAGCTCAGCGAAGTGGCGCTCGCCGCCGGCAAGGCCTCATTCGGCGACAACTGCGCCCCCTGTCACGGCTCCGGCGCAGCGGGCGGCGAAGGCTTCCCCAACCTCAATGACGATAACTGGCTCTGGGGCGGCACGCTGGACGATATCCACACCACCCTGCTTCACGGCATCCGCTGGGAAGCGGACGAGGAAACCCGCCTGAACGTGATGATGGCCTTCGGCGATCTGGGCATGCTCGACCGCAAACAGGTCAGCGACGTTGCCGAATATGTGCTGGAAATTTCCGGTCAGGAACACAACGCCGGGGCGGCCGGCCGCGGCGCCGAGATATTCGCCCAGAACTGCGTCTCCTGCCACGGCGAGGACGGAACCGGCAACCAGATGCTGGGGGCGCCCAATCTCACCGACGCGATCTGGCTCTATGGCGGAGACAAGGCCACCATCGAACAAACCGTGTCAAAGGGACGCAGCGGCGTCATGCCAGCTTGGGGCGGACGCCTTGACGAAGGCACTATCAAGTCGCTGACGCTCTATGTGCATTCGCTGGGCGGCGGTGAGTAGCAGCCGCCTCACAGCGTAGCGAGAGATCAGCCCGGCCTGCGAGAGCAGTGCCGGGCTCTTCTTTGACCGGTCGGTTTTGACAGAGGTCATGGAGCGTTCCCGGTCAGCCCGCTACAGTTCAGATAGCTCAGAGTTTGGCAGAAGCAGATGTCCGAAACCTTGTCCCCGGAAAATAGTGGTGTGAACAGCGGTCTCGATGCCCTGGTCGCGGAAGCCTCCGCCAATGCGGGCGGTGGGGAAGAGGCGGTGACCCCGGTCAACGCCCAGAAGAACCGTCCCCTCTACGAGTCGCGCCAGAAGGTTTACCCCAAGCTCGTCCACGGCAATTTCAGGAAGCTGAAATGGCTGGTGATGGCGCTGACGCTGGGCGTCTACTACACGCTGCCCTGGATCCGCTGGGAACGCGCGCCGGGCCTGCCGGATCAGGCCGTGCTCCTCGACTTCCCCGCGCGGCGCTTCTACTTCTTCTTTCTCGAAATCTGGCCGCAGGAATTCTACTACATCACCGGCCTGCTCATCCTGGCCGCGCTCGGCCTCTTTCTCATCACCTCGGTCGCAGGCCGCGTCTGGTGCGGCTACACCTGCCCGCAAACGGTCTGGACCGACCTGTTCATCCATATCGAGCGCTTCTGGGAAGGCGACCGTTCCGCACGCATCCGCCGCGACAAGCAAAAGTTCAAGCCCGCCAATATGGCCCGCAAGCTCGGCAAGCATGTAAGCTGGGTACTGGTCGCCATCGCGACGGGCGGCGCCTTCGTCTTCTATTTCGACGACGCCCCCACGCTCGCGCAGCAATTCCTGCAATTCGATGCCGCGCCGGTCGCCTACATCTTCGTCGCGCTCTTCGCCTCCACGACCTATCTGCTGGGCGGCCTCGCGCGCGAACAGGTCTGCATCTATATGTGCCCCTGGCCGCGCATCCAGGGCGCCATGTTCGACGAGGAATCCCTGCTGGTTTCCTATGAAATCGACCGCGGCGAACCGCGCGGTCCCCACAAGAAGGGCGCAAGCTGGGACGGCCGCGGCGACTGCATCGATTGCGGACAATGCGTGGCCGCCTGCCCCATGGGCATCGACATTCGCGACGGCATGCAGCTCGAATGCATCCAGTGCGCGCTCTGCATCGACGCCTGCAACGAGATCATGGATCGGGTCGAGCGGCCCCGGGGCCTGATCGGCTACGACACCATCCAGAACATGGAACGCCGCAAGAACGGCGAAAAGCCGCGTTTCCGCATTATCCGGCCGCGCACCATCCTCTATACGGCGGTCTGGGCGCTGGTCGGCGTCATCATGCTCGTCGCGCTCCTCAACCGGGACACGCAGACTATCAGCGTGCTGGCCGACAGAAACCCGCTCTTCGTGCAGCTTTCCGACGGCTCGATCCGCAACGGTTTCGAGGTTAAGATCATCAACAAGGAGCACAAGCCGCAGACCTTCGATGTCAGCGTCGACGGCCTCAACGGCGCGGTGCTGCTGCGCGGCGGTGCGACGGACGCCGACGACACCGAAGTCGACGTCGCGCCGGACGACCTGGCATCCGCCAAATTCTTCGTGGCGCTGCCTGCCGACAGGCTGAGCCAGCTCAAATCCGGCGAAGCCGCCTTCACCTTCAAGGCGACCAATCTGGAAACCGGCGAAGTGTCGGCCAAGGACGTGAATTTCAAGGGACCGGAGAAATGAGCAACGCGGAACAAACGCAAAAGCCCGGCTTTTTCGGCCGCCTGACCGGATGGCACGTCCTCGGCATCTTCCTGCTCTTTTTCGGCATCGTTTTCGGCGCCAATGGCTACATGGCCTATTGGGCGATCTCGACCTTCTCCGGCATCGAAATCAACGACGCCTATCAGAAGGGCCGCGCCTATAACCATAATCTGGAGGCCATGGAGGCGCAGAAGAAGCTCGGCTGGACCGCCGATATCGAGGAAAAACTCATTCTCGGCCCGGGCAACAAGACGCATCTCCGTGTCCGCTTCGCCGATGCCGGGGGGACGCCATTGACCGGGCTCCGCGTCAACGGCACCTTCTGGCGGCCGGTGGCCCAGGGCGGCGACCGGACGCTTGCCCTCGTTCAGACCGCGCCCGGTCTCTATGAAGGCGACACGGACCTGGAATGGACGGGGAACTGGCTGGTGCGCATTTCGGCCGAAGACCCCCAGGGCAAGAAATTCGTGCAGGAAAAGCGCGTCCTGATCGGCCGCTGAGCCAACATCGGCGGCCCCGCCTCGGGAAAGGGGCAACCAATTGAACGAGACAGCAGCAAGCGAAACCGGCAGCGGCCGGGGGGCGGACAAGGCAAAACCGGCCGGACCGAAAGCCGGGCGCGTCGACCCGTCTCTCTTCGTGCGCAAGACGCCCGACGGCCTCAACCAGATCGATCTCGTGGTGCAGGACATGCACTGCGCGGGTTGCCTCAGAAAGGTCGAGCGGGGCCTGGGCGAATTGCCGGGCGTGGAATATGCCCGCGCCAACCTCTCGACCAAGCGCGTCGCCGTCCGCTGGCAGCCGGCCCGGCTGAAACCCGCCGACATCGTGGAAAAGCTCGCCGATACGGGCTTCGAGGCCGTTCCCTTCGACCCCAAATTGCTGAGTGCGCTCGACGAGACCGAAGAGCGCCGCCTGCTGCGCGCGCTCGGCGTGGCAGGCTTTGCCGCGGCAAATGTGATGCTCATTTCGGTGGGCGTCTGGGCCGGGCTTGCCAGCGACATGGAGCTTTCCACCCGCGCCTTCTTCTACTGGATCTCGGCGCTGATCGCGCTGCCCGCCATCGCCTATGCGGGCCAGCCCTTCTTCCGCTCCGCGCTTCGCGCCCTCAGGGCGCGCAGCATGAACATGGACGTGCCTATTTCGCTGGCCGTCTTGCTGGCGACGGGCATGAGCCTCGTCCAGACCATCGTCAATGCGAGCCATGTCTATTTCGACGCGAGCGTGACGCTGCTCTTCTTCCTGCTGATCGGACGTTATCTGGACGTTCAGGCGCGGGCGAAAGCCTGTTCCGCCGCACAGAACCTGCTCGGCCTGCGCGCCATGGCGGCGACCGTGATCGGGCCGGACGGCACGCAGCATTCCGTCCCGGTCGAGAACCTCGAGCCCGGCATGAAGGTGAGCGTCGCCTCGGGTACGCGGATCCCCGCTGACGGCGAAGTGCTGACGGGCCGCGCCGACATCGATACGAGCCTCGTCACGGGCGAAAGCGTGCCGACCGCCGTGTCGCCGGGCTCGAAGGTCTTTGCGGGAACGCTCAACATTTCCGCGCCGCTTACCTTGCGCGTCACCAAGCGCGACGACGATTCTCTGCTGGCCGAAATCGTGCGGCTGATGGAATCGGCCGAACAGGGCCGCGCCGGCTATGTACGTCTGGCTGACCGTGCCGCCCGCATTTACGCCCCCGCCGTGCATGTTCTGGCCGCCGCCACGCTGGCCCTCTGGTTCGCACTCGGCGCGGGCTGGGAAACGGCCTTCACCCATGCGATCGCCGTCCTCATCGTCACCTGTCCCTGCGCGCTCGGCCTTGCCGTGCCCGTGGTACAGGTCGTGGCGACCGGCAGGCTCCTGAAACATGGCGTCCTGGTCAAGGCATCGGACGGCCTTGAAAAACTGGCCGACGCGGACACCATCGTCTTCGACAAGACCGGCACGCTGACGCTGGGCGAGCCGGAACTCGTCTCGGCGGGCGATGCGGGCCCGGTGGAGATCGCACTCGCCGTGGCGCTCGCCCGGCAAAGCCGCCACCCGCTGGCGCGCGCGCTGGCCGCCCATGGCGCCGATATCGCCGCGCCTGCCCTTTCCGACATCCACGAAGTGCCCGGCATGGGCATGGAAGCGATGCTGGATGGGGAAACGGTGCGTCTCGGCAATCGCAGCTTTACAGGCGCCGACGACGAAGTCTCCTCCCATGCGGGCCCCGAACTCTGGCTCGCCAAAAGCAGCGACGCGCCGCGCCGGTTCCAGTTCGCGGACAGAGCCCGAAGCGACGCCGCCGAAACCATCGCCCGGCTGACTCACGAGGGTTTCGCGATCGAACTCCTGTCCGGCGACCGGGAGGAAGTCGTCCGCGAGCTTGCGGCCGACCTGAACATTGCCGATTGGCGCGCCGAAGCGCGGCCCGACGAAAAGATCGCCCGGCTGGAAGAACTGCGCGCGCAGGGCCGCAAGGTCCTGATGGTGGGCGACGGCCTCAACGATGCGCCTGCGCTGCGGGCCGCCCATGTCTCCATGTCGCCCTCCAGCGCCGCCGATGTGAGCCAGACCGCCGCCGATTTCATCTTCCAGGGCGCCGACCTCAGGCCCATCGTCGAAACGATCCGTATCGCGCGCGGAGCGCGGCATCTGGTTGTGCAGAACTTCGGACTGGCGCTGGTCTATAATGCCGTGGCGGTGCCGCTGGCCGTTGCCGGCTATGTGACCCCGCTCATCGCGGCAATCGCGATGTCCTCCTCCTCGATCACCGTCACGCTCAACGCGGTGCGCCTCAACTGGCGCCGGATCGACTGACCTTGCGAGGGAAGATTTATGGCTGTCCTGATCTATCTCGTCCCCGCCGCCCTCGTTCTGGGCGGGCTGGGGCTTGCCGCCTTCCTCTGGTCGCTCAAAAGCGGCCAGTATGACGACATGGAAGGCGCCGCCCAGCGCATCCTTTTCGACGACGACGAGATGGAAAACCCGCCGCCGCCGAAAAACGACCCTGAAAAGAAGGACTGACCGGCTTCAGCTTTTCACCAGCGCGCGATAGGCATGCCATGTGGCGTGGCCCACCAGCGGGAAGGTGAAGATCATGCCGATGAAAAGCGTGGCGATGCCGAAGCCCATCGCAAAGGCGATGATCCAGCCCCAGAGCATCATCGGCCAGAAATTCTTCTGCACGGCCTGAACGCTGGCGATGACCGCCGTGACGGCATCCACGTCCCGCGCCATCAGAAGCGGCACGGAAATCGCCGAAATGGCGAAGGTGAAGACCGCCAGCACCGCGCCCACAATGGTGCCCACCACCAGCAGGCCCAGCCCATGCGGCGTCAGCAGCAATGTGGGAATGAAATCCGGCAAGGGCGGAAAACCGCTATCCCCGAAAAAGAGCGCAAAGAGCAGCGTTGCGAGCCGCATCCACACAAGGAACACGCCCATCAGCATGATGCCCATGAAGGCAAGCTGGGCGGGACTGCGCGTGGACACGAAAAGCACGTCGAAAAGTGCCACATGCCGCCCGCTTTCCATGCGACGGCTCGCCTCGTACATGCCGACGGCCAGCATCGGCCCGACGATCATGAAGCCGGCGCCCGCGGCCAGCGCGAGCGAACTCGCATCGAGCCAGAACATGGCGGCGACCAGCGCGGCGGAAATGACAGAGAACCCCAACCCGTAGCTCAGGCTGACGAGGGGCGCCCGGCCCATATCCGACCAGCCGCGCCGGATCCAGACCCATGGATCGTCCGCCGTGATCTTCGCGATTTCGATGGCACCGGATCCACCGCCTGCTTTCCGGCCTTCATGACTGATGGCTACGCCCATGGCCGCCTCCTCCCGACAAAACCATATTTCCAAAAAGGATATGTCAATTTGTCGCATGACGTCCATGGCATAGATCAACAAACGGGACGCAGCGAGCGCACAAGCCTGCTCGCGCAAGCGTGATCGCTTGTGTGAGGAAAGGGACCGCCGCGAGGACTACATTCAAGGGCAAGGCGGCGTGACCGCGAGATTTCCAAAGATCAAGGACCAGGAAAGACGACCATGCCATTGCAGACCGGAAAGACCCTCGGCCTTGCCGCCCTGACCGTCATGGCGCTGCTGCTGATCGCGGCCCTCGGCACGCGCGGCGCGGGCGCGGAGGAAACGGCCATGATGCCGTCATCTGATGACGGCGCCCCTCTGGCGGTCGCCACCTTTGCCGGCGGCTGCTTCTGGTGCATGGAGCCGCCTTTCGAAAAGCTCGACGGCGTGAAAAAGGTCGTCTCCGGCTATACCGGCGGCAAGGTGGCAAACCCGACCTATGAACAGGTTTCCGAAGGCGGTACGGGACATGCCGAAGCGGTGGAGATCACCTACGACCCTGCCAGGGTCAGCTACAAGAAGCTGCTCTATATCTTCTGGCGCAACACCGATCCGCTGCGCAAGAACGCGCAGTTCTGCGATGTCGGCAATCAGTACCGCACCGCCATTTTTACCCACGGGCCGGCGCAGAAGAAGCTCGCCGAGGAAAGCAAGGCGGAACTGGAAAAGTCCGGCCGCTTCGACAAGCCGATCCGGACCCGGATCGTGGAGGCGGGGCCCTTCTACCCGGCCGAGACCTACCATCAGGACTACTACCGGAAGAATCCGCTCCGCTACAAATTCTATCGCTGGAATTGCGGTCGCGATCAGCGCCTCGACCGGCTCTGGGGCGATGAAGCGCGGGGCGGCGAGCCCGCGGAACACTGAACGAGCGGACCATTGAACAAAAAGGAGGCGACCATGAACAAGACGACACGACGCGGCTTCCTGGCAAGCGTAAGCGGCGCGGCTCTTCTCGGCGCAGGCGCTTGGGCGTGGCGAAGCAATGCCGACGCCGCCCCGTCATCCGCCGGCGGCAAGACCTTCGAGGTCACGAAAACGCCCGCGGAATGGAAGGCCCAGCTCACCGAGCAGCAATATTACGTGCTGCGCGATCACGGGACGGAGCGCGCCGGGTCGAGCCCGCTCAATGACGAAAAACGCGCAGGTCTCTATCATTGCGCCGGCTGCGATCTCGCTCTCTATTCGTCCGAGGCGAAATTCGACAGCGGCACCGGCTGGCCGAGCTTCTACGAACCGCTGCCCAATGCCGTCGGCACCTCGGAAGACCGTTCCTTCTTCATGACGCGCACGGAAGTGCATTGCCGCCGCTGTGGCGGACATATCGGTCATGTCTTCGATGACGGCCCGCCGCCCACGGGCCTTCGCTACTGCATGAACGGCGTGGCTATGACCTTCGCAGCGGGCGAAACGCCGGAGGACGCCAAGGCGAGCTAACGCGCGCGCAACCGCTCCTGTACGGCGCTCTCCAATGCGCGGAGAAAACGGGAGCGGTCGTCGCGGGTGAAGCCGCGACCGCTCCCTTTCACCTCGCCCGTTTCGCGCAAATCTTTCATCAGGTCGCGCATGGCCAGCGCCATGCCGATGCTGGAGGCGGTAAACGGCTTGCCGTCATGTCCGATTGCGGCAGCCCCTCTTTCGAGGCAGCGCGAAGCAAGCGGAATATCGCCCGTGACGGCAATATCCCCCTCGCCGATATGCTCGGCAATCCAGTCATCCGCCACGTCCGGCCCTTCCGGCACCACGACCGGTTTCAGCAACGGATTGCCGGTCGGGCGCATCCCGCTATTGGAAACGATATGGACGGTAAGCCCGTGACGCGTCGCCACGCGCTCCACCTCCGCCTTCACGGGGCAGGCGTCGGCATCGACGAAAATTTCAGGAAGCCTGTCGGTCATGATGTCAGCATCGTTCTGAAAGGAAATCCGCTTCTATCACAATCGGAAGCCGATTAAGGTCGCGCGCCATGAAAGAGGATAGCCCCAAAGCGATCATCATAGGCGGCGGCCCGGCAGGCCTGATGGCCGCCGAGACGATTGCCGACAGGGCGCCGGGCGTCGCCGTCCATGTCTATGACGCCATGCCGTCATTCGGACGGAAGCTCCTGATGGCAGGGCGCGGCGGGCTCAACATCACCCATTCGGAACCTTTCGACGCCTTTCTGGTGCGCTATGGCGAAGCGGCGGACTGGCTCGAACCGGCCTTGCGCGCCTTCGGGCCGAAAGAGGTGATCGCCTGGGCGGAAAGCCTGGGCCAGAAAACCTTTATCGGCTCGTCGGGCCGCGTCTTTCCCGAAAGTTTCAAGGCCTCGCCCCTGCTGCGTGCGTGGCTGCGCCGCCTGAACGAAAAGAGCGTGGCGCTGCATACGCGACATCGCTGGACCGGCTGGGACGATACGAACGCCCTGACCTTCGACACGCCGGAGGGCGAGATCCGGATTGCGCCGGATGCAACCGTTCTCGCGCTTGGCGGTGCAAGCTGGCCACGGCTTGGCGCGCGGGGCGACTGGACGGGATTGCTGGCGGCGCAGGGCGTGGACATACGCCCCTTCCGGCCCGCCAATTGCGGCTTCGAGACCGTCTGGTCTGCACATATGCGCGAGCGTTTCGCGGGCGCCCCGGTGAAACCGGTGGCACTCACCGTCGCGGGAAACCGGCTGGAGGGCGAATTCGTCGTCACGGCGTCGGGGGTCGAGGGCGGCGCCATCTATGCGCTTTCCCGCCTTCTGCGCGACGAAATCGAGCGGTCGGGCGAGGCAACGCTCCGGCTCGACCTTGCGCCCGACCGCAGCCGGGAGAGGCTCGTCCGCGATCTTTCGCGTCCGCGCGGCAAGGCCTCACTGGCCAATCATCTGCGCAAGGCGGCCGGCATTTCAGGGGTGAGGGCCGCCCTCTTGCGAGAATGCGCGGCAAAAGAGGCGTTTCTTTCGCCCGAAACGCTCGCCGACGCCATCAAGGCATTGCCGCTGCGCCTCGACAAACCATCTTCCATGGAGAGTGCCATAAGCGTGGCGGGCGGCATTGCGCAGGATGCACTGGATGGAGCTATGATGCTCAAGGCCCTCCCCGGCGTTTTCTGCGCGGGGGAGATGCTCGATTGGGAAGCGCCGACGGGCGGCTATCTCCTGACCGCCTGTCTTGCCACCGGCCTGAGGGCGGGCCTGGGGGCAAGCCGCCAACTTTCACCTTCGATCTCCGGATCGGGAGACGATCCGACCGGGACTTGAATATATCAATTAGTTCTTATATAAGTAACACATGAAAGGCTGCGGGGCAGCCGGGAGTGGGCAAGATGGCCGAAACGGTCGATGCAACCATCATGGAACTCGAGCAAAGCGCGGCGGATGCCGCTCAACTATTGCGTGCCATGTCGAATGAGCGCCGCCTGCTCATCATGTGCCAGATCGCGGACAGGGAACTGTCGGTTGGCCAGATACAGGATCTGATCGGCATCGGCCAATCGGCCCTGTCGCAGCATCTGGCCGTTCTGCGCGATCTCGGCCTTGTCGAGACGCGGCGCGAAGCACAGACCATCTACTATCGCCTCGCCTCTCCCGCCGCCCTCGCCATTATCAACACGCTGGTCGATATCTTCTGTCCGCCCGGCGTGAAGAAATGAGGAACGAACAATGTCTTTGAAGCCCGTTGACGTGACGACCGTGGAAAAATGGCTCGCCAATGGCGATTGCGTGCTGGTCGACATTCGCGAACCGAACGAGACCGCCGCCGAGCGTATTCCCGGCGCCAAACTCGTCCCGCTCTCCGGCATCGGCAACGACCCGATCGCCGGTCTCGGCGACAAGCCGGTCGTGTTCCACTGCAAGGGCGGCATGCGCACCCAGAAATTCGAGGACCAGCTTTCCGGCTGCGCGGGCGGCTGCGAAGGATTCTATCTGGAAGGCGGCATCGAAGCCTGGAAAAAGGCCGGCCACAAGGTCGAACGCTGACGACAGCGGCGGCTTTCATCGTAGCGAAGGATTTCGGGAGCGCCCTTTCATGAGCGCTCCCTTTTCGTTTTCCGCGACGCTTCTTTTTGCGGTTGTGCCCGTCACATTGCGAAAGCACACTCTCTGTCTGGAATTTGACTGAAAGCCACCCAACGCGGGAGGAAAGCTTGTCTGCACGCCTCACATTCGGTCTGGCCGCCCTCGGCACGGCAGCCGCCGGCGCCCTCGTCTTCGGCCCCGTCATCGCGCCCGCCCTGCTGCGCGCGGCCAAACCGGCGGCAAAGACCGCGACCAGGACGGCGGTCATTCTCGCCGAACGCGCCGGCGAGAGCTTCGCCGAATTCATGGAAATCGTCGAAGACGCCTATGCCGAGGCGGAAGCGGAACTCGCCGAAAGCCGCGCCCCCTCCAGCGAGAGCTGACATGCCCGCGAAGAAACAGGACGGCCCGGAAAAGAAGACCGGCAAGAGCGCAACCGCCAGAAGCACAACGGCCCGCAAACCCGCTGCGAAGCGCCGTGCCACGAAACGCACCGCGCCGCCGCCCCCTTCCGCGACCCTCGAACATCTGACGCGTGACCGCGCACGCCTCCGCCTGCCCTCGCTCAGGCGCGAGCGCGAGGCGCTGGAAGAACTCGCCCATGCGATGGTCGACCTGCCCGGCGTCTATTCGGTGGAAGCCAACCCGCTGACGGCAGGCATATTGATCCGCTATCAGGGGGATTTCGACGAGCTGAGCAAGGGTGCGCTCGGGGCGGGCCTCTTCATCATGGAAACTCCCGAACCGGGGCCCGACGTCATGCAAGGCCTGCGCGGGCGAATGCGGGACATGGAGAAACTGCTCCGCCGCAATTCGGCCGGGTCGATCGACGTCAACACCGCCGCCTTTCTCTTTTTCTCGCTTGTCGCAATGGTGCAGCTTGCGCGCGGCCGCATCGCCATGCCCGCCTTGTCGGCACTCTGGTATGCGCTGAACTCGCTGCGCTCCTCATCGTTCGAGGAAATGAAAACGACGGACGACACGAAGAAATAGCCTCCGGCGCCGCGACGAGCTCAAGCGACGGGTTGCGGTCCCGCATTCTTCATCGTCCGCCGCGCCAGCAGATATTCCGTGCCGGCGAAGGAAGCGAGCATGCTGCCGCCGATGACGAGCCCGTCCGAAATTCCGATGGGCGCCAGCCCCAGCAGCCGGCGGAGCGGCGGCCAGGCGAGCGGCAGAATCTGAAGCGCGCCCGCCGCGGTCAGCGTTCCGTTCAGATATTTATTCCCGAACAGCCCGCCGCCCGAGAGCCCGTGGAAGCGGTCGTGACGGCATGACAGCGCAAAGAGAAGCTGCGACCCGATCAGAGTCGAGAAGGTGATGCTGCGCGTGCGCGGCCCCGGCCCGTAGCGCAGCAGGCCGTATCCATGCGCGGCCAGCGACGCCGCCGAGATGATGCCTGCCTCGCTTGCCAGCATCTTGTAATAATCGGCCGTGAACATGGGCGCCTCGGGATCGCGCGGCGGCACCGACATGATGCCCTGCTCCGGCTCTTCCAGCGCAAGCCCGAGCGCGGGCAGAATATCCGTCACCAGATTGATCCAGAACATTTCCATGGGCGATTCGAGCTGGTCGCCCGGCGCCATCGTCTCCGCCGCGACAATCGCGATTTCGGAGAGGTTGGTGGCCAGCAGAAAATGGATCGCCTTGCGGATATTCGCATAGGTCGCGCGGCCCTGCGCGATGCCTGCGCCCAGCGTGGTGAGATCGTCGTCGCGAATGACCACATCGGCGACATCCTGCGCCGATTGCGCACCGCCCTGCCCCATGGCGATGCCGACATCGGCGGCCCGGAGCGCCGGACCGTCATTGATGCCGTCGCCCGTCATGCCGACACGCATCCCCGTTTCCTGAAGCGCCCGAATGATTTCGAGCTTTCGCGCAGGGCTCACCCGCGCGAATACATTGCCGCCCGCGACGGTGCCGCGAAAGGCCTCCGGCGACAAACCGTCGAGTTTCGCCGCATCGACGATCACCGGCTCCGCCGCGCCCGCCAGACCGACTTCTCTGGCGATGGCATATGCCGTGGCGGGCTGATCGCCCGTAATCATGACCGTGCGGATGCCCGCCTTGTGGAATTCCGCCATCAGATCGGCCATGCCGCCGCGCAGCGGATCCTTCATCGCCACAAGACCGAGCCAGATGAGGTCCTTAGGCTCTTCCGGCGCATTTGCCGGATCGTGGCTATAGGCGAGCCCCAGAACCCGCAGCCCCTCGCTCGCGAAGCGCTCGTTCTCCGCCAGGATTTTTGACCGCGCTTCGCCGTCCAACGCGGCGAGGGAACCGTTCACCTCCATCACGCGGCACCGCTGCAACACCTGATCGGGACTGCCTTTGACGGCGAGCGAAATCTTTTCTTCCGACAGGCGGTGGTGACGCGAGACCATGAACTTGCGGCTCTCGGTGCGATAGGCCACCCGGTCCACCGGATTGTCGCCGCGCACCGCCGCGACATCGACACCGCCCCGCGCGGCGAGATCGACAAGCGCCACCTCCGTGGGCGAGCCGTGAAACAGCGGCCCATTGCCGTTCTCTTCGATCTTCACCTCGGAGCAAAGCGCGGCCACTTCCAGGAATTTCTTCATTTCATGGCGCTTGAGATCGGCATGACCGTCTTCGGTGCCGAAACCGTCCGTCCCCAGATGGAGCGTTTCCGCCCCCACCAGCAGGCTCTCGACCGTCATACTGTTCTGGGTCAGCGTGCCCGTCTTGTCGAAACAGAGCACATTGAGCGAGCCGAGCCCTTCCACCGCCTCCAGACGCCGCACCAGCACATTCTTCTTTTTCAACTCGCCGAGACCGAGCGCCAATGTGCTGGTGGCGATGGCGGGTAGGCCTTCCGGCACCGCGGCGACCGCCAGCGCGACCGCGCTTTTGAGCATCGGCATGGTGCCCAGACCGCGCGCCACGCCCAGCGCGAACACGCCGCCGCAGACGCCGAGCGAGAGATAGACGAGATGGCGCCCCATCCGTTCCAGCTCGCGCTCGATGGGGGTCTGGGGCGGGCGCGCTTCGCCGGTCAGCGCCTGAATGCGCCCGATCTCCGTGTCGGCGCCCGTGGCCATGACAACGGCAAGCCCGCTGCCGCCATCGACGATGGTGCCGCGAAAGACGCTATTGGCGCGCTCGCCCAGCGGCGCATCGCGATCGTCCAGCGTGCCCGCATGTTTGGACACGGGCACGCTTTCTCCCGTCAGCGAGGATTCATCCACCGTCAGCCCGACCGCTTCGACGATACGCGCATCGGCCTCGATGAAGGCGCCGGGCGTGAGCACTACCACATCGCCGGGCACGACCTCGCGCGACAGAATGTCCCGCACGGCACCTTCGCGCCGGACCAGCACACGATGCTCGCCACGCCCCGTAATGTCGTGGATCGTCTTCTCCGCGCCCGATTCCATCGCATAGCCGATGCCGCCATTGGCCCCGACGACGCCCAGCGTCACCAGCGCGTCGAGCGGACTTCCTGTCGCCAACGACATGGCGGCCGAGCCGCCCAGCATGGCGACCGGCAGGCTCTTGAACTGGTCGATGAAGACCGCGAGGTCCGAGCGCGGTTTGGCGACCGGCAATTCATTGGGACCGTGTTCGCGCAGACGCGAGGCCGCCTCTTCCACGCCCAGCCCCTCGCGGCGGCTGGCGACGGCGGCAAGCGCCTCTTCCGCCGACACGGCATGGCCTTTCGCACCGGGGCTCTCATGGACCGGCGGAGGCTTTCCCCCGCCCGCCTTTTTTTCCCGGGCAGGCGCCTGCTTCTTTGCGCCTTTCGGTATCGCGCATTTCCCGGCCAACAGCCTGTCGATACGCCAGGCCATCTCCGCATGGCTCAGCGCCCGGTCGAATTCGACCAGCAGATTTCCCGTCCGCAGGTCGATGCGGGCGCGCGTCACCTGCGCATCGCCCGCCAGCCCATGTTCGAGCGTCGCCCGCATGGCGGCGGAGCGGTAAAGACCGTCCACAGAATATCGCCCCCGCCCCGGCACCGCGCCATGGCGCAAACCCACGCGCGCCGGGAAGGAGGGGGGATCGGACGGCTTCGCACGGCCGGATTTTTTGCGAACGCTCATAGGCAGCAGTATCGACGCGGGGATGACGGTTTTATGTGCGCCGCCTCCCCCGACGGAAAGCCGGCGCCCGCCCGAGCATATCCCGAGCGCGGCCCGTGACACAGGGCTCGATACGGAAATGCGCATCTGCCCCGTCCGAAGCTACTGCAAAGCCCCGTAAAAGGGAGGCGGGTGCGGCGGGTCGCCGCGCCCTGACTTACGGGTCAGTCGAGCGTGAAAGCGACTTTCAGGCGAACCTGATAATGGCCGATCTTGCCGTCTTCGATATGACCGCGCGATTCCACCACTTCAAACCATCTGAGGTTGCGCAAGGTTCTCGTCGCCCTTTCGATCGCATTTTCAATGGCGGCGTCCTGGCCCTTGGGAGAGCTGCCGACGATTTCCTCGATTTTATAGACACTGTCGGTCATTTGAGAGGGTCCTTCTTCCGGATGCCCCCGAAAACGGCCCCGTAAGACACGTAAGAAGCCGTTGGCGCCCTGCAAGGGCGGGCGGAGCGCATTCCCGGAATGCCTTGGTGTTGTCGCCGCCCTCTGGCAGACTTGGCCGCCCGGGAGGAATAAAGGGAAAGAAAAAGGTGAAAACCGGTCCCGCAACGATACGCCGCCTCGCAGCCGCCGCTCTGGCGCTGGCAGGGCTCCTTCTATGGGCCGCGGCGCCCGGCGCGGCCGAGCAGGAACAGCGCAGCGGCATCGCCGCCCTCTCCGATATTACCGGCGCCATCGGCCCCGCCACAGTGAAGCAGATCGGCGAAGCCATCGAGACCGCGGAAGCGGAGCGCGCCAATATCCTCATCCTGCGGATCAATACGCCGGGCGGGCTGGTCGACTCTACACGGGACATTATCTCGCTCATCACCACCGCCGATATTCCCGTCATCGGCTATGTCGCACCCGCAGGCGCCCACGCGGCCAGCGCCGGCACCTACATCATGTATGCGACCGGCCTCGCCGCCATGGCGCCGGGGAGCAATCTCGGTGCCGCAACGCCCGTACAGATGGGCGGCGGCGGCCTGCCGGGACTGGGCGAGGACGACAAGACGCCGGACCAGAAGGATGCCGATGGCGGCAACGCGCCCGCCGGGGACGACAAGGCCCCGTCCGGCGGCACGGCGATGGAACACAAGATCGTCAATGACGCCGTCGCGCTCATTCGCGGCCTGGCCGAACTTCACGGGCGCAATGCAGACTGGGCGGAAGAGGCCGTGCGCGAAGGCGCAAGCCTGACCGCGAGCGAAGCCGTGCAACGCAATGTCGTCGAACTCCTCGCGGGCAATGTCGGCGAGCTGCTGGAAAAGGCCGACGGGCGCGAAGTCGTGACCGGCGCGGGCAAGGTGACGCTCGAAACCAAGGGCCTCATCGTCCGGACCATCGAGCCCGGTTTCCTGACGAAACTGCTCTCGCTCATCAGCCACCCCAATGTGGCCTTCGTGCTGATGATGATCGGCATTTACGGCCTGATCTTCGAGTTTTCCAATCCGGGCAGTTTCGGCCCCGGCATTATCGGCGCGATCTGCCTCGTGCTCGGTTTCTATGCGCTGAACCAGCTGCCGCTCGACTATGCGGGGCTTGCGCTCATCGCGCTCGGCGTGGGGCTGATGGTGGCGGAAGCCGTGACGCCCACTTTCGGCGCGCTGGGGCTGGGCGGGCTCGTCGCCTTCGTCATCGGCGCCACCATGCTGGTCGACAGCGATGCGCCCGAATTCCAGCTTTCATGGTCGGTCATCGCCATCACCACCATTGCGACCGGCCTGCTGCTCATCCTGCTGCTGGGCTATGTCTGGCGCGAACAGCGCCGCCATGTCACCACGGGCCGCGAGGGCATGACGGGCGTCAAGGCGCGCGTCGTCGAATGGCGCGAGGGCGAGGGATATGTCCTCGCCCAGAGCGAGCGCTGGCATGCCCGCGGCCCCCGCGACCTCAAGCCCGGCGACGAAATCGCCGTCACCGGTCTCGACGGCCTCACCCTCATTCTCGGCGAACCGCAAGGTTAGGAGCCCCCCATGAACTTCGCATTCATTGCCTTCATTCTCTTTGCGCTGGTCATCTTTCTGGCCTCCGCCATCCGCATCCTGCGCGAATATGAACGCGGCGTTATCTTCACGCTCGGCCGCTATACACGAGTCGCCGGACCCGGCTTCATGATCCTGATCCCCGTGATCCAGCAAATGGTGCGGACCGACCTGCGCACCTTCGTGGTGGACGTGCCGAGCCAGGACGTGATTTCGCGCGACAATGTGTCGGTGAAAGTGAACGCGGTTCTCTATTACCGGATTCTTGAGCCGAACAAGGCGATCCTCAATGTCGAGGATTACATGGCGGCGGTCAGCCAGCTTGCGCAGACCACGCTGCGCTCGGTCCTCGGCAAACACGAACTCGACGAAATGCTCGCCGAACGCGACAAGCTCAACGCCGACGTACAGGCGATCCTCGACGAACAGACCGATGCCTGGGGCATCAAGGTCGCCAATGTCGAGATCAAGCATGTCGATATCGATGAGAGCATGATCCGCGCCATCGCTAGACAGGCCGAAGCCGAACGCTACCGGCGCGCCAAGATCATCAATGCGGAAGGCGAACAGCAGGCCGCCGAAAAGCTCGTCGAGGCCGGACGTCAACTGGCGACGGAACCCGCCGCGATGCAGCTTCGCTATTTCGCGGCGCTGCACGACGTCGCAGGCGACAAGACCAACACCATCATGTTCCCGCTGCCGGTGGACCTGCTGTCGTCACTGAAACCGGCCGACAAGGCGTGACGGGCGGACTGCTATTCTCCGCAGCTCGCCCAGCGCGTCATACCGTCATCGCGCACGGGCCCATATAGCGGCGCGGCGTCAATCGTACCCGAAAGCGTCGAAGTCTTCGGCATAAAAATCCTGAATTCGTCGGAGCTGCCGGGGAGACGGCTCGAATTCATCGCCCCCCCTGTTGCTGGACCGGTTGAAATTGGCGCCCGTCAAAAATCTGTCGACAACGTCGACCGCCCCTGCACGCTCGAATACCTGCCGTATATCCCGTTCCAGAAATTCCAGCTTGCCGATGAAATCGTAATCGATCTCGCCATAGGCGATGTTATCCACCTGGGGACGCCAATGCCGATCCGTGTAAAGACGACTTTGCTCGAAGCTCATCTCGATATAGTCGAGGAACCGGTCGAAATTTCGATCAAGCGGATCTTCGAGATCCAGCCCCAGCGCCGCCATGTTCCCCATGTGTTGCTCAGGGGAAATGTTTTTCTGGTCGATGAAGAAATTGAAGAAGGCGGACCTCACACGGTCGAGCGGATGCCTGACAATCGTGAACCGGGTCGTGTCCGGGTTGGCCAGCGCCTCCATATGCAGGCGCCAGTTTTCGAGGCCATGGGGAATATCGTCACATAGATGGATATTCCCTTCGAAAAACCGGCCGAAAACATAGGCATGGATCAGCTGCGAAACCGTCGTGCATCCGCATTTGGAGTTACGGACATAGAAAAAACGCCGGTCCTCTGTTGTGAGCGCTACAAAAAAGGTTGTCGCCAACCTTTCCGGCAAAGCCGCCATCGCACGCTCTTCGCGATACTTCTCGCGAAACGGGGCCAGAACTTTCGCCTTCAGGCGCTGCTTCGGCTTGTCGTTGAAAGGTATGTCCAGCTTTCCCGCAACACTCATGTCCACTCTTCCCATAGCTCCGCAGCGCGCTCCCGCACCCCGGCGCTAAATAAACGGAACGACCATCCGTCTGTTCGTCACACGCCGCCCCGTATCGGCCAGCTGCCGAATGGGACGTCCTCCCTCGCGAAGGATTTTTTTCAGCCCCCGCGGTTTTTCCTCCACCGGCTCCAGGGATCTGTCGGTAGCAATGTCGCTGACCGACCCGCCATCCGGCGACAGCATATCCTGCATGCAAGGTGCCGGGACGACCTGCATGACGTCCACGGCACCGCGTTTGCGCGCCGTCTCGAAGATCATGTTGTCGATAGGGCGTTCAATGCTGTGCGTTGCATTCAGCAGGGCCTCCGCCCCGCCCCTGCTCACAATATAGGCGCCCGTGCCGCCGTGAAAGCTGTTGAGAAAACGAAGCTCCCTCTCCCCCGCCTGCGATACGATATCCCGCGCCAGATAGACTTTGACCTTCATCGTCTCCAGCTTGATGAGGTCGAACCCGTCGGGCAGCCACTCGTCATCTTTCATAAGCTTGGGAAATTCGTCAGAAAGCAGAACATCGTCTTCGATGATGCAGGCGCTTGCGATATCCTCCGAGAGAAGCTGTTTCCATATCTTTCTGTGACTGAGCGCACAGGCCGCTTCGGAAATCGAAATGGCCGGCTCGCCATTCCCGCCCGTATAAGCTGCAAGCTCCGTGGACGACAGCTCCTGGCCGTCGATCGCATCGACTCGCTCGAACGGCGTGCCCTGAAGACGCACCGCCATCGTTTCCAGACGGTCCGGGCGCCGCGCCAGATTGATCAAAAAAACCGGAATCTCTTGTCCCATTCTCATGCGGGCCGACTGTCTTCAGGGAGATAAAATCCGCCCTATTCTCTGAAAGGGCGCCCGAGTGTCAAATTCAGGCATTTAAAACATAAAAAAAGCAGCGAAAAACGCTCGGTGCGGACAGCTTTGCACGATACCGACTTGGGCTTGCCGATTGTAAAATGAAAGTCTGGCGGAGAGGGAGGGATTCGAACCCCCGATAGAGTTACCCCTATACCGCATTTCGAGTGCGGCGCTTTCAACCACTCAGCCACCTCTCCAGACGCAGCTGCGGATGCGACGAAACCGCCGCGATCCGGGAAACGGCGCGGAATGTAGACCGGGGATGCCCTGCCGCACAACCCCGCATTGCACGATCATTACATGCCTTTGCACATGCCTGTGGAGATGGCGCCGGGGCTGTTACACTACCGCCCATGGCGGAGGGGCGGATGGACCGGAACGACAACGCAGTTGAAAACCCCAAAGGGACGAACAGGGCCCGCGTGGCCGCGGCCTGGGCGGTCCATGCCTTTACCGCGTCGGGCGTCATCGCCGCGCTTCTGGCCATTGCCGCCCTCATCGCGGGCGATCCGCGCATGACGCTGATCTGGCTCGGCGTCTCCCTCCTGATCGACGGCTTCGACGGCCCGATGGCGCGCAAGCTCCGCGTCACCGAGTTCGCGCCGCGTTTCGACGGGGCGATTCTGGACCATGTAATCGATTATCTGACCTATGCGGTGATTCCCGCCCTCATGGTCTATCGCTTCGGCCTGGTGCCGCCGGGCTGGGAAATCCCCGCCGCCGGCTGGATCATGACGAGCGCGCTCTATTGCTTCGGCAACCGCGAAATGAAGACCTGGGACAATTATTTCTCCGGTTTCCCCGCCACCTGGAACCTCGTCGTGCTCTGTTTCTGGCTGGCGGCGACGGGCCCCTGGACCAATCTCGTCATCATCGCCCTGCTGGGGCTTCTCACCTTCGTCCCGGCGAAGTTCGTCCACCCTTTCCGGGTGGCAATGCTGAGGCCCCTGACGCTGGCCGTGACGGCGCTCTGGGCCACGCTCACCCTCTGGCTAGTGGCCGCGACCCCCGCCGCCATCGCCCCGGCGGACGCCTTTCCGGGGGCTTTCGGCCTCTGGACGGCGGCATCCCTCTATTTTCTGGGGCTCTGCGCCTGGCGCACGGCAAGCCCGCTCTGGGGCCGCCGGGACCGCTAGAGCCTCCGGAGCAGGATTTCCGGGCCAATCGGGCCGGATTCGCCCCGTCTTCGGCTTGACACATAAGGGCCGGCCTGTATATTCCCCGCCAATTCGGCCCGGGACGCTCCTTGAGCGCCTGCCCGGCCTTTTTCGTTTACATGGTGGTATTCCGATGTTCGCAGTCATCCGGACCGGCGGCAAACAGTATAAAGTCGCAAAAGACGACGTCCTGCAGGTCGAAAAGCTCGATGCCGAGCCCGGCGCCACGGTCGAACTGGCCGAGGTCCTGATGGTTGGCGGCGAAGGCGAGACCAAGCTGGGCTCTCCGCTTGTGGACGGCGCCAAGGTCACCGCCGAGGTGGTCGAGCAGGCCCGCGGTCCCAAGATCACGATCTTCAAGAAGCGCCGCCGTCAGAATTCGCGCCGCAAGAACGGCCATCGTCAGGACCTCACCGTCCTGAAGATCACCGGCATCGCCGGCTGAACGGCAGCAAGGAGCAGACAAAATGGCTCATAAAAAGGCAGGCGGTTCATCCCGCAACGGTCGCGACAGTGCCGGCCGCCGTCTCGGCGTCAAGAAGTTCGGCGGCGAGCAGGTCATCCCCGGCAACATCATCATCCGCCAGCGCGGTACGCAGTGGCACCCGGGTGAGAATGTCGGCATGGGCAAGGACCACACGATTTTCGCGAAGTCCGAAGGCGTCGTCGCCTTCCGTACCCGCAAGGGTGGCCGCGCCTATGTGTCCGTCGTACCGGCGGACATGCCGAAAGCGGCCGACTGACAAGGGCGGGGATGCCACCTCGCCGGTGGCGTCCATCCTGGGTTTCAAAGAGGGAGATGGGTCGCCATCTCCCTTTTTCTATGCGCTCTCCCCGGCGGGGGCGGAGGAGGAGAAACCCGATGCTGGAACAGTTGAAGACGGAACGGCTCATCTTGCGCCCCTTGCGGCCCGCCGATGCACGCCCGCTCGCCGAGATCGCCGATAACTGGAACATCGCCCGCATGCTGGCGCGCCTGCCGCATCCTTACGAATTGTCCGATGCCGAGGAGTGGATTGCTCTTCAGCCCGAACGGCGCAGAAGCGGGACGGAATTCTGCTATGGCGTGACGCTGGACGACCGGCTCATCGGCTCCTGCGGGACGCTGAACCTCGATGACGGCTCATACGAGCTCGGCTACTGGATCGGCGAACCCTGGTGGAACCGGGGCTACGCGACCGAAGCGTCCCGGGCCGTGATCGCGCAAACCGCCGAAACATTCGGCCCCGACCGGATCGTTGCCGGCCATTTCGCCGACAATCACGCCTCGGGCCGTGTACTGACCAAGCTCGGCTTCCGCTATACTGGCGAGGAAAAGCGCTGGTCGCTGGCCCGCAACGAGCATGTGCATGCGCTGCGCATGGTCCTCAAGCAAGAGGCAAAGGCCGGCCGGAACGCCGCCTGAAGGCAAAACAGATGAAGTTTCTCGACCAAGCCCGTGTCTTTATCCGCTCCGGCGACGGCGGGGCGGGCTCCGTCAGCTTCCGGCGGGAGAAATTCATCGAATATGGCGGCCCGGACGGCGGCGACGGCGGCAAGGGCGGCGATGTGGTGGTCGAATGCGTGGACGGTCTCAACACGCTGATCGACTATCGCTACCGCCAGCACTTCAAGGCCAAGACCGGCATGCACGGCATGGGGCGCAACCGCACCGGCCATCGCGGCGCCGATGTGGTGCTGAAAGTACCCGTCGGCACGCAGGTCTTCGAGGAGGACGGCGAAACGCTGATCGCCGACCTCACCGAAGTGGGCGAGCGCGTCATCATCGCGCGCGGCGGCAATGGCGGCTTCGGCAATGCCTATTTCAAAAGCTCGGTGAACCAGGCCCCCCGCCGCGCCAATCCCGGCCAGGAAGGCATCGAAAAGACGATCATCCTGCGGCTGAAGCTCATCGCCGATGCCGGGCTCGTCGGCCTGCCCAATGCGGGCAAATCGACCTTCCTTGCCGCGGTAAGCGCAGCCAAACCCAAGATCGCCGACTACCCCTTCACCACCATCCATCCCAATCTCGGCGTGGTGCGGGTGGAGGCGCGCAGCTTCGTGCTGGCCGATATTCCCGGCCTCATCGAGGGCGCGCATGAAGGCGTGGGGCTGGGCGACCGGTTTCTGGGCCATGTGGAACGTTGCGGCGCGCTGATCCATCTCGTGGACGGCACCGGCGACGACGTGGCGGAGGCCTATCGCGTCATCCGCGAGGAGCTTGACGCCTATGGCGCGGGCCTGACGGAAAAACCCGAAATCCTCTGCCTCAACAAGGCCGACGCCCTGCTGCCCGAAGACCGCGAGGAAAAACGCAAGGCGCTGGAAGAGGCGAGCGGCGGCAAGATCGAGATCATATCCGGCGTATCCGGCGAAGGCGTGGACAGGATCCTGCACAGGGTCGCCGACCTGGTGGACGCGGCCCGCGCGGCGGAAAAGGCCGAACGGGAAGCCGAAAATGCCGACGGCGAAGACGAGGGGTGGCATCCTTGATTTCACGACGCCTCGAAACCGCCCAGCGCATCGTGGTGAAGATCGGCTCTTCGCTGCTCACCGAAAGCATGACCGGCAAGCTGAACCGGAAATGGCTGGAAGCGCTGATCGACGATCTCGCCGCCATGCGCCATGCGGGACAGGAAGTGCTGATCGTTTCCTCCGGCTCCATCGCGCTCGGCCGCCATGCACTGAACCTGCCCTCCGGCAAGCTGAAGCTGGAGGAAAGCCAGGCCGCCGCCGCGGTGGGACAGATCTCGCTCGCCCATGCCTATCAGGAAATCCTCTCCGGTCATGAATTGTCCTGCGCCCAGATCCTGCTCACGCTGAGCGAAACGGAAGAGCGCCGCCGCTACCTCAATGCGCGCTCCACCATGAACACGCTGCTGCGCATGGGCGCGGTGCCCGTCGTCAACGAAAACGATACGGTGGCGACGACCGAAATCCGCTATGGCGACAATGACCGCCTCGCCGCCCGCGTGGCCGCCATGATCTCCGCCGACCTGCTCGTCCTGCTCTCGGATGTGGACGGGCTCTATACCGCGCAGCCCGGCACCCCGGGCGCGGACCATATCGCAGAAGTGCCCGCCGTCACGCCCGACATCGAAGCCATGGCCGGCGACGCGGCAAGCGAGTTTTCCCGCGGCGGCATGAAAACGAAAATCGCCGCCGCCCGCATCGCCACCGAGGGCGGCAGCCACATGCTGATCGCCAATGGCCGCGCGGAGCACCCCTTGCGCGCCCTGCGCGAAGGCAAAGCCCGTTGCACCTGGTTCGAGGCGCATGCGACCCCCCGCGCCGCCCGCAAGCGCTGGATCTCCGGCACACTGAAGGCGCTCGGCACGCTCGTCATCGACGATGGCGCGGTGGCCGCGCTGGAACGGGGCCGCAGCCTGCTGCCGGCCGGCATTACCCGCATCGAGGGAGAATTCGACCGGGGCGACGCCGTCAGCGTTTGCGACGGCGACGGCCATGAAATCGCCGTCGGCCTCAGCGCCTATTCCAGCCGCGACGCACGCGAGATCATCGGCCATTCGAGCCATGAGATCGAGGAACTGCTGGGCTATTCGGGCCGCGCGGAGATGATCCATCGCGATGATCTGGTGCTGAAGCGCCCCGGCCTGCCGGAATGAACCGGGGAGCGCCGCAAGGTCGTCGTCATTGCGAGCGCCCGTCAGGGCGCGCGGCAATCCAGAGGCCGCAGACGCAGTACTGGATTGCTTCGTCGCTCTGCTCCTCGCAATGACGCAAAAGTCGAATGCGACGGCCAACCGGCCAACCCGCATTTGGCGGCCCGCCTGCTCTGCGCTAGCTTGACGGGCCGATAGAGACGAAACCAACGGGTTCAGGGATTTAGAGCCGTGACGATTGTGAAAATGAAAGGCGACCACGCCGACATTCCCGGGCTGATGTCCGACATCGGCATGCGCGCACGCGACGCCGCTCGCACCCTTGCCCGCGCCACGACGAAGCAGAAGAACGCCGCCCTTCTCTCCGCCGCCATGTGCGTCCGCGCCAATATCGACGACATTCTGGAAGCCAATGCCGCCGACCTGAAAGCCGCCGACGAGCGCGGCCTCTCCGGCGCGCTGGTGGACCGGCTCACGCTCAACAAGGAGCGTGTGGAAGCGATTGCCAAGGCACTGGAAGACATCGCCGCGCTCCCCGACCCCGTCGGCACCACCATTGCCGAATGGGACCGGCCCAACGGCCTTCACATCCAGCGGATCCGCACGCCCCTGGGCGTCATCGGCATCATCTATGAAAGCCGCCCGAACGTGACGGCGGATGCGGGTGCGCTCGCCATGAAGGCGGGCAATGCCGCCATCCTGCGCGGCGGCTCGGAAGCGGTGCGCTCCAACCACGCCATCCACGCCTCTCTGGTTGAAGGGCTGCAAGCGGCCGGCCTGCCCGAAGACGCCATCCAGCTCGTACCGGTTCAGGATCGCGACTGCGTGGGCGAAATGCTGCGCGGCCTCAACGGCAATATCGACGTCATCGTGCCGCGCGGCGGCAAGAGCCTCGTCGCCCGTGTGCAGGAAGAGGCGCGCGTGCCCGTCTTCGCGCATCTGGAAGGCATCTGCCATGTCTATGTCGACCGCGACGCGGAACTCGACATGGCGATCAACATCGTACTCAACGCCAAGCTGCGCCGGACCGGCATTTGCGGCGCGGCGGAAACGCTGCTGGTAGACCGCGCCTGCGCGGACACGCATCTGGCGCCCATCGTGGAGGCGCTGATCGCGGAAGGTTGCGAAGTGCGCGTGGACGGCGAAATTCACCTGGCGGCCAAGCAGATAAAACCCGCCACGGAAGCGGACTGGTCCACCGAGTATCTCGACAACATCATTTCGGTGAAGCTGGTCGACGGCGTCAAAGGCGCCATCGATCACATCGAACGCTACGGTTCGCATCACACCGAATGCATCGTGACGAACAACGCAGAGACGGCGGGCCGTTTTTTTCACGATATCGACAGCGCCATCCTGCTGCACAACGCCTCGACGCAATTCGCCGATGGCGGCGAATTCGGCATGGGCGCGGAAATCGGTATCGCCACGGGCCGCTTCCATGCGCGCGGGCCCGTGGGGCTCGAACAGCTCACCAGCTTCAAATATCTGGTGCGCGGCGACGGCCAGACCCGGCCCTGACGCCCATGACACGCACATCATGACCGACACACCATGACAGGCGAGATCACCCCGCCCGGCGCAGGCGACGACAGACGAGACGAAATGCTGACGCCGGGCCTGCGCGTCGGCCTGCTGGGCGGCTCCTTCAACCCCGCCCATGAAGCCCATCTCCTGGTTTCGCGCATGGCGATACGTGCCCTCGGCCTCGACCGCGTCTGGTGGCTCGTCTCGCCCGGCAATCCGCTGAAGCCCGAAAAGGGCATGGCCTCCCTTACCGAGCGTCTCGCCTCCGCCCACGCCATGGCGCGCGATCCGCGCATCTGCGTGACCGATATCGAGCGCCGCTTGGAAACGCGCTACACGGTCGATACCATCGCCTCGCTCGTCACCCTCCACCCGGATGTGCATTTCGTCTGGCTGATGGGCGCCGACAACATGATCCAGTTGCCGCGCTGGTATCGCTGGAAGGAGCTGACGCGCATGATCCCGATCGCGATCTATCCGCGGCCCGGCTACACGCTGAAAGCACGCCTCTCGCCCGCCGCACAGGCGCTGCGCGACGCGACCCTCGATACCGGCGACGCCCGCCGCCTCGCCACCGCCGGAACGCCCGCGCTCTGCTTTCTGGAGGGCCCGGTGAGTTCGCTCTCGGCAACGCAAATCCGCGAAAGCGAGGGCTGGCCCACCGGCCGGGAAACAGGGTGAATACCCGTAAGTCCCTGTCACAGAGCGGTAAAATCACGCTCATTGAAACGACATGGACGGGGCTTTATCTTTGGAGGGCAGGCAAAGACCTGCTTGTCTTAAGTTCGGGAGACCAAAGGGAGTATTTTCCTGAGCATTGAACCCAGGGACCAGACGGTCCAGCGCATGCCCGAAAGGGCGGACGACGGGAGCGACATTCCCGCTTCCAGCGCAACGGCGGCAACGCATGACGCGGCCCCCGCCGAGAGCGAACAGAGTTCGGCCATGCTGGCGGCGGTGCTTGCCAGCCTTGACGACGACAAGGCCGAAGACATCGTTTCCATCGACCTGCAAGGCAAGACCCCCATGGCCGACCATCTCGTGGTCGCCAGCGGGCGTTCGCAGCGCCATGTCGGCGCCGTGGCCGACCATCTTGTCCGCAAGCTCAAGGAAGCGGGCTTCGGCAAGGCCGATGTGGAAGGCCTCAACCAGGCGGACTGGGTATTGATCGATGCCGGAGACGTCATCGTTCATATCTTCCGGCCTGAAGTGCGCGAGTTTTACAAACTGGAGAAGATGTGGGCCGCGGATATTCCGCCAGACGCCCAGCATCACTGACGTCCGGCGCTCCGCCGCCCGTCCTCCATGCAAGCGCTGCCTGAATGAAGGCAGGGTGGGAGATATTGTTACCCGATGCGGCTGCGGATCTGCGCCGTCGGCCGCTTGCGGGCCGGCCCCGAACAACAACTCGTCGAGGATTATCTGGCGCGTCTTTCCGCTACGGGACGCGCCATCGGTTTTTCGTCCGCCGCGCTGACCGAAGTCGAGGAGAAAAAACGCCTCGAAGGCGCGGCGCTGATGGCCCGCGAAGCGGAACTGCTGCTTGCCCATGTCCCTCCCGGCGCCCGTGTGATTGCGCTGGACGAGCGCGGCAGGAACGAGGGCAGCGAAGCCTTCGCGGCGCGTCTCGGCGCCTGGCGCGACGAAGGCACGCCTGAGGCTGTGTTCCTGATCGGCGGCGCCAACGGCCTTGCGCCGGAAATCCGGGAGCGCGCCGACCATCTGGTGAGTTTCGGGAAAATGACGTGGCCTCATATGCTGGCGCGCGTCATGCTTACTGAACAGCTCTATCGGGCGATCACCATTCTCGCAGGCCATCCCTATCACCGCGTGTGAGGAACGGATGAGCCCGTCTCGCATCATGGACACGCAACCGGTGTTCCATTACCTTTGAACGTCTCGCGGGCCTGACGATTCGCCCGGGAATGCGGCAACATTTTCACCACACTCCGAAAGATCATGAACGGCGTCCGACCCCTTGTCCTCGTAACACTGGACGGCTGGGGACTTCGCGCGGAACGCGAAGCCAACGCCATCGCCTTGGCGCGTACGCCGATCTTCGATCGGCTTGCCGGCAAGGGGCTGGAGACCTCGCTCGTCGCATCCGGCGAGGCCGTGGGCCTTGCCCCCGGCCAGCCCGGCAATGCGCAGGCCGCCTATCAGACGCTTGGCGCGGGCACCCCCGTCGAACACCCGTTGCTGAAGGTCAACCGGGCGCTCGAAGCGAGCGGCGAAGACGCCATCACCAATCATCCCGTCATCCGCCAGCTCATCGCCAGGGCCCGCCCGCTGGGCGGCGCGGTGCATCTCATCGGCATGGCCTCGCCCGCCGGGATCGCGGGCCATCAGAACCATCTCGCCGTTCTTGCCGCCCTGCTCAGCCATGAGGGCATGCAGGTCTGGGTTCATGCCGTGATGGACGGACAGGATACGCCGCCCCAGGAAGGCATCGTCCATCTGGCCGAACTCAACGAAGACCTCGCAGGCGCGGAAAGCGCCGAACTCGGCAGCGTGATGGGACGGCGCTACGGCTTCGATGCGCGTTGCGACCCCGCCCGCGTGGAAGCAGCCCTGAAGGCGCTGGTCGAAACGGATGCTCCGAGGGCGGAATATCTCTCCGTTCATCTGGACAATGCCTATAACAAGGGCTTGGCCGACGACGACGTGCCACCCGCCATCTCGCAGAATTATCGCGGTATCCGGGCCGACGACGCCGTGCTGCTGGTCAATCTCCGCCCCGATCACGCCCATTCGCTGATTTCGGCGCTGACGGGCCCCGAGGCACGGCCGCACGCCCCGGTCCTCTCCGGCGTCTATTCGCTGCTTCGCCTGTCCGGTCCCCTCGATACCGAGGTCGAATGGATGTATGAGCCCGAACGGGCCCCGACGACACTCGCCGAAACGCTGTCCGGCGCCGGCCTCACGCAACTCGCGCTGTGCGAAACGGCGGCGGAGGCCAATCTCTGGACCTTCGCCCGCGCCGGCCGCGATACGCTTCTGTTCGGCGAAACGGTGCTCGTCGCGGACACGCCGCCGCCGGCGAAACTTCTGCGCCGGGGCGAACTTGCCGCTGCCGAGATCACCAGCGAGACCGTGAGCGCCATCAAGAAGGCCAGCCACGACCTGATCGTCGCGAACTATCCCAACGCCGCCCTTCTCGGCCGCACCGGCAATCTGAAAGCGACGGTCGCAGCCGTGGAAGCGGTGGACAGGCAGCTCGGCAAGATCGCCGCCCAGATCGAAAAGAGAGGCGGCACGCTTCTCATCTGCGGCACCTATGGCAAGGCCGAGCGGATGACCGACCCCGGCTCCGGCGAACAAAGCCGCGTCACCACTGAGGCGCGTGTGCCCTTCGTGCTCGCCTCGCCCGCGAACGGGCTCGCATTGCGACCCGGTACGCTGGCCGATGTGGCGCCCACCCTGCTGAGCCTTCTCGATGTCGATATCCCCGCTTCGATGCGCGGCCGCCCGCTGATCGTCCCCGAAAACGAGGAGGCGGGCGACCCGGCCTCCGCGCCGGGCCGGATCGGTGTCTGAAGCCGGCCCCATACCCGCATCCCGGCGCGCCTCGCAGGCGGTGCGCACCGCCCTTCTCGGTCTGTGCCTGGTCGTTCCGGTTTCGGCGCTGGCCGATACCGCGCCCGACGATGTGGCCGAACCCGGCGACCTGAAGAAGATCGAGACCCAGCTCGAAAAGGCTCGCGAACGGCAAAAGCAGTTCGAAGCGGAATCCCGCGCCATGGCCAGCGAGATTTCCTCGCTGCGCGAAAAGCTGATCGAAACGGCCGCCAGCGTGCAGCAGCGCGAGCAGGCGGTCACCGGCTCGGAAGACCGGCTGAAAGGATTGAGGGCGGCGGAAGCCGTCGTTACCGCCCAGCTCGAGCGCCGCCGTGCCGATATGGGCGACCTGCTGGCGGCACTGACCACGCTGGACCGCCATCCGCCCCCCGCCCTCGCGGTAAGACCCGATGACGCGCTGGCCGCCATCCGCTCCGCGGCGCTGCTCGGCTCCATTGTGCCCGAACTCCGGCGCGAGGCGGACGACCTCAAGGCCCGTCTGGAGCATCTGGCCGCCTTGCGCAAATCCATCCTGGACGAGCGCGACACGCTTTCCACGGCCAAAACCGAGCTTTCCGCCGAGCGGGCGAAACTTCAGGCGCTGCTCGACAGGAAAACGACGGCTCAGGAAAAGCTCGACGCCCGCGCCCAGGCCGAGGCGGAACGTGCCCGGACACTATCCCGCAAGGCGACGAGCCTGAAGGACCTGATCGCCCGTCTGGAAGCCGATGCGGCGTCCAGACTTCCCCCGTCCCGGCCGGACCGCCGGCCCGAAACCGCCCCGACGGGAGCCCCCGGTTCGAACCACAACGGGACACGTAGCGAAAACACGCAGATGGCCGCCATCGCGCCGCCCCGCCCCTCAACGGTGCTGCCGCCTTCCAAACGCCGTTTTTCCCAGGCAAAAGGGCTCATTCGACCGCCCGCCACTGGAGAAATTGTTCAGACTTTCGGGGGCAGAATACCCGAAGGGGGCGTTTCCAGGGGTATTCGGGTCGCCGCGCGGCCGAATGCCCAGCTGATCGCCCCGTTTGATGGGAGGATCGTTTATGCAGGGCCGTTCCGCCGCTATGGGCAGCTCTTGATCCTGTCGGTTGGAGAGGGGTACCATGTGCTTCTGGCGGGCATGAAACACATCGATGGGAAGGTGGGTCAGGATATACTCGCCGGCGAACCCATCGGCATGATGGGCCCGTCGCCAGATGAGACAGGCCGGGAGACAGCCACCGGCGCAAGGCCTACCCTCTATATCGAATTTCGCAAGGACGGGGACCCGATCGACCCGCGTCCCTGGCTGTTGATGAGTGACGAAAAGGCGCGTGGATAAATGAACAAGTCTGTTGTCGCCGGCTTTGCCGTCGGAACCTTTCTCTCGGTACTGGCCGTGTTCGGCATGCAGCAAGGCGGGCTGGACATACCCGCCCATGCGGAAGGCTCCGACACCTTCCGCCAGCTCGATCTCTTTGCCGACGTGTTCGAGCGCGTCCGCGCCGACTATGTCGAGCCGGTCGACGACAGCAAGCTGGTGGAGAATGCCATCAACGGCATGCTCACCTCGCTGGACCCGCATTCGAGCTACATGAACCCGAAACACTTCCGGGACATGCAGGTTCAGACGCGCGGCGAATTCGGCGGTCTCGGCATCGAAGTCACCATGGAAAACGGCGTGGTGAAGGTCGTTACCCCGATCGACGATACCCCTGCCAGCCGCGCCGGCATTCGCCCCAACGACTACATCACCCATATCGACGGCAAGGCCATTATGGGCATGACGCTGAGCGACGCGGTAGACAAGATGCGCGGGCCGGTCAATACCGCGGTGAAACTGACCGTGGTGCGCAAAGGCAAGGACGAACCCTTCGACGTCAGCATCACGCGCGACATCATCACCATCAAATCGGTGAAGTACCGCCGCGAGGGCGACATCGCCTATATCCGCATCACCTCCTTCAACGAACAGACCTCCGACCTGCTGGACGAAGCGGTCACCGATCTGCGCCAGCAGATCGGCAAGGCGAAGCTGAAGGGCTACATCATCGATCTGCGCAACAATCCCGGCGGCCTGCTCGATCAGGCGATCGCGGTCGGCGACAGCTTCATCAATGGCGGCGAGATCGTGTCCACGCGCGGCCGCCATCCGCAGGACACGCAGCGCTACAACGCCCATTCCGGCGACGAAACGGGCAACAAGCCGGTTGTCGTGCTGGTGAATGGCGGCTCGGCCTCCGCCTCGGAAATCGTGGCGGGCGCACTGCAGGATCACCGCCGCGCGACCATTCTCGGCACGCGGTCCTTCGGCAAAGGCTCGGTCCAGACCATCATCCCGCTCGGTTCCGACGGCGCGCTGCGGCTGACGACGGCGCGCTATTACACGCCCTCGGGCCGGTCCATCCAGGCCAAGGGCATCGAGCCCGATATCCAGGTCCGCCAGAACCCGCCCGAAGACAAGAAGAAACTGCCCATGATCCGGGGCGAAGCGGAACTGCCGGGACATCTGGCAAATCCGGACGGCGACGAGGAATCCGGTTCGGACTCCTATGTGCCGCAAGACAAGGCCGACGACACACAACTTCTTTACGCTATTGATCTATTGAACGGTAAACGGCAGGACAAAGCCTTTATCCGTGTGCCCGGCCAGAGCGCCATGGCGAACTAGGATGGCCGCCGGCTAGGACGGTCATCCGGGATGCGATCCGGCGGGGCTGCCGGACGCACCGGAAAAGGGCGGACACCGAATGCTTTGTCCCGCCCTTTCTGTTGATGTGGGGAACATGACGGCGGAAAGCCCGGGACCGAATCAGATCGAGGAAGCCCCCAGCGAGGCTCCCAAGGAAACAGCCGTCGAAGCCGGATCGGCCGGCGACGAGGCCGGCGCGCGCAGGCGCGGCCCCGGCCTGCTATCTATCGTGACGATTCTGGTTGCCCTTCTCTATGGCGGCACCCTCGCCTGGCTCGTGCTTGGCGATCACGATCTGGCAGGCGAACCCGTGGCCACCCTTTCGCTTCCCGCGCCCGAAACGGAAAACGGTCCGGCCAAGACCGAAGAAACGCCCGATATGGGCGTGGACGGCATCTCGACGGATCCCGCGCAACAGGCCGCCCCCCCGAAAAACACCGCACATGCCCCCGAAGACCGGTTACCGGCGGACAAGACGGCCCCGGACGCCGCCAACGACAATCTGAGCCCCGCCGAACGGGAGTTGATGGCCGCCGCCGACCGGCAAAGCGCCGCCGAAATCGCCTCGCAGGTAAAGATCACCGGCGCGGCGAGCGTGGACGGCATTTCCGCTCCGGAGAGCGCGCCCGTCATGCATGGCAGGCTCTCCGGCCCGCTGCCTGTCGTACCCGACAGGGCCCTGGTCGAAAGCACCGCGCAGGGCCCGTTGCCGCAAATCGGCCCCCAGGGCCGCAAGCCCTGGCGCATCTACGCCCGGCCGGTGCCGTCGGGCCTTCCCGCGAAAGGCCGTATCGCCATCGTGGTGAGCGGCATGGGGATTTCCGAAAGCGCAACGACCCATGCGATCGAGACCTTGCCGCCGGAAGTAACCCTCTCCTTCGCGCCCTATGGCCCCGGCCTCCAGAACTGGATCGACAAGGCCCGCACAGCCGGACATGAAGTCCTGCTGGAACTGCCGATGGAGCCCTATGGCTACCCGCAAAGCGATCCCGGCCCCTACACGCTCCTGACCTCGCTTCCCGAGAAGGAGAACCAGGCTCGCCTGAACTGGCTGATGAGCCGCTTTGCCGGCTATGCGGGGGTGATGAACTATCAAGGGGCGCGCTTTTCCACCTCCGCCACGGCGCTGGCGCCCGTGCTCGAGGCGCTCGACAAGCGCGGCCTGATGTATATCGACAATGGCGCCTCCGCCCGCAGCCTCGCCCCCTCCATTGCCGAAGAGGAAGGCCTGCCTTTTGCGCGCGCCGACCGCATCGTCGATCCGCAGCAAAGCGCGGAGGTGATATCCAATTCGCTCGATGCGCTGGAAGTCGCCGCGAAACAATCAGGGACCGCGCTCGGCGTCGCCTCGGGTTTCCCGGCAACCGTCGACGAAATCAACGAATGGGCCGCCGGCCTCGGGGCCAGAGGCCTTACCCTGGTGCCCGCCACCGCCGCCATACGCGAAAGCCGCTGACAACCGGCCAGACCGCCCCACGGACCGACCACCCGGAACGGAAAACGCCCATGCCCCGACATGCCGATACGCCGCGCGACCTGAAAGCCGAAGACCTGCCCTACCGCCCCTGTGTCGGCATCATGCTGATCAATGCCGAAGGGCTCGTCTGGGTCGGCAATCGCATTCAGGAAGTAGATACCGGCTCGCCCCTGACCTGGCAGATGCCGCTAGGCGGGATCGACAAGGGCGAGGAGGCGACTGCCGCCGCGTTGCGCGAACTGAGGGAAGAAACCGGCACCGACAAGGCGGACATTCTGGGCGAAACCGAGGGCTGGCTGCATTACGACCTGCCCGATCATCTGATCGGCGTCGCCCTCAAGGGCAAGTTTCGCGGGCAGGCCCAAAAATGGTTTGCCATGCGCTTCACCGGCCAGGATGGCGATATCGACATTGCCGCCGACGATCATCAGGAATTCAGCGAATGGGCATGGGTGCCGATCGACGAACTTGTCGAGCTGATCGTACCGTTCAAGCGAAGCGTCTATGAGCAGGTCATCGCCGAACTCGGGAAATACGCCGTTCCCGCGGGCTGAGGCTTAAATCGCCACCCGGGCGAGCTGCTTGGCACGGCGGTCCCAGAAGGCCCAGACCAGCTTCGACAGATTGCGCATCAGCCAGCCATGCGGCTTCACGCCGGTGGCCTTGGCGACCATGGACACCAGCCGCTCGACATGCTGGCGCCGGTAAAGCGCAAAGGCGCGTTTTTCATACGCCTTGGCATAGGCCTTCCGGTCATAGGCAACCGACCCGTCGAAGGGCGTATTGGCAGCATAGAAAGCCGAGGCCAGCTCGTCGTCATCCGCCTCCGAAACGCGACCGAGCGCCACGCGCGCACGGCCGAACCTGGAGGGCACCTTTTCCGTAAGGCTGTGAAACTGGTCGTAGAAAAGCTTGTAGTGGCGGAACTCGTCGGCCGCGACATTGCTTGCGATCTGCTTCAGTACCGGCTCGTCCGTCGCATCGCGAATGGCGCTGTAATAGGAAGAAGTGCCGCTTTCCACCACGCAACGGGCAATCAACTCGCCGCCCCGGCTGCCGCGAACCGATTCGATGGCATCGAGCGGGATCGAATAATTTTCGCGGAAACGGCGAAAGGCGTCCTCGAAGCTGAAATCCGGATCGGCCAGCTCCGCCCAGCGGGCCAGCGCCTGACCGTGTTGCACTTCCTCATCGCCCCATTTGTGAATGGCTTCCTTCACATCCGGGCAGTCGGAAAAGACGTTGCAGAGATAGGTCACATAATCCGGCGCATTGAACTCCACCAGCGCCGCCGCCTTCACGGCCTTCAGAATATCCGGATCCACCTTGGAGGCGTCGAAGTCCTCCCAGCGAATATCGTCCAGCGTCCAGTGTCGGCTCATCTCAATCACCTCGGAACATGGCAAAATGGCCAGTCAGCCTGAATATAAGCCAATCCCGGCAGCGTTTTAAGGGCCAGAACGACACACCCCACCCTTCGAAACGCGCCCTCAAAAGGAAACGGCGCCTCCCGGGGGAAGCGCCGTTGAATATCTTGCGCGGCTCTTGCGCAGCCTAGAGCATCTTGCGCAGGTCGCGCAGGTGATCCAGGCGCTCCTGGGCCCGCTGCCGCTTTTCTTCCGTCCGGGCGTCCTCGACATCTTCTTCGGCATTGCGAATTTCGCCGTCGAGATGCTCGGCGCTGAGATCGGTCAGCGGCACGGCATGCTCGGCAAGGAGCGTCAGGCCGCCCGCCGTCACTTCCGCGAAACCGCCGCGAACGAAATAGCGCTCCTTGGACTTGCCGCCTTCCTCGACGTCGATGACGCCGGGGCGCAGCACGGTCATGATCGGCGCATGGCCGGCCATGATGCCCATATCGCCTTCCTTGCCCGGCACGACGACCATATCGACATCGTCGGACAGCAGAAGCCGCTCGGGGCTCACCAGATCGAAACTCAGCTTGTCAGCCATCATCTAAGTCCTGTTGAGTGCCACGGTGACATGGCTGCCAGGCAAGCGGCGGGTTACGCCGCTTCCTTGGCCAGACGCTCGGCCTTGGCCACTGCGTCTTCGATGGTGCCGACCATGTAGAAGGCCGCTTCCGGCAGGTGGTCGTATTCGCCGTCGCAGAGCCCCTTGAAGCCCTTGATCGTGTCCTTCAGGTCCACGAGCACGCCGGGCGACCCGGTGAACACTTCGGCCACATGGAAGGGCTGGCTGAGGAAGCGCTCGATCTTGCGGGCGCGCGCCACCACGAGCTTGTCTTCTTCGGACAGTTCATCCATGCCGAGAATGGCGATGATGTCCTGCAGGCCCTTGTAGCGCTGCAGGATTTCCTGCACGCGACGGGCCGTCTCGTAATGCTCCTCGCCGACGACGCGCGGCTCGAGAATACGCGAGGTCGAGTCGAGCGGGTCCACGGCCGGGTAAATGCCCTTTTCGGAGATGGCGCGGTTGAGCACCGTCGTCGCATCCAGATGGGCAAAGGAGGTGGCCGGCGCCGGGTCGGTCAGGTCGTCGGCGGGCACGTAAATGGCCTGCACCGAGGTAATCGAACCCTTGGTGGTCGTCGTAATACGCTCCTGCAGCGCGCCCATATCGGTGGCGAGCGTCGGCTGGTAACCCACGGCGGAGGGGATGCGGCCCAGAAGCGCCGACACCTCGGAACCCGCCTGGGTGAAGCGGAAGATATTGTCCACGAAGAAGAGCACGTCCTGGCCTTGGTCGCGGAAATGCTCGGCAACCGTCAGACCCGACAGCGCCACACGGGCACGCGCTCCGGGCGGCTCGTTCATCTGGCCGTAGATCAGCGCGCATTTGGAACCCGTAGTCGAACCGCTGTTCTCCTTGGGGTCCTTGTTCACGCCGGACTCGATCATCTCGTAATAGAGATCGTTGCCCTCGCGCGTACGCTCGCCCACGCCGGCGAACACGGAATAACCGCCATGCGCCTTCGCGATGTTGTTGATGAGCTCCTGAATGAGCACCGTCTTGCCCACGCCGGCGCCGCCGAACAGGCCGATCTTACCGCCGCGCGAATAGGGCGCGAGGAGGTCCACCACCTTGATGCCGGTGATCAGCATCTCGGCTTCCGTGGACTGCTCCACGAATTCAGGGGCTTCCTGGTGAATTTCGCGCAGGGCTTCGCCTTCGATGGGGCCGGCTTCGTCCACCGGCTCGCCGATCACATTCATGATGCGCCCAAGCGTCGCTTCGCCGACCGGCACCTGGATCGAGTGGCCCGTATCGGTCACTTCCTGACCGCGGGTCAGCCCTTCGGTGGAGTCCATGGCGATGGTGCGTACCGTGTTTTCACCCAGATGCTGCGCCACTTCGAGCACCAGCCGGGTACCGTTATTATCGGTCTCCAGCGCGTTCATGATGGCCGGCAGGTGATCGTCGAATTCGACGTCCACGACGGCGCCAATCACCTGACTGATCTTGCCGACAACATTGCTCATACTGTCTATCCCTGCTTCGCATGCCGGAAAGCGCTCAACCGCTTCCCCGTTATCGTCATCCGGCGCGGCCGGAACCGCATCCATTGTTTCCGCAACCGCTTCCGCCTGCTCCGTCGCAGTCGCGCCCGCAATCGGAGCGTCTTCCTGCCTGGCAGGCGCCGGTAGCGCCTTCGGCCCGGACGCGCTCCCCGGAAGGATACGCGCCAGAAGCCTTCTTACATTCGCAAGCAGCCGGCTGCGCCAGCCTTGCCTGTTACCTAACTCGGACATCGTGCCCCTTCGGAAACATCCGGCCTTTCGGCCCTCACATCCTCACGGGGCATTTTCGCCCTTCTCGTTTCCGGCACCGCCCGTCAGAGCGCTTCCGCACCGGAAATAATTTCGATCAGTTCCTTCGTGATCTGCGCCTGGCGCGTGCGGTTGTAGGTGATCGTCAGCTTGTCGATCATCTCGCCCGCATTGCGCGTCGCATTGTCCATCGCGGTCATGCGCGCGCCTTCCTCGCTGGCCCCGTTCTCGAGCAGCGCCCGGAAGATCTGGACCGACAGATTGCGCGGCAGCAAATCCTTCAGGATTTCGGTTTCGTCCGGCTCATATTCGTAGATCGCCCCGCCGAGACGGGCCACGATTTCCTCTTCGGCTTCCGCGCCGCCCACCGAAGCGGGGATCAGCGACTGCGTCGTCGGGATCTGCGTCACGACATTCTGGAAGCGGGAATAGAACAGCGTACAGACGTCGAACTCGCCATTCTCGAACATGTCGATCACGCGCTGACCGACCTGGTCGGCATGTTCGAAACCGAACTTGCGCACGCCGGAAAACTCGATCGTGTCGATGATGTAGTCGCCGTAAAGCCGCTTGAGCGCATCCCGGCCCTTCTTGCCGACGCACAGGATCTTCACGGTCTTGCCTTCGCCGACGAGTTTGACGATGCGCTCGCGCGCCAGGCGCACGATGGAGGCGTTGAAACCGCCGCACAGACCGCGTTCGGCGGTTGCGACGACAAGCAGATGAACCTGGTCCTTGCCATTGCCGATCAGAAGCTCGGGCGCATCGTCCCGATCCTTCATGCCGGCGGCGAGGTTGGCCATGACGCGGTCCATGCGCTCGGCATAGGGACGCGCCGCCTCGGCCGCTTCCTGCGCACGGCGCAGCTTCGCGGCGGCGACCATCTGCATCGCCTTGGTGATCTTCTGCGTCGACTGGACGCTGGAGATCCGGTTTCTAAGTTCCTTCAGGCTTGCCATGCGGCGCTATCCCGTGACTGCTTCTTCCATTCCGCCGATCAGGCAAACGCGCTGGCGAAAGCCTCGACCGCGCTCTGAAGCTTCGCTTCCGTGTCGGAAGAAAGCTGCTTTTCGGTCCGGATGGTCTCGAGAATGTCGGCATGCTTGGAGCGGAAGCTGCGCAGCAGCTCTTCCTCGAAGCGGCCGACTTCGGCGAGGGCGAGCTTGTCGAGATAGCCGTTCACGCCGGCATAGATCACGACGACCTGTTCTTCCACCTTGAGCGGCGAGAACTGGCCCTGCTTCAGAAGTTCCGTCAGGCGCGAACCGCGGTTCAGCAGGCGCTGCGTGGAAGCGTCGAGGTCGGAACCGAACTGCGCGAAGGCAGCCATTTCGCGGTACTGGGCGAGCTCGCCCTTGATCTTGCCCGCGACCTGCTTCATCGCCTTGATCTGGGCGGAAGAGCCCACGCGGCTCACCGACAGACCCACATTCACCGCCGGACGCACGCCCTGATGGAACAGGTCCGTTTCCAGGAAGATCTGACCGTCCGTGATCGAGATCACATTGGTCGGAATGTAGGCGGACACGTCGTTCGCCTGGGTTTCGATGATCGGCAGGGCCGTCATGGACCCCGAACCATGCTCTTCGTTGAGCTTGGCGGCGCGCTCCAGCAGACGGGAGTGCAGGAAGAACACGTCGCCCGGATAGGCTTCGCGTCCGGGCGGACGGCGAAGCAGGAGCGACATCTGACGATAGGCGACGGCCTGCTTGGACAGATCGTCATAGATCGTCAGGGCATGCATGCCGTTGTCGCGGAAGAACTCGGCCATGGCGCAACCGGCAAACGGTGCCAGGAACTGCAGCGGGGCCGGCTCGGAGGCCGTCGCGGCGACCACGATCGAATATTCGAGCGCGCCGTTTTCTTCCAGCGTCTTCACGATCTGGGCGACCGTGGAGCGCTTCTGGCCGATGGCGACATAAACGCAATAGAGCTTCTGATTCTCGTCGTCGCCCTGGTTCAGCGGCTTCTGGTTGAGAATCGCGTCGATGGCGATGGCGGTCTTGCCGGTCTGGCGGTCGCCAATGATCAGCTCACGCTGACCACGGCCGATCGGGATCAGCGCATCGATCGCCTTGAGGCCCGTCTGCATCGGCTCATGCACCGATTTGCGGGGGATGATGCCCGGCGCCTTCACGTCCACGCGGCGGCGCTCGGCGCCCTCGATCGGGCCCTTGCCGTCGATCGGATTGCCAAGCGGGTCCACGACGCGGCCCAGCAGGCCCTTGCCGACGGGAACGTCCACGATGGCGCCCGTGCGCTTGACCGTGTCGCCTTCCTTGATCTTCCGGTCGGAACCGAAAATCACGACGCCGACATTGTCGTCTTCGAGGTTGAGCGCCATGCCCCGGATACCGCCCGGGAACTCTACCATTTCACCGGCTTCGACATTGTCGAGGCCGTAAACGCGGGCGATACCGTCACCGACGGAAAGAACCTGGCCGACCTCGGAAACCTGCGCCTCGGCGCCGAAACCCTTGATCTGCTGTTTGAGGATCGCGGAGATCTCCGCAGCCTGAATGTCCATCAGGAAGCCTCTTTCATGGCAATCTTGAGAGAATTGAGTTTGGTCCGCAGCGAGGAATCGATCATCCGGCTGCCGACCTTGACGATGAGACCGCCAAGCAGCGACTCATCGACGGTGGTTTCGATATTCACATCGCGCCCGGTAGCCGATTTGAGCGCGGTTTTGAGCCCATCGACCTGGGCATCGGAAAGCGCGTGGGCGGATGCCACGCTGGCAGTGATCTCGCCGCGCTTGACCGCGAGCAGCTGGCGAAACGCCGACATCATGCCCGGCAGCGCGAAAAGCCTGCGATTCTTGACGACAAGACCGATGAACTGCGCGGTCAAACCGGCGATTCCGGCCTTTTCCAGCACGGCGGCGATGGCCTTGCCCTGCACGTCGGCGCCGAAAACGGGGCTGCGCACAAGCCGGCGCAGATCTTCGCTCTCGTCCAGCATCCGGCCGATAGAGGCCAGATCATCGGCCACCGCGTCGAGCGACCCCTCGCTTTCCGCCAGTTCGAAAAGGGCAGTCGCATAGCGACCAGCCACACCAGTTACGGGTTGTTCAGATGACACGTCCGGCGCTCGCCTGTCTTTGTCATGGAAGCTGGCACGCGAAATTTTCAGATGCGAACCAAGCTATTGAAATAACTCGAAAAATTCGGCCAAGTAAGACCGCTGGCAACCCGGTGCCCCCGAGGCCGCGCGTTAGGTAACACAAGCTCCGCGCAGGTGCAACAAGAGCCGGACCGAATAGGGCCCATACGGGACGATTGGAAGCAAGTTCAGCCATGCATGAGCAGGCCTTCCGCAGGGGAAAGCTGCTCATCGATACATGTCGGACGGACCCCGGCAGGCCCCGGCGAGGGGCGGCCCTTCACGCCGATCTTTTCAGGGCCTTCGCATGGCGCTTGGCAATGGCCATCACGTCGCGCGCCTTGGAGGGATCCTGGGCGCAGAGCTTGTCGCAAATCTGGAGAATCTGCTCGGGCGACAGCGTGATCTGGGAGCGTTGCACCGGGGGCGGAGACGGCAAGCGCCTGCGCTCCTCTTTCGCCCGCGCGCCCAGCGAAAGAAGCTCCTCGCTGAGCGGTGCCTTGAAGTCGAAATCCCGCTCCTTCGTGAAAAACCAGGAGGGATAGCGCGACTGGTTGGTCGTCTCCCTGCGCCCGGTCACGTGCAACTGGACGCCCAGCTCGTTTGCAAAGCTGTTGACCGCCCATTTCACCAGCGGCCAGTCGTCGTGATAGTCGTCGCCCGCCACGACGCCGCCGGTCTTTACCTTCCGGAACCAGTCGACAAAGGACTTGCCTCCTTCTTCGCCAGTATGGGCGTAACCGTCGAAATAGACGAAGTCGAAATAATTGTCGTCGAACAGCGCCAGCGCATCGTCGAACGACATGCGAAGCAGCTTGTAATTCTCCGAAATGCCGACATGCTTCAGCGCGTGGACATATTCGGCCGTATCGTGATGGTCGGCATACAGATCAACGCCGAAGAAAGCCTTGAACTTGCCGCTTTCGACCATGCGCCGGGAAAACACGCCTCCGGCAACGCCCAGCTCTATGCCGATATTGTCGTGGCCCTTCAGCGAACGGATAACGTCATGACGGTGGAAGTCCTCTTCCACCCGCACCGGAATGTCGGGCGCCCTTTGGGCCGCCAGGCGGTTGATCTCCTGAAGATTCATGATGGAACGCCCCCGCTTGCCCGAATCCAGTCATACGGAGGGCCATTTCGCAGCCACGCAATTTCCACCCTGCGCGTGACCTTGAACGGCAGCCCCCGCTCACCGCATTGTTGGGGGAACATGATTTCCAACTTCTTAACGGGCCGATATGCGCGCCTGCCCACCACCCGCTCTCACAGGAAACTGTAGGGGTCTATATCGACGCTGATGCGCGCGGCATTGGGCACTTTGAAATCGGCGAGCCAGGCATTCATGAAGGCCTGCACATTAACGCCACGGCCCGCCTTCACCAGGAAGCGCAGCCTCGTCCGTCCCCGGAGCAACGCGATCGGCGCGGGCGCGGGCCCTAAAACGGAAACATGATCGGCGGCGGGTACACGCCTTGCCATCTCGCGGGCCACACGCTGGGCAAGCCCGCCATCGTGAGAGGACACGACCACCCCGACCAGGCGCCCATAGGGCGGCAGTTCCATGCGCTCGCGCATTTCCGCCTCGCGCTCGAGAAACGCATCCCGGTCACCGGAAACCAGCGCTCGCATCACGCCATGTTCGGGCATATAGGATTGGAGGAAGACGCGGCCTGCCCGCTCCGCCCGGCCTGCGCGCCCCGCCACCTGCTGGAGGAGCTGGAAGGTCCGTTCGCCCGCGCGCAGATCGCCGTTTTCGAGCCCCAGATCGGCATCGACCACGCCCACCAGCGTCAGCCAGGGGAAATGATGCCCCTTCGCCATGACCTGCGTGCCGATGACGATGTCGATCTCGCGTTCCTCGATGGCGGAAAATACATCCACATGGCTTTGCGGCCCGCGCAGATTGTCGCTCGAAACGAGCGCCACGCGCGCATCCGGAAAACGCTCGGACACCTCCTCCGCGATACGCTCCACACCCGGTCCGCAGGCGACGAGCGAGTCTTCCGCGCCGCAGGACGGACAGGCCTTCGGCACCGGTGCCGTATAACCGCAATGATGACAGCGAAGCTCGCGCCGGAACCGATGTTCGACGAGCCAGGCCGAACAATCCGGGCACTGGATGCGATGACCGCAGCTCCGGCAGAGCGTCAACGGCGCGTAGCCCCGGCGATTGAGAAACAGCATGGATTGCTCGCCCGCCTCGAGCGTCCGGACCATTTCCTGCACCAGCACGGGCGAGAGCCAGCGTCCCCGCTCCGGCGGATGGGTGCGCATGTCGATGGCGGCGATCCGCGGCAATTGCGCATCGCCATGCCGGCCGGTCAGCACCAGCCTTTCATACCGGCCCTGTTCCGCGTTCACGGCGCTTTCGAGCGAGGGCGTGGCGGAACTGAGGATGACCGGAAAGCTGCCGAGAGAGGCGCGTACGACGCCCATGTCGCGGGCATGATAGGTTACGCCTTCTTCCTGCTTGAAGGCGCTTTCATGCTCTTCATCGATCACGATGAGGCCGAGATCGGGAAAAGGCAGGAAAAGCGCCGAGCGCGCACCGATGACCGCCTTCACGCGTCCCTCCGCCACGCCGCGCCAGACCCGCCGGCGCTCGCGGGTGGACAGCTCCGAATGCCATTCCGCCGGGCGGCAGCCGAAACGCCGCTCGAACCGGTCGAGAAATTGCGCGGTGAGGGCGATTTCCGGCACCAGGACGAGCGCCTGATGGCCCTGCCGCATCGCCTCCGCCACGGCCTCGAAATAGACTTCCGTCTTGCCCGAACCCGTCACCCCGTCAAGCAGCAATGGCGCGAACCGTCCTTCCCGGACGCGCTCGACAAGGCAGCCCGCCGCTTCGGCCTGTTCCGGCGACAGCTCGAGCCCTTGCGCATCCGGGTCCGGATCCTCGAACGGCGCATCCGCCGGCAGTTCCACCGGCACCAGCGTCTCCGCCTCCACGAGCCCGCGCACCACCCCGTCGGAAACGCCGGCTTCTTCCGCCAGTTCCCTGACGGTCCGCAGGAACCCGTCCGAGGCCGTCGCAACCACCCGCTCGCGCGCCGAGGTCATTCGGGCGGGCCTCGTATTGGTCAATTGATAGGCGATGCGGGTACGCGCCGGTTCCAGCGCGCCCGGCGCCCTTATCGCGAGCCTCAGAACCGAGCCGCGCGGATTGAGCGTGTAACCCGCCACCCAGTCGATGAAACGGCGCAGCACCGCGGGCATGGGCGGCACATCCTCGATGACTTCCGAGACGGGTTTCAGCCGCCTGGCGTCGATCTCGCCGGTCGCCTCGCCCCAGATCACGCCCAGCACCTCGCGGGGCCCGAGCGGCACGACCACGAAACTGCCCTCCTCCGCCGCCATGCCGGGCGGCAGGTCGTAATCATAGGGGCCGGGCAGCGCCAGCGGGATCAGCACGCTGACGGTGCGGCCCCCCTCATGCGGAGGGGCGGACATGCCTCAATTCAGTAGGGCCGAATGCGAGTCGCGGCAAGGGAGAGCAACACAAAACAAAAAAGGCGCCTCCGTTAACCTCTTTAGCAGGCACACGCTCTTGCGCATGGGGAACCGACGCGGCACAACAGAAATCCTTTCGCAGACCTTCCGCCAACGGGACCAGACGATGAAATTCTTTGTGGATACGGCCGATATCGACGCCATTCGGGAACTTTCCGAAACCGGGCTTCTGGACGGCGTGACGACCAACCCCTCGCTGATCGCGAAATCGGGGCGCGATTTCATCGAGGTGGTGACGGAAATCTGCGACATGGTGGAAGGCCCCGTCAGCGCGGAAGTCACCGCGCTCGACGCGCCCGCCATGATCGAGGAAGGCCGCAAGCTCGCCGCGATCGCGGAAAATATCGCGGTAAAGGTGCCGCTGACCTGGGACGGCCTCAAAGCCTGCAAGGCGCTGACCGATGAAGGCCATATGGTCAATGTGACGCTCTGCTTCTCCGCCAACCAGGCGCTTCTGGCGGCCAAGGCCGGAGCCACTTTCATTTCGCCCTTTATCGGCCGCCTCGACGACGTGCATCTCGACGGCATGGAGCTCATCCAGGACATCCGCACCATCTATGACAACTATCCCGAATTCGGGACGGAGATTCTGGCGGCTTCGATTCGCAATCCGAACCATGTGAAGGACGCCGCCCTGGCCGGCGCCGATGTGGCAACCGTTCCTCCCGCGGTGCTCAAAAGCCTTGTGGCGCACCCCCTTACGGATAAGGGCCTGGAACAATTTCTGGCCGATTGGGCAAAGACGGGACAAAAAATTCTTTGATCGGGTAACCTGTCGGTAGGGTTGTGGGGAGATGCTGTCGTCATGAGCCAATACAGCGACCAGCCAGAAGCGGAATTGATCGGCGCCTCGACGTTGAACGTGGACGAGGTGAAGACCTATCTGCGCCAGCATCCGGAACTTCTCGCCAACGATCCCGACCTGATCGAGACCCTTGTGCCGCCGTCCCAGTCGACGGGGCGCAACGTCCTCGACATGCAGCATTTCATGATCGCACGGCTTCAGCACCAGATCCGCACGCTGCGCGAGATCCAGGCGGAGCTGATCGAAGCCTCGTCGCTGAACAGCCTTGCCCGCGACCAGGTTCATCAGGTCGCGCTGACGCTGCTCGACACGAAAAGTTTCGAGCATCTGATCGAGTTCGTCACCGACGAGAACGGTCTGGCCCGCATGCTCGGCGTGCGCGCGGCCGCGCTCTGCATCGAAACCACGAACGGCGTCGCCGGAATAGGCATTCGCGGCGTGCGCGTGCTGGAAGCCGATGGCGTGGATCGCATTCTGGGCGAGGGCTGCACCCACCGCTTGGCAGGCCATGTTACCGGCAGCCGCAGTCTTTACGGCCACCTCGCCGAGGAAGTGCAGTCCGAAGCGCTGGTGCGCCTCGACTTCTCGCCCGCGACGCCGCCCGGCCTGCTGGCGCTTGGCGGTTTCGGTCAGGACCAGTTTCACCCCGACCAGGGCACGGATCTGCTTGAATTCCTTGCCCGTATCGTGGAGCGCTGCGTGCGCCAATGGCTCGACCTGCCGCCGCAACGCTGACCGGCGGCTCAGCGCCCGCCCTCTCCCCTGACGATGCCGCCAGAGCTATCCCCGCGTCGGAAGACGCCCGCCGCGCCTTGCGTGATTGGTATGCGCATCTTGCCTCGGAGCGGCGCGCAAGCAGCGCCACGTTGGCAAACTACCATCGGGACGTGACCCGTTTCTTCGAATTCCTTTGCGAACATCTGGGCGGTACGCCCGGCCTCACAGAGCTTGAAAACCTGCAAACGCGCGACCTGCGCGCCTTCCTCACGAAACGCCGCAATGACGGCCTGAAACCGCGCAGCCTGGCCCGCACACTTTCGAGCCTGAAATCGCTTTTCCGCTTTCTGGCGCGCGCCGGCATCCTGACCAACACCCCCGTCATGGCGATGCGGGGGCCGAAACTCCCCCATTCGCTTCCCAAACCCCTGAGCGAAAACGATGCCCGCGCGCTTATCGACGAAGCCCAGGATGCCGGACGCCTGCCATGGCAGGGCGCGCGCGACACGGCGGTGCTGATCCTTCTTTATGGTTGCGGCCTGCGCATTGCCGAGGCGCTGTCGCTGAAACGCGGCGACGTGCCTTTCGGCAGCACACTGCGCGTCATCGGCAAGGGCAACAAGGAACGCATCGTGCCGATCCTGCCCGTCGCGCGCGACGCGGTGGACACCTATCTGGCGCTTTGTCCGCATGCGCTGAGCGCGGAAGACCCGCTCTTCGTGGGCACACGCGGCGGCGCGCTCGGCCAGCGGCAGATACGTGCCTCGATCGAAAATTTGCGATTGCGGCTCGGCCTGCCCGACAGCGTAACGCCGCATGCGCTGCGCCACTCCTTCGCCACGCATCTGCTGTCGGCAGGCGGCGACCTGCGCGCCATCCAGGAACTGCTCGGCCATGCGAGCCTGTCCACGACGCAGATCTATACGGAAGTGGAAAGCCAGCGCCTGCTCGACATCTACGACAAGGCGCATCCCAAGGCGAAGGGCTGACACCCCTCACATGTGAATCGGCGACCCCGTCACGGCGAGCGCGGCTTCCTTGACCGCTTCCGACATGGTGGGATGCGCGAAACAGGTGCGCGCGATATCTTCCGACGAGCCGCCGAACTCCATCGCGATCACGGCTTCCGCGATCATCTCGCCCGCATTGGCGCCGATGATGTGAACGCCCAGCACGCGGTCGGTTTTCTTGTCGGCGATGATCTTCACGAAACCGTCCGTCACCTTGTTCGCCTTGGCGCGGCCATTCGCCGTGAAGGGGAATTTGCCGACATTGTACTCGACGCCATCCGATTTCAGCTGCTCTTCGGTTTTGCCCACGCTCGCCACTTCCGGCGCGGTATAGACCACGCTCGGAATGGTGCCGTAGTTCACATGGCCGCTCTTGCCCGAAAGCATCTCCGCGAGCGCGGATCCTTCATCCATCGCCTTGTGCGCCAGCATCGGACCGGCAATCGCATCGCCGATCGCATAGATGCCGTCGACATTGGTCTTGAACCGGCCGTCGACCTTCACCCGTCCGCGCTCGTCGGTCTCGACGCCCGCATCCTCGAGCCCGAGCCCGTCGGTGTAGGGCACGCGGCCGATACAGACGAGTACGGCATCCGCATCGAGCGTCTCGCCGTCGCCGCCCCCCTTTTCGTCGGATTTCGCCGGCTCCACGCTCACCTTGTAGCCGGAGCGCTGCTTGGCCACACCCGTCACCTTGGTGCCGAGCTTGAAGGTAAAGCCCTGCTTCTTGAGCGTCCGCTGGAAGGTCTTGCAGACTTCGCCATCCATGCCCGGCAGGATCGCATCCATGAACTCGACGACCGTCACCTCCGCGCCGAGGCGCGACCAGACGGAACCGAGTTCGAGGCCGATCACGCCGCCGCCGATGACGACGAGCTTGCCCGGCACCTTGGCAAGGGAAAGCGCGCCGGTGGAAGACACCACGCCCTTTTCGTCGATCTCGACGCCCGGCAGCTTCGCCACGTCCGAGCCCGTCGCAATGACGATGTTCTTCGCCTCGACCGTCTGCTTGCCGTCCTTGTCGGCAACTTCGACCTTGCCCGGCGCAACGATCTTGCCCGCGCCTTTCAGCCAGTCGATCTTGTTCTTCTTGAAGAGGAATTCGATGCCCTTGGTGTTGCCGTCGATCGCCTCGTCCTTGAAGGCGAGCATCTTTTTCAGGTCGAGCTTGGGCGTCCCGACATTGATGCCCATATCGGCGAACTTGTGGCCGGCTTCCTCGAAAAGCTCGGAAGCATGCAGCAGCGCCTTGGAAGGAATGCAGCCGATATTGAGGCATGTGCCGCCCAGCGCGTCGCGCTTTTCGACCACCCCGACCTTCATCCCCAGCTGCGCGGCCTTGATCGCGCATTCATAGCCGCCGGGGCCCGCACCGATCACGACGAGATCATACGCATCAGCCATGGTCATTCCTTCTCAAGCTTCTTGCACACATCTTCCGGCGCTTCTCTGACGAAGATACCGCTGAGATCTCCGCCGCCATCCGACGCCGCAAAGCAGATGACGGTATGTCCACCGATGCCCGATTTCACATAGGCGACCATCTGCGGATTTACCCAGACGGGTTCGCCGGAAGAGACCTCGGTGAACTGGATCATGCGGGCCGCCCTTAAAGGTCGAGCAGCAGGCGCTGCGGGTCTTCGAGACTTTCCTTCACGCGCACCAGGAAGGTCACGGCTTCCTTGCCGTCCACGATCCGGTGGTCATAGGACAGTGCCAGATACATCATCGGGCGGATCCTGATTTCGCCGTCGACCACCATCGGGCGTTCCTGGATCTTGTGCATGCCGAGAATGCCCGACTGCGGCGCATTCAGGATCGGCGTGGACATGAGCGAGCCATAGACGCCGCCATTGGAGATGGTGAAGGTGCCGCCCTGAAGTTCGTCGAGCTTCAGATCGCCGTCGCGCGCGCGGCGCCCGAAATCGTTGATCGTCTTTTCGATGCCCGCGATGGAAAGCTCCTGCGCTTCGCGGACGACGGGGACGACGAGACCCTTCTCGGTGCCGACCGCCACGCCGATATTGTAATAATTCTTGTAGATCAGCTCGTCGCCGTCGATCTCGGCATTCACGGCGGGAATTTCCTGCAACGCATGAATGCAGGCCTTCACGAAGAAGCCCATGAAGCCGAGCCGCACGCCGTGCTTCTTCTCGAAAAGTTCCTTGTGCTGGCTCCGGAGCGACATGACAGCGCCCATATCCACCTCGTTGAAGGTGGTGAGCATCGCCGCGGTGTTCTGCGCTTCCTTGAGACGTGAAGCGATGGTTTTCCTGAGCCGCGTCATCCGTACGCGCTCCTCGCGCGCGCTCTGATCGGCAGGCGCGGACACGGAAGAGGCATCGGCGGGCTTTGCCGCCGGCTTGGCTTCCGGCTTCGTTTCCTGCCCGGCCGAGGCACCGCCTTCGGCCGCGCGCATCGCGTCTTCCTTGGTGATGCGCCCGCCCGGTCCGGTGCCTTCGATCGTCGATACGTCGAGATTGTTTTCATCGACGATGCGGCGAACCGCGGGCGACAACGCCTCTTCGCCCGCATCGGCCTTGGCGGGCGCGGCTTCTTCCTTCTTGGGCTCTTCTTTCTTGGGTTCTTCCTTTTTCGGCTCTTCCTTGGCCGCGGCCTTTTTCGGCTCTTCCTTCTTCTCGTCCTTCTTGGGCTGAGCCTTCGCCTCCGATCCGGCTTCGCCCAGCATGCCGAGAAGCGCGCCGACCTCCACCGTCTCGCCATCGGCAACGGCGATCTCGGACAACACGCCGGCCGACGGCGCGGGCACTTCCACGCTTACCTTGTCGGTCTCCAGCTCGACCAGCGGCTCATCCACTTCCACGCTGTCGCCGGGCTTTTTGTACCATTGGGCGACGGTGGCTTCGGTAACGGATTCGCCCAGCGTGGGCACGCGAATTTCGGTCGACATCTGACTGCCTTTCTCGGACGGCCGTTCCCGCTTCAACCAGAGAAGCGGCGGGCGGCATCAATCGATCTTGAGCGCTTCTGACAGAAGCTGGTTGAGTTCCTGATTATGTCTGGACATGAGCCCGCTCGCCGTGGAGGCGGATGCCGGACGTCCGGCATATTCCGCGCGGCGATAGCGCGCCCCCACATGGTCGAGCACCCATTCGATGTTCGGCTCCATGAAGGCCCAGGCGCCCATATTCTTGGGCTCTTCCTGACACCACACGATTTCCGCCTGCGGGAAGCGAGACAGTTCCGTAATCAGCGACTTGGCCGGGAACGGATAGAGCTGTTCCACACGCAACAGGTAGATATCGTTGATCTCGCGCCGCTCGCGCTCCTCGTAAAGGTCGTAATAGACCTTGCCGGTGCACATGACGACGCGCTTGATTTCCTTGTCGGCCGCGAGCTTGATCTTCTGGTCCGGCAGCATCTCCGCATCGTCCCAGAGAACGCGATGGAAGGACGAGCCGGGACCGAATTCATCGAGACGCGAAATGCAGCGCTTGTGGCGCAGAAGCGACTTCGGCGTCATGACGATGAGCGGCTTGCGGAAATTGCGATGCACCTGACGCCGCAACGCATGGAAATAGTTCATCGGCGTGGTGATGTTCACCACCTGCATATTATCTTCCGCGCACATCTGCAGGTAACGCTCCAGACGCGCGGAGGAATGCTCCGGCCCCTGGCCTTCATAGCCATGCGGCAGAAGCATCACCAGACCCGACATGCGCAGCCATTTGCGCTCGGCCGACGAGATGAACTGGTCGATCACCACCTGCGCGCCATTGGCGAAATCGCCGAACTGCGCTTCCCAGAGCACGAGCGCATTGGGCTCGGCCAGGCTGTAGCCATATTCGAAGCCCAGCACTGCGTTTTCCGACAGCATGGAGTTGACGACTTCATACTCCGCCTGGTTCTCGGAAATATTGTTCAGCGGCACGTAATGGTCTTCGTTCTCCTGATCGATCAGCACCGAATGCCGGTGCGCGAAGGTGCCGCGCTCGGAATCCTGACCGACGAGGCGCACCTTGATGCCCTCATCCACCAGCGTGCCATAGGCAAGCTGCTCGGCCATACCCCAGTCGACCCCTTCGCCGGTCTCCATCATCTTGTTGCGATGATCGAAGAGCCGACCGATGGTCTTGTGGATATTGAAACCGTCCGGCACGGAGGCGATGCGCTTGCCGACACGCTTCAGCGTCTCGATATCCACCGCCGTGTCGCCGCGCCGCGCTTCGCCTTCCGCCTTGCTGAGACCCGACCAGCGTCCGTCCAGCCAGTCCGCCTTGTTGGGACGGAAGCCGGTGACCGCTTCATATTCCTCGTCGAGCTTGGCGCGGAACGCCTTGCGCCTTTCATCGACCTCTTCCTCGGTCATCAGGCCTTCTTCGACCAGACGCCGGGAATAGATTTCATAGGTCGTCGGATGGTCCTTGATCTTCTTGTACATCAAGGGCTGCGTCATGCTCGGATCGTCGCCTTCGTTATGGCCGAAGCGGCGATAGCAGAACATGTCGAGGACGACGGGCTTGTTGAAGCGCTGGCGGAACTCGGTCGCGATCTTGGCGGCATGCACCACCGCTTCCGGATCGTCGCCGTTCACATGGAAGATCGGCGCGCCCACCATCTTCGCCACATCCGAGGGATAGGGCGACGACCGGCTGTTGATCGGGCTCGTGGTGAAACCGATCTGGTTGTTGATGATGATATGGATCGACCCGCCCGTGCGATGGCCCTTGAGGCCCGAAAGGCCGAGGCACTCCGCCACCACGCCCTGGCCCGCAAAGGCCGCATCGCCATGGATGAGCAGCGGGATCACCGTCGTGCGGTCGCGATCGTAAAGCTGGTCCTGCTTGGCGCGCGCCTTGCCGAGCACCACCGGATCGACGATTTCCAGATGCGACGGATTGGCCGTCAGCGACAGATGTACCTTGTTGCCGTCGAACTCGCGATCCGACGAGGCGCCGAGGTGATATTTCACATCGCCCGAGCCATCGATGTCTTCCGGCGTCGAGGACCCGCCCTTGAACTCGTGGAACACCGCGCGATAGGGCTTCGACATCACGCCGGTCAGCACATTCAGGCGGCCGCGATGCGCCATGCCGAACACGACCTCTCGCGCGCCCAGCGCGCCGCCGCGCTTGATGACCTGTTCGAGCGCGGGAATGATCGCCTCCGCGCCGTCGAGGCCGAACCGCTTCGTGCCGGTATATTTCACCGAGCAGAAACGCTCGAAACCTTCCGCCTCGATCAGCTTTTCGAGGATCGCGCTCCGGCCCATCTCGGTGAAGGTGACTTCCTTGTCGGGGCCTTCGATGCGCTCCTGGATCCAGGCCTTTTCTTCCGGATCGACGATATGCATGAATTCGACGGCCAGCGTCCCGCAATAGGTCCGCTGCAGAATGTCGAGCATTTCGCGCACGGTCGCCGTTTCCAGACCCAGCACGTAGTCGATGAAGATCGGCCGGTCCATGTCCTCCGGACCGAAACCATAGGTCTCGGGCTGAAGTTCCGGATGAAGCGACTGCGGCCTCAGATTCAACGGATCGACATTCGCGTCCAGATGACCGCGGATACGATAGGCGCGGATCATCATGATGGCGCGGATGGAATCGAGCGTGGCCTTGCGCACGCTTTCCTCGCTCGTACCGGCGGGCGCGCGGGCGGCCACTTTCTCGGCGAGTTTTTTCTGTTCGGCGGCGGGCCAGTTGCCGTCCAGCGCGCTCACCAGCTCGCCATTGGCGGAGACCGGCCAGTCGTCGCGCTTCCATGAGGCGCCGCGAACTTCCTTCAGGACGTTCTCACGCTCATCGTCCAGCTCGTCGAAGAATTTCTTCCATTCCGCATCGACCGACGCCGGGTCGTTCAGGTAACGCGCATAAAGCTCCTCAACGAAGCCGGCATTCGTTCCGTAGAGAAAGGAAGTGCGTTCCAAGCGCGCCCTGGCGCTTTCATTGCTCATGGTCTGGGCCCGTTTCTGTCATGGGGACGGGGAGAACCCGCACCCCAGAAGCAGTCATTTTGCGTGTCCGTTAACCCTAAAATTGTGACACGCGAAGTCTGAACAAGCCATTGATAACGACCCCTATTCGGTCAACAGCCTGTGAGATCGATATCCGGCAGCGACATATTTGCCGGTTGCCGGGAGCGGAGGCGGCGCATGGAGCGCCGCCGCCATATTCGTCGGACGGGCTCTGCCTTGAGGCAGAGCTCAGCCCTTGAGCACCTCGACGAGCGTCTTGCCGAGACGCGCCGGGGAGGGCGACACCTTGATGCCGGCCGCTTCCATGGCCGCGATCTTGTCTTCTGCGCCGCCCTTGCCGCCCGAAATCACGGCGCCGGCATGGCCCATGGTACGTCCGGGAGGCGCGGTGCGACCCGCGATGAAACCGGCCATCGGCTTCTTGCGGCCCTTCTTGGCCTGCTCGATCAGCCAGGCGGCGGCATCTTCCTCGGCTGAACCGCCGATCTCGCCGATCATGATGATGGATTCCGTTTCCGGGTCGTCCAGGAACAGATCCAGCATGTCGATGAACTCGGTCCCCTTGACCGGATCGCCGCCGATGCCGACCGCCGTCGACTGGCCCAGACCCTCATTGGTGGTCTGGAAGACCGCCTCATAGGTCAGCGTGCCCGAGCGCGACAGAATGCCCACGGAGCCCTTCTTGAAGATCGAGCCCGGCATGATGCCGATCTTGCACTCGTCCGGCGTCAGCACGCCGGGGCAGTTCGGACCGATCAACCGCGACTTCGAGGCGTCGAGCCTGGCCTTCACCTTGACCATGTCCTGCACCGGAATACCTTCGGTGATGCAGACGATGAGCGGGATTTCCGCCTCGATCGCCTCGATGATCGCAGCGCCGGCGCCCGCCGGCGGCACATAGACCACGGAGGCGTTGGCGCCGGTGGCCTTCTTGCCCTCGGCGACGGTCGCGAAGATCGGCAGCTTTTCGCCGTTCGCGCCTTCCCAGGTCTCGCCGCCCTTCTTCGGATGAATACCGCCGACCATCTGCGTGCCGTGATAGGCCAGCGCCTGCTCGGTGTGGAAGGTACCTGTCTTGCCGGTGAGGCCCTGCACGAGAACCTTGGTGTCTTTGTTGACGAGAATGGACATCTGTCAGGCTCCCTTCACGGCGGCGACGATCTTCTGCGCCGCATCGTCGAGGTCGTCGGCCGCGATCACGTTGAGGCCGCTCTCGTTGATGATTTTCTTGCCAAGTTCGACATTGGTGCCTTCAAGCCGAACGACAAGGGGAACCCTGAGCCCGACCTCCTTGACGGCCGCGACCACACCCTCGGCGATGACATCGCATTTCATGATGCCGCCGAAGATGTTGACGAGGATGCCTTCGACCGCCGGATCCGCGGTGATGATCTTGAAGGCGGCCGTCACCTTCTCCGTGGTGGCGCCGCCGCCGACGTCGAGGAAGTTGGCGGGCTCGGCACCGTAAAGCTTGATGATGTCCATCGTCGCCATGGCGAGACCGGCACCATTGACCATGCAGCCGATATTGCCGTCGAGCGCGACATAGGCGAGATCGTATTTCGACGCCTCGATTTCCTTTTCGTCCTCTTCGGACTTGTCGCGCAGCGCCATGATGTCGTCATGACGGAACAGCGCGTTGCCGTCGAAGGAGACCTTGGCGTCGAGCACGCGAAGGCGCCCGTTGGTCATGACGATGAGCGGGTTGATCTCAAGAAGGCTCATGTCCTTTTCGACATAGGCCTTGTAGAGGATCGGAAAGAGCTTCTTGCCGTCTTCCGCCGCTTCGCCTTCGAGCTCAAGGGCTTCGCAGAGCTTCTTCGCATCGGCGTCGGTCACGCCGGCGGTCGGATCGATCGGCAGGGTAAGAATTTTCTCGGGCGTTTCCTCGGCGACGGCCTCGATGTCCATGCCGCCCTCGGTCGATACCACGAAGGCGTTCTGGCCGACGGTGCGGTCGACGAGAATGGAGAGGTAGAGTTCGCGGTCGATATCGGCGCCGTCCTCGATATAGAGGCGGCCGACCTGCTTGCCGGCCGGGCCGGTCTGCTTGGTCACAAGGGTATGGCCGAGCATTTCATTGGCGAAGGCAACGACCTCGTCCACGCTCTTGGCAAGGCGAACGCCGCCCTTGGCGTCGGGCCCGAGTTCCTTGAACTTGCCCTTGCCGCGGCCGCCGGCGTGAATCTGGCTCTTGACCACATAGAGCGGACCGGGGAGCTGTTCCGCCGCCGCCTTGGCCTCCTCGGCCTTGAAGATCGGCACACCCTCGGCGACCGGAGCGCCGTACCCCTTCAGAAGGGCCTTGGCCTGATACTCGTGAATATTCATGGAAAGCCTGTCCAGCTTGGACCGGCGGGAGGGACCCCTCGCCGGGAGTGGGTTGCACGTGAAGCAATGAATCCGGCTTCACGAAATGCTTTGTCATTGACTTATAGCACTGGCATATGACAGCGCAACCGGAAGCACGCGGATTTCCAGCCTTTTTAGGACCGGAAAATCCGCTCGAAACCGCAAAAAATCATGACGGAGGAGTCATCTCTCAGTCACGAAGGGGAGAGACGCTGCGTCAGCGCAGATCGTGCCGGACGATCTCGTCGGAACCGACCGGCAGCTCGAGATAGAGCTGGTCATAGCCAAGCATCGTCCCTTCCGGGCGAACATCGCCCACCCCGCGCAGGAAAACATGCTCCGCCATGCTGTTGGGCAGCGCCGGCACGATATGGGAATAGACGAGCAGCTTCGCCCCCGCTTCATTGGCAATCCCGGCCGCCTCCACCGGCGTCGTGTGATAGTCGGGAATGTCGCCCATGATCCTGGCGCGGCGGTCCCCGGCCTTGGCGAGGACCCGGCCGATCGTATTGACCATATGCCCGGCCAGCGCCTCATGGACCATCACATCGGCGCCTTTGCCGAAGCGCGCCACATTCTCTTCCCGTTTCGTATCGCCCGAGAAGACGACGGCGCGGCCCTCATAGTCCACCCGGTAGCCATAGGCGGGTTTCACCGGCAGATGGTTCACCTGGAAAGCGCTGATCTTGAGGCCGTCCCTGTCAAAGACGGTGACGGCCTTGTCGCGATCGGGCACGTCGACGATAACCGCATCCATACGCGCCGCTTCGGGCGGCAGCAGCGCCGCCCCGTGATGCGCGATCCGATAGCCATTGTCGATCGCATAGGCCTCGTCGAGACCCTCGACCACCTTCTCGGTCCCGCGGGGACCGTAGACCTTCAGGGGCGCCTTGCGGCCCGCAGCCCATGTGTTGAGCGCAATGTCAGGCAGGCCGCCGATATGGTCGGAATGGAGATGGGTCAGCAAGACGCCGTCTATGCCGCCCACCGGCACACGCATCCGCGCAAGCCTGGACCAGCCCCCCGTCCCGGCATCCAGCAGGAAGAAATGCCCGCCCGCATAAATGCCATAGCAGGAACTCGCCCGGTCGGGATCCGGCAGGGGCGAGCCCGTGCCGCAAAAGACGATATGGAGCGCATCCTTGGAGAGGACCTCGGTGTCGGGTGTCGCCATGGCGGTGGCCACGCGCTCCATCGCGGCATCCTGCAAAGAGGGCGAGAACCACAAAGTGGCCAAGGCGATGCCACCCGCCAGCGCGACAAGCCCGGCAAGGCCTGCCAGCGCAATTCCGATCTTCCGCCCCATCCCGCTTCCTCCCGAAAAGTCATATTAATGGTTTTCATTAAAATAGGGCGTCAGGGAAGATGCGGCAAGGACAAAAGAAAAAGGGCGGCCCGAAGGACCGCCCTCAATTCGCCCGAAATGCGAAAAAGGCTTATTTGCCCTTGGCCACTTCCGGGTTGATCTTCTTGCAGGCGTCCACGAGGCCCTGAACGGAGTCCACAGACTTCTGGAACTGGGCCTTCTCGTCCGCATCCATTTCGATTTCGACGATACGCTCGATGCCGCCCTCGCCGATCACGGTCGGCACGCCGACATACATGTCCTTCACGCCATACTGGCCGTCGAGATAGGCCGCGCAGGGCAGAACGCGCTTCTTGTCCTTCAGATAGGCTTCGGCCATCGAAATGGCGGAGGAGGCCGGCGCATAGAAGGCGGAACCGGTCTTCAGCAGACCGACGATCTCCGCGCCGCCGTCACGGGTGCGCTGGATGATCTGGTCGAGCTTCTCCTGCGTGGTCCAGCCCATCTTGACGAGATCGGGAAGCGGGATGCCCGCAACGGTGGAGTAGCGCGGCAGCGGCACCATCGTGTCGCCATGGCCGCCCAGCACGAAGGCCGTCACATCTTCCACGGAGACGTTGAACTCCTCGGCGAGGAAGTAGCGGAAGCGCGCGCTGTCGAGCACGCCCGCCATGCCCACAACCTTGTTGTGCGGCAGGCCGGAGAACTGGCGCAGCGCCCAGACCATCGCATCCAGCGGATTGGTGATGCAGATCACGAATGCGTTCGGCGCGTTCTTGGCAATGCCCTCGCCCACCTGAGACATGACCTTGAGGTTGATTTCGAGCAGGTCGTCGCGGCTCATGCCGGGCTTGCGCGGCACGCCGGCGGTGACGATCACCACATCGGCGCCCTTGATGTCCTCATAGGTGTTGGTACCGGACATCGCCGCGTCGAACCCTTCAACGGGCGAGGCTTCGGCCAGGTCCAGCGCCTTGCCCTGGGGCAAGCCTTCCGCAATGTCGAACACGACGACGTCGCCAAGTTCCTTCAGGCCCGAAAGAAGGGCGAGTGTGCCACCGATCTGGCCGCCGCCGATAAGAGCGATCTTGTTACGCGCCATGTTGCTGCCTCCGAAGATGCTGCCGGGCGGGAATGTCCTGAAGACGGACGGCCCGGCGTTCTGAAAGGGAAATTCTGGCAGCCTACTAGCCTGAATCCGCCCATTCCGCAACGCATCAGGCCGAAAACGCGCTTTTACGGGACATTAAGGGCCCGGAACGATACTTGCAGCGGACATGAGCACCGTCCCCGAACGAACAGGTTGCCGCCTTGTCGCCCATTAACCAAACCCGCGATAGCAGATTGACTCTGTCTCAAAATGGGGCGCACACTTTCGTCTGCGTGGGGGCGCATCCTTTGAAAACGAGACACCGGGTGTTTCGACAGGCGGGATGCAATGCGACCGACGCCCGAAGGGGCGAAAGGGCCGCAACCGGTTCGAGACCGCAGGGGGCGGTCTCCGCCTCGCGCAAGTGGGGTGCGTGACATGGCTGGGCAATTCGCAAATGGCTTTTCAGGTCTGACATCCGGCAGGAAGCTGCTGCGGCTGGGCGCCGTCGCAGCCCTCTCGGTCACGCTTTCCGGCTGCGCCGCCCCGCTTATCGGCGCCATCACGGTCGGGCAGGCCTGGAGCATCGCCGGCCTCGTCTCCACCGTCTTTACCGGCCGCGACCTCACCGAACATGCGCTGTCGGAAGTCACCGGCAAGGATTGCCGCATCCTGGAATCCCTGCTCAACGACACCCGCGATTTCTGCGAGACGCCGGGCACCCTTGCCACGCAGGACGACTTTCATGGCGTGATCGCGCTGCTGGAAGACGGCGAGGGAACCAATGAAGGCGAGCCGGTTCAGCTTGCCTCCGCCGAGGATCTCGACCCGCAGCTTCTGGGCTTCATGCCGGTGAACCGCGACGCCGCCAGGGAGTTCTCGCTGGAAATCGCCCGCGATGCCCGCTCCGAGGACCAGTCTCTGTCTTTCGGCATGCTCTCTGCGAGCTTCGGCCAGTCCTTCGCCTACGAACTTCGCTATGAAGGCAAGCGCGTCGCCGAGGCCACCCCGGTGAACGAGTACGGGCTGCGCTCCAGCACCCGCTGATTTCTCCCCTTTTTTGGCCGTTTCCTATGCTGGCTACATTCCGGCTTGAATTTAGATATATCTAAACATATCTTCTTTTCCGATATATCGAAACAGTATCGGAGAACATCTAATGCGAAACAGGAAAATGTTCGGCCATGCCCACAGGCATCGCCATGGACGGGGCCGTGGAGACGGCTTCGAAGGCTTCGAGGAGATGGGCGGCGGCCGCGGCTGGGGCCGCCGGCACAGGCGACGCCGGGGCCGGATTTTCGAGCAGGGCGATTTGCGCTTCCTGATCCTGGGCCTCATCGCGGAAAAGCCGCGCCATGGATACGACATCATCAAAGCCATCGAAGAGGAAACTGGCGGTGCCTATACGCCAAGCCCGGGCGTGATCTACCCGTCCCTCACCCTGCTGGAAGAGATGGGCCTGATCGCGACCGCCGACGGCGACGGCAATCGCAAGCAGTTCGCCATCACCGGCGGAGGCGACGCCTATCTCGCGGAAAACCGCAGCGCCGCCGAGGCTGTAAAGGCGCGGATGCGCGAGGTCGCATCCGAACAGGCAGACAGACCCGCGCCGGAGATACAGCGCGCCGTCGAAAATCTGCGCAACGTGCTCTACATGCGTTGGGAACGCGGTCCCATCGACCGCGACGAAGCCAAGCGCATCGCCGAAACGCTCGACCGCGCCGCGCGCGACATCGAGAACGGCTGACCCGTGCAAGGCAGACGAAGGAAAGGAACCCGACCATGACCGTGCGCGGCTTTTTCCCCGACGACCTCGGAACCTTTATCGGATCCGTCACGACCGCCGAACCGGAAGCCGTGATCCGGCTTCGCGAGGAGACCTCGAAACTTCCCGCGGCCGGCATGCAGATCGGGGAGGACCAGACGGCCTTCATGACGCTGATGGCGAAACTCATCGGCGCAAGGCGCGCCATCGAGATCGGCACCTTTACCGGCATGAGCGCCATCGCCGTTGCGCAGGCATTGCCGCCCGACGGTGAACTCATCTGCTGCGACGTCAACGAGGAATGGACTTCCATCGCGAAGCGCTACTGGACGGAACTCGGCCTTGCCGACCGCATCACGCTGCGCCTCGCGCCCGCGGCGCTGACGCTCGACGCGCTGATCGACAATGGCGATGGAGGCACGTTCGACCTCGCCTTCATCGATGCCGACAAGACCGGCTACGACACCTATTACGAGAAATGCCTGACCCTGATGCGGCCGGGCGGCCTCATCCTGCTCGACAACATGCTCTGGCACGGGCGCGTCGCCGACTCCTTGGACAGGGACGAGGACACGGTTGCGCTGCGCACCCTGAGTGAAAAGATCGGCGAAGACGATCGCGTCGATAGCTGTCTCGCCTCCATCGGCGACGGCGTAATGATAGCGCGCAAGAAATGAAACCGGCCGGCCGCCCGACGCTTTATGGCCGTCAGGCATCCTCGCGAAGCGCCAGATATTCCGTGCTCTGCATTTCCATCAGGCGGGAAACGGTGCGTTCGAACTCGAACGCGCCGTCGCCTTTCGGATAGAGATCATTGGGTTCCGCCTCCGCCGACATGAAGAGCCGCGTCTTCGCCTCGTAAAGCGCATCGATCAGCGTGACGAAACGCTTGGCTTCGTTGCGCTTGTCCGGCGTCAGCCTCGGCACATCGCGCAGAATGACCGTATGGAAGGTGTCCGCGATCTTGATGTAGTCGGCAGCGCCCAGCGCTTTCGCGCAGAGATCGTTGAAGTGAAAACGCGCCACGCCATGCGCCGCTTCGGGCACGTCCACCGCGCGCGCCTTCACCTCCAGCACCATGGGGTCGCCCTGCCTCCGGTCGGTGAGCTTTTCGAAGGCATCGGCAAGCGCGGCATCGGCTTTCGCATCGAGCGGCGCATAATAGACCGGCATCCCCTTGATCCGATCCATCCGGTAATCTGTGTCAGAGTCGAGCTTCAGCACGTCCATGCGCTGCTTCACGAGATCGATGAAAGGCAGGAAGCGGTGCCGGTTGAGACCGTTCTTGTAAAGCTCGTCCGGTTCGCGATTGGAAGTTGCGACGACGACCACGCCGAGATCGAAAAGCCGGGTGAAAAGCCGGCCGAGGATGGAGGCATCGGCAATGTCATGCACCTGGAACTCGTCGAAACAGAGAAGCGCCGCCTCCTCCGCGATCTGTTTCGCAACAGGCGGGATCGGATCGCTCCCCTTCACCTTCCCTTCCTTTTCGAGCTGACGCCATTTGAAGATGCGCTCATGCGTCTCCGCCATGAAGGCGTGGAAATGAATGCGTCGCTTGGGCGAAACCTGCGCATGTTCGTAGAAGAGATCCATCAGCATGGACTTGCCGCGACCGACCGCGCCCCAGATGTACAGCCCCTCGGGCGGGGTGACGGGCCTGCCGATACCGATAACGGAAAGCGGCCCGGCCTTCTTGCCGGGCGTCCAGTTTTTCAGTTCGTCGGCCAGATGCTGCAAACGCTGCGCGACATGCGCCTGCGCCCGGTCCTCGGCCAGCTCGCCCGACGCGACCAGTTGCTTGTAAGCCTTGAGAGGACCTGAACTCATGGAATCTCGTCAGAACGGGAACATTGTGTGAACAAACAGAATCGACCAATCTCGAGGCCCGCAAATCGGGAGCCCCATCAATGCCTCCTCTCCTTAAACTCGCAGATCGCTTCGAACAAGCATCCCGGACCTATGCATCCTCCAACGGCATCGCGCGCGACGAGGACTGGTTCGTCCTGAAATTGCAGGAGGAACTGGGCGAACTCACCCAGGTCTGGATGAAACTGACGGCGCGCGGGAGGCGGCGCGGCCTCGACGATACCGCATTGCGGGAAGAATTGGCCAATGAAACGGCGGACCTGCTCGGCCATATCCTGCTATTCGCACGGCGCAACGATATCGACCTACCGGCCGCCATCGTCCGCAAGTGGCGGTTCGACCCGGGTGTGGACGACATCGCCTGACGCCTGAACCTCCCCCTCGCCGGCGGCCGTCCACAGCGCCATCCATCCGGCAAGCGCGGCGCGATCCTCCGCGCCGACCTCGATCAGGAAGAGATCGCGCAAGGCCGAGACAAGCTCATCCACATCGCCAAGCCGCCGCGTCTCGGCCTCCCCTCCCAACGGCCTTACCGTCAGCCGGTCGTTCATCAGCGCATAGCGCACACCCTCGTCCGGGCGGCAAACGACGAGATGATTGGTGAAGATCGAGTGCGGATGGGTGGCCGTGTACCAGTTGGCCGCTTCGTAATCGACCGGCGCCTGCGGCTCCATGGTGAAGCGGTAAAGCGGCACCCAATCCTCATCGAGCAGCGCCTGCATCTCATAGCCGTCGTTTCTGCTTGCAAGACGAAACGACTCGAGCGGTGTTTCCTGCACCTCCTCGCCGACGAACCTGAGCGGCACGGGCAGCGTCACCGCGCCGAAGCCGGTGTCGGCGATATGAGGACCTTCCCCGGTTTCGACCTTGAGCAGCATATGGCTACGCGGCGTGGCATCTTCCGGTGCCGCCATCCAGCGCACCCGGGCCATGAGCCCCGTCACCTCGAACCCCAGCGCGCGAAGCGCCTCGGCCAGCAGCGCATTGTGCTCGAAGCAATAACCGCCCCTCATCGCCCCGACGAGCTTTGCATTCCGCGACGCCGGGTCGAGCGGCACATGCCGCCTCAGAAGCGCATCGAGATTTTCAAAGGGAATGCGCGTCGCCTGCGCTCGATGGAGCGCCCGCAACGTCTCCACGGACGTATCGCGCGGCCCGGCATAGCCGATCCGCGCAAAATAGGCATCGAGATCGAAGGCGATGCAATCAGCGCTCAAACTATTCTCCCATCCCGTTTTCCCGCCGGGGCTGCCTGCGCGGATCACGAAACCGACACGCCCTGCTTCACCCTGTCTATCCATTCGCCGAGAACGTCCCGCGCGCTACCCGACATGCGCTTGCCGTCTACATAGGCACGCCCGCCCGAATAGGGAATGACGAATTTGTTGCGATGGCGCGGCCATACGGCAAACAGTCTGATTTCCACCGGACGCTTCATCTGCAGCTCCACCCAGCGCCGCGAGAGCGAAAGGGAGGTCACTTCCGCCCATGGCACGAAAACGGAGCTTCCCTGATGGAACGAGATGCCGTTCCGATCGAGACACAGGGCCGGGACCGCCCTCAACACCCTGTAGAGAATAACGGTTGCACCAAACAGGAAGAAGAGACCGGACGCGGCCCAGAAAACAATCCGTCCCGTTTCCGGCAGGTTGAGCAGCAGTTCGCAGAACCATGCATTGCGGCCATGGCACTCCATACGGGCAAGTCCCGGCGCCCCGGCGATTGCCCCTATCCCCATGGCGATTCCGAGCAGTCCCAGCAGAGCGCTTTTCCAGCCATAACGGATTTCGAGTTTGCTCCCCGGCATCATCCCCTCTGACATGTAAAGTGATCCCATGGTCAGAATACGAAAATGGCGCCTCCCGGGGGAAGCGCCATTCGTTCATTCCAAAAATTCCGAAAGAGCTTATTCCATTGTCGGAATGACGAAGGATGCGTTCTCCTTCACTCCGCTCGGCCAGCGGGAAGTGACTGTCTTGACCTTGGTCCAGAACTTCACGCCTTCCGTACCGTGCTGGTTGGTGTCGCCGAAGGCGGACCGCTTCCAGCCGCCGAATGTATGGTAGGCGAGCGGAACCGGGATCGGCACATTGATGCCGACCATGCCGACCTGAACCTGGCTGGCAAAGCTGCGCGCCGCATCGCCGTCTCGCGTGTAGATCGCCACGCCGTTGCCATACTGATGCCTGGTCGGCAATTCGGCAGCCTCCTCGAAGGTCTTGGCACGAACGACCGAGAGGACGGGACCGAAGATTTCATCATTATAAATCTTCATGTCGGGCGTCACCTTGTCGAAGAGCGAGCCACCCATGAAGTAGCCGTCTTCATAGCCCTGCAGCGAGAAGCCGCGCCCGTCGACCACCAGCTCCGCACCTTCCTTGAGGCCGAGATCGATATAGCCCTGCACCTTTTCCAGATGCGCCCTGGAAACGACCGGCCCGTAGTCGCTGTCCGGCTCCGTCGACAGGCCGACTTTCAGGCCTTCCACGCGGGGCTTCAGCGCGGCAACGAGACGATCCGCCGTTTCCTCGCCCACCGGCACCGCCACCGAGATTGCCATGCAGCGCTCGCCCGCCGAGCCGTAGCCCGCGCCGATGAGGTCGTTCACGACCTGGTCCATGTCGGCGTCCGGCATGATGATGGCGTGGTTCTTCGCGCCGCCCATGGCCTGCACGCGCTTGCCATGCGCCGCGCCCGTTGCATAAACATACTGCGCGATGTCGGACGAGCCGACGAAGCTCACCGCCGGGATCTGCGGATGGGTCAGGATCGCGTCCACCGCTTCCTTGTCGCCATTGACGACATTGAGAACGCCTGCCGGCGCGCCGGCCTCCATGAAAAGTTCGGCCAGCCGGATCGGCACGGAGGGGTCCTTCTCGGACGGCTTGCAGATGAAGCTGTTGCCGCAGGCAATGGCGACGCCGAACATCCACATCGGGATCATCGCGGGGAAGTTGAACGGCGTAATGCCCGCCACCACGCCGAGCGGCTGGCGCATGGAATACATGTCGATGCCGGGGCCCGCGCCTTCCGTGAACTCGCCCTTCTGGAGATGCGGAATGCCGCAGGCAAACTCGATGACTTCCAGGCCGCGCTGCACGTCGCCCTTGGAATCGGCAATCACCTTGCCATGCTCCGCGGACAGAAGTTCCGCAAGCTCATCCATATTGTCTTCGAGCAGACGCTTGAAATTGAACATGACGCGGGCGCGGCGCTGCGGATTGGTCGCCGCCCATGCCGGGAAAGCGGCGGCCGCGGCCTGCACCGCCTTGTCCATCTCCGCAGCGCTGGCCAACGGCGTCCTGGCCGTCACTTCGCCCGTATTGGGGTTCGTCACATCGCTGAAGCGGCCGCTCGCGCCCGCCACATGCTCGCCATTGATGAAATGCGTCAGTTCTTTTGCCATGCGCGCCTCATATGCGGGATGCCTTACGGCTCCGGCCTCCCTTATTGTTTTGATACTGCCTTTGTTTAGCCCGCCCCCTTACCGGCTCACAAGGGGGCGGGTGGCTTCGCTGCACTGCAGCGTCGAATATTTTCAACAGCCATATCAAGCTGTTGCATCGCCTCGCGACAGGATCGAGCCGCCACCCCGCAATGCCCCTGCGGCAACACAGGCTATATGTTTTTCCGGAATTCATCGTTTACCGGTGGCAATCCACTGCAAATCATTACTAAGATTTCGGTTCTGACGCCCGAACGGCCCCCTGGAGCGGGGAACAGGGCCTTGAGTGGTTGCGAGGGAGAGTCCGCAACCGGGGGATAACCAACGGGCGGCGCCGCCGCCGAGAGGAACGCAATATGTCGAATTTCACAAAGACCGCACTCGCGATCATTGTGATCGCCATCATTCTCGTCATCGGCTACCAGATGATGAACCCGTCCGACGACGTGATGACGGAAGACCAGGGCACGAGCGAAATGGCCCCGGCCGATGAAGGTGCCGCACCGGCGGAAGACGCCGCACCCGCAGCCGAGGAAGCCGCGCCCGCGGCAGAGGAAAGCACGTCCGGCGACAGCATGATGGACCAGGCCGGTGAAGCCGCAGAGGCGACCGGAGAAGCCATCCAGGACGGGGCCGAGGCAACCATGGATGCCGCCGAGGACGCCGCCGAAGCCACGGGCGACGCGATGGAAGACGCCGCCCAGGATGCCAATGACGCCATGAACGCCGAAGGCATGGGCGAAAGCGAAGAGCCGGCCGACACGGAAGCGCCGAAGCCGGAGAGCCAGCCGGCCGAGTAAGGCCCGCCGAAACTTCCGCTTGAAACGAAACGACCCGCGCCCCTTTATCGGGGCGCGGGTTTTTCATTGCCCGGCGATACGCTTGCCCGTCACTCGGCGGGTTGCGTGGCACCTGCCGGAAACCAGCGCTCCTTCAGCCGGAGCGCAACGCCCACCAGCGCGATCAGCACCGGCACTTCCACCAGCGGACCGATGACGGTCGCAAAGGCGACAGGCGAGGCGATACCGAAAGCGGCAATGGCAACCGCGATCGCCAGCTCGAAATTGTTGCTGGCCGCCGTGAAGGACAGCGAGACGGTACGTGGATAGTCCGCGCCCAACGCCCGGCTCATCGCAAAACTTACCAGGAACATGACGACGAAGTAGATCGCCAGCGGGATTGCTATCCGGATCGCATCAAGGGGCAGCGACAACACGGCGTCGCCCTTCATCGCAAACATGACGAGGATGGTGAAGAGCAGCGCCACCAGCGTCAGCGGTGCAACCTTCGGCACGAAACCATTGTCGTAAGCATCGGCCCCGATGGCCGGACGCAGGAACCGCCGCGTGAGGTAGCCCGCCGCGAAAGGTACGCCGAGATAAAGCGCCACGGCGCCCGCCACCACCCAGAAGCTGACATCGACGACCTGCCCTTCGAGCCCGAAGAGGGGCGGCAGCACCGACAGGAAGAACCACGCATACAGGCTGAAAAAGACGAGCTGGAACACACTGTTGAAAGCCACCAGCCCTGCGACATATTCATTGCTGCCGCGTGCAAGCTGGTTCCAGACGATCACCATGGCGATACAACGCGCCAGACCGATAAGAATGAGGCCAGTCATATAGGCCGGTTCGTCATGGAGAAAGATCACCGCCAGCGCGAACATGAGAACCGGGCCGATCAGCCAGTTCTGCACGAGCGACAGGGTCAGCACCTTCCGGTCCTCGAAAATGCGATGCAGCTCCTCATACCGCACGCGCGCCAGCGGCGGATACATCATGAGCAACAGGCCGATCGCGATCGGAATATTGGTGGTACCGATGGATATCCCGTCGATGGCCGCGGGCAGGCCGGGCACGAAGCTCCCCAATGCCGCGCCCAGCGCCATGGCGGCGAAAATCCACACCGTGAGATAGCGGTCGAGAAAGCCGAGCCGCGCCTTCTTGTCGCCGGCCGCCATTATTCGGCCTCCGCCGGAGAGCGTCCCATATCGTCGAGCTTCTTCTTGAGTGCCAGCCTGTCGAGCGAGGTGATAGGCAGCGCGACCAGAAGATCGATCCGGGTACGGATCTGCCGGAAAACTTCAAGAAAGTGAGCCCGTGTCTCGGTTTCCGTTCCCTCGAACCTGGCCGGATCCGGAAAGGGCCAATGCGCGGTCATGGGCTGACCGGGCCAGATCGGACAAACCTCACCCGCCGCATTGTCGCAGACGGTGAAGACGAAATTCATCTGCGGGGCGCCGGGTTCCGCGAACTCGTCCCAGCTTTTGGAGCGAAGCCCCTCGGTGGAAACCTTTGCATATTGCAGCGTTTCGATGGCGTAGGGGTTCACCTCGCCGGTCGGCATGCTGCCCGCGCTGTAAGCGTGGAAAGGCGTGCCGGGCAGCGAGTTCATATAGGCTTCCGCCATCACCGAACGGCAGGAATTGCCCGTGCAGAGAAACAGGACATTGTATTTTTCTTGGGGGTCTTGCGGGGTCATCTCGACCTCTCCTTTACGAACAGCATACGCCGCGCGGCGCAGCGGGAAGGGGCGCATCGCCCTGTTCGAGTTTCGCGAGATCCGGCCCGGTGCCGAATTCCTCCATCTGGCGGTGCGTGTGAAACGCCTCCCAGGCCACACCGTCGGGATCCGCCGTCCAGCTCTTTTCCGACTTGGCATAGCAGCAGGTGGTCACGCCTTCCGGCAGGTAAGGCGCTTCAGCCTGCTTCATGCGTTCGAAGATTTGATGAAGCTCTTCCTGCTCTTCCACCTGAATGCCCGCATGGTTGAAACCCGGCGTTTCCGATCCGGTCTCCACGACGAAATTGACGCGGGGATCGTCCAGCATCCATTTGGCGTAACCCGGCCGCACCACGCTCGGCGCCTCGCCGAACAGCGTGGTATAAAAAGCGATCGACTTGTCGAGATCGGCAACGCCGAAACTCACATGCAGTCTTTTCACGAAACGCACTCCTCTTGCGGGGCGCAGGCAGCGACCGTGCCGCAGGCGCCGTTGCAGCAATCTTCCAGCAGAAACCCCATCACAGCGCTCATCCGGCCAAGATCGGCCTTGTAGATGATCGAACGCCCTTCGCGCCGCGAGACGACGAGCCCCGCATGGGCCAGCTCCTTCAGGTGGAAGGAAAGCGTGGCGGGCGCTACGCCCAGCCGCTCCGCAATCTCGCCCGCCGCAAGCCCGCCTCTCCCCTCATCCGGAGAATGGGCGCGCACCAGCGCGCGAAAGATGGCGAGCCGGGTCTCCTGGGCCAGCGCGGATAGCGCGTCTATGGTCAGCTTCATTTTCATATTTTGATAATTATAGAAATATAGAAAAAATTCAAGCCTGAAATTCGAAATCGCCGGAACATTCCATAATGAAGGGATCGTTAAGCCGGCTCATGCAATCCGAACGGTTCCGCTGACCCGATCTTCAGACCTCCACCCTAGTCTTGCGACGGAACATCGAAATTCCTACGTGGAATTATTGAGCCCTCGCCCGGCCGGTCAGCATCCCTCAAGATCGCCAAAGGCCGTTCGCGAAAGCTCGAAACTGCGAGCGGTCCGCCTGGCCCATGTGTGGAAGCGAGGGCAAGGCGGGCCGCACATCTCCCCTCAAGATAGATACGTGACCGAGCCATGCGCCCTGTGTAATTCTGGGCACACAATTTCAGGCGCTTGAGGGTAAGGGCATCAGGTGACGCAGGCTCCGTCCACAGTGGAAATGATCCGCCGGGATCGTCGGCATGACGATATGGGCGAAATTCCGCGCGCCTGGTATGCGGACGATCCGGGCCTGACGGCCTTCTTCAACGCCATGTCGCTGGCGATCGAAGAGCTTGAGCATTACCTGCTGCGTTCCGTGCGCCGCTTTGCAGAGACGGCGAAGGACACCCCGCTCGAACCGCAGGTGAAGGATTTCCTCTTCCAGGAGTCGGTCCATTCCCGCGAGCACCGTCGCTACAACGACCAATTGCAGGAACAGGGCTTTCCCGCCGACGAGGTGACGCAGGTACTGCGCGAGCGGGTAAAGCGGATGGAGGCGCGGCGCACCGACCTTCAGAATCTTGCGCTCACCGCGGCCATCGAACACTTCACGGCGATCCTCGCGCACCAGCTGCTCGACCGGCCGGAACATATCCGCGCCAACGGCTACCCGCCGCTCGTTCGCATGTGGATCTGGCATGGCGCGGAAGAGGTCGAGCACAAATCCGTGACCTACGATCTCTTCTGCATGCAGGTGAGCGGCTTCCGCCGCTACCGGATGCGCATCGCGGGGATCCTTTCTGCGACGCGGCTCATGCTGCCTTTCCTTTACTGGGTGACATGGCGTTTCCTGAAGACGGACGGCATCCAGTGGCACTGGAAAAGCTGGCGCGTCATGCTGCGCGTCACGCTGGTCTATCCCGGCTTCATGCGGCGCATGCTGCGCGACTATGTGCGCTGGTATCGCCCCGGCTTTCACCCCTGGGATCAGGACGACCGCGCCCTCCTCTTCCGCTGGCGCGATAGCGACCCCGGCAAGGGTTTGAGCTGATTGAGGATCAGTCGGTCATCTCCGACAGGAAACGCCTGTTCTTGACCCAGAGCGGCGCCGGCGCGCCGAAATAGTAGAGAAAGAAAAGGGCAATAAGCGCACTGAGCGGTGATCGCTTGAGAGCGGAAGCCTCGGACTCAAGGCCTCCCCAATAACCATCGACCGGTTCGGCAAGGTCCTTCGCCGCATCCGCGTCGCTCTCGAACACCTGCACCTCGATACCGCCCAACCCGACGAGCACCATCCAATTGTTCCGGGCATGCCAAAATGCATTCGCCGCCGACGGTATCCCGTAGGCGGCGAGCATAGCGCGGAGGCAAAGTGCCTCGGGTATGGAATAGCAGACGCGAAGCGGAACGAGCCGCATCACGACAGGCCGTCAGACCTGACGCTCCACCATCATCTTCTTGATCTCCGCGATGGCTTTGGCCGGGTTCAGGCTCTTCGGACAGGCCTGCGCGCAGTTCATGATGGTGTGGCAGCGATAGAGGCGGAAAGGGTCTTCCAGATCGTCGAGACGCTTGCCGGTTGCCTCGTCGCGGCTGTCCACCAGCCAGCGATAGGCCTGTAAGAGCGCGGCCGGGCCGAGATAGCGGTCGCCGTTCCACCAATAGCTCGGGCAGGAGGTGGAGCAGCAGGCGCAGAGAATGCACTCATAAAGCCCGTCGAGCTTTTCGCGATCCTCATGGCTCTGGCGCCATTCCTTGGCCGGCTCGGTCGTTTCCGTCTGCAGCCAGGGCTCGATGGACGCATGCTGCGCATAGAAATTCGTCAGGTCCGGCACGAGATCCTTCACCACCGGCATATGCGGCAGCGGATAGACGCGCACCTCGCCGGAAACCTCGTCGATACCCTTGGTGCAGGCCAGCGTGTTTTGCCCGTCGATATTCATCGCACAGGACCCGCAAATGCCTTCGCGGCAGGAGCGGCGGAAGGTCAGCGTCTGGTCGATCTCGTTCTTGATCTTGATGAGCGCGTCCAGAACCATCGGCCCGCAGTCGGACATGTCCACTTCGTAGGTATCCATGCGCGGATTGGCGCCGTCATCCGGGCTCCAGCGATAGATGCGGAACTTCTTGACCTTCTTGGCGCCCTGCGGGGCCTTGAAGGTCTTGCCCTTCTTGACGACGGAGTTTTTCGGCAGGCTGAGCTGAACCATCTTTTCGATCCTTTCCCGCGATCAGTAAACGCGGGCCTTCGGCTTGATGTATTCGATGTCGTTGGAAAGCGTGTAGGTGTGCACGGGGCGATAATCGATCGTCGCCTGGCCGTTCTCGTCCACCCAGCACATCGTATGCTTCATCCAGGTCTCGTCATCGCGATCCGGGAAGTCCTCGCGCGCATGCGCGCCGCGGCTTTCCTGACGGTTGGCCGCGCCTTCCACGGTGGCGACCGCCTGGATGATGAGATTGTCGAATTCCAGCGTCTCGATGAGATCGGAGTTCCACACGAGCGAGCGGTCGCTGACGCGCAGATCGCCGCGCTTGCCCACCGTCTCCTGAATGCGCTTGCGGCCTTGCTCCAGCGTCTCGCCGGTGCGGAACACGGCCACGTCTTCCTGCATGGCGCGCTGCATTTCGTCGCGCAGTTCGGCGGTCGGCGTGGAGCCGCTCGCATTGCGGAACTTGTCGAGACGCGCGATCGAGTTGTCGCCAGCGCCTGCCGGCAGTTCCGGCTGCGAGGCGCCCTTCTCCACGAGTTCGGCGGCGCGGATGCCCGCGGCGCGGCCGAACACGACAAGGTCGATCAGCGAGTTGGAACCCAGACGGTTCGCGCCATGAACCGACACGCAGGCCGCTTCGCCCACCGCCATCAGGCCGGGCACGACGCTGTCCGGATTGCCGTCCTTCAGCGTCAGCACCTCGCCATGGAAGTTTGTCGGAATGCCGCCCATGTTGTAATGCACGGTCGGCAGCACCGGGATCGGCTCCTTCGTCACATCGACACCGGCGAAGATGCGCGCCGATTCGGAGATGCCCGGCAAACGCTCTTTCAGCACCGCCGGATCGAGATGATCGAGGTGCAGGAAGATGTGGTCCTTGTTCTTGCCCACGCCGCGGCCTTCGCGGATTTCGATGGTCATGGACCGCGACACCACGTCGCGCGAGGCAAGGTCCTTGGCGCTCGGCGCATAGCGCTCCATGAAGCGCTCGCCTTCCGAATTGGTGAGATAACCGCCCTCGCCGCGTGAGCCTTCGGTGATGAGGCAGCCCGCGCCGTAAATACCGGTCGGATGGAACTGCACGAATTCCATATCCTGCAGCGGCAGGCCGGCACGCAGCACCATGGCATTGCCGTCGCCTGTGCAGGTATGCGCGGAGGTGCAGGAGAAATAGGCGCGGCCATAACCGCCCGTCGCCAGGATGACGAGCTGGGCGCGGAAGCGGTGAATTTCACCCGTCGCCATGTCGAGCGCGACGACGCCACGGCAGGCGCCATCTTCGTCCATGATGAGGTCGATGGCGAAATATTCGATGTAGAAGTCCGCCTTGTGGCGCACCGACTGGCCGTAAAGCGTATGCAGCATGGCGTGACCGGTACGGTCGGCCGCTGCGCAGGTACGCTGGGCGATGCCTTCGCCGAAATTGGTGGTCATGCCGCCGAAGGGACGCTGATAGATCTTGCCGTCTTCGGTACGGCTGAAGGGCACACCGAAATGTTCCAGCTCATACACCGCGTCCGGCGCGTGACGGCAGAGATATTCGATCGCGTCCTGGTCGCCCAGCCAGTCCGACCCCTTCACGGTGTCGTACATATGCCAGCGCCAGTTGTCTTCGCCCATATTGCCGAGCGAGGCGGCCACGCCGCCCTGCGCCGCCACGGTGTGGCTGCGGGTCGGGAAAACCTTCGAGATGCAGGCCGTCGAAAGGCCGCGCTCCACGCAACCCAGCGTCGCGCGAAGGCCGGCGCCGCCGGCGCCCACCACCACGACGTCGAACGTATGGTCGTTGAATGTGTAGTCGTTGGATGCTGCCGCCATGAGCCCGATCTCTCGTTTACGCCCCGAAACCGATCTTCAGCGCCGCGAAAACGCAGGCGAGACCGACCAGGAAGGAAAAGAACGTGTTGCCGATCAGCGCGAGGAACTTCGCGCTTTCGCCGTGAACATAGTCCTCGATGACGACCTGCATACCCGCCTTCATGTGCAGGATGCCGGAAAGTACGAGGGCCAGCATGAGGATGACCACCAGCGGATTGGCCAGATAGGCGCGGACCGTCTCGTAGTCGCTGCCCGTCAGCGCCACAACCGAGGCGATGAGGAAGATGGCGAGGAAGACGTTCGCCACCGCCGTGACGCGCTGGAGAATGAAATGGCCGGAGCCCGAGCGGGCCGAACCGAGGCCGTGAACGCGGCTATAGGGTGTGCGCATATCGCTCATCACATGGCTCCCATCATGCGGTAACCGATCCACCAGACGAAGATAGTCAGCACGAAGCCGCCGACCAGCGTTCCCCAGGCCATGGCATTTGCCACGCCAAGCGAGAAGCCCTTGCCCATGTCCCAGATGAAGTGGCGGATACCGCCCAGCATGTGGTGCATCAGCGCCCAGGTGAAGCCGAACAGGACCAGTTGGCCGACCCAGGTCGAAATGCAGCTCTCGAAGAACGAGTAAGCCTCGGGTCCCGCCGCAACGGAAAGCAGCCACCAGGCCAGAATCAGCGTGCCCAGGTAAAGGGCCGCGCCGCTGATACGGTGCGCGATCGACATCATCATGGTCATCGTGCGGCGGTAAATCTGCAGATGCGGGGAAAGTGGCCGTGAAACCGGTTGCGTATCAGCCATCTTCTCGTCCTCGTTAGAACTCCCTGGCCGAAGCGCGGCGGGCGCCGCGCACTGTCCGGCCCCGGGCAAGGCGTGGAGTCGTGTATCGAGGCTGTTGTTTACCGCGCGATATGTCGCAACGCAAACATCACGTGATGCCGTAACTCATTCTTTTTGCGAATGATTCTCACATAAGCCGCGTGCCGCAGCGACAATCCCGCCGCCCGAATGAACCGTTCAAAAGAAAGGCGACGTCAGCGGCGGGATGCCATGCCCGACATCGATCCAGCGCCAGACGGCGGCGCCTTCGAACATCCGCACCTCGGGCGTCGCATCCGCGGGCGTCAGCTCGATATGCACATAGATGAGGATCTGGTCCGCCTCTCCCTCGTCTCTGGCGAGGGGAAAGATCGTATATTCGTAGTCGGTCCGGCGGCCGTTCGTTTCCACCACCGGCGTGAACTGCCAGAGGCCGCAGGGCTTCGCCATCAGCGCCCGCACGCTGTCATAGGCATCGCAGGCTATCGCCGGATCGACAAGCGACAGGTAGTCCATGCCCGTCAGGTCCGCGCCGAAGAAATCGAAAAACCCCGAACCGACAAGCCGGTAGGGCAGCGCGGGCTTTTGCTTGTCCGGCTCGATGATCGCCATCCAGGGGGCAAACCGCGCGAAGGGCTTGAGGCCGATATCCTTGCGCAAGGGGACGGCCCGGCCATGACAGGCTTCGCGCCACGCCGCCTCGAAATCCGAGCTCGCCCCGGAGCGAAGCGCGGGATTTCCCATCCCGTCGCCGAACGGGTTCGGCCCGGCCGCATTGATCTCCGCCATCCAAACCTCACTAACCTGCGATCAGCGCCGCGGCATGAACACCCAATAGTCCAGATCGAGAATGACGCCTTCCGCATAACCCTTCTCGAGCGGACCGGGAAAATTCGTGCACGGGGCGTCCTTGGTGGCCAGGGTACGAAGCCTGAGCGCACCGAGATCGGTACGGCGGTCGAGCTCAGATTTCTCCAGCACTTCCGTCCAGGCGAACACGGTATTGCCGGCAAAACAGGGCGCAACATGACGCCCGCCATTGATGGCACCGAACAGCACCGCATTGCCGAGCCCGTTGAAGGAGAGCGAGCGGGCCAGCGAAATCACATGACCGCCATAGATCAGGCGGCGACCGAACCGGCCCTGACCCTCCGTGAACTGATTGAAATGCACCTTCGCCGTGTTCTGGTAAAGGCGCGTGGCCATCATGTGCTCGGCTTCCTCGATGGTGATGCCGTCCACATGGTCGATTTTCTCGCCCACTTCATAGTCGTCCCAGAGATGCCGCGAGCCGGAAGCCGTGAGATCGAATTTACGAAAATCGGTTTCCGATGGCGGGATCAGGTGATGCGGGTCCACCACGTCGGGAAGCGAGGGAACGTCCGGCGTCGGCGCAGGCGATGCCTTGTCGCGCTTGCGCACCATCACCCAGCGCACGTAATCGATCACGATATCGCCGCGCTGGTTGCGGCCCGTCGAGCGGACATAGACGACGCCGGTTTCGCCGCTGGAGTTTTCCTTGAGACCGATGACCTTGCTGTCGGCACTCAGCGTATCGCCCGGAAACACCGGCCGGTGGAACTTGCAGTCGGCATAGCCGAGATTGGCGACGGCGTTGAGCGAGATATCGGGCACCGTCTTGCCGAAGACGATATGGAAGGCGAGAAGATCGTCGACCGGCGCTGTCGCATAGCCCGAAAGCCGCGCCACCTCCGCGGAGGATTGCAGCGAGAAACGCGAGCCGAACAGCGCCTGATAAAGCGCAACATCGCCCTCCGTCACCGTGCGCGGCGTCGCATGGTGGATGACCTGCCCGATCGAGAAGTCCTCGAAATAATTGCCTTCATTCGTCTTGGTCATCGCCATCCTCTTGGTTCCGTCGCTTCCTGTTGAACGCAGCGGCGAACACGATACCGATTGCGATACCCATCGCAATGCCCACCGCGGTGTCATTCAGGGCCGCGCCGATACCGACGCCGACCGCGGCGCCGCAGGCAAGTCCCGTCGCGAGCGAAGAGCTTTGCATGCTATGCCCCCTTTTCCAGTTCCGCGATCTGGTCGGCCACATTCACGACGCGCCGCGCGATCTCCGCGTGCAGTATCTCGACCATCTTGCCGTCAACCTTGAGCACACCCTTGCCCTGATTTTCCGGCTGGTCGAAGGCCTCGATCACCTTGCGGGAAAACTCGACCGTTTCGGAATCCGGCGAGAAAACCTTGTTGCAGGGGCCCACCTGGCTTGGATGAATCAGCGTCTTGCCGTCCATACCGAGATCGCGGCCCTGTTCGCAAATGGCGAGGAAACCCTCCTCGTCCTTGATGTCGTTATACACGCCATCGAGAATGACGAGGCCGTAAGCCCGCGCAGCCAGCATCGCAAGGCCCAGAGAGGTCATCATCGGCATGCGCTCCGGCGTATGCTGGCAACGCAACTCCTTGGCGATGTCGTTCGTGCCCATCACCCAGACATTCATGCGCAGCGAGGTCTCGGCCTTGGCCGCGATCTCCTTAATGTTGAGCATGGCAAGCGGCGTCTCGATCATGCACCAGAGCTGCATGGTCACCGGCGCGCCGGCGGCCGCCATCTGGCTCTCGGCCAGCGTCACATCGTCCGGCGTGTTGATCTTGGGCACCAGAATGGCGTCCGGCCCGGCCGCGACGGCGGCGGCGATATCGTCCTTGCCCCAGGCCGTATCGAGCGCGTTCACGCGAATGGCGATTTCGCGTTTGCCATAACCGCCCGCTTTCACGGCGTCGCAGACCTGCTGGCGCGCCTCTTCCTTGGCATCGGGCGCCACGGCATCCTCCAGGTCGAGGATCAGCGCATCGGCGGGAATTTCCTTCGCCTTTTCCAGCGCCCGGGCGTTCGAGCCGGGCATATAGAGGACGGAACGGCGGGGTCGGGCGGTGAAATCGGCCATGGGGAACTTCCATTTGATAGCGCGTGAAGAATGCGGCGACACTATAAAGACTGTCGGCACGTGTGAAGCCGCATTTGGCCTCGCACATGGCGGAACGGGGGATCGAGAGGAGCGCGTGGCCCGTATTCTCAGCATATCGAGCCAGGTCGTATATGGCGCGGTCGGTAATTCGGCGGGTGTCTTCGCCCTGCAAAGGCTGGGACACGAGGTCTGGCCGGTGCCGACCACCCTCCTTTCCCATCATCCGGGCTACGGGGCGCCGGCGGGCGGCCCGCTCTCCGCAGAGGAGATTTTCGCGCTCATCCGCTCGCTGGACGAAAAAGGCTGGCTTGGCCACTGCGACGCCATGGCGTCAGGCTATCTCGCCGCGCCGGATCAGGCCGAGGCGGTTCTGGAAGCGCATGATCGGCTGAAACGGGCAAATCCACAGGCACTCTATCTCTGCGACCCCGTTTTGGGCGACGAAGAAACCGGGCTCTACGCCGCCCCCGGCGTGGCGGATGCCATGCCCGCGCTCGTCGCACGGGCCGATATCGCAACGCCTAACCTTTTCGAACTCGCCCTTCTGACCGGCCGCGCACCCGGCAAGGCGACGCCGGAAGAGATGTTGCGCGACGCCGCCCCCGCCCGGCTGTGCCTGACCTCCGCCCCGGCTCCGACCGGCCGCATCGGCATCCTCATCAGGGAAGGCGAAAGGATCCATGCCGTCGAAACGCTGCGCTTCGAGCCGGCCCCCAAAGGCACGGGCGACCTTTTCAGTGCGCTCGTGCTGGGCCGGCTGCTTCACCACGGCGAATTTGTCGAGGCTGCGCGCGAGGCCGCAGCATCCACCGCCGCCATCGTGCGCGAAAGTGTGACACGGGAAAGAACCGACCTGGTGCTGGCGGAAGCGCAGCAATTCATTGCCCGCCCCGACGAAGAGGCCCGCCTCACCTCACTGCGCTAGGGCTCAGGCGGTGGCCCGCAGCGCGTTTTCCTCCACGGTGCGCGTATAGGGCATGCGGACCGTGATGGTGGTGCCCCGGCTCGGCTCCGATTCGATGACGAGCGAGGCGCCATGCAGACGGGCCAGAGCGCGGGTAAGTGGCAGGCCGAGACCCGTGCCCTCCGCGGCATAGACTGTGCTGTCCAGATTGATCTGACGGAAGGGCTCAAGCGCGAGCGGAATATCTTCCTTCGCGATGCCCACGCCCGTATCGCTGATCCGGAAGGCGATACGCCGGTCGGGCTCGAGGAAGGCGGCAAGTTCCACCTTGCCGCCATGCGGCGTGAACTTCACCGCATTGGAGACGAGATTGAGAATGATCTGGCGCATGGCGCGCTTGTCGGCGAACAGCATCGGCAGGTTTTCTTCCACCTGCACATCGAGCGAGACGCCGGCATCCGCCGCGCGGTGATGGATCATCCGGCTGCAGCTCTCCACGACCCGGTCGACCGCGAGCTCTTCTTCGTACAGCTCGTAGCGATCGGCCTCAACCTTGGAAAGGTCGAGAATATCGTTGATGAGCGAAAGCAGATGGTTCGAGGATTTGTGAATGTCGTCGACATATTCCTTGTAGCGCTCATTACCCATCGGCCCGAAAAGCTCGCCATTCATAAGTTCGGAAAAGCCGATAATGGCATTGAGCGGCGTGCGGAGTTCATGGCTCATATTCGCGAGAAACTGGCTCTTGGTCGAATTGGCAAGCTCCGCCGCGTCGCGCGCATCGCGCAGCTCGCCCGCCGTGCGCTCGCGTTCCGTCACCTCGTGATTGAATTTCTCGAGTACCTGATTGTAACGCACGGCAATCTCGCCCGCTTCGGTAAAGGGCTCCACATGCACGGGCCGCGAGAAATCGCTGCGCTTGGCCTGCGCTTCCATCGCGCCCAGCACGTCGAGCAGCGAGGAAGAGGCGCCATGCTCCGCCACATTGAGGCCGATCCGTTCCGCCTCCTCGCTGACGCGGAGCGGCAGGAAGCGATTGATGATCTTCAGCACGGTGAACCCCGCGCCGAAGGCAAAAATGCCGGCAACCGAAACACCCAGAAGTTGAATGCCGAACTGCTCCAGCCGCGTATGTCCGTCGATGAATTGCGCCGGATCGCCGAAAATCGCCACGGCCAGCGTTCCCCAGACGCCCGCCGCCAGATGCACGGGCACCGCATCCACCGCGTCGTCGATCTTGCGCGCCTCGAGAACCCCCGAGGCGACATAGGAGACGATGCCGCCAATGGCGCCGATCACAACGGCGGACGGCGTGTTCACCAGATGACAATTGGCGGTGATGGCGACAAGACCCGCCAGCACGCCATTGATGGTCTGATCGACCGGGGGAAGCCCGTTGCGCCACCACGTCATCAGCACCACGGCAAAACCGCCCGCGGCCGCGGCCAGCATCGTATGCACGAGAATGAACGGCACGCTCGCATTGAGTGCCAGCGTGGAACCGCCGTTGAAGCCGAACCAGCCGATCCAGAGCAGGAACATGCCCAGCGTCGCAATCGGCATATCATGCGGCTCGATAGGCCGTCCGTCCTTGCCGAAGCGGCCGATACGCGGCCCCATCACGATGATCGCGGCAAGCGCGATCCATCCGCCGACGGAGTGAACGACCGTCGAGCCGGCAAAGTCGATGAAGCCGAGTTTCTCGAGCCAGCCGGCGCTTTCGCCGAACAGCAATCCGCCCCACGCCCAATGGCCGAAGACCGGATAGATAAGCGTGGAGAGAATGGCCGCCGTGATGATGTAGCCGCGGAAATTCATGCGCTCCGCCACCGCGCCGGACACGATGGTGGTGGAAGTGGAGCAGAAGGCGAGCTGGAAAAAGAAGAACACCATGGTCCAGGGCAGCACATCGGCGCCGCCGGCCTGCCCCACCATCGCAAATTCGCTCGCGCCGATGATCCCGCTCTGGCTCGCCCCGAACATCAGCCCGAAACCGATCGCCCAGAACCCCAGCCCCGATACGCAGAAATCGACGACGTTCTTGACCGCCACATTGATCGAGTTCTTGGCCCGGACGAGCCCCGATTCAAGACAGGTAAAACCCGCCTGCATCAGCAGCACAAGCACGGTGCACACCAGCACCCATGTCGTGTCGATCGATTGAGATAAGCTTTCCAACGCAGCGCCCCCGACTGTCCCAACAGACGAAGCGTCGCAGAGAAGCGTTAAGTTTCCGCTTATAGGAAACTTCGCAACTCACCCGTAAAGTGCTGTTTCTAAAGCAGTTTGCACAGTTTGTGTGCAGACTATGCCCCGCGCGGCGAAGAAGGTGGGGGCTCAGCCCGCCTTCTTCAGATAGCGCGCACCGAGAATTTCCGCGATCTGCACGGCGTTGAGCGCCGCGCCTTTTCGCAGATTGTCGGAGACGACCCACAGGTTGAGACCGTTCTCGATGGTCGGATCCACACGCAGACGGCTGATATAGGTCGCATACTCGCCGACGCATTCGACCGGCGTGACGTAACCGCCATCCTCGCGCTTGTCGACGACGAGACATCCCGGCGCCTCGCGCAGAATGTCGCGCGCTTCATCGTCGGAGATTTCCCGCTCGAATTCGAGATTGAGCGCCTCCGAATGACCGACAAAGACCGGCACACGCACACAGGTCGCCGTGACCTTGATCTTCGGATCGAGAATCTTCTTCGTCTCGACCACCATCTTCCACTCTTCCTTGGTCGAGCCGTCTTCCATGAAGACGTCGATATGGGGAATGACGTTGAAGGCAATCTGCTTGGTGAACTGCTCCGGTTCCTTCGGATCGTTCACGAAGATGGAGCGCGTCTGGGTGAAGAGCTCGTCCATCGCCTCCCGGCCTGCGCCGGAAACGGACTGATAGGTCGAGACGACGCAGCGCGTGATCTTCGCCGCATCGTGCAGCGGCTTCATCGCCACCACCATCTGCGCCGTGGAGCAGTTCGGGTTGGCGATGATGTTCTTCTTGGTGTAGCCCGCGATCGCATCGGCATTCACTTCCGGCACGACGAGCGGCACATCCGGATCCATCCGCCACTTCGACGAATTGTCGATGACAACGCAGCCCTTCGCCGCGATCTTCGGCGCCCATTCCGCCGACATCTCGCCCGACGTTGCCATCAGACAGATGTCGGTGCCGGCGAAATCATAGGTATCGAGCGCCTTCACCTTGAGCGTGCTTTCGCCATAGGAGACTTCTGTCCCCTGGCTGCGGCGCGAGGCGAGCGCCACCACCTCGTCGGCGGGAAACTCGCGCTCCGCGAGGATGTTGAGCATCTCCTGGCCCACATTGCCTGTGGCACCGAGGACGGCGACCTTGTAGCCCATGATGTTTCTCTCTGTCCGGCGCCAAATGGCGCCTCTATGAACCGTCATGCTCCGCTTCATGCGGGGCATCCACGTCTTCGCACGCGCCGAAAGTCGTGGATGGCCCGGACAGGCCGGGCCATGACGTCATTAGATTGTGACCGATAACGGCCCTTGCAACAGGCCTCAGCCGTTCAGCTTGTCGAGCGCGGCGAGGATCGCATCGCCCATTTCCGTGGTGCCGACTTTTTTCATGCCGTCCTGCATGATGTCGCCGGTGCGCAGGCCATCGGCCAGCACGGTGTCGACCGCTTTCTCCAACAAGTCGGCATCCGCACCGAGTTCGAAGGTGTAGCGCAGCGCCATCGCGAAAGAGAGGATCGAGGCGATGGGGTTCGCAGCACCCGTGCCCGCAATATCCGGCGCGGACCCGTGGACGGGTTCATACATCGCGCAGGCCTTGCCGTTCGCATCCTTTGCGCCGAGCGAAGCCGACGGCAACATGCCGAGCGAGCCGGTGAGCATGGACGCGATATCGGAAAGCACGTCGCCGAAGAGATTGTCGGTGACGATGACGTCGAACTGCTTCGGGTTGCGCACGAGCTGCATGGCGCAATTGTCGGCCAGCATGTTTTCGAGCGTCACATCGGAGAACTTCTCCTTGTGCAGCTTCGCAACCTCTTCGTACCAGAGCACGCCCGACTTCATGACGTTGCGCTTCTCGACCGACATGACGCGATTGTCGCGCTTGCGGGCAAGATCGAAGGCGACTTCCGCGATACGGCGGATTTCGCCCGTCGTATAGACCTGCGTATCGACGCCGCGCCGCTCGCCATTGCCGAGGTCGGTGATTTCCTTCGGCTCGCCGAAATAGACGCCGCCTGTCAGCTCGCGAACGATCATGATGTCGAGACCTTCGACGATCTCGCGCTTCAGCGACGAGGCATCGGCAAGCGCGGAAAAGCAGAGCGCCGGACGCAGATTGGCGAAAAGTTCGAGATCCTTGCGCAGGCGCAGGAGACCGGCTTCCGGACGCCCCTCATAAGGCACGTTATCCCATTTGGGGCCGCCCACCGCGCCGAGCAGCACGGCGTCCGCCACCTTTGCCTTCTCGACCGTCTCGTCGGTCACCGCCACGCCATGCGCGTCGTAGCAGCAGCCACCGACAAGCTCGTTCTCGATTTCGGCACCGAAACCGCGCTTGTCGTTGTACCAGGCGATGACGCGCTCGACTTCGCCCATCACTTCCGGGCCGATGCCGTCACCGGCGACGATCAGGATCTTCTTGCTCATACTCGGTCTTTCGTTTTCTTGTCGTGGTGCGGACGGCGCCTGGCAGGATCAGACCCAGGGCTGAACTTCCTTCTGCTTCGTCTCGTAATCGGCGATTTCGTCTTCCTTCTGGAGCGTCAGGCCGACATCGTCGAGGCCTTCCATCAGGCAGTGCTTGCGGAAGGGGTCCACGTCGAACTTGATGACGCCGCCATCCGGCCCGCGAATTTCCTGCGCTTCGAGATCGACGGTAACGACGGCGTTGGAACCGCGCTCGGCATCGTCCATCAGCTTATCGACTTCTTCCTGCGGCAACACGATCGGCAGAATGCCGTTCTTGAAGCAGTTGTTATAGAAAATGTCGGCAAAGCTCGGCGCGATGATGCAGCGGATACCGAAGTCGAGCAGCGCCCAGGGCGCATGTTCGCGCGACGAGCCGCAGCCGAAATTGTCGCCGGTCACGAGGATCTGCGCATTCCGGTAGGCCGGCTTGTTCAGCACGAAGTCCGGGATTTCCTTCTTGTCGTCGTCATAGCGCATTTCGTCGAACAGGTTCTTGCCGAGCCCGGTGCGCTTGATCGTCTTCAGGAACTGCTTGGGGATGATCATGTCGGTATCGACATTGATCATGTCCAGCGGCGCCGCGACGCCTTCGAGTTTGGTGAATTTTTCCATCTTCTGCTGTTCCCGTTCAATCAGTCGAAATCGCGCACATCGACGAAATGGCCGGCGATCGCCGCCGCCGCCGCCATGGCGGGCGAGACGAGATGCGTGCGCCCGCCGCGGCCCTGACGGCCCTCGAAGTTGCGGTTGGAGGTAGAAGCGCAACGCTCGCCCGGCTCCAGCTTGTCGGCATTCATCGCCAGGCACATGGAACAGCCCGGCTCGCGCCATTCGAAACCCGCTTCGATGAAGATCTTGTCGAGACCTTCCTTCTCCGCCTGCTCCTTCACGAGGCCGGATCCCGGCACCACCATCGCGCCGACGGTGGAAGCCACCTTCAGGCCCTTGTCCAGCGCCTTCTGGGCAATGACAGCGGCGGCGCGCAGGTCTTCGATACGGCCATTGGTGCACGACCCGATAAAGGCGCGGTCGATCTTGACCTCGGTCATCGGCGTACCCGCCGTGAGGCCCATATAGTCGAGCGAGCGCTGCATCGCGCGGGCGCGATGCTCGTCCGGCTGGTCCTTCGGGTCCGGCACCTTGTCCGTCACCTTGACGACGTCCTGAGGCGAGGTGCCCCAGGTGACGAGCGGCGGCAAATCGGCGATGTCGATGGTGATTTCCTTGTCGAACACCGCGCCTTCGTCGCTCGGCAGCGTCTTCCAGTACTCGACCGCCATTTCCCACGCCTTCCCCTTGGGCGCGCGCGGGCGGCCTTCCAGATAGGCATAGGTCTTTTCGTCCGGCGCAATCATGCCGGCGCGTGCACCGCCTTCGATCGTCATGTTGCAGACGGTCATGCGGCCTTCCATGGAAAGGTCGCGGATCGCCTCGCCCGCGAACTCGATCACATAGCCGGTGCCGCCCGCCGTGCCGATCTCGCCGATGATCGCGAGCACGATGTCCTTGGCCGTGAAGCCCTCAGGCGCCTTGCCCACCACATTGATGCGCATGTTCTTGGCCTTGGACTGGATCAGCGTCTGGGTGGCGAGCACATGCTCCACCTCCGACGTGCCGATGCCATGCGCCAGCGCGCCGAAAGCGCCATGCGTGGAGGTGTGGCTGTCGCCGCACACGATGGTCGTGCCCGGCAGCGTGAAGCCCTGTTCCGGCCCGACGATATGCACGATGCCTTGGCGGATATCGGCCATCTCCAGATATTCGACGCCGAAATCCTTGGCATTGTGTTCCAGCGTCTCGACCTGGAGCTTGGATTCCGGGTCGGCAATGCCCTTGGAGCGGTCGGTGGTCGGCACATTATGGTCGGCAACCGCGAGCGTGCGCTCGGGCCGGTGCACCTGGCGATGCGCCATGCGCAGGCCCTCGAAAGCCTGCGGGCTGGTGACTTCATGCACCAGATGCCGGTCGATATAGAGGAGGCACGTTCCGTCCTCCTGCTCTTCCACCAGATGGGCATCCCAGATCTTGTCGTACATGGTGCGGGGCGCCATGGCTCCAATCCTCTCTGTCGTCTCCGGCGCGGTCTGTTTACGCGCCGATATTTTCAAAGGCATGTCGGAATGCGCTGGATATGGGGCGCATCCCGGAACGAAAAAAGCGGGCCCGGGCGCTCCGGCGCCCTGCCCGCTTTTCGAAGATGGTTTTCTGCTCTGTGAGAGCGGCCGAAATCAGGCGGCGCCGTTCTTGTCTTCGCGACGGGCTTTATTGTCCTGTTTCTCGGTAATTCGGGCCGCCTTGCCGCGCAGGCCACGAAGGTAATAGAGCTTCGCACGACGGACGCGGCCGCGGCGCAGCACCTTGATCGAGGCGACAAGCGGGCTGTAGACCGGGAAGACGCGCTCCACGCCTTCGCCATAGGAAATCTTGCGGACGGTGAAGTTTTCCTGCAGGCCCGAGCCGGAACGCGCAATGCACACGCCCTCGAATGCCTGAAGGCGCTCGCGCGAGCCTTCCACCACCTTCACATTGACCTGCAGCGTGTCGCCCGGCGCGAAATCCGGAACGTCCTTGCTCGCTGCCAGCGACGCCATCTGCTCCTGCTCGAGCTGCTGGATGATATTCATAACGATCAACCTCGAATGTGAAGGCCTTCCGGGCAAAATGCCTCCGGAAGCGCGGTTCACTATCACGTTTTAATCCGTATGGCGACCACCTTTGGGCGATTCCGTGAGGAATTTTTCCCAAAGGTCCGGTCGCCGCGTTCTTGTCAGCTCCTCGGCCCGCTCTCTGCGCCACGCGTTAACCTTTGCATGGTCGCCGGAGGTCAGAACCGCCGGAATCTCCCGTCCTTCGAAAACCGAAGGCCGGGTGTAGTGCGGATATTCAAGCAACCCGCTCTCGAAACTCTCGTCCTCGCCCGAAAGCCCGCTGCCCATCACGCCGGGCAACAGCCTTACACAGGCATCGATCAGCGCCATCGCGGCCGGTTCGCCGCCGGAGAGCACGAAATCCCCGAGGCTCACCTCTTCCATGGACCGCGCCTCGATCACGCGCTGATCCACCCCTTCGAAACGCCCGCACAGAAGCGTCACACCGGGCCCGGCGGCCAGCTCCCGGACCCGTTTCTGGGTCAGCGGCTTACCCCGAGGGCTCAAATAAATCAAGGGCTTGGCGCTTTCCGGCCGATGCACCGCATCCACCGCCGCCGCCACCACGTCGGCCCGCATCACCATGCCCGGACCGCCGCCTGCCGGCGTATCGTCAACGCTGCGGTGTTTATCGCTCGCGAACCCGCGAATGTCCACAGCCCTGAGCCGCCATGTGCCCTCTTCGAGCGCCCGCCCCGCCAGCGAAATGCCGAGCGGGCCGGGAAACATGGACGGAAAGAGGGTCAGCACGTCGGCTTCCCATATTCTTTCCGGATCGGAGACGCCGGCCTCATTCATCCGCCGCCTCCTCTTCTTCGTCGCCACCCTCTTCGTCGCCAAAGGTGCCGATCGGCGGGTCGATCACGATCTTCCCGCCTTCGATATCCACCTCCGGCGCATTCTCCGCCGTGAAGGGCATCAGCACCGTGGCGCCGCCGCCTTCCGGCGAAATTTCCAGCAGGTCGCCCGCGCCGAAGTTCTGGATCGCAGCGACCCTGCCATAACGCGTCCCGTCGACACCGATGACCGCCAGGCCGACCAGGTCGGCGTAATACCAGCCGTCTTCATCCTCATCCGGCTCGGGCAGCCGCTCCCGGGACACGTAAAGCTCCGTGCCCCTGAGCGCTTCCGCCTCGTCGCGGTCGGTGACGCCCTCCAGCGCGCAAAGGGCAAGGCCCTTGGCGACGCCCTTGAAGACGATCCCGAAGCTGCGGCTGCCGTCTTTCGTCTCCACCGGCCCATAGGCCGCAACGCCGTCGGGCGCCTCCGTGAAGAACTTCACCCGGACCTGGCCGCGCACGCCGTGTGCGCCGGCGACGACGCCGAGACAGACTTTTTTGTCCGTACTCATGAGGCGATCTCCGCGCAGCGCTCACATGGCAAGAGATCAGGCCTCGGCCTGCTCTTCGCCGGCGGCCTCTTCCGCGGGAGCTTCCTCGGCAGGCGCCTCTTCGGCGGGCGCTGCCGCGGCGGCGGCCGCTTCCTCTTCGGCCATCCGGGCGGCTTCGAGGCGTTCCTGCGCCTTCGCCTTCGGCTTGGCCTTCTGCGGATTGTTGCTGGGCTTGCGCTCCCAGAGGCCGGCATCCGTCAGGAAGCGCGCGACGCGGTCGGTCGGCAGGGCGCCATTGGAGAGCCAGTGCTTGGCGCGCTCGGCATCGAGCACGATGCGCTGCTCATTGTCCTTGGCGAGCATCGGATTGTAGGTGCCGATCTTCTCGATGAAGCGGCCATCGCGCGGGAACCGGGTATCGGCCACGACGATGCGATAGATGGGGCGCTTCTTGGTGCCACCACGGGAAAGCCTGATCTTGAGTGCCATAGTTCTACTTCCTTCGTTGAACCTTGCCGCTGCCTTGTTGTGCTTGCAGCGGATAATCTGTTGATCCTGAAAGGCCCGGTATAGGCGGGCCCGAAACACGAAAATCTATTTACGCCGCTTCTTCTTGGGGCTCTTGGTCGCCTTGCGCCCGCCGCCCGGTGCGCCGAAGCCGCCGCCGGGAAGGCCCGGAAGGCCGCCAGATCCCATGCCGCCCGGCATACCGCCGGGAAGACCCGGCAAGCCCCCACCCGTCGCGCCGCCGCCCTGATCCATGAGCTTTTTCATCGCGTCCGGATCCTGCGCGGCCTCGGGCGGAAGCTCGGGCATCCCGCCGCCGCCGAACATCTTGCCCAGCATGCCGCCGCCCTTCTGCTTGCCCATCTGCTTCATCAGATCGGCCATCTGGCGGTGCATTTTCAGAAGCTTGTTGATCTCCGAAACATCCGTGCCCGACCCCTTCGCCACGCGCTTCTTGCGGCTGGCATTGAGGAGCTTGGGGTTGCGGCGCTCCGCCTTGGTCATGGAGGAGATGATCGCGCCCTGACGCTTGAAGACGTTGTCGTCCATATTGGCGCCGGCCATCTGCTTCGGCGACAGACCGGGGAGCATGCCGAGCACGCCCTTGATGCCGCCCATGCGGCCCATCTGCTTGAGCTGTTCGGCCATGTCGTCCAGGTCGAACTGCCCCTTCCGCATCTTCTCGGCGATCTTGTTCGCCTTGTCGGCGTCGATCGTCTCCGCGGCCTTCTCCACCAGCGACACGACATCGCCCATGCCGAGAATGCGGCCCGCCACGCGGTCGGCCTTGAAATCCTCGACGGCATCGAGCTTTTCGCCCGTGCCCAGCACCTTGATCGGCACGCCCGTGACGGCGCGCATGGAAAGCGCCGCGCCGCCGCGCCCGTCGCCGTCGACACGGGTCAGGACGATGCCGGTAACGCCGATCCGGTCCTTGAAGTTCTCCGCTACATTGACCGCGTCCTGCCCGGTCAGGCTGTCGGCGACGAGCAGCGTCTCGTGCGGATGGGTCGCATCGCGCACCTGCGCGACCTCGGCCATCAGCTCTTCGTCGATATGGATACGGCCCGCCGTATCGAGCATGACGACGTCGTAGCCGCCGAGTCTGGCCGCCTCCATGGCGCGCCTGGCGATGGCGACGGGCTGCTGGCCCTCGACGATGGGCAGCGTCGCCACCCCCGTCTGCTCGCCCAGCACTTTCAGCTGTTCCTGCGCGGCGGGGCGGCGCGTATCGAGCGAGGCCATCAGCACCTTGCGCTTGTCGCGCTCGGTCAGGCGCTTGGCGATCTTGCCCGTAGAGGTCGTCTTACCGGACCCCTGCAGGCCCACCATCATGATGCAGACCGGCGGCGCTGCCGCGAGCGAGATCGAGGTATCGACACCCTCGCCACCCAGCATCTCCACCAGTTCGTCATGGACGATCTTGATGACCTGCTGGCCGGGCGTCACGGAGCGCAGCACTTCCGCGCCCACCGCGCGCGCCTTCACCTTGTCGATGAAGGAGCGGGCGACCGGCAGCGCGACATCGGCCTCCAGCAGGGCCCGGCGCACCTCGCGCATCGCCTCGTCGACATCCTTCTCGCTCAGCGAGCCGCGGCCCTTGAGTTTGGTGAAGACGTCGCCCAGACGGCCTGACAGGTTTTCGAACATGGGGCCCTTTCAGCCTTCAAGTTCCGGTATCACAAAGCAAAATCGCCTCCGCGAACGAATATCGTCGGCGGAGGGGGACCCCGGCAAAACGCCTGGGGCGGGTCGGGAAAACGGCAATGTCCCGAAAAACGTGGGCGGAAACTAGGGTTTGGGGGCGATCAAGTCAAGTTTCAGCACTCGACCTCTCCCCGCGGCGGATATTCGCTTGCCCTTACCCGCAGTAGGGCCGATTTTACGCTCCCTCAACCCACCCGCCAGTTTAAGGAATACGGCATTGACCGACGACATCATCGTGCGCGACAGCAACGGCACCGAACTCAATGACGGAGATTCCGTCACCCTCATCAAGGATCTGAAGGTCAAGGGCACCTCCCAGACCCTCAAGCGCGGCACGCTGGTGAAGAATATCCGCCTGACGGCCAATCCCGGCGAGGTCGATTGCAGCACCAAGCAGGTCAAGGGGCTGGTGCTGAAGACCGAGTTTCTGAAGAAGGCCTGACCCCTCCCCCGACCCGAACAAAAAAGAGCCCGGTGCTTGCGCACCGGGCCCGCATCGTCTCGTGGAACAGCCGGATTATTTCTTCTTCGCGGCTTTTCTGGCGGCCGGCTTCGCCGCCGGAGCCGCGGCGGCGGCCTTTTTCGCGGCGGGCTTGGCAGCCGGTTTCGCGGCCTTGGCGGCAGCGGGTTTGGAAGCCTTGGCAGTTTTCGTCGCCATGTCGATCATCCATGCGGTCTGGTTGCGCATGGGTCCGTCACCGGAAGGTTCCGGCCGGTAGAGGAAGCCCGGGCCGACCGCGAACCGATGCGGGCTCTCTCGACGGCCACGGAGGCATCCTTGCCTTAGTCTTGGAATCACCTCCGGGCGACCCGGGGAAAACTCTATGGAAGGTTCGAAATTCCGGCAAATGAAATCCATCCGATAACGGAGGATCATGACCCCGACGAGCCCGTCGAACCTCACCCCGGCCCGCTTCCCCGCCCGGCACCGCCGATTCCTCATTCCTCTGGCAATTTCGGGCCAAAAGCGCCATATATCCCCTCATTATGGCAGCTTTGACCGCAACACCCCGTCCCATGCCGTTCCGCAAGATGAACGGCCTCGGCAACGACTTCGTCGTGCTGGACCTGCGCGCGCATCCGCTCGCGCTGACGGAGGAGCTTGTGCGCCGCATCGCCGACCGGGAAAACGGCGTGGGCTGCGACCAGTTCATCACCATCGAACCGGCCCGCGAGGGCGGCGACGCCTTTATGGGCATCCGCAATAATGACGGCGGCACGGTGGAGGCCTGCGGCAACGCGGCCCGCTGTATCGGCCAGATCCTGCTCGACGAGACGGACAAGGACAGCGTCACCATCGAAACGCTGGGCGGCGACACGGTCGCCATGCACGGCCCCGACGGTACCATCACGGTGGATATGGGCGAACCGCGCCTCAACTGGGACGAGATCCCGCTTTCCGAAGAATTTCGCGACACCCGCGCCATCGAGCTCGAAGTGGGTCCGCTGGGCGATCCCATCATGCATTCGCCCGCCGTGGTGAATGTCGGCAACCCGCATGCCATCTTCTTCGTCGACGATGTGGACGCCATCGACCTTGGCCGCATCGGTCCGATGCTGGAACATCACCCGCTCTTTCCCGAGCGCGTGAACATTTCCGTCGCGCAGGTGCTTTCGCCGACCCATATCCGCATTCGCACCTGGGAGCGTGGCGCAGGCCTCACCAAGGCCTGCGGCACGGCGGCCTGCGCCAGCGCCGTCGCCGCGATCCGCCGCCGCAAGACGGAACGGATCATGACGGTAAGCCTGCCCGGCGGCGACCTGACGCTCGAATGGCGCGAGGCCGACAACCACATCTACATGACCGGCCCCGCGACGCTCGATTATGAAAGCGAACTCGATCCCGCACTTCTTTCAGGGGGAGCGGCATGAGCGAGAAGAAGCCCACCGAAATCGTCACCTTCGGCTGCCGCCTCAACACCTATGAGTCGGAAGTCATGCGCGGCCACGCCGCCGAGGCAGGGCTCGAAGGCGCCATCGTCTTCAACACCTGCGCCGTGACGGGCGAGGCCGTGCGCCAGGCCAAGCAGGCGATCCGCAAGGCGCGCCGCGAAAACCCCGAGGCCCGTATCATCGTGACCGGCTGCGCCGCGCAGGTGGATCCGGAAAGCTTCGGCGATATGGGCGAGGTCGATCTCGTCATCGGCAATGCCGAAAAGATGGAAGCGTCAAGCTGGACGCCCGCCCGCGCGCTCCACGCCAATGAAAAGATCCGCGTCAACGACATCATGTCGGTACGCGAAACCGCCGGCCATCTCGTGCAGGGGCTGGAAGGCCGCGCCCGCGCCTTCGTACAGGTGCAGAACGGCTGCGACCATCGCTGCACCTTCTGCATCATTCCCTATGGCCGGGGCAATTCCCGCTCCGTGCCCGCGGGCGAGGTCGTCTCCGAAGTGCGCAACCTCGTCGAGAACGGCTATCGCGAAATCGTACTGACGGGCGTCGACATCACCTCCTATGGCGCAGACCTGCCGGGCCGGCCCTCTCTCGGCAATCTGGCAACCCGTATCCTGAAGCTGGTGCCGGAGCTGGAACGCCTGCGGCTTTCCTCTATCGATAGCATCGAGGCGGACGATGCGCTGATGCGTCTCATCGCGGAAGAGGAACGGCTGATGCCGCATCTCCATCTTTCGCTGCAGGCCGGCGACAACATGATCCTGAAGCGCATGAAGCGCCGCCACTCGCGCGAGGACGCCATCGCCTTTTGCGAGGAAGCCCGCCGCCTGCGCCCCGACATCGTGTTCGGCGCGGACATCATTGCCGGTTTCCCGACCGAAACCGACGAAATGTTCGAGAACTCGCTGCGCCATGTCGATGAATGCGGCCTCACCTGGCTGCATGTCTTTCCCTATTCGCCGCGCCCCGGCACGCCCGCCGCGCGCATGCCGCAGGTGGAACGCGCCCTCATAAAGGAACGCGCGGCCCGCCTTCGCCAGAAGGGCGTCGAGCGCCTGCGCGCCCACCTGGAATCGGGTCTCGGCGCCACTTGCCCGGTGCTGATGGAAACCGGCACGATGGGCCGCACTCACCAGTTCACGCCGGTCAGGCTCGAAGGCGGCAAGGCACAGGCGGGCGACATCCTGCCCGTCCAGCTCGCCGGGCATGACGGCAAGCGTTTCAAGGGATTATTGGCGGCATGAGCGACAGCAAGACCCAGACCGAGACCGGGTCGGAAGAAAAGAAGAAGGGCCTCTTTCGCCGCATGAAGGAGGGGCTCTCCCGCTCCGCGAAGAACATCTCCGAAGGCGTCACCGGCATCTTCACCAAGCGAAAGCTTGACGACGAGACGCTGGAAGAGTTGGAGGACCTCCTGATCTCCGCCGATCTGGGCCTCGATGCGGCCGCGAAGATCGCCGGCGAAATCCGCAAGGACCGCTTCAACAAGGAAGTGAGCCCGGAGGAAATCCGCGAGGCGCTGGCCGCCGAAATCGCCGCCATCCTGAAGCCCGTGGAAAAACCCTTCGAGATCGATACCGCGAAAAAGCCCTATGTGCTCCTCATGGTCGGGGTGAACGGCGCGGGCAAGACCACCACCATCGGCAAGATCGGCGCAAAGCTGATCGCGGAAGGAAAGTCGGTCATTCTGGCAGCCGGCGACACGTTCCGCGCCGCCGCCGTGGAACAGCTCAAGGTCTGGGGCGAACGCATCGGCGCGCCGGTGGTCACCACCAAGCTCGGCGGCGACGCGGCGGGGCTTGCCTATGAGGCGATTGCGCGCGCCAAGGAGGAAGGCGCCGACGTCGTGCTGATCGACACGGCGGGCCGTCTCCAGAACAAGGCCGATCTGATGGCGGAGCTGGAAAAGCTAATCCGCGTCGTGAAGAAGATAGAGCCCGAAGCGCCGCATGCGACGCTGCTGGTACTCGATGCCACCACCGGTCAGAATGCGGTGAATCAGGTAGAGATTTTCGGCAATACCGCAGACGTCACGGGCCTTGTCATGACCAAGCTGGACGGTACGGCGCGGGGCGGCATCCTGGTTGCCATTGCCGAGAAATTCGGCATGCCGGTCCATATGATCGGCGTCGGCGAAAGCGTGGAAGACCTGCAAAGCTTCTCGGCGGACGCTTATGCAAAGGCGATTGCCGGAGCGAACTGAACGCGCGACCTGACGGGCGGAACTGATCCAGCCGGAGGGCGCCGCGCGTAGAAAGAAACAGGCGGCCGATATTCATGAATGCGGAGTCCGGAATGACCGAGACGAAAGCCGATACGACACATGCGGGCATGACCGGCTCCCAATGGGGCCGCATGGCCATCGAGCTCGGTCCGCTGGCCGTGTTCTTCATCATGAATGCCCAGGCCGACAATTTGTTCGGTGTCCCGGAAAAACAGACGATTTTCTGGGCCACCGGCGCCTTCATGATCGCGACGGTCGTTTCGCTCGGCGTCTCCTATGCGAAATACCGCCATGTTCCCACCATGCCGCTCGTCACCGGCGTCTTTGTGATGGTCTTTGGCGGACTGACGCTCTGGCTGCATGACGACGAGTTCATCAAGCTGAAGCCTACGATCGTGAACCTGCTGTTCGCCACCGCGCTGCTGGGCGCCGCGATGATGGGCAAGCCGCTGATGAAGAAGCTCTTCGACAGCGCATTCGACCTCACCGATACGGGCTGGATGATCCTCACCGTGCGCTGGGGCCTCTTCTTCGTCTTTCTCGCCATCGTGAACGAAGTCGTCTGGCGCAACTTCTCGACCGATTTCTGGGTCAGCTTCAAGCTCTTCGGCGTCACGCCCATCACCCTCGTTTTCGGCATGGCGCAGCTTGGCGTGCTCACAAAGCACGCCCCACAAAAACCCGACGACGAAGCGACGGATGCGGTCCGACCGGCGGAGTAAGCCCTACTCTCCTTCTGGATGCAGTTCCCTGTCTTTTGTCTCCGGCAGGAACAGAAGCCCGATCACGAAGGTCATCGAAGCGATGATGACCGGATACCACAGCCCCGAATAGACATTGCCCGTCGCCGCCACGATGGCGAAGGAAACCGTGGGCAGGAAACCGCCGAACCAGCCATTGCCGATATGATAGGGCAGCGACATGGAAGTATAGCGGATGCGCGTGGGGAAGAGCTCGACAAGCGCCGCCGCGATCGGGCCGTAGACCATCGTCACCAGCAGTACGAGCACGAAGAGCAGTGCGATCACCGCCACATAGTTGATCTCGTCCGGATTGGCCGATTTCGGATAGCCCGCATCGCGCAGCACGGTCTCGAGCGTTGCCGTGAAGGAAGCGCGCATCTCCATCGCGCCGTCCTGCGTGGCGTCGAAAGACGCGATCTCCGCCTCGCCGACCTTCACGACCGCCCCTGTCCCGGCGGGCGCGGCTTCATTGCTGTAGGGAATGCCGTCTTTTGCCAGTACCGATTTCGCCACGTCGCAGGACGAGGTGAAGGATGCCGTGCCGACCGGATTGAACTGAAAGGAGCATTCCGCGGGATCGGCCACGACCACGACCGGCGCTTCGCGCTGCGCGACTTCCAGCGCAGGATTGGCGAAATGGGTCAGCGCGGTAAAGATCGGGAAGTAGCTCAGCGCCGCGATGAGACAGCCTGCAAGGATCACCGGCTTGCGACCGATCCGGTCGGAAAGCGACCCGAACACAATGAAGAAGGGCGTGGCAAGCAGCAGCGAGGCCGCGATCAGCAGATTGGCCGTCTGCCCGTCCACCTTCAAAATCCGCGTCAGGAAGAAAAGGGCGTAGAACTGGCCCGTATACCAGACCACCGCCTGCCCCGCCGTGAGACCGAGCAGCGCGATCAGCACGATCTTCAGATTGGGCCATTTGCCGAAACTTTCCTTGATCGGCGATTTGGAGAGCGTGCCTTCCTCTTTCATCTTCTTGAAGAGCGGCGACTCGTTGAGCTGCACGCGAATCCAGACGGATATGCCGAGCAGGATGATCGAGAGAATGAAAGGAATGCGCCATCCCCAGCTTTCGAATTCGGCGCCGTCCATCGACAGCCGCACACCGAGAATGACCAGCAGCGACAGGAAAAGGCCCATCGTCGCCGTCGTCTGAATCCATGAGGTGTAATTGCCGCGCTTATGCGTCGGCGCATGTTCCGCGACATAGATCGCGGCGCCGCCATATTCGCCGCCCAGTGCAAGACCCTGCGCCAGACGCAACGCGATCAGGATGATCGGGGCCGCCATGCCGATGGTCGCATAATTGGGCAGAAGGCCTACGATGAAGGTCGAAAGCCCCATAATGGTGATGGTGACGAGAAATGTATATTTGCGGCCGACAAGATCGCCCAGCCTACCGAACACCAGCGCCCCGAAGGGCCGCACGGCAAAACCCGCGGCAAAAGCGAGCAGGGCGAAGATAAATCCCGCGGTCGGGTTCACGCCAGAAAAGAACTGGACACTGATGATCGCGGCAAGCGAACCGTACAGATAAAAATCGTACCACTCGAAAACCGTGCCCAGCGACGAGGCGAAAATGACCCGCCTCTCTTCGCGTGTCATCTTGTGCTTATAAGCCTGCTCACCGCCCGACAATTCGGCCACGTCATTTCCCTCCCCCGATGAAACGGCCCGTCTCCTTCCGCACGAACGGGCCTCCTCCGTCGGGGATCATGCCCAAAGGAGACGGCAACGCCAAGCGGCGAAAATACGAAAGCCCTCAGCCCGCGGAAGGGGCCGCGGGAAAGAAATTCCCGTTCTCTCCTTCCGGATTGCCGAACGGTACGATACCGGCCTTGTCCATAACGCTGCGATATTGTGTGAGCGCCCAATAGACGCTGGGGAAGGCAAGCTCTTTCCACGGAATATCGTCCCATGCAAAAAGCGCCACCTCAAGGCTCTCTTCGCCGGCGGAAAATTCGGGCCGGGCCAGCGTTGCGCGATACATGAGCTGTACCTGCGAAATACGCGGAATATTGTAGACGGCCAGCAGATCGTGAATGGCGATTTCAGCATTCGCCTCCTCGCGTGCCTCGCGCCGTGCGCCGTCCTCCGTCGTTTCGCCCTGCTCCATGAACCCCGCCGGCAATGTCCAGAACCCCCGGCGCGGCTCGATGGAACGGCGGCACATCAGAATACGCCCGTCGTGCTCGACGACGGATCCGACCACGATCCGCGGATTCACATAATCGATAAAACCGCAAGCGTCGCAGATGTCGCGGGCAAGATTGTCTCCATCCGGCACGCGGCGCGAAAAGGCGACATCCTCCGCCCGCCCCGGCTCCTGGGGCTTGGGCACACGATGCGTGACGGCGTCGCGCATTGCAGTTCGTTCATCTTCGTTGTCGTCTCGGTTGTCGCCCGTCATCGCCGTGTCACTTTTCGTTATTGCTACTCAATCGTTACCGCCCGCCCGAAAGGGTCTGTCTGCCCACGGAATTACGCAACTACCGCTCGGATAGGCAGCCGAAGCGGCGCATTATTGCTCCGGCTACAGATATATGCGCCCCATAAGCACGATTCTTTCGTCCTACCCTCTTGCGCGGCAGGGGTCCGCAGGTGCATATGATGATAGATCGGCGCAGACGTTCAGGCCATATCCCGGCACACAGGCATTCGAATATGCGGTGTTGCCATGGCCGGCCATCGCGCGCCGGGCAGCGTTGTCGTTATGCGCTCGATTCAGCCAGCAGGACAACGCGTCCAGAATGACAACATGGCTCAAGCCAGCCGTCGGCTTTCCGCATGCGGCCCGTTTCCCGCGGATCACTCCGGCGACAAACATCTGAAGGAAAATTGCATGGCCCCGAGGAAGACTGCCGGAAGTTTCGACCTTGAAAGCTCGCTGAGCCATTTGCTGCGCCGCGCGCAGCAATTCGCCTATGACCAGTTCGTGCAGGAAATGGGCGACAGCTCGCTCACGCCCCGCCAGTTCATCGTTCTATTCGCCGTCAACGAGGAAGAGGGCCTGAGCCAGACCGATCTGGTGAACCGCACGGGCATCGACCGTTCGACGCTGGCCGACATGATCAGCCGCATGATCAAGAACGGCCTTCTCGCCCGCAAGCGCACCGCCGAAGATGCCCGCGCCAATTCCGTGCGCCTCACCGCCGCCGGCCGCCGCGCGCTCAAAAGCGCCATGCCGCGCGCTCTGGCCGCCGAGAAGGCGCTTCTCGACATCATGCCCAAGACCATCCAGTCGGACCTGATGAAGGCGCTCACCCATCTGAATGAAGCGGTGGAAGGCCTGAAGGCCGGGGAAAGTGCCGCGCCTGCCAAAAAGGCCCCGGCCAAGCGCGCGCCGGCCCGTAAGAAACCGGCCGCGAAAAAGCCCGCCGCCAGGAAGGCCCCCGCCCGCAAGCCGGCGGCGAAGAAGGCGACGGCCCGCAAGAAGAAGTAATCCGTTTTCGCCAGTGGCCCGGCAGCGGCGGCTGCCACCCCAGACTAGGACCCGGCGGCCTCGGCTGCCGGGGATGCGGCCCGCAGCGCCGGAAGGATATCGTTCTCGATACTTTCCGGTGTGAGCGGGCCGACATGTTTCACGGCAATCCGCCCCTCGCCATCCACCACATAGGTTTCCGGCACCCCATAGACGCCCCAGTCGATGGAGGCCTGTCCCTTGGCGTCGGCGCCGATCCGGTCGAACGGGTTGCCCAGTTCGGAAAGGAAACGCCGCGCGGCGCGCGGATCGTCCTTGTAATTGATCCCGTAGAGCGGCACCTCGGGGTGCTTTTGCCGAAACTCGACCAGCATCGGCATTTCCTCGCGGCACGGCACGCACCAGCTCGCCCAGACATTGACGATGCTCGCTTTGCCCCCGCGCAAGTTTCCGTCGGCGAGACCCGGCTGCTGTAGCCCTTCGACGGGCGGCAGGTCGAACGCGGGCACCTCCCGCCCGATCAGTGCCGACGGCACACGGGATGGATCGCCGCTGAACAGCGCCACGAGAAAGAAACCGGCCAGAACGAAGAAAACCGCGGCCGGGATCAGCGCCAGCAGTCGCCGTCTTCCTCCCGCCGAAGGCTCGTCCGTCACGCGCCGTCCTCCGGTTTGCGGTTGCGGCGGCGCGTTTCCAGCTTGTCCACCAGACGCTTCTGCGCCCTGAGATCGGCCAGGCTCTGCCAGATCACACCGATAAAGACAAGCGCGGCCAGCCCGTAGCTCGGCCAGACGAAGGCGGCATATCCGCCCATATGGAAAAATTCGGCCATATTCGCCCTACCCTTCGGCCCGGCGCAGGCTCATCGCCCGCACACGCCGCCTGAGCACTTCCGCCCGCATCCGCACAAGCAGCATCACGACAAAAAACAGCGTGAAACCGACAGCGAGCGTCATCAGCGGCACGAGCATGGAGGATGCGACGGTCGGTCCGTCGATCCGGAACACGCTGGCCGGCTGGTGCAGCGTATTCCACCAGTTCACCGAGTAATGGATGATCGGCACATTGACGAACCCGACCAGGGCCAGCACCGCCGCCGGCCGCGTCGCGGCATGCGGGTCGTCGATGGTGGCGCGGAGCGCCATATAGCCCAGATAGATGAAGAAAAGGATGAGGACGGAGGTGAGGCGGGCATCCCAGACCCACCACGTGCCCCACATCGGTTCGCCCCAGAGCGAGCCTGTGACCAGCGCTAGAAAGGTGAAGGCCGCCCCGATGGGCGCCGCCGCTTTGGCGCAGACATCGGCGATCGGATGACGGAACACGAGCGCCACACCGCTTGCCACCGCCATCACCGAATAGACGAAAAGCGACAGCCAGGCCGACGGCACATGGATATACATGATCCGCACCGTCTCGCCCTGCTGATAGTCGGGCGGCGAGGCGAAGAGCGCAAAATAGAGCCCCACCGCCATCACCGCCGCCGTAAGCACGCCGAGAGGCGCGACAAGACGGCCCGACAGCGCCATGAAGCGCGTGGGATTGGCAAAGGCCTGGAGCCGCTGCGAGGCGGTGAGCATGGTCATGCCTGTGATGTAGCCCGGCAGGGCGGGAAACGGCAAGAGAGCGGGGCGGTTTGTGATCCCGACATAAGGTCGCGCCTCATTCGAACATGCCCCCTATTTCAGCGCGGCCCGCAGCCCCGCCGCCGCGGCCACCGGGCCAATGACGAGGCTTGCCAGCGTCACCGCCCCGAGAAGACTGAGCGCCTGCAGCATGACGCCGGGCGGCGCGCCGGAAATCGCCTCATCCGCGGCCCCAACGCCGAAAATCAGCACCGGCACATAGAACGGCACCACGAGCAGCGAGGCGAGCAGGCCGCCGCGCCGCACCCCGACGGTCAGCGCCGCCCCGATGGCGCCGAGAAAGCTCAGGGCGGGCGTCCCGATGGCCATTGAGAGGATGAGCGGGGGAAACACATTGACCGGCAGGTTGAGCAGCAGGCCCAGAAGCGGCGCGGCGACGAGCAGCGGCAATCCCGTCGTCAGCCAGTGGCTGAACGCCTTGGCCGCCGCGATCGCCTCCAGCGGCAAAGGCCCCATGGCGAGGAGATCGAGCGTCCCGTCTTCGAGATCCGCCTGAAACAGGCGTTCCAGCGTCAAGAGAGACGAGAGCAGCAGCGCCACCCACAGGATACCCGGCGCAATCTGCGCCAGCAGCGACAGGTTGGGGCCGACGCCCACCGCGACGACGCTTACCGTAATCAGGAAAAAGAAGACGGCCATGCCGCCCCCGCCCCCTGCGCGCACGGCGAGCCGCAAATCCCGTGCGATCAAGGCTGCAATGGCGCGTCCCATCAGGCCACCTGCCGGCGCGGCGAAAGGTCGAGCGTCAGCTGGCGCTTGAGCCCCAATTCGAGATGCGTCGCCGCCACGATGAGCCCGCCCAGTGCCATATGCGCTTCCATAAGCTCCGCCAGGATGGCGGTCGAGGCCTTGTCCAGCGCAACGCTGGGCTCGTCCAGCAGCCAGAGAGGGCGCGGCGCCACCAGAAGCCGCGCCAGCGCCAGCCGCTTGCGCTGCCCGGCGGAAAGATAGGCAACCGAGAGATCGGCCAGATCGCCGAGCCGCACGGCATCGAGCGCGGGGAGAACATCGAGGGCGCCGCCCCCCGGGCCGTCCAGAAACGCAGCCCAGAACCGAAGCGTCTCTTCCACCGAAAAGGCGGGTTTCAGCGCGTCGAGATGGCCGAGATAATGCGCCTGCTCGCCGACTGGCGTGTCCTCTTTCCCGCCTTCGAGCGTCAAATCGCCCGCCGCCCGCTCCACGAGCCCGGCAATCTGGCGCAACAGGCTCGACTTGCCCGCCCCGTTGGGCCCCACCAGCACCAGCGCCTCGCCGCTCGCCACCTCGAAACTCAAGCCTTCATAAACGAGGCGTCCGCCCCGGATGCAGGCAAGATCGGCTGCCCGCAATGTCATCATCCGCGCGGCGGGCGGCGCCATCGCATCCTCAAATATCGTCAAAATTCCCGCCCCGTCCCTTGCCGCCGGCAAAGCGCGTCGCGCCGGCAACCGTTTCACCGGAGGCGAGCACCTTCCGGCCATGTGTGAACTCGTTTGCGAGCGCCTGATCGTAGGGCAAATCCCATTGCTCATAGGCCGACATCCGGTCGTGCCGGAGACAGCCTTGCGGAAACCGTGCGATCTGCTGCGCCAGCTCTTCGGCGGTTTCCCGCGCCGTCCCCGGTTCCGCGATCCGGTTGGCAAGACCCATTTGCAACGCTTCCTCCGCATCGACCGGCCGGCCGGTGAGAATGAGATCCATCGCCCGCGAATGGCCGATGAGCCGTGGCAGGCGGACCGTGCCCCCATCGATCAGCGGCACGCCCCAGCGCCGGCAGAATACCCCCATCGTGGCATCCCGTTCCATGACGCGCATGTCGCACCACAAGGCGAGCTCCATGCCGCCCGCCACCGCATAACCGGAAATCGCCGCGATAACGGGCTTGGAAAGGACCATGCGCGAGGGCCCCATCGGGCCGTCCGCGGCGAGCCTGTCCGCTTCGAGACCGGTCCCGGGCGACGTCATGCGATTGGCGCCGCCTTCCCCGCCCCTGGACACCGCTTTCAGGTCGGCCCCGGCGCAGAAGGTTCCGTTCTCGCCATGAAACACACCGACCAGCGCGTCCTCGTCGCGCTCGAAATCGAGAAAGGCCTGCGCCAGTGCATCGGCGGTTTCGCGATCCACCGCGTTCTTCACCTCCGGCCGGCTGAGCACGATCGTCGTGACGGCGCCGTTTTTCTCCGTTCTCACCGCTTCCATCGCCACCTCCCCTGAACTGTTCCGTGATGCTCATTATCATGGCTCAAGACCGCGTGCGAAGCATGGCATTAGCCGATGAAAGTCATTATAGTCCGCCGCGTCACGAACAGCGGCCCGCAACGACAGATCGGCGGCGGATCGACAGCGGCGTTGGAGGCGTGCGTAACACGCATCGCGCCACATCGTATCGCATCGCATTTCCGGGCCCGGCAAGCAGCATCGAGGATCGAACTGATGGCGAAAAAGGCAGTGGCGAAGGCCAGTAAAAAGGCCCCCGCAAAGAAGCCCGTAGCAAAGAAGAAAGCGGCGGCGAAAACCGCCACCGCTAAGAAGACCGCGGCAAAGAAGGCCCCCGCGAAAAAGGCGCCTGCGAAAAAGGCCGTAGCCAAGAAGGCCGCGCCCAAGAAGACGGCCGCCACCCGGAAACCGGCTGCCAAGAAGCCCGCTGCGAAGAAGACGACGACGGCCAAACCCGCCGCAAAAAAGGCGACCGCCACCAAAAAGCCGGTAGCCCGCAAGACCGCGCCGAAAAAGACCGCGGCCACCAAAAAGGCCACCACGGCAAAGAAAACGACCGCCGCCAAAAAACCGGTAGCGAAGAAAGCGGCACCCAAGACGACCGCGAAAAAGGCGCCTGCGAAGAAAACGGCGGCAAAAAAGCCCGCCGCCCGGAAAGCCGCCCCGAAAAAGGCAACCGCGACCCGCAAGACCGCGACAGCGAAGAAACCCGCCGCGAAAAAGCCGGTAGCGAAGAAAGCGGCGCCCAAAAAGACCGCCGCGACCCGCAAGGCCGCGCCTGCCAGGAAGGCGACGACGGCCGGAAAGGCAGCCCCTGCGAAGAAAACCGCGACGGCGCGCAAGCCTGCTGCGAAGACGGCGCCCGCCCGCAAGGCGACGCCTGCCCGCAAGCCGGCGGCCAAACCTGCCGCCCGCAAGGCTCCCGCCAAGAAGGCCGCGACCAAGACCGGCGGCAGCTTCGGCGCCAGGAAGACGCTGAAGGTCGGACGGCGCACCTATACCTATTACAGCCTGCCCGACGCGGCGAAGGCCGGTCTCGACGGTATCGAGCGTCTGCCTCTCTCGCTGAAGGTGCTGCTGGAAAACCTGCTGCGCCATGAAGATGGACGCACCGTCACCGCCGACGACATTCGCGCGGTGAAGGAATGGATGGTGAACCGCACCTCCACCCGCGAAATCGCCTATCGTCCGGCGCGTGTGCTGATGCAGGACTTCACCGGCGTTCCCGCCGTGGTGGACCTCGCCGCCATGCGCGACGCCGTGAAGACGCTCGGCGCCTCGACGAGCAAGATCAACCCGCAGGTGCCGGTGGACCTCGTCATCGACCACTCCGTGATGGTGGACAAGTTCGGCACCCCGCTCGCCTTCGAACAGAACACGGAAATCGAGTATCAGCGTAACCGCGAACGCTATGAGTTCCTGCGCTGGGGTTCCAAGGCCTTCGATAATTTCCGCGTCGTGCCGCCCGGAACCGGCATCTGCCACCAGGTGAACCTCGAATATCTGGCCCAGACGGTCTGGACCAAGAAGGAAGGCCGCACGGAAGTCGCCTATCCCGACACCTGCGTCGGCACCGACAGCCACACCACCATGGTGAACGGCCTGTCGGTTCTCGGCTGGGGCGTGGGCGGCATCGAAGCCGAAGCGGCCATGCTCGGCCAGCCGGTCTCGATGCTCATTCCGGAAGTCATCGGCTTCAAGCTCACCGGCGAACTCGCCGAGGGCATCACGGCGACCGACATGGTGCTCACCGTTACCGAAATGCTCCGCAAGAAGGGCGTGGTCGGCAAGTTCGTTGAATTCTACGGCGACGGCCTGCAGCACCTTTCCCTCGCCGACCGGGCGACCATCTCCAACATGGCTCCCGAATATGGCGCGACCTGCGGCTTTTTCCCGGTCGACAACGAGACCCTGAAATACCTCAAGGCCACGGGCCGCTCCGAGGAGCGCGTCGCGCTGGTCGAGACCTATCTCAAGGCGCAGGGCATGTTCCACGAGCCGAACATGGAAGAGCCGGTCTTCACCGATACGCTGGAACTGGACCTTTCTTCCGTCGAGCCGAGCCTGGCCGGTCCCAAGCGTCCGCAGGACCGTGTCGGCCTGTCGAAGGTGAAAGACAATTTCGAAAACGCCCTGACGGGTGAATTCGGCAAGGCGTCGGAAGCCGACAAGCGCGTCCCCGTCGAAGGCGAGGATTACGACATCGGCCATGGCGATGTGATGATCGCCGCCATCACCTCCTGCACCAACACCTCCAACCCGAACGTGCTCGTCGCGGCCGGCCTCGTCGCCCGCAACGCTCATAAGCTCGGCCTGAAGGTGAAGCCCTGGGTGAAAACCTCTCTCGCCCCCGGCTCGCAGGTCGTGACCGACTACCTCACCAAGTCGGGCCTGCAGAAAGACCTCGACGCGATGGGCTTCAACCTGGTCGGTTACGGCTGTACCACCTGTATCGGCAACTCCGGCCCACTGCAGACGGAAATCAGCCAGGCGATCAACAAGAACGACATGGTCGTCTCGTCGGTCCTGTCGGGTAACCGCAACTTCGAAGGTCGCGTGAGCCAGGATGTGAAGACGAACTACCTCGCTTCGCCCCCGCTCGTCGTCGCCTATGCGCTGGCCGGTTCCACCCGCAAGAACCTGACGACTGAACCCATCGGAATAGGTTCTAACGGTCAACCGGTCTATCTGAAGGACATCTGGCCGTCCTCCAAGGAGATCGCCGAGATCGTTCATGCCTGCGTCACGCCGGAAATGTTCCGCTCGCGCTACGCCAACGTCTTCGATGGCGACGACAAATGGCAGAGCATCAAGGTCACCGGCGGCAACACCTATAGCTGGGACGACAACTCCACCTATGTCCAGAACCCGCCCTACTTCGAGAACATGACGAAGAAGCCGGGCAAGCTGGAAAATGTGGACGATGCGCGTGTGCTGGGTCTCTTCGGCGACTCGATCACGACGGACCACATCTCGCCCGCCGGCTCCATCAAGCTGCAAAGCCCCGCCGGCGAGTACCTGATTTCCAAGCAGGTCGGCCAGCAGGACTTCAACTCCTACGGCGCCCGCCGCGGCAACCATCAGGTCATGATGCGCGGCACCTTCGCCAATATCCGCATCAAGAACCAGATGCTGAAGGGGATCGAGGGCGGCTACACCAAGCTGCAGCCCGAAGGCACCCAGATGCCGATCTACGATGCCGCGATGGAGTACAAGCGCCGCGGCACCCCGCTGGTGATCTTCGCCGGCAAGGAATACGGCACCGGCTCCAGCCGCGACTGGGCGGCCAAGGGCACCGTGCTCCTCGGCGTGAAGGCCGTGATCGCCCAGAGCTTCGAGCGTATCCATCGCTCCAACCTGGTTGGCATGGGCGTTGCCCCGCTCCAGTTCCTGAACGACGAGAGCTGGGAATCGCTGGGCCTCGACGGGTCGGAGACGGTCAGCATCGACGGTCTGGAAACGCTGAAGCCGCGTGACACGGTCAAGGTCACCATCACCTTCGCCGACGGCACCAAGAAGGTGATCGACGCGCTCGCCCGCATCGATACGCAGGACGAGCTCGACTACTACACGCATGGCGGCATCCTGCGCTACGTGCTGCGCAACCTCGCCGCATAAGCGGTTCCAGGCGAAGTGGTTCCGGTTCGCCGTCCGGAACCGCGACGAGTGGACATAAGCGAAAGCGCCATACGAAACGCGAAAGGGCGGTTCTTCGGAACCGCCCTTTTTCTTGGGCTTCTCGCTGCTTCCGGCCCTCACCGCAGCTTCACCGCATCGTGACTCGTTCGTGTCCGGCGCGCCGCCTATGCTGCGCTCATGAGAAAGCCGCTCTTCCATATTGCACTCGCCCTTGCCGCCGGGATCGTGGCCCCGGCCGCCGTCGCCGCCGATACGCAGACGCGCCCCGTCATTGTCGAACTCTTCACCAGTCAGGGCTGTTCGAGCTGCCCGCCCGCCGACGCCTATCTGCGCGATCTTACGCGCCGGGAAGACGTCCTGCCGCTCTCCTTCAATGTCGATTACTGGGACTATCTCGGCTGGCGCGACACGCTGGCGAGCCCCGACAACACCGCCCGCCAGCGGGCCTATGGCCGCGCCCTTGGCCTCTCCGGCGTCTATACGCCACAAATGGTGGTGGACGGCGCCGCCGAAGGCATCGGCAGCAACCGTCGCGAGATCGACGCCCTGATCGCTGCGCGCAAGCCCGCCGCCAATAGCGTCTCCATGTCGCTCAAGAAAGAGGAAGGCCGCCTCACCGTGTCGATTGCCGCCGGGCCCGCGCCGGAAAAACCGGCCGTCATCTGGCTTGTCCGCTATGCGAAATCGGAAACGGTCGGGATCGAACGCGGCGAAAACCGGGGCGAGACGATTACCTATGCCAATGTCGTGCGCGGTATCGCCCCAATCGGCATGTGGGACGGACGAAAGATGCGCATCATGCTGCCTGGAGAAGACGTCATGCCGGACAAGGACGCACGCTGCGTCGTGTTGCTGCAAGAGCCCGGCCTCGGCCGCATTCTGGCTGTCGCCGAACCGGATATGCGGGTGGACGACTAGCTTCTATTCGCCGCCCCGCCCGGCATCCGCCCCGGCGTCTTCCATCATGCCCCGCACCGCATCGTCGACCGTGGTGTCGGCCCGTGTCAGCAGGGCCATGGTCTGGGTAACCTGCGTGGTCACCTTCGACGGCATCTTGTAGGCCCAGCCATCGACGCGCGCCCTGAGCGTGTCCGCCCGCTCCCTGGCGGCGTCCTTCGTGGCGTCCACGTCGATCTTCGCCCAGAGCCCGCTGCCCGCGCCGCTCATCGTGAGGGTCAGCGCCAGCCCATCATAGGTGGTGAGCTTCACCACCGGCGATGTGTCGGGGAAGTTCAGCTGATCGGCCTTCAGCACATCGTCGAAATTCACTCCGGCCAGCGCGGTCGCCACGCCGTCGAGCACCGGTCCGCCGCGCGACACGCGCCCGCCCGGCATATTGGCGATGCTGAAATGCTCGGTCTCCGGCGTTGCCCGGTCGAGCACCACCGGATGTTCGCTCCCCGCCCAGAGCGTCACGGACCTGATGTCCTTCTTGTCGAGCCCGAGGAAGCCCGGCGCCAGCCAGGCATTCGTCTTCTTGAAGAGCGGCAGACGGCCCCGGGCAAGCCAGGTCTGGTCTTCGTCGGCGCGCCGCACATAGATCACGCCCTGCCCGCCCGCATCGACCGTCCGGTCCGGCACATGGCCGACCAGAAGCGACGCCATCGACTTGCCGTCGGCATCCCTGAAACTCACCCGCACCGCGGAACCGAGATCTTCCGGCGCAAGCAGCCCCAGATTGCGGTGCCATTCCTTGTTGGCCGTGCGCGGCTCATAGGCCTCCATCTCGGAAAGTCCCAGCAACGCCTTTTTGACCAGCTCGGTATCGGCGGGATAACCGTGACGCGCAGGCAAACGCCACACGCCGTCCTCCTTGCGGGTGATCACGATCTTGTCGGTGCCCTGCAGCCCACGGCTGAACGTGTATTCGATGCTCTGCACCTTATCGAGGCGGTCGGCAAGCCCCGCGAAAAGCGGCATCGGCTCGAAATCCGTCGCCACGCTGCGCTGCGCGCCGGTAACCGCCACGACCGCGGCAATCACCACGATGGTGGTCAGCGCCGCCAGCACAACGAGATTGCGCAAGGGCCGCTCTTCGCGCAGCACCGTCAGGAAATCCCGCTTCCCCTTGTTGGAACCGTTACCAGTCATCCGTGTCAGGCTCCCTTCTTGCCGGCACCGCGCGCGACCCGCGCCTTGCGGCGGCGATAGCGCCAGACCGCCAGCCCCAAGGCGACAAGGGCCACCAGAATCGGCATCGCCAGCACATTGAGGAAACGCACATAACTGCCCAGCGTCTCGACATTCTCGCGCAGGCTGCGCTGGACACCGCGCATTTCCTGCCGCGCCGCCAGCAGCTCCTTGCGGAACTGGCGGATCTCGGCATTCGCCTTTTCCCTGTCTTCCGGCGCGACGTCGTCGCCCGTCTGGAGGTCGGAAAGACGGGCCTCGGTCTTGTCAATCGTCGCCTGCAAGGCTTTCTGCCGGGCGAGGTAATGCTCCTCGGCCTTCGTCTTGAGCTTCTCGACCACCTCGAAGCGGCGGTCGGCCCGTTCGCGTGCGCGCAGCGAAATCAGTTCGTTGGACCCCATCAGATTGTCGATGGCCGACATGATGAAATTTGCATTGTCGGCAATGGGCTGCGCCACCCGTTCGCCGCTATAGGACTGGGTCTGGACCCAGAACCGGTCGGCGAAGATGTCGCTGTCGGCCACCACGATGATATTGACCGGCTTGTCGCTCTTGGCCTTGTAGTCCGGCATTTTCGATTTGGTCGACGAACTTTTCCGGTCGTCTTCGGCCCGCGCGGGCGGCTCGGCCTCGAAGGCGCTCTCGACCGGCCCGGACAGGCGCGCGGCAATGACATATTGCTCGTCATCCGGCTTGAACCCCGCCAGCAGCTGGTCAGGCCGCGGCCCGGTCGCCACATAGTCGCGGTCGTAAAGCCGCGAATCCTTCGACGAGGTGATGAGCGGTGTGAAGCTGGTCGTCGCGCCCTTTTCCGGCGTGAGATAGCCGACCGTCCCCAGATTGATCCGGTCCACATCCGCCGTCACGATGTCGGATCGGTTCATGTGTTCCTTGGGTACTCTCAGCCAGATCACATAATCGCTGTCCTGTTTGCGCGCATCGAAGCCGGTGCGCACGCGCTGCGCGAGCCCCTTGTCGCCGACAATCTTGTCCGGGGCGTAATCGACGCCCCAGCTGCGGAACAGACGATGCAGGTCGGAGGTCTGGGTGAAGCCGCGCACGGGCTTGCCGTCCTCGCCGCGCTCCATGCTCACTTCCGAGAAGGGATCGACAAAGGCGAGTACGCGCCCGCCGCGCATCACGAACTGGTCGATGGCATAAAGCGTCTGCTCGTCGAGTTCCCTGGGATGCGCGATCATCAGCACGTCCACATTGTCGGGCACGCGATTGAACTTCTGCTCCAAGAACTCCATCTCGAAGCGGTTGACGAGTTCGGTATAGATCATGAACGGCTGGGACCGGCCTTTCATAGCGGCCATCAGCCCGCCCGAGCCGGTGTCGAGCGGCAGGTTGGTCACGATGCCCAGCACCGGCTTTTTCGCCCGCGACAGCGTCTGCACCATCTTCATGATGTCGTATTCGAGATAGTCCTGCCGCTCATCCGTGAAGAAGGGGATACGCTCGAGCCCGTCCACGAGATTGTTGCCGACAAGACCAAAATAGATGACATCGCCCTCCGTCGTCGGCGCGCCCTTGAGCCCCAGCGACATGGCGAGATCTTCCTGCTCGGAGAAAGGCTCCGGATCGATCACCCGCAGGACGATCTTGCCGTTCGACTCGTCGCGGATTTCCTCCAGCAGGTCACGCACCTGATTGGCATAGGTGCGGATGCGCGGAAAATCCGTGGCGAGCTTTTCCGAATAGAAAAACCGCAGCGTGATGGGCTCGTCGATATTGGCGAGCACTTCCTTCGTGCCGTCCGACAGCGTGTAGAGATCGTTCGCCGTCAGGTCGACCTTGGCCGCGCGGAACACCGTGTTCGAGAAAGTATTCACCGCCACGAAAAGAACCGCGAGCAGCACGAGCGTGAGAATCCGGTAGGCGGACCGGCTGATGGGCATGTTCATCCGTTTACCCCGCCTTCTTCATATCGACCACCACGCCGCAGGCGATCAACCAGACCGCAATGAGCGAGCCGAAATACACGATGTCGCGCAGGTCGATCACGCCCTGGGTGATGGAGTTGAAATGCGTCAGGAACGAAAAGGACGCAATGGTGGAGATGAGCGTTTGCGGCGCCCAGCCACTGAAGAAATCGATGACGATGGGAAGGCCCGACACCGTGAAGAGGAAGCAGACCGCTACCGACACCACAAAGGCGATGACCTGGTTGCGCGTAGTCGCCGACAGGCACGAGCCGATGGCGAGATAGCCACCCGCCATGAAGAAGCTGCCGATATAGCCGGCCAGAATGACGCCGTTATCCGGCGAGCCGAGATAGTTGACCGTCAGCCACATCGGGAAGGTCAGCACGAGCGCCAAGCCCGAAAACACCCAGGCCGCGAAGAACTTGCCGAGAACGGCCGCATAGAGCGGCACCGGCTGCGACAACAGCAGCTCGATCGAGCCCGTGCGGCGCTCTTCCGCCCACAACCGCATCGAAATCGCCGGGATCAGGAAGAGATAGAGCCAGGGATGGTAGGAAAAGAAAATCGACAGATTCGCCTGATCGCTCTCGAAAAAGCCGCCCAGATAAAAGGTGAAAGCGCCCATCGTCAGCAGGAAAATGACGATGAAGACGAAGGCGAGCGGCGTGGCGAAATAGGCCGCGAGCTCGCGGCGGAAAATGGCGCGCATTTCGTTCATGCCGCGCTCCTTCCGCTGGCGCTGCCCTTGAGACCGCCGGCTTCCACGGGTTCGGTATCGGCCCGCGTGAGATGGCGAAACACCTCGTCCAGCCGGCCCGGCTCGCCATGCAGCGCCCGCACCGGCCAGTTGCGCGCGCGCGCGAGCGCCGCCACGGCGTCGATCAGGGTCGTATCGCTTTCCATGCCCTGCTGTCCCACCTCGTCGCGCGGGAAAAGCGTGAAGGTCGTATCGTCGCCGCGCTGCGCTTCCTCGCGCTTCGCCGCGCCCTGCACGCCTTCCAGTGCCTCTCGCACCTCGCCGGCAATGGCGCTCGGCACCGTCAGCGACACCGCGTTGTGATAGCGCGAACGCGCGGTCAGCGCCGCGGGCGTCCCGTCGGCGACGATCTCTCCGCGGTCGATGATGAGCGCGCGCGAGCAGATCGCATCCACCTCTTCGAGAATATGAGTGGAGATGATGATCGCCTTTTCCGGCGCCATCCGCGCGATGAGCTTGCGCACTTCGAATTTCTGGTTGGGATCGAGACCGTCGGTCGGCTCGTCCATGATGAGAACGGGCGGATTGTGCAGGATGGCCTGGGCAAGCCCCACCCGGCGTCGAAAGCCCTTGGACAGCGTGTCGATGGGCTGCTCGAGCACGGCCTCGAGTTCGGTCGCGGCCACCGCCTCTTCGATGGCGCGCTCCGCATCCCGCCCGAACAGGCGGCGGATACGTGCGATGAAGCGCAGGAAACCGAGCGGCGTCATGTCGCCATAGGCCGGCGCGCCTTCCGGCAGATAGCCGAGCGAGCGCTGCGCATTCAGCGTGTCGTTGACGACGTCATGCCCGCAAATGCTGGCCGTCCCGGAACTGGGGGTAAGAAAGCCCGTCACCATTTTCATCGTGGTGGATTTGCCCGCCCCGTTGGGGCCGAGAAAACCGAGCACCTCGCCACGACGGACGTCGAAACCGATATGGTCCACCGCGGTGAACGGACCGAAACGCTTGGTCAATGCCTCGATAGAGACCATGACCTCCGCCGCCCCTGCTTTGCCCTGCATGTCCGAAATTCTGCTGCTCCCTGATCAGGCGGACCCTTTGCGCGATCCGTCTTTGCCCGCGCCTCCCAACGCAAACGAATGATGGGTGTAAGGCAGCTATCCCGGCGCATCAAGTGAAGAAAAGGTCATTCAGCTCTTACACTTAACATCGCACCGCTCATGGTGGCTGCGCAGAAGCGGCCCAAAGAAAAGCCGTCCAGGCGGGGGGCGTCCTGGACGGCAGTTATCTCTCTGATTGTTGCCTGCGGCCCGAAGGCCGTCAGGCGCGTTGCCTTCCGGGGTAGGGAGGCCCGGCCCCCGCTAAATCCCGGTGGGGCTGGGGGGCTGATGAAACCGGAACTCAAGGGACCGGGCCATGTAGGCAACGATGACAAGATGCCCCCCCAGTGTGGCCGCTCAAGGGCTGAAAAAAGGCAATATTGTGTTGTCTGCCCTTTGCATGTTTTCCGCCGGGTTCAGCCATTTTTTGCGGGCTTTTTCTCGAGGTCCCGGATGACGGAACCGTGACGAAGGCTGGCCTGTCATGCCTTTCGCCAGCTACACTGCCGGGGTACTGAATTCGGTCCAGAGGAGTGGTTGCGCCCCATGACAGACACCGGAAGCGTTATCGACGGTCGCCAGCCCATCGCCCTGTCCGGGGACTCGCAACCGCGGCTTACCCTTGTCAGCTCGTCCACCGCGCCGAAACCGGCAAAGCACCGCGAACCGGACGTCTTCTTCACCCGGGCGGAACTGGACGCCATCCTCTCAGTCTATGGGCGGAAAGTGGCCGAAGGCGAATGGCGCGACTACGCCATGGGCGGATTTCGCGAGACCGCCATCTTCTCCATCTTCCGTCGCACGAGCGAGATGCCGCTCTACCGCATCGAAAAGCGTCCCAAACTCGCCCGACGCCAGGGGGCCTGGGCGGTGCTCGGCGCTGACGGCCAGATCCTGAAACGCGGCCACGACCTGAAACAGGTCTTGAAGGTCTTCGAAAAACGCTCGCTCAAGATCGTGGACTACTGAGCGCCCTTCTCCGACGAAACGAAAAAGCCCCGGTGTCTCCACCGGGGCTTTGCGTTTCGTCCGCGTGTTCGCGTCAGCTGCGCTGGTTACCCAGGAACTGCAGCAGGAACATGAACAGGTTGATGAAGTCGAGATAAAGCGCCAGCGCGCCCATGATCGCCTTCTTGCCTGCGACGGCGGCGCTGTCGCCGGCAAAGTACATTTCCTTGATCCGCTGCGTATCCCAGGCGGTGAGGCCTGCGAAGATCAGCACGCCGATCGCCGAAATCGCGAACTGCAGCGCGGAGCTTTGCAGGAAGATGTTCACCACCATCGCGATGATGAGGCCGATAAGCCCCATGATCAGGAACGAACCGATGGGTGAGAGGTCACGCTTCGTGGTGTAGCCGTACAGGCTCAGGCTGCCGAAGGCCGCCGCCGTCACGAAGAAGGTCGTGGTGATGCTCTCGCCGGTAAAGCGCAGGAAAATGCTGGAAAGCGAAAGCCCCATCACCCCTGCGAAGGTCCAGAACAGGATCTGCGAGGTCCCCAGGCTTAGCTTGTTGATGCCGAAACTCAGCACCAGCACGAAGGCCAGCGGGGACAACATGATCACCCAGGCCAGCGGGCTCTGATAGATCACCTGACCGAAGGAGGTCAGCATCAGTCCCTGGGCGGTTTCCTGAACCGCGGCCTGGAACGTGAAATAGGCAATGAAGCCGGTCAGGGCGAGACCGCCCGCCATGTAATTGTAGACCCGCAGCATGTAGCTGCGCAGGCCTTCATCAATTCCGGCGCGTGCGCTGGCGCCGTATTGCGTCTGCTGAAGCCGGTCTTGATCGTAGTTCGCCATATAAATCACCCTCCTGAGTGGTTGGTGAGTATATTGGCGGACGCCCACTGAAATTCAAGGAAAACCGGACATTTCGGGACGTTTCTGAACCGGATTTCATTCAGGGTTTACAGGCTGTTACTCAGGGGACCGCCTAATCCGCCCTGAGAACCGGCGCGGCCGGCGCCGAGAGGGACCGCCAGGTGCCGAAAAGCCCCATGATCATGGTGGCAAGCGCCGCCAGCACGACCGTCAGCGCCAGCGTGCCGGGCAGGAAATGCCAGGGCAGATCCATCACCCGCACGACGACGATCCAGGCGGCCAGCGACCCGGCCATGGACGCGATCAGCGCCGTGACGAGCCCCAGCACCGCATATTCCCGCAAGAAAATGCCGAGCACCCGCACCCTTGTCGCGCCCAGCACCTTGAGCAGGACAGCGTCGCGCACCCGCGCGCGATAGCCGGCCGCCATGGCGCCGGCCAGCACCAGCACACCGGAGGCGAGCGTCACCATGCCCGTCGCACGGACCGCCAACGCGAAATCGTCCAGCAGGCCGTTCACCGCCTGGAGCGCCTCCTTCACCCGGATCGAGGTAATGTTGGGAAAGGCGCGGGTTACATCGGCTTCCAGCTTGCGCTCTCCGTCTTCGCCCACGAGCCCGTTATCCATGGTGACGGTCGCAAGGTCGGTATGCGGCGCGGAAGCGAGCGGCCCGGGCGAAAACACCAGCACGAAATTGATGCCCATGCTGGTCCAGTCGATTTGCCGCGTATTGGCGATGGTCGCCGTCATTTCACGGCCCAGCACATTGACGGTAATCCTGTCTCCGGGGCCGACGCCGAAACCCCGGGCCAGGTCCTCCGCGAAGGAAACCAGAAGCGGCCCCTGATAATCGCTCGCCCACCACTGCCCCCGCACCAGCGTCGAATTATCCGGCATGGCGGACGAATAGGTGATGCCGCGATCGCCCCTGAGCGCCCATTGCGCGTCGGGCGCGACGTTCACCTCGTCGGCGGGCACGCCGTTCACCGCCGCGATGCGCCCGCGCAGCATGGGCACTTCCTGAAACCCGGTCACGCCCTCATGCGCCGTCACGAGATCGCGCAACGCCGCCGTCTGGTCGGGCTGGATATCGACAAAGAAGAAGGACGGCGCGCGGGCCGGCAGATTGCCCGTGATCTCGCCCGACAGATTGCCGTTGATGAGCGAGACCGTAACCAGCAACGTGAGCCCGAGCCCCAGCGACAGCACGATGGAGGGCGTCGGCGCGCCGGGCCGGTGCAGATTGGCAATGGCGAGCCGAAGCTCGGGCCGCCGCACCCTCGGGCTTTTCTCGGCAAGTTTCATGACGCCGCGCGCGGCAAGCCACAAAAGCGAAAACACCAAACCGGCGCCGAGGACGAACCACATTGCGAAGAAGCGGTCTTCGGCAAGCCCCACCGCCAAGGCGGCGAGGACGCCCAGCGCAAGCCCGACTGCGAGCACATAGCGCCGCGGCGGAAAACGCCGCATCGGCGCGATGATGTCGCGGAAAAGCCCGGTCGCAGGCACTTCCCGCGCCCGCGCAAGCGGCCAGATCGCAAAGGCCAGCGCCGTCAGCACGCCATAGGCCGCGGCCAGTACGAGGGGGCCGGGATAAACGCGAAGATCGGCGGGCACGGGGATCATGTTCCCGGCGACGGCATCGACGATGAAGGGCGCGGCCGCGCCCGCCGCCAGCCCCAGTGCGATGCCGACCATGGCCAGCGCCATCACCTGCAGAAGATAGATCCGGAAAATGAGCGCGCCCGGCGCGCCGAGGCATTTGAAGGTCGCGATGACGCTCCGCTTGCCGTCGAGATAGGATTTCACCGCATTGGCAACGCCCACGCCGCCGACCAGCAGCGCCGTCAGCCCCACCAGCGACAGGAACAGCGCCACGCGCTCCACGAAGCGGCGCACGCCGGGCGAGCTGTCCGTGCGGTCCTGCACCCGCCAGCCCGCATCGGGAAAGCGTTCCCGCAATCCATCGATCCAGCTTTTGAGCGCGACATCGCCTCGCGCGCTTTCCGGCAGGCGAATGCGGTAGTGCCAGTTAACGAGACTGCCCGGCTGCACGAGCCCCGTCGCGGACAGCGCCGATTGCGCAATCATCGCGCGCGGGCCCAGCTCGAACCCGCCTGCCACCCGGTCCGGTTCATGATCGATCGCGGCGCGAATACGAAACGTCTCGTCGCCGATGACGAGGGTATCGCCCACTTTCAGCGCCAGCCGGTCGAGCAGGTTGGGCTCCACAACCACGCCGAACAGCCCATCGCGTTTTGCCAGCGCGGATGAAAGCGGCTGCGCCGGCGCAAGCGTCATCGCACCGTAAAGCGGATAAAGCCCGTCCACGGCTTTCAGCTCGACCAGGCTTTGCCCGTCCGAGGTCGCGCCGCCGCTTCGGGCCATGGCGCGCATCTCCGCGCTGACGGAAACCCGGTTCCCCTCCGTGAGATAGGCCAGTTCCTCGGGTGTCGCCTGGCGGTGGATGAGACGGATATCGACATCGCCGCCGAGAATTTCCTGTCCCCGCTCCGACAGCCCCCGCGTCAGCGCCATCGAAACCGAGCCGACCGCCGCGATCGCCGCGACGCCCAGCGCAAGACAGGCGATCAGCACACGAAAACCGCGCATCCCGCCCCGCAGCTCGCGCCGGGCATAGATCCAGGCGAGCTTCCAGCCCGGCGCCATATCGGCGCCGCTCATGCGGGCACCCCGGCTTCGATGGAGGAAATACGCCCATCCTTGAGGCGGATGACGCGGTCGCAACGCGCGGCCAGCGCCTCGTCATGCGTGATGAGGACAAGCGTCGTGCCCTTCTGCGCATGAAGCTCGAACATGAGTTCGATAATTTCCGAGCCGGTGGACTGATCGAGATTGCCCGTCGGCTCATCGGCAAGAAGGACTTCCGGATTGCCGGCCACGGCGCGCGCCAACGCCACGCGCTGCTGCTCGCCACCGGACAACTGTCCGGGATAATGGCTGAGGCGGTGTGAAAGCCCGACACGGGAAAGCTCCGCCTCCGCGCGCTCGAACGCATCGGCGCGCCCGGCGAATTCGAGCGGGATGGCGACGTTTTCCAGCGCCGTCATGGTGGGAACGAGGTGGAAACTCTGGAACACAATACCTATGTGATCGCGGCGGAAGCGCGCCAGCGCATCTTCGCCAAGCCCCGTCAGATCCTCGCCCGCCGCCGAAATTCGTCCGCCCGAAGGCCGCTCCAGGCCCGCCAGCACCATGAGAAGGGTGGATTTGCCGGACCCTGAAGGCCCCACAAGGCCGGCCGCCTCGCCCCGCGCAACGGCCAGGTCGATCCCGCGCAGAATGTTGACCGGCCCCGCATCGCTGGGCAAGGTCAGGCTCACATTTTCGAGTTCGATGATGTTCTCGATCAAATCCTCACCCCGTCCGCCTGCATATCGCGAGGGACGGACCCGCCCGCCGCATCACGCAACAATTAAGGCATATGGCATGTTCCAGACGCGAGACAAGCAAGGCCGTCGCGGAAAAGCCCCGTTTCGGGTTGCGATGACGGCTTTCGCAATGGCGTTTCTGGCCTCATGGCCGCTAAAGGCAATGGCCGAACCGCCCGCGGCGGCGCCGGTCGCGACGCCGCTGACGATCGTCGCGTTCGGCGACAGCCTGACGGCGGGCTATTTGCTGCCGCCCGATGCCGGTTTTCCCGAGCAGCTTCAGGCTGCGCTGAAAGCCCGGGGGCATGAAAATGTAACGGTCAGGAACGCGGGCGTCTCCGGCGACACGACCTCGGGCGGGCTCTCCCGGCTCGACTGGGCGGTCGGACCGGAAACGGACGCGGTGATCCTCGAACTCGGCGCAAACGACGCGCTGCGCGGCATCGACCCGGCGATTGCGCGCAAGAACCTCGACGAAATCATCACCCGGCTGAAGGAGCGCAATCTCTCCATTCTGCTGGCCGGCATGTATGCGCCGCCCAATCTGGGCAAGGACTATGCGGCGCGCTTCAACCCGATCTATCCGGAACTCGCCGAAAAACACGACCTCACCCTCTATCCCTTCTTTCTCGACGGCGTTGTCACCCACCCGAAGCTCATGCTGAGCGACGGCCTGCATCCCACCGCCGAAGGCGTCGCGGAAATCGTGACCCGCATCATGCCCGATGTCGAAAAGCTGATTGCCCGGACGCGCAGGGAGGCGCGCGAAAGCGCAGCCCCGGCGGACGCACCGTAAATTTCCAAACCAGTAACGACACAAACCGCCATCAACACGAAAGAGGGGGCAACCGCATGGAATATCGTGAACTCGGCCGTACCGGCCTCAAGGTGAGTTCGATCTGTCTCGGCACCATGACCTGGGGCGAGCAGAACACCGAGGCCGAGGGCCATGAGCAGATGGATTACGCCATCGACCAGGGCATCAATTTCTTCGACACCGCGGAAATGTATGCCGTGCCGCCGCGCAAGGAGACGCAAGGCTCGACCGAAAAGATCATCGGCAGCTGGTTCAAGGCCCGGGGCAATCGCGACAAGGTGATCCTGGCCACCAAGGTGGCGGGCCGCGCGCCGATGGACTGGCTGCGCGACGACGGCTCGCCGGTCGAGCAGAGCCGCGCCCAGATCATGGAAGCGGTGGACAAGAGCCTGAAACGTCTGCAGACGGATTATATCGACCTCTACCAGCTCCACTGGCCCGACCGGCCCGTCGCGCTTTTCGGCAGCAGCGGGCTCGCCTATCGCCATGTCAAAGCGGAAACGCATCCCATCGAGGAAATCCTCGAAACGCTGGACGAGATCGTGAAATCCGGCAAGGTGCGCCATATCGGCCTGTCCAACGAAACGCCCTGGGGCACGATGAAATTCCTTCAGGCCTCGGGAACCAAAGGCCTTGCCCGCATCGCCTCCATCCAGAACGCCTATAACCTCCTCAACCGCACCTTCGAACTGGGCGGCGCGGAGATCGCCCATCGCGAGCAGGTCGGGCTTCTCGCCTATTCGCCGCTGGCGCAAGGCTATCTCACCGGCAAATACCAGAACGGGGCGTTGCCCAAGGGCTCGCGCAAACAGCTCTTCAACCGCCTGCAGCGCTATGAAAGCCCGCAGGCCGACACCGCCATCGAGAAATATCTGGCACTGGCAAAGAAGCACGGGCTCGACCCCTCGCAGCTTGCCAACCAGTTCGCCACCACGCGGCCTTTCGTGACGTCGAACATCATCGGCGCGACGACGATGGAGCAGCTGAAGCTCAACATCGCCTCGAAGGATCTGGAGTGGACGGAGGAGCTGGAAAAGGAAATCCACGAGATTCACCAGAGCCAGCCCAACCCCTGCCCTTGATGTTTTCTTCCGCCCCTGTCATCCCGGGCTTGTCCCGGGATGACAGGGGTTGTTAGCTCAAAACCCGTCGCCCTGGGCCCGGCATGAAGCCGGGGTGACATGCTAGAGAGCGTTCCCATGATCCGCCTCTTCACAGCGCTGGAAATTCCGCCGGAAGTCTCCGGGAAGCTGACCCAGCTTCAGCGCGGGCTCGATGGCGCCCGCTGGATCGAACCGCATGATTTCCACATCACGCTTCGCTTCCTGGGCGACATCCCGGAAAACCTTGCCGACGATGCCGACGAGGCGCTTTCGCAAATCCCGATGACGCCCTTCCCCGTCGAGATCGAAGGGCTTGGCGAATTCGGCGGGGCAGAGCCGCGCGCGCTATGGGCGCGGGTCAAACCGTCCGAACCGTTGCGCGTCCTGCAGGGCCGCCACGAAAGCGCCATGCGCCGCATCGGGCTCAAACCCGAAACGCGCAACTTCCTGCCCCATATTACCATTGCACGGCTGAAACGAGCCGACCCCGCCGAGATCGCGCAGTTCATCCAGGCCCATAACCTGTTTGCAACGCCGGGCTTTACGGCCACGCGGTTCGCGCTCTTTTCCTCGCGCGCCAGCAAGGGCGGCGGGCCTTACGTCATCGAAAAGACCTATCCGGAAGACGCCTTCGAGCCGGATGAGGAATGGGCCGATAGCGAAACCTAATCCGCAAGATGCGAAATCAGCCCGTCCGACGCTTCTTCCAGCATGTCGAGCACGCGGGCGAACCCGTCATCCCCGCCATAATAGGGATCGGGCACCGAGCGCTCGGGATGGTCGGGGGCGAAATCCATCATCATGACGATACGGCCTTTCGCATCCGCCGGCGCCTGCAGGTGCAGGATTTCGTAATTGTCCTCATCCATGGCGAGGATGAGATCGAAGCGCTGGAAATCCCCCTTCTTCACCTGCCGTGCCCGAAGGGACGACAGATCGTAGCCGCGCGCTTCACCCGCCGCCTGCGCGCGCGGGTCCGGCGATTTGCCGACATGCCAGGCGCCCGTACCCGCGCTGTCGATTTCCACATCGAGCCCGGCCGCCGCCGCGCGGGCGCGGAACACGGCCTCCGCCGTGGGCGAACGGCATATATTGCCCAGACACACGAAAAGCACGGCGGGACGCGTAACGCTACCCATCACGCACCGCGCTCGATGGCATGCATGTCATCGTCCGAAAAACCCAGATGATGGCCGATTTCGTGAACAAGCACATGGCGGATGATGTCGCCCAGCGTCTCGTCATATTCCGTCCAGTAGTCGAGCATCGGCCGGCGATAGAGAAACACCATATCGGGCAGATGCGACACCTCCAGCACGCTGCGATGCGTCTCCGCCACGCCGTGATAGAGGCCCAGAATATCGAACGGGCTTTCCAGTTCCATCTCGCGCATCACATCCGCATCCGGAAAATCCTGAACGCGGAGGATCACATCCGCGCAGCGCGTGCGAAAATGGTCCGGCAATTCGCTGAAAGCGGTTTGCGCGATCCGCTCGAATTCCTCGAGCGTGGGGGCCTTCGTCTCCGACCAGTCCAAATCTTTCTCCCTGACTTGCATGGCAAAGGTAGGTGCGCGATGGTCGCGCATCAATCGCCCAATCGACATGAAGAGTTGCGGCGGACATCAGAGGCAAAGGATACGGATATGACCGACAAGCTGTCCGATGCGGCGCGGCGCAAGGCGCTGGCCAGGCTCAAGGGCTGGACCAAGGTGCGCGGACGCGACGCTATCGAGAAAAGCTACCGCTTCAAGGATTTCAACGAAGCCTTCGGCTGGATGAGCCGCATCGCGCTCGTCGCCGAAAAAGCCGACCACCATCCCGAATGGGCCAATGTCTATAACCGCGTCGACGTCGTGCTGACGACGCATGACGCAGGCGGCGTGAGCGAGAAGGACATCGCCATGGCAAAGGCGATGGACAGGTACGCTGGCGCGGCGGGGCGGCCTGCCAAGACAACGAAGAAGAAATAGGCGACGAAAGAGCGCAAACGAAAAAGCCCCGGCGTTTCCGCCGGGGCTTTCTTTTGCCGTGAGGCCTTGTCGCTTAGCGCGGCGCCATGCGGATCGCACCGTCGAGACGGACGTCTTCGCCGTTGAAATAGCCGTTCTGGATCATGGTCATGGCCAGGTTGGCATATTCGGTCGGATTGCCGAGGCGGGACGGATAGGGCACCTGCGCGCCCAGCGCCTGACGGACCTTTTCCGGTGCACCGGCGAGAAGCGGCGTATCGAAGATGCCCGGCAGGATGGTGTTGATACGGATGCCTTCGCGGGAAAGGTCGCGCGCGATGGGCAGCGTCATGCCGACCACACCGGCCTTGGAGGCGGAATAGGCGGCCTGACCGATCTGGCCGTCCTCGGCCGCCACGGAAGCGGTGTTCACGATCGCGCCGCGGTCGCCGTCTTCCAGCGGATCGAGCGACATCATGCCCGCCGCCGACTTGGCGATGCAGCGGAAGGTGCCGACCAGATTGATCTGGATGATGAGGTTGAACTTGTCGAGCGGGAAGTGCTCGATCGCACCCGTCTCCTTGTTGCGGGACGCCGTCTTGATGGCGTTGCCGGTACCGGCGCAGTTCACCAGGATACGCTCCTGGCCGATGGCCTCGCGCGCCTTGGCGAAACCGGCATCGACGCTGTCCTCGTCGGTCACGTTCACCTTGCAGAACACGCCGCCGATATCCTTGGCGACCGCTTCGCCCTTGTCTTCCTGCAGGTCGAACAGCGCGCATTTCACGCCCTGCGCAGCCAGCGCACGGGCCGTCGCTTCGCCGAGACCGGACGCACCGCCCGTGATGACGGCGGAAATATTGGAGTCGAGTTTCATTGGGCTCTCCCTGTTTTTCCCCGAGCGGGAATGGTTCGGGGGTTCGAAGCGGCCGGCAGTCCGGCGCATCCGCCCCGCTTTGTATGGCCTGTGCCCGGGGGCGCAGAAAGGGCCTCCGGCAACGGGTTCGGCTATGGGATTTAGCAAATTCCGGCCCCTTTACGCGAGCGTTAAATGCCCGAAAATGCTGGGAAACCGCGCAAAATGAGATCGGCGTCACGATTGACGCAGGGGCGCCTTGCGCTTGCAACGCCCCCTCTCCGCCCCCATTTTTCTACTGCGTGTACCAAATGGCATAAGCAGGAAAGGCGACGAAAGCGAGATGGCCCCTTCGCAAGGCTCACATTCCAGCCCGGACGGCGTCGAGCGCGAGCTGGAAAGCCCCCGGCTCATGTTGCCTGCCGTGATGCACCGCAATGAGGAAAAGGTTCGTAAGGGTTTCTGGAAGAAGCTCCTGAAGGTGGCCGGCCGCATCCCCTTCTCGGAGGAAGCGGGCGCGGCCTATTACTGCGTGCGCGACCCCGCAACGCCGGTGCGCGTGAAGGCGATCCTGCTGGCCGCGCTCGCCTATTTCGTGACGCCCGCCGACCTCATTCCCGATGTCGTGGCAGGCTTCGGCTTCACCGACGATGCCACCGTGCTGATGGCGGCGATGGGGCTCGTCTCGAGCCACATCAAACCGACCCATCGCCGTCATGCGCGGGAGGCCTTGCACATGCCGCCCCGCGAGGACCTCGAGGAAGAGGGCTGATCCTTACCCTGCGAAGACGCCGCCCGAGCGCTTGTATCCGATCGCGTCATACGCCGCGTCGACAAGCGCCTGACCGCGATCGTTGAGCAGGATGCCGAAGCCCATCCGGTTCATGTTGTAGCCGAAGCTCATCTGCGCGCCCGGATCGGCAAAGCCGATGGACCCGCCCATGCCGACATGGCCGAATGCATCTTCCGACAGCACACAGCTCGAATTGATCGCGTTCGGCACCGCCGAATTGTCCATCGACTTCATGAAACCCAGCGCGAAACGCGACGGGATGAGCAGCGTCGCATCTTCATGCGTCGCCATGGCAACGCGCCCCATGCGGTTGAGCGTGTCCGCCGAAACGAGTTTGCCGCCGCCATTCGCAAGCGGCTGATACATGCCCGCAAGGCCGCGTCCGTTGGTGATGCCGTTGGCCGATCCCACTTCCGCCGCATGGCATTCGCGCGAATTGAAATTGGCGCCGCCATTATTGAGCAGGAAGAGATGCGATGGCGATTGCGGGTCGTTCATCACCGCCTGTGTGAAGCGCGAGGTTGCCGCATCGGCGGGAATTTCCGCATCGATCATCGCCGCGACCCGGGGCTCCTTGTCTTCCGGCAGACCGATCCAGAAATCGAGACCGAGCGGGCCGGCGATTTCATCGCGGAAAAACGCGCCCAGCGACGTGCCCGATGCGCGCCGCACCATCTCGCCCACCGTCCAGGCGAAGGTGACACCGTGATAGCCGTTGCGTGTCCCCGGTTCCCAGAAGGGCGTCTCGCCGGCGACCAGCCCGCACATATAATCGTGGTCCCAATAACCGCCGGGCTTCACCTTCTCGCGCACATGCGGCACGCCGGCGGAATGGTCGAGCATCATGGAGACGAGCGTCTCCTCCTTGCCGTTCGTGCCATATTCCGGCCAGTAATCGGTGACCTTCGCATCGAGGTCGAGCTTGCCGCGATCGGCCAGCATATGGGCGGCAAGCGCCGTCGCCCCCTTGGTGCAGGAAAAGACGATGGAGACCGTGTCCCGGTCCCAGGCATCGCCGTCGCGCGCCTTGCGCCCACCCCACAGATCGACCACCGTCGTGCCTTCGAGCGTGATGCAGACATTGGCGCCCACCTCGTCGCGCTTCTCGAAATTCTCGACGAACGCTTCCGCAACGCCCTCGAACTTCGGGTCGCAAATGCCTTCCACTTTGCCGACGCTGGTCTCGCGCGAAAAATTCCCGGTCATGTCCTGAAACATCCTTCCCTGTTTTTGGTTCGTATCGGGATTACTGAGCCGCGTCCCCTGCACTCGCAGAAGCGGGCACCCCTTGTTCTTCATTTTCGTTCGCCGCGCCGCCAATCTCCGCCCCGCCGGGTTGCGCATCGGCCGGCGCCGGCGGAGATGTCTCGCCATCCGCAACCGGCGCATTCATCTGCCGTTGCGGGTCGATGTCGGCACCGGCGAGGGCCGGTTTGATGTGGCGCGACAGAACCTGATAACCGGCGCCGGACAAGGTCAGCCCGTCCCAGCGAAAATAGTCGACATTCACCTTGCCGTTCGGCAGCAGGAGGTCCTTCGTCACATCGATGAAATGGACGCTCGGATCGCTTTCCGTATATTTCGCGACAAGCTCGTTCGCCCGCGCCATGCCGTACCAGCGCGAAGTACGCATGGGCTGCGGCGGAATGGAGACGAAAAAGACCGGCGCCTCAATCCCGTCCTTGCGCAGCGTCTGCAGCAGCTCCACGAAATCCTTCAGCACGTCTTCCGGGCGGCGGCCATGCACATCGGCCAGATCGTCCGCGCCCGCCATGATGACGACGGCGGCCGGACGGTAGGGCGTAGCAATGCGCGAGGCGTAATGCGTGATATGCGCAACCTGCGCGCCGCCGAAACCGCGATTGATGGCGACATAGGGCGCCATGTCGCGCTCGAGCGTCGCCCAGCGGCGAAGGCTGCGCCCGCCGAGAAAGAGAACCGCGTCCTGCGGTGGCGGATTGGAAACGTCGCGCCGCTCGAAAGCGGCGATCTCGGTTTCCCAGTAATCCGCATCGCCCGAGGCGAGCAGCACATGAATGAGAAATCCGAAAAGGGCCAGAAGGAGGAGAAGAAAGCCTCCGCCGAGAATGACGATCAGGCGATGCATGGAACGCTGTACTCCCCCAGCCCAAAAACGGGCGGGGCGCGTTTTCGCCCCGCCTCAATCTCGAATGCGGGCCGTCAGCGAGACGGCACGAGCACGATCTTGCCCTTCACCTTGCGGGCGGCCATGTCGTTCAGCGCATCGGCCACTTCCTCGAACTTGTAGGTCTTCGAGACATGCGGCTTCAGCTTGCCCGCCTTGAACCAGTCCATCAGTTCCTGAAGATTTTCCTGGTTGCGCTGGGGCTCTCGCGCCGTGAAGGCACCCCAGAAAACGCCGACGATCTGGCAGCCCTTGAGGAGCGCCAGATTGAGCGGAATCTTCGGGATCGGACCGGAAGCGAAACCGACCACCAGGAAACGGCCTTCCCAGTTGGTCGCGCGCAGCGCGGCTTCCGAATAGTCGCCGCCCACCGGATCGTAAACGACATCGGCGCCATTCCCACCCGTCAGCTCCTTGATCTGGTCGGAGAGCTTCTTCTGCGCCTCCTTGTCGAGCGCACCGGACGGGTAGAGCAGCGTCTCATCGGCGCCATGCTCTTTGCAGACGGCAAGCTTGTCTTCCGACGAGGCGGCCGCGATCACCTTCGCACCCATCGCCTTGCCGAGTTCGACCGCGGCAAGCCCGACGCCGCCCGCCGCGCCAAGCACCAGCAGCGTCTCGCCCGGCTTGATCTGGGCGCGATCCTTCAGCGCATGATGCGAGGTGCCATAGGTCATCAGGAAGGCGGATGCGGTGGTGTAGTCCATCTCTTCGGGAATGGGCGTCACGCGGCCCTCATCGATGGCGATCTCCTCGGCGAAACCGCCCCAGCCGCAGGAGCCGATCACCCGGTCGCCTTCCTTCACGCGGGTCACGCCCTCGCCGACCTTGACGACCTTGCCGGCCACCTCACCGCCCGGCGAGAAGGGCAGCGGCGGCTTGAACTGGTATTTGTTCTCGATGATGAGCACGTCCGGGAAATTCACCGCCGCGGCATGCACTTCGAGCACCACCTGGCCCTTGCCGGGTTCGGGGCTCGGCACATCCTCGATGACGAGCGTCTCCGGCGGTCCGTATTCCTTGCACAAAACGGCTTTCATGAGCGTCCCCTTAGAGCTTGTAGTTGAATCTGTCTTTTCTGGATTGGTCGATTGCGATGGCCCTGTTTATCACAAGGCCCCCGAAAGCCGCCAGAACACAGGGAAGAGAACGCCGTGTGGCGACCTGCCCTTCCAAATTTTGCCGGATTTGCGTTCTAGCTTCCGAATAATGATCCAGGGGCGATTCTCCGGGGGTGATTCTCTGGAAATCTGTCCCCCGCCCCGTTATGGTCGAACGCCGCCCGACGGTCGGACGAATCTGAGTGGAACATGATGCCAAAAGCGATGCGTTTCCCCGGAAGCCTTGTATTCCTGAGTCTTTCCCTTGCCCTTATTGCCCTTTCTACCGCGCCTGCGAAGGCGGCGGATGAGCTGAAGCTGCTCGGAAAATATGGCGACTGGGCCGCCTATACCTATGGCACTGGGAAGGACCGCATCTGCTATGCGATGACCGAGCCCAAGCAGATGCTGCCCCGGGGGGCCAATCGCGGCGACGTCTATTTCATGGTCACCCACCGCCCGGCCCGCGGCACGCGCAACGAGATCAGCATGCGCGTGGGCTATCCCTTTTCCTCGACCAGCCGTCCCTTCGCGACCATCGACAAGGACAAGTTCCAGCTCTTCACGGGCGTGAAAGAAGGCGGGGAGCATCGCTTCTGGGCCTGGCTCGACAATGTGAAGCGTTCCTCCGCCATGGTCGACGCCCTGAAGAAGGGCTACAAAATGGTCATCAAGGGCACGTCTTCGCGCGATACGCTGACCACGGACACCTATTCGCTGAAGGGCAGCGCGGACGCGCTCGGCAAGATCGACACGGCCTGCCCGAAATAGGCCGTTTACCGTTCGCCGCCCCCATATAGGAATCCGGGCCTCATCTGTGATATGAGACCGGCCAAAGGCGGCCTGTCCCGCGACCCGGCCCGAAAACGGGCAGGACGGGCGGCTGTCTGATATGATTTTCCGGAACAGACACGAAACAGGGCATCGGCCATGGCGCCCCAGCTCGACATTGCGCGTTCAAACCCCAACGCTCCCGCGCTCGACGGTCAGGAGACCGGCGGGGCGGATGCCGCGCGCCCGCGCCGGATCAACGTGGTCGGCCTCACCCGCGCCCAGCTCGCCGACGAGCTGAAGGCCCTCGGCCTGCCGGAAAAGCAGATCCGGATGCGCGTCAACCAGCTCTGGAACGGCATCTATAATCGCGGCCTGAAAAGCTTCGAAGGCATCACCTCGCTGTCGAAGGAGCTGCGTGCGCAACTGAACGAGCGCTACGAGATCGCCCGGCCGGAAGTGGTCGAGGAACTCGTCTCCGTGGACGGCACGCGCAAATGGCTGATGCGGCTGGCGCCGGAAAAGCCGGGCATGCCCGGCCCCGAAATCGAGACCGTCTATATTCCCGAGGAAGGCCGCGGCACGCTCTGCATTTCCTCGCAGGTCGGCTGTACGCTCACATGCACCTTCTGCCATACCGGCACGCAGAAGCTCGTGCGCAACCTCACCCCCGGTGAAATCGTCGGCCAGTTGCTGGTCGCCCGGGACAGCCTGAACGAATGGCCGGAGAGCGCCGACCAGCCGCGCATCCGCAATTCGGACGACCGCATGGTGACGAATATCGTCATGATGGGCATGGGCGAACCGCTCTACAATTTCGAGAATGTGCGCGACGCGCTGAACATCGTCTCGGACGGCGAGGGCCTGCAGCTTTCCAAACGCCGCATCACGCTCTCGACCTCGGGCGTCGTGCCGGAGATTCCGCGCGCGGGCGAAGAGATCGGCTGCATGCTGGCGATCTCGCTCCATGCGCCGAACGACGAAGTGCGCAACCAGCTCGTGCCGCTCAACAAGAAGTATCCGATCGAGGAACTTCTCGATGCCTGCCGGCAATATCCCGGCCTGCGCAACGCGCAACGCATCACCTTCGAATATGTGATGCTGAAGGACGTGAACGACAGCGTGGAGGATGCGAAAGCGCTTGTCCGCCTGCTGAAAGGCATCCCGGCAAAGATCAATCTCATCCCGTTCAACCCCTGGCCGGGCTCGCCTTATGAATGCTCCGACTGGGCGCAGATCGAGAAGTTCGCCGATGTGGTGAACCGCGCGGGCTATGCGAGCCCCGTGCGCACCCCGCGCGGCCGCGACATCATGGCCGCCTGCGGCCAGCTCAAGAGCGAAACCGTGAAAAAGCGCGCGAGCGAAAAGCTCAAGGAACGAAAAGAAGCTGCAGAGGCGTGAACCCTAATACCGACAGCTTCGGCAATCGATCGGCGAGAATTCTTGCCTCCTATCTTGCCGGCTGCGCCGCAGCCGCCCTGGCGGCATCCTATCCGGTCTCCTATAAGCTCATTATCCTGGGATGGGTCATGGGAGGAGGTTTCGGCGGTTATCTCGGCGGCGCTCTGTCGGCCTTGGTTTTCCCGCTCTATACATGGATGCAATTTTTCATGATGGCGATCATTTTCGCGATACCCGGATCCGCCATCGCTGTTTCACTGATCGAATTTTTCCGGATAGAGAAACCAATTATCTACGCACTCCTTGGCCTTCTGACCGCGCTGACGATATTCCCCCTGCTGGGGCAGAAGACAACGGAGACGCCAAAAGGCGATTGGCAAACAATAGAGGGGTTTCTGCTTTCCGCTTATCTCTCAATTCCGCTCGGCGGTATCGTTGGCGGACTGATCTATGGGAAAGTGAATCGTCGATTTTATAAGCCCCTTCGAAGGAAAGATAGGGGAGCGGGAGAAAGCCCATGATCGCCGTCATCTATCGCTGGCGCGTCGCGCCGGAACATGAAGAAGACTTCAAGCGCCGCTGGCACGAAATCACCGAAGACGTGATGAAACATTATGGCGGCGGCGGCTCGCGTCTTCACAAGACCGAGGACGGCGACTGGGTTGCCTATGCCCGCTGGTCCCGCAAGGAAGACCGCGACAAGGCCTTCGAACAGGTGACAAAGAAGCGCGAAGGCCGCACCCCACAGGGCGAAGGCAAGGCGGAGCTCATCGAGGAAGTCTGGCTGGAGATCGTGGACGATTTGCTGATCCCCGAAGCCGACCTGCCCGACCGCTTTCACTGAGCCGAGCGGCCACGTCCAACAATAGCCGTCATTGCGAGCGAGAGCGAAGCAATCCAGAAGCGGCCGGCGCGGAGCTGGATTGCTTCGTCACTTCGTTTCTCGCAATGACAGCGGCAGCATTTTCGCTACCGCCTCGCCCACTCCAGCGCCTGTTCCAGCCGGTCGTTCCCCCAGAACAACTCCTCGCCCACGGTGAAACTCGGCGCGCCGAAAATACCCTTGGCAATGGCCTCGTCCGTCTGAGCCTTGAGCGCGGCCTTCACCTCGTCGCTGCCGGCCTTCTCCAGAACGGGTTGAGGCTCCACTTCCAGCGCGACGAGAATGCGCGCCAGCACGTTTTCCTCGGAAATATCCCTCTGTCCCGCAAAATTCGCGAGATAGACCTCGCGCGTGAAAGCGGGCCTGAGCGCTTCCGGCAGCGCCAGCACGATACGCGCGGCGCGAAGTCCGTTTTGCGGAAAGCGCACCGGCTCCTTCAGCGTGAGGCCCTGCGCGTCACAGATGCGCTCCATGTCCCGCCACATATATTTTCCCTTGGCGGGATAGATGTTGAACGGACTGTCGTTCCACCCCTGCTCGCCGAAAATCGGGCCTAGCAGAAACGGCCGCCAGCGAACGGAGACGTCCGCCCTCTGCGCCGCCTCTTCCAACCGCATCGCCGCCGGATAGGAATAGGTGCTGGCGAACTCGTACCAGAATTCGACTGTCTCACTCACACTCTTGTCTCCTGATTGAGTTTCAATATGCGCACGGCGGAAGCGATGAAGAGGATGGGCGAGACGAGTCTTTCCACCTTTTGCGGATCGTCCACGCGGGTAAAGACCGACGGGTTGCGGAAATGATCCTTCCCCAGATGGACGGACAGATAGAGCTTCTCGTCGAGAAAGGCAGCCTGCATGCGCCCGCCCAGCCGGTCGCGCATCGCCAGCAGCCGCTCCATGAACGCAGGCGTCAGCAGATACCGCGCCTCCACCTGATCGGTCGAATAGACCTCGAACACGTTCTCGAATTTCGGGTCTTCCAGTGCCACGCGCTCCCCGTCGCGCCCCATGCCGCCCAGCGCATTGAAGATCGTGCCGTGATCTGTGTGAAGCACGGTCCGCCCCTGAAAGGGCTTGGCGAAAGTGAAATAGCCGATGAGACCGTGAAACACCGTCGTCTCGCTGGTGCGGCCCTTGCTGTCGCGATGCTCCTCGACGAGCTTGCAATCGGCGAGTTCGAAACGCGCCCTGTCGATCTCGCCCCAGACATGGTCTTCCAGATGCCGCTTGTCATATCCGGGAAGAATGCCGCATTGGCGCAGCGGCTCCATCAGCGTCACCGGCGCATCGGGGCTGTATTCATAACCGAACCATCGAAAGATGCGGGAGAAGAGATCGGCCTTGAATGTCTTGCCCCATGACGAGAGTGGCCAGAGGGCAAGCGCCGTTCCTGCAATACCGATGAAACCGCCTGCGAAGAGAGCGAACTGAATTTCCGTGGAGGTCGACAGCGCCAGCGCCATGGCGATGGCAAAGAGGACCGCCGCGCCCGCAAGAATGTAGGAGCGCTGTGCGATCTTCGCCCGCTCGCCTTCCTTCACCGCGAGCCAGGGCTCCAGCTCCGCGGTCAGGAACCCGTCAAAGGCGCGCGCCCGTTCGTCGGCCACCGCATCCAGCATCTCCCGGCGCATCGGATCAGGCCGGCTTCATATAGTCGTCGACATCCACCGGCGCGCGCGCTTCCTCCTCCACTTCGTAAAAGGGCATGGAACGCACCCCCGCCATATTGGCGATGATACTGCCGGGGAAGATTTCGACCGCATTGTTGAGTTGCGTGACGGAGGCATTATAGAAACGCCGTGCCGCCGCGATATTCGCTTCCACCTCCTCGAAGGTTTCCTGCGCGCGCACGATCGTGTCGGACGAACGAAGCTGCGGATAATTCTCCGCGACCGCGAAAAGCTGCCGGAGCCCGGCATCGAGCTTTTTCGAGGCGTCGAGATGCGCCTTCACCTCATCCGGGTCGTCGCGCTTGTAGGGCCGGTCCACCTGCGCCCGTAGCGCGGTCAGTTCCGTCAGCAGCGATTTCTCATGCGTCATGAAATTCTGCGCGAGCTTCACGACATTGGGCACGAGATCGAAACGCTTCCTGAGCTGTACATCGATGGAGGACATCGCCTCCCGCGCCTTGTTGCGCCGCGAGATCAGGCTGACATACCAGCCATATCCGGCCACGAGAACGATAAGGACGATTATTCCGACGGTCAGCATGGGGGCCTCTTCTCCAATATACCCCAAGCCTAGCACAGAGACGGTGAACGCAAGACCGGATTGAGGCACAATCACGCTGTCCCAACATCGATCCCGCCATGCCGAAAGCGTGACACAGCAGAGAACCGTATGACCGAGCGCGACGCGCCCACACCCCTTCGCCGTTCCATCCGTCTCATTCCGCTCGCGCTTTACGGCGTCGGCGTCACGGTGGGCGCCGGCATTTACGTGCTGACGGGCGCCGTCGCGGGAACGGCGGGCGCCGCCGCGCCGCTGTCGTTTCTCCTCGCCGCCCTGCTCATCGCCCCGACCGCCTTCAGCTTTGGCGATTTGTCCTCGCGCATGCCCTTCGCCGCGGGCGAGGCGGCCTATGTACTGGCCGGCTTCAGGCTTTCATGGTTGTCGCTTCTGGTTGGGCTGATGGTGGTGGCCGGCGGCATCGTTTCGTCGTCCACCGTCACCAATGGCGCGGCGGGCTATATCGGCGAAATGGTTCCCCTGCCGCCTTTCGTCATCAAGATCGGTTTTGTGACGCTGCTCATGGGCATCGCCATGTGGGGCGTCGTGCAGACGGTCGCCGTCGCCATTCTCTTCACATTGGTCGAAACCGGCGGTCTCCTTCTCATCATCGCAGCGGGGCTTGCCTCTCCCGGCGAGGGAGCGACGCTGCAGGAAATGTTCCTGCCTTTCCTCGTGGCGGACGGCTTGCCCTTTTTCGGTCTCGCCGGCGTCACGGCGGGCGTGATGCTCGCCTTCTTCTCCTTTATCGGCTTCGAGGACATGGTGAACATGGCGGAAGAGACGGAGGCGCCGGAGCGCACCATGCCCCGCGCCATCATCCTGACGCTCTGCATCACCACGCTGCTCTACATCGCCACCGCGGCAGTGGCGCTTCACACGGTTGCCGCCGCCGATCTTGCGGCAAGCAGCGCCCCCCTTGCGCTGGTCTTCGAGCGGGCGACGGGCCATGACGCGGCTTTTTTCGCCGGCATCGCCGTCATCGCCACGGTGAATACCGTCCTCATCCAGATGGTGATGGCATCCCGCGTCATCTACGGGCTGGCAGGCAAAGGCGCCGTCCCCGCGCTTCTCGGCATGGTGCATCCCGCAACGCAGACACCGCTCATTGCCACGGCTCTGGTCGCAGGAATTATCGTGGCGCTCGCCCTCTTTTTTCCGCTGGAGGGCCTGGCGCGCACCACTTCCTATATCGTGCTCGCCGTCTTCGCCCTGGTGAACGGCTCGCTCGTCGCGCTGAAGCTCAAGGGCGCCGGACCCGCCGCCTTCACGGTGCCGCTGGCCGTCCCCCTGCTGGGCGCGCTGCTCAGCGCGGCGGTCCTTGCCGTGGAACTCTGGCGCGCCCTCTGACGCGGGGCGGGCCGCCTTCCTGCGGGCATCCTCATCGCCTATGATCGCGCCAAACGAACGGCCGGAAAGACCCTCATGCCGCTCTCTCTCAAGAGCCTCACCGAATATTCCCTTCGCCGCGGCCTCCATGAAGAGGTTCACAGCCGCCCGCCCACCGATGTGGACGGCCAGCTTCTCTGCACCCATTTCGCCGTACTGACCGGCGAGCGCGGCGCGGAGGCCGAACGCGAACGGATCGGCGAACTGGCCGAGGAAATGGGTGCTCCCCTGGCGCGCGATCTGGGCAATCACCTGTCGCACGACCTGGGGCCTGTGCGTCTCGTCTGGGAGCGGCATACCGAGTTTTCGACCTATACGTTCTTCAAGCCGCTGGAAGGCAGAATGACACCCGAAGAGGTCTTTGCCTGCGCACCGCTCTCCGACCTGCCCGACAGCGCGGCGCGGCTTTTCGACGGGGAAATCCTGACGGCGGTGAAGATCGCCGTCATGCCGTGCCCGGAAGCCGAAATGGAGCCCCTCCTGCCCTCGGTCTTCGGCGAAAACAAGCTGACCGGCTCCCGCCTCGCGCAAGGCCTGGCCACCGCCTGGACCGATCTGCGCCTCGACGATGACGGCTTCGGCCGCATCCTGATCGCCAATGAAAGCCTGCGCCCCGGCCGGATGGGCCGCATGCTGCAGCGCCTGATCGAGATCGAGACCTATCGGATGACCGCCCTTCTGGGCTTTCCGCTGGCCCGCGAGGTGACGCCCGAAATCGGCGATATGGAGAGCGCGTTGGCCGAAATCGCCGCCGAAACCGCCACGATCCGGGGGCTGGAGGGCGAACAGAAGCAGCTTGCACGGCTGACCGAGATGGCCGCCCATGCCGAAAGGCTGTCGGCGCATACCGAATACCGTTTTTCCGCCTCGCGGGCCTATTACGAGCTGGTGGAACGCCGCCTCGGCGAGCTCAGCGAGGCAAAAATGGAGGGATATCAGCAGATTTCGACCTTCGTGACCCGGCGCCTCCGCCCGGCCATGCGCACCGTGGAGGCGGTCAGCCGCCGCCTCAACACCTTGTCGGAGCATATCGGCCGGGCCTCCGAACTGCTGCGGACAAGGGTCGATATCGCCCTTCAGGAGCAGAATCAGCGCCTTCTGGGCTCTGTGGAACGGGGCGTGAGGCTCCAGCTCCGGCTGCAGGAGATGGTCGAAGGGCTCTCCGCCGTCGCCATCGCCTATTACCTGCTGAGCATCCTCGCCTATCCGCTGGAGGCCCTGCACGAGGCCCCCTTCGGGGAGACCCTGCCCGGCGACCCGCTCACCTGGAAGGCCGTTATGGGCCCGCTCTTCATCGTGGTGATCTATCTGCTGGTCCGCCGCATGGGCCGGGTGCTCAGGGGCCCCGAGGACGGCTAGAAAGGCAAGGACCCGGGGAATAATCCCCCCGGTTGTGCGGCCTCTCAATATGCCTATAGTGCGCCGCAACGCGGTATGGATATCGCACGGCCCCGTCATATCGGTGGCCGCAATTCCCAATTTATCGGAGCGGCGTCGATGAACGACGTGAAAGACGTGAAAAAGGTCGTGCTTGCCTATTCCGGCGGGCTGGACACATCTGTCATCCTGAAATGGCTTCAGGAGACCTATGGCTGCGAGGTGGTGACCTTCACCGCCGATCTCGGTCAGGGCGAAGAGCTCGAGCCCGCCCGCAAGAAGGCGGAAATGCTGGGCATCAAGGAAATCTATATCGAGGATCTCCGAGAGGAATTCGTCCGCGACTACGTCTTCCCGATGTTCCGCGCCAATGCGGTCTATGAAGGGGTCTATCTGCTCGGCACCTCCATCGCGCGGCCGCTCATCGCCAAGCGCCAGATCGAGATCGCGCATGAGACCGGCGCCGACGCCGTCAGCCATGGGTCGACCGGCAAGGGCAACGACCAGGTCCGCTACGAAGTGAGCTACGGCGCACTCGATCCGGACATCAAGATTATCGCCCCCTGGCGCGAATGGGATCTGAACTCCCGCACCAAGCTCATCGAGTTTGCCGAGAAGCACCAGATCCAGATCGCCAAGGACAAGCGCGGCGAAGCGCCCTTCTCCGTCGATGCGAACCTTCTGCACATCTCCGCCGAAGGCAAGGTGCTGGAAGACCCGTTCGAGGAAGCGCCGGAATATGTCTACAGCCGTTCCGTCTCGCCGGAGGAGGCACCCGACAAGCCGACGGTTGTCGAAATCGATTTCGAAAAGGGCGACGCGGTCGCCGTCGACGGCGAGAAGATGAGCCCGGCGACGCTGCTGACGAAGCTCAACGAGCTGGGCGGCGCCAACGGCATCGGCCGTCTCGACCTCCTGGAAAACCGTTTCGTCGGCATGAAGTCGCGCGGCATCTACGAGACGCCGGGCGGCACCATCCTGCTCGCCGCCCATCGCGGCATCGAGCAGTCGACGCTCGATCGCGGCGCCGCGCATCTGAAAGACGAGATGATGCCGCGCTATGCGGAACTCATCTATAACGGCTTCTGGTTCTCGCCCGAGCGCGAAATGCTGCAGGCCGCCATCGACAAGAGCCAGGAAATGGTGACCGGCACGGTGCGCCTGAAGCTCTACAAGGGCTCGGTCAGCGTCATCGGCCGCAAGTCGCCCTATTCGCTTTATTCCGCGCAGCACGTCACCTTCGAGGACGATGCCGGCGCCTACGATCAGAAGGACGCGGAGGGCTTCATCCGGCTCAATGCGCTGCGCCTTCGTCTTCTTGCCGCGCGCAACAAGCGCGTCGGCAAGTAACCCCCAGCAACCTGTAAGAAACTCTCAGTAATGGAAGTCAGATGCGTATCGACGCCATCCCAGTCGGGGAAAATCCGCCGGAAGACCTCAACGTCATCATCGAGGTGCCGCATGGCGGCCACCCGGTGAAATATGAACTCGACAAGGCGTCCGGTACGCTCTTTGTCGACCGCTTCATGCATACGGCAATGCACTATCCGTGCAATTACGGCTTCGTGCCGCATACGCTTTCCGACGATGGCGACCCGATCGACGTCCTCGTGGTTAGCCGCATCCCGGTCGTGCCGGGCTCGGTCATCCGTTCGCGCCCCATCGGCGTATTGATGATGCATGACGAGGCCGGTCAGGACGAAAAGATCCTCGCCGTGCCGGTGAAAAAGCTCAATCCCTACTACAAGGATGTGCACAACTACACCGACATGCCGGACATCCTTCTCCAGCGCATCACCCATTTCTTCGAGCACTACAAGGACCTCGAAGAAGGCAAATGGGTGAAGATCGATGGCTGGCAGGATGCCGACAAGGCCCGCGAACTGATCGTCAAATCGATCGAAGCAGGCGCCAAAGCGGCCTGACAAAGCGGATAGCAATCACCGCGTGAGGAAATCAGGGCAGGCGCCAGCCTGCCTCCATCCCCATGATCTGGGCGGCGGCCTCCTGAACGAGGTCCGCCGCCTTGTTCGTATTGGCGAGCAGAACCACTGCGTCGCCGCGCAGCGGATGAACGACCACCAGGCTCGAAAAGCCCGGCCGGTCGCCCAACTGCCACAGCGTGAACCCGTCCCGCGTCGAGCGCGTGTGAAAGCCCAGCGCCGGTTCGCGCCCGCCGCCGATCATCATGTCGCGCAGCGCCGGATCGAGCCCTTTCGAGGCGAGAAAACCTTCCGCGAAGAGACCGAGATCATGCGCGCTGCTGCGCAGCGACAACGCCACGCGCGGTTCGTTCCCGCCAAGCGTCGGCACCGGCACATTGCGCTCCAGAAAGAAGACCCCCGCGATCAGCGCCAACAGAACCCCGAAAACGAGCGCGCGTTCTTCCCCCCGGTGACCGCGACGGAGCACGCCCTGGCCCGGGCGGTATACCAGTGCCAGAAAACGCCAGAAAAGAAATCCCGCAAGACCCAGGCAGACGAGAAAGGTAATCGCATAGGCCAGCACCGCCGCGAGCATCGGCCAGCCAATGAAAAGCCCCATCGGCACCATGGCCGCCGCGAAAGCGCCCGCCGTCGCGATGACGAAATCGCGCGGCACCATCCGGATCCGGTCCAGCAGGAAATGAACCGCCGCGAAAGCGAGCGGCAGCGCCAATGCAAGCATGGCCAGCCAGGGCAGGAAAACGGCGGCAAGCGCCTGCCATAGCGGTACATAGCCCCGCGCCACCGAACGTGTCAGCGCCTCCGGCAGCCGGTAGCCCGAGGACAGCATGTCGAAAGGCTTGAACACATAGGCCGTGACGATGCGCTCAAAGGGGGCGTCCACCCTGTCTTCCATAACCCGGGCAAGCCCGCCATAACCGCCCGCCATTACCAGGTCGGCGCCCGCCACGCGACCGCGGCTCTGCCAGATACCCGAGACGATGCCGGCACGCCGGCCCTTTCCTTCCAGCACCTGTCGCAGCGGAACGGCCTGCCCGTGTTCGGCAACCGGCTCGCCGAGCGTCAAAAGCCGCGCCCCCACCATGCGCATCGCCGTATAGGCCGCCACCGACTTGCCAAGCGCACCCGCTTCGAAAAGCGTGTTGGCGCTCACCTTGCGGTCGCCCAGCGCATCGGCAAGCCCGTAGCCCTTTTCGAAAACCAGAACGCCCTTGCGGATAACGGCCACGGCAAGGCCGGGCACGTCTTCTTCCGCCATACGGCGCGGCAGGTAATCGTCGAGCGCGCGCGCCATATCGCCAACCGGCCAGCGCGCCATGCCGCCATCCACTCTGGCGTCACTCGCCTGCGCGCCCGGCAAGGCCGCGAGCACCGTCAGCAGCACAAGACAAAAGCCGATAAGGCTGGCGCGGACCCGCGCGCGATCAGATGGGCGCATCGAGCGGTATCCGGGGAATTTGCCGCCTGAGACCGAGCGCTTCGATCTCCGCGATCTGCGCTGGGTCGAGCGGCCCTTTTTCCACGGCGTCGACAAGCTGGCCGAGTTCCGCGCGGTTCTTGACGCCGAGCACCACCGTGTCGACGCCCTCGATGGCCAGCGCATAGCGATGCGCGATCGCGGCCGGATCTTCGCCCCAGCTTTCGCAGAGCGCGCGGAAAGGCGCGGCCTTCTCGTAATCCTTCATGTCGGGATCGCCCGCTTCGAGCGGACGGTCGAATGCCGCGGTAAGCGCACCCGCCTGCACGGCGCGAATGCCCATCACGCCGACATCATTGTTCTTCGCGGTCCGGATGATGTTGCGCGGTTCCGTTGGCTCTTCATAACGCTTCAGCCCGCCGGCCGAATCCATCAGATTCGCAATCACCTGCACCACGTCGGGCTTCGGCTCGCTCCTGAGCGCTTCCATGATCGATATGGGCAGGCCGATCCCCGTCACACCCCAGGTGCCGATGATCCCTCGCGCCTTCAGGCTCTCGAAGGTCGGGATCACTTCCCCGACGAAACGCGACCAGGAGACGCCGCCGTTCTTGGCGTAGTCGGGATGCTGCTCATAAACGTAGTCGTCGGGATGAATGTTGGAATGCAGGATGTAGCAATCCGCATGCTCGCGCTTCAGCGTCTCGAGGCTGAGGCGCACCGATTTTTCGAGCCGCCCGGGAATGTCGTCGGCGTGGCGCGCGCCGACCATGCACTTGGTGGAAACGCGCAGATGAGACGGCCAGCCGCCGTCGAACGCTTCGCCGACGACCGATTCCGCCTGACCGTAAAGCGGAGCGAGGTCGAGGAAATTGATGCCCGCTTCGACCGCGGCGCGCACCGTCGCGACGGCCTCCTCGCGCGTCGAATTTCCCCAGACGAGGCCCAGCCCGCCGCCGCCCAGCGTCAGCGCGCTGACGGGCCACAAATCTCCAAGCTGACGCATCTCCATGGCGAGCCTCCTCTGCCTGAAAGTCGTCCAGTCGCCCTAAAAATCGGAGGGCAACGCAATGCCATGCTGTCGGCAGGCGGCGATCACAGTGTTGCGCAACAGGCAGGCAACCGTCATCAGCCCCACGCCGCCCGGCACGGGCGTGATGGCGCCCGCGACCTCCTTGGCTTCATCGAAGCAGACATCGCCGATGAGCCGCGTCTTGCCCTCGCCCTTTTCCGGCGCGGGTACGCGGTTGATGCCGACATCGATCACGATGGCGCCGGGCTTCACCCAGTCGCCGCGCACCATGTTCGGGCGGCCCACCGCCGCGACCAGAATATCGGCCTGCCGCGCCAGCGCGGGCAGGTCGCGCGATCGGCTATGCGCGATGGTAACGGTGCAGTTCTCTTTCAGCAGAAGCTGCGCCACGGGCTTACCCACGAGATTGGAGCGCCCGATGATGACGGCATGCTTGCCCGCAAGCTCCCCGCCCGCCGCCTGCTTCGCCATGATGACGCAGCCCTCCGGCGTCGCGGGCACCATGGCGGGCAGACCGCTCGCAAGGCGGCCGGCATTCAGCGGATGCAGCCCGTCCGCATCCTTGACGGGATCGATGGCGTCGATGACGTTCTGCTGGGAGATCTGCTCGGGCACCGGAAACTGCACGAGAAAGCCGTGCACGGCCGGGTCGGCATTGAGCTCGGCAACCTTGGCAAGAACCTCTTCCTCGCTGGCGCTGCCATCCATCTTGTATTCGAAGGAGTTCATGCCCGCCTCGCGCGTGGCGATGCCCTTGTTGCGGACATAGACCTCGCTCGCCGGATCGGTGCCGACCAGCACCACGGCAAGGCCGGGCGTCAGCCCGTGCTCGGATTTGATGCGTGCAACTTCCTGCGCCACACGGGCCTTGAGCGCGGTGGAGATGGCCTTGCCATCGATGCGATTGGAAACTGTTTCGGACATGCGGCACCTTTCTTACGAGGGTGGGTGCCCAGGCGAGCGGCGTTTGGAAAACCCTTACGCTCCCCGGTGATCGATCCACCTCTTCTCGCCAGTCACGCAAGGTCGCGTGGACTATAGAGAGCCCCGCCCCTTGCGGCAACGCCTCAGGAGAGGCCGCGGATATATGCCGCGATATCTTCTTCCAGCACCGCGCTGTCGCCCCTCACCAGCAGCATTTTGAGCGGCGCCGTCTCGCCGGAGGCGATGCTGAGGGAGCTTTTGGGAAGCCCCCATGCCTTGGCGACGAGTTTCATCACCGCCTCATTGGCCTTGCCCTTTTCCGGCGCGGCAGTGACCCGCAGCCGCAACCGCGTCCCATCGCCGTCGCCGACCAGCCCCTCGATCCGGTTGGCGCCGGATTTGGGCGTCACCTTGAGCGCGACCAGCACCCCGTCCGGTGCGCGCCGGACCGGCAGATCACCCGGCAAAGGAGGCCGCATAGGTCTCCCACATCAGGTTCTGGGCGAAGACCAGCAGCAGGATGAGGACCACGGGAGAGATATCGATACCGCCCAGATCCGGCAGCACCCGGCGGATGGGCCGCAGAACCGGCTCCGTTAGCTTGTAGAGCGTGTCGGCCACGGCATAGACGAAGCGATTGCGCGTATTGACCACGTCGAAGGCGATCAGCCAGCTCAGCACCGCCTGGATGATGATCACCCAGATATAGAGATGGATGATGGTGGAAATCAGCTGCAGGAGAGAGGTCATGGGAGCCCTTCTGATGTGGCATCTGCGCAAGCGCACTCCACCCTGTTTCCCGGTGAAATGCGCGACGACACGGCGTTCAAGCAGATGTAGCGGGCCAGAGCGCCCGGTTCAAGCACGGCAAGCGCTCCACCCCCTATGGAGAACGGCGCCGAAGGCCACCAATCTCTTGACATATGCCGGTCGCAAAGCATATGTAGCGGCTTCCGGCGCATGGGCTTTCGGCCCCGCCGAGGCAAGCTGGAACGGGGCCGTAGCTCAGTTGGGAGAGCGCGTCGTTCGCAATGACGAGGTCAGCGGTTCGATCCCGCTCGGCTCCACCAGCCTTCGCCTATCGGCTACGGCTCGGCAAGCCCGCGATATCGTAGCGAAGGCTGCCGCGTCGAAGTGGCAAAGCCACGCAGACGGGCCCATACTTCCCTCATGAAATTTGTCTATATTCTTCAAAGCCTGTGTGGCGAACACTGGTACACCGGCGTCACGAGTGATGTGGAATCCCGCCTTCGGAAACACAACGCAGGTGAAGTCCCCCACACATCCAAGTTCAAACCTTGGCGCATTAAGACCTATGTCGCTTTCACCGATGAGAAGCAGGCGACGGAATTTGAAAAATACCTGAAATCCGCATCTGGTCGCGCCTTCGCCAAAAAACGGCTCTAAGCCCCCCAAATCAAAAGAGCCGGCTACGGCTCGGCAAGCCCGCGATATCGTAGCGAAGGCTGCCGCGTCGAAGGGACGAAGCCACGCAGACAGCTTCACGCCAACTGGGTTGTCATGAAGTCTCGCTGACCGCTAGCTGGCCTCCCCCAGCCAATGATCCAGGAACCGCTCCAGCCAAGCCCGGAGTTCTCCGTCATATTGCTGCCGGTCGCGGCGATGGTCCGGTGCCGGCTGGGCGCCCGGAAGCTCCAGCCGCTCGCGGCCCCGGGTCAGCCAGATATTCATCATCAGTGCCGTCAGCTCGGGATGGAACTGGATGCCATAGGCATTCGTCCCGTAGCGCATGGCCTGCACGGGATAGGCCTCGCTCTCTGCGAGCCGTACCGCGCCCGAGGGCAGCTCAAAGCCCTCGCGATGCCACTGATAGACATAGGTCGGATCGGCAAAGAGATCGCTTCCCTCGTCGGTGGGATGGATCGGGTAATAGCCGATCTCGACCTTGTCGTCCTCCCGGCCATAGACCCTCGCACCCAGCTGCTTCGCCATGAGCTGACCGCCAAGGCATATGCCCCAGAAGGGCGCCTCTTCCTTCAGCGGCACGCCGATCCAATCGATTTCCGTCCTGATGTAGTCGAGATCGTCATTGGCGCTCATCGGCCCGCCAAAGACGATGGCCGCCCTGTGTTCTTCCATCGTCTCCGGCAGAAGATCGCCCAGTGCGGGCCGCCGGATATCGAGCCTATGCCCGCGAGCCCGGAGCGCCTGACCGACCCGGCCGGGCGTCGAGCGCTCCTGATGCAGCACGATGAGGATGGGCCGGGAATCGGCAACGGAATGGGACATGGCACTCATGCGAGGTTGGACCCCTCGAATGTGAGGTGGTCGCACCAAACCTGCAAGCCCCATGCCCCTTCCATCCACGGTCGATTACATGGCGGAGATGCCGCCATCGATCTTGATCTCCGAGCCCGTGATGAATTTGGACTCGTCCGACGCCAGGAACAGCACCGCATAGGCGACATCGTCCGGATCGCCCACCACGCCCAGCGGCACCTGCCGGGCGAGCTTTTCCTTCAGTTCGTCGCGCGAGATGCCCCGCGCCATGCCGTCCAGGATCGGCGTGTCGATGAAGGTCGGATGGATGGAATTGGAGCGGATGCGATAGCCCCGCTTGGCGCAGTGAAGCGCCACCGATTTGGACAACAGCCAGACGCCCGCCTTGGCCGCGTTATAGGCGGCCATATTGTGCCCCGCGATCAGCCCGGCGATGGACGAGGTATTGATGATCGAACCCGGCGCATGCGGCACCATGTAGGAGATGGCGTGCTTGCAGCCGAGAAAGACGCTGTCCACATCCACCGCCTGCACATGCTTGAAGGTCTCGAAATCGGTGTCTTCCACCGTCGTGCCACCGCCGATACCGGCATTGTTGAAGAGCACATTGATACCGCCCATCGCATCGTTCGCCGCGGCGAGCGCATGCTTCCACTGCTCTTCCTGCGTCACGTCGAGTTCGACCGCGAAGGCCGCGCCCGGCACTTCGGCATTGATCCGCTTGGCGACCTCTTCGGCGCCCTTCGCATTGATGTCGGCAAGCGTCACTTTCGCGCCCTCGCGCGCCATCATCAGCGCCGTGGCTTCGCCAAGCCCCTGCGCGCCGCCGGTGATGAAGGCCATCTTGCCGGTCACGCGGCCCTTTGCGGTTCCTGTCATCGGATACTCCCTTTCACTCTTTTCTGGTTTGTGAACTGTCGATTCTCAGTCGGCCGCGGCGGGTTCCGCGCGGCCGGTTACGATCCATGCATAGATGAAGGCGATACCCAGAATGCCGTCGATCGCCGGCCCCGGCAGGTCGCCGCTGACGATGCGCCCCTCGGAAAAAAGTGCCAGCGATGCGATGAAGAAGGAAAGCTTCTCCACGATGGCCGCGAGGATGAAAGGCCGGTAACGCTTCGGATCCTGCGCGATTACCATGAAAGCGAACTGCCAGGCGAGCGCCAGCCCCATGAAGCCGTAGAAGAACTGCGGATGCGCGAAGGGAACGCCCCGCGCGAAATTCTCCTCCATGAAGAAGGACGGCACGATGACGAAGAAGCCGTAGATCGCCGCGAGGAGAAAGATCGATTTGGCCGCTTTCATGAAGGTTCCTCTTTAAAGCATGGCGGTGTTGGTCGGGACGCCGAGAAACAGACGCCCCGTCAGCTCATAGGTCGTGTCGGCCACCATCGCATGCTGCGTGGCGACGTGGATGTCGCGAAAACGGCGCTGCAGGGCGTGACTGCGATAGACCGAAGAACCGCCCGCCAGCGTATACATGAGATCGATCGTCCGCCCGGCCGATTTCACGGCATGGACGCTTGCATGACGCAGATCGCGGCGATGGGCTTCAGTGATTTCGCCATGCCGCGTCGCCGCCTCCCAGGCCGTGTCTATCGCCTCATAGAGATAGGCGCGGGCGGAACGGGTGAGAGCCTCCGCCTCGGACACATCCAGATGCGCCTTGGCGCGCTCCGCCAGCGTCTTGGACGAGCCTTGCGGCTTCTTCGCCGTTGCCGTTTCGACGAGATCGTCGATGGCGCCCCGCGCCGCGCCAAGCGCCACCCCCGCAATGCCGATGCTGAGAAGCCCGAATGTCGGGAAAGCATAGAGCGGGCGCGCAAGCGGTTTGTCGGAAATCAGGCTGATCGCCTGCGAGGCCGGTACGAAAACATCGTTCACCTCAAAATCCGTGCTGCCCGTCCCGTTCAGCCCGGACACATCCCATGTATCGAGCAACGTGACCTCGCTTTCGGGAAAGAGCAGCATCCGGTTCTGAGGTACGCCCTCGGGCGCCATTTCCGGCTTGCCGTCCTCGCCCAAGACGAGACACCCGCCCGCGATCCAGTTCGCATTGCGCGAGCCCGAACCCCATTGCCAGCGTCCCATGGCGCGGTAGCCTTCGACACCGTCGCGCACCTCGCGCACGGCCTTGCCGCGCGGCGCGAAAACGCCGGCGCTGATGACGTCCGGCGCGCCGAAAACGGCCCGCGCCTCATCGGGCGGCATGAAGCCCGCGAGAAGGCCGGTTGTCCCGCCGATCATCACGCACCAGGCCGGAGAGGCGTCGGCACGCGCCAGCCGTTCCACGACCTCCACCAGAAGGCGGGGATTGGCTTCGAGCCCGCCGCAGGCCTCGGGAATGCAGAGCCGGTAAAACCCGGCCGCCGCGAACCTCGCCGCAATGTCCTGCGGCAGAAAGCGATTGGCCTCCACCTCCGCCGCGCGCTGCGCCAGCTCTTCCGAAAATCCGTCGGCCGCTGCCAGAATGTCTGTTGCCGTCATCGCCTCTTCCTCCCTCATATGCCGCGGCCGAATTTCGGCGTCCGTTTTTCAAGGAAGGACCGTACCGCTTCGCGGTGATCGTCCGTCGTGAAGGTGACCATTTCATAACCGACCGAGGCATCGAGGATGGAATGGGCGAGTTGCTTCAGCCCGATATTCGCCGACACCTTGGAATAGCGGATCGCCATCTGCGCGCCACCCGCCAGCCTGTCGGCGAAAGCGTCGACACGGGCGTCCAGCTCATCCTCGGGCACGGCATGATTGACCAGACCGATACGGGCCGCCTCCGCGCCGGAGATCGCATCGCCCGTCATGAGATATTCCTTCGCCCGCGCATAGCCGATCAGCTGGGGCCAGATGATCGCACCGCCATCGCCGGCAACGATGCCGGCACGGACATGCGGATCGGCAAAGCGCGCGCTCTCGGCGGCGAAGATCACGTCGCAGAAAAGCGAGAGGGTGGCGCCAAGCCCGATGGCGGGCCCTGCGACCTTGGCGACGATCGGTTTTTCCAGATCGAGCAATGAGAAAACGATGCGCTTGGCCTCGGCCGCGTCGGGGCCTTTCGTGCCGTCCTCGAACCCCTGCTTCATCCAGTTGAGATCGCCGCCTGCGGAAAAGCTCGCCCCCTCGCCCGTCAGCACGACGATGTCGGAGGCCGGATCGTCAGCCGCATCGAGAAAGACGCGCGACAATTCTCGGTGCATCACCGCGTCGACAGCATTGAGCTTGCCGGGATTGCTGAGGCTGAGCGTCAGAACGCGGCCGCGCCGTGTCGCCTTGATGCGCTCATAGCCCGAAAAATCGACCCCCTGCTCCCCTGCCATCTCGTCCTCCCTTTTTGCCGGCATCGCCTTTTCTGTTTTCACGATTGTGACGCCGAAGGGGAGATGAGGAAAGCGGCGGGCCGGGCAAGGCACGAAAAAACCCCGGCCGAAGGGCCGGGGTTTCCAAACTCGGAAGAGCGTACCGATCAGCTGCCGGACGGGTCGGCGATCGAGTAGCTGGCGCCCACAGCCTTTTCAGCCTCGGCGGCGGTATCGGGCATGACCTTCGCACCCGGCTCGCCGAAGACGACGACCTGGCCGTCCGCACCCTTCACCACGGCGGAGTAGCCGAGACGGTCGGAGCGCGTGACTTCCTTGAAGTTCTGGCCGCCATCCGCGCTGTACCCGACATAGCCCTGAAGACCGGTCAGCACGACATGCTCCTTGTCGAGCTGGACGCCGCCCGCGATGGATTTGTCCGTGCCCGTATCGACCTTCTTCCAGGTCTCGCCATTATCCGTCGTGCGATAGGCGTTGCCGCGCATGCCGAAAACCATCACCGAACCGTCATCCATTGGAAGACCACCCCAGAACGACCCTTCATAAGGCGTCTGGATACGGTCGAAGGTGGCACCGTCGTCGGTGGAACGGTAGACCACACCGAATTCGGCGGCGATAAAGATATCACCGGACGTCGTTTCGAACGCACTGTTGAGATGATAGTCGTCCAGCAGGCCTTCGCTCAGCGAACGTTCCTTCCAGGTCTCTCCGCCATCCTTCGTCTCTACGAATTTGGAGAAGGCACCCATGGCAAAGCCGTGCATCTTGGTTTCGAACAGCACCGTCATGAAAGGCGTTTCGGATTCCGGATCGTAGAAGGCCCGTTCCCAGGTCACACCGGCATCGCGCGTCCGCAACACGATCGCATCATGGCCGACGGCATAGCCGAGCTTGTCGTTAATGAAGGTGACGTCGGTCAGCGTCGCTTGGGTCGGCACGGTCTTGGCCTGGGTCCAGCTTTGGCCCTGGTCGTCGGAATAGACCACATTGCCAAACTCACCCACCGCGACGATGCGGTCGCCGGCATGGGCGGCGGCCAGCAGCAGCTCTTTTGCCGCCAGCCGAGACTGGGTCGCATATTCGATTTCTTCGTTCTGGGCGCCATTCTGGCCCTGTGCCGCGGCTTCGGCAGCCTGGGCGGTCAGCGGCATGAAAGCGACAAGTGCGGCGACGGCGCTGCAGGCCAGTGCACGCGCTACCGTTTGCGTAATGGTTTGGATGCTCGAAATCATAGGTCCCTAGGGCTCCTCACTTAGATCGACATGCTATCGGGCAACATCCCCGAAAACAGAATGCCGATCGTCTAAACAGCACTGGAACATCCCGTCCGCGCTGAACTTGCGCAGGATGTTCCCGGGCGCGCCTCCCGGCGCCGAGTAGGCGACAGCCTGCTCCCCCTACCCTTTAATCCCCGATATACCGGGGCCGGATTTCGGATGGATCGCAGGCCCGACGACCGCCCCGTTTATTCTTTTATCGCGGCCGCCATGTTGGTCAGCCGGACTTATAGCGCGTTCCGGCGCGTCATGCATCAACGGAAATGAAACGCGGTAAATTTGCGCGGACACGGTCAACAATGCTGGCAAAGTCAGTGTTTCGGGAGATGTCAGACGCTGATCGGAGGCTGACGGACAGGCACCGAAACCGGGGGCTTGCCGCGGTGGAAAAGGTCTAATCCGGGACCCGGCCCGGCGCCGAAACAAACCGGGCTCAAAAACAAACCGGACTTAGAAACAAACCGGGCCCCGGATTTCTCCGGGGCCCGGCCGATCTCCCGAAAAGGAGAGGTCTTGCTTAGCGAACACCCATCTGACGGATGGCGTTCGGCGTAAAGCGCGACTTGTCGAGCTCGTCGGCGAAGTAGTTCACCGGCGGTTCTTCGTTCTGCATGGCGAGCGCCAGGTAGCGGCCGGCCTGCAAGTCGTAGACGATTTCCGCGCCCGAACCGCAAAGCGGCACATTGTAGCGCTGGAGCTGATGCAGCTCCTGCACACGCCAGAGCTGACCGCGGCCGTCATAGAGTTCCGCCGTGGCGATCTGCCATGCATCCTCGTCATTGTGATAGACGCGGCGCGAATAGACATGGCGCGTACCGGCCTTCAGGTTCGCCTCGAATTCCCACACGCGGTGCAGCTCGTAGCGGATCTTGTCCTGGTTCAGGTGAAGCGGCCGGATGAACTCGTCATAAGGCGTGGATTCCGCCTCGTAGTCGTTGGCGGCAATGATGCGCTTGTGCTTGCCGATAACGGTCCAGTCGTAGCGGTCCGGCGCGCCATTATAGCCGTCGAAGCTGTCGGACGTGGACAGACCATCGGAGTTCGTGCCCGGGTTGTCGTAGGCGATATTCGGCGCACGACGCACGCGACGCGTGCCGGGGCTGTACTGCCAGGCCTGGCGCGGCTGCTTCTCGGCGTTGATAGCATCATACACGAGGATCACGTTACCCGCGGAACGGGCAGGCGCGATCGTGTTGTTGATGTAATAAAGCGAGATGTTGTCCAGATCCTCCGCGCGCTTGGCGGACGGGTCGGACCAGTTCAGGATCACTTCGTCCTGCACGATCTGCATCGTGTAGTCGCCCGAGCGCGTCACCGGCGCCGCCGCGAACTGGCGAACCGCCTTGAAGGAGCGGTAACGCAGCGTGTGGTTCCAGATCATTTCGAGCGCATTGTTCGGGATCGGGAAGGGGAAACCGAAAATGGCTTCAGAGATGCCCGAGCCGCCGGCGACGAGTTCGCCGACCGCCGCATTGCGCTTATTGGCTTCGTAAACCTTGTCCGGAAAGGCGCAGCTACGACGCGTCTGATAGACGTTCATCTTGTAGTCTTTATACGTCTTCATAAGCGCCTTGTAGCCCGGCGTCAGCACGTCGTCATACTTGGCCATATTCGAGGCGTCGATCGTGTATTTGACCGGATCGTCCTTGAACGGGTCGGCCAGATGGTCGCCCGGCTTGTAGTTCACATTGCTCGGCACGGTCTGCAGGCCACCGGTCCAGGCCGGGATGTCCCCTCCGTCGCCGGCCTTCTCGGCGCCCATCGGGGTAAGGTCGTTACCCAGACGGTTCACCTGTGCTTGCGGCACCTTGGCCAGAGCGCTGGTCGTCAGCGCACCGAACACAAGGGCGGACACCAGCATGGTTGTCCTTTTCATATACGTTCCCTCCACTGGATTCTTATGAGGCTTCCGACGCGTCCGAAACTCACGCACACGCCAAGGCCGGTTTCCCCGCCTATTCTGGCAAGATCATAGCAAAACAAAGGACCGCAGCAAACGGTTCCCCCCCGTATTTCTGTGTCCCCCGAGCATCGCTCATTACTCATTTTCCGCCAGTTTTGCCCGGCACTGCATTAAATCTTTTTAATGAAGCGGTCCGCGGACACATCCCGGGCAGAGGATCGCCCTGTCCGGAAATACTCCGCCTACGGATGTTACCCCGCACACCTGGAGAGAATGCCGCGTCCCGGCATCCGCCCCGCGAAACCCGCCCGCCTGAAAAAATGCGGTGCGCAAGAAATAGGCCCGGCGGCATCGCTGCCGCCGGGCCCTGATTTCGTGATCTCCAATGCCGATCAGAAGGCGTAGGAGATACTCGCCGCGACGAAATCCTTATCGGACGAGAAGTTGCGGAACGGATTACCCCAGTTATGGGTGTAGGAGATATTCGCCTTCCACACCGACTGAAGATCCGCCGTCAGACCGACCGACACCGCCTTCTTGTCCTGAACGAAACCGGGACCGACCGGGCCGGCCGAATAGCCCGTCACGTCATGCGCGAAGTTGATATTCGGCGTGAGCGTCCAGGGCGTGTCGAACGCATTGTTGTACTGGGCGCTGAAGGCAAGACGGTAACCGGACGAAAACTGCGAGGCGTATTTCGCCTGGCAGGCACCCGGCACGAAAGCGCCAGTGGTGGGGTCAATCTGCGAACATGCCTCGTCGCCCAGGATCGCGGTCGTAAACGGGCTGTTGGCTCTATTCGCCGCGCGCGGAATACCGAGACCGCTGGTTGCACTGTCGAAATCCGGCAGATACTGGAAGCCGGCATTCATAACCATGAACATCACATCCGCGCCGATGGTCGAAACCACCGGAGAGGACGGATTGAGCGTGCTGATCAGTCCCAACTGGCCGTTGATCACGTCGTGACGCGCATAGCCGCGATAGGCATCGCCATACCCCGCCGGGTTGTAGGTTTCGCATAGCGAGCTGTTCGGGACACCCGTAAAGCCGCCCAGATCGGCATTGGCCAGATCGTTACAGTTAATGTTCGTATCGCTGAGCGCGAACGGCATGTTGGGCGAATAGGAGACTTCGCCGGACAGGGCCGAGCCGCCCATGATCGGAACCAGGGTGTTGAAGCTGAATCCGAAGGTCGTCGTCATCGGATATTGCAGCAGATAGTGCTTCGTCATTGCCGCGGCGCCGACAACCGTTTCCAATGCCGTAGTCCCGCCTCCTAAATCGGTACCTGCGCATGTTAGGAAGCCCCCATAGGTTTCGGGAAGGCCGCCACCTGCCAGAAAATTACAGCCACCGTACAGCGTGGTCGGCCCACCAGTGGGGGCGCCTCTACCAAGGATTGTGTCGGCGACGGTCAAGTTGGCCGCAGTGAAGGAGCCGACCGGCGCCACAAGGCTGTAGCGGTTGACATAGAGGCCCATATCGGTGCCGTCGTTCAGCCAGTCGGCATAATACCTCAACGCGACGCCCCATGTGCTTGTATCCTCGCCCTGCTCGTCGGCGGTGCGGGGAAGCGTAACCTGATGCGGATATTCACCGATAAACTGGACATAGCGGCCGCCCTCGCCGCCGGCGTCGGAGCCGGAGAAGAAGGTGCCGGCGGGATCGAGCGTCAGCTTTTCCCAGTCGAACTGCCAGAACGCCTCGATGGAGAAATTCGCCGGCAGGCCCATATTGAAATAGACCGCCGGAATCGGCTGGAAAGCTTCCTTCAGTTCCGAGCCCGGCGTGCGCAGCGCGCTCAGATCCATCGGCAGATAGGAGCTGATGCCGCCCGGAATGAACAGACTTTCGCCCCAGTTGACGACCTGCTTGCCAACGCGCAGCGTGACCGGCCGCCCCAGCAGGTCGAAATTGCCATAGACATAGGCATCGAGAATGGACAGGTCCCGGGCTGCCGAGAGATGCGCATCACTCCCGCGAACGGCGTCTTCGAGCGGCCGCGTGCCGTAGCCGGAGCTGCGTTTGCCCACATGCTCGTCCGCCCAATAATCGTAAAAGCCCTTGATACGGAGAAAGGCCCCGAAATTCTCGTAGCGGGCGCTGATGTCGGTCGTGATCTTGCCCGTCATCGTATAGGGCACGCCGGGACCGTTATTGATATTGCCGTCGTCATCATTGACGCCCATCGACACGCCGTTGCCCGCCGGACACCCGCCATTCACAATCGCGATATGTTCGCAATTCTGGTTGGAGGCGCGGATACCCACGCCGAACGACACCGTATTGTCGACGGTAATGTCCACATCGCCGACTTTCAATTGCGTCGCCTGGGCGACCTGCGGGGACATCCCCAGCGCTGTAGCCACGACACCGCCAAACAGCAGCGCCGAGCGCAAGCTCCTTTTTATCATTGAGTGATCCTCCTCGATCCTCGACGTCTTCACTAACTTTGCAGCTGGATCGGGAGGTGTAATCTGGAAGCGATCGACTGTTCCCCCCCGGCCAGTCAGCATCCCTCAATCACAAGCCCACCTTTATTGAAGGGCCAAGTCAAGTCGGAGGGCGGGCTGGACGCGGAGAAGCGCTCCACATTCGGCCCCGGTATGACATTTTTGTAAGCGGTGTTCCGGTCACACCCCGCCCATTTCACCGGCTTGTTTTCGGCTTCCAGCGTTTCGCGAGCTTGAGGACTTCGAGACGGAGTTCATC
>NZ_JAASQO010000004.1 GCF_011762095.1 Parvibaculum indicum | reverse complement strand
AAACGCGCCCCTCACGGCCATCAACACCATGATTTATATCGGAAATATTGAGATCCTGACAGCAAAATCAGCGATTTACTTGGGGAATGTGGGCTGATGATGGTTTCGGTCCTGCTCAGGCTGAAAGTCTCGTCGCCCTTGCTGGATGAATATCCAAATCTCGCTGCTTACGTCGCCCGAGGCGAAGCACGGCCCGCCTATATGCGCGCATTCGCCGCTCAGCTGGCAGTCAATACAGGCACACCGCAAGGCGATTGATGAAAGAAGAACTTTTTCGGGCCACTCCGATGACAAGATACGGTCGCCTGATCAGAATTTGGCCCGCGCATAAGTTGAAACGCATGCTGGGAGAATGGAAATGACCGATATCGTTACCTGCCTGTGGTTTGACCACGGCGAAGCGAGCAAGGCAGCCGCATTCTATGCCGCGACCTTCCCCGACAGCCATGTCGACCGGATCAACGCCTCTCCGTCGGACTACCCCGGCGGCGAGGAAGGCAATGAATTGACGGTGGAGTTCACGGTGCTCGGCAGGCCGTTTCTGGGTTTGAACGGCGGCCCCATCTTCACGCCGAACGAAGCCGTCAGCTTCATGGTGCTGACCGAGAACCAAGAAGAAACCGATCGCTACTGGAACGCCATCATCGGCAATGGCGGCATGGCGAACGATTGTGGCTGGTGCAAGGATCGGTGGGGCCACTCATGGCAGATCACGCCCAAGCGTCTGATGGAGCTGACCACCAACACCGACCGCGACAAGGCCAGACGCGCAATGAAGGCGATGATGACGATGCAGAAGATCGACATCGCCGCGCTCGAGGCGCCTGTAGCCTGAGCGCAGGCGCAGCCGGCGCCCAGCGGGTTCACTCGGGAAGGTCGAAATCCAGGATCGCCATGTTGAAGGCGTAGGAGATCTCGCCCTCGTCCTCGTCGCGGAAAATCACGCCGATGAATTCATCGCCGATATAGACCTCGCCGGAATCGTCCTTCTGCGGGCGCTGACGGACCTCGATGGAGGGCAGCTGGAACTTCGTCCGCAGATAGGTTTCGAGACGGGTGATTTCTTTGCGATCCAAGGGATCCCCCAATCATAGTCGGTCCAAAAGTCCCGAAAAGCCCCGAGCGGGCTGATTCCGGCGATCCCGGGTTTTAACCAACTGGACCGCCCCGTGCAAACGCGCGGGCCCCGAAAAGCGGCAATTCGCCACGCCGCCAACGCCCCGGTGCGGCGCTTCGCCCGATAGCGGGCACCCGCCGCCCCGTGAGATGCTTTAGCCATCCCACGAGGCGGAGACCTGGTCCCGATGATGCGCCGCACGCAAAAAATGCTGATCGTTTTCGCCGTCCTGCTGACAGCGGCGGCGGCGCTGTCGCTCGTCATCGCGCCGGACCGGCCTGTGCGGGGCGCCAAGGCGCCGGACCGCCCCGCTGCCGGCATCGCCGATCCCGTCGTGACGCTGGCAACGGGCCGGATGGATCAGCGGCTGGTATAGCCGCCATCCACCACCATTTCCGATCCGGTCATGAAGCTCGCCTCGTCGCTGGCGAGAAACAGCACCGCATTGGCGATTTCCTTGGCGATGCCGAGCCGTCCGATGGGATGCAGCATGGTCAGAAGCTCACGCATCTCGTTCGCGCCCACCTGCTGGCCGCCCATCTCGCCCTTCGCCATCACATCCTGAACCAGCGGCGTATCGATATAGCCCGGATGCACGGAGTTGACGCGGATGTCATAGCCCGCTTCCGCGCATTCGAGTGCCGCCGACTTGGTGAGCAGCCGAACGCCACCCTTCGCCGCATTGTAGTCCGACGCATTCGGCTGGCCCACGAGCCCGAGGATCGACGAGATATTGATGATCGAACCTCCGCCATGCTTCTTGATGGTGCGGATGCCCCATTTGCAGCCCAGGAAGACGCTGTCGAGGTCGATGGCGAGCACATGGCGCCAGCTTTCCAGCGTTTTCTCCTCAATCGAGGTCGAATCCGGCGCAATGCCCGCATTGTTCACCACGATGTGGAGCGCACCGAACTTGTCTTCGGCGAGCTTCACAGCGGCTTCCCACTGCGCCTCGTCGGTCACGTCATGCGCGATGAAAGCCGCCGCCCCGCCCGCATTGGCGATTTCGTCGGCCACCGCCTGCCCGGCATCCGCGTCCACATCCGTGCAGACGACGCTTGCACCCTCTTCCGCCAGCCGCTTCGCCGTTGCCGCGCCGATACCCTTGGCCGCGCCCGTGACCAGCGCCACCTTGCCTTGAAGCCGTCCCATCCCGTTCTCCTTCTTGTGTTCTGAGGATTTCAGGCATTCTGGCCCGCAAGGCGCATGCTTCCAATCGAGAAAACGCCGCCAAGCCGTGCTATAGAGCCCAAAAGCGCTCGAAACGAGCATCCACGAAAGAGCAGAGACAGAGGATCCATGGCCGTCGCACTCATCATCACCTTCGAAACCGACCAGCCGGACAATATCCTGACCCAGCTCCGCGCCTATAAGGAGCGCGAACTGGATCGCAACGCGCCGGATGGCTTTGTGAGCGTCGAACTGAAAGAAGAAGGCGGCAAGGTCGTCTATCGCACCGAATGGGCGAGTAAGGAGGCCATGGAAGACGTCGCCGACAGCGCCCCCTGGGAGGCCTGCCTCGACCTCTGCGACATTTATGCAGATGACCGGAAGGACGAGATTGTGGAGCTATAATGGCTCGACCCGTTCACCAATCCCGTTGACCCCATGACCGACGCCGCCGGCTACCCCGCCAACTCCTATTACGTCGCCACTGCGAACGGCATCGCGCCGCCTGCCCCCCTCACGGGCGATGAAAAGGCCGATGTCTGCATTGTCGGCGCGGGCTATACGGGCCTTTCGGCGGCGATCCATCTGGCCGAGCGCGGCTATGCCGTCACCCTGCTGGAGGCGGAACGCGTCGGCTTCGGCGCCTCGGGCCGCAATGGCGGCCAGCTCGGCACCGGCCAGCGCCACGATCAGGAAACGCTGGAAAAGGAGCTGGACGAGGAATGGGCCGCCCGCCTCTGGGAGCTGGCGAAAGACAGCGTCGCAACCGTCAAGGGCCTCATCGAGCGCCACGACATAAAATGCGACCTGAAACCGGGTGTCCTGCATGCCGCCTGGAAAAAAGGCGATGCGGCGTGGCTGAAGGAAGAAGCCGCGCATATGCGGGACAAATACGGCTATGACCGAATTCGCTACGTCCCGCGCGACGAAATCCGCGAGATGGTCGATACCGACCGTTACTGGGGCGGCACGTTGGACATGGGCGGCGCGCATCTCCACCCGCTGAACTATGCGCTGGGGCTCGCCCGCGCCGCGCGCGCATTGGGCGTCACGATCTACGAGCAATCCCGCGTGGTCGACATCTCCCATACCGACCCCGCCATCGTGAAGACGGACAAGGGCTCGGTCACCGCGCCGCATGTCGTGCTGGCCTGCAACGGCTATCTCGGCAAGCTGGAACCGCGCGTGGCGGGCACGATCATGCCCATCAACAATTTCATTATCGCCACCGAACCGCTGAGCGATGAGGAGGCGAGGCAGCTCATCCGCGACGATGTCTGCATTCAGGACACGAAATTCGTCATCGACTATTACCGGCTCTCCGCCGACAACCGCCTGCTCTTCGGCGGCGGCGAGAACTATTCGCCCAACTTCCCGAAGGACATTGCGGGCTTCGTGCGCAAACCCATGTCGCTCGTCTTCCCGAAATTCAGGGATATCCGCATCGACTATGCCTGGGGCGGCACGCTCGCCATCACGCTGAAGCGCATGCCGCATTTCGGTCGCCTCGCGCCGAACCTCATCTATGCGCATGGCTATTCGGGACAGGGCATCAACATGGCGACGCTGGGCGGTAAGCTGGTGGCGGAAGCGGTTGCCGGTCAGGCCGAACGCTTCGACTGGATGGCCGACCTCAAGACGCCGAAATTCCCCGGCGGCACATTGCTGCGCTATCCGGGCCTCGTCGCCGGCATGCTCTGGTACGCGATGAAGGACCGCCTGCCGGGGTGATGCTCTCTTTCGTCATTGCGAGGAGCGCACGCGACGAAGCAATCCAGCGCTGAACCTGCCGCTTCTGGATTGCTTCGCTGACGCTCGCAATGACGTTGAAGGAAACCCTACTGCCCCGACCCTTCATCCGATTCCGGGATGACATGGTCCATGGCATGGCTTGGCTTGTCGCAGCCCGCGCAGCCCACGATCTTCGCAGGCACGCCCACCGCCGTGCAGCCTTCCGGCACGTCATGCAGCACCACGCTGCCCGCGCCGATCCGGCTGAACTCGCCGATCTGGATATTGCCGAGCACCTTGGCGCCCACGCTGATAAGCACGCCGCGCCCGACCTTGGGGTGACGGTCGCCCTGCTCCTTGCCGGTGCCGCCCAGCGTCACGTGATGCAGCATGGACACGTCGTCGCCCACCACGGCCGTCTCGCCGATCACGATGCCGGTCGCATGGTCGATGAAAATGCCGCGACCGAGCCGCGCCGCCGGGTGAATATCCACCGCGAAGAGATCGGAAATCCGGTTCTGCAGGAAGAGCGCGATGGCCTTGCGCCCCTGCCCCCAGAGCCAATGCGCCACCCGGTAGGACTGGAGCGCATGAAAGCCCTTGAAGTAGAGGATGGGCTGGATATAGGCGCTGCAGGCCGGATCGCGCTCGTAATAGGCGACGACGTCGGCCCGCGTGCTTTCGCCGATCGAGGCATCCGCCTTCAGCGCTTCGTCGAACAGCTCGCGAAGCTGCATGGAATGCACTTCGTCATTCCCCAGCTTCTGGGCGAGGTGATAGGAGAGCGCATCGTTGAAGGTGCGGTGATTGAGAATAGTCGCGTAAAGGAAACTGGCGAGAATCGGCTCGCCCGACGCCATCTCCGAGGCTTCCTCGCGCACGCGCTCCCATACCGGGTCGCATACGGCCAGGTTCTGCGAGGCGTTTTCCCTTTCAGCCGGCTTCGACATGGCTCGACCCTTCCCTCTGGCGGGCCCCTGAAGACAGAATGGGGCTCAAAATGCCGCTTTGCGCCAGACGGAAGCATGGCGCAGATTGCAATGAGATTAACACATAGGCCGCGGGGAAACGAGTTCAATAGAAGAACTGACCTCCCCCGGCCCAAAGCGGGACTTGAGGACGCGACATGCCCTTTGCCAAGGCCGGAGACATCGACATCTGTTACGAGCGCGCGGGCGAGGGGCCCCGCCTCCTCTTCATCTCCGGCACGGGCGGCGATCTGCGCAACAAACCCAATGTGATGGACGGCCCCCTGCCGAAGCATTTCGACACATTGGCCTACGACCAGCGCGGCCTCGGCCGGACCGCGAAGCCCGATGCGCCCTATTCCATGGCCCAGTATGCCGAGGATGCGGTGAACCTGATGGCCGCCATCGGCTGGCAGTCGGCCATGGTAATCGGCGTCTCCTTCGGCGGCATGGTGGCGCAGGAGCTAGCGATACGGCACCCCCATGCGGTGGAGGCCATGGTGCTCGCCTGCACCTCGCCCGGCGGCGAAGGCGGCGCCTCCTATCCGCTGCACGAGCTTCAGCACATGAGCCTCGAAGAGCGCGCCCGCCACATGATCCCGATTTCCGACACGCGGCATGACGACGCCTGGGCGAAGGCCAATCCGCAAACCTATGAGCAGCTCGTCGCCATGGCCGCCGCCGACCCTCATGCCGAAGAGCCCGGCCATGCCATGGGCCGCCGCCGCCAGCTCGAGGCACGCGCGCAGCACGATACATGGGACAGGCTCGGCGAGATCCGTTCCCCCACCCTCATCTGCGCCGGAAGGTATGACGGCATCGCAAAGCCCGAAACGCAGGACAACATGGCCGCCCGCATCCCCCATTCGGAACTCCGCTTTTACGAGGGCGGGCACCTCTTCATACTGCAGGACAAGCAGGCCTTCCCGGACATGATCTCGTTTCTCACAGGCGGCGTTATCTGAGCGCCGTGGCCCGGGAACGCACCGGCCTCCGCAAAGGGTATCAACCTGCGGAATAGTAGATATAACCATTTGAAATAATTGAAGAAAAACAGCCTGCCCGGCTCCACCTTCCTTGTTGCCCCCGCGTTAATGCCATACATTACCCCTCAAAATAAGGCTGGCACGCGAGGAGGACGCTATGGGCCGCAAGATTCTTTTCATCACCACGGACCAGATGCGCTTCGACGCCATCGGGGCGAACGGCAACAAGGTGGCCCGTACGCCCGCCATCGACAAACTGGCGGCGGAAGGCATCAACTATGCCCGCGCGCACAACCAGAACGTCGTCTGCATGCCCGCCCGCTCCACCATGATTACCGGGCAATATGTCTCGACCCATGGCGTCTGGATGAACGGCGTGCCCCTGCCGGCGGACGCACCCAGCGTCGCCGCCGAACTGCATGACAAAAAGGGCTACAAGACCTCGCTCATCGGCAAGGCGCATTTCGAGCCCTTCCTCGATCCGGAACTGAAATTCTACGAAAACCGCATGGCCCGCGTCGGCGAATACGGCCCCCATCGCGGCTTCGACCATATGGAACTGGCGACGCATTCGCCGCTCATCCTTCACTACAATGAGTGGATGCGGAAGAACGACCCTGAAGGGTTGAAGGGCTTCTACCGGAACCTCAACGACAAGTTTCAGGTGAACGCGGCGGGCGGCGGCGAAACGGGCGGCTGCCAGCTTCACTACAACCCCGTCTCCCGCGAGCACTATCACACCGACTGGGTGGCCGACCGCACCGTCGCCTGGCTCGATAGTCTGCAGGCGGAGGATGACTGGTTCTGCTGGATGTCCTTCCCCGATCCGCACCATCCCTGGGATCCGCCGCAATCGGAGCTGCACCGCCACCCGTGGAAGGAAACGCCCCTCCCCGATTTCTATCCGGGCTCGAAGGAGAAGATCGAAAAGATCCTGAAGGGCAAACCTCGCCACTGGATGGAATATTACACCGGCGAGCGCGTGACGAATTTCGAAGCGCCGCCGGATTTCCGCCCCTGCGAGATGACCGCCGATCAGGTGCAGGAGATCAACGCCTTCACCCATGTCGAGAACGAGCTGATCGACGAGGCGGTCTCGAAGGTCATGGCGCATATCGAGGCGCGCGGCTGGGGCGACGATGTGGACGTGATCTTCACCACCGATCATGGCGAGTTCCAGGGCGAATACGGCCTGCTCTTCAAGGGCCCCTATCACGTCGATGCGCTGATGCGGCTTCCCTTCATCTGGCGGCCCGCGAAGTCCGCGGGCGTCACGCCCGGCGCCGTCACCAGGCCCGTCGGCCAGGTGGACCTCGCCCCCACCTTCTGCGAGATCGCCGGTCTGGATGTGCCGGACTGGATGCAGGGCAAGCCCCTCCCTACAACCGATACGCAAGCCGACAAACAGGGCCGCGAGCGCGTCTTCACCGAGTGGGACTGCAAACATGTGGACAGCACGACCGTAAACCTGCGCACCATCCATCGCGACGGCTACACCATCACCGCCTGCCTCCCCGGCACCATCTATGACGGCACGGAAGGCGAGCTCTACGACCTGAAGGAAGACCCGCGCCAGTGGCGCAACCTCTGGGACGACCCGGCCCATGCCTCGCTGAAGTCGGACCTGCTCGCCGACCTCAAGGACCACCTGCCTCCTGTCCGCGAGGACAGGCTGGAATATGTCGCAGCGGTGTAACTGAAAATGACGTCATGGCCCGGCTTGTCCGGGCCATCCACGTCTTCCTTCTTTGCCGCAAAGACGTGGATGCCCCGCATAAAGCGGGGCATGACGCCGTTTGCGCACCCCCCGGTTGCGCCCCGGCCTTGCCGGGGCTATGCCCTTTGCTGTCGTAAATTCCAGCGAGGTTCCCCATGTCGTCCCCCACGCCCGAGATGATCGTGAAGAAGGAAGCCCATATCGGCTGGATGACCTTCAACAATCCGCTGCGCATGAACGCGGTCACGCTGGATATGTGGCAGGCGATCCCGGAGATCGTCGCCGATTTCGAGGCCGATCCCGACATCCGCGTCATCGTGCTGACCGGCGCGGGCGACCGGGCCTTCGTCGCGGGCGCCGACATCTCTCAATTCGAGCAGAACCGCTCTTCCTCCGACAGCGTCAACGCCTATGACGAGATTTCGGGCCGCGCCTTCGCCGCCCTCGCCGAAACGCGCCTGCCGACCATCGCCATGATCCATGGCTACTGCATCGGCGGCGGGCTGGGCATCGCGCTTTCCTGCGACATCCGCGTCGCGGCCGACCATTCCACCTTCGCCATCCCGGCGGCGAAGCTCGGCCTCGCCTATCCGCTGGAAGGCACGCACCGGCTGGTGGAAATCGTCGGCCCCTCCTTCGCCAAGGAAATCTTCTACACCGCCCGCCAGTTCAGCGCGGAGGAAGCCCTGCATATGGGCCTCATCAACCGCAGCGTGAGCGCGAAAGATCTCGAACTCACCATCCACACCATGTGCGCGCAGATCGCGGAGAACGCGCCGCTCACCATGACGGCGGAAAAGCGCATTATCGACGAGCTGGTGAAGGAACCCGGAAATTTCGACCGCGAAAAATGCGAAACCCTCGCCGCGGAATGTTTTTCGAGCGAAGATTACGCGGAAGGCCGCGCGGCCTTCATGCAAAAAAGAAAGCCCCAGTTCAAAGGACGATGAAGTCCGGGGCATAAACAAAAAAACTCGGAGGAAACATGGGAAGGCTCGACGGCAAGGTCGCCATCATCACGGGCGGCACGAGCGGCATCGGCCGCGGCACGGTGGATCTTTTCCTGAAGGAAGGCGCGAAAGTCGTTTGCGGCGACCTGCAGGACCACAAGGGCGAGGAAATGGTGCGCGAACTGGGAGACGATTTCTCCTATTGCCGCACCAATGTCGCGCATGAGGCCGAAGTAAAGGCGCTGGTCGAACACGCGGTGAAGCGCTACGGCAAGCTCGACGTCATCTTCAACAATGCCGGCTTCGGCGGCGTCGGCGGCGAACTCCATGAAATCGACATGGGCGAGGCCTTCGACGAAACGGTCGGCGTGCTGCTGAAGGGCGTCTTTCTCGGCTACAAATATGCCGTGCCGGAAATGAAGAAGAACGGCGGCGGCAGCATCATCTCCACTGCCTCGGTCGCGGGCCTTCAGGCGGGCTTCGGGCCGCATGTCTATTCGGCCTGCAAGGCGGCGGTGCTGCATCTGGCGCGCTCCGCCGTGCTGGAGCTGTCGCCCCTCAACATCCGCTCCAACGCGATCTGCCCGGGCGGCATCGCCACCTCGATCTTCGGATCGGGTCTCGGCCTCGGCACGCAGGTGGCCGATCAGTTCGGGGAATTCATGAAGCCGCGTCTGGCGAAGATCCAGCCCATCGCACGGGCTGGCCTGCCGGACGACATTGCGGAGACGGCGCTCTTCCTCGCCTCGGACGCCTCGACCTTCGTGACGGGTCAGGCCATCGCCGTCGATGGCGGCCTCACCGCCGGGCCGATGAACTCGCTCGGCAAGCGGATCGACTTCGAGGAAACGATCAACGAATTCCTCTCCACCCTGCCGGAAGACATGAAACAGCCCCAGAGCTGAGGTCTCACCTCAGCCAAGGGGCTGGTTCAAAAACTGTCCGTATGACAGCTAGTGGATCCCGGACAATTTGAATGGCACTTGCCATTCAACATTGTTCGGGTGAATCCGCTAGCCACTCAAAGATCAGGTCGTTTTCGCAGGAAAACGGCCTGTGATTAGAGCGACTCGGTGACGATCTCCACCTTGTCCGCATAGAAGGCGACCATCTCCTGGATGTCGGCCATCTGGACGAAGGGGTCTTCATAGCTCCAGGCGGCATCCTCCACCTCGCCTTCCGGCGTGCGGACGGCATAGTAGCTCGCCCGGCCCTTATAGGGGCACCAGGACGTGTGGTCGGTGCGCTGGACATATTCCGCCACCACATCGCTGCGCGGAATATAGAGGACCGGAGCGTGGTTGCTTTCGAACAGCTCCAGCGCCTTTTCCGTCTTGGCAACCGTGTGGCCGTTCAACCGCACTTCCACCTTCAGCCCGGCGGGCGCGAGGCGAATAAGATAGTCGGGATTGCTTTCGTAACCCGAGTCGCGCGTGGCGCCTGAAACCAGTTGTCCCATAAAGAGCCTCCTTAGGGCATTTTCGGCGAAAATGGAGCCAGTTTCGCGGGTCGAAAATGCGGCAAATCAACGTTCTGGCGATTTTGCCCAAAGGTTTAAATGCGAAGCGCGCCCGCCGCAACACCGCAAGGCCGCAACACTTCCTCAACCAGCCCCGCTTTACCCTTATCTTTGGAAGGAAAGCATGGCTGAAGCATTACCCACCGATGACATTTCCGGTCTTTCCGGCTCCCGAAAGGCGGCGGACCGTCGGCTGCATCGCCGTATCGCGACGCGGCTGGAGGGCCGTATCGTCTTCGCAGGTGTCGATTCGGAGTGCCTGATCCATGAAATGTCGGCCAGCGGCGCGACCGTGGAGGTCAGCCCCCGCCCAGCCCTCGGCGCCCGGATCGCCCTGGATGTGCCCGGCGTCGGCTTCGCGCAGGGCTTCGCCGCCCGCCACACCCCCGAGGGCCATGTAGGCGTCGCCCTCGACATGCCGCCCGAAAAGCGCGACCGCGTGGTGGACCGGCTCATTCTGGCCGCTTTCCACAACCCGCCCCTTACCTGAGCGAGGCCCGGCCTCTAAACTCCCCTCAAAACACTCATTCAGGGGAGACGCCAGCATGTCGAAATCCATGGACGGCAAGGTATCCATCGTCACCGGCTCGGCCACCGGCCTCGGCGCCGCGGTCGCGCTGAAGCTCGCCGGGCGCGGCAGCAAGGTCGTCATTAACTACACCAAGAGCGAAACCGAAGCGAAGGAGACGCAGGCCACCTGCGAGAAGCTCGGCGTCGAAACGCTGCTGGCGCAAGGCGATGTGAGCAAGGACGAGGACTGCCGCCGCATCGTCGCCGACACCGTCGCCAAATGGGGCCGCGTCGACGTGCTGGTAAACAATGCCGGCGGCACCAAATTCGCCGACCACGCCAAGCTCGACGCGCTGACGGAGGACGACTTCCTCTGGATCTACAAGGTGAATGTCGTCGGCGCCTACATGATGATCCGCGCCGCCGAACCGCACATGAAGGAAATCGGCAAGGGCAAGGTCGTCAACATCTCCTCCATCGCGGGCGTCACCGGCGTCGGCTCTTCCATCGCCTATGCCGCGTCCAAAGGCGCGCTCAACACCATGACGCTCTCGCTCGCCCGTTCGCTCGCCCCGGAAATCCGCGTCAACGCGGTCTGCCCCGGCTTCATCGGCACGCGCTGGTTCTCCGAACGCTTCGGCCAGGAAACCTTCGACCGCATCGTGAAGCAGCAGGAGGAAACCATGCCGCTCCAGCGCGCAGGCATGGCAGAAGACATCGCGACCTCCGTCGTCTTCTTCTGCGACGAAGGCGGCGAACACATCACCGGCGAAACGCTCATCACCGACGCCGGCATGCATCTCGGCTTCGCCCCGCTGGCCGCGCGATGAGTGGCTCGGAATAGTCAACGCGACATCTCTTCCACCTCCCCCCTTGAGGGGGAGGTCGGGCACGGAGCCGGAGGCGCCGTCGGCCCCGCTTCTTACCCCGCCAGAAACCCCAGCACCGCGTCCTTCGTGCCCTTCGCGCCCACCGCCTTCATGTGGTCGCAACCGGGCACGACGGCCGACACCGCGCCGGGAATACGTGCGGCAAGCGGTTCCGGCGCGCCTGCCTGATCGTCCTCGCCGCCCGCCACCACCAGCACGGGCCGCGCGATCTTCCCGAGCCCCTCCACCGGAAAGGGCTGCCGGACCGCCCGCCAGCAGGCGGCCAGCGCCTCGCGGTCCTGCCGGTTCTGATCGGCAAAGGCACGGAACATGCGCCCCATCCGGGTCGTCACGGATTTGAGACTGTCGGCCAGCAGCGCATCGACCACGCTGTCCGCCTCGCGGCTCGGCACCAGAAGGTTTTCGCCCACGCCCGCCGCCACCGCGCGATCCACCCGCTCGGCATGCTCCATCGCCATCACGAGCGCCACCATCGCGCCCATGGAATAGCCGATGACATCGGCCCCGGGCTCGCCCAGATGGTCGAGCAGCGCCACCGCGTCCTCCGCCATCAGGGAGAGCGAATAGGCCTCCTCGTCATGCGGCTTGTCGCTCTGGCCGTGCCCGCGCCCGTCATACATGATGACGCGATACCCCGCCCGGACGAGCGCCTTCACCCAGCCCGTATCCACCCAGTTCACCGCATGGGTGGAGCCGAAACCGTGGATCAGCAGCACCGGATGGCCCTCGCCTTCCACCCGATAGGCCAGTTTCAGCCCGTCCGAGACGAATTTCTCCATGACCGAATTCCCTTACGCGAAACGAGGCCGCAGTCTAGCCAGTCCACGCTTTGAATGTCTCCCGCATAGCGCTACCCTTCCATGACAATTCGGAGGAAAAGATGACCGACGCCGCCACGCTCAAATCCAGACTCTGCGACATGATCGACACCATGGCCCCCGAGCTGATCGAGGTCAGCCATGCGATCCATGCAAAGCCGGAACTCGCCTTTCACGAGCATGAGGCCGCGCGCATCCTGACGGAAAAGCTGGAAAAAGCGGATATGCCGGTCGCGCGCTCCGCCTATGGCCTCGAAACCGCCTTTGCGAGTGAATTCGGCCCGGCGGGCAAGCCGGAAGTCGCCATCCTCTCGGAATATGACGCGCTCCCCGGCATCGGCCATGCCTGCGGCCACAACATCATCGCCACCACCGGCCTCGGCGCCTCCATGGCTCTGGCGAAGCTCAACGGCGAACTGCCGGGCCGCGTGCGCTATCTCGGCACCCCGGCGGAGGAAATGGGCGGCGGCAAGGAACTGATGGCGCGCGAAGGCGCCTTCGACGGCGTCGATGCCGCCATGATGGTGCATCCGGCGGGCGTCGATCTCATCACCATGCCCTGCATTGCCATTTCGGAAGTCTCGGTCACCTATCATGGCCGCTCGGCGCATGCCTCCGCCATGCCGCATGCGGGCCTCAATGCGCTCGACGCGCTCATCACCGCCTATCAGGCGATCGCGCAGCTCCGCCAGCACATCAAGCCGAGCGAACGCATTCACGGCGTCATCAAGAAAGGCGGCGACGCGCCCAACATCGTGCCCGACCACACCGAGGCGCTGTTCTATGTCCGCGCGGCGAATGCCGAAGACCTCGCCCCGCTTAAAAAGCGCGTGGAAGCCTGCTTCCAGGCGGGCGCCATGGCCGCGGGCTGCACGGCGGATATCAAATGGGCCAAGGCCGACTATCTCGACCTCAAGACCTCCATGCCGCTCGCGAAATCCTATGAAGACAACATGTCCTCGCTCGGCCGCGAGTTCTTCCCGCTGGAAAAGATGCCGGCGGGTTCCTCGGGCAGCACCGATATGGGCAATGTCAGCCACCGTGTGCCGTCCATCCACCCGATGATCTGCTCCGCGCCGATGCATGTGGTAATCCACAATCCGGAATTCGCGGTCTGGGCCGCCTCCGATCTCGGCGACAAGGCCTGCATCGACGGCGCCAAGGCGCTCGCCATGACGGCCATCGACTATCTGACGGACGAGAACATGCGCATGACCGCGGCGGAGGAATTCGCCCGCACCAAAGACAGTTCGGAACGCTCCGTCGCCGCCGCCTACAACCCCGAGGGCGAAGCCAATCTCGGCGGCTGCGGCTGCTGCTGATCCGGCGAAGGCCCGCCCTTACTCGAAGGGCGGGTGCTGCTCCGTTTCCACCTCTTCGACATAGCGCTCGTCGAGACGGGACCGCAATTCCTGCTGTTCCTTGAGGCCGATGGGGAATTTCCACATCACCAGCACCACCAGCGCGTTGCAGATGACCGGGATCGAAACGAAGACATAGGAAAGCGCCTGCACGCCTTCCGCCGACGTACCGCCCCCATCCGGATCGAAGCCCAGCACCGCCAGCGTCCAGAAGACGACACCCACCGCGATGGCGCCGCCCACCTTCTGCGTCAGCGTCAGCAGCGAATAGAAGAGACCGGACCGGCGATGTCCGCTCTCCAGCTCGTCGAGATCCGACACATCGGCCATGATCGACCGGTAGAGCGTGGCGGTGGTCCCGACATTGAGCCCGAGGAAGAGCAGCACCAGCGAGGCGACCAGCACGCTGCCATGCGGGATGAGAAAGATCACCGGCGGAAAGAAGGTGTTGAAAAGCGCCGCCCCGACGACGGTGCGATGCTTGCCGATGCGATAGCTGACGGCCAGCACCACGGGAATGAAGATCACCCCGCCGATGAAATAGAGCAGCAGCAGCAGGCTCTGCACATCCTTCACGCCCCAGACGAGATCGGATTCGTAGAGATAGAGCGAGCCGAGCCCCGCGCCCGCGAACCCGCTCAGCAGATCGGCGGCCAGCAGGCGGCGCAAAGGCGCATTCTTCACGAGCGCGCCCAGCGCCTCGCGCACCGGCACTTGCCGATGCTGCGGCCTTGCCGGACGCTCATGCACCAGCCAGACGTTCAGCAGCACCGCGATGGGAAGCAGCAGGATGATGAACCAGCCCATCGAGTGGACGCGCGCCGCGCCCGCATTCGCATCGCCCAGCCTTTCGATGATGACGGGGATCATCAGCACCAGCGGCACGCCGATAAGCGCAAAGGCTTCGCGATAGCCCTGGATGCGCGAGCGCTCGTTATAGTCGTCCGAAAGCTCCGCCGCCCATGCCAGATGCGAGATCGTCAGCATGGTGTAGCCGATATAAAGAAAGAACATCCAGAAGGCGAGATAGAAGGCCGAGACGGGCGCCGAGGGTATGAAGACCATATAGGCCGACAGCGCCATGAGCGGTACGCAGAGCACCAGCCAGTGCCGGCGTCGCCCCCAGCGCGAGGGGTACCGGTCCGAGAGCGCGCCCATCAGCGGATCGGTCACCACGTCCCACATGCGCGCAAAGAAGAAGACCGTGCCGACCGCCGCGAGCCCCAGTCCCATTTCCTCGGCATAGAAATGCGGCAGATAGACACTGATCGGCAGGCCGACCGCCGCGATCGGAATGGCGGGTCCGGAAAACGCAATCAACCGAGCCCAGGACAACCGGCCCGAAGGCTCACTCTTCTCAGACATTTGTCACCATTCTCTTATTTGTTGTTCACGCCCATCCGGTGAGGAAATCGATCACCATTCCCTTGCACATCGGATTGGCGAGCAGATACATGTGATCGGCACCGGGCACGGTTTCCGCCTTCGCGCCGGGGATGACGGCGGCAAGCGCGTCCGGATCGCCCGCCATGTCGTCCCGCGCGCCCGCGATGACCAGCACCTCGCCGCCGATAGCCGAAAAGTCCACGTCGCGCCCGCTACCCGGTGCCTTCATGCAGGCCGCCAGCGCCAGCCTGTCCTGTCCCAGATGCTCGGCATAAAGACGAAAGCCCTTCGCCGTCGGGTCCGCGATACTTTCCGGATCCTCCGTCGTCAGCGCCTCCACGACCTTGTCGCTCCACCCGTCGCCGCGCGGCGTCAGCATCCCGCCGCCGACACCGGCCAGCACCACCTTGTCGAAGCGGTCGCCATATTGCGACGCGAGCCGCATGGCGAGCCCCGCCCCCATGGAAAACCCCATGAGGTCGGCCTTGGCGATCCCCAGTTCGTCCATCACGGCGATAACGTCGTCGACGAGTTGGCCGCCCGCATAGGCCGCCTCGTCATGCGGATGCCCGCTCTTGCCGTGCCCGCGCAGATCGATCGTCACGATCCGCCGCCCGGTGCGCGCCAGCGCCTGCACCCAGCCCGTGCGTCCGAAATTGTCCGCCGCGGTGGCGGCGAAGCCATGCAGGAGGATCATGGGGCTCCCCTCCCCCTCCACGTCATAGGCAATGTCGACACCTTCGACATTCACGACCGGCATATGACTTCCCCCGGATCAGTCTGCGGAAACATTGCTCGATTGCGCGTCGGACGGCTGCAGGGTCCGCGAGGACACGCCCGCCGCCGCGACATCGATCCCCCGCACCTCGATGATGCGGCGGTTTTCGCGCTGCATCTTTTCATCGAGCGGGAAGCGCCAGAGCAGCCAGGCCACGACGGCGGTGATGACCACCACCGGCCAGACATAGATCGCCCGCAAGGCATCGAGCGTCCATTGCCCGTTCTCGCCCAGCGGCACGAAACCGATCAGGTCGAGCGCCCAATAGGAAATGCCGATGGCAATGGCCGCGCCGATCTTGTTGGTGCTGGTCAGCAGCGAATAGAAGAGCCCGGTCCGCTGCTGATGCGTCTGCACTTCGTCATGGTCGGCCACATCCGCCATGATTGCGCGGAAGAGGAACGCCCCCGCCGCCATGTTGACGCCCAGCAGCACCCATGTCGCAAGCGCGATAAAAGGCTGCCCGGGCGGAATGAACAGAATGGCCGGCACGGTGACCGTGTTGAAAAGCGAGGAGAGCGCCGCCGCCCGATGCTTGCCAACCTTCCGGCTGAGCCACAGCACGGCGGGCACGAAGCAGAGACCGGAAATGAAATAGCAGAGCAGCAACGCGCTGGTGAACGCGCCGAGCTGCAGCACGTCGCGCGCCAGGAAGATGAAAAGGCTCGCCACGATGCCGCCGGAGACGCCGGAAATGAGATCGGCGAAAAGCACCACGCGCAGCGGATGATTGCGCAGGATCACCTGCACCGCCTCCCGGAAGGGCACATGCTTGGGCGGCGGCGTCTTGCGCTCCGGCAGCGAGATAACGGCGATCAGCACCGTCAGGGGCAGCAGGATGAGCACGAACCAGCCCATCGCCTCCACGCGCATCGCATTGCGCACGCCTTCGTCGATATCGGCCATCTGCTCGATGAAGATCGGCATGGCGAGAACCATCACCATGCCGCCCACCAGCGCCACCTCGCGCGCGCCCTGTACGCGGGAGCGCTCGTGATAGTCGCCGTGAAGCTCCGCCCCCCAGGACATGTGCGAAATGGTGAGCAGCGTCCAGCCCACATACATGATGAAGAGCCAGGTGATGAGATAGGTGGCCGACACGTCAGCGGGCGGCATGAAGATCATCACCACCGACACCATCATGATCGGCACCGAGATCACGATCCAGTGGCGCCGCCTACCCCATCGCGTCTCGAAACGGTCGGAAAGGATGCCGAGTACCGGGTCGGTGAAAACGTCCCAGAAGCGGGCGAACATGAAGAGCGAGCCCACGATCCCCGTGCCGAGACCGAGTTCGGCGTAAAAGGGCGGCAGATAGACCACGAGCGGCAGTCCCATGGCCGAAATGGGAATCGCCGGAATGGCAAAGGCCAGAAGCTGCCATTTCGTCAGTGATGTCTCGCCGGTTTCCGTCCGGGCCGTCCCCGCATCATGCGGCATACACAATTTCCTCCCGCCATGGCATGGGGTCTCCCTCCCCCAGCGCTAAGCGCGGGGGATTATGGGGGAGCCACCGCCCCGCGCCAAGTATTACCGGCAGAGAAGGAGAAAGTTCTGTCTTGCGGAACAAAGCCTTGCGCAGGGCGGCCCGCCCGGGCAGGAAATGCGTAGCGCGCCGTTGCCCCGCCCCTCTTCATCGCGGAAAAGCCTCTAGGAATCCGGCGCCGTAGGCTCTAGTTTAGCCGCGCTGCCAAGGCGGCGAGAACCAGAGCAACGAGCAGGAACGGAGCAGCGGCTTCATGGCTTCCACAGGCACCCCGAAATTCGCAAACGATGCCGGTCTCAGGGAGATTCGCATCGGCGTGAAGGAATTCGAATGCATGGGGGCCCGCCCGCCGCACGACCATCCTCATGTCTATCTGGACATGGGCCGGGAAACGGAAATCATCTGCCCCTATTGCTCGACCCTCTACAAATTCGACGAGACGCTGGGCGCGGACAGGTCCGAACCGGCCGACGCCATCGTCCGCGAAAACGAATTCGCCTGATCCAGCCCGTAAATTAGCGGTAACCGGGGGGAAACCCGCATATGAGCAGACGCTTCGCACGGGCGCTATCGGCGGTCGTCAACATGGCTTGCAGCATCCAGTCCGAGCGCCAGGCCGCGAAGACCAAAAGCGAACTCATCACGCTGCTCCAGAACCAGGGCACGATGACCGTGGAGACCGACCGCGGACCGCTGCGCTTCCATGCGCTGCGCGGCCGGGCGCTGGCCTCCCAGATCGTCCGGTTCGATGAAGACGAACCCGAAACGCTGGACTGGCTGCGCCAATATCCCAAATCGGGCGATACCGTCTGGGACATCGGCGCCTGCATCGGCACATTCGCGCTCTACGCGGCGCTGGACCCGGGCGTGAAGGTGCTGGCCTTCGAGCCGCAGGCGACGAATTTCGGCCTTCTCAACGAGCATATCTTTCTGAACGGCCTCACGGACCGGATATCGGCCTATTGCATCGCGCTGTCCGACAGGCAGGGCCTCGACACGCTGGAACTGGACAATCTCATCGTCGGCGGGGCGCTCCATTCCCTGTCGGGCCACACCAACCAGTTCGGCGGCAAGCCCATGGCCGGCAGCCAGGCCGTCCCCGCCATGACGGTGGACGGTTTCCGGGCGCTCTTCGGCCTGCCCGCCCCCCAGCACATCAAGCTCGACGTGGACGGCATCGAAGGCGCCATTCTTCAGGGTGCCACCGAAACCCTGCCGCATGTCCGCTCGATCCTGGTGGAGGTGGAAGGCGACAATGCGCTCCATGCGGGCGAGCGGATCGAACCCTTCCTCAATGCGGCGGGTTTCGACGAAGTGATGGACGTCCGCACGACCGGCTCCTGCCGGAACCGGCTCTACGTCAACCGGAACGCGGGCTGAACCGAAGCTGTCGTCTAGTCGCGCGGCAGATAGGTCAGGAACCAGCGCAGCGCATGCTGCGTCACCTGCGCCATCGCGCCCCGTTCCTCGAACAGATGCCCCGCGCCCGGCACGATCACGATTTCCTTCGTGCCCCTCAGCGCCTTGAACGCCTGCCGGTTCAGTTCCACGACCGGCCTGTCGTCGCTCCCCGCCAGCAGAAGCACGGGCGCGCGCAGATGCGCCAGCATCGGATTGGCGAGATCGCACCGTCCGCCGCGCGATACCACCGCGGCGACGCGGTTTCCCGGTTTCGCCGCCGCGACCAGCGCCGCCGCGGCCCCCGTACTGCCGCCGAAATAGCCGACCCCAAGCCCCTGGAGTTCGGGTTGCGCCGCCGCCCAGTCGGTGGCCTCGACCAGCCGCCCGGCCAGCAGCACCATGTCGAACACATTCCGCCGGTCCGCCTCTTCGCGCGCCGTCAGCAGATCCAGCAGCAACGTGGCCATCCCGCTATGCCGCAATTCCTCGGCGACAAGCGTATTGCGCGGGCTCAACCGGCTGCTGCCGCTGCCATGCGCGAAGATGACGAGGCCCTTGGCATCCGGCGGAACGCCCAGAAGCCCTTTCAGCCTTTGCGGTCCGACTTCGATCTCTCTGAACGCCTCGTGTACGACCATCTGCGTCACAACCCGAACGGATAGGTGTCCGCGGCTCCGTGCGGACGGCCGGCGGGAAGCGGCGTGACGGCCCTCGTCTCCTCAAACCAGACATAGGCGTCGAACTGGTCGGCGAGCACGGCCTCGAAATAATGGCTCAGAAACTCGGTTTCCGGCCGGTAGATCACGCCGATGGCCCGCTCGAGCAGCGGCTGGCGCAACGCTTCCGCCAACTCGCGGCGGCGGGGGTGTCGCCAATCCGTCAGGGACCGCACGATACCCGTTTTCCGGAAAGCATGTTCGTAGCTGTCGCTGCGAGCGGGCAGCACGGTCTTCACCTCCATCGGTCCGTCCCATTCGCTCGCGGCGGCAACCGTGCCGCGATCCGTCCCGAAGCCGATGGCCACCGCATCCTCGCCGAAAGCAGTACGGCACAATTCGCCGATATTGAACTCGCCCTGCCAACCCATGGACGTGGCAGCCGCATTGCCGATATGCGAGTTGTGCGCCCAGACGACGGCTTTCGCGTCCGGCCCGCGCGCGGACAGAAGCGCTGTCAGCGTGTCGAACATGTGCCGGTCGCGCAGATTCCAGGATTCCGTCGACCCCGCATACATGATGCGGTAATAGCGTTCCGCCGCATGCACGATGCGCGCATTCTGCGCAGCGTCGAAAAACGCTTCGCCATCGCGTTCCATATAGCGCAGCCGCTGCTGAAGCAGGTCGCGAAGCTGGGCGACCACCTCGTCCTCGCAAGGTGCCTTGCCCCGGCGCAGCGCCGCCCGGCCATAGGAGGCCGGATCGTCCTGCCAGGGTGTCAGGCAGCCATAGCGCTCCCGCGCCACCTGCGCGGCCTGCGGGTCCACCCGGTCGAGATAGGTAAGGACGGAATGGATGGATTCGCCGAGGCTGTAGACGTCGAGCCCGTGAAACGAGGTTCGCGCCTCGGGCGGCAGCGTCTCGTTATGCGCCCGAAGCCAGTCGGCAAATTCCATGAACTGGGCGTTGCGCCACATCCATGTGGGAAAGCGGGTAAAGGCCTCCCCTCGTCCCGGCCTCGCCTCGTGATGGCGAACATAGCGGTCGATATGGGCGGCGTCCGGCCAGTCCGCCTCCACGGCCACTACATTGAAGCCGTGATGGCGCACCAGTTCGCGCGTAACGGCGGCACGCGCCTGGTAAAATTCAGCGCTGCCATGGCTGGCCTCGCCGAGCAGCACCACACGCGCATCGCTGAACCGTGAGAAGAAAGCGCCGAATTCCTCCGCCTTCTCGGGCGACGGCAGCGCCTCGGCCTTCGCGCGCAGCATGGCGGTCGTTTCGGGCTGGTGCGCCTCTCTATGTTCTCGCGCTGTCCGGTAGGGCACGGATCGTTTCCTCCTCCGGGAATAACCGTGAGAAAACTATCCCGCGCCCGCGGGACGAAAACCTTGATGCGGCTCAATTTGTGGGAAGGCGGCAAAGCGGGGCGCCTGCGCGGATTGCCGCACCGGGGAGCCTTCGGGAGTTGGTGCGGACGGCGGGACTCGAACCCGCATTCGGTTGCCCGAGAGGGATTTTAAGTCCCTTGTGTCTACCAGTTCCACCACGTCCGCCGATCCGGCCGGGCGCCGGATGCTCCGAATCCCACGGCAAGGCCGGGACGACATGATATGCCCGTCTCCCGCCGCTCGCGCAAACCCCGAAAAACAAAACGGCGGCTACCCTTTCGGATAACCGCCGCTCGAAACCCGTTCGGGCTGTGAGAGAACTTAGTTCTCCAGGCCCTGCCAGACCGGCCAGCACGTGTCGCCCACCTTCGAGGCGAGAGCGGCCTGCGCTTCCTTGGCATTGGCGCCCTGAGCCGACTGTTCGCTGTCGGCCTTGCCCGTGCACCACACATAGAACTTGTGCGTGCCCGACTTCGACAGCGCGTCGAAGCTGGAATCCAGCGCAAAGCTCGGAGCCGCACCGCTCATCGCAATACCGGCAACCATACCCAGAATGGCAATGGTCTTCTTCATGTTCGTTTCTCCCTCCGGGCCAACTCGACCCTTATTGTCCACTTCGGCCGCCGTTAACGGCCTCGCTTTCCGGTTATTCAATCCACTCCCAGAAAAAACCTGGAAAGAGGAGCTTTCCCCCACTCTCGTCCCCGCCCCGGAGGGCGGACGAAGAGCTTTTCATGGCCGGAACAATAAATGTTTCCAGCCAGATTGTATCGCGACACATGGCGAAAAACCCTGAAAGTTTCGTAATGTGCCGCCCCCGCAACGCATATGCGTCGTGACTTTACACTATAAGCCTCTGAAACATAACGAATAAAGTCAGCTTTTTTCGCCCGCGACGGCGCTCACGCCGAGTTTCTCGAACATCTGCGCCACATCCGCTTCCGCCCGCTCCAGCGCCGCCGAATCGACCGAGCGCATGACGATGCTCGTGCCGAATTCCCGTCCCCTGTAATAGGGGTAGCTGCCGATGGAGACGTCGGCATGGCGCGACTGGATTTCGCCCAGCGTCTCCGCGATGGACCCTTCGCCGATCGCGGCGGTGAGCGTGCGGCTCAGCATGCTCGCCCCGCCCTCCAGTTGTCCCAGCAGGCTGTCCAGCATCACATGCATGACCATGGGAACGCCCGCCATCACGAACACATTGCCGATCCGGAACCCCGGCGCCTTGCTGAGCGGATTGGCGATCATGCGCGCGCCGTCCGGCAGCCGCGCCATGCGCTGCCGCGCGGAGGTGAACTCGCCCCCCGTTTCCGCGTAATGCGCCTGCAGAAGCGCCATCGCCTCCGGGTCTGGCCCGATGGAAACGCCGAAGGCCTTCGCCACCGAATCCGCCGTGATGTCGTCATGGGTCGGCCCGATGCCGCCGGTGGTGAAGACATAATCGTATTTTGCACGGACCTCGTTCACCGTCGCGACGATCTCTTCCTCGATATCGGGGATCACCCGCGCCTCGCGCACCTGAACGCCGATCCGGTTCAGATGCTGCGCGATATAGGAAAGATTGGAATCCTTTGTGCGGCCCGAAAGGATTTCGTCGCCGATCAGCAACACGCAGGCCGTGACGGTCTTGCCCGAATTTTCGCCCTGCCCTTCGCCGGTCCCGCTCATTCTCGCACCTGTCCGTTTCGATATGCGCCGCAAGATAAGCCCGCCTCTCCTTCCACACAAACCGAAGCGACCGGTGATGCGAAAAAGGCGGGAAAAATCCGGCCCTAGCCCCGGACGGCCCGAACCACTATGTTAGGGAAAACGGCGCCGAAATCGGGCGTCCACCCCGGCCACCACGCAAAAATCGATCGAATGAGCCAAGTCGAAGACACAGACAGCGCTGTCCATCACCCGGAACAGCACAAGGGCATCCCCATCCACACGCCCGAGGATTTCGAGGGCATGCGGAAAGCCGGGCAGCTCTCCGCCAGCGCCCTCGACATGCTGGTCGACGAGGTGAAGCCCGGCGTGACCACCGCCCATCTCGACAAGCTCGTCTATGAATACGGCATGGATCACGGCGCCATCCCCGCGACGCTCGGCTATCGCGGTTTCCGTCATTCCAGCTGCACCTCGCTCAACCATGTGGTCTGCCACGGCATTCCCGGCGACCGCGCGCTGCGCGACGGCGACATTCTGAATATCGACATCACCTACATTCTCGACGGCTGGCACGGCGACACCAACCGCATGTATTTCGCGGGCGAGGTGTCCCGCAAGGCCCAGCGCCTGACCGACGTCACCTATCAGGCGATGATGCGCGGCATCGAGGTGGTGAAGCCCGGCGCCACGCTGGGCGACATCGGCGCCGCCATTCAGGAATTTGCCGAGGGCCAGCGCTTCTCCGTGGTGCGCGAGTTCTGCGGCCACGGCCTGGGCCGCGTCTTCCACGACCTGCCCAACGTGTTGCATTACGGCCGCCCCGGCCAGGGCGCGGCGCTGAAACAGGGCATGTTCTTCACCATCGAACCGATGATCAATGCGGGCAAGCCGGGCGTGAAGATCCTGTCTGACGGCTGGACCGCGGTCACGCGCGACCGCTCGCTCTCCGCCCAGTTCGAGCACTCCATCGGCGTCACCGAAACCGGCTACGAGATTTTCACCAAATCGCCTGCCGGGCTCGACTGCCCGCCCTACCGAAAATAGGGCGACATTGTCCGGGGGGACCACGGGTAAGCCGGACGGCAAGCCGCATTACGCCGGCCACCGCGAGCGCCTGCGCGCCCGCTTCCTGACGGCGCCCGACGTCCTTCCCGACTATGAGCTGCTGGAACTCATCCTCTTCCGGTCCATTCCCCGCCGCGACGTGAAACCGCTGGCGAAGGACCTCATCGCGCGCTTTGGCGGGCTCTCCGAAGTGCTTTCCGCAGCCCCCGAAAGACTGCTTGAAGTGAGCGGCGTCAGCGACAGCATCGTGACGGAACTCCGTATCCTGCGCGAAGCGGGCCTGCGCATGGCGCGCGCCGCCGTGATCGAGAAAGAGGTCATCTCCTCATGGCAGGAACTGCTCGACTATTGCTCGGCTTCCATGGCGCACAACCCGATCGAGCAGTTCCGCATACTCTTTCTCGACCGCAAGAACGTGCTGATCGCCGACGAGGTGCAGCAGAAGGGGACCGTGGACCACACCCCCGTCTATCCGCGCGAGGTGGTGAAACGGGCGCTGGAACTCAACGCCTCCGCTCTCATCCTCGTCCACAACCACCCCTCGGGCGACCCCACGCCGTCGGGCGCCGACATCGAGATGACGCGCCGCATCGCCGAAACGGCAAAGCCGCTGGGCATCGAACTTCACGACCATCTCGTCGTCGGCAAGAACCGCCACGCCAGCTTCCGCTCGCTGGGCCTCATCTGACCGCCCCGCAGCGGGGAGGCGCTGGCCAATGCGCCGGAACTCCTGCTAGATGAAGCGATGACCAACGCGCCCGCCCTGATGATCCGCTTGTCCGGCCTGCTCTTCTGGTTCGACGAGTCGCTGCAAGCCAGTCTGGCGAAAGCCGGCTACCGGCCCGTCACGCGCACCCAGTCGATGTTTCTCCTTTGCCTCGCCGCCGGCGAGAACCGCCCCTCCCGTCTCGCAACGATGCTGGGCGTCAGCCGGCAGGCGGTGAGCCATGTCATTGCCGAACTCAGCCGGCGCGGGCTCATCACGCTCGCCGTCGATCCGGAGGACGCGCGCGGACGGATCGTGGAATATAGCGACGGCGCGGACGATCTGCGTCAGGCGGCGCATATCGCCGTCTCGGAACTCGAAAAGCTCCTGAGACGCCGCATCGGGGCCGACGCCTTCAAGAGCCTGCGCGAAGGCCTTGCGCATGACTGGGGCGAACCGGTGGTGATCGACGTACCGCCCCCCGCCCCCGCGAAGACGGCGAAAAGCGTCAAGGCGCGGCGCAAGCCGAAAACCGGCTGACCCGCATCGGCTACATCCCTCAGGCCACCTGATTATAGATGGCCGCATCCCCCGGATATTCGCGGCCGTCGTCCCGGCCGACTTCCCGCGCCACGAGATCGTTCACCATCGCATTAAGCCGCATGATGTTGTCGCGCTGCGCCGGGTCATGCGCGAGATTGACGAGTTCGTTCGGATCGGCCTCCGTATCGTAAAGCTCCAGATCGTTCAGCCGGCTGAGCGTCTCCCAATCCTCCGGCGTGTGATGCTGCGACGGCGCGAAGTAGCGCGCGAATTTCCATCGCCCGTCATGCACGCCGCGATGCAGCCGCCGCTTGGTCAGGTCGAAAACCTTGTCCAGCCCGTCCACGCCCTTGGGGTAGTTGGCAAAGGCGCCCAGCGGCTCCCACATATAGGCGACCGCATAATCGAACAGATGCCCGCGGGCGTCCCGTTCGCTCGGTTGCGACGGGTCGGCGATCATGGCCGAAAGATCGACGCCCGGCAGCCCGGGAAACTGCGCCTCGGCCTCTTCCGGCGCCATGCCCGCCAGCCCCATCAGCGTCGGCGCGATGTCGATGGCGCTCATCAGCCGCTTCGTCCGCCGCCCGCCGGGCAAGTCCGGATGCACGATAATCATCGGTACATTGACCTCTTCCCGGTAAACGGTCCCCGCCTTCTGGTGCATGCCATGCGCGGAGGCCCGCTCGCCATGGTCTGAGGTATAGACGATGATCGTGCTTTCCATCTGGCCGCTTTCCGTCAGCGCCCAGAGGATCTGTTCCAGCCGCCGGTCCACATCCCTGATGCAGTTGTAGTAATAGTTCACGAGCCGCCGCCACGACGCCTCGTCCGTGCGCTCGATCCGGCCATAGAAACTGTCGGTCTGGCGCACGATCCCGCTATGCGCTTCCGGCTTGGTGCCGAGGTCGTCCTTGTAGAAACTTTCCGGCAGGTCGAACCCGTTATCGGTCTCGTAGATCGGGTCGCCCGGCTCGCGGCGAAGCGGCGCCAGCAGGTCGGGATGCAGCCGGTCTTCCGACTGCTTGCCCGTCGCATCGTAAAACATGATGTCATGCGGATTGACGAGCCCCACCACCTGAAACCACGGCTTGCCGCCCGCCTTGTCATGGCGCGCATAGTCGAACAGCGTCCGTCCCACATCCGCGGCGGTAAAGGCGTCGGACCGGTAGCCGTCCCATGTCAGCCCGACCGCTTCCCCATCGAAGCCATAGTCATGGAAGCCGTATTTCTCCATGGCTTTTTCGGTGTTCGGATAGAGCCCGCGCGGCACCTGGTTCCAGTCGCGCTCGCGGTTGATCTGCGACAGATGCCATTTGCCCTTGTAGCTCGAATAATACCCCGCCGCCTGCATCATCGTGCCGAGCGTCGGCAGCGTATCGGAAAGCCCGGGATTGGGCGGCGTATCGGTGTTCTGATAAACGCCCGTTGTCTGCGTGTGCTGCCCGGTAAAGATCGTCGAGCGCGACGGGCTGCAGGGCGTCGTCTGCACATGGTAATTCTCGATGAGCAGCCCGCGCTCCAGCAGCGCGCGATGCCCCGGCAGCTTGTCGAGCAGCCCCTCGGGCCAGCTCGCCAGGCTCTGCTCCTGATCGGTCAGGATCATCAGCACATTGTATTTGCGGTCGTTAGCGGCGGTTGTCCGGGACATGGGCTCCTCCTCCTTGTCCCGGACAGCTATAGCGCGATCACCCAAATGATACAATAATTGTATTATTTAGATGCCGCCATCGATGCCCCCTTCCATCGTCACCCCGGACTTGATCCGGGGTCCACCCGGCCTGCCCGTCCCGCAGGCAGCGCCGAATGGATTCCGGGTCGGGCCCGGAATGACGAAGACTGGAAGGTCTTTTACCCCGCAAACACCGGCGCGTGCTTGTCCGCCCAGGGACGGGCCTGCTCGAGCTGGAGCGCCAGCGCATAAAGAAGCCCCTCCTGCCCCTTGCGCGCGGCGAACTGGCTGCCGATGGGAAGCCCCGCCTTCGACCAGGAAAGCGGCACGGACATGGCCGGCGTCCCCGCCACATTGTGCACAGGCGTATAGGCCACATACTGCACGGTCCGCTCGAAAAGCGTATCGAAGGGCACGGTCGGTGCCTGCTGGCCGAGCTTGGGCGGCGGCGAGGACAGCACCGGCGTCAGCCAGACATCGAAGCCCGACATGAACTGGTCCATCTGCGCTTCCACCTGCTTGAAATAGGCGACCGTCTCATTCAGCGCGCCCTCGGGTTTCGCGGCATAGAACTCCGCCAGCCCCACCGTCCAGGGCTCCAGCACCTCGTTCGGATCGAGCCCCTTCGCCTTCGCCATTGCGACGAGATTGGCCGGGCCGGACGCCCAGATGGTCAGGAACCTGTCGATGAACTCCTCGCCATTGAGCGGGTTCTTTACCTCCACGATCTCATGGCCGAGATCGGCGCAAAGTTTAGCCACATCCTCCAGCGCCGCCTTCACTTCCGGATCGGGCTCCTTGCCGAAATAATCCGCCGTCCCGAAACCGACCTTCAGCTTCCGGTTCACCGGCTCGGAGACATAGCCCACCGGCTTGAACACGGCCTTGTCGCGCCGGTCTTCCGACAGCGAGAACACCATGGCGCTGTCGCGCACGCTGCGGCTCACGCTGTTCTGAACGCCGATATCGCCCGGCATGGCATGGCCGCCGAGATCCATCCGGCCCCGGCTCGGCTTCAGGCCGAAGACGCCGCAGCACGACGCCGGAATGCGGATCGACCCGCCGCCATCCGTCGCATGCGCCACCGGCAACATGCCCGAGGCGACCGCCGCCGCCGCGCCGCCGGACGACCCGCCCGTGGAATGATCGAGCCCCCAGGGATTGTGGCAAGGCCCCAGCAGCAGCGACTCCGTCGTGCCCAGCAGGCCGAATTCCGGCGTATTGGTCTTGCCGAGAACGACAAGCCCCGCCTCGTCCGCATAGGTCGTCATCGCGGAGTTCTCTTCGGCGATGGTCTCCGCCATCAGGCGCGAGCCATGCGTCGTGCGTACGCCCTTCACATCGTCGAGATCCTTGATGAGATAGGGCACGCCCGAAAGCGGGCTCTCCGGCAGCTTGCCCGACGCCGCCAGCTCGCGCGCCCGATCGAACGTCTCGGTCACCACCGCGTTCACCTTGGGGTTCACCGCCTCGATCCGGTCGATGGCCGCGTTGACCAGTTCCAGCGAGGTCGTTTCGCCCCTGGCGACAAGCTCGGCCTGCGCCATCGCGTCGAGACCGGCCGTCTCCGCGGCAAAGGCCGACCGCGCCTTGACGCCCGCCATGCCCACGGCAAGCGCGCTGACCGCCGCCGACGCGAGGAACCCGCGCCGCGAAAGCTGAATGCTCATGACTCTCCTCCTTAAAATCCGAATCCGGTCTGCCACCGTGTGTCGCGAGGTTAGCCACCCGTTTCCAACAGAAAAACCAGAAAAGATTGGCAATCTTTTTCAGCTTATCCGAACATCTCCGGATGACCCCGAAGACGCGCCATCCCAATCTCATCAGCCAGCTCGAAATCTTCCGCGCCGTGGCGGAAACCGGCAGCTTCTCCGCCGCCGCCAAGCGGCTGGGCCGGGCCGTCTCGGCGGTAAGCTATGCCGTCGCCAATCTGGAACAGCATCTGGAGGTGGACCTTTTCGACCGCTCCGGCTACCGCCCCGCCCTGACGGAGGAAGGCCGCGCCCTTCTCACCGATGCGGAAATCGTCTTCCGCCGCCTCGACCGGCTGAATGCGCGCATCGGCGCCATGAAGACCGGGCAGGAAGTGGAACTCACCCTGTCGGTCGACACCAGTTTCGACCGCGGCCTGCTCGCCCGCGCGCTCGCCCGGCTGGACGAGAAAATCCCCCATCTTGACTATCGCCTTCACACCGCCATCGACAAGGAAGCTTGGGACGCGGTGATGCGCGCCGAATGCCAGCTCGCCCTGGTGGGGCTCAATGCCGGCATGCCGGCCAAGGAGCTGGACGGGCGGGAGGTCGCCGTCTATTCGCTCGCCATCGCCGCCGCGCCCGGCCATCCGCTGGCCCGTCGCAACGAGCCTATCCCCCTGAGCGCGCTCGACGATCACCGCCAGATCGTCGTCGCCTCGCACCTCACCGACCGGCAGGATTTCGACTACCGCTTCCACGGCACCGACATTCTGATCGCCGACAATATGGAGATGGCGCATGCCATGCTGCGCGCGGGCCTTGGCTGGGCCTATATCCCCGAGCCCACGCTCCGCCAGGAAGAGGAAGCGGGCCGCCTCGTGGAAATTCCCTGCGCCGACATCGCGCACCCCTCCACCAGCCGCTTCGCCGCGCTGTGGCGGGTCAAGGCGCCTCCCGGTCCCGCCGCCCGGCGCTTCCTCGACATTCTGGTCGAGGAAGCGGGCTAAGGCCTACCCGGCAAAGACCGGCGGATATCTGTCCGCCCACGGACGGGCCTCTTCCAGCTCATAGGCCAGTTCGAGCAGCACACGCTCCTGCCCCAGCGGCGCGGCGAATTGCGCCCCGATGGGAAGCCCCGCCTCGCTCCACGACAGCGGCACCGACATGGCCGGCGTCCCCGCCACATTGTGCACGGGCGTATAGGTCACATAGTTGAAGACGCGCTCATAAAGCGTATCGAACGGCACGCTCGGGCCCTGCTCGCCCGTCTTGGGCGGCACGGCGGCCAGCACCGGCGTCAGCCAGACATCGTAATCGGCCATGAAGGCCGCCGTTTCGGCGGTCACGATCGCAAATTCCGCCAGCGCCTTTTCCAGCGTGTCGGCGGGTTTGCTGTCGAAGAGATTGGCCAGGCCGATCGTCCAGGGCTCCAGCACCGCTTCCGGATCGAGCCCCATCTGCTTCACCAGCGCCAGAAGCTGCGACGGGCCGGAGGCCCAGGCAGCAAGGAACGCATCTTTGAACGCCTCGCCATTCACCTCGCTCGTCGCCGGCACCACCTCATGGCCGAGCTCTTCGCAAAGCTTCGCCACGCTCTCGGTCGCCGCCTTCACCTCCGCCGAAGGTTCGTTGCCCGTGTAATCCGCCGTGCCGAAGGCGATTTTCAGCCGCTTCTTGCCCGGCCCTTCTACGCGGCCGACCGGCGGCAAGACGGCATTGGCGCCCTGCTTCTCGCTCACGGCCAGCGCGGTGGCGCTGTCGCGCACGCTGCGGCTCACGCAATGCTGGAAGCCGATATCGCCCGGCAATTGCCGCTCGCCGAGTTCGATGCGCCCCCGGCTGGGCTTCAGCCCGAACACGCCGCAGCAGGACGCCGGAATGCGGATCGACCCGCCGCCATCCGTCGCATGGGCCAGCGGCACCATGCCGGAAGCGACCGCCGCCGCCGCGCCGCCCGACGAGCCGCCCGGCGAATGCTCGAGGTTCCACGGATTGTTGCAGGGGCCGAGCAGCATGGATTCCGTCGTCCCCAGCAGGCCGAATTCCGGCGTATTGCTCTTGCCGAGCATCACGAAGCCCGCCGCCTCGAACCCCGCGATCACGGGGTCTGTCTCCGGCGAAATGTTTTCGGCCAACAACCGGCAGCCCGACGTCGCCTTCGTGCCTTTGAGGTTGTCGAGATCCTTCACAAGGTTCGGCACGCCGTGGAAAGGCCCCTTGGCCGGCCCCGCTTTCGCCTCCTCCAGCGCCTTGTCGTAGAAGGTGGTGACGACCGCGTTCACCTGCGGATTGACCTTCTCGATGCGGGCAATCGCCGCCTCCACCAGCTCAACCGGGCTCGCCTCGCCCTTCGCCACCAGTTCGGCCTGCCCCGTCGCATCGAGCTTTGCCAGTTCGTCCATTATGCCCCCCAATTTTTTGGCTATTTTCTGCGGAACCGGCAGCTTACCGGCTGGCGGCGCGGGAAGCGAGCCCGTCTCGCCCCGGGGGCCACTTGAGGGGCGGCCCCCCGGGTGCTACACCCTGCCCGTTCCTTCAAGCATCATGAGACTCAGCCGATGATTCCGCGCTATTCGCGGCCCGAAATGGTCGCCATCTGGTCCCCCGAAACCAAGTTCCGCATCTGGTTCGAGATCGAGGCCCATGCCTGCGAGGCGCTGGCCGAGCTTGGCGTGATCCCGAAGGAAGCCGCGAAGAACATCCGCGAAAAGGGCGACGCCGCGGTATTCGACGTCGCAAAGATCGACGAGATCGAGCGCGAAGTGAAACATGACGTCATCGCCTTCCTAACGCATCTGGCCGAATTCATCGGGCCGGATTCGCGCTTCGTCCATCAGGGCATGACCTCGTCGGATGTGCTGGACACTTGCTTCAACGTGCAGCTCGTCCGCGCCGCCGACATTCTGCTGAAGGACATGGACGAACTGCTGGCCGCCATCAAGCGCCGCGCCTTCGAGCACAAGGACACGGTCACCATCGGCCGCAGCCATGGCATCCATGCCGAGCCCGTCACCTTCGGCCTGAAAATGGCCGAAGCCTATGCGGAGTTCGCCCGTTGCCGCGAGCGTCTCGTGAACGCCCGCGCGGAAGTCGCCACCTGCGCCATTTCGGGCGCCGTCGGCACCTTCGCCAATATCGACCCCCGCGTGGAAGAACATGTCGCCAAGGCCCTGGGTCTCGAGCCGGAGCCGGTCTCGACGCAGGTCATCCCGCGCGACCGCCACGCCATGTTCTTTGCAACCCTCGGCGTCGTCGCCAGCTCGGTCGAGCGCGTCGCCACCGAAATCCGCCATCTTCAGCGCACGGAAGTACTTGAGGCGGAAGAATATTTCTCCGAAGGCCAGAAGGGTTCGTCGGCTATGCCGCACAAGCGGAACCCTGTACTGACGGAAAACCTCACCGGCCTTGCCCGCGTCGTGCGCGGCATGGTGACGCCCGCGCTGGAAAACGTCGCCCTCTGGCACGAGCGCGACATCTCGCACTCTTCCGTCGAGCGCATGATCGGCCCGGACGCGACCGTCACCATGGACTTCGCGCTGTCGCGCCTCACCGGCGTCATCGACAAGCTGCTCGTCTATCCGGAGACCATGCAGAAGAACATGGACAAGCTGGGCGGCCTGGTGCACTCGCAGCGCGTCCTCCTCGCCCTGACGCAAAAGGGCGCCAGCCGCGAGGACGCCTACCGCCTCGTCCAGCGCAATGCCATGCCCGTCTGGCGCGGCGAAGGCAATTTCCTCGAGCTGCTGAAAGCCGACCCGGATGTGAAGAAATATCTGACGGACGAGGAAATCGAGGAGCGTTTCGATCTCGGCTACCACACCAAACACGTCGACACGATCTTCGCCCGCGTCTTCGGCCCGGAAGCGATGAAGCAGGCGGCGGAGTAAGGCCTTGCGTGTGTTTTCAGGCTGAGTCGCAACCGCTAACCTCAGTCTTCGTCTCAGTATTCGAGGGAACATGAACGCAGTCGTCAATCACAAGGGACAAGTCACCATTCCCAAGAAGCTCCGTGACGAACTAGGCTTTGAGCCCGGTACGGCCATAGAATTTGAGGTAACCAAGGATAAACGTATCCTAATGTCCAAAGCTGATCGCAGCCCGTTCACACGGATTCGGGGCCGAGCAAGCATCAAACTCGGCACCGAAGAGATCATGAAACTGATGCGAAATTGATTTTTGCGGTAACTTTCAAGTCTTTAGACTAAACGCCTAGCTGGTCCTTTCCCCGCAATCATCCAGTCCAGCGTGTAGTCTGTTAGATTTGAAATATTAACAAGCAACTCTGCATCAGGAATTACCTCACCGCGCTCATAACGCCGGTAAGTCAAAGGCTCAATATCCAACGCCGAAGCAAAGTCAGTCGCTGTGTTGAAGCCAGCAGTCATTCGCGCAGCCCGGATACGCTCACCGATATCGCGCTTCAGCTTAGCGGGCACCTTCCGTCTCGATGACATGGCACATCTCCAAACTTAGATAACCAAAAATGTACTTCATACACTCTTGGTTATCAAGCGGAGCTTAATTTAGGACGACAACGACAGGTTCTCCCCTTCACCCCGCCGTCATATTCGGTCCTATACTCGGATCCAAACGCAACTCATGAGGCCCGATATGACCGATTTCCTGCGCACCGCCTTCGACGGCTCGCGCCGCCGCCGCATCTATCTCTTCCGCCATGGCGACGTCTCCTATGTCGACGATGCAGGCAACCGCGTGGCCGACCCCAAAACCGTGCCGCTGACGGAATGGGGCCGCGAACAGGCGACCCGCACCGGACAGGCGCTCGCCAACATCCCCTTCGACCGCGCCGTCGCCTCCAGCTATCCGCGCTCGCAGGAGACCGCCCGCCTCATTCTCGAAGGCCGCGGCCTCGAGGTGGAACCGCATGACCGCTTCGTCGAATTCAACGGCGACCCGGCATTCCGCAACGCCGTCACCGACCTGAACGAGATCGCCTATTCCTTCAGACACGCCCATGTACCGGGTGCGCGCTATAATGGCGGCGACAGCTTCGAGGAGGTGAATGCGCGCGTCGTCGCCGCGCTCGAAGAAGTGATTGCCGATCCGGAGTGGGACACGCTCGCCCTCGTCGCCCATGGCGGCATCAACCGTCTCGTCATCGGCTGGGCGCTCGACACGGGGCTTTCCACCTTCTGCGCGCTCGACCAGAACACCTGCTGCGTCAACGTGATCGACTTCGACGAGCATCCGGAAACCCGCGAGATCTCCCGCAAGACGCTCCGTGCCGTGAACGTCACCGTTTACGACGTGGTGAAGGAAGGCAATCATCTGCTCTCGCTGGAACAGATCGCCACCCGCCTCCGCGCCAAGGCGCTGCCCGCCTGACTATTCCCCTCAAGTAAAAGTTCGTCATTGCGAGGAGCGAAGCGACGAAGCAATCCAGTTCTGAATCTGCCGCTCTGGATTGCTTCGCTTCGCTCGCAATGACGTTTTAATTCAGCCTGCCTTCTTCACGAACTTGTCGCTCTCCGACTTCGCCGATGTGAAGCTCGACGAAAGCTGGCTCTGGTCGGCATCGGCATAGCTCACCGCCTTGTGCAGCGCATTGGCGGTCGCGTTCACCGCCTCCTTCACCATGCGCACGGCCGGCGCGGGCATGGACGCGGCCTCCCGCGCCATCTCCATCGCGCGCTCTACCGCCTTGCCGTCTTCGGCCACCTCGTCGACGATGCCCCAGTCCAGCGCATGCGCCGACCCCATCCGCTCGCAAAGGATACAGATGCGTTTCGCACGCGCCGGACCCACCAGCGTCACGAGACGCGGCAGCGCGCCCCATTGCAGGTTGATGCCGATCTTCACCTCCGGCACATAAAGAAAGGCGTCCTTCCCCATCACGCGCCAGTCGAGCGCCAGCGGCAGCGCAACGCCCGCGCCCACCGCCATGCCGTCGATGGCCGCGATCGTCACCTGCGGCATGTCCTCCCACGCCTGGCAGAGTTTCACGCCGCGGTAATAGACCTGGCGGCGCTCCAGATCGCCCTCCGCATCCTCGTCCCGCGTGGACCGCTCCTTGAGGTCGATCCCGCCGGAAAAGGCTTCGCGCGTGCCCGTCAGCACCACCGCCTGCACCTCCAGATCGTCCTGGAAGCGCCGCGCGACATCCGTCAGCTCGACGATCGTTTCCTGATTGAAGGCATTGCGATTGCCCTTGCGGTCGAACCGAACCAGCGCCACCGGCCCGTCGCGCTCCACCGTCACATTCCTGTAGTCGCCCATTATCTCTCCTCCCTTTTCTTGTTGTGAGGAGAGTTTGGCGTCTGGAACGCAGGCAACGCAAGCTGTCGCGCCGCCTTACTTGCCTGCGCTTCCCTTCTCCGGCAGCGCATAGGCCATGATGTAGTCGCCAAGCTTCGTGCCGGCGCGCGCATGGCCGCCCGCCGCGATCACCACATATTGCCGTCCCTTCCATGTATAGGACATGGGCGTCGCCTGCCCACCGGCTGGAAGCCGCGCCTTCCACACCTCGTCGCCCGTCTCCGTCGAATAGGCGCGAAGATAATTATCCATCGTCGCGCCGATGAAAATGAGCCCGGTTTTGGTGACGAGCGGCCCGCCGAAACTCGGCACGCCCCATTCCAGCGGCAGCGCGAGAGGCGTCATGTCGCGCACCGTGCCGAACGGTTTGCGCCAGGCGATCTCGCCCGTCTCCATGTTCACCCCGATGAGATAGCCCCAGGGCGGCGGCGTGCAGGGAAGTCCCAGCGGCGACATGAAGAGATCGCGCCGCATGCCATAGGGCGCGCCGGCCTGCGGCGAGATTTCCGCGCCCTCATGCGTTTCCTTCTCGCCTTTGACCTTGTCGCTCGGAATAAGCGTGACGACATGCGCCATGCTGTTCATGTTCACCACGGCGATGTTGCGCTTCGGGTCGAAGGCAAGCCCGCCCCAGTTCGCCCCGCCCCCGTTGAAGGGATAGAGGATCGTGCCCTGAAGCGACGGCGGCGTGAAAAGCCCCTCGCTGCGATAGTGCTGCAAACGGCGATTGCAGGAAAGCTGATCAAAGGCGACCACGCCCCAGCTACCGCCCTTGTCGAGCTTTTGCGGAATGAGCGCGGGCGGCTTCACCGGAAAGGGCTGCGTCGGCGACAGCGTCTCGCCCGGCACGTCGGATGGCGGCACCTTGCGCTCTTCCACACCGAAAACGGGCTTGCCCGTGTCGCGGTCGAGCACGAACAGAAAGCCGGTCTTGGTCGCCTGGATAACGACATCCTTCGGCTTGCCGTCATGCATGATGGTGGCAAGCGTCGGCTGCGCGGGCAGGTCGTAATCCCAGACATCGTGATGCACGGTCTGGAACGACCAGACCACCTGCCCCGATTCCACATCCACCGCGACGACGGAATCGGCAAGCTCATTATTGCCCGGCCGACCGCCACCGAAAAAATCCGGGCTCGCGCTGCTCGTCGGCAGGAAGACGAGCCCCCGCTCGGCATCCACCGACATGGGCGCCCAGACATTGGCAGCCCCCACCTTGGCAAGTCCCGGCTCCCGGTTCTGCGGGTCCAGCGGATCGAACGTCCAGATGGGCTCGCCGCTGCGGGTATCGAATGCCCGCACCACGCCCGACGGCGCATCGGTGCGCGCATTATCGGAAATGGAAGAGCCGACGATCACCACATTATGGACCACCACCGGCGGCGAGGTGATCTGGAACTCGCCGGGCCAGATCAGCAGCCTGTCCGGTCCCGCATCGACCATGCCGGGCGTGATGCGCGAGCCGAACCCGTTGCAGACCTGTCCGTTATGCGCATCGAGCGCGATCAACCGCGAATGATTGGTCGCAACGAAAATACGCTCCGAACAGCCCTGCCCCGCCGGCGCCGAACTGTCCTTCCAATAGGCCACGCCCCGGCAGACATATTGATTGGCGGGCCGCAGCGTCAGCGGCAAATGCGGGTCGAAACGCCATTTCTCGTCGCCCGTGGCCGGGTCGATGGCGATCACCTCATTATAGGGCGTGCAGAAGACGAGGCTCCCCGCCACAAGGATCGGCGTCGCCTCGAAAGCCGTGCGCCCCAGCACCTTGTCCGTTTTCCCGTCCAGCGCGCCCGTCCGGAATGTCCAGGCGGGCGCCAGCTTCGACACGTTTTCCGGTGAGATCCGGTCCGCCGCGACATAGCGCTGCCCGCCCGCATCGCCGCCATAGGAGGCCCATCCCCCGTCCGCCATGGCGTCGCCCGCGCGGGCCGGCGCGATCAGCAGGCAGAACAGGACGCAGACACCGATAATCCGAAAGGCGCGCATGGCCATTTTCCATTTTTATAATGAACCATTCATTCATATATTATACCCTGCCCGGGAAGGCAATGATTTCCGAATGAGAGCGGGATGCGGAAGAAGAGCGAAAAACGTCTGGAACAGATCGCCGAGGGCGCCGTGGACTGCTTCACGGAGCTGGGCTTCCGCCGCGCCCAGATGGCCGATATCGCGAAAGCGGCGGGCGTTTCCGTCGGCACGCTCTATCTCTACGTCACCGGCAAGGAAGCCCTGCTCCACCTCGCCATCCTGCGCGCCTGCGAGCGCCCGCTGGAAGGGCTCGCCCTGCCGCTGAAAGCGACCTCGATGCGGGAAACAGTGAAAGTCGTGGCGGCGCGCCGGGCGGAAATCGTGAAACTGCCCTCTCTCGCCGCCGCCCTCGGCAAGGGCGCCACACCCGGCATCCCGGAGCTGGGAGCAATCGGCGGCGAGTTCTACGACCTGATGCACGGCGCGCGCCGCGCCGTCTGGCTCATGAACCGCCTCGCTCTGGAAATTTCGGAAATCGACGCCCTGCAGGCGACGGCCATGCGCGGCGATTTCCGCGACGAACTGGCCGCCGTTGCACTGAAAATCGTCGGCCGGCGCGGCAAACCGGGCCCCGATCTGAAACTGGCCGCCCGCATCGCCCTGGAAGCGATCTCATGGACGGCCATGCACCGCATGCGCGAAACGCCTGCCAATGCGATCGAGGGCCTCACCGAGGAAATCGCGCGGGAGGCCGCCGCGCACAGCTTCGCCTCGACGCTGATATCGGCCGCGACCGAAGGCCGGGCCGATAGCCGCGCCCTTCGCCTCAGCCCGTGACCTGACGGACCGCCTCTTCCATCAGCTCCGCCATGGTCCGGCGGATCTGGTGGTCGGACTGGTCCACGCCCCGCTCGTCCAGATCGCGGCGCACCTTGCGGAACACGTCCTCCTCGCCCGCTTCCTCGAAATCGGCAGCCACCACTTCCTGCGCATAGGCGTCGGCCTCGGGGCCGGTAATCCCCATCAGCTCCGCCGCCCAGAGCCCCAGCAGCTTGTTGCGCCGGGCCGTGGCCTTGAAGCGCGTTTCCTCGTCATGAACGAATTTGTTCTCATAGGCTTCACCACGCTTGTCGATATTGGACATGTGGATGCTGCTCCATCTCTTGGCGCCACTGACCGGCCGATCCGGACAGATTTCCCGCTCACATTACAGGACATAGGCACGGAGGGTCCCCGATACCAGACGAGCCGGGCCGCCCCTTGAACCCGGCCGCTCGGAACCAGATATAACGCTTTGTTCTGGAATGGTTTTTGGCGGCGTATGAGGTTTTACGCAGCCGCGAAAGGCGCCGATTGTATCCCCCCCTCCCTTGCGCTAATTTGCGCCTGCCGAAGGGGCGATTCCGAAGGCCCCTTTCTCCCGAGGCCCGGTGGGCCCGGATCGGGAGACCTGCCCCGCATTTCGTCCCCAAGGCCCATGAGCCCCGGGGGCGCCAACCGAATGGATTCAACAATATGAGCCGGCGCAGACGCGTTTACGAAGGCAAGGCCAAAGTCCTTTACGAAGGCCCGGAACCGGGCACGCTCGTCCAGCATTTCAAGGACGACACCACCGCCTTCGACGCGACGAAACATGCCGTCATCGAGGGCAAGGGCGTCCTGAACAACCGCATCTCGGAGTTCGTCTTCACGCGGCTGAACGACATCGGCGTGCCCACCCATTTCATTCGCTCGATCAATATGCGCGAGCAGTTGATCCGCGAAGTCGAGATCATCCCGATCGAGGTCGTGGTGCGCAACGTGGCCGCCGGCTCGCTGGCCAAGCGGCTCGGCCTCGAAGAAGGCACGCTGCTGCCCCGCTCCATCATCGAGTTCTATTACAAGTCGGACGAACTCCACGATCCGATGGTCTCCGAAGAGCACATCACCGCCTTTGGCTGGGCCTCTCCGCAGGAGATCGACGACATGATGGCGCTGGCACTGCGCATCAACGACTTCCTGACCGGCCTCTTCCTCGGCATCGGCATCCGGCTGGTGGACTTCAAGGTGGAGTTCGGCCGCCAGTATGAAGGCGACATGATGCGCATTCTGCTCGCCGACGAAATCAGCCCGGACAGCTGCCGCCTCTGGGACATCAAATCGAACGACAAGCTCGACAAGGACCGTTTCCGCCGCGACATGGGCGGTCTCATCGAAGCCTATCAGGAAGTCGCGCGCCGCCTCGGCATTCTCTACGAGAACGAGCCCAAGCGCCGCGGCCCGACGCTGGTGAAATAAGGACCGGCCCCGCCCCTCTGTCGTCATTGCGAGCGTCCTTCGGGACGCGAAGCAATCCGGAAGGCGGCAGATGATGAAATGGATTGCGTCGTCGCTGCGCTCCTCGCAATGACGGCAGCCATCCGAAACCAAGGACACGGAAGACGCATGAAGGCCCGTATCAAAGTCACGCTCAAGAACGGCGTTCTCGATCCGCAGGGGAAAGCCATCCAGCACGCGCTCGGCGCGCTCGGTTTCGACGGCGTGGAGGGCGTGCGTCAGGGCAAGTTCATCGAGGTGGAACTGGCCGAAACCGACAGGGCGAAGGCCGAGGCCGCGCTCGACGAGATGTGCCGCCAGTTGCTCGCCAACACGGTGATCGAGAATTACGCCATCGAGCTGGACGAGAAGTAAGCATGAAATCGGCCGTCATCGTCTTCCCCGGCTCCAACCGCGAACGCGACATGCTGAATGCGCTGGAAATGATTTCCGGCACGCGCCCCGCCGCGGTCTGGCATGCCGATAGTGAACTGCCCGATGTGGACCTCGTCGTCGTCCCCGGCGGCTTTTCCTATGGCGACTATCTGCGCACGGGTGCCATCGCCGCCCGCGCCCACATCATGCCCGCCGTCGCGAAGGCCGCGGAGCGCGGCGTACGCGTGCTGGGCGTGTGCAACGGCTTCCAGATCCTCTGCGAGACGGGCCTCCTGCCGGGCGTCCTCATGCGCAATGCGGATCTCAAATTCGTCTGCCGCGAAGTGATGCTCGAAACCGCCAATGCGGATACCGACTTCACCCGCAAATATGCGCAAGGGCAGGTCTGGCGCTGCCCCGTCGCCCATGGCGAAGGCAACTATTTCGCCGATGAAGCCACCATCGAGCGCCTGGAAGGCGAAGGCCGCGTGGGCCTGCGCTATGCGAAGGGCGACAACCCCAACGGCTCCATCAACGACATCGCCGGCATCCTCAACGAACGCGGCAATGTGTTCGGCATGATGCCGCACCCGGAAAACATGATCGAAGAGCTGAACGGCTGCACCGATGGCCGGGCCCTGTTTGAAAGCGTATTGGAGGCCGTGGCGTGATCCGTAACGACATCGAAATCACGCCGGAACTCATCGCCGAGCACGGCCTGAAACCGGACGAGTATCAGCGCATTCTGGACCTCATCGGCCGCGAACCGACGCTCACCGAGCTCGGCATCTTCTCGGCCATGTGGAACGAGCACTGCTCCTACAAATCCTCCAAGAAATGGCTGCGCACCCTGCCCACCACCGGCGAGCGCGTCATTTGCGGCCCGGGGGAAAACGCGGGCGTCGTCGATATCGGCGACGGTCAGGCCGTCATCTTCAAGATGGAAAGCCACAACCACCCCTCCTATATCGAGCCCCATCAGGGCGCGGCGACCGGCGTGGGCGGCATTCTGCGCGACGTCTTCACCATGGGCGCGCGCCCCGTCGCGGCGCTGAATGCGCTGCGCTTCGGCGAACCGGACCATCCCCGCACCCGCCATGTCGTCTCGGGCGTCGTCGCGGGCATCGGCGGCTATGGCAATTCCTTCGGCGTGCCGACCGTCGGCGGCGAAGTGAATTTCGACCCCTCCTATAACGGCAACTGCCTTGTGAACGCCTTCGCGGCGGGCCTTGCCGATACCGACAAGATTTTCTATTCCGAAGCCAAGGGCGTGGGCCTGCCCATCGTCTATCTCGGCTCCAAGACCGGCCGCGACGGCATTCACGGCGCAACCATGGCGTCTGCGGAGTTCGATCAGGACACGGAAGAAAAACGCCCCACCGTCCAGATCGGCGACCCCTTCTCCGAAAAGCTGCTGCTCGAAGCCTGCCTGGAGCTGATGGCGTCGGGCGCCGTCATCGCCATTCAGGATATGGGCGCTGCCGGCCTCACCTGCTCGGCGGTCGAAATGGGTGCCAAGGGCAATCTCGGCGTGGAACTCAACCTCGATGCCGTGCCCTGCCGCGAAGAAGGCATGACGGCCTATGAGATGATGCTGTCGGAAAGCCAGGAGCGCATGCTCATGGTGCTCGACCCCGCCATGGAAGAGCAGGCGAAAGCGATCTTCCGCAAATGGGATCTCGATTTCGCCATTGTCGGAACCACCACCGACGATCTGCGCTTCCGCGTCCGCCAGCATGGCGACGTCATGGCCGACCTGCCGATCAAGGAACTGGGCGACGAGGCCCCGGAATATGACCGCCCCTGGGAAGCGACGCCGAAACCGGCTGCGCTCGATCCCTCCTCCCTCCCCGCGCCGAACGACATCGGCAAGGCGCTCGAAAAGATGATCGGCCTGCCCGACATGTGCTCGCGCCGCTGGGTCTGGGAGCAATACGACCACCTCATTCAGGGCAACACCTCGGTGGGCCCCGGCGGGGACGCCGCCGTCATCCGCGTGGACGGCACGGAAAAGAAGGGCCTCGCCTTCACCGTCGACGTGACGCCGCGCTATTGCGCCGCCGACCCCTTCGAGGGCGGCAAGCAGGCGGTCGCCGAATGCTGGCGCAACCTGTCGGCCGTCGGCGCGGAACCGCTCGCCGTCACCGACAACCTCAATTTCGGCAACCCGGAAAAGCCCGACATCATGGGCCAGTTCGTCGGCTGCATTCAGGGCATCGGCGAAGCCTGCCGCGCGCTGGACTTCCCCGTCGTCTCCGGCAATGTCTCCCTCTACAACGAGACCAACGGACAGGGCATCCTGCCGACGCCTGCCATCGGCGCCGTGGGCCTGCTGCCGGATGTGACGGCGCGCGCCACCATCGCCTTCAAGGCGGGGAACGACGCCGTCATCGTCCTCGGCGACACGAAAGGCCATCTCGGCCAGTCCATCTACCATCGCGACCTTGCCGATGGCCGCGGCGACGCCTCCGCCCCGCCCCCGGTCGATCTCACGCTCGAACGCCGTCACGGCGACTTCGTCCGCGAGGAAATCCGCGCCCGCCGCGTCACCGCCGTCCATGACGTCTCCGATGGCGGCCTGCTGGTCGCCCTGGCCGAAATGGCGATGGCCGGCAATATGGGGGCGGAAATCACCGCGAAAACCGACCTGGCCCTCCATGCCTGGGCCTTTGGCGAGGATCAGGGCCGCTATGTCGTCACCGTGCCGGACGGCGAGGCGGACGCCCTCCTCGCCCGCGCCGAAAAAGCCGGCATTCCGGCCGCCCGCATCGGCACCACCGGCACCCATGAATTGACACTCAATGGCGGCACGCCCATATCTGTGGCGGGGCTGAAGGCCATCCATGAAGGCTGGCTCCCGACCTATATGGCCGCGGCCCCCGAACTTTAAGGCTTCGGCCAAGCTCAAGAGGAGCGCTGTACGACATGGCGATGACCGCCTCCGACATCGAACGCCTCATCAAGGACGCCATTCCGGACGCGCAAGTCGAAATCCGCGATCTGGCCGGCGACGGCGATCATTACGCCGCCACCGTGATCTCCGAGGCCTTCAGGGGCAAGACGCGCGTACAGCAGCACCAGATGGTTTACGGCGCACTCAAGGGCGGCATGGGCAACGAGCTTCACGCCCTCGCCCTTCAGACCAGCGCGCCCGAGAACTGAACGACACAGTTGAACTGCATAGCCCGTCGGCCCTCCAAAAGGCCCGCGCGGGACGAGAGGATAAAAAGATGAGCGACAATCCGGTCTTCGACCGCATCAAGGGCGAACTCGACACGAGCGACGTGGTGCTCTTCATGAAAGGCACGCCCGTCTTTCCGCAATGCGGTTTTTCCAACGCCGTGGTGCAGGTGCTGACCTATCTCGGCGTCCCCTTCCACGGCGTGAACGTGCTGGCCGACGAGGACATCCGTCAGGGCATCAAGGAATTCTCCGACTGGCCGACCATCCCCCAGCTCTACGTAAAGGGTGAGTTCGTCGGCGGCTGCGACATCGTCCGCGAAATGTTCGAACAGGGCGAGCTGCGCGAATACCTCGCCTCCAAGGGCATCGAGACAGAAGCCGCGCAGCAGTAAGGCGAGCGCGATAGGAAACAGGGAAACCCCGGATTTTCCGGGGTTTTTTATTTGAACGCGCTTGTTCTCGTCATCACGCTCCGAATGCGCCCCTTGATATTGAGGTAGCAAAATGCTACCTTTCATCCACGGATAAGGAGGCGCATATGGCACAGTCTGTAAAGTTGAGCGACGATGTTATGGCGCTGGTACGCAACGAGTCGGACCGGCAAAGCAGATCCGTGGCGGGACAGATCACCCACTGGCTTCGCATCGGGCGCGCCATCGAGCTATCCGGAAACTTCGACTACCGGCGCATCGGCGCCGCGCTTGACGCCTCTCTCTCCCCCGATGAACTGACGGCGGAGGAACAGGAGGTCTGGCTCAACGCTTTTGCCGAGAAGATGGCGGAACCGAGCGAGACGGAAAAAACCTTCTTCAAGCGGCGGCGGCAATTGGGCCTCGGTGTCGGTCTTGCCGACAATGGCGAGATCGTCAGGGAATCCGACGCCTCGTGATCCCGACCATGGTTCTGTTGGCCGGTCCCAACGGGGCCGGCAAATCGACCCTCTACGAAACGCGCATTGCCCCGAGCTTTGGAGCGCCCTTCATCAACGCCGACCTCATTCAGCGCGGCGAGCTGGACGACCCCTCGCCCGAAGCGGCCTATCGCGCACTGGAAATAGCTGCGAAGCGTCGCGAAGAACATCTCGCACAGGGAAAAAGCTTCGCTACTGAGACTGTCTTCTCCCACCCCTCCAAGCTGGAACTGGTCAATCGGGCAAAAGCGCTGGGGTTCACCGTGATCCTTTTCCATGTCGGCGTGGACAAGGCCGACCTCTCGGTGGAACGGGTCAGAGAGCGTGTTGTCGAAGGCGGTCATCCGGTCCCGGAGCAGAAGATCCGCGAACGGTATGACCGAAACGGCCCGCTGATCCGCGAAGCCATGCTGCTTTCCAGTCGGGGCTTCGTCTTCGACAACTCGCGATTGAACGAACCTCCCGAGCGGATCATGGCCTTTACCGACGGGCGTGTGACATTCGTCAAACCGTTATTGCCGGCCTGGACCCTCGAAATCTATCGACAGGATCTTTTGCGTTAGACCGCGCAGCAGTAGTCGAACTGCCATCGGAACGAAGAAAGGCCCCGGAAAAATCCGGGGCCTTTTTCTTTGACCGTCACCCCGGGCTTGCCCCGGGGTCCATAGGGCGTCGCCATCTGCCTCGGCCTTCCCATGGATGCCGGATCAGGTCCGGCATGACGCTTGACGAGGGAAAACAAAAAAGGCCGCTCGAAAGAGCGGCCTTTTCGTATTCGCTATCGCTCGACTGAAAAATCAGCTGCGCGAATAGAATTCGATGACGAGGTTCGGTTCCATCTGCACCGCATAGGGCACATCGGAGAAACCCGGCGTCCGCACGAACTTGGCGGTCAGCTTGTCATGGTCGGCGTCGATGTAATCCGGCACGTCGCGTTCCGGGCTCTGGATGGCTTCGAGCACGAGGCCCATCTGCTTGGAAGCGTCCTTCACCTCGATCACGTCGCCCTCGCGGACGCGGTAGCTCGGAATGTTCACGCGCTTGCCGTTCACCTTCACATGACCATGGGTCACGAACTGGCGGGCGGCGAAGACGGTCGGCACGAACTTGGCGCGATAGACGATCGCGTCCAGGCGGCGCTCCAGCAGGCCGATCAGAAGCTCGCCCGTATCGCCCTTGAGGCGCTCGGCTTCCTTGTAGATGGCGCGGAACTGCTTTTCGGTGATGTTGCCGTAGAAACCCTTGAGCTTCTGCTTGGCGCGAAGCTGCACGCCGAAGTCGGAGAGCTTGCCCTTGCGGCGCTGGCCGTGCTGGCCGGGGCCGTAATCGCGGCGGTTCACCGGGCTCTTGGAGCGACCCCAGATGTTTTCGCCCATACGGCGGTCGAGTTTATGCTTGGCGGCAATGCGCTTTGACATCGCTGTTTCCTTTCAAAAAAACCAAGGAAACGCGCCCTCCTCTGCCTCGAGTTGCCTCGAAACCGACAGGAACCGGCGTAAAGCGTATCCGGCCCTCGGGTGCGTATATTTCATATGAAACGGGACCGACCTCAAGGCCCGCCCCGCAAGGCCGTTCTTCTAGCCCCTGGGCCCGCCCGTGTCAATCCGCCATCGGGCGGCCCGAAGAGCCGATTTCCGCGCGAAATCAGGGGGTTCGGCCTATTCGTCGCCGTCCGGATCCTTCTCCGGCCCCTGCCCCTTCGGCACGCTGCGCACCAGCGAGGCGACGATCCCCCGGAAGGTCCGGACCTCCTGCTCCGTCATACCCGAGCGCCCGAAAAGATTGCGGATCGAGCGCACCATGCCGGGCCGCTTGTCGTCGGTCCGGAAGAACCCGTGCGCGTCGAGTTCGCGCTCCAGATGCTCGTAAAACATCAGCAATTCTTCCTTGGTGGCAGGCCGCCCTTCGCGCATTTCCAGCGTTTCGGCCTCCGTCTCGTCCGCCGCCTTGTGCCACTCATAGCTCATCAGCAGCACGGCCTGGGCCAGGTTCAGCGAGGAAAAGGCCGGGTTGAGCGGCACCGTCAGCACCGCGTCCGCCAGCGCCACATCGTCATTATGGAGCCCCGTCCGCTCCGGCCCGAACAGCACCCCCGCCTTGCCCCCGCCCGCGAAGGCCTCGCGCAGCCGCGCGGCGGCGCGATCCGGCGTATAGACGAGCTTCACCATGTCCCGCGGGCGCGCCGTGGTGGCCAGCACATAATCGAGATCGGCCACCGCCTCCGCCGTCGTCTCGAAAACGCGCACATTCTCGATCACGATATCGGCGCCCGCCGAGGCCGCGACAGCGCGGCCATTGGGCCATCCGTCCCGGGGGCTGACGAGTCGCAGATCGGTCAGCCCGAAATTGAGCATCGCGCGGGCAGCCGTGCCGATATTTTCGCCAAGTTGAGGTGCCACCAGCACAATGGCGGGGCTTTCTTCACCCAGCGTCACACCCGACTTTCTACGATCCGTTCCGGCCATCGTTCCGACATGCGTTTTTGGTCAAACAAGCCTGCGTCAATAAGGGATCGCCTGTCTTTAATCAATGCGCCAGCGGTGTTATAGGAGAGCCACGCAGGTCTTCGATCGAAGACCGCCCCCGCCGGTCCTCGCCGACCCCCCGTCCGTTATGTTTCGAAGGGTAGCTCCATGTCCAAGATCAAAGTGAAAAATCCGGTCGTCGAACTCGATGGCGACGAGATGACCAGGATCATATGGAAGCTGATCAAGGACAAACTCATCTTTCCCTATCTCGACATCGATCTGAAATATTTCGATCTCGGCATCGAACACCGCGACGCGACGGACGACCAGGTCACGGTCGACTCCGCGGAGGCCATCAAGCATTACGGCGTCGGCGTGAAATGCGCGACCATCACCCCGGATGAGGCGCGCGTCGAGGAATTCGGCCTGAAAAAGATGTGGCGCTCGCCCAACGGCACCATCCGCAACATTCTGGGCGGCACGGTGTTCCGTGAGCCGATCATCTGCCGCAACATTCCGCGCCTCGTGCCCGGCTGGACGGAACCGATCGTGATCGGCCGTCACGCCTATGGCGACCAGTATCGCGCCACCGACTTCCGCGTGCCCGGCAAGGGCAAGCTGATGATGAAATGGGTGTCGGAAGACGGTTCCGAGACCATCGAGGAAGAAGTCTTCGACTTCCCCGGCAGCGGCGTCGCCATGGGCATGTACAATCTGGACGACAGCATTCGCGACTTCGCCCGCGCCTGCTTCAAATATGCGCTGCCGCGCAAATACCCCGTCTATCTCTCGACCAAGAACACGATCCTCAAGGCCTATGACGGCCGCTTCAAGGATCTCTTCGCCGAGGTTTACGAGAACGAGTTCAAGGCCGAGTTCGAAAAGGTCGGCGCCCTCTACGAGCACCGCCTTATCGACGATATGGTCGCCTCCTCACTCAAATGGTCCGGCGGCTATGTCTGGGCCTGCAAGAACTATGACGGCGACGTGCAGTCCGACACGGTGGCGCAGGGCTTCGGCTCGCTGGGCCTCATGACCTCGGTCCTGATGACGCCGGACGGCGAAACGCTGGAAGCCGAGGCCGCGCACGGCACGGTGACGCGCCACTACCGCAACCACCAGAAGGGCGAGGCGACCTCGACCAACTCCATCGCCTCCATCTTCGCCTGGACGCGGGGCCTCGCCCATCGCGCCAAGCTGGACGACACGCCAGAGCTGGAAGAATTCGCCCACACGCTGGAAAAGGTCTGCGTGCAGACCGTGGAAAGCGGCCACATGACCAAGGATCTGGCCCTGCTGGTCGGCTCCGAACAGTCCTGGCTCTCCACCGAAGGCTTCCTCGACAAGGTCGAGGAAAACCTCGCCAAGGCCCTGAAAAAATAGAGGCGCTGAAGAAGTAAGGGCTTTTCACTTCCCTATCCTTCGATGTCATGCCCGGACCTGATCCGGGCATCCAGCCCTGTGCCTGCGGCGTGTAAAGACGTGGATGGCCCGGACAAGCCGGGCCATGACGATCTACTCCGGTGCGGACTGCGCCTCCTGGGCGCGCTCCGCTTCCTGCCTTTCGGCTTCCGCCTCGCTGCGCCGCCTCAGCTCGGCGAGCCGGTGCTCGGCCACCTGCGCCACGGTATTGCGGACATCCGGGTGGCGCCGCATGAAGCGCGCGAAATCGTCCGATTGCAGCGTCAGCAGCGTACAGCGCGTGATCGCCGTGATCGTCGCCGCCCGGCGGCGCTGATAGAGCAGCGCCATCTCGCCGAAAAAGGCGCCGTCCTCCAGCGTGATCGGGCCGTCGGGAAAATCGAGCTGCACTTCGCCGGAAAGCAGGAAATACATCGCGTCCGCCTCTTCCCCCTTCCGTGCGATTACCGTACCCGCCTCCACCACACGCGCATTCAGATGTTCGGCCAGCCGCGCAATGGTCAGTGCGTCGAACTTTGAAAACAGCGGCACCCGCGCCACCATTCCCCAGGTCACCACGAATTCGCGCCGGTGGATTTCCTGCGCAAAGCCCGCCGACACGATGGCAATGGGCAGCGCGAACATGCCCAGACCGAAGATCATCACCATCCCGCCCGCGATCTTGCCGAGCACCGTCACCGGCACGACATCGCCATACCCGACCGTCGTCAGCGTGGCGAGCGCCCACCACATGGCCGCGGGCACGGAGCCGAAGACCTCCGGCTGCACATGCCTTTCCAGCTCATACATCACCGTCGCCGACAAAAGCAGCAGGCCGCCCATGATGATGAGCGCGCCCGTGATGGCGTGACGTTCATTGTAGAGGACGCGGGCGAGCGAGGAGAGCGCGGGCGAATAGCGCCCGAGCTTCAGGAACCGGATCAGCCGGAAAATCCGGAGGAAGCGCAGATCCAGCGGAACGAAGACCCCCAGCCAGAACGGCAGGATGACCGCGAGGTCGATCAGCATCGGCCAGGTGCGCGCGAATTGCAGCCGGATCCGCCAGGAAGGCAGCTCCTCATGCTCGCTATGCTCCACGCACACCCATAGCCGGGCCGCATATTCGGCAGTGAAGATCAGAATCGAAACGAGATCGAAGAGCGCGAAGGCGGATCCATATTCCGCCGCCAGCGGTTCCACCGTCTCCAGCGCAAACGCCGCCGCGTTGGCGAGGATGAGCGACACCATGAAAAAATCGAAGACCCGGCTCGGCCAGTCGCTGGTGCGGCCCGCCTCCAGGATGATGTAGAGGCGGCCGCGCACCCCCTCCAGCGGACCGGGAGCCGGCCCCCCGCCGTCATCGGCCCCGCCGGAAGATCCGGCAGGCCTATGCGCCGGTTCAGGCGGCACCCGCCAACTCGCCGACGGCGGCGCTCACGGCGTCGAGCGCCGCATCCGCCTTGGAAGCATCCGGCCCGCCCGCCTGCGCCATGTCCGGCCGGCCGCCGCCGCCCTTGCCGCCCAGGGCCGCCGCACCGGTCTTCACAAGGTCCACCGCGTTGTAGCGCGCGGTAAGATCGTCCGTCACGCCGACGGCGATGCCCACCTTGCCGTCTTCCGACACGGCCACATAGGCGACGATGCCGGACCCGACCTGTTTCTTGCCCTCGTCGATGAGGCCGCGCAGGTCTTTCGGGTTCACCCCGTCGAGGCGGCGCGAGAGAAGCTGCACGCCGTTCACGTCCTTCGCGGAAGGCTGCTCGCCGCCGCTTCCGCCGCCGCCCGCCAGCGCGAGCTTCTTTTTCGCTTCGGCCAGTTCGCGCTCCAGGCGCCGCCGCTCATCCACCAGCGAATGCACGCGCGAGGGCAGATCGTCCACCGTCGTCTTCAGCGCGCCGGCCACTTCCCGCGCAATGCGTTCCTGTTCGGCCAGATAGCGCCGCGCGCCCTCGCCCGTCAGCGCCTCGATGCGCCGCACGCCGGAGGCGACCGCGCCCTCGCTCACGATCTTGAAGATGGCGATATCGCCGAGCCGTCGCACATGCGTGCCGCCGCACAGCTCTACGGAATAGACGCCGTTCGCCTTCTCCTCGTCGAGCCCCATGGAAAGGACGCGCACCTCGTCGCCATACTTTTCGCCGAAAAGCGCCAGCGCACCGGCCTCGATCGCCTTGTCCGGCGTCATGATCCGTGTACTGACATCGGAGTTCTGCCGCACCACGCGGTTCACGATTTCCTCGACTTCCGCGATCTCCTCCTGCGTCATCGGCTTGGGGTGGCTGAAGTCGAAGCGCAGCCGGTCCGGCATGACGAGCGACCCCTTCTGCGTCACGTGATCGCCCAGCACCCGGCGCAGCGCCTCATGCAGGAGATGCGTCGCGGAATGGTTCGCCCGCGTCGCATCGCGCCGTGCCGTATCGACCTTCATCTCCACCACATCGCCGACCTTCAGCGTGCCGCGCGTCAACTCGCCGATATGCACATGCAGCGCACCGAGCTTCTTCTGCGTATCCTCGACCGGGAACTCCGCGCCCTTGGGCGTGAAGATCACGCCGGTATCGCCGACCTGGCCGCCGGACTCGCCGTAGAAAGGCGTCTGGTTGGTCACGATCTGCGCGCTGGCGCCGGCGGAAATCTCATCCACCTCCTGCCCGTCCATGACGATGGCGACGATCTTGCCTTCGCCGTCGTCGGTCTCGTAGCCGAGGAATTCGGTCGCGCCCACGCGGTCGCGCAGCTCGAACCAGAGCGTTTCCGTCGCCTGCTCGCCCGAGCCCGACCAGGCCTTGCGCGCTTCCTCGCGCTGGCGCTGCATGGCGGCGTCGAAGCCGTCCATATCGACCGTCATGCCCTTGGCGCGCAGCGCGTCCTGGGTGAGGTCGACCGGGAAGCCATAGGTGTCGTAGAGCTTGAAGGCGACTTCGCCCGGCAGCACGCCCTTCGCCGCCTGGCTCTCCACTTCCTCGTCGAGCAGCTTCAGCCCGCGTGCCAGCGTCTCGCGGAAGCGCGTTTCCTCCAGCTTCAGCGTTTCGGTGATGAGCGCTTCGGCGCGGCGAAGCTCTGGATAGGCCGCGCCCATCTGCTGCACGAGCGCCGGCACCAGCCGCCACATCAACGGCTCGTCCACGCCCACGATCTGCGCATGGCGCATGGCGCGGCGCATGATGCGACGAAGCACATAGCCGCGCCCTTCGTTCGAGGGCATCACGCCGTCGGCGATCAGGAACGAGCTGGAGCGCAGATGGTCCGCGATCACGCGATGGCTCACCCCGTGCGGCCCGTCGGGATCGGAATTGGCCGCATGAGCCGATGCCTCGATCAGCGCCCGCATCAGATCGGTCGCGTAATTGTCATGCGTACCCTGCAGCACCGCGGCGATGCGCTCGAGCCCCATGCCGGTATCGATGGACGGCCGCGGCAGGTTGAGCCGCTCGCCGTCGCCCTGCTGATCGAACTGCATGAAGACGAGATTCCATATCTCGATGAAGCGGTCGCCGTCCTCGTCCGGGCTGCCGGGCGGGCCGCCGGGAATGTGGTCGCCATGATCGTAGAAGATTTCCGAGCACGGACCGCAGGGGCCGGTATCGCCCATCTGCCAGAAATTGTCGGCGGTCGGAATGCGGATGATCTTGCTGTCGGGAAGACCCGCGATCTTCTTCCACAGCTCGAACGCCTCGTCGTCTTCGGAATAGACCGTGGCGATGAGCTTTTCCTTCGGCAGGCCGAATTCCTTCGTCACCAGCTCCCAGGCGAATTCGATGGCATCCGGCTTGAAATAATCGCCGAAGGAAAAATTGCCGAGCATCTCGAAGAAGGTGTGGTGGCGCGCCGTATAGCCCACATTGTCGAGATCGTTATGCTTGCCGCCCGCGCGCACGCATTTCTGCGAGCTGGTGGCGCGGCTATAGGGCCGCGTCTCCTGCCCCGTGAACACGTTCTTGAACGGCACCATGCCCGCATTGGTGAAGAGCAGCGTCGGGTCGTTGTTCGGCACAAGCGAGGCGGAGGGCACGATCTCGTGCTCCTTCGACGCGAAATAGTCGAGAAATTTGGCTCTGATCTCGTTTAGGCCGGACATGGGAATAGATCTCGCAAATTGAACGCTTCGCTACTTTGGAGCCGTTGCCCTCAACGGGCTAACTGCCTCTCTCCAAAGGCAATATAAGGCCCACGCTTTTACCTGTCGCCCTCGGTGCTGTCCAGCAAGGGCCCCGAATGAGAAATAGACGCGAAACAGATATGAAACAGACGAAAAAAGCGGCGCCGGGGTTCCGGCGCCGCTCTGTTTCAAGGGATGTCCGGGGCGCGGCCTCGCGCCCCGACCGCTATCTAGCCATTGGCCTCCAGGCCCTCGGCATCGTCGAAATCCCCGTCGTCCTCCGCATCCGGCCCGACATCCATGATCTTCTCGGCCAGCAGCCCCGCATTCTGGCGGATCGCCGCCTCGATCTCGTCGGCCATGTCCGGGTTTTCCTTCAGGAAATTCTTCACATTCTCCCGGCCCTGCCCGATGCGCTGCGAATTGTAGGAGAACCACGAGCCGGATTTCTCCACGATCCCGGCCTTCACGCCGAGATCGATGAGTTCGCCCGTCTTGGACACGCCCTCGCCATACATGATGTCGAATTCGACCTGCTTGAAGGGCGGCGCGACCTTGTTCTTGACCACCTTGATGCGGGTCTGGTTGCCGACCACCTCGTCGCGATCCTTGATCGCGCCGATACGCCGAATATCGAGACGGACGGAGGAATAGAATTTCAGCGCATTGCCTCCCGTCGTCGTCTCCGGGCTGCCGAACATCACGCCGATCTTCATGCGGATCTGGTTGATGAAGATCACCATGGTATTGGACTTGGAGATCGAGCCGGTGAGCTTGCGAAGCGCCTGGCTCATCAGGCGGGCCTGCAGGCCGGGCAGCGAGTCGCCCATTTCGCCCTCGAGTTCGGCCTTGGGCGTCAGCGCGGCGACAGAGTCCACCACCAGCACGTCCACCGCGCCGGAGCGCACCAGCGTATCGGCGATTTCAAGCGCCTGCTCGCCCGTATCGGGCTGCGAAATCAGAAGGTCGTCGAGTTCCACGCCCAGCTTGCGGGCATAGACCGGGTCCAGCGCATGTTCGGCATCGACGAAGGCGCAGACGCCGCCCTTCTTCTGGGCTTCGGCCACCGTATGCAGCGCCATGGTCGTCTTGCCGGAGCTTTCAGGCCCGTAGATCTCGATCACGCGGCCGCGCGGCAGACCGCCGATCCCCAGCGCGATGTCGAGGCCCAGCGAGCCCGTGGATATGGCTTCGATCTCCACCACCTGCTCGTTCTTGCCGAGCCGCATGATGGAGCCCTTGCCGAAATTGCGCTCGATCTGGCTCAGAGCCGCCTCAAGCGCCTTCTTCTTTTCGGAATCGTCTTTTGCCACGAGGTTCACAACATTCTTGGACATGGACCTGCACCCCTTATTTCATACCGATTTGTCCCGCGCAATTTCAGTTAATGTACCTATTTTGTTCCCAATGGCAAAGATATTTTCAACCAATTGATTTTAAAATGAATTTCAGGACAAGTTCGCGTGACGTTCACGCAAGGAAACCCGACTCGCGCACCCGGTCGGCCGCGCGTGCCGCGCAGCGCCCCGCCGCCCTCGACCGATTCCGCCTTACGCCCGCTTCCGGCTCCAGGCGTCGCTCCAGTCATGGATCGGCGCGCCCTCGGCTTCCAGAATGGGCCGCATCTCGTCGAAGGCCCGGCCGATCCGGTAAAAAGGAATGCGCGGGAAAAGATGATGGATCAGGTGATAGGTCTGGAACATGTCCAGCGCCGTCACCAGCCCGTGAATGGGCCGGGGCAGCAGGAAGACGCTGGTATCCGTATAGCGCTCGCGCGACACATGCGGGTGGTGCGGCAGGTAATTGAAGATGAGCCCGATGAAGGCGACATTGAGGAAGGTCGGCACGATCCACAGCATCAGGATCTCGCGCCAATAGCCGAACCAGAACCCCGCCGCCACCAGCGACCAGGCGGTGATGTGATGCGCCGCCGCGATCCAGTAGCCGCGCCGCTCCTTCGGGTCCTTCCAGAAGCCGAATTTCGTCATCAGATAGATGTAATGCGGCGTCTGGGTGAAGAAGCGCAGGACGAGCAGCACGGGGTTCGTGCCCGCGCACCAGGTATCGGGGTCGCGCTCGAAATCGTTGGTATAGCGGTGATGCACCATATGCATCGTGTCATAGCCGCGATAGGGAATGAGCGTGGCGATACCGCCGATCCAGGCGAGCGCCGGGCTCAGCCATTTCCAGCGCGGGTCGTCCCCGCCGATCGCGCGGTGAAGCCCCTCATGCACCGCCATGAACTGCATCAGAAGCAGATAGCCATTGGCCAGCATCGCCGCCCAATAGGGCCACCAGCCCGCCAGCGCGGCATAGCTCGAAAGCCCCAGCGCGGCGAGCGAGCCCAGCGAGGTGGCCACCGTGCCCCAGGCGACGTCGCCCATATAGCGCCGCGCAATGGTCAGCGCCGCGCGGTGATGTTCCATATGCGCGTCCGACGCCGCGGCCACGGGGCGCGAGCTGCCCGCTTCCACTGCTTCGAGTGTCGTCATTGCCAAAAAAGAGCCCTCCGCCAATCGACGGCCCGCCCGGCCGAATACATGGCTGTTCCGGTAAAATAGGCCAGATGCCCGTAAAGGGCCAGTCTCGACGATGAAAGGCGCCCGCCGCCGGGACGAAATGCCGCCCTCAGCCGTTCATCACATCCTTCACCATCGAGGCAAGCTGCTTCAGCGAGAAGGGCTTGGGCAGGAAGTGGAATTCCTGATCCGGGTCGAGGCTCTTGGCGAAGGCGTCCTCCGCATAGCCGGAAACGAAAACGATCTTCGTATCGGGAATCCTGCCCTTGAGTTCCTTGACCATGGTGGGCCCGTCCATATTGGGCATCACCACGTCGGAGACGACGAGATCGATCCGCCCGTCGAAACCGGCCACCACGTCGAGCGCCGCCTCGCCGCTTTCTGCCTGCAACACCTCATAGCCGCGCGTCTCCAGCGCCCGGGCGGCAAAGGTGCGCACCGCGTCCTCGTCTTCCACCAGCAGGATCGTGCCCTTGCCGGTCAGGTCGGCGGCCTCCGGCGGCGGCACCGCGATCTCTTCTTCATTGGCCGCCTTTTCGGCCGCCGTCTCCACATAGCGCGGCAGATAAATGCGGAAGCTCGTCCCCTTGCCCACCGTGGAATACGGGAAGATATAGCCGCCCGTCTGCTTCACGATGCCGTAAACGGTGGAAAGGCCGAGCCCCGTCCCCTTGCTGGGATCCTTGGTCGTATAGAAGGGCTCGAAAATCTTGCCGAGATTTTCCTTCGGAATGCCGAAGCCCGTATCCGACACCTCGATCAGCACATATTCGCCCACCGGCATCAGCGCATGGTCGAGCGCGCGGCTGTCCTCCTCGCTCACATTGGCGGTGCGAATGGTCAGCCGCCCGCCCTCGGGCATCGCGTCGCGCGCATTGACGGCCAGGTTCATGATGACCTGTTCGAGCTGGTTCTGGTCGACCTTCACAAGGCCGAGATCGCGCCCATGCACGATCTTCAGTTCCACCTGCTCCGTCAGCAGCCGCGCCAGCAGGTTCTGCAATTCGGCAAGCGAGTCCGTCAGCGACAGCACCTTGGGGCGCAGCGTCTGGCGGCGCGAGAAGGCGAGCAACTGCCGCGTCAGGTTCGCCGCGCGATTGGCGTTCTGCTTGATCTGCACCACATCGGCAAAGCTCGGATCGCCTGCCTGGTGCCGCGCGAGCAACAGGTCGCAAAAGCCGATGATCGCGGTCAGCAGATTGTTGAAATCATGCGCCACGCCGCCCGCGAGCTGGCCCACCGCCTGCATCTTCTGCGACTGGGCGAACTGCATTTCGAGCGATTTCTGCTCCGTCGCATCGATCAGATAGACGACGAGCGACGCTCCCTCGCCCGTATCGATCCGCGCGGCATAAAGCTGCGCCACGCGGTCGGGATGGTTGAGCAGGTGAATGTCGACCGCCGGTCCGGCGGTCTGCCCCGCGCTCGTATCGGACAGCGTTTCCAGCACGGCGGGCCGGTCGTCCTCGACCAGCAGCTCGGCCAGCGCCTGCCCGCGCACCGCTTCCCCGCCCACATAGGCCATGAAGGCGCTGTTGGCGTTCTCGATCCGGCCTTGCGTATCGACGGTCGCAATCCCGATGGGCGCATTGTTGAAGAAACGCGCAAAGCGAAGCTGCGCATCCCGCGCATTGTCCTGCCCCTCGCCCGACAGCTCGCGGTCGAGCGCCAGCACGCACCAGCCCTGCCCGCCATCGCGGCGGATCCGCCGCGCCACGACGCGCACCGGCAACAGCGTGCCGTCCGTCTTTTTCAGTTCGGCATCGACCGGCCCCACGAAACCGGGCTCGTCCCCCTCGGCGTCGAGAATGTCGGAAAACGCGCTCGCCGCGATCGCATCGAGCGTCGTCCCCTGCTCGGCGATATGGCCCGCATCGAGCCCCAGCCAGCCGGCCAGCGCGGCATTGGCATAATCGATCTCGCCGCCCGGGCCGACGATGAAAAGCCCCGCCGGCGCCCCGTCGAGATAGGAGGTGAAGGCGTCGAGCTTCCGTTCGGCGACTTCCAGCCGCTCGCGTTCCACGGTCAGGTCGCGGAAAAGCCACACCGCCCCGCCCCGCGCCCCGCTCATCGGCCGCACGATCACCTTATAGATGCGGGTAAAGCCGCTGCGGATCGCCAGTCGCACTTCCTCGTCGGCGGCAAAGCCGGTGCGCGCGGCCTGCGCCAGCCGGAAAGCGATCTCCGCGGAATCCGCCCGCCCCGCCAGCAGCCTTTCCAGCGAGGCCGGGCGCTCGTCCTGCGCATAGACGCCTGCCAGATGGCGATAGGCCTCATTGGCAAAAAGCACCGCCCCGCGCCTGTCCGTCACATAACAGGGGTCGGGCAGCGCATTGAAGGCTTCGGCGGCCGCGAGCGGCGAGCGCGTCAGATCGTTCGCCCCCGCCGAAACGAACCCGAAAAACGCGGCGAGCGCGATGGCAATCAACCCCGTCGCCATCAGCGCGCCGCCCATATCGAACAGGCGCACCCCGACGAGATCGAGAAGCGTGGCAATGATACCGAAGGAAACGGCGGCGATAATGATGACGAGACGCGGCGTCAGCAGGGCGTTGCGCGGCCCGGGGCGAAACCCGGCCTGCTCGATCCCCTCTCCGGGCGCATCCTCGCCCTTCGTCATGTCGGCCGGCGCGTCAGCCATGCCCTGCATTCTCCCGCCAAAAACCACTCTGCCCGAATCGCAGTCTATCGCGAATAGGATCAGTTTTTAGCGAATTTACCCTTAAGACGCATCACGTAGCCGATCACCTCCGCCACGGCCTTGTAATGCTCGGGCTGGATCGGCTGGTCGACCTCGACGCTGGCATGCAGCGCACGGGCGAGCGGCGGGTTTTCGAGCACGGGAATATCGTGCGACTGCGCGATTTCGCGGATCTTGAAGGCGATGGCATCCATACCCTTGGCGACCACGATGGGCGCGCCCATGCCCTGCTCGTATTTGAGCGCCACGGCATAATGGGTCGGGTTGGTGATGACCACGGTCGCTTCCGGCACGGCGGCCATCATGCGCTTGCGGCCGCGCTCCACGCGGATCTGGCGCAGCTTCGCCTTCACCGTCGGATCGCCTTCCATCTGCTTGTATTCGTCCTTCACTTCCTGAACGGACATGCGCTGCTTCTTCATCCACTGCATCCGCTCGAACATGTAGTCGAGCACGGCGACGACCGTCATCACCGCGATGACGCCCGCCAGCATGCGCAGCGCCATGGTCTGCACCGCGGGCAGCAGCAGCGTCACGTCCCATGTCATCATCAGGCCGAGCCGGTCGCGTTCCGGCCAGGCGATCAGGAAGGTGACGAGCCCCACCACGGCCATCTTCACGATGCCCTTGACGAGGTTCATCACGCTCTTGGGCCCGAACAGCCGCTCCATCCCCTTCATCGGCGAGATCTTGGAGAGCTTCGGCTTCATGTTCTCGCCCGTGAACACCGGCATGTGCTGCACCACATTGCCCGCGATCGCCGCGACGATGAGGATCAGCAGCGGAATGGCGATGGCCCCCATCACCGACTTGCCGAGCCCCAGCCAGACAAGCCGCAGATGTTCCGCGTCCATGGGGATCGCCTCGGGCTGCGCGATGAAGATGCGCAGATGATCCATCAGCGCCCCGGCCGTGGAATTGCCCAGCATCATGACGGCGAGCGCACCGCCCAGCATCACGAACCAGGCATTGACCTCCTGGCTCTTGGGGGCGTCGCCCTTCTTGGCGGCGTCGTCGAGTTTCTTTTGTGTCGGTTCTTCTGTTTTTTCTGAATCGTTTTCTTCCGCCATGCCTCTCCCCTAATGCAGAAAGAGGGTGAGCGTGGCTTCGAAGGCGTCGAGGAACCACGTCATCATGGCGCCGAGCAGAACCATCAGCAGCAAAAGCCCCAGCATGATGTTCGCCGGCATGGCGATGAAGAAAATCTGGATCTGCGGCATCAGGCGCGAAAGCACGCCGATGCCCAGATAGAAGACCAGTCCGAAGACGAGGAACGGCGCCGAAAGCTGCAATCCCAGTCGAAAGGCGTGGGAAAAGGTTTCCACCGCCATGCGCGAGAAATCCCCGACCGGCAGATACTGCCCCGGCTTGAACAGATCGTAGCTGTCGCGCATCGCCGCGATCAGCAGATGGTCGAGCCCCGTCGCAAAAATCAGCGTGACGGCGAGCAGGTTGAGAAAATTCGCGATCAGCACGCCCTGCTGGCCCTGCGTGGGATCGACATTCTGCGCAAAGGCCAGGCTCATCTGAAGTGCGATGATGTTGCCCGCCACATGCAGCGCCGACATGATGATCCGCGCGGCCATCCCGATGAAAATGCCGACGGCGACCTCGAAAACGATGATGCCCGCCACGCCGGCCACGCTTTCCGGCAGCTTGCCGTAGCTGTCGGCGACAAGCGGCATGATGATGAGGGTCAGCAGCAGCGCCATGATGAGGCGCACGCGCGCCGGAATGCCGTTTTCGCCGATCGCCGGCATCATCATCACCATCGCGCCCAGCCGCGAAAAGACGAGCAGGAACACGAAAGCCGTATCCGGCAGGATGTCGATGCTGATAACGGGATCGCCGGTCATCGCAATAGTCAGCCCGAGACGATCTTCTGGGCGACGAGATGCATCAGCCCGCTCATCACGCTGCCCATGAAGGGAAGCGAGATCAGCAGCGTCAGGAAAATGGCGACGATCTTCGGCACGAAGACCAGCGTCATTTCCTGAACCTGCGTCAGCGCCTGGAAGAGCGCGATGACGAGGCCCACCAGCAGCGCGACGATCATCATCGGGGCGGATGCTTCCAGCATCACCCAGATCGCCTGCCGCGCAATATCGAGAACTTCAGGTCCGGTCATGCCCCCACCCGACTAAAACTGGAACGCAGGCCCTCAGATGGGCATGCGCAGGATTTCCTGATAGGCCGAAATGACCTTGTCGCGAACCGTGACCACGGTCTGCAGCGTGGCCTCGGCTTCGGAAACGGCCGTCACCACATCCACGAGGTTGCCCTGCCTCGTGCCGGTCATCGCCGCCACCTTCTGCTCGCTCGCCTTGCCGGTATCCACCGCCTCGTCGAGCGCGCTTTTCAGCATGTTGTCGAAGCCGCCCGCCGCCTGTCCGGCATTGGCGCCTTGCGTCTGCGGTCCCTTCGACGCCATGCCCGCGGCGCGGGCATAGGCGTTCAGTGCAAGAGAAGCCGGTGTTGCCATGGTCCCCTACCCCTTATCCGCGCAGAATGTCGATGGTCTGCGAAATCATGCGGCGCGAGGCCTGAATGATGTTCAGGTTCGCTTCGTAGCTGCGCTGCGCCTCGCGCATATCCATCGCCTCGACCATGCCGTTCACATTCGGAAACTTCACATAGCCGTCGCCATTGGCCGCCGGATGGTCCGGCATGTATTTGAGCTTGAAGTCCGACTTGTCGGTTTCCGGCCGGCCCAGCGTCACCTTGTCCACGCCCATCTGCCGGTCGAGCGTATCCTCGAAGGTCACGATCTTGCGGCGATACGGGTCCGCGCCCGGCGTGTTGCCGGTGGACTCCGCATTGGCGATATTTTCCGCGATGATGCGCATGCGCCCGCTCTGCGCCTTCAGGCCCGAGGCCGCCACCATCATCGATTTGATGAGATCCATCGCAGTCATGCCCGTCTCTCCTTTATTCCCTGGCCGCGCACGGCGCCTCAGGCGCGTCCCAGCGCGATTTTGATAAGCCCGACGCTTTTGGCGTAAAGACCCGTGACCGCCTGATAGTCCATCTGTGTCTGGGCGGCCTTCATCATCTGTTCCTCCAGCACGACGGAATTACCCGTCGGCGAGGTTTCGAAATCCGGTGCGCGTTGCACTTCGCCGCCGCGCGCATGGGTCACCGCCGCGCGCCCCGCCGCGGTACCCGTCAGCGACGCGCCGACGACCGGCGTCCCGATATGTCCTGTGGTCGTGGCGACGGGCGACAGCATGCCGCTCTGCCGGCTCACCAGCGCGCCGAAATCCAGATCCTTGAGATCTTTCGCCGCATAGCCCGGCGTGTCCGCATTGGCGACGTTCTGCGCAAGCACCTGCTGGCGCTCGCCGAGCCATTGCAGCCGCAGCTTCATCATCGACAAAAGAGGAAGATCGCCCAAAGCCATGTGCGTGCCCCACCGACCGGCGTTCCCTGCCCGGGGAATTCGTCACGCACTTCCTTCTGAAGCCCGCTACTGCCGGTATGAAAAGAGCCACGCATTCCTTGGCGGCAGGATCAGTGTTGACCCCCGGTTCTTAAGAAGCCCCTAACGGGCGGCAATTTCTGCCGGGCGTTTCATTTCGCATTTACCTAAAAAGACGGCGACTGTCCGTTCGTTTAACCCGGCATTAAGTCTGACGCGGCAAATTCTGCCTATTCACGGCGGTAACGCGCAATTGGGCTGCGCCTTCGTCGTTTGGGGTGGATTGGGCATTCAATGGATATCACGGAAGTATTGCGCTTCGTCGGCGCACTCGTCTTCATCATCGGGCTGATCGGGCTTTGCGGTTATGCCGCGCGCAAATGGGGTCTCTTCACCGGCGGCTACACCATGCCGGGCGCGCTGAAACGCCTCGCCATCGTGGAAACGAAACCGCTCGACACCAAAAACCGCCTCGTCCTCATTCGCCGCGACGGCAAGGAACATCTGATCCTGCTCGGCGCGGAACAAAGTCTCGTCATCGAAAGCGGCATCGATGCACCCGTCGAAGAACGGAAGGTCGAAGCGCCCGCCAATGACGCGGACACGAACGATAAGAGAGAGCCCGAAACCGCAACCCAAACCGCAAACGAGCGTTTCGTCGCGCAGCTCCCCGTCCCGGCCCAGCAGATGCACCGCCTGGTAAGCCGCCTGAAGGAGCGCCGCGCATGACCCGCAAAACGCTTCTTCCCGCCGCGCTCGCTTTCGCCGTCGCGTTTTTCGCGGGCGGTACCGCCATGGCCGCCGATCCGATCACCGTCAATCTCGGCGGCGATCTCGGCCTCACCGATCACATCGTCCAGATCGTCGCGCTGGTCACCATTCTGAGCCTCGCCCCGTCGATCCTCATCATGGTGACGTCCTTCGTTCGCATCGTGGTGGTGCTCTCGCTGATGCGCACCGCGCTCGGCATGCAACAATCGCCGCCCAATGCGGTCCTCATCAGCCTGTCGCTGTTCCTCACCGCCTTCATCATGACGCCGACCTTCAAGGCGGCCTATGAGCAGGGCATCGAGCCGATGATGAACCAGCAGGTCGAATTCGGCGAAGCCTTCACCCAGACCGCCCAGCCCTTCAAGACGTTCATGCTGGGCCAGGTGCGCGACCAGGATCTGCAGCTCTTCGTCGACCTCTCCGAGGCCGGCACGCCCGACAAACCGGAAGACATCGGCCTTCAGGTGCTGGTTCCCGCCTTCATGATCTCGGAACTGCGCCGCGCCTTCGAGATCGGCTTCCTCGTCTTCCTGCCCTTCATCGTCATCGACATGGTGGTCGCCTCCGTCCTCATGTCCATGGGCATGATGATGCTGCCGCCGGTGATCATCTCACTGCCGTTCAAGCTCATCTTCTTCGTGCTGGTGGACGGCTGGTCGCTGATCGCGGGAAGCCTCGTCCGAAGTTTCGGACACGGATAACGTCCGGCCTACCCGCCGAGATAGACCGCCGACTGATAGACGATCAGCGCCGCGATATAGGCCATCGCCAGCATGTAGGCGAACATGATGGCCGGCCAGCGCCATGAATTCGTCTCGCGCCTGACCACGGCCAGCGTTGAGGCGCATTGCGGCGCGAAGATGTACCACGCCAGAAAAGCGAGCCCCGAGGCGAGCGACCAGTGCGAGGCGAGGATCTGCGTCAGCGACCCGCCGCTCTCCCCGCCCACCGCATAGACGGTGCCGAGGGCGGCCACCGCCACCTCGCGCGCCGCCAGCCCGGTGATGAGCGCCACTGCGATCTGCCAGTTGAACCCGATCGGCTCCAGAACCGGCTCCACCGCATGGCCGATCATGCCTGCGAGGCTGTAATGGATGGCGGGCTCCGTCGCGCCCGGCGGCGGCGCGGGAAAGCTGCTCAGGAACCAGATCACGATCATCATCGACAGGATGATGGTGCCCGCCCGGCGCAAAAAGATGCGCGCCCGCTCGATCACGCCCCAGGCCACATTCTTCACGCTGGGCAGCTTGTAGTCGGGCAGCTCCATGATGAACGGCTCGGAGGCATGCCGGTGAAAGAAGAGCCGCATCGCCATGGCAACGCTCAGCGCGCTCACGATCCCCGCCGCGTAAAGACCGAACATGACGAGCCCCTGCCGGTCGACCACGCCGAACACCGTGCCGCGCGGAATGAAGGCGGCGATGATGAGCGTATAGACGGGAATGCGCGCCGAACAGGTCATCAGCGGCGAAACCAGAATGGTCACCAGCCTGTCCCGCCAGCTGTTTATGACGCGCGTCCCCATGATGCCGGGAATGGCGCAGGCAAAGCTCGACAGCAGCGGAATGAAGGCGCGCCCGTGAAGCCCCGCCCGCCCCATCAGCTTGTCCATCAGAAAGGCCGCGCGCGCCATATAGCCCACATCTTCCAGCAGGATGATGAACAGGAACAGGATCACAATCTGCGGCAGGAAGACGAGCACGCTGCCCACGCCGGAAATGATGCCGTCGGAAATCAGGCTGCGCAGCAACCCGTCCGGCAGCGCGGTCTGCACCAGCGCCGACAGCCACTCGAAACCGGCGCCGATCATGTCCATCAGCGGCGTCGCCCAGCTGAACACCGCCTGGAACATCAGAAAGAGAATGCCGAGCAGGATCGCGATGCCCCAGATCGGATGCAGCAACACGCGGTCCAGACGCGCCGTCCACTCGTCGCCGTCTTCCGGCCGCGTCACGCAATCCCTGAGGATGAGGTCTGCCATGCGGTGCGTTTCGCGCACGGTCTTCGCATCCGGTGCCGCCCAGCTATTGGCGGAAGCGGCCGCCGCCGCCACGACCTTGTCCGGCGCCATCTTGTCGAGAAGGGCCAGCAGTGCATCCGTGCCGTTGCGCCGCACCGCCACCGTCGGCACCACGGGAATGCCGAGTTCGCCGGACAGCTTGTCGATATCGATGTCGATGCCGCGATGCTTCGCAATGTCGTACATGTTGAGTGCGAGCACGAGCGGACGTCCCGTCTGCTTCAGCTCCAGCACCAGACGCAGCATCAGCCGGAGATTGGTCGCATCGGCCACGCAGACGATGGCGTCGAGCGTACACTCGCTTTCCAGCGTGCCCAGCACCGCGTCGCGCGTGATCTGTTCGTCGGGGCTGCGCGCCCGAAGGCTGTAGGTGCCGGGCAGATCGAGCAGCACGACCTCGCGCCCCGCGGGCGTGACGAACCGGCCCTCCTTGCGCTCCACCGTCACCCCTGCATAGTTCGCAACCTTCTGCCGGCTGCCGGTCAGCGCATTGAAGAGAGCCGTCTTTCCGCAATTGGGATTACCGACAAGGCCGAGATGAAGCGCGGAAGACGTCATGGCCGGCGGGCTTCCGAAACCACAAGGATGAAACCGGCCTCGCGGCGGCGCAGCGCCACGCGCATGTCGTCCACCTTGACGGCAATGGGATCGCGCCCCATCGGCCCTTCATGCAGCAGTTCCACCCGCGCGCCCTCCACGAACCCCATCTCGAGCAGCAGGCGCTCGAGTTCGGGCTGGTCGTCGGCCGCTACGATATCGGCCACGATCCCGGCATCGCCCACCCGGCCTTCGCCAAGCGGCCAATGGGGAACGGTGGATCGGTCAACGGTGTCGGTGGTCATGGCGCCTGCCCTTCAGCCTGCCTCTCGCGGGCAGGTTCGGGCGCACTTCACTGCAAGCCCCTCTCATTTGCAATGCGGCATATGGTTGCAAATCGGTAAGGCGGCCCCCGCCTTCGCCCTGTGGGGGTTCAAGTCGCACCGGCGCTACCATTTGGCAAAACCGTATCATCACACGATACAATTCGCTTGACCGCGGAATAGTATCACCCTACGATACGCTTCATTGGGAGGCGGGATGATACGGTCATACAAGGACAGGAAGACGGCCGCTTTGGCCGAAGGAAAACCGTTCAAGGGATTTCCGGCCGATCTTGTCCGCATAGCCCAACGCAAGCTTGTCATGCTCGAGCATGCGGTGGCGTTGGGTGACCTCGCCTCGCCGCCGGGAAACAAACTGCACGCATTGAAGGGAGACCGGAAAGGTCAGCACGCCATCCGGGTGAACGACCAGTTCCGTCTCTGCTTCAAATGGGTCGATGGTCACGCCGAGGATGTCGAGATCACTGACTATCACTAACCGCTGAAACCCATGGCATACATGGAGAGATCGAATGGCACCGAACAAACTGCCGCCCATCCATCCGGGCGAAATCCTGCGTGAGGAATTTCTGCGTCCCCTCGGGCTGACGCCTTATGCACTCGCCAAGAAGCTCCGCGTCCCCCGCACGCGGATCGAACGCCTCGCCCGAGAAGAAACCCCGGTCACGACGGACACCGCCCTGCGCCTGGCCAAGTTTTTCGGCACCACGCCGCAATTCTGGATGAACATGCAGGCGGCCTATGACCTCGCCATCGACGCCGAGGCAATGGAAGACGAGATCGCCGCGATCGAAAAGCTCGAGGATATGGAAGCCGCCTGAACGCCCCATCGCCCCGCGCTTCGGCAAAGCGACAAAACTGGTCCGGAGCTGCGGAATCTGAAAGGGCGGCTGCAAGCTGTTCCCGCTTGTCCACGTCCGAAGTTCATATCCAGCAGTACTTCAACGACGACCGGCTCGATGAGCGTTCTGTCGGCGGACAAAATCAAATCGGAATTTGGCAGGTGACGGAGCACCTCCAATCTAACGGCATTTACGCCGCCAGGTTTTTCCTGGCCTTTCTCTCCACCAGATATCGCGTCGCCAGAGCGATGTGACGGGGGATCGGCTTGTCCTTCTTGTATTCCGCGACAAGGCGCCGCGAAATTTCCAGGGCGGCGGCCATCCCGTCCAACGTCATGTCAAGCCGCTCCATGGCATCGCAGAACTCGTCATTGCCGAACTCGGTCGATGGCAGCTCGGCCAGCCACAAAGCGGAAAAATCCAGATCGTCGTTCCACTCGATAGCATTGCGCTCCTCATTGACTTTAAAGGAGCGGAACAGCTCGTCATCGTCCCGAAGCGGCATATAGATACGGCGGTTGGCCAAAGCGGGGGCGATATCCACCACTTTGGTTTCCCCATCGTCAAAGGTAACGCGAACCTTGCGCCCGTCGAGTGGCTCGGCGGATGCAATGCGGGGCAGGTCGATACCTGTATCCAGAATTTCATCGCTCATTGAGGCGTGTCCATTCATCTTGCAATAGCTCCTTGTTGCTCGAGGCCCAATCAAGGGCCGCCTCAAGGGACTTGCGATCCATGCGCCCGGCAAGAAGCTCGAAACTGGAAAGAAGGATCAGAGCTTCATGGTCGGGCGTAACCACATGGAAGTGCGGAGGGTTATGGTCGTCGGGAAAGATCTGCACCTTCACATTCCCGATTTGCTTGATGGTTGGCATTCCGTACTTCCTTGACGGGAAATATAGTGCATACGGCGCACTATAACAAGAAAAAGTGCACCTAACGCACTTTTTGTACTGTCATGGGAACGTGCCTTGTTGCGATGAAAGCCGCCTGAGCGCCCCCCTCACCCCGGGAACATGGCCTTGAAGAGCCATTCCGCCTGCGCGATGAGGCGCTCGGTCGTATAGGCCTTGGGATCGGTCAGCCTCAGATGCACCAGCTCCTCCGACACGGCGAGCAGCATGTGCACGGCAAGCTCGCTATCCGGGTTGGCCCGGGGCGAGGCCCCCATGCCCTCCTTCGCCAGCGCCTCCGAAAAATGCGCCCGCGTCAGCGCGCGGCCCTGTTCCAGCCGGTCGTAAAGCTCCGGCGGCCCGCCCGGGCTCGGCATGAGCAGCATCCGCCAGGTCGCGGGCGAGGCGTCCACCGCCTCCAGCACGCCCGCCACGCCGGCCGCGAAGCGCGAGCGCCCCTTGCCCTCGGCGCGCTGCGAGGCAAGCGAAAAGCTCTCCGCCGCCCGCTCGTATTCCCGGTCCACCATGGCAAGCAGCAGGTCCGACAGATTGCCGAATTGCTGGTAGATCACCGTCCGCGTGATGCCGCATTCCCCCGCCACCCGGTCCAGCGTCACCGCGTGAAAGCCTTCCGCGTCCACCATGTCCCGCGTCGTATCCAGGATCTGCTCGCGCCTGTCCGTCACGCTCATGCGCTGGCGCGGTGTGGTTCGACTTGTATTTTTTGCCTTCTGCATACTTGCTCCGCTGCTCCGGAGAGCATAACTTACAATTTGTAACTTATGAATTGTAAGTTTTGGAGGATGGGATGGAGAGCCTGGAAGCCCTGGAAGCGCGCGTGGCCGCGCAAGCCGTCAACCTGCCGGAAATGTACGGCAAGGTGGATTTTTCGATTACGCCGGAGCGGTTCGCCGGGTCGCTCGACATCCCGAGCATGCAGCTCAATGAGGGCGACGAGCCCGTGCGCCGCCGCCTCCTTTCCGATCCGGAAAAGGTCGCCCGTGCCCGCGCCTACACCATGCTGGGCGACGCCACCTCCGACGCCTATGCCGCGCTGATGCCGAAATACGGCTTTCGCGGGCTCATCTCCATGCTGACGGAAGCCTGCGACAAGGGCGTGGAAAACGTGCCCGACGCGCCGAAGGAACTCGTCGCCTTCATCCGCGAAATGGAAGACACGCCCGACTGGATCGACATGCGCCTCATCGAGGCGGGCGCGCGGGTGAGCCGCAATCCCATGGCGAACCTCTCCCCCTTCGTGGTGCGCGGCGCCTTCGTCGCCACCTTCCTCAACAAATATTCCGCGCTCCCCATGGCGCTCACCGGTACGCTCTCGCACGAGACCGCCGTGCGCCGCATCAAGGAGACGGCGAGCTTCTTCACCACCACCTCGCTCCCCGGCGCGCTGGAGCGTTTCGGCCCCGGCTTCAAATCGGCCGCCATGGTGCGGCTCATGCACTCCATGGTGCGCTTCAACGTGCTGCGCGGCTCGGCCAAATGGGACGTGAACGTCTATGGCATTCCGGTCCCGCAGGTCGACCAGATGCCGGCGGGCACCATCGCCGTCTTCCTCCTCGCCTTCCAGATGATGCGCGCGGGCCGCACGGAGTTCACGCCCGCCGAACGCGCCTTCGTGGAGTTCAACCGCTATCGCTGCTGGCTTCTCGGCCTGCCGGAAGACCTGCTGGCCACCACGCCGCAAGGTATCTACGACGCCATGACCGTCTATTCCGGCACGCTGCGCGACGGCTATGACGACGAGACCTGCGGCGCGCTGGTCCGCGCCACCATGGCCGCCTATTTCCCGTCGGACAAATCGCTCAAAAGCCGCCTCTTCAACTGGGCGGAGAGGAGCTTCGCCCGCGTCTATTTCAACCGCCAATTCCTGCGCGGCGACACGACAGGCAAGGCCAAGCAGATGGGCGTGGAACTCAGGCCCTACGACCTGCCGCTCTTCGTCGCCCTGGCGGGCTTCATCTTCGGCCGCGAGAAGCTCTACGCGCTCGCCCTGCGCACGCCGGGCCTCAGGAAATGGGCCGACAAACGCCTGATCGACAAGCTGAACAAGCTGCTGGTCGAATACGGCCACGCCGAATACACGACCGACCCCTCGCAATATCACGACGAAACCATCCGCGAGCAGCACGGCCACGCCAAGGCGGCGTGAAGGGGCCCGCGCGAGCCCGAGGGGAGCAACGAAAAAGCCGGGCGTCATGCCCGGCTTTTTTTATGCGTCCTCGGCCAGCACATCGCTCCGCCAGACCGGGAATGGATCTCGAAGCTCCGACCAGGCCTTCCAGTCGAAACGCGCTTTCCTGTCGGTTCCGAGAAGGCAGGCATCGAGTTCCGCCCTGATCCACGCCTCGTCCATATCGCGCCCGATGAACACGATCTCCTGCCGCCGATCCCCCCAGACCTTGTGCCAGTGTTTGCGCAACTCGGTCCGCCATTCGGGATTTTCCGGCCAGCGCTCGCGCGGCAGCGCGTCCCACCAGAAACCGATGGCTTCATTGCGCACAAGCGCCCCCGCCTGGCTGACCTCGCCCACCCATTCGGGCCGCGTCGCCAGCCAGAAATGCCCCTTGGCGCGCACCACGCCCGGCCAGCTCTTGTTCAGAAATGCGTGGAACGTCTCCGGGTGGAAAGGTCGCCGCGCACGATAGACGAAACTGCGAATGCCATATTCCTCGGTCTCCGGCACATGGTCGGCAAAGCCCAGCAATTCCTTGTACCAGAGCGGATGCCGCTGGGCCTCGTCGAAGTCGAAAAGTCCCGTATCGATCACCTCATCGAGGGCCACGCGCGAAAAATTGGTCTCGATGATTTTCGCATCCGCATTGAGCGACCGGATGATGCCGCGCGCAATATCGAGATCCTCCGGCGTCGTCTCGTCCACCTTGTTGAGAACGATCACATTGGCGAATTCGATCTGCTCGACCAGCAGGCCCACCAGCGAGCGGTCATCCCCCTCGCCGAGGCTTTCGCCGCGATCCCCGAGAAAGTCGGTCGAGGAATAATCCTTCAGCAGGTTCGCCGCATCGACCACGGTCACCATCGTATCGAGTGCCGCCACATCTCCGAGGCTCTCGCCTTCTTCGTCGCGAAAATCGAATGTGGCGGCCACGGGGAGCGGTTCCGAGATCCCGGTGGACTCGATCACGAGATAATCGAAGCGGCCCTCCTCCGCGAGGTCGCGCACCTCTTTCAGCAGGTCGTCGCGCAGGGTGCAGCAGATGCAGCCATTGGTCATTTCCACCAGTTGCTCTTCCGACCGCGTAAAGGCCGCGTCGCCCGCGCGCACGAGATCGGCGTCGATATTCACTTCGCTCATATCGTTCACGATCACCGCGATGCGGCGGCCTTCGCGATTGTTCAGGATATTGTTGAGGAGTGTCGTCTTCCCCGCCCCCAGAAATCCTGACAGGACGGTAACGGGAAGTTTCTGCGCGGACATGGGAGCCTCCTGAAACGTGAGCCGGAACATTTTGTTACATTATAACATAACAATCATGAAACAGGGGCCGCACGCAAGAGGAAGAAAAATCCGCCGTTTGTGACCTGAAAGGAAACCGCTAGTTCAGCGCCATATCCGACATCTTGTCCTTGCCCAACGAGGCAATGAACTTGTCGAGCGTGTTCACCGAGGCGATGCGGCGCACCGTATCGCGGAAGACCCCGCCATTGCCCGCCCCGATGGGGTCGGACACGGCGGCAAACGCGCTCGCATCCGGGCTTTGCTGCATCTTCTTGCCGAATTTCTTGCGCAGCCGCCCGAGCCCCTCCTCGTCCTGCGCCATGGAATAGGCGATCGCGGTCCGCATCACCTCGAAGCGGGTTTCCCCGTCCAGTGCGCCGTCGCTCTTCCAGCTATCGCCGAGCTGCGCTTCCAGCGCCGCGCCCGCTTCGGGCCAGCGCGCGGAATCCCACAGCACGTCGCAGCGTAGCAGAACCGCTTTCCGGTCCCGCATCTGCGCCAGCAGGTCGAGCGCATTGTCGTATTGATGCAGGTCGGCCAACGTGCGGGCTTCCAGAAGACGGCGCTGTTCCTGCAGCGCGGCGGGAAGCTGCACCTGCCGCGTATCGCGCAGCACTCTGAGCGCGGCCTTCGGCTTCTGGTCAAGCAGATAGATGCCTGCCAGCCGCGCGGCGACCTGCGCCTTGGCCACCCCGCCATGAAGGCGCTTCTCGATCTGGTAGTCGAGCAATTGCGCCGCCTGCGGCAGCAGGTCCACCTCCACCAGCCGGTCGGCCAGGTGGCGGATCATCTCGTCGCCCTTCTGCCCCACCGGCGTCAGCTGCCGGAAACTGTAATAGAAGGCGAGCGCCTTCACCGGCGACATGTCCTGGCCGCCGCCCGAAATGAAATAATTCGCGAACACATCCGACATCCGCCCGGCCAGCACATGCGCGGCATCGCTGTTGGGAAAGTTGAGCGACACCGTCCGCATCAGCTCCAGCGCCGCCTGAATATTGCCCTGGCGCAGACGGATATCCGCCAGCGCCCGCAACACCGAAAGCTCCAGCTCGCCGCCGCGCCACGCCATGCGCAGCTTTTCAAGCTCGTCGGCAAAGGCCGCGTCGTCCATTTCGCCGCTGCGATGTTTCAGATCGGAAATCCGGAACCGCGCTTCGGCCCGCACCGGCGGATAGCCGGTTTCGTCGGCATCGGCATAGAGGATCTTCGCATCGTCGACCCGGCCCTGCGCTTCGGCAAGCCGCGCCTGAACGACAAGCGTCCGGGCCGCCATCTTCCCGTCACCGCCGGCATCGGGCATGGCGCGCACCATGCGCCGGGCGAAATCGAGATCGCCGGTCTCCAGCCCCGCCACCGCCGCGTCGATCCGGAAACCGAGGGCCGTCTCCGGCCCGAGACCGTCCACCGTGTCGCCCGCCAGCGCGAATTCGCTGCGCGCTCTTTCCCATTCGCCGCGCCGCGCCCGGGCCGCGCCGCGCCAGCCCGCCGCATAGGGGTCGCTGTCGAGCCCGTGCCCGTTGAGATCGTCGATCGCCTCGGCATAATGCCGCGCCAGCACGCCCGCCGCGCCGCGCAATGCCCGGTAGGAAGCGGTGTTGATGAAGGACGGCTCGGCCGCGACCGCCGATGCGAGAGCCGCCAGCGCCTCCTGCCCCAACCCGTTCCCGACCAGATAGCGCGCATAGTCGAGCCAGGCCGCGCCCCCATCGGTAAAGCCCGCGCGCGCAATGCGGCTCTGGTAATATTGCCGTCCCGCCGTGAAGCCGCTCCCGGCTTCCGCGGGCGTCTTGGCCCATTCTTCGAGGTCCATGCGCCCCGGCAGGGAACGCCCGGCCGTGCCGCCGTCCTCGCCCTCGGCCCGCGCCATGCGCCCGCCCCGGTCCACCGGCATATCCGCCGACAGCGTCAGCCCGTTCTTGCGCGACACCACCACCGATTGCGGCGCCACGGCCACATTCACATCGTCGGCAATGGGCACCACGCCCACGCCCTGCACCGATTGCAGAATCCGGAACTCGATAAAGCTGCGCGGCGTCTGAACGCCCTGCACCGGCGCCCGCGCCGTCACGGCAATCGCCTTCTGCCTTGTCAGCGGGTCGGTAATGCGGATCACCCGGTCCGCGGCGGCAAGTCCCAGCGTCACCACGCCCCGGCCGTCATCCTGCCAGCTTCGCGACACCGAAACGGCGCCGCCCGCGCTGGTCAGCGTCTCGCCAATGCTGATCCGCCAGTCGCGCCCTTCCGCATTGGCGCCGATGAGCATGGGGCCGTTCAGCTTCGCGGCAAAGGCCGCGCCTTTCGGCAGCGCCACGGCGCGCCATTTCCCGATGCGCGCCCCGCCATCCGCCGGCAGCGACGAAAGGTCGAAATCGGCCTTCCGGTCGAAAACCACCCACAGATCGCCCGCCCATTCGAAAACGGCCGCGCCGACTTCTTCCGGCCAAGAAAAAATGAGATCGCTTGTTTCCGGCCCCGCATCGAGCGTCACCGTCACCTCGCCATCGGCGGCCCGCAAACCTTCTTTCGGCAGCGGCATGTCGTCGGCCCGGGCCCCGTCGGTACGAGAGGAAACCTCCGCCCCGCCTTGACGGTCCGCCCTCGCCTGCCCGGCCTCGCCATCTGCGCGATCCCGTTCCGGCGCGGACGCCCCAACCTTCGCCGCGCCGTCTTTCGCAACGCCGCCCGCCGCCTCATGCGACAGCGCGGCGTCGGGCGCCGTCGTTCCGGTCGTATCCGTCACCGCCGACGCGGCGGGATGATCGCCCTCTATGTCGAGCACGATGCTCAGCTCTTCCCGGAAATCGCGCACTTTGGCCTTGTCCGCCACCGTCAGCTGCACGACGAGCTTGCCCTGATGCTTGGTGGCCTCGATATCCTTCAGATAAGGCGGCCGGTTCACGCGCAGGGGCGCAAGATCCACCTCCGCATCCCGGTCGAAAGTAAGCGTCACCCGGTTGCCGCGTCGCGCCAGCGCGTAGAGAACCGGCTGGTTCCAGTCGAACACCAGCCGCGTCATCGCATTGGCATGTACCGCGCGCACGCGCAGCGTCGGCGCGGGCGCGGTCGGCACGTCGATACCGGCCTTGGCCGCCGCCTTCCGCGCGGCTTCGGCTTCCTGCTTCGCCTTTTCCGCCGCCGCCAGGCGCGCCAGCACGTCCTTTGGCAGGTCCGGTGCCGGGCCTGTCCATTGCGGCGGAATGAGATCGACATAAAGAGAGCGTTCGGCAACGCGCATATTGACCCAGAAATCGGTGGTCAGCGCCAGGCGCAGCGTCTTGCCGGCGGCGTCCTCGCGGGCCTGCGCCACATAGCGCGGCATTTCCCGGGCGAATGTCTTGAGACCGACGCTCACCGGCCGCTCGAAAGTGAGCACCAGCACGCCCGCCACCGTTTTTTGCGTATAGGCCGGCACCTCGCCCTTGAAGGTGAAGATCATCCGGCCAAAGCCGTCTTCCTCCTTGAGCGACAGGCGCGGCGTTTCGGCGGCGCGGGCGATGCTCGACGCGAGCGACAGCGTCACGATGAGGGCGGCCGCCATCGCGGTTCGCCACCCTGCCCCGTTCGCCACGTTCCAGAAATACCGGATGCCGGTCACGCGCTTCCCACCCGATCCACTCGCCCTGCCCGCCCCGGCTTTGCTCGTCCATGGGCGAAGCGTTTGAAAATACCCAGTCCTGAAGGCTAGCCGCTTACGGTTAAGCCCTCTTTAAGCGCGACGCCTCATCCCCGCCGTCGGTCCGTCACGAGCTGGAATTCACCGGCGCAACCGATGCCGCCGGCAGCGTGCGCGGCGGCATGCCCCCGCCCTTGATGTCGGGCAGGTTTTCGCCCGTCGCCAGTTCCACAGTCAGTTCCTGCGCCGCCACCGGGTCCATCTGCGAGAGAACGCTCGCCATCTTGCGCGGCGACATGCGCTTCACCACATCGAGCAGCACGCCCATATCCAGCCGCTCGAAAATCCGCGCCGCATCCTTCGGCTTCATGCTCTCATACATTTTCACGACCGAGGCCAGACGCTCTTCGGACCGCTCGTCCTTCCGCTCGATGGTTCTGTCGATATCGGCCTGGATCTGCTTCAGTTCGTCCACGCGATCCTGAAGGCGCTTTTCCGCCGCGCCGACAAGCTGTTCGCGCATGTCGAGCGCCTTGGCGCGCCGCGCCAGCTCCTCGCGCCGCTTCGACAGGCTTTCGAGCACCGCGATCTCCGATTTGGAAAGATCGTTCGCACCGCCGTCGATCCCCGTCGCACCGGCTGGAGCATTCGCGACCACGCTATCGCCCGCCGGATCGTCCCCGGCCTCCGCGGCCTTGGTATCGGCGTCTTCCGCCGTGTCCTTCTCCGCGTCTTCCGCGACATCCTTTTCCGGCGCCGACGCAACGGCCGGCGACACATAGTCGAACCGTCCGCCCGGACCGCCGGTCAGTTGCTCGCCGATATCGATGACTTTCAGCCCCAGCAGAAGCGCCGCGGCCACCATCACCATGGGCAGAAGTCGAAGCCGGTCAAGCATGAAACAAATTCCTCAAAGCGCTCTTAGCGTTTGCCGCGCACGGCATCGACAAGCGGATGCGGCTGGCGCTGGACACGTTGCGGGGCGGGCGCGGCGGCCTGTGCGCCGTCCCGGCGCTGCGGCGCAGCCTGCTGCCTCGGGGCCTGTTGCGGCGCCTGCTGTCGCGGGCCGGCGGCGGGTTTCGGCGCGGGCGCGGCGGCATGACGCTGCTCGATGCTCCGCCCCAGCCTGTCGGCAATCGAATTCCCCGAATTCACCATCAGCGCCAGCTCGTCGGCCAGTTCCCGCGCATCTCTCAGGCGTCCGTTCAGCGCCGCGCCGGCTTCGGCATTCGCCGCCTTCAGCTCGTTGATCGCGTTCGCCGCCTGTCCCGTCGCCTTGTTCAGGTCCCGGATGAGATCGCGCAGCCCGTCCTGGCCCGACCGCAGCGCCTGCAGCCTTTTGTTCAGCAGCCAGCAATAACCGATCGTTGCGACGAGAAACACGCAAACGACGCCTTCAAGCAGCAGTCCCGCAGGTACGCTATTCATTCTTTCGTCTCCGCCTCGGGCCGCTCCGGCGCGGCGCCAGGTTGAAGGTCTTCGGCTTTTTCCGGAGCCGAAACCGCGGCCTGCGCCCGCTTGCGCATCGCCTTTTCGATATTCACGGCGATCCGGTTGCCGACGCGGCCCATATGTCCGCGCCCGATCACCGCTTCGCCGCATCGCATGTCGACGAAACCGTCCGGCGTGTTGTTGAGCAGAAGCGTCTGCCCGACCTCGAACTTCATCACGTCGCGCAGCGACATGCGCTGCTCGTCGAGCACCGCGTCGAGCTGCACCTTGGTCGACCAGAGTTCGGTCGCCAGATGTTCTTCCCAGATGCTGTCGCGGCCGAACTTCTCGCCCATATACATCTGCAGCAGCAATTCGCGGATGGGTTCGAGCGTCGCATAGGGCAGCAGCATTTCCATGCGCCCGCCCCGGTCTTCCATGTCCACGCGCAGCTTGACCAGAATGGCCGCATTGGCCGGACGCGCAATCGCGGCAAACCGCGGATTGGTTTCCATCCGGTCGAGTTCCATCGTGATCGGCGACAGCGGCTCGAAGGCCGCCTGCACGTCCTGCAGCACGACCTCGATCATGCGCTGCACGAGATTGAGTTCGATGGTCGTATAGGGACGCCCCTCGATCCGCATGGCCGCGGTGCCGCGGCGTCCGCCCAGCAGCACGTCGACCACCGAATAGATCAGGTTGGAATCGACCGTGAACATGCCGAAATTGTCCCACTCCCGGGCGCGGAACACGCCGAGGATCGCCGGCAGCGGGATCGAATTGAGATAATCGCCGAAACGGATCGACGACACATTGTCGAGCGAGACCTCCACATTGTCGGAGGTGAAGTTTCTGAGCGAGACCGTCATCAGCCGGACCAGCCGGTCGAACACGATCTCCAGCATCGGCAGGCGCTCATAGGAAACCAGCGCCGAATTGACGATGGCCTGAATGCCCGTGCGCTCGTCGGCTTCTTCCTCCTCGACCTCGAAGCCGAGAAGATTGTCGATTTCGTCCTGGTTGAGCACGCGCTCGGACGTGCCCTCGGCGGCCTCCGGCGTCTCGCCCGGGGCTTCGCTAGTCTTGTCTTGCAGGTCGGCGTCGGCCATGAGAATTCGGTCCGCTTACTGAACGATGATTTCCTTGAACAGGATGTCTTTGACCACGGGCGGCTGAATCGCCAGATTCAGGCGCCGCAGAAGCTCTTCCTTCAGGCGCATCATCGCCGCCGACCCTTCGAGGTCTTCGGGGCGGAGCTGCCTGAGATAGGTCTGAAAGCCGTCCAGAACCCGGGGAAGCTGCTGATCGACGATCTTGCTCGCTTCGGGGTTTTCCAGTTGCAGCGACACCCGCATCTTCAGATAGCGCTGCGGCGGCGGACCGCTCAGATTGGAGAGAAAATCGGGAAGGTCGTAGAAGACGGGCGCAACAGCCGCCTGCTCTTCCGTCGGGGCGCCGGAGCCCCCCAGCATGCCCGTGAACCAGGCTCCGGCGCCTCCGACGACGAGCAACACCGCAACGAGCCCCCCGACAAGCACGAGCTTGTTGGGTCCCGACTTCTTTTCAGAAGAATCGGAGACGTCACCCACATCCGTGGACGGATCGACATCTGTCGCGGTCATAGCCCCACCTCTTGTTTGCCCGCGTCATGAAACGTCCTGCCCGGGACATGTGCTTCATGACAAACCGATCATCGTGGAGTTTCGTTAACGAAGGGTTGTAACCGGAAGATCCCTTAATGATTGCGCGTACACATGCGCGCGAATCCTTATATAGGCGCGCCGGAAAAAGCGGCAGTTTTTGCCGGGTAAAGCCTTCCACAAGCAAATAACGCCGCCGTCGTGGAAACGCCAACCCACTGTTTTCATTGAAATATTTATCTGGCACAGCGCCTGCACAAGCAAACCCGGGATCACAGCGCAAACCGGACAGCCACCCAGGACGACTGCACCATGGAAAACGCACTGCTCATCGGATTGTCGAGACAGATGGCCATGCAACGCAACATGGCCATCATCGCGAACAACCTCGCGAACATGAACACCAATGGCTACAAGTCGGAATCCATGCTGTTCGACGAATACGTCATGCCGGTCGCCTCCGAGGACAGCCCGGACAAGTCGCTCTCCTTCGTCCAGGACATCGGCCTCAACCGCAACCTGGCCGACGGCAAGCTCGAACCGACGGGCAACCCGATGGACGTCGCCATTGCCGGCAAGGGCTATTTCAAGGTCCAGACGGATGCGGGCATCCGCTACACCCGCAACGGCCACTTCTCGCTCGACGCGCAGGGCCGCCTCGTCGATGTCTCAGGAAACCCCGTACTCGACGACAACGGCTCGGTCGTCACCTTCCGTCCCGACGAGCAGGACATCGCCATCGCCCGCGACGGCACGATTTCGACCGATCAGGGCCAGCGCGGCACGCTCGGCCTCGTCGAATTCGACAATGAGCGCCTGCTGAAGGCGGCGGGCGGCACGCTCTACACCACCGACCAGCCGGAAGTGCCCGTCGAAAAGCCGCATGTCGTGCAGGGCGCGCTGGAAGGCTCCAATGTCAACGCCATCCTCCAGATGACGAACATGATCGACGTCACCCGCTCCTATGCGAGCGCCCAGAAACTCGTCGACAGCGCCGACCGGATGCGCCGCGACGCCATTTCCAAACTCGGCCAGGCCGCCTGAAGCGCCGCCGCGGATTTTTGAGAAAGAGGATCTAGAACATGCAGTCCCTCAGCATCGCCGCCACCGGCATGATGGCCCAGCAGCTCAACGTCGAGGTCATCTCGAACAACATCGCCAATATGAGCACCACGGGCTTCAAGCGTCAGCGCGCCGAGTTCCAGGATCTGCTCTATCAGAACCTGCGCCGCGTCGGCACCAACTCGTCGGACAGCGGCACGGTGGTGCCCGCCGGCATTCAGGTCGGTCTCGGCGTGAAGACGGGCTCCGTCTACCGCATCATGTCGCAGGGCGGCTACGAAAACACCGGCAACGATCTCGACATCGCCATCCAGGGCCGGGGCTTCTTCCACGTGCAGCTTCCCAGCGGCGAAGACGCCTATACCCGCGCGGGCTCCTTCCAGCTTTCGCCCGACGGGCAGATCGTGACCGCCGACGGCTACACCGTGGCCCCCGGCATCACCATTCCCCAGGATGCGACCGACGTCACCATTTCCGCCGACGGACAGGTCCAGGCCAAGATCCCCGGCCAGACCGACGCGCAGATCGTCGGCACGCTGGAACTCGCCACCTTCCAGAACGAGTCCGGCCTCGACCCGATGGGCAACAACCTCTTTCAGGAAACCACCGCAAGCGGCGCCGCGACGCTCGGCAATCCCGACGATACCGGCTTCGGCTCGCTTCAGCAGCGCTTCCTCGAAACCTCGAATGTGAACGCGGTGAACGAAATCACCTCGCTCATCACCGCCCAGCGCGCCTATGAGATGAACGCCAAGATCATCTCCGCCTCGGACGAGATGATGTCCGTCACCTCGAACGTGAAGTAAGGAACGGTACCGATGATCCGCGCTCTCCTCGCCTCCTGTCGCATCGTCGCTCTCGGCCTTGTGTTCGCCGCGTCCGCCGCCGCGCCGCTTGCCGCCGCCGAGCTGCATCCCGCCGTCACCGTGTCGCAGGATGTGGTGACGCTGGGCGACCTCTTCGACGATGCGGGCCGTGCCGCCAATGTCGTCATCGCCCAGGCACCCGCCCCCGGCCTTGCCGGCCAGCTTTCCGTCTCGCGCATCTCGCTGGCCGCGCGGCGCAGCGGTATCGACTGGCACAATCACGCCGGCCTGACCCATGTCGTCATCGCCCGCGCGGGCGTTCAGGTACCCGAAACCGACATCGCCGCCGCCATCGCCGATGCCGTGACGGCGCGTTCGCCCTCCCTCAGCGATCCCTCTTCCCTCCAGGTGGATTTCGCGCAAGGCCTTGCCGGCATTCAGGTCGCGGACGGCGCGCCCCTGACGGTGAAGGTCGAACAGCTTGCCTGGAACAACCGCAACGGCACCTTCGCCGCCGCCCTCCGCGCCCCCGCCGACGATGCACTCGCGCCGCTGCGCCGCGTGTCGGGCCGCGCCTATCCGGTGCGCGACGTGCCCGTGCTGTCGCGCGACATGACGCCCGGCGATGTGGTGAAGGCCCGCGACATCCAGTGGGTAAAGCTCCCCGCCAGCCGCGTCGCCGGCAACATCATCGGCTCCGAAACCCAGCTCCGGGGCATGTCGCCGCGCCGTCCGGTGCGCGCGGGCGAGCCGCTGCGCCTGTCCGACATGGAACCGCCCGTCCTCGTCAGCAAGGGCGCGCAGGTAGACGTCATCTACAAGACCGGCGCGCTCACGCTGACCGCGCGCGGCCGCGCCCTTGAAGACGGCGCCATCGGCGATGTCGTCCGTATCATGAATATCCGTTCCAACCGCACGATCGAAGGCACGGTGTCCGCGCCCAACACGATCAGCATCGACGCCGCCTCCCCCGCCCAAGCCTCGCTGGGCGCCGGGCCGCGCAACGGCTGATCCGCGATTTCGCATCCGGCAGAGACATCAAAGCAAAGGCAGTTTCCATGATCCCGCGTTCTCTTTTCAACCTCTCCGCCTTCGTCCTGTCCGGCGCCCTGCTTGCCGGCTGCAGCGCCGTGGACCGCATCGAGAATATCGGCCAGGCCCCCGCGCTGGCCCCGGTCGGCGCCGGCCTGTCCGGTGATGCGAACCGGCGCGTCGGCATGCCCATGCCGCAGCCCGAAAGGATCGTCTACGAGCCCAACTCGCTCTGGCGCTCCGGCTCCCGCGCCTTCTTCCGCGATCAGCGTGCCAGCCGCGAAGGCGATATCCTGACGGTGAAGATCGACATTGCCGACAGCGCCAAGGTGGACAACACCTCCAAGCGCAGCCGCGACAATTCAGAAGACGCCAATCTCAGCAATTTCTTCGGGCTGGAAAGCAATCTGAGCCACGTCCTGCCCGACGCGGTGGACCCGACCAATCTCGTCGGCGCGGGCAGCACCAGCTCCAGCACCGGCACCGGTTCCGTCAACCGTCAGGAATCGATCGCGCTGACCATCGCCGCAGTCGTGACCCAGACGCTGCCCAACGGCAATCTCGTCATCGCGGGCCGTCAAGAAGTGCGCGTGAACAATGAAGTGCGCGAACTGACCGTTCAGGGCGTGGTGCGGCCGGAGGACATCTCCAACACCAACACCATCGAACATACCCAGATCGCCGAGGCCCGGATTTCCTATGGCGGCCGCGGCCAGATCACCGATGTGCAGCAGCCCCGCTACGGCCAGCAGCTCTACGACATCCTGATGCCGTTCTGAAAATTCTGAATGTCACCCCGGCCTTCTGCCGGGATCCAGGGCGACAGTCTCCGGACTCACGGGTCCCAACAACTCGACCCAACAAAAAACGCGGCCCCCCGTGAGGAGGGGCCGCGTTCTTTTCATCCGGTTCGCTCAAACGCGATCAGTCGTCGCGATAAACCTTTTCGCGGCGCTCATGGCGTTCCTGCGCCTCGATCGACAGCGTGGCGATGGGGCGCGCGTCCAGCCGCTTCAGGCTGATCGGTTCTCCCGTCTCCTCGCAATAGCCATAGGTTCCGTCCTCCAGCCGGCGCAGCGCCGCGTCGATCTTGGAGATCAGCTTGCGCTGCCGGTCGCGCGTGCGCAGCTCGAGCGACCGTTCGGTCTCGCTCGATGCGCGATCCGCAATATCCGGATGGTTGGAAGAATCGTCCTGAAGGTGCTGCAGCGTTTCGCGGTTTTCCTTCAGGATGTCGTCTTTCCACTTCTCCAGCTTGAGACGGAAATATTCTTTCTGCCGTTTGTTCATAAACGGCTCATCGTCCGATGGCGCATAGCCTTTGGGTAAACGCACTGCCATACCGACGGTCACTCCCTCAAACGAGCCCTAACCAAGCGCGGCGGAGTATATGGAGACAACCCACGATTCTCAACTGCGCCGACGCGATTCCGCGCATGAAATATCGGTGAAAATCCAGTACTGGCAATGACTTGGCTGAAGGCCGATTTGCCTAAAAAGCAGGCAGAATCCGCTCAGTTCTCCGGAAAATTGCCGAATTTCGCCAGTTCCACCCTTGCCCGAAGCTCGATCTGGTCGAGAAGATCCTGAAGACCGGGATCGGCCACCCGGCCCTTTTTGCGGCCCACCACGCCCAGAAGACGGGTCAGCCGGTTGACCGGCACCTCGCCCGACAACAGGTCGATCTTCACCTGATCCAGAATATCGAGCATGTCTTCGGCGCGTTCCATGGCGCGGCGCGGCGCGCCCAGCGCATCCTCGGCCGCCTCGGCGCCCTGTAGCGCCAGCAGCGCATCGACCGCGCCGATGGAAGCCGGCGCGCTCAGGCCCGCGCTCGCACGGGCCGTTCCCGTTTCGCCGATGGTAAAGCCGGACGCCGCGCCCGTCCCCGCCGACCCGGCGGACCGTTTGCCCTGCGTTCCCGATGTGCTCTTTGTCTGCCCGATTTTCATCATGGCCCCCAACTGCGCTCACCCATGCGCTTTCAGACTATGGAGAATGGGTCGCGAGGCTTAAGGCGGGGTTAAATCCCGTCCCGCTCCCGGCAGTTTTTGCCGCCCGAAGCCGGAAAGCCCTGCCGCCCGGCACCGGAAAGCCGCCGCCGCCCGCCGGCCGGCCCGCACCGGAATCGAATGAAATCAAAGGGTTACACCGGCCCGGCCGGTCCGTTCGGCTTTGGCACGGCATTCGCTAGACAGAGGCAGGATCGCTGGCGAAAAACGAGTACCCCATCTCATGTTCCGCATCTTTTCTTCTTTCGACCGTATCGCAGCCGCGCTGACCGCGCTTGCCTGCCTGCTGACGCTGGTCGTCACGCCGGCGCAAGGCGCCTCGCGCATCAAGGATATCGTCGATGTGGAAGGTATTCGCGACAATATGCTGGTCGGCTACGGCCTCGTCGTCGGCCTGAACGGCACCGGCGACACGCTGCGCAACGCCCCCTTCACCCAGCAAAGCCTGATCGGCATGCTCGAAAGGCTGGGCGTCAACACGCGCGGCACGGCGCTCAAGACGGATAATGTGGCCGCCGTCATGGTCTCGGCGAACCTGCCGGCCTTCGCGCCCCAGGGCACCCGCATCGACGTCACGGTGAGCGCGCTTGGCGATGCCACCAATCTGCAGGGCGGCGTCCTGCTCGTCACCCCGCTCATGGGCGCCGACGGCCAGGTCTATGCCGTCGCACAGGGCTCGCTGGCCACCGGCGGTTTCGCCGCGCAGGGTCAGGCCGCCTCCGTGGTGCGCGGCGTCCCCACCAATGGCCGCATCGCCAATGGCGCGATCGTCGAAAAAGAGATCGCCTTCAAGCTTTCCGACCTGAAGACGCTGCGTCTGGCGCTGCGCAATCCGGACCTGACGACGGCCCGCCGCGTCTCCTCCGCCATCAACGCCTATCTCGGCGGCGACGCCGCCAAGGCCGACAATCCCACCACCATCGATCTCAGGATCCCGCCGAAATTCAGCGACGACGTGGTCGGCCTGCTGACCGAGATCGAGCAGCTCCGCGTCGAACCCGATGCCCCGGCCCGCGTCGTCATCGACGAAAGTTCCGGCGTCATCGTGATGGGTCAGGACGTGCGCGTCAGCCGCGTGGCCATCGCCCAGGGCAATCTGACGATCTCCGTGCAGGAAACCCCGCAGGTCAGCCAGCCCAACCCCTTCGCCAATAATGGCCGCACCGTCGTCGTGCCGCGCACCGACGTGCAGGTCGACGAGCAGGCCGACCGCAAGCTCGGCATTCTCGACGGCTCGATCTCGCTGGCCGAACTGGTGGACGGGCTCAATGCGCTGGGCGTCAGCCCGCGCGACATGATCACCATTCTGCAGGCGATCAAATCCGCCGGCGCGCTGCAGGCCGAAATCGAGGTGATGTGATGGACATGACCGCCCTCTCCTCCGGCGCCTTCCAGCCCGCCTTCATGCAGGTCGCCGGTTCGCGCCACCAGGCCGCGAGCCAGAACGCGCCGGACGGCAAGGATCCCAAGGCCTGGGCCGCCGCGCAGGATTTCGAGTCCCAGTTCCTCTCCTCCATGTTCCAATCGATGTTCAAGGGCCTGAAAACGGACGAGACCTTCGGCGGCGGACAGGGCGAGGAAATGTTCCGTTCCCTGCTGGTCGACCAGTACGGCCAGGAAATGACCAGATCCGGCGGCATCGGCCTTGCCGACACCGTCTATTCGGAAATCATCAAGCTTCAGGAGCAACACCAATGAGCGCCGAGCGCCGCATTCCCGCCGAGCAACTGCCGCCTGCCGAACTTGCCGAGCGCCTGCTCCGCCTGACGACGAGCCTCACCGCGATCCTGACCCGCGAAACCGAAGCCCTTCAGGCCCGCAAGATCGGTGCGCTGGGCGAATTGCAGGCCGAAAAGATCCGCGTCGCCAACGACTACGCCATGGACAGCCAGGCGGTGCGCCAACGCGCCGCGCTTATCGACCGGGCGCCGTCGGAAAAGATCAACGAGCTGAAGGCGGCCATGCACGATCTCGACGAGACGATGCGCCGGAACGAAGAGACCCTGCTCGCCACCAAATCGGTCTCCGACCGCCTGATCCACGCGGTGGCCGAAGCGGTCAACCGCCAGAAGGCGCCGTCGGGCGGATATGGCGACAATGCCGCGATCCGCCGGACGCGCGCGCGCGACAACTCCATCGCCTTCGACGAGCGCGCCTGAGGCCCGGCCCCGCCCTTAACCATGCGCTAACCAAGTTTCGGCCATTTTCATCGGGTTTGGGCATCTGGTTTGGGCACCGGCGTCGGCCGGAATGAACGAGGGTGGGCATGGCGTTCGAAATCGAAATTGAAATCGCGACGGATCCGGTGGCGTCCTCCGGGGCGACCGACCTCCGGCAAAAGCTGGACCTGGCCGCCGAGGCGGTAAAGGCCTGCGATCCGCTGACCGCCATCCAACATCTCGACGCCGTCCTCAAGGAAAAGCCCGACACGCATCGGGCGCGCCTCGTCATGGCGCAGGCCCTGGCCCTGCTCGACGACACCGAAGAAGCCTGCAAACACCTCGAAAAGGCGTCCCGCCGTGCCGGGCAGGATCTGGCCCGGCAGTTCGACATCGCAATCGCCTTTGCGGAATGCGGCGAAAAGAAACGCGCGGAAGAGATTTACCGCAAACTGATGCGCAAGGAGCCGCGGATCGCCTCCGCGCGGATCAACCTCGCCTCGCTCCTCGACGAGCGCGGCGAAACGCAAGCTGCCGTCGATCTCGTCTCCGAAGTCATCGAGATGTTTCCCGACAATGCCGAGGCCTACAGCAATCTCGGTCGCTATCTGGCCAATGCCGCCATGTTCGAGGAAGCGGAAGCCTGCTATCGCCGCGCCCTGATGCTGAAGCCGGACCTGGTCCAGGCCGCCGTCAATCTGGGCTCGATGCTTCAGAACTCGGGCCGCACGGCGGATGCGATCCAGCTTTACCGGCAGGCGCTTTCCCTCTCGCCCCGCAATGCCAAAATTCTCTGGAACCTCGCCCTCGCCCTGCTCGCCACCGGCGACATCGAGAACGGGTGGGATCTTTACGGCTACGGCTTCGAATCCGGCGTGCGCACGCCGCTGCGCCCCTTTCCCGGCCTGATCTGGAAAGACGAAGACCTCGCCGGCAAGACGATTTTCCTCTGGCGCGAGCAGGGGCTGGGCGACGATTTCCGCTTTTCGACCGTCTATCACGACATTGTGGAGCGCGCCGGCCACGTCATCATCGAAACCGATCCGCGCGTGGTGCCGCTCTATCGGCGCACCTGGCCCGGCGCGACGGTCCGCGCCGAAACGCGACTGGCCTCCGGCTTCGACAATTACGGCGAGATCGATTTCGACCTGACCGCGCCGGCCGCCATGCCGTCCATCCATCTTCGCCGCGGCCTCGACGCTTTCCCGAAAAATCCGCCAAGGCTCGTCGCCTGCCCGGAAAAACGGGCCCGCGCGCGCGACTGGCTCTCCTCGCTGGGCCCGCGCCCAAAAATCGGCATTACCTGGCGCTCCGGCATATCGAACGCGCTGCGCGACCTCTATGCCACCCGCCTGTCCGACTGGAAGCCCTTCCTGGATGACGAGCGGTTCGATTTCGTCAGCCTTCAATATTCCGGACCTGAAGAGGAACTCGCCGAAGCCCGGCGGGAACTCGGCATCACGATCCATGAAATGCCGGGCCTCGACACCCATGACGATCTGGAGGGCGTGGCCGCGCTTCTGTGCGAACTCGATCTCACGGTCGGGTCGTGGAACGCGGCGACCGAAATGGCCGGCGCGCTGGGGGCGCCCGCCCTCGTCTTCGCCCCCATCGAGAACGCCAACCAGCTCGGCACCGGGTCCCTGCCCTGGTATCCCTCCCTTGCCGTCTACCCGCAGGCGCCCTTCTGGGACCGCGAGGCGCTGGTCGCCCAATTCCGCAAGGAAGCCGCCGGGCGCCTGATCGGCTGAGCATTTCCTGCCTGCCGACCGGCAAACTTTGCCGCGGGCCGCGCATCAATTGCCTGCCCCGCCCCGGCGGAAAACAACCAACCCACTGTTTTTATTGATAAAAATTCTATGGCACGGCTTGTGCGATATAGCATGCCAGAAGTGACGCGGCGTGGAATCTGGCGCTCGGAAGCGTGAGAAGCCACAGCGGAGAAGGAATGATCCCGATCCGTTTACGCTGAATTAAGCATTAATTCCGAGTATAGCCGCTGTGCCGTGATGATACGACGAGCCGGCAAAACCCTAGAGGTAGATGACAATGGCTGATGTGGTTCTTTCCGGGGCGATCCGCTCCAATCTGCTCAGCATGCAGAACACGCAGAAGATGCTTTCGGAGACGAACCTTCGTCTCTCGACCGGCCTGAAGGTGAATAGCGCGATTGACAACCCGACCGCCTACTTTACGGCGCAGGGCCTCAATAACCGCGCTTCCGATCTGAACACCCTGCTCGATAGCATGGGGCAGTCCATTCAGACGCTGAAGGCCGCCGACCAGGGCATCACATCGATCCAGAAACTCGTGGAGAGCCTGAAGGCGACGGCGAACCAGGCGCTGGAAACCAAGATCAGCGCGACCACGCTGACCGGCAAGGCGTCCACCGAAGTCGTCGGCACCGGCACCACGGCCTCCGGCGCGACCAACACGCTGACCGACACCTCCCGCGGCTTCACCTCGGGCGAGACGATCACGCTCACGGTCGGCGAAAAGACTTTCGACTTCGCCATTACCGCCTCCAGCGACGTCAAATCGCTTGTCGATGCGATCAACAACGATGCGGGCGGCGATCTCACGGGCGAAGGCGTCACCGCCTCCATCGAGGACGGCCAGCTTCATCTGGAAGCCGCCTCGGGCCGCGCGGTAACCGTCACGACGGACTCCGCCGACAACACCGCGCTTTCCAAACTGCTCGGCACGAAGACCTCCTCGTCCAACGGCGTGAACCGCGACAAGTACGAAAGAGACTTCAACAATCTGCGCGAGCAGATCCAGCAATTGGCGGACGATGCGAGCTACAAGGGCGTCAACCTGCTCAAGGGCGATCTGCTGAGCGTCTTCTTCAATGAAGACCAGAGCAGCAAGATGGACATCGAGGGCGTCGAGCTGACCCCGGACGGCCTTCTGAACATCGCCTCGGTCGGTGCAACGGACGGCAACCACGAATTCGAGACCGACAGCAACATCACCGCCCTCATCAACGGCCTCAACTCCACCACCGATGTGCTGCGCCAACAGGCCTCCACCTTCGGCGGCAATCTGGGCGTGGTCGAAATCCGCCAGGACTTCACCAAGAACCTCGTGGACACGTTGCAGACCGGCGCCTCCAACCTCACGCTGGCCGACACCAATGAAGAAGGCGCCAAGCTGCTCGCCCTTCAGACGCGCCAGCAACTGGGCACCACGGCGCTCTCGCTGGCCAACCAGGCCGAACAGGGTGTGCTGCGCCTCTTCGGTTAACCCGACGGTTACCACGACGAAAACAAAGCGGGGCCCGGTGCCCCGCTTTTTTGTTGCCGAGACTGAAATCGCCGTTCTGTTTACCGGCTCTTAAGAGGCCCGCCCCTAACGTCCATTCAAAGCTCAGGACGAGCTTTTGACGATCATTCCTAGGAAAGGAAATCTAAAATGGGTGGTATTGCTCTTTCTGCTTCGGTTCGTCAGAACCTCCTCTCCCTCCAGAACACGGCCGACCTGATGGCTCAGACGTCTTCGCGTCTGTCCACCGGTAAGAAGGTCAACAGCGCTCTCGACAACCCGCAGTCGTTCTTCACGGCTCAGGGCCTGTCCAACCGCGCCTCCGACCTGACGGCCCTTCAGGACTCCACGAAGCTCGCCGTTCAGACTCTGAAATCGGCTGACCAGGGCCTCACCTCGATCCAGAAGCTGGTCGACCAGGCCAAGTCCACCGCCAACCAGGCCCTTCAGGCCAAGGCGACGGCAACGACGCTGACCTCTTCGACGGTCTCCGCGAACGACTTCAGCACGTCGGCGGGTGCCAATGAAGCGCTCGACATCATCGTCGGCGGCTCGACGGCGGCGACGGTCACCATTTCCTCGGACGTCACCAGCGCGGCCGATCTCAAGGCCGAGATCGACGGTGCCGGCGTCTCCGGCCTCACGGTCACCGACAATGGCGACGGCACGCTGGGCTTCTCGCTCGCGAGCGGCGAAGACCTCTCCTTCGGCGCGGCGGCCGCCACGACGCTGGGCATCAACTCCGACAGCTCCGACAATGGCGAAACGCTGGAGGAAGCCCGCGCGACCTACGAGACGGACTACAACAGCCTGCGCACGCAGATCGACCAGTTGGCGACCGATGCCAGCTTCAATGGCGTCAACCTGCTCAATGGCGACAACCTGACCGTGAAGTTCAACGAGGACGGTTCGTCCAAGCTCGACATCACGGGCGTGAGCTACAGCTCGACGGGCCTCGGCATCAACTCGGCCGACTTCTCGACCGACTCCAAGGTTGCGACGGCCGTTGCGGAACTGAACTCGGCGACGAACACGCTCCGCGCGCAGTCCTCGACCTTCGGTGGCAACCTCTCGGTCGTGCAGAACCGGCAGGACTTCACGAACAACATGATCAACATCCTGGACTCCGGTGCCGGCGACCTGACGCTTGCCGACACCAACGAGGAAGGTGCGAACATGCTGGCCCTGCAGACCCGCCAGTCGCTGTCCACGACCTCGCTGTCGCTGGCCAACCAGGCCGACCAGGCCGTGCTCTCCTTCCTGCGCTAAGGAGAGACCGGGAAACGGTTTTAGTACAGAGTACCGTATCGAGTATTGGACGGGGGCCTCGGCCCCCGTCTTTTTTACTGGATTTCCGCCGGCAAACCATAGACGTATACTGCCAAAGGTGATTCGGGCAGTGCACAACCCAGAAAGGAGGGTGCGATATGGCCTTGAAGGTGGAATTGAAACCGGGCGAGCGATTCATTCTGGGCGATAGCGTCATCACCAATGACGATCAGCGCACCCGCCTCTTCATCGAGGGAACGACGCCCATCCTCCGCGAAAAGGATATTCTGCGGCTCGACCAGGCGGATACGCCCTGCAAGAAGATCTATCTCGTCGTGCAGATGATGTATCTCTCGCCGGACCCGCGCCAGCATCACGAAATGTATTTCGATCTGGTCAAGCAGGTACTGGAGGCCGCGCCCAGCACGCGGGCCTATATCGACGACGTGAACAGCAAAATATTAACCGGCGAAATGTATAAAGCTCTCAAGGCAGCTCGCAAGCTGATCGGGTACGAAGGGGAGCTATTGGGGAATGTCTCAAGCGCATAAAGCCTATGCCGCGGCAAACCGCCGGGCGGCGACATCCGGCGATCCGCGCTCGTTCGAAGCGGAATTGCTGACCAAGGCCGCGGGCAGACTTCAACGCGCAAGAGACTCCTGGACAGAAGGCTATTGCGGGGAAGACGATGCGCTTCTCTACAATCGCCAGATTTGGACCGTCTTCGCCTCCTCGGCGGCGGAGCAGGAACACCCCCTCCCCCGCGAGATCAAACAGAACATCGCCAATCTGGCCCTCTTCATCTTCAAGCGCACGGCGGAAATCGAAGCCCAGCGCGAGCCGCAACCGCAGCTCTTCGATCCGCTCATTTCGATCAATCGCGACATCGCCGCCGGGCTTTCCGGCAGGCCGTAACCATTTTCCGTCCCTCCCGGAATCGAAAAAAGGGCCCCTTATGGGGCCCTTTTTGGTCGTTCGCCATGCGGCGGCGGATCAGAGGAAATTCGACAGCGACAGTTGGGACAGCATCGCAGTCACCTGATAGCTCGCCTGAATCTGCGTTTGCAGCATGGTGAGCTTGGTGCCGACTTCATACTCGTCGACCCCCATCTTGTCGCCCAGCACGCCCGAGGCGATGCCCTGCATCTGCTCGTTCCTGTCCAGCGTCTCCTTCAGCGTCGATGCCGTCAGGCCGAGCTGCGTCACCACCCCTTCCACCGTCTCCGAGCCCGACGGCGCGGTGATGGTCGAAACGCGCGACGTGAGATCCTTGTAGGCCTGCTCCGCATCCGGGTCGGATGCGTCGTAAGTCACCGCCGACAGCAGCGCCGCCGCCTTCAGCGTGTCGCGCAGCGAGGTCTGGTTGGCCTGCGCGCCGTATTTGATGACGCGATCATTGTCGATGACCGCCGTCATGTTGGCGCCCGGCTCGAGCGTCAGATCGCCCTTGTACCAGAACATCGTGTCGTCGCTCGTCGCATCGCGCAAGCCGGTCGCCGTGTCGAAAGGCGGTCCGTCCACGCGCTGCGGCGGGTTGTCCGCATCGAAATCGAAAAACTCGTTGGCCGCCTGCACCGAGGAGGCCGCGCGCAGGCTCGTCGCCGCCTCGCTCTTGAGCGAAGCCGTCAGCGAGGCCTGGAAATTCGCCGCCGTGTCCGCCGCGTTCGCACCGATCGTGAATTGCCCCTCCGCGGGCGGATCGTCCGTCGTCGCGGTCAGCGTCACGCTCGTCGCGGTGCCGTCCGGCAGGTCGAAATCGATGCTGACGGTCTCGCCGGCAACCGGCTGGCTCGCGCCGAACTGAACGCTCATCGAGGCCGGCGCGCCCGTCGGGCCCGTTGCCGTCGCGCCGGAAAGACCGGAGGTCACGCCGGTCATCTTGAAACCGAAAATCCCCGCCTGCTCGTCCACCGTCACCGTGTCGGCCGCCGGAGAGGTCACGTCCAGGCGCCCGAGCCCGTTCGCGCCGATATCCGCCTGGCGGCGTTCGTCGACAAGCTGCCTCAGCCCCGCATGGGTCGCATCGCCGTCGAGCATCGTATCGGGCAGCTCCACCGGCTTTTCCTGCGTGGCCGACCCGGAAAAGAGATAGCGGTCCTCGACATTCAGGTTCAGCAGATTGACCAGCTCGTCGAGATTCATGCCCGCCGAAAGCTGTCCGCTGTTCTGCGTCCCGCTCACCATGTCGAACTCGGTGGTGGCCCCCGTCAGGCGAAGGCTGGCGGCAATGTCGGACACGCGCGTCAGCGAGTCCGCCATGGACTTCACCCGAAGCGAGGTCAGGTTGATCGTGTCGCTATAGGCGCCGAGATTGCGCATCTGGCTCTGCAGCGACAGAACGACGTTCTTGTCCGTCCCCAGCCCGCCATAGCTGTCCGACACGATACCGCTGCTCAGTTGCTGCTGGAGCGAGGTGAACTCCGAGCGCATCTTGCCGATCGAGGTCTGCAGATTAAGCGATTGGGAAAGCGTGGAAATATTCATGTTCGTTACCTGCCGATGCTCATGAGCACGTCGAAGAGCTGGGAGACCGTGGTCATCACCCGCGCATTTGCCGAATAGGCGTTTTGCAGCACCAGAAGACTGGACAGCTCGTTATCCACATTGACGCCCGTCTCGCTGTCGAAGCGGTCCTGAAGCGATTGCGACACGATCTCCTGGGAGGCAAGGTCGTCCTTCGCGTTGGACGCCTGGGTGGACTGATAGGAGACGACGCGCTGCGCAAAGGAAGCGATCGAACCCGTATAGGGAGAACTCGTGCCGCCGATCCCCGTGGACGGCGAAAACGCCCGCCCCGCCTGCGTCAGCCGGTTGTAGAGATCGACCGGCCGCGTGGAATCGCCCGCCGAGTTCGTACCGCCCGCCGTCTGATAGGTCACCAGCAGGCTGTCGTCCTCCACCACGTCCGGATTGAGCGTGATACGCGCGGCAAAGCCCGTCTTCTGGTCGACCGCGCCCTGCGCATTCGTGAAGAACTTGCCCTCCTCGCCGTCGACGAAGAGCGCAAGCCCCGTCCCGCTGTCGGTCGGCGAGGTCGGCGTCACCGTCGCGCTGAGCGAGGTAATGTCGGAAGTGCCCGCCGCCCCGTCGTCCAGAATGCGGATCGTATTGCCCGACGGGTTCGACACCTGCACCGAGGGGGGCAGCGCGGCCTGCATGTCCGCGACGATATCCGCCATGGGCTGGTTGAAGTCGATCCCCACCACCGTGTCGCCGGTCTGCGCGGTATCCGTATCGGAAAGCGGCAGCGCGGACGTATCGTCCACCCGCACGAACGTCACCGTCTGGCTCGTCCCGCCGACCTCATAGGTCAGGCTGATCGAATTGCCGTCCTGAAGCGCGCCGGTATCCAGGTCGAACCCGCTCGCCGCGCCGCTGGTCGCGGCCGTGCCGTCCACCTTTTCCTGCGACAGCGAGAGCGCAAGCTGGCTGGCGATCTCGTCGAGCTGGTCCTGCGCCTCGGGAAGGATCTCGTCGCGCAACTCCAGATAGCCGCCGATGGACCCGCCCTCGAACGCCCCCGCCGCCACCAGGTCGATCTTGGTCGACCCGGAAACGAGACTGATCGTCCCGACCGTGCGCTTGGCCGGATCGGCGTCATAGACGGACGAGGCGTTGATCTGCGTGTGCTGGTCGAAGCTGAGTTCCGCGGGCGTCTTGTCCAGCAGCAACTGTCCGCCGCCGGTAAACACCGTCACCGTGCCGTCGTCGCGCTCATTGACCCTGATGTCCATGAGCTTCGACAATTCGTTGATCGCCAGGTCCCGCTGGTCCTGCAGGTCGGCGGCGGAAAGCGAACTGCCCACGCGCTGCGAAATCTGCTGGTTGAGATTGGCGACCTGCTTCAGCAGCGTATTCGCCTGCGCAACGTCGTCGGCGATATTCTGCTCCGCCTCCAGCCGCATGTCCTGCACCGTCCGGGACATGCTGTTGAGGTCTGTCGCGACATGCTGCGCCTGATTGAGAAAGGTCAGCCGGGCGGCGGAATCTTCCGGGCTCGTGATGAGGTCGGAAAGCCGCCCCGCCAGCTTGTCGATCGAGGCGGAGATGGAGGTTTCGGAGTCCGGCGAACCGAACATCCGGTCGATGCGCGTCAGCATGTCCGCCTTGGCCGTCAGCGCGGACGTCGTCGCATTCTCGGTCCGGATCTGCTGCTGCAGAAAGGCATCGACATGGCGCTGCGCGGCCAGCCTCGTCACGCCGCGGCTTTCGCCCGCGACGATCAGATTGGTCTGATCGACGGATTTGGCCGTATAGCCGACCGTGTTGGCGTTCGCGATATTGCGCGACGTCACGTCGATGCCGGCCTGGCTGGCGGCGAGGCCGCTGCGCGCGGCGTTGAGGGCCTGAGTGAGGCTCATATCCTGTTGCCCTTAATGCGGGGACCCGGCATGAAGCGCCTTAGCGCTTCATGTTCAGCGTTTCCTGCGTGAGCTGATCGACGGCGGTAATGATGCGCGAGCCCGCCGTATAGGCCTGCTGCGTCGTAATCAGCTTGGCGAACTCGTCCGCCAGATCGACATTCGACGCCTCGAGCGAAGACCCCACCACTTCCGCGCCGCGGGTCAGGAAAGCCTCGCCGGATTCCTGCGTAGCCTCGAAGGCGGTGCCGTCGACCTTGTTGAGCGCGTTCGCATTGCCGAAATTCGCCAGCGACACTTCCGCGAGATCCACCGTCTTGCCGTTGGAATAGGTGCCGGTGATACGGCCGTTCTCGGCGACCGCAATCCCCACCAGCGAACCGGACGGATAGCCGGTCTGGTCGAGATTGTTCACCGTCACCGTGCCGTTGCCCTCGTCCCACTGCGTGATGCTCGCCGCGCCGTGATCGATCGTCACGTCGCCCAGATTGACGCCGTTGACCGTCATCCCGGTGACGGTGAGGGAATTGACCGGCGGGTCCATCTGGCCGTCGGTGAAATTGTAGTCCTGGCCGACATTGGTCCATTTGGCGGCGCCGCCGGTCGCGCTGTCGTCGCTCTTGTAGAAGAGCTGCCACTGGTCGCCGCCGCCCGCCTCATTGTCCACCTTCGCCCAGCGAAGCTGAACGCTGATCGGCTGCCCGAGCGTGTCATAGGCCGTCACCGCGCCGCCCGACAGGCTGCGGTCGAGGAAGGCGGTTTCCTGGTTGGCCGGCACGACCGAAAGGTCCGCCGTGCCCAGATCGCCCGGCGTCAGCAATTCGCTGTTGGCGATATCGGGGTCCGCCACCGCCGTCTTCGGATAGGACGGCAGGTTCGCCTCATAGGAGATCACATCGGTGGGCCGCGCCTTGAGGAAGTCGCGGCTGATCCGGATCAGGTCCGGCGTATCGCCGATCGGGTTGCCGGTTTCCGGGTCCACCATCAGGCCCTGCAGCGAGTAGCCCGACTGGTTCGTCAGATAGCCGTATTTGTCGAGCGAGAAGTCGCCGCGCCGGGTGTAGTAGTCGACCTCGTCATAGACCGGCCTGCCGTCCACCGTGGCGACCGGGGAAGACACGATGAAATAGCCGCTGCCATTGATCGCCATATGGGTCTTGGTGGACGAAGCGTCGATCGAGCCCTGCACCGTATTGGTGTAGCTCGGCGTGGCCAGCACCGCGCCCGGCAGGTGATTCCGGCTGCTCGACGCGGTCACGATGTCCTCGAAGCTCGTTTCCGTGCGCTTGAAGCCTGTCGTCTGCGAATTGGCGATATTGTCGGAAATATTGCCCAGCGCGCTGGACTGCGCCCGGATACCCGTAACGGCGGTGGTCATCGACCCGTAGAAACTCATGGCGTGTCTCCATGCTTGATGTCCCGGACCTCTTGCCGCGGGACTTGGCTTGCGCCTCATGGAGCAAGAACAGGACCAGACCTCATAATCCTTTGATTTCAACCACTTGACCCTACGGACACACCGCCTTCGGCCCCCTTTGCCCGGCACTCTGTGCCCGCCGCCCTGCAGGATTTGCCGGGTATCGGCCCCGGTGGCGGCGCGTTATGGCTTTTCCTTGAACGCAGGCAGCCGACGCCCTAGTTTCGTCGCGTTTAGACATTGCCGAACAAAATCCATCGTGCCGAGGGAGATCACTAGTCGCATGAAGTTCGAGGGAACAAAGAATTACGTCGCCACCGAAGACCTTCGCGTGGCGGTCAATGCCGCGATCACGCTTGAGCGCCCCCTTCTCGTGAAGGGCGAGCCGGGCACCGGCAAGACGGTGCTGGCCGAGGAAATCGCCAAGGCGCTGGATGCCGAGCTCATCACCTGGCACATCAAGTCCACCACCAAGGCGCATCAGGGCCTTTACGAATATGACGCGGTGTCCCGCCTGCGCGATAGCCAGCTCGGCGACGAGCGCGTGCACGACATCCGCAACTACATCGCCAAGGGCAAGCTCTGGGAAGCCTTCGAGCGCGAAAAGCGCCCGATCCTGCTGATCGACGAGATCGACAAGGCCGACATCGAATTCCCGAACGACCTGCTGCAGGAACTCGACCGGATGGAGTTCTACGTCTACGAGACGAACGAAACCATCAAGGCCGCCCAGCGCCCCATCGTCATCATCACTTCCAACAACGAGAAGGAACTGCCGGACGCCTTCCTGCGCCGCTGCTTCTTCCACTACATCAAGTTCCCGGACGACGAGACGATGCAGGCCATCATCGACGTCCACTTCCCGGGCCTGAAGGGCCAGCTCGTCAAGGAAGCGCTGTCGATCTTCTACGAGATCCGCGAAGTGCCGGGCCTGAAGAAAAAGCCCTCCACGTCGGAACTTCTCGACTGGCTGAAGCTTCTCATGTCCGAGGACATCTCGCCGGAAACGCTGCGCGAGAAGGACCCGTCCAAGCTCATCCCGCCGCTCCACGGCGCGCTTTTGAAGAACGAGCAGGACGTCCACCTCTTCGAACGCCTCGCCTTCCTTGCGCGGCGCGAACGGAACTAGCAGCGAGATCGGGTTCGCCCATCGCCTCTAAAGCCCTCCCCCTTTAGGGGGAGGGTTGGGAGGGGGCGCTTTCCGGAAGCCGACCTCTTGCTCTCAAGCCTCCCCCCATGGCGTCACCCCGGGCTCGACCCGGGGTCCATACGCACTTTCGTTTGTCACAGGCGCGCCGAATGGATGCCGGATCGAGCCCGGCATGACGGGACCGAAATAAAACCGGGCCCTACTCCGGCTTCATGATGAGCGGCTCGCTCCCCAGGAAATCGTCGAGATCTTCCGCCCGCTCGCGCGCCATATCCGTCTCGCAGCCTTCCCGGATCGCCGCATACATGCTGCCCTCGGCCATGTCGAAACGCCCGCAGCGGTCGCGCCGATAGGTCTCGAAGCTCGCCGCCGACACCTCCAGCCATCTGTCGATCTCCGACGAGCCCAGCGCCTTCGCCGCCGCCGTCCGGCGTCCGACCTCCGCCTGCCAGTATCCGGCGGCCTCGCCCTGGCACTCGGTCATGGCCGCCTGCGTCCAGCCCCGCGCTTCCGCGCAGGCCTCGAAGAATTTGTCGGTGCAATAGGAGGTCGCGCCCTTGAGCGGCGCCCCGTCGGCCTTTTCCCGCATCGCCGCGGCGTCATAGGAGGCCAGACAGGCGCCGATCGCCGCCGCTGCCTGGTCGTCGGCTTCCGCCGAAAAGGCCGGGCTTGCGGCCAGCCCCAGCGCAACCGGCAAAAACATCAGGAAACGCCCCATTTCCGCCACCCCCATTCCCGGCGACCGCGCCCCTTCAAACCGGCGGCCATGAGGGTTAGATTAGCGCAACTTCGATATTTCTGAATACCGCCCCGGGAGGGCCCATGTTCGTCAATTTCTTCCAGGAACTCCGCACCCACAACGTGCCGGTGAGCCTGCGCGAATACCTCACCCTGCTTGAAGCGCTGGACAGCAAGGTCATCGAGCAGAATGTGGAGGATTTCTATTTCCTCTCCCGCGCCGCGCTGGTGAAGGACGAGCGCAATCTCGACAAGTTCGACCGCGTCTTCAGCCATGTCTTCAAGGGGCTGGACATGATGAGCGAGGCCGACCTCGCCGAAATCCCGGAAGAATGGCTGCGCTCGCTCACCGAGAAATTCCTCACCGAGGAAGAGAAGGCCGAGATCGAGGCGCTGGGCGGCTGGGAAAAGATCATGGAGGAGCTGCAAAAGCGCCTCGAGGAGCAGGACGAGCGCCACGAAGGCGGCAACAAGTGGATCGGCACGGGCGGCACCTCCCCCTTCGGCGCCAATGGCTACAACCCCGAAGGCGTGCGCATCGGCCAGAAGGAAGGCCGCCACGGCAAGGCGGTGAAGGTCTGGGACAAGCGCGAATATAAAAACCTCGACGACCAGGTCGAACTCGGCACGCGCAACATCAAGGTGGCGCTGCGCCGCCTGCGCCGCTTCGCCCGCGACGGCGCGCCGACCGAACTCGATCTCGACGATACGATCCGCTCCACCGCGCAGAACGGCTATCTCGACATCAAGATGGTCCCGGAGCGCCGCAACAAGATCAACGTGCTCCTCTTCTTCGATATCGGCGGCTCCATGGACAGCCATATCAAGCTCTGCGAGGAGCTGTTTTCCGCCGCGCGGACGGAATTCAAGAACATGGAATATTTCTACTTCCACAACTGCCTTTACGAAGGCGTGTGGAAGGACAACCGCCGCCGCCATACCGAGAAGATGGACACCTGGGACGTGCTCCACAAATACCCGTCCGACTACAAGGTCATCTTCGTCGGCGACGCCACCATGAGCCCCTACGAGATCACCTATGCGGGCGGCTCCGTGGAACACTGGAACGAAGAGCCCGGCGGTATCTGGCTCGAGCGCGTCAACCAGATCTACGAGAACTGCATCTGGCTGAACCCCGTCGCCGAGCGCCACTGGGAATACACGCCCTCCCTCCAGATCGTGAAACAGATCATGGGCGAGCGCATGTTCCCGCTGACGCTGGAAGGCCTCGACGGCGCCATGCGGGAATTGTCCCGCTAAACGCCAAAGACCTGAACTCCCACTACGGCATCCGTTTAAAACTCTATCCTTGGGACCCATATCTTGTAAGCCGCTCGCCCTACTGGCCAACTGCGGTGAAAGGAGGTCCGCTTTGAAGCTTCTGACTTGGCTTCTTACGAACCGCAACGGGAAAACCTTAGGTCGATAACCACAAGCCCCCGTGCTTCGGACAGGCGAAGCGAATGGCGTTAGAGCTGTGGGATAAAGCCCGCCGCAGCACGGTGCGGTACGGTTACAATCCGTAGGGTAAAACGCGAGATAGCTCCTGATCGGCACTCGCACCCTTACAATTTACCGTTTCCGTTTGTCACTTTGGTAGCAAACCCCGCGCTCGGGATGGTCAGCCGCGCGGCGTTATTCTCCTCCCGCCCTGAAACCGCTCCTCAGAGTAGCGCTTGATTACGCCCAATCATGTAACTATAAAAGTTACATGAGAACCAACAGCCAATTGTCCCTCGCCCTTCATCTCCTGCTGCACATGGCGGAAATGAACGAGCCCGTCACCTCCGAGCGGCTTGCCTCGGCGATGAACACCAATGCCGTCGTGATCCGCCGCCTGATGGGCGGCCTTCGCGAACGCGGCATCGTGCAGTCGAGGAAAGGACATCACGGCGGCTGGACCCTCTCCCGCCCTCTGGCGGAGCTGACGCTGCGCGACGTCTATCTCGCGCTCGGTGCCGGCCCCCTGCTCTCCCTCACCCATCGCACGCAAAACCCGGACTGCCTCATCGAGCAGGCCGTCAACGAAACGCTGGACGGCGCGTTTCGGGATGCCGAAGCCCTGCTCCTGGCCCGTTTCGGCGAAGTCTCGCTGGCCGCCCTGCAATCGCGCGTGCACGCCGCAACCCGCGGCCCCGCGCATCTCTGCCTGGAAGGAAAAACCGCGCCGTGAACCAGTTCCTGAAATCCTTCGACGACCCGCAAGCCGTGGCGCGCTATACCGACGGCCCCATGCGCTTCGTGCCCGGCCTTGCGGATATGCACCGCATGACGGCGATCCTGCTGGCCGAACGCGCCCCGCAAGACGCGCGCATTCTGGTCCTCGGCGCCGGCGGCGGCATGGAGCTGAAAGCCCTTGCCGAAGCCCAACCCGGCTGGACCTTCGACGGCGTGGACCCCGCCCCGGAAATGCTGAAACTCGCAAGCCGCACCCTCGGCCCGCTCGCCAAGCGCGTAACGCTGCATGAAGGCTACATCGACGATGCGCCGGAAGGCCCTTTCGATGCTGCAGCATGCCTCCTGACCCTGCATTTTCTCGAACGTGAGGAACGCAAACGCACCGTGGCGGAAATCCACCGCCGCCTCGTCCCCGGCGCACCTTTCGTGGCGGCCCATGCGAGCTTTCCGCAAAGCACTACGGAACGACCGCTCTGGCTGTCGCGCTATGCGGCCTTCGCCGTCGCCTCCGGCATCGAGCCCGCCATAGCCGAAAACGCCCGCGCCGCCGTCGATGCCACCCTGCCGGCCATCGCACCGGAAGACGACGAGGCAATTTTCCGCGCCGCCGGTTTCTCCGATGTCAGCCAGTTCTACGCCGCCTTCACCTGGCGAGGCTGGGTCGCCTACGCCTGAACGAGCGGCCGGCCGAGTTCCACATTCGCCGCCGCGCCGAGTCCGAGTCTTTCCTGCATCTCTTCGTCGAGCCCCGCGATCGTCTCGGGCGACAGCGCCGCGTTCCAGTTCTGCTGCGGGCGGATGAAGCTTTTCGAGTAATAGCCGAAGAGCAGCGCCCGCTCCTCGTCCTCCGTCACGTTTGCGCCGGATGTGTGCCACACGCGCCCGTCCATCGCGATGATCGACCCGGCCTTCGCCTCGAACGGCACCAGCCGCTCCCGCGCATCTTTAGGAAGATCCTTGCGCCATGCCACCGTCTGGCTGCCGGGGATAAATCGCGTCGCGCCGTTCTCGGCCCGCACGTCGTTGAGACACCAGATGATGTTGATCGACCAGGGCTGGAACCAGGGCTCCGGCACCACGATCCCCTGATCGGAATGCAGCGCCATGGATTTCGATCCCGGCAGCGCGATATTCGCGGTGAAGTTCGAGATCAGGAAACTCCCGCCCAGCAGATGCGACACGATATCCGTCGCAAGCGGATGCCGGATCAGATCGATGAAAACGGGATCGAGATCGATGAGGTTGAACACGCGCACATTATGCTCGTTCGGATCGAGCCCGATATTGCGCGTCGGCACGCCGCGCTTTTCGCTCTTCTCCGCCGCGCCCCAGAGTTTCGCCCGCACCGTCTCGACGGTTTCCGCATCGAGCACGTCGGGAATGACGCAATAGCCCTCCTTGTCGAGCTGCGCCTTCTTCTGTCTGATATCCATGACGCTCCCTCCGGTCATAGCGACGGCGCGCCGGCGGAGTCGAAATATTCGTCAAGCCGGACGATCTTTCCCTCCCTGACGCGGCAGACGATGCAGGCCGGCCAGTCCAGCGTCCTGCCGTTCGGCAGATTGCCGAGCAGCCGGTGCTGCTGCACGAAGCCGTCCTCGAAGACGTCGAGCCGCGCATCCGCATAGCGCCGCTCCGTCACCGCCGCGAAGAACCCGTCCAGCACGCCGAGATTGTCGGCCTTGCTCTGCACGATGCCGTCCGTGTTGTGCCAGATCTCCGCATCGTCCGCGTAGCACATGCCGACCGCGTTCTTGTCGCCGGCTTCAAGCCCTGCGAAGAACCGCTTCGCCAGCGCCGCGATCTCATCCGTCGCGCTCGTCATGTCCGTCTGAGCCATTCTTTCCGCTTTCCTTCGTTCCGGCCGTCAGTCGGGCGATGCGCCGTTGACGAGCCCGAGCCCTTCCGTGCGATAGCCGAGCAGCACCAGCATGTCGTCGGACGCGAACTGGCGCACGCTCGGGTCGAGCGACAGGTACCAGTTCTCCTGCTGGCGATAGATCGGCTTGGTGTACCAGCCGAAAATGCCCGCGCGATGCTGGTCCTTCGTGCGGTTGAAGCCCGTCTTGTGCCAGAGCCGGCTTTCGAAAACGATCATCGATCCCGCCGGCGCCTCCATCGGCACCGTGTCGATATTCGCTTCGTCCTCCCGCGGCGGGCGATGCCATTTATGGCTCCCCGGCACGATGCGCGTCGCCCCGTTCTCGTCGGTGAAATCGTCGAGGCACCACGCCGCATTCGCCCCCTGCGGCTCGTCCGGCCAGGGCGTCGGCACGAAGATCTGATCGGCATGAAGCACCATCTCGCCCCCGCCCGGCCCCGTGATATTGGCCGAGATGTTGCCGAGCAGCATCGGCCAGTCCAGCACGGATTTGAGTAGGCGCAGCGCGGCCGGATGCTCCACGAGGTCGGCGAATACCGGATCCCGGCTCAGCACGTTCCAGACGCGCTGATTGGTCGAATCCTGTTCGTAGTCGAGCGAGAATTTCTGTTCCCGCCCCCGCGCCCGGTCGGCCTCCGCCGCCCGGTAGAGCGCATCGCGCACGCGCTTCAGCATTTCCGGATCGAGTGCGTCCGGAACGATCGCCAGCCCGTATTCCTCGATATCGCGCTCCGCCTGCGCCAGGTCGCGCGTCGGCGACGGCAAGGCGGCGGGCGCCGCCTCCATGTCGGCTACCGCCATTCTCTCCTCCCTGCGACCGGTATCCCGGCCTGTCTATTCCCGGCCTGTCTGTCCGGCGGGCCCTCCCGTGCCCGGCCGGATCAGGCCTTCTCCATCATGCGCCGCGCGGCAAGAGGCGGCTCCACCTTCGACCACGCGTCCCGGTTTTCGGCACTCACCTTGGCAAGCCGCGACCAGAACGCCGCCGAATTGCCCGTGAAGTTGATATGAAAACTCGAAGAGGTACGGAACTCCATCACTTCCACGCCGTCCGGCCCCGCCACGTAAGTGTAGGCATGGTCGCAAGGCACGTAGAAGACGTCGCCCGCCTTCAGTACTTCCGTACCAAGATGAACTTCGCCCGAAATCACGTAATAGGCACAATCGGCATTGTGCGAATGGCGCGGCAGCGTGAAGTTCGGCTTGAACCACGCATAGGTGAGGCTCATCCCCGCTTCCTCGTTCTCGAAGAGAAGCTTGACGAAATCGCCTTCCTGCGCGCCCGCGGCCACGGCCTCCCCGATGCCCGCCTCGTCGGCCGGCGTGAGGCCCAGATAGGGCATCAACTCCGAATCCACTTCCCGTGCATCCGTCGCGCGGTGGATCGTCATCCGCGCCCGCTTCGCCTTCTGCATTGCCGGTGCGTCGGTCTTCGCTGCTGTCTGCTGGCTCATGACGTTTCCTCCCTTTGCCGCGTCATTTGCCACACAGTTTAAGACCCGTCGCCGGGGCACCGTCAAATATTTTTAGTGTCCACTCTAATTTTTTGCACACGCGAAGAATCCGGGCCATGATCGCAAAATCGCCCGCCCCGCTGGCACAAGGGCGTTTCCTGTGGTTGAAGGAAGGGGCATGGAGAATCGAGACGAACCGAAATCCCGCCGCGAACAGGCCAAGGACGAACGCCGCGCGCGCATCGTGAATGCGGCCTGCGAGCTTCTGCGCGAATTCGAGCTCGATTCCGTGTCGGTCGCCATGATCGCGGAGCGCGCCGATGTCAGCGCGGCCACCATCTACAACCTCTTCGGCACCAAGGCCGCCGTGCTTCTCAAGGTCTATGACCGCGACCTCGAGACCTACCAGCAGCATGTGGCCGACGCGAACTCGGCCGACACGCTGTCCACGATCTTCGATGCGGTCGGCATCGCCGCCGATTTCTATCGCCGCGACCCCGCCTTCTATCGCGAAGCCATGGTCGTGCGCGCGCCCACCGAGGCCGAGAGCGAGCTTCTCACCGTCGTGCGCGGCTCCCGTCAGGCCTTCTGGGAAAATCTCGTCGGCGCCGCCATCGATGACGGCTTCCTCGTGCCGGACACCGATGCCCGTCGCCTCGGTCTCCTGCTCGCCCATATCATAATGGGCTCTCTGGCGGACTGGGTGGCCGGCCTCATCTCGCTCGACCGGCTGGAAAGCAATGCGCGCTACGGCTTCGCCGTCGCCCTCATGACCTTCGCCACGCCGAAAGCGCAAAAGCTGGTAAAGGCGGAAATGCGGGCCGCGACGAAAAAAACCAAAAGCAGGACGCCCGCGCGCTGATCGTCTCTCGCCCTCATTCGGACGCCTCAATCCGGATGCCGCGTATCCGACACGATCTCGCCATCCACCAGATGCACGTTGCGCATGGCCGCTTCCGCGAAGGCGGGCTCATGCGTGACCGCGATGATGGTGCGCCCCTCCTCCTCCGCCAGACGGCGGAAGATGTCGCGCACCACCTCGCTGTTCTTCGTGTCGAGATTGCCCGTCGGCTCGTCGGCCAGAATGATATGCGGATCGTTGCCGAGCGAGCGCGCGATCGCCACGCGCTGGCGCTGGCCGCCCGAAAGCTGGTCGGGCATCTTCTCCGCCTGGTCGGCGATCCCCAATCGGTCGAGAAGCGCCATCCCGCGCTCCGTCAGCTCCCTTTCGCTCAGCCGCCCCAGACGCTGCATCGGCAGCATCACATTGTGCAGCACGCTGAACTCCGGCAACAGGAAATGAAACTGGAAAACGAAACCGAGCCGCGAAAGCCGGAGCGCCGCCAGCTCGTTCGACGAAAGCCCCGCCGTCGTTTTGCCGCCGATCAGCACCTCGCCCTCGCTCGGCACGTCCAGCAGCCCCAGCAGGTAGAGCAGCGAGGACTTGCCGGAGCCCGACGGCCCGGTGATCGTCACGAACTCGCCGCTCTCCACTTTCAGCTCGATATCGTGCACCAGCCGCACCGGCACGGCGAGGTCGAGAATGCGCGTCACATGGCGCGCCTCGACAAGCACGCCCTCTTCCGGCCGCGCCGCGCCCGTCATACCGCCCCCCGGATAATATCGACGGGATGCACCTGCGAGGCCTTGCGCGCCGGGATCCAGGCCGCGCCGATCGCCGCCACCAGCGAGAAGACGCCGCCGATTGCCCATTGCTGGAAGCTCTTGTCGAGCACGAAGCCCTGCCGGTCCGCCATGCCCGGCACGGTGAATTCCACCTGCCCCAGAATGGCGAGAATGCCCCAGCCGATGGCCCAGCCCATCAACATGCCGAGCACGCCGACGATGAAGCCCTGCATGAGGAAGATGTACTGAATATCGGCCTCCCGGAATCCCATCGACATCAGGATCGCAATGTCGCGGCGCTTCTCCAGCACCACCGTCGAGATGATGTTGAAGATGCCGAACGAGGCCACGATCATGATGGCCGACACGATGGAATACATGATCGCGTTACGGATGATGAAGAGACCGAGAATGTCGCGGTTCACTTCCTGCCAGCTTTCCGAGCGATAGCCCCAGCGCGCTTCCAGCGCCGCGGCGATGCCCTCGGCGGCATTGGGATCGGGCACCTTGATGCGAAGCTGGTTGGCGATGAAGGGCTTGTCGAGCAGCACCTGCGCATCCTTGAGCAGCATGTAGATCTGCCCGTAATCGAGCATCAGATTGCCGGTGTGGAAGATGCCCACCACCTTCATCCGCTTCACCTGCCCCGCCGGCGACACGACGCTCGCCAGGTCGCCGAGCTTCAGGCTCAGCCGCGTCGACATGCCAGATCCGATCACGATGCCGTCGGACGCCGTGCGCAGGCGCTCCAGGCGTCCTTCGCGCATATCCTCCGCGACCCGCGTCAGCAGCTTCTCCTTCTCCGGATCGATACCGATCAGCGAGGCGCTCATATCCTTGTTCGCATACCGCACGATGGCCTGTCCCGTCAGCGCGGCCTCCGCGACATAGCCGGGGCGCTGCGACAGCTCGTCGACCTTCTCGCCATAGTTCTTGATGCCGCGCAGATATTCCCGCGGCTTGACGTTTTCCAGCTTCACCGCCGCCTTGGGAAAGCGGATGAAGACGGGCTGCTTCGCCGGGTCGCGAAACTCGTCCTTGACGGTGATATGCGGCGCGCTGTTCACCAGCCGGTCCACGAAATCCTTTTCCGAACCCGACATGATGCTGGAAACGCCGATGAAGAAGCCGACGCCGAGCGCCACCCCCAGCACCGACACCACCGTTTGCCGCCGCCGATGGGTCAGCTGCGAGGCCGCGATGGAAAAGGCCACTCGCCAGAACATGGGGCGCTAGTCCTTTTCCGCCGGCGCGGCGCGAACGCGCTGCCCCTCCGCCAGCCCGGAAGGCGGGTTCGCGATAACCCGCGCCGTCTCATCGAGACCGCTCCTGATTTCCGCCATATCCGCGCCGACCGTCCCCAGCGTCACCTCCGCGAGACGGGCCTCCCCGTCGCGCACCACCCAGACGCCCTGTCCCGATACCGCCGAAACAGGCACGAGCAGCGCATCCTTGCGCTCCGTCACCACGATATTGATTTCCGTCGTCATGCCCGAAAGAAGCGGCGTATCGGCCGGCAAGGTGAGATAGACGCGATAGGTCCGCGCCACCGGGTCGCCATGCGGCGTGATCCGGTTCACCGTGCCCGTCAGCGCCCGGCCGGAAAACGCATCGGCGCGAATGAGCGCGGTCTGCCCCGGCTCGATGCGCGGAATGTCCTCCTCATCGACCTCGGCGTTGATTTCCAGCGCCGAAGGATCGCCGATCAGGAAAAGATTCTGGTTGCCTCCCACCATGTCGCCCGGCTTGATCTGCTGCACAGAGCGCATCACCTCGCCGGTGAAGGGCGCCAGAATGAAATGCTCGTCGAGCCGGGCCTTGGCGCCTTCCACGGCGCTTTCGGCGGCCTGCGATGCGCTGACCGCCTGGTCGAGCGCCGCTTTGGACACGTGCCCCGCCTTGAAGAGGCGCTGCGCGCGCGAAAGATCGGAACGGGCAAGATCGAGCCGCGCCCGCGCTTCCTGAAGCTGGGAAATCGCCTCGCGGGCATCGAGAACGGCAAGCACCTGGCCCTTGCCCACCTTTTCGCCCTCGCGCGCCGGAACGTCGGTCACACGGCCCGCGATCTTCGAGCCGACATAGGCATGGCGGACGGATTCCACCGTCCCCGTCGCGTAAACCGCTTCCACCGCCTCGCCGCGATGCGGCTTTACCGTCTGTACACTTGCCGGCCCGAGAATCCAGAAAAGCCCTGCCGCAAGAACGCCCAGCGCTATCAGACCACCGACCCAGAGGAATTTCCCCGACATTCCGCAACCCGCTCTCGTGACACCTCATACCCCGCGGCGCTTCTTATATCAGAAACGGCTGTCATCCGGGCCGCCGGGGGTTGACCTATCGTCGCATTGGCGGCCGCAATAAGGACATGGAAAAAATGAAGGAACCGCCCCTGCGGCGAAAGCTGACACGGGCCTTTGCCTGGCTCGATCTCGCAATCACCCTGCCTCTCGCCATCCCCTTTGTCGGCGAATGGGCGATCACGCTCCTCTATCGGCTGGATTACGCATTGGGCTGGTATACGGGTTTTCCGGTTCTGAACCCGGTCTCGATGCTTTTTATCCACGTCACCGGCCTGCTCGGCGTCGTCTGGGCGCTCGCCCGGCTTCACGATCCCAGCGAGTACAATGCGCGGATCGATTCGCTGGGGCGCCTAGCCGTCTCGGTTCTGATTCTGCTTGCGCTCTATCAGGGCGCCACACCGGCCATCGGGCTTTTTCTTGTCACGGAACTTTCCGGCGTGATCGTCGAGAAGATATGGCGCCCGAAAAACAGCAACGAGCTCGCCTTCGGCAAATATAACGGCCGGATCAGATAATCGCAGGCGCAGGGTCCCCCATCGCCCCGCCGTCATTGATTAGTCGCGCGCATATAAAGTGCGGGTTTCGCGCGAATCCGGGTAATTCGAGCGCCCTTCCGCATAGTCAAAAATGCCTGCCCCCGAACAATAGACACCCAAAAGGGTGATTTTTTATTGGGTCGATCCGGATAAGGATTGAATGGCGGCTTATTGATCCATTTCGGCACGTTCGAGAGTGGGGGATCGTGGAAGGTACGGTGATTGCTTACAGACGCAGAAACCCGAACGACGAAGAAATGCCGGATGCCCCGCGTGTGGAGAGGGAGTTGGCGCAACTTCTTCGCGAAAGATACGGACTCACGAACAAGGAAACGGAAATCGCAATCCGGTTGATCGGCAATGAACGTCAGGCATCGATCGTCGAAACGCTGAACATTTCTCACAACACGCTCAAAACGCATCGTCGTCGTATTTACGAAAAACTGGGCGCGTCGCGGCAAATCGATCTTGTCGCCGAAGGGCACAAGCTATGGGCACAGGCCCGAAAGAATTACGGGCAAGGCTAGAATCCGGACGGTGGAGGTGGATATGGAACTCGCATACGATCAGCGTCACGTGCTGATAGAACAGACCCAGCGCGATGCCGAGCTGGAGTCTTTGCTGAACTCCCTGACGCTGGAAATAGACCGGCAACGCTCGATGATAAGGGCCCTCGCCTATGCATCCATCGGAACGGCGGTCGTCTTCTTCCTGTTCGGGGTCGCGGTGAGTTCCGTGGTGGCATGACGCCGTTCAGTGGAAATCGCGGCTGCCGGGAATGATCCGCGCCGTCCGTCCCCTGACGGCGGCTTCGTCCATGTCGTAAAGCAGCCCCAGCTCATCCGTCATGTCGACGATCTCATCCGCCACCACATGGATGACGATCCCCTCTTTCTGCACGCGGCCCTTCACCAGCATCAGCCGCGAGGTAAGCACGATCCGGCGATGCGCCTCGAAGACCCTGGGCCAGATCACGAGATTGGCGACCCCCGTTTCGTCCTCCAGCGTCGCGAAGATCACGCCGCTCGCCGTGCCGGGCCGTTGCCGCGCCAGCACGATCCCCGCCACGCTCACGCGCTTCCGGTCGTCGATATGCCGAAGCCTTTCATGCGGCACCGCGCCCCGCGCGGCAAGGCGCGACCGCAGGAACGAAACCGGATGCGCCTTCAGCGACAGGCGCAGCGTCGAATAATCGAGCGCGACATGCTCGCCCAGCGGCATGGGCGGCAACGCCGTCTCTTCTTCTGTCTGTAAACCGCCTTCCTCCATCGCGGCGAAAAGCGGCAGCGCGGCGGGCATCTTGCCATTCTGCCCGCCCCCATATCCGCCGAGCCCGCGCACGGCCCAGAGCGCGGCGCGCCTGTCGAGCCCGAGAGAGCGGAAGGCATCCGCATCCGCCAGCCGCTCCACCACGCGCGGCGCCAGCCCCGTGGCAAGCCACATATGGCGCACGCTGTCGAAGCCCCGCCCGCGCGCATCCTCGACGGTTTCGCCGTCATGCGTATGAAACCCCTTCACTTGTCTGAGGCCCAGCCGGACGGCGCAGCGGTTTCCCGGCAGCTTCCCCTCTCCGGCCTTGTCGAGCGGTTCCAGCGTGCAATCCCAGTCGCTGAAATTCACATCGACCGCGCGCACTTCCGCGCCGTGTTCGCGTGCATCGCGCACGAGCTGCGCCGGGGCGTAAAAGCCCATGGGCTGCGAATTCAGGATCGCCGCGCAGAACACATCCGGGTAGTAGCATTTGAGCCAGGCCGACACATAGGCGAGCAGCGCGAAACTCGCCGCATGGCTTTCGGGAAAGCCGTAATCGGCAAAGCCCTCGATCTGCTTGAAACAGCGCTCGGCGAAATCGGTCTCGTAACCGTTCGCCTCCATGCCGGCGATGAACTTCTCCCGGTAATGGCCGATCGTGCCCGTCTTGCGGAACGTCGCCATGGCCCGGCGCAGCAGGTCGGCCTCCTGCGGGCTGAACCCTGCCGCGACAATGGCCATCTTCATCGCCTGTTCCTGAAACAGCGGCACCCCATAGGTCTTGCCCAGCACCTCGCGCAGCGCGTCGGATGGAAACTCGACCGGCTCCTTCCCGTGCCGCCGTCTCAGATAGGGATGCACCATATCGCCCTGAATGGGCCCGGGCCGGACGATGGCGACCTCCACCACCAGGTCGTAGAACTTTCGCGGGCGCAGCCGCGGCAACATCGTCATCTGCGCCCGGCTTTCCACCTGGAAGACGCCCACGGAATCCGCCTCGCACAGCATGTCGTAGACGCGCTCATCGTCCTGCGGCACGTCCGCGAGCCCCATCTTCACGCCGTAATGCGTATCGAGCAGCGCGAAGGCCCGGCGGATGCAGCTCAGCATCCCCAGCGCCAGCACGTCGATCTTCAGCATACCGAGCGTATCGAGATCGTCCTTGTCCCATTCGACGATGGTGCGGTCCTCCATCGCCGCGTTCTGGATCGGCACCACCTCGTCGAGCGCGCCGCGCGTGATGACGAACCCGCCCACATGCTGCGACAGGTGTCGCGGAAAGCCGATCAGCTCGCCCGACAGCGCCAGCACCTGCCGCAGCCGCGCATCGGTCGGGTCGAGCCCGGCCTCGGAGGCGCGCTCGGGCGAAACGGGCTTCGAGCCCGACCCCCAGCCGGACTTCGCCAGCGCCGCCACCACGTCCTCCGACAGGCCGAACGCCTTGCCGACCTCGCGCACCGCGCTGCGCGACCGATAGGTGATGACGGTCGCCGCCAGCCCCGCGCGCTGGCGCCCGTATTTTTCGTAGATGTACTGGATCACCTCTTCGCGGCGCTCATGCTCGAAATCGACATCGATATCGGGCGGCTCCTTGCGTTCGAGCGAAACGAAACGCTCGAACAACAGGTCGATCTGCGTCGGGTCCACCGAGGTAATGCCGAGGCAATAGCAGACCGCGGAATTGGCCGCCGACCCCCGCCCCTGGCAGAGAATCTTCTGCTCGCGCGCATAACGCACGATGTCGTAGACGGTGAGAAAGTAAGGCGCATAGCGCATCTCTCCGATAAGCTGGAGTTCATGGCGCAATGTCTGCCGGAGCTTTTCGCTATAGCCGTCCGGATAGCGCCGCGCCGCGCCCTCCCATGTCAGCCGCTCCAGCAGTTCCTGCGGCGTCTCCGTCGCGGAGAAGGTGTCGTCGGGATATTCGTAAGCCAGTTCGTCGAGCGAAAAGCCGCAGCGCGCCACGATCTCCGCCGGTGCTGCCAGCGCCTCCGGCAGATGCGCCAGCAGCCGATGCATCTCGTCGGCCGGTTTCAGATGGCGCTCCGCATTGGCCTCGAGGAGATAGCCCGCCTCCTCCAGCGTCACATGCTCGCGAATGCAGGTGAGCACATCCTGCAGGGGCTTGCGCTCGGCCACATGATAAAGCACGTCGTTCGTCGCCATGAGCGGCACGCCCGCCTCCCGCGCCAGCGCCGCGAGCCGCGCCTGCCGCCGTCCGTCATCCCCCGCATAGGCGGGCGACACACCGAGCCAGACCGCGCCCGCAAACGCCTCCGCCAGCACGCGCAGATTGCCCCGGAACGCCGCACCCGGCTTCGCAGGCGGCATGGCGATGAAACACATGCCTTGCCCATACGCGCGCACATCCTCCATCGCGAGATGGCACTCCCCCTTGGGCGCGCGTCGATTGCCCAGCGTCAGAAGTTTCGTCAGCCGCGCATAGGCCGCGCGGTCCCGCGGATAGGCAATCGCCTCGAACCCGTCCGCCAGCACCAGCCGCGCCCCGACGAGAAGACGCATCCCATGCGCCTTCGCCGAGGCATGCGCGCGCACCACGCCCGCCAGCGTGTTCCGGTCCGCAACCCCGATCGCGTCGAGCCCCAGCGCCTTGGCCCGCAGCACCAGCTCATCCGCATGCGACCCGCCGCGCAGAAAACTGAAATTGCTGGTGACCGCCAGCTCCGCAAACCCGCTCACGCCTCACCCCCACCTGAATCCTCCCCCGCAAGCGGGGGAGGACTTGCAAGAACCGCACGGCCTTCTTCCCGAATAACCGTCAGCACACCGTCGATATTCGTCAGCACCTCACCGTTCCAGAAGCGCAGAACGTGAAAGCCCCTGGCGCTCAGAAATGCCGTCCGCTTTTCGTCATGCGACTTTCGGCGGTCGTGCTGGCCGCCATCCAGTTCGATGACGAGAGGCGGATCCAGACAGAGAAAATCGGCGACATAGGGGCCCACGGGCGACTGACGGCGAAAGCGCCAGCCTGCCATCTGCTTCATGCGCAAACGACGCCACAGCACTTGCTCCGCCTTCGTCATATTACGGCGCAGATGCCGCGCCCGGGCCGTGCTGCCCGGAAGCCTTCCCCCTCGCCGAGGGGGAAGGTTTGGATGGGGGTCCTGCTTGAGAGAATGGGGGCCTTGCTTGAGAGAACGGGAACCGCTCATCCGAACACCCCGTGCAGATACCAGCGCGGTTCTTCCTCGTCGCGCGTGTAAAGCCCGTCGCGGTAGAGCCAGAAGCGCCGCCCGTCTCCGTCCTCCACCCGGTAATAGTCGCGCGTGCGCCCCCCATCCTTTTTCCCGTTTTCCCCCTGCCCGCTGTCTTGCCGCCACCATTCCGGCGCGATGCGCTCCGGCCCCTCGGCCCGCGCGACCCGATAGGTCATCCGCCGCCAGCGAAAGATGCGCGGCGGCCCTTCCGGCACTTCGGCCACCACCTCCACCGGCTCCGCCGCGGGCAGAAGCCGCAACGGCCGCGACACCCCCTCCGGCAGATGCGCCGCCTCCCGCGCCCAGCCGGCAAGCGCCGGCGATGCGCCCCGCATGGCAGGCACGGCGCGAACCGCGCGTTCGGGAATATGGCTCGCCCTGGGCTCCGCCCGCGCCACGCGCCCCGGCCCCAGCCGGTTCCCCAGCCGGTCGATCAACCGGGCGAGATCATGCGCTTGAGGCCCCCCGCCCGTCAGCCGCGCCTGCGACGGCGCGAGATCGTCCGCGGCCAGACAGGCAAGGCTCATCGCCTCGATGCCGAAGCCCGCGTCGAAATCGTCTCCCGCCTTGTCGAGCTTTTCGCGAAACAGCCGCGCGAGATGCCCCTCCTCATGGCTCGGCGCGCTCGTCCCGGCGTGAAGTTCGCGCACCTCGCCGTCGACGCGGTAAAGCGTGAGCCTCAGTCGCCGCGCGCCCTTGTGCTCCTCGGCCAGCAGCGAGCAAAGATCGCCCGCCAGCCGCGCCAGCGCCTCTTCCACATGCTCCAGCCGCGCAATCGGCTCGGCGAAATGCAGCCGTGTGCGAAACGGCACATGCGGCAGCGAGGGCGAAATCGGCTCGGGCGCCCGGCCCAGCGCCTCGTCGAGCCGCCGCGCCGGCACCGGCCCGAACCGCGCCGTCAGCGGCGCACGCGGCTTGTCGTAAAGATCGCCGATGCGCTTGAGACCCAGCCGCGACAAGCCGTCGGCCACGCCCCTGTCCAGCCGCAGCCCCCTGACGGGCAACCCCGCCAGCGCGCGCTTTTCCTCGCCCGCCGGCAAAACACTTGGCGCCTCGCGGCCATATCGGGCCAGCGCCCAGGCCGCCCCCGGCGTGGAGGCGATGGCCGCCCGCAGTCCGAAGCCGAACCGGCCGAGCCGCGCCGCCATCTCGTCGAGCAGCGCCGCCTCCCCGCCGAAAAGATGCGCGCAGCCGCTGATGTCGAGCAGCAGCCCGTCGGGCTCCGCTCCCACACCGACCGGGTCCGCCACGCTCCACGGCGTATAGCGCCCGCACCAGCGCGCCAGCTTTTCAAGCGCCGCCCGGTCCGCCTCCGGCGCCGCGTCGTGAACCCCGAGAGAGGGGCAAAGCGCCATCGCATCCGGCACGAGCTGGCCGGGCGCAATCCCCGCCTCCCGTGCGGAGCCGTTGCAGGCCGTCACCCGCTTGCCCCCTGCCCCCGGCGCAGCAAGAACAATGGCGGCGGCAAGGGCCAAAGGCCCCTCCGAAGACATGGCCGGAGACACGGCGCGACCATCGGTCGCCGCGACCGTCTCCCCATGGCCCTGCCTTTCCCGCAAAAAGCGTTCGATCGGCCAATCCGGCAAAAAAACTGAGGCTATGCGCCGTTTTTCGGTCATCGCAATCGGCATGCTTTGGAACAAAACAGGAACATATCCTGACTCAAGACCCGTTCCGAATCGAGTCGAATCGGTGGGCGCTGGAAAAATCGCCGCGCTTTCGTCATCTTTATGGTTAGCCTGTGGTCAGGCACTGACAGGAGTCTTCACGATGAAAAACTTGCGTATTCCCGCCCTCCTGACCTTTCTCGCCATCCCGGCGATGGGGCTTGCGTCATGCACCAGCACGGAAGAGCAGCAAGCCCAGCAAAGACTGGAGGACCGGCAGCACTGCAAGGAACTCGGCTTCAAGGAAGGCTCCGAGGAATTCGGCAATTGCATTCTGAAGATGCGGGAAATCCGGGCCCGCCGGGAAATGAACGACAACCCGCATTTCGGCTTCGGTCTCGGCGTCGGCATCGGCCTTTAGAATGCGCCCTTGGTAATGAGTTAGGTGAGGTCGCCCCCATGAAACGCATGACGAAACCGCTTTTTCTGGCTTTTGCCCTTTCCCTGCCGCTTCTTGCAGCCGCCTGCGCCACGCCGGAGCAGGACGCGGCGCGGGCGCAGGCCCGGCTGACGGCCGACAAGGCGGAATGCGGACGCCTCGGCTTCAAGGAAGGGACGGACGATTTCAGCAACTGCCTGCTGAAGCTGAAAGAGATCCGCGCCATCGAAAACGAAACGCGCTCGCGCGAACTCGACCGCATGAACCGCCCCTGGTGGCCCTATTACGGCCCCGGCTATCCGCCCTATTGGTGGTAAGGCGGTTCCAGCGAAAAGATAACGAACTCTTTCGTTTGTATCTCCCCCTTCATGTCACCCCGGGCTTGTCCCGGGGCCCAGGGGCCACAAGCTCAGAAATCAACGCTCTGGATCCCGGCACAAGGCCGAGATGACATTAAGAGTTGTAGAATCTGTCTCGCCTCTGCACATCACGACACCCCCTCACCCCGTCCGGCGCATCGCAAGCACCGTCGCCTCATCCTCCGTAGACGGAGAAACAGCCTCCGCCGCCGCGCCCTCCGCCACGTCGAACGCTCCCTCCGCCGCCTTCCAGCGCAAATGCCACGCGGCGGGCGCCCCGCCTCTCACCTTCCCGAGGCGGACATGCCAGCAAGGGCTCCCGACAAGTCCCGGAAAATCGCGCCTGAAAAAATCCTCCGCCGGGTCCACATGCCCCGGCGCCGGGCCGACCGTCCAGCGCGTGACGGCCGCGCTCGCCCCGCCTTCGCCCTCCCGCCGGTGCCCGGTGAAAAGCAGCACGGGCGTGCCCGTTTCCTCCGCCGCCAGTTGCAGCCGCCGCGTCGCCGTCAGGTCGAACGTCGCCGACCGCCCGTCGATCTCGCCGACGACGCCTGAAAGCGCCCCGGCGCGCAGCGCCTCCTCCAGCACCCATAAAAGCTCCACGGGCTTCGCAGGCGAGGCCAGGATGAGCCGTGCCGGATCGAGCCCGAACCCGGCCAGCCCCGGCGCATAAAGCGGTCCCGTGTCGAAAGGCGGCGAGGCAAGCTGGCACCACAGAAGCGGCGCCCCGCCCGACATCCCGTTGCCCGCCGCCTGCTGGCAGCGAACCGCCAGCGCCGCGAGAAAGCCGGTCGCCGCGCCCATATCGCGATATTCGGCCGCCGACACCTCGTGCAGCCCGCCCCGTTTCAGCCCGCCGCCCGGCAAGGCGGCATCCAGCGCCGCATGGCCAAGGGAAATCGGCCCCGGCGCGGCCGCCTCGGCGCCATGCGCGCACGGCGCCTCGCAGGCGGCAATCCGCGCCTTCAGATCGGCAATGATGGCGGCCTTGCTCATGACGGGACTTCTCAGAAATATGTTCCTGTTTTGTTCTAGTTTTGAAACCGACCCCGGTCAAGCCTCCTTCTTCCCGGCCTTACTTTCTCCGGGCCATTTTCGTCTGGAATTCTTCGCTGCTGTTGGTCCGGGGATAAGGCGTCTCCGGCACCTTCACGCCAAGGAAATCGCAAAGCGGTTCCCAGCCCATCTTCGCCTCGAAAACGAGAAGCCGGTCGGCCGGGATCGTGCGCTTCACCTCTTCCTCATGCGCCTTGAACGCCTCCACCGCATGGGCTTCCGAAATATCCCCGCCAAAGGTTCGCTCCAGCACGATCTCGCGCCCCATCTCGGTGACTTCCTTCATGGCCGGATCGTCGATCTCCATCTGCACCGCCTGGAAAATCGTCTCCGACGCGCTTTTGAACCAGCCATGCGGGTCGCGCGTGGACAGGATCACCTTGCCCTGCGGAAAGGCCTCCGCAAGCTCCCGCCAGAAAGCGCAGCCGGGAAAATCCACCATCGCGCGGTAGCCCTTGAAGACCTCTTCCCAGTCCACCGTCTCGCCGCGCGCCGCGGCGAGAAATTTCGGCGCCTGATCGGGGTTCTGGAAGACCTCCGTCATGTGGTGGCATTTGACGAAACCCAGTTCCTCCAGCGCCAGTTTCAGCGACAGCGTCCCCGTCCGGCCGAAACCGGCGCCGATCACATCGAGACTCATGCCGTCGCCGCGCCCCAGTAGTTGAACCCCGCGATCTTCGGCGTCGAGGGCAGATACATCGTCTCCATCTCGTCGATGTCAAAGCCACCCTGCCGGATGAGATCGGGCATGTTGCGGTTGATATGGCAGCCGCCGAAAAGGACTTTCCACATCGGGTTGATCCGGTTCTGCCATTTCAGCGTCGCCTCGTCCGGCGCCGCGCCATGCTCGCAGAAGATGAGCTTGCCGCCCGGCTTCAGCACGCGCCGCATGCCTTGAAGCGCCTTCACCGGATCGGGAATGGTGCACAGGCTGTAGGTGACGAGCACCGTATCGACGCTTTTCGCCTCCAGCGGAATTTCCTCGCCCGGCAGGCCGACGAATTCCACATCGAAGGGCAGCGCCCTGGCGCGCTCGCCCGCCAGCACCCACGACTCTTCCGAGGGATCGAGCCCGATGAGGCGCGTCACCTTGTTCGTGTCGTAGTAAGGCAGGTTGAGGCCGGTGCCGATGCCGATTTCAAGCACCGTGCCCTCGGCGGCGGGCACCACCTTGCGGCGCTGATAGTCGATGGGCTTGGTGCCGCAGGCCATGTTGATGACATGCGGCAGGATGCGGCGTTCGTAAAAGCTCATGAAATTCTACCTCCCCTTTGCGGGGATTATGACGAGCCTGCCCGCTCAACGCCACTCGGAAACGCCGAACCGCAACAGCTTGTCGCCATCCACCGGCCCGACGGTCCGTCCCCGCCCCTTGAGGCCGAGCGCGGCGGCCCGCAAAAGCCGCGCCTCGCGCAAGGCCGCCGCCCGGCGCACGCCCGACGACAGCGCATCCCAGATCGCATCGGGTTCCATCGTACCCGTCTGGAAGACCGTCTTTCGTCCCTCCCAGGACATCGCGGCGATCCGGTCTCGAAGCGGCTCCTCCCTTACGGAAACCCCGCCGGCATAAACCGCGTCGGAAAGCGCGGCCGCCATATAGCCCGCCTCCGCGGCGGAGCCCGCCGCCACGCCCACCATGTCGGCAAAGCCTTCGGTGGGAAAATCCGCTCTGGTGCCCCCCATCGCCGCCCCGCCGGTAAAGCCCGGCCCCAGCGCGGTCAGGAATTCGCAAAGCACCGGCGGCATATGCGGCATCGGGGGCGTTGCCACCCCCCGCGCCGTTTTCACCGCCATGGCATCGCCGAGCGAAACGGTCAGAAAGGCGCAGCCGTCGCCGCCCGCCTCCGCCATGGCGTCGGCGATGTGATCGCAGACCGCGCCCGGCAGCGCCGCCGCCACGGGCGGCAGCCGGGCGGGCTCGAGCCTTGCCGCGTCGGCGATCCGGCGCACATGCTCCGCCACCCGGCGCGCCGCCGCGCCGCGCGGCAACACGTCCGGCAAGCCGCTGGACAGAAGCTCCGCATCCGAAAGCAGCGCGCCCGAGGTTTCGCGCGCCGCATCCATCGCGGCGGCCAGCGCGGCATGAGCCCCCTCGCCCACCGCGGCGAAACGCATGAGCCCGGGCCAGATCTCGAAACACTTTTCGATCAGCGGAATGGTGTCGTCCATGCCCGGCATCATAAAGCCTGAGACGGCAAACGAAACGGACGTCCCAATGAAACCATCGTGCTTGGACAAAATTTCCGTATCGACGGAATGACCTCATGCTCCCCTTCGATAAGCGCCTGAAGCCTTTCGTTTCGTTCCGGCGAACAAAATATTATGTTTAATATCAAGAAAGGTGGGAATTTGCGACTTTCCTGCTCGAAGCAAGTTCCAAGCTACCGGATTGCGTTGGCAAAAAATAAGGAATTACCTATATTATGTGCGATGAACAGGTCGCTGCCTATGCAAGCGGGAGCACGGATGCTGGGACGGAACTCGCCGCGCTTGGGCTGGATACCGCAAAGTTTTTTATGCTCCACCTTCAACGCATCCTGGTCGGCAAGCGGAGATACAAGACAGATCGGATTTTCCATACGCATGACGGAATAGATGTCTACAAGGCCGACTATCTCGACGCTGAAAAGAACAATTGTTTCGTGCTCTACGTAGTGGAAGACGAGAATGATGGAACGCTGCGTATCACGGTGATGCAGGCGGGCAGGACCGGCGATTTTGTAAGACCCGACGAGCCTCCGGATATTTGGAGCGAGTCGGCCCTCGATGCGATCAAAGCGGAAGTCGAACCGAGAATAGAGGACTTTTTTCAATGAGCAGGAAGAAGGATACGAAAGCCGGAAAGCGCAGGATTGGCAATCCGGCCAAGCGCAGTTCTCTTGTTCCATTGATCGAAAAGATCGAACGGAACGATATTACCCGGAACAAAAAGCCGTCGATATCCGCAGCGGCGTTTCGTGCAGGTTCGATCGTCCGTACAATGCGCAAGTCCAGCAACCTTACTCAAAAGGAATTGGCAGAAAGACTCGATCTCACGCAATCGCGTATCAGCGAAATCGAAGCGGGAATGGGCACGCAGGGACCGACATGGGATCTGATGGAGCGCATCGCAGCGGCTTGCGAATCGAGAATACTCATCTCCCCCCACGCCACCGATTTCGCAATCGATGCAACCGAGTTTCCCGACACTGCAACCCACTGGACAGTCGCCGCCGCTGAGAGCTGAGGTGTCTCGATGTGGGCAATTGCAAAAGAGTTTTTCGGCTTTCTGGGAGCCGTGCTGCTTGTTTTACCGTGGCTTCGCGATTTCCATCGAAGATTGGACCTCGACAAAATTCGCGGCATCAAAGCCAAAGGTTCAATTGCAGCACTCCTCGATGCAATCAAACAGAACGATGAAAACTGGCTCGCAAGTCCCAAGCCACTTGACCTTGGCCTGACGATCCTTGGACTTTTGTTTCTGGGTGCGAGTTTCCTGATCGGCCTCTTCCTGGCGATTGGCCGGATCGCCTCCAGCTAGGCGCAACCGCCACGCCACCTCAGAGCAAGGGACAGGTATCAGGCCGCTTCCTTCACCGAAATCGGCGCGAGCCGGACGCGCAACCCGTCGAGTTCTTCCGACATCAGGATCTGGCAGGACAGCCGCGACCACTCGCCGCCATAGTTCTCGTCCAGCATGTCGAGTTCGTCCTCGCGCGGCTCATGCAGCTTCGCCGCCCACTCCGGATCGACTTCCACCTGGCAGGTGCCGCAGGCGCAGGCCCCGCCGCATTCCGCCACGATGGGATAGCCGTGATCGCGGATGATCTCCATCACCCGCCAGCCTTCCAGCGCCTCCAGCTCATGCTCGGCGCCACGGTCGTCGACCAGAACGATATGCATCACGCGAACTCCTACTCGAACGGCATCGCCCGCGGCCGTCAGGCCACGCCGAGCTTCTTCTGAAGGCTCGTCGACGACGTCGTGTACTGGAACGTCACCTTGGCTTCCGGGTCGATATAGCGCTTGGCGGCCTGCGCCATCAGCGCGGCCTCGTGAAAGCCCGACAGGATGAGCTTCAGCTTGCCCGGATAGGTGTTGATATCGCCGATGGCATAGATGCCGTCGACATCGGTGACGAATTTCTCGGTATCGACCGGGATCAGGTTCTCGTGGAGATTGATGCCCCAGTCCGCGATCGGGCCGAGCTTCATCGTCAGGCCGAAGAAGGGCAGCAGCGTGTCGCATTCGACCTGGACGATCTCGCCGTCATTACCCTTCACGCTCACGCCGGTGAGCTGGCCGTTATCGCCATGCAGTTCGGTAATCTGGCCGAGATGGAACTTCATCTTCCCCTCGTCCACCAGCGCATGCATCTTGTTCACGCTGTCGGGCGCCGCGCGGAAACCGTCGCGGCGATGGATGAGCTGCATGGAATTGGCGATCGGCTCGAGGTTGATCGTCCAGTCCAGCGCGCTGTCGCCGCCGCCGGAGATCAGGATGTTCTTGCCGCGGAAATCCTCCATCCGTTTCACCGAATAGAAGACCGACTTGCCCTCATAGGCTTCGATGCCGGGGATCGGCGGCTTCTTGGGCTGGAAGCTGCCGCCGCCCGCCGCGATCACCACCGCCTTGGCGTTGAAGGTGATCCCGCCATCGGTCTTCAGATGGAAGCTGCCGTCGTCGTTCTTGCGCAGCTCCTCGATCATCTCGTTGTAGTGGTATTCGGGATGGAACGGCGCCGCCTGCTCCATCAGCCGGTCGGTCAGTTCCTGACCGCTCACCACCGGCAGGCCGGGAATATCGTAGATCGGCTTTTCGGGATAAAGCTCCGCGCACTGCCCGCCCGGCTTGTCCAGAATGTCCACCAGATGGCATTTCAGGTCGAGCAGACCCAGTTCGAAAACGGCAAAGAGTCCCACCGGCCCGGCCCCGATGATGACGACATCCGTGGTGATCGTTTCTTGAGTCATCCTTGATACCTGCTTCCGTCACGCGGCGGCTGCGCGCGAAAAACCACGCACAAACCATGTAATTAAATTTATTTCACAAGTTTGGTTGCATATATAGGGGTGCGCGGGCGGCGAGCCAAGAGAAAAATACCCCCGATTTGACGTCGCGAAGAGGCGACCCATCAACGCAGGGAGGATGCGGGGCGGGCGCATGCGCTCTATCTCGCCCCACCATCATTCCAATCTCGCCCGAACCTCACTCCAACCTCGCTCGATCATGCGCATTTCAAGCCGTGACAAACGCGCCGTTCTGCCTATGTTGTGCGCGCAGCATGACGCACCGCCACATTCCGTCCGGAGTACCCCCCATGGTGAAATGCAACACGATGCAGGAAGTCCGCCGCGAGATCGACCGGCTCGACCGCGAACTCGTGAAATTATTGGCGGAAAGGCAGGGCTATATCGAGCAGGCCGGCCGCATCAAGGGCGAGCGCAGCGCCGTGCGGGACGATGCCCGGATCGAGGATGTCGTGGAAAAAGTCGTGGCCGAGGCCGACCGCGCCGGCCTCTCCCCCGCCATCGCGGAACCCGTCTGGCGGCTGCTCATCGAAAAGTCGATCGAGCACGAATATACGGTCTTCGACGCCAGGGCGCGGAAGACCGGAACCGATTGAATTTAAAGGAAAATCAGAACTGCTTTTCCGGCGTGGTCACGCGCAGGCCGTCCAGCTCGTCCGTCACCTTGATCTGGCAGGAAAGCCGGCTGTTGGGCTTCACGTCGAACGCGAAGTCGAGCATGTCCTCTTCCATGGACTCCGCCGGACCGACCTTGTCCATCCAGCTTTCGTCCACATAGACATGGCACGTCGCGCAGGCGCAGGCGCCGCCGCAATCGGCATCGATACCCGGAATGGAATTCTTGATCGCACCTTCCATCACCGTCATGCCGTTTTCGACGTCGATGACGTGCTCGGTGCCGCTGTGCTCGATATAAGTAATCTTCGCCATCTTGCTTGTTCTTTTCCGTGCTGTCGAAAATCGGGATCGCAGGGAGTTATCATGATGACTTGCCGCCCGTCCAGCCGCTTTTGGGCGAGCCCGCCGTCATTAAGTAGGGGATTTGAGGATGACCGCCAGCGCCACAAGGGAAAAGCCGCTCAATATCCTTTTCATCACGGCCGACCAATGGCGGGGGGACTGCCTGTCCGCGCTGGGCCATCCCATGGTGAAAACGCCGCATCTGGACGCATTGGCGGCGGACGGCGTGCTTTTCGCCAATCATTTCGCCAATGCCGCGCCCTGCGGCCCGTCCCGGGCCACGCTTCATACCGGCATGTACCTCCAGAACCACCGCTCCGGCACCAATGGCACCCCGCTTGATGCCCGCCATACCAACTGGGCGCTGGAGGCGGGCCGCCTCGGCTACGATCCGGTGCTTTTCGGCTATACCGACACGGCAAACGACCCGCGGGAACTGGAAGAAGACAGCCCTTGGCTCAAGACCTATGAGGGGCCCCTGCCCGGCATCCGTCCCGTCTGCATGATGGGCACCTGGCCGACGCCCTGGACGGACTGGCTCTCGGCGAACGGCTACGACGTGCCGGACGATATCCGACAGGCCTATGGCGTCCGCGCGCCCGGCCCCGAATATGAGGACGGCGCCCCCCGCCCCCGCCCACTCGTCTACGGGCCGGAGATCGACGACACGGCCTTCCTCACCGACCGGCTGATGGATTATCTGCGGGAAGCGGACGGTCCTTTCATCGCCCATCTCTCGCTCCTGCGCCCGCACCCGCCTTTCGTCGCGCCGGAACCCTATTCCTCCATGTACGACCCCGCGGAAGTCCCCGGCTTCATCCGCGCCGGAACGCGCGAGGCGGAAGGCGGCCAGCATCCCTGGCTGGCGCACCAGCTCTCCCGCAAGCTCTACACCTGCCCGGACGATGAAAAGAAGCTCCGCCGCATGAAGGCGGTCTATTACGGCCTGATGAGCGAAGTGGACGATGCGCTGGGCCGCGTTTTCGCCGCGCTGAAGGAACTCGGCCTCTGGGACGATACGCTCATCGTCTTCACCTCCGACCATGGCGAGCAGATGGGCGATCACTGGCTGCTGGGCAAAGGCGGCTATTTCGACGCCTCCTACCGGATTCCCCTCATCATTCGCGATCCCCGGCACGAATGCGATGCGTCTCGAGGAAGAACGGTGCATGCCTTCACCGAGAATGTGGACATCATGCCCACCATGCTGGATCTCATTGGCGCGGATATCCCCGTGCAATGCGACGGAACCTCTCTACGTCCCTTCCTCGAAGGAACGCAGACGCCCGAGAACTGGCGACATGAAGCCCATTGGGAATTCGATTTCCGCGACCCCGCCGACGACACGGCGGAGAAAAAGCTCGGCCTGACGCTGCATCAGTGCACGATGAACATCGTCCGCGACGAACGGTTCAAATACGTGCACTTCACGCATCTGCCGCCGCTCTTCTTCGATCTGGAAAAGGATCCGCACGAGATGGTGAACCGGGCGAATGACCCGGCCTATCTGCCGCTCGTGCTCGACTATGCGCAGAAACTGCTCTCATGGCGCATGAACCATGACGAACAAACGCTGACGCATATCACGCTCACGGATGAAGGCCCGGTCGCCCGGCCCGCCGCGAGACGCTGAAATTCGGCTTGCCTACTCGCGGAAGCCGTCGATGAAGGCGTTGACCGCCGCGACGGCCGCCTTGATCTCATCGAGCGCTTGCGGACGCTCGGATACGGTCGCACCCCGTTCGGCGAATTCTGCCAGATCGGCCAGCTCCCACGCGCCGAGCGCCTTGGCGCTGCCCTTCAGGCTATGCGCCGCCGACACCCAGTCCGCATCGTCCGCCGCTTCGGCGAGACGCCCCAGATAAACGTCGGCCTGCGCCCGGAAAAGGCCCATAAGCTCATTTTCCAGGTCGCGATTACCGAGCGTGTATTTGGAGAGATGCACCAGATCGATCGGGCGGGCATTCGCGGCAGCGGGCATACAAACGGTATCCTCGGCCAGTTTCATCGGTTTCATGCCTTGGCTCCTCAGCCAGTACCCCACAGTTACAGTTGGAAAGGCTACCGATTCGACGTGGCTGAATCGTTAAAATTGTTGCCTTTCCCGCAGCTTTGATTCCGAGTGTGGCTTCAAGTTGACGCCTTTGCGGCCTTCCGACACCCTATGAGGCGAAATTGCGGCTTCATGTCTCCGGCGAAACCAGATGAAAAACAGCGACTTGGCGAGCGACGCCCCCTCTTCCCCCGAAGAAAAGCCCGCCCCGGTGGCGGCCGGAACCGGCGTGCGCGCGGCCAATGAGGACAGCCCTACCGGCGGCGCCCTCTACCGCATGATTTCGCGCCGCCCCAATCCGCGCATCCTGACGCTGGCTGTCGTGGCGAGCGTTTTCGTTCTGGGGGCGGAAGGCGCCTATCTCTGGGGATTTTACGGGCCCGACGTGCTGCGCGCGCAAGCGCCCGAGCAGCTTGCCGTGCTGGGCGCCGCCCTGCTCTTTCCCCTTCTTCTGATCTGGATGCTGACCTACACGGTCTGGCGCGGGCAGGAAATGCGGCTGATGTCGGAAGCGCTGGCCCGGACCGCCATCCGCCTCTCCGACCCGGAAGATACGGCAACCGGCGAAATCGCCTCCATCGCGCAGGCGGTCCGCCGCGAACTCGACAACCTGAAATCCGGTCTCGACGAAGCGGTGCAAAGCGCCTCGAACCTCAAGGACGTCGTGACCGGCGAGGTGGCCGAAATCGAGCGGGGAACGGGTCGCGCCGAATTCCGCACCCGCACCATGGAAGAACTGCTGAAGCGCCACCGGCAAAATCTGGAAGATCTCTCCCATACGCTGGGATCGCAGAGCGACAAGATTTCCCGCGCCATCCGCGACGAAGTCGATGCCGTGCGCACAGTCGCACATGAGGCGGAAACCGGCATCGCGGAGGCCACCACGCGCCTCTCCTCGCAAACGGAAGCGCTGTCGCGGACCGGCGAAGCGGCCCGTGTCGGCGCCGACGCCACCGCCGCCATGCTGGACCGTCAGTCATCCCGCCTCGAAGTCGTGTCGAGCAACGCCCTCACCCGCGCCGAGGAACTCTCGCAGCGTTACGAAGCGCAGCGCGACCTCATCTCGGAAGCCGCGCAACGGCTGGAAAAGGAACATGCGCGCCTGCAGTCGATTTTCGAGCTGCATCGCGACACCATGCAGGCCGCCGACACGGCGCTGGCCGGCCATACCGCGCAGATCAGCAAGGCCGTCGGGCAGCTTTCGCAAGGTATCGACGAAAATTTCGCCCGCGCCCACGACAAGGCCACGGCGCTGCGCGAAAGCGTGTCCGCGGAACTCGCCCGCGCCGCGGAGGAAGCCGAAAGCACCTCCGCCGCCGTCAGCCGGTCGGCAGGTGCCGCCACGCGCGCCATCGGCGCCACGGTGCAGGAACTGAAAGATGCCGGCAGCGCCCTCGACAGCGAAGTGAACAAGAGCGCCGCCGACGCGATATCGGCCACAACCGACCGCCTGAAAGCGGCGACCGCCGAAATGCGCGAGGAAGTGGGCCGCGTGACGGCGGCCATCCATACCGATCTCGACAAGCGCGGCGGCGAAATTCAATCCCTCATCGAACGGACCGTCACGCAGGAAGAAGATACGGCCGCGCGTCTTTCCCGCGTCATGGAACAACTGGGCAGCGCCGCGCGCACGGCCGGCGGCGATCTGCAACTTGCCAGCGACGAACTGGCAAGGCGCATCGACGACTTGCCGGACGAAGCGATGGAAAGCGCCGACGCGCTGCGCAAGGTGCTGGAAGACCAGGTATCGGCCCTGGCGAGCATCGCGGAGATCGTGGTGCGCCACGCCCGTGTCATCGACCGGTCCAGCCCTGCCGCCGAGCAGCCCTCGCGCCGCGCGCACGAGCCCCTTCACGACCTGCCCCGTCAGAGCCCGACCCGCGACGACGAAAAAGGCGAACGCCCCTGGGCGATGTCGGAACTGCTGGCCGCCGCCGGCGACCAGAAAACCGATCAGGCCAAACCCGACCCTCAAATGAACGAGGATGCGTTCCAGCGCGCCTCCGTGAATGTCTTCGAGACGCTGCAATCGCTGGCGATCGATCTCGACCGGGCTCTCGAACAAAGCCCTCCGCCGGATCTGTGGCGCCGCTACCAGGCGGGCGAACGGAATGTCTTCACCCGCCGTCTCTACAATCTGTCGGGTCGGGAACTGTTCGATCAGATCGCTGCGAAATACAAGAAAGACGGCGAATTCCGCACCTATGTCGATCGCTACGTCTCGACATTCGAGGAACTGCTCGGCGCAGCCTCTGCGCGCGACCGCAGCAATATTCTGGTCGAGACCTACCTCACCTCCGATACGGGCAAGGTCTATCTGATGCTGGCCCAGACGAGTGGAAAGCTGAGCTGACCTCCCTGCGTCGGGCTCAGCCGACCGGTTCTGCCGTTTTCAGCTCCGCCGCCGTCCAGGCGGAAAGCTGCGACAGGACATTGCCCAGCGCCGCGTTATAGGCACCTACCACATTGTCCATGCGGCCGTCGGGCGAGGTTACGGTTTCGGAAAACAGTTTCGTCCCGAGGATACGCCCCGAGCCCTTCTCGGTCAGTCGCGTCAGCAGCACGACTTCGATCCGCTTTTCATTTCCCGTGGCGGGCATGGCCGCGAAGCGCCGGATTTCGCCGCTCAGCAGATAGTCGGCCTTCGCCGGAGCGCCCTCGCCCAGCACGGCGGCAAAGGCGCCGCTCCGTTCGAGCGTTTCGATCGTCAGGCGCCGGATCATGTCCGGTGTCTGATCCGCCCAGCGCGCGCCTGCATAATATTTGATTTCGTTTTCCGAAGGCTGGTAGACGATCCGGCTGGTTTCGAGCGCCGCGCTGGCCGTAAACGCCTGAACCGAAAGCTGCGCCGGCACCGGCGACGTCATCGATTGAAGGGCGGGCGGCGTCAGCGTGAAGAAACGCGGCGCAGGCTCGCTGGCGACATCGACCAGCGCACACCCCCCGAGCGAGACGAGAGACGCGGCAAAGACCGTCGCACGAAAGATTTTCGATATCCGGCTCATCCTGACCTCTCTCATTTCGCTTCGACTTCCGGCACGCGATTGCCGATGATGTACCGCGCCGGATCGTCCTGCGCCCGATTGGCTATGCCGTTGAGCGACGTAATGAGCGACCGCGTTTCGGCAATAAGCTGCGGCAATTGCTGCATGCCGTCGCTAACCGCCGGACCGCTCGCCTCCATCATCCGGTCGAGCTGTTCCCCGACCTTGCGGTAGGACTCCACCGCCTTGCGCGCTTCGGCGACGAGTTGTTTCCCGTCGCCCGCCACCAGATTGTCCGCATTGCGGCTGATGTTGTTCAGGTGAACCGACGCCTCCGACAATTCCGTTATGGCCTTCTTCATGTCGGAACTGCCATCGGCCATCACCTTGCTCATCTTCTCCAGATTCTGCAGCGTACCTTTCACCGAGGCCCGGTTTTCGTCGACAATATCGCGAAGCGACGACACCAGCTTGTCGATCTTCTGCAGCGTCTTCGGCGCAGCGGTGGCTATTTCCTGCAGTGTGCTCTGTTCGGCCTTGATGACCGGGTAATACTGATCGCCCTTCGCCTCCAGCGGCGGCGAATTGGGACTGCCGCCCGAAAGCTGAATGAAGGCGACACCCGTAATACCGGCCAGCTCCAGCTGAGCGATGGAATCTTCTTTGACGGGCGTGCGCGCATCCACGCGGACAAGCGCGACGACCTTGTTCGGGTTGTTCTCCATCAGGTGAAGATCGCGCACCGTCCCTACCGGCAAACCGTTATACTGCACCGATCCGCCGACGCTCAGGCCGGAAACCGATCCGTCGAAAACGATTTCATACTCGTCATATTGCTGGTTCACCTGCACGCGGCTCAGCCACATGACGAACAGGAAAACGCCGAAGACGACAATGAGCGTGAAAGTGCCGATCAGCACATTGTTGCTTTTGATCTCCATGAGCTTAGCTCCTTGCCCTTCGCTCAGCTTTCCTTGAGGGCGGCCCGCGCACGGGGACCGTGGAAATATTCGTGAATCCACGGGTGGTCGCTCACCAGCATATCCTCCACCGTCCCGACGAGGATAACTTGGCGCTCCGCCAGCACCGCAATTCTGTCACAGATCGCATAAAGCGAGTCGAGGTCATGCGTGACCATGAAGACGGTAAGCCCCAGAGTCCGCTTCAGATCGCCGATCAGTTCATCGAACGCGGCAGCGCCGATGGGGTCGAGCCCGGCCGTCGGCTCGTCGAGAAAGAGGATTTCCGGATCGAGCGCCAGCGCCCGGGCAAGCCCCGCCCTCTTGCGCATCCCGCCCGACAGTTCCGAGGGATAAAGGGAACATGCATTGGCGGGCAGTCCCGACATCCGGATCTTGGCGGCAGCCAGTTCGTCCATCAAATCCGCTTCCATGTGAAGATGCTCCCGATAGGGCACCTGCACGTTCTGTGCGACGGTGAGCGCAGAAAACAGCGCGCCATCCTGAAAGAGCACGCCCCAGCGCCGCTCATAGGCCCGCCGCTCCGCCTCGGGCATGTCCTGCAGATATTCCCCGAAGACGCGAATCCGTCCCTGATCCGGTTTCTTGAGCCCGAGGATCGTTCGCAACAGGACGGATTTTCCCGTGCCCGAGCCGCCGACAATGCCGATGACTTCGCCGCGCTTCACCTGAAGGTCGAGATTTTCATGGATGACATTGTCGCCGAACCGCGTACCGAGGCCTTCCACTTCGATGATGTTATCCCCGGTACCGGCGCTCATGCCCTACACTCCCACCGCTGTGAAGAACATCGCGAATATCGCATCGACGATGATGACGAGGAAAATGGAGCGAACCACCGAATGCGTGGTCTGCTGGCCGACCGATTCCGCGCTGCCGGTAACGAGCAGTCCCGCCCGGCACCCGACCATCGCAATCAGCGCGGCCATGAAAGGCGCCTTGATGATACCGACGGCGAATGTCCAGAAGTCCGCCGCGTCCCGAACCCTGTCGATATAAAGGCCGGGCGACATGCCGAGCATGAAATAGGAAACGACCCCGCCGCCGAGAAGCCCCATCAGATCGGCCACGAAGGCGAGCATGGGCAGCGTGACGACCAGCGCCAGCACGCGCGGAAGAATGAGCATGTCCATCGGGTCGAGGCCGAGCGTGCGCATGGCGTCAATTTCCTCGCGCATCTTCATCGATCCGATTTCCGCGGTGAACGCGCTGCCCGATCGGCCCGCCACGATGATAGCCGTCAGCAACAGCCCGACTTCCCGGAGAAAAACGATGGTCACCATGTTGACGGTGAAATAATCCGCGCCGAATTTCGCAAGCTGCGTCGCCCCCTGCTGCGCCAGCACGGCGCCGATCAGGAAGGTCAGGAGACAGATGAGCGGTAGCGCGTCGAAGCCCGCCCTCTCCATGTGATAGACGAACGGCACCCAGCGCAGACGCGCGGGCCGCCTGATCGTTCGCCCCACAGCGGCAACGACGTCGCCGAGAAACTCGACGATACCCACCGTCTCGCGGCTGACCGCGAGAACGGCATCGCCCATATTGCCGGCCACATGGGCATAGAGGCCGACATCATGCTTTTCGACCGGCTCGGGCGGACCGTCCTGCGCCAGCTTGTCGAGGAGCAGGGACTGGGCCTCGTTGAGGTTCCTGAATTCGATCCGGGCCCCGCCCTGTTCCAGCGCATAGGCGCAACGCGACAGGATCACCGCGGCGGACGTATCGAAGCGTGTCACCTCGCCGAGATCGAAAACCGCCTGTTTCACCCTTCCGTGCCCGGCATCGATATCGCGCAATTGTCGGTCGACGCCGGAAACGGCGGCCACCACCCACTCGCCGGATGCCCTGAAAACCAGCATATCCCCGTCTTCCTCAAGGGAAATATGGGCCGCTCCCTCCGGATCGGGCTGGTTTTTCTGCTGGCGTCTAAAAATGCCCAATGGTGACTCGGATGTAATATTTGGCGATGGCGCCACTTTGACGGTCCGCACGGGGCCGCGCAAGGGCAAGGCGCGCCAGTTTGACGCATGCACTTGGCACGGTTCAGGTTTAGGTTCCAGACAGACCGCCTCTCGGCGGACGAGAAAGAATTGTCCGGGTCTCTGCCTGGCATGCTTGAGGAAGGGAAAGATCATGCGTTTCGAGAAATGGCTGAAAGGCACGGCGGCTCTGGTACTGGCGGCAAGTTTCGCAGCCCCCGCTATCGCAGCGGATGGCGGCTTCACCAGCGGCGACGCCAAACATGGCGAAAAGGTCTTCAAGCTCTGCAAGGCATGTCACACCGTCAATGAAGGCGGGCCGAATCGCGTCGGACCGAACCTTTACGGCATTTTCACGCGCGGTATCGCCACCCATGAAGGCTACAAATATTCCGACGGGATGAAGAAATTCGGCGGAGAACACGAGGAATGGACCCCGGACCTGATGTTCGTCTATCTGGAGAACCCCCGGAAGGACGTACCGGGCACCTTCATGTCCTTTCCCGGCCTGAAGAAAGAAAAGGACCGCGACGACCTGATCACCTATCTGATCCAGGAGGCAGGCGGCCTTCCCCAGGAATGAGCCACTCCGCCATATTCAGGCAAGCATTTGCCGACATGAAAGGGCCCCTCTGCGGGGCCCTTTTCTTTTACGCGTTTATGGAACGGAAGATGCAACTCGACTGCGGAGAGGTGGGCCGTCGTCCCGGATCGGGACAGAATGCTCGCAATATCGATCAATTTAGGGCATTTGAAGTGGACCGGGGGTCCGCTCCGGGGCTGGCAAGAAAGCATGAATCCGACACCCACGTTCCGAAGACTGTCTGCGTTGCTGCCGGGGCTGGTCCTGGTGCTCGCCCTTCTTGTGTCGATCTACGACATGGGAGGAGCCGGCAGCTATCTGCGGAATCTGGTGTTCGACGGCTATCAGCAAATCCTGCCGCGAACGCCCTCGGCCGGTGGCCCGCACGCCGTTTATGTGGATATCGACGCCGAAACCTCCAGCCGCTTCGGCGCCTGGCCCTGGCCGCAAAAGCGCCTGGCCACCCTGCTCGAAGCGCTTGAAAAAGAGGGCGCGCGCACCATCCTGCTCGATATGCCGGTTTCCGAGCCCGACCCGACCTCGCCCGGCGAATTACGCAAACTCTGGGGATTCCTCCCCGAAGGGCTCGACAGCCGGCTGCCCAAAAGCGCGGACCAGCTCGAAAATGCCGTGAAGGACGCCAGGCTCGTCGCCAGTTTCACGCCGGGCCTGCCCTCCCTACATCCGCCGCGTAAACCACGCCTTGTCGCGCCGCTCGACATGACAGGCGGCGACCCGCGCCATTATGTGCCGCAGTTCGGTGACTGGCGTCCGACCCTGCCCCAAATTGAAGCGATTGCCGACGGCATCGGCGCCACGATCCCCGCGCAGGAAGCCGGAGAAACGGTCCATTCCATTCCCGCGCTGACCGAAATCGACGGCACACTCTATCCCTCGAATGCGCTGGAAGCGCTTCGCGTCTCGCGCGGGGCGACGGGCTATCGCAGCATCGTTTCCGAACCGGCCAACGGTCTTTCTTTCGATCTCGAACCGGGCGTTTCCCATGTGGAACTCGCCGGTACCGATCTCGATGTCGTCACGCTCAAGGACGGCAGCCTCCGCCTCTATTTCGGCAAGGCGGACTCGCGGCTTGCCGTTCCGGCCTGGAAAATTCTCACCGGGGCCTCCGACATCCCCTCCTTCGAGGACCGGATCGCCGTGGTCGGCGTCTCCGTCAACGGCAAGCGCCTGCTCTACGGCACGCCCATCGGCATTCCCATGGCGAGCGGCGAGATTATGGCGAATGCGATCGACCAGATCGCGGACGGCGTATTCCTGACCCGGCCGGGCTGGGCCACGACCGCCGAACAGGCCTTCATTTTCCTGGCCGGCGTATTGGTGATCGTAGCGGTGACCCAACTCCGCTTCCGCTGGAGCCTGGCCTTCACACTGATCCTGATCGGCGGCGCCGCCTATGGTTCCTGGTACGCCTTCGACATGCACCGCTGGCTTATCGACCCGGCACTAGCGAGCGTCACCCTGCTGATCGTCTGGCTGACGGGCGGGCTGATGACACGACTTCACACCGAGGACCAGATCCGTTTCCTCGAAACCCAGTTCGGCAACCGCCTGTCGGAAGCGGGGCTGGCCAAGGTGAAGGCCCACCCCAAACTTATCCGGTCGGAGGGTCAGCTTCGCGACGTGACATCGGTCGTGGTGGGCCTGCGCGGTTTCAACGTGATCTCGGACCGCTATCTGGAAGACCCTGCAGCCTATGCCGACATTCTGAACCGCTTCTTCTCGCCCATGACCAAGATCGTGCTGGAACGCAACGGCATGGTGGACCGCAATGTGGGCGACACGCTTTATGCGATCTGGAACGCGCCGCTCGATGCGCCCAACCATGCCTCCAAGGGCTGCGACGCGGCGCTGCGCATGGTCGAAAACCTGGAAGCGCTAAACGAATTCCTCGAAGAAGACGCGCGCCGGCAGCATCTGAGCCATGTGCCGCTCAGCCTGTCCATCGGCATCGATACCGGCCCGGCCATTACCGGCAATCTTGGCGCGATCCAGCGCTTCGACTACGGCGTGATGGGCGAACCTGTGGGATTTGCCGCCTATCTGCAAAAGAACGCCCGCCATTTCGGCCCCGCCATCATTGTCGGCGAAGGCTCGCAAAAGGCGGTGGGCGACCGCTATGCCCTTCTGGAAATCGATCTCGTCTCGACCCCGCGCCACCCCGAAGGCCGCCGCGTCTTCGCACTGCTGGGCGATCCCATCATGCGCGCCAACCCGAAATTCCGCGCCCTTCAGGAAGCGCATGCGCTGATCTTCGCTGCCTATCGCAACCAGCGCTGGAACGAGGCGAAAGCCGCCATCGCGGAATGCCGCAAACTCAACGGCGCCATTCCCACGCTCTACGATTTTTACGAAAGTCGCATCGCCTACTATCAGGAAAACCCGCCAGGCGATAACTGGAACGGTGCCTGGTTCGCAGGCCGCATCTGACGCGGCGATTACCCCTTCTATACAGCCGGACTGCTTTCGGCCACATTCGGCATATATCCGTTGTGCCAATTCAGTTCTTGGCGTTATGCAACTTTAACGCGATTATCCCCGCTCGACTCCCTTTTTACGTCAGATCACACACGATATCCGATGCGAACCGTCTATATCGAAGCCGAGTCTTGGCCATTGCGAGAGGCCTTCGTCATCTCGCGAGGCTCCAAGACGGAAGCTCGAACCATTTCCGTAACGATCGAGGAAGGCGGTTTCGCCGGCCGGGGGGAATGCGTCCCCTATTTGCGCTATGGCGAAAACGAAAAGGAAGTGATCGCCGCCATCCGTGCCCAGGAAGCGGCCTTGCGGGACGGGCTGAGCCGGGAGGCCCTCCAGCGCGCCATGCCGCGCGGCGCGGCGCGCAATGCCATCGACTGCGCGTTGTGGGATTTAGAGGCGAAGAAAACCGGCCAACGCGCCTGGCAGCTCGCCGGACTGCCGAAACCTCTGCCCCGGCGCACCGCCTACACGATCAGCCTCGACGAACCGGATGCCATGCGCGAAGCGGCACGGCGCGCCTCGGACCGTCCTTTGCTGAAGATCAAGATGGGCGGCGGCAACGACATCGACCGCCTGCGAGCCGTGCGCGAGGGCGCCCCCAGCCCGGCCCTTATTGTCGACGCCAATGAAGCCTGGACACCGGACGAGGTGCGCCCTCTCGCAAGCGAACTTGCAAAGCTCGGTGTCAGCCTGATCGAACAGCCGCTACCCGCCAAGGACGATGAGGCACTACGCGGAATCGAGTCCCCCATTCCCCTTTGCGCCGACGAATCCGCGCATGGCCTCGAGGGCATGCGCCGTCTGGTCGGCCTTTACGACTATGTGAACGTCAAGCTGGACAAGACCGGTGGTCTGACCGAAGCGCTCGCCGTGCTGCGTTGCGCGGAAAGACGCGGCCTGCGCGTCATGGTCGGCTGCATGGTCGCAACATCGCTTGCCATGGCCCCCGCCATGCTGCTGGCACAACGCGCGGAGTTCGTCGATCTTGACGGCCCGCTCCTTTTGGCCAGGGACCGCGCACCGTCTCTGCGCTATGACGGCAGCGAGGTTCACCCGCCCGAGCCTGAACTCTGGGGCTGACCCCGCCACCGACCAGGCAGACCCCGATCAAACGTGATTAAGCACGATCTTGCCGAAATGCGAGGCGCTCTCCATTGTCCGGAATGCCTCCTGCGCATCCTCCAGGCCGAAGCGTTTATCGATCACGGGATGAATGTCGTTGGCGACAATGGCTCGCGACATTTCCTCGAACATTGTCCGGCTGCCCACCGTGATGCCGCTGATCTTGAGGTTTTGCGAGAAGATCGCCGCGACATTGAGATCCTTCATCACGCCCGACAGAAGGCCGATCACCGCGATATGCCCGCCAAGGCGCGCCGCCATGATGGACTGCTGGAAGGTTTCGGCACCGCCGACTTCCACGATGTGATCGACGCCCCGCCCGCCGGTGAGTTTGCGTGTCTCCGTCGCCCAATCCGGTGTCTTGGCATAGTTGATGAACATGTCGGCGCCGAGTTCCCCCGCACGCTCGAGCTTTGCATCCGACGAGGAGGTAACGATCACCCGCGCACCCGCCGCCTTGGCGAATTGCAGCGCAAAGATGGACACGCCGCCCGTACCCTGCACCAGCACCGTATCGCCCGGCTTCACCCGGCCCTCGACCATCAAGGCACGCCACGCCGTCAGCCCGGCGCATGGCAGACATGCAACCTCCTCGTCGGACAGATTGTCGGGCGCCTTCGACACGCCCTCTGCCGACAGGCGCATATAGTCCTGCGCGCAACCGTCGATCGGCCCGCCCAGGGAAGTCCCTAGAGCCTCCATGGTGGGCTCGCCGGAAAACCATCCTTGAAAGAAGCCCGGCGCGACCCGATCGCCTGTCTTCACACGCGTAACGCCCTCGCCGGTTTTCACGACTTCGCCGCAACCATCCGACAGGGGCACGAGCGGAAGCTGTCCCCGGATGCCGTGAATCGCCGCAACGGTCGCAAGATCGCGATAGTTGAGCGAGGCGGCCTTCATGCGGATAACGACCTCCCCCGGTCCGGCCTTCGTCGTTTCGCGCTCGGCAAGTTTCAGATTGTCGATGCCGAAATCGCCCTGAATTTCCATCGCTCGCATGGACTTTTCTCCCTGAATCCTGATGTCGATGCGCGCAAGGCTGCCCGTTAGGCATGCGCTGTCAATCCCGCATCGCCGATGCTGCAGGAAGGCCAGTTTGCCGCGACGTCAGAAACGGGCGTTTTCAGAACGGCTGTTTGCCTTTGATCTGGGCCCGGTGCATCACGCGCCGCTGAGCCCCGTCAAAGGCATCGCGCCGATGGATCGCACAGCGATTGTCCCAGATCAGAAGATCACCGACCGCCCATCGATGCGTCCAGGCGAATTCCGGTTTCGCACAATGCGCCCAGAGACGGTCGAGCAGCGCCTCGCTTTCGGCAAGCGGCAGCCCTTCGATATAGGCATTGAGACGCCGCCCCAGATAAAGCGACTTGCCGCCCGTTGCCGGATGCGTGCGGATGACGGGGTGTTTCGCCCCGGGTGCCTTCGTGACGTCGATCACCTCATCCGCGCCCGCCCGTAGTTCGCCGACGCTGGTCGTGCTTGAATCGTGATTGCAGACCCGACCTTCGATGGCCGTACGCAAATCCTCCGGCAGTTCTTCGAGCGCCTTGTACATATTGGCGAAGCTCGTATCGCCCCCGTGATCGGGAATTTCGAGCGAATAAAGGCAACTCGCCATGGGCGGCTCATCGACATAGGACATGTCGGTATGCCACTCGGCTTCCTTGTCGCCCAGCGCACCGATGGGTTTTCCATCCTCGACGACATTGGAAATGATCCAGATTTCCGGTCGGGATTTGGTCTGCGATCCTGCCATGTCGGTCGCACTGGCAGGTGCAATGTCGAGATCGCCAAAACGGCGCGAAAACCCGATCAGATCGTCATCTGAAATTTTCTGTCCACGGAACAGCAATACGATGTGATCGTACCAGGCCTGAAGAACAGCCTCGAAATCATCGTCGCTCAGCGGGCGGGACAGATCCAGTCCGCGCACTTCCGCGCCCAGCGCCGCGCCTGTGGGAACGATCTCAACCGGCATCTTCTTCCTCCTCGTCCGAAACGACCGCACCACCCTGCCAGCGGTATTGGAGCAGGACGGCGCCTGCGAAAGCTGCCAGCGCCGCCACGGCCGGCAGCAGATAGGCCTCCGACAGGAAATGGTCGTAAAGCGGCCCCGCGGCAAGTGTCATCAGCCCCATCATAATCCCGGCGGAAATGGAGGCGTAAAGACTTTGCGCGGTCGAAGCAAGCGAGGGCGGCGAGGATTGGGCAACGAAATGAAGTGCCCCCAGATGCGCCGCGCCGAAACTCAATCCGTGCAGCGCCTGACAGAAAATCACAAGCCAGAGAGGTGGATTGAACGCCAGCAATATCCAGCGGATGGCCGCCCCGCCCGCTGCCAGCATCAAAAGGCGCGGCGCCCCGACCACGCGCAAAACACGCCCCGATTGCGTGAAAAGCAGGATTTCGGCGACGACGCCGATCCCCCAGAGAATGCCGATCAGCCCGTCGCCATATCCCAGCCGCTGCCAGTTGATCGAACCGAAAGCATAATAGACCGCATGGCTGGACTGAATGAGCCCGCCCGTCGCCAGACCGAGCATAAAGACCGGATGGCGCGCGATCTGAAGCGTGGCGATGAGTTGCCCGCCCTTTCTCTTGCGCTTTTTCGGCTGCGGTACTTCGCGCGCCAGAAGAAAGGTCCCCGCCAGGGTCGTGAGAAGACCGCCCAGCATGCAGAAGACGATCACATGCGCCGAAAACCAGCCGACCAGCCAGCCCGTCCCCGTACTCGCCGCGATGAAGGTGATGGAACACCAGATACGCACCCGCCCGTAGTCGATGCGCCCTTCCCGCGTTGCCTTCATGGCAATGGTTTCGATCAGCGGCGTGATGGACGGCCAGCAGGACATGAGCACGATGCTGACCGCGAGCAACGCCCAGAACCCGTTGACCAACAAAAGTAGCGAGCCCGCTGCCACCGAACTCCACGCCAGCGCCACCACGACGCGGCGCCGGTCGTCCAGCCGGTCTGCCGTATAGGCGAACACCGGCCCCGCCGCGATGCGCAACAGCATATTTCCCGCAATGATGATGGAGATTTCCGACGAGCCCAGACCCGCCGATTTCAGCCAGACCGGAAAAAACGGAAGCTGCACGCCGGAGAAGAGGCAGAGCGAACCGTAAAAGATCGAAAGGCGGATGGAGAGCGGCATGATTGGCCTGCGGCGACAGCGATGCGATCACTCATATCGCAACCGACTGCCGCCGCGAAGAGCCTTGTCGAAATCACATCGCGGGATGGGGAAGCTTCCGCCTCTCCGCCGAGGCGGACAAATGCTTCCAGATCCGTCGTTCCATATGGGCCGCCCAGTCGCCGCTCTGCCCTTCCAGATAGGTCTGGAGGTCGATCAGCAGGGCTTTCAACGCATCATTGATCTTGTCCAATGCGCTGATGCGCAAGGAGGTGTCACGCATATCGGATGCGTCGCCGAGCCGGCGGCGAAGTTCCGCATCTTCGATCTGGGAGGCGGCCTCGGCGAAAATGGAACGCATCTCGGAATTGTCCTCGGTGCGAACTTCCGCCGCGCGGTCATATTCCTCGGCCGACATGAAAAGCATCAGCCCCATCACGCTGACATCGCCCACCGAATATTCCGCACCCAGATGAGGAGCAACTTCCATCAGGAGGGTCGCAAAGCAGCCCTGCAGGACATTATCGACGACAGGTTTCATTTGCGTGCCTCCTCCCTCAATTCGGCCATACGAGCCACCAGCAGCCTGTTGTGAACATCCGTGCAGTACCAACTGGAAAAGGCGAGCACCGGATCGCGATTGGCCCCGCTCTGATATTCCTTGCCGGCGGAAATCCAGATGGCGAGCCCTTTCACCGCGGCAAAGATTTCCCACCATTTGAATGCCCGCGGGTCGAACGTCACGCCGCTCGTTTCCTGCCAGATCCTCAAAGCCTCCTCACGGGCGATGAGCCCGGCGGGCCGCTCGCGATTGCCAAAGGCCCAGAGCGGGTCTGCCGCCCAGGCAAGATCTTCCAGCGGATCGCCCAGATGGCACATCTCCCAATCGAGGATCGCCGTGATGTCGCCCGCGCCATTGAACATGAAATTGCCGGTGCGGTAGTCGCCATGCACGACGGCAAGTTTCTTCGGCGGCGGCGGCGGGTTCTGCCTCAGCCAGCGGATGGCGGCGCGCGCAATAGGCTGCGGCGTCAACTCGTCCTCGTCGATCACCTGTTCCCATTTGTCGAGCTCGCGCTTCCAGCACGCCTCGGGCTTCACCGGCTCCATGGACGCGGAAAAGCCGATCGCATCCGGGTCGGCGCCGGAAATCTGTCCGAGATAGCGCCAGAACTGCTCGCCCAGCTTGTCCTTCAGCTCGCCGAACGGATCGGGCGAGAACGGCGAAGCCGCCTGGCTGTCCATGATCTGTTCCATCACGAAGAAGGGACGGTCGAGCCATTTGGTTTCGGTCTCGAGAAAAAGCGGCTCGGGTACCGGCAGGCCGGTCGGATGGAATGCCTTGTAGGCGTTGTATTCGAGATCGCGCTCGGTCTCGATGAGGCTCGCTTCCGGATCGCGACGCAGAATGAGCGCCCGCTCCTTCTTCGCGCCCCCCTCCTCCCAGGCAGCGTGAAAGCGATAGGTCTCGCGGCTGGCACCGCCATGAATACGCGACACGCCGCTCACTTCCACATTGGACACGGCGGGCATTTTCGCCTCGAGATAGGCTGCGATACGCGACGAAAACTCATCCATGACGACACCCCCTCCCCAGTGCGGCGCGGCGGAAACGCACACGAAATTCGTCTGCCTCGGTGAGCATGACCGGATCCTCCCATATTGTTTTTGTCGGCCTCGGCCTGTGGCCGGACCTCTGTTTGGCGACGACAATGACGCCTGCGCATGGGGCGGTCAACGTGACGCAGCGGCAGCGCCGGTACCTCCTGCACGCCGGCGCCAAAGCAGGTTAGACTGCCGCGCAGATGTCACAGGCAGACAGGAAGAGGATTCGATGCGTATCTGGCTCACCGTCGCGGCCCTGAGCGGCCTCATCTCCGTGGCGCTCGGCGCCTTCGCCGCTCATGGCCTGAAATCGCATGTCGGCGAATACGAACTCGGCGTCTTCGAAACCGGCGCGCGCTACCAGATGTATCACGCACTGGCGCTCGTCGCGGTCGCCTGGGTGGCAAGCATGGGCGCGGGCAGTCTCGCAACGATGGCGGGGAGCGCCTTCCTTGCCGGTACGATCCTCTTTTCCGGTTCGCTCTATATCCTCGCCCTGACGGGGAGCCGCGCGCTGGTGATGGTCACGCCACTTGGCGGACTGGCCTTCATGATCGGCTGGGCCTGCCTCGCCTTCGCGGCCTGGAAAATCGGAAACTGACTTAAGGGAAACCAGCCTCCCGGCCCCCCCCCCGGGGTCTGGAAATGAACGAGAACCGCCCCTATTTTTTATAGACCTCGGTCTATAAATGTACCAAGGTCAAGTAGCCTGGCTTATCCATGTCGAAACGGGGAGGTTGTCGATGGAGGAGCGCATTCTGATCGTGGGAGGCGGCATCGCCGGCCTGTGGTCGGCCCTCGCGCTGGCAAAAAGCGGGCGATCCGTCACGATCGTCGAACGCGATCCGCCCGCGCCGGAAGGCGAAAATCCCGCCGATCTCGCGTTCACCGACTGGGAACGGCGCGGCGTCGGCCATTTACGCCACTCTCACGCTTTTCTTGCCCGGCTCCACAAGCATCTCCGCGAATGGCACCCGGAACTGATGCAGGATCTGCTGGACGCAGGCTGTCGCGAAATCGGCTTTGCGGACAACCTGCCCCTCGCCTTGCGCGAGACCTATGTTCCTGCGCCGGGCGATGAAGAACTCACCATCCTGACGAGCCGCCGCACCACGCTCGAATTCGTGATGCGCCGTTATGCGCTCCGCCAGCCCGGCATAGAATTCGTCACCGACACGCTGGTCCGCGACGTGGCGACGGAAACGCGGAACGGCCGCCTTGCCGTGACCGGCCTCACCATAGAACGCGCCGGCGAACGACAGGAATGGCCCGCCGACGTCGTGATCGACGCCGCCGGCAAGAACAGCCAACTCATCGATATGCTGAACGAGCGTGGCGCCGGCATCGAAGAAACAAACGAACGCGCGGGCATCCTCTATTTCACGCGCCATTATCGCCTGCATGAGGGCATGAGCGAGCCCGCACGCAACAAGGTGCCGAGCGCCGGGGATATGGGCTTCATGAAATACGGCGTGTTTCCTGCCGACAATGGATGCTTCTCCATCACCATCGCCGTCCCTGAAATCGAGATGGAACTACGCAAGGCGATCATCCGCCCCGAGACATTCGATTTCATCTGCTCGCAATTGCCCGGCGTGGCGCCGTGGACGGCGGAAGACCGCTCGACGCCGGTGTCGAAAGTCTATGGAATGGGCGAACTGATCAGCCGCTGGCGCAGGCTTGCCGATGACGACGGCCCGCGCGTGCTGAATTTCTTTCCTCTCGGCGACAGCCTGATCCGCACCAATCCGCTCTATGGACGCGGCTGCACCTTCGCCGCCATCGAGGCGGAAACGCTGGTACATACCTTCGACCGGACGGAAAACCCTGTCGCACGCGCCACGCTCTATTTCAACAATGTGCACGACGCGCTGCGTCCCTACTATTCGGACATGGTCAAGCAGGACAAGGCCGCGATACGCCGCGCACGCAACGCACTGAACCCGAATTACCGCCCCAGCTTGCGCAACCGTGTCATCCGGAGCTTTGCCGAAGATGCGATCATGCCGGCCCTGCGCGGCGACACGGAACTTCTGCGCGATTTCATGCGCGCCTTCCACATGATCGACAAGCCCAGCGAGTTCCTGCGCAATCCCGGCAATGTCGCAAAGATCATGGGAACCTGGGCACGCGGCAAGAAACGCAATGCATCCTACTACCCACCGAAACTCGGCCCCGATCGGCAGGAAATGATGGCGCTGCTGAACCTGCCCGCGACAAGCGATTGGGAACGCCTGCGCGACGCGGCCTGATATAAAGAAATCCGAAAAATAATCCGAACGAAACAAACACGATTTGAGGGAGGACGGGCATGACATTTCCCGAGCCGTATTTCGTCGAGACCAATGACATCCGCATGGCGGTCTATGAAGCAGGGCCGAAAGACGGCATACCCGTCCTGCTCGTACATGGCTGGCCGGAAATCGCCTATTCCTGGCGACACCAGCTCAAGGCGCTGGCCGATGCGGGCTACCGGGCCATCGCCCCCGACATGCGCGGCTATGGCAATACGGGCGGCCCGCTGGGCCAGGACGCCATACCGCTTTACGACATGGAGCACCTGACCGGCGATCTCGCCGGCCTTCTCGACGCCCTGGAGATCGACAAGGCGATCATGGTCGGCCACGACTGGGGCGGCCTCGTCACCTGGCAGATGCCGCTCATGCATCCCTCCCGTGTGATGGCCAATATCGGCGTCAATACGCCCTTCATTCCACGCCTTGGTTCCGACCCCATCGCCGCCATGCGCGCCGCCTATGGTGAGGACATGTATATCGTCTTCTTCCAGAAATTCGGCGAAGCGGAGAAACTGCTGGGCAAGGACACGCGCCGCTCGCTGCGCTTCTTCTATCGCCGCTCGGGCGTGACGATGGAGGAATATCTGAAACTCCCCGAAGAAATGCGTCGCCTTACCCTACTCACCGCGCTGCAGGCGCCCGAAGACACATGGACCGGCGAAGCGCTCCTGACGCCGGAAGAGTTCGAGGTCTATGCGAAGGCCTTCGAGAAAAACGGCTGGGAAGGCGGCATCAACTGGTACCGCAACTTCACCCGCAACTGGGAGAGAAGCGAAAACCTGCCCCAGCGCGTCGACGTGCCCGGGCTGATGATCTCCGCCGCCGACGACATCGCTCTCCCGCCCGCCATGGCGGAGGGCATGGAAAAATATGTGCCCGACCTCGAAAAGCACATCATCCCCGATTGCGGCCACTGGACCCAGTCGGAAAAACCCGACGAGTTGAACCGGCTGATGCTGGACTGGCTGAAGCGGCGTTTTCCGGTCTGAACGACCTCGTTCGGAATTTACGGGCAGATTGCCCACCGAAATACCGGCCGATCCCCGGTTCCGGCTGCATGCCGCATCCTCCGCTGCTATGATCGACCGAATTCAGCTCATGGCAACTTGCGGAAAACTATGACGGAACGGGATCGCGCTGCGCTTCTCTTTGCCAATGACACATTTTATCGGGCCTTCGCCGACCGCGATTACACATTGATGACCGCCATATGGGGAGAGCGAGAGCCGGTGACCTGCCTTCACCCCGGCTGGCCGCCCGTGGAAGGCCGAGACGCGGTGCTGCAAAGCTGGCATGCCATCCTCTCCGGCCCGGCAAGCCCCGCCATCAAATGTATCGCGCCCCGCCCGGGCATACAGGGCGACACGGGGCTCGTGATCTGCTACGAGCAGATCGGCGAGGACTTTCTCCTGGCCACGAATGTCTTCACCAGGGCGAATGAAGGCTGGCTGCTGTTTCACCACCAGTCGAGCCCCGCGCCCGAGCCGGATGAGGATATTCGCGGCGTGGCGCCACGGATCAACTGAAAGCCACTTACATTCCTGTTAGCGGGTTGTTGCAAAAGGTTGATCTGTCTATATTCCGCGAAATTGAAAATCCGCACGGCCCTTGAGGCGCATCCCGAGAAGTGACGAAGAAATAGGGTCACAGGAGAAGTTAATGTCCCAAGCCCTCGATGAGGCGCCTGCATCAGGGCCGTCAGCACCGGCCGTTCATACGACACAACACCCCCCCTCCCTCGCAGCGGTTAAGGGCGACCGGCCCTTGCGCATCCTGCTGCCGAGTTACCGCTCCAATCCGACAACCGGCGGACAGGGCGTCTATATGCGCCATATCACCAAAGCGCTTCTGGATCTCGGGCATGAAGTCGATGTGATTTCAGGTCCGCCCTATCCCCATACGGACAAGCGCGCCGGCCTCATCAAACTGCCCTCGCTCGACCTCTACGCAAATCCGCATCCGATACTTTCCATCCGTCCCTGGATGTTCGCCTCCCCCATCGACCTTTTCGAATGGTGGAGCCACGCGACTGGCGGATTTGCCGAACCCTATACGTTCGGCGAACGCATGACGCGCTATGCGCGCGGCACATGGACCGATTACGACATCTGCCACGACAACCAGACGCTGTGCTGGGGCCTGCTGAAGATGCGCGACATGGGTCTGCCCGTGGTCGGCACGATCCACCACCCCATCACCATGGACCGGCGGATCGACGTCGACGCTGCCAAAACGCTGAAGCTGAAGCTGCTGAAAAAGCGCTGGTACTCCTTCCTCAATATGCAGATCAAGGTCGCCCGTCAGCTCGACCCGCTTATCGTCGTGTCGGAAAGCACCCGCCGCGATGTGGTGCGCGAGTTCGGCATCGAGCCGGACAAGACCCGTCTCGTCCTGCATGGCATCGACCACATCCAGTTCCGCCCCATGCCGCATGTCAAACGGCGCAACGACCTGATCGTCACCTGCGCCAGCGCCGACGTTCCGCTCAAGGGGCTGATTTTCCTCATCCGCGCCTATGCGAAACTGCTGAAGACCTACCCGGACCTGAAACTCCGGGTGATCGGCAAGCTGCGCGAGGGCAATACCTCCGACGAGCTGCGCCAGCTCGGTATCATGGACAAGGTGGAGTTCGTTTCCGGCATTACCGATGAGGAAATGACCGAACTCTACAACGAAGCGACCATGTCCATTTCGCCGAGCGTCTATGAAGGTTTCGGCTTTCCCGCGGGCGAAGCCATGTCTTGCGGGACGCCCGTCATCACGACCAATGGCGGATCGCTGCCGGAAGTCGTCGGCGATGCGGGCCTCGTCGTGCAGCATTCCGATCCGGATGCGCTCGCCGAGGCGATTTCCACCTATCTCGACGACCCTGAACTTCGTGCCAGATATGGCATAGCGGCCCGCGAACGCATTCTTGACCAGTTCAAATGGGAACGCGCCGCCCGCGATTGTGTTGACGTTTACAGAGAGACGATTGCCCATGCAGACCATCGACTTCAAGCTGCTCGGGCTTAGGGACGGCCAGCGTGTGCTGGACCTTGGCTGCGGGACGGGACGGCATGTCCACGCCATGTATTATTTCGCGAACTGCCATGTCGTCGGCATCGATCTCTGCTTCGATGACGTTGTGACTGCGCGTAAGGGTTTCGAGGACAATCCGGACATGGACCCGGAAACGAAGCGCTCCTTTTCGCTGAGCGTCGGCGATGCGCTGTCCCTGCCCTTCCCGGACAACAGTTTCGACAAGATCCTCTGCTCGGAAGTGCTGGAGCACATTCCGGACTACAAACAGGCGTTGAAGGAAGTCGACCGCATCCTGAAGCCGGGCGGCACCTTTGCCTGCTCCGTGCCGCGCGCCTGGCCGGAACGCATCTGCTGGGCCTTTTCAGACGATTATCACAACGAGCCCGGCGGCCATGTCCGTATCTTCCAGGAACGCGAGTTGAAAGACGCGGTGGAAGATCGCGGCCTTTCCTTCTTCCATCGGCATTTCGCGCATGGGCTCCATTCGCCCTATTGGTGGCTGAAATGCGCCGTGGGCGTGAAACGTGAGGACAATGCGCTCGTCAATGCCTACAAGAAGTTTCTCGAATGGGACATCATGAAGGGACCTTGGCTGACGCGCACGCTCGAAAAGATAGCCGGTCCGCTGATGGGCAAGAGTGTGGTTCTGTACTTCTCCAAGGCAAGCTGACGGCATGGTGCATCTGAAACATGGCGACGCCATTCCCGACGGCTATTTCGACGGTGCACGCAACCGCATCCTCGAATTGCAGCGCGAGAACGGCGCGATCCCCTGGTACGATGGCGGTGTCGTGGACCCGTGGAACCACACCGAAGCCGCGATGGGACTCACCGTTCTCGGCGACATCGAGAATGCGCGCCGCGCCTTCGACTATCTGAAGGCAACGCAGCTCAAGGACGGCTCGTGGTGGGGCGAACTGGGCGCCGCCGTGCCTTTCGACGAAGAGACGCAAGCCTATACGGGCGAAGGCGCCGGCATGCCGGTTCGCGACACGAATTTCGCCGCCTATATCGCCACAGGCGCCTGGCACCATTATCTCGTGACGGGCGACCGCGTGTGGCTCGCGGAAATCTGGCCGCATGTGGAAGCGGCGATGAATTTCGTCATCGACCATCAAAGCGCGCATGGCGACATTCGCTGGGCCGCAGACGATCCGCATACCCCGGAAGACGACAGCCTCATCACCGGCTGCTCCTCGATCTACAAAAGTTTTGAATGCGCCGCGCATATCGCGCGCGCCCTGGGCCATCCTTCCCGCGACTGGATGGCCGCCCGCCGGAAACTCGGCGAGGCGCTCCGCGAAAAGCCCCATCGCTTCGACCGCACGTGGGAGCCCAAAGACCGCTATTCGATGGACTGGTACTACCCCGTCCTCGCCGGCGTGCTGACGGGCGAAGCCGCGCGCAAACGCATTGCCTGGAAATGGGACCTCTTCGTCGCCGAAGGCAAGGGCTGCCGCTGCGTGCTGGAAGAGCCCTGGGTGACGGTCGCCGAATCCGCCGAACTCACCATGGCGCTGCTGGCCGCCGGACAGCGCAGGGAAGCCGAAGCACTCCTGTCATGGCAGCATCAATGGCGCGACGAGGAAGGCGCCTACTGGATGGGTTACCAGTTCCGCGACGAAGTGGCCTGGCCCGCCGAAAAACCGGCATGGACCGCCGCCGCGGTGATCCTCGCCGCCGACGCGGTAACCGGTTCGAGCGCGGCCTCGCACCTCTTCGGCGAGCGCGTACTGGCGGAAGCGGCGGAATAGACCATACGGGATTGCTTCCTCCCCTTCCGCCTGACACGCTCTGCAAACAGCGGGAGAAAGGCGGCACCATGCTCAAGATCGTCAAGACGGACATCTTCTCATCCGACGCGCAAACGCTCGTCAATGCGGTGAACTGTGTCGGCGTGATGGGCGGCGGGCTTGCCGCTCTCTTCAAGGACCGCTACCCGGAGATGTATATCGACTATGTCGCGGCCTGCGAGACGGGCGAGCTCCGCCCCGGTCGCCCGCATCTCTGGAAGGGCGACGAGAAATGGGTTCTCAACTTCCCCACCATGGATACGCTTGCTGAAGGCGCGCAACTCGGCTGGATCGAACAGGGGCTCGTCGCCTTCGCCGACAGCTATCGCGAATGGGGCATTGAAAGCGTCTCGTTCCCCAAGCTCGGCTGCGGTATTGGCGGGCTCGACTGGGAAGAGGTTTATCCGCTCATGGTCCGGCGCATCGGCAATCTGCCGATCCCGGTTCACGTACATGACTATCCGTGAGTGTCAGCTCAGCCGCCTGAGCACACGCAAGCTACCCACCGCCTTCTCCTCCTCAAAGAGGCCGGACGCTATCGCCAGCTTGTAGATCTCGTAAGGCGGACGTCCGCCATCTTCCGGGTTCGGAAAGACGTCGTGAATACACAAGAGCCCGCCCGGCATGACGCGCGGCGCCCAGAGACGGTAATCCGTCAGCGCTGGCTCCATACCATGCCCGCCATCGATGAAAACCATGGCAAGCGGCGTCGCCCAGCCCTTCGACGCCACGGCGGACGGCGCCACCAGCGGCACCACCGTATCTTCAAGTTCCGCCGAGCGGATCGTGTGCCGAAAGAGCGGAAACGTGTTGAGACGATCCGTCTCTTCGTCGTAGAGCGCCTCGTCATGATGTTCCCAGCCGCGCTGGTTTTCTTCCGAGCCGTAATGATGGTCGAGCGCATAAAGCACTGCGCCATTGGCCTGTACCGCAATGCCAATATAGACGGTGGATTTGCCGCAATAGGAGCCGATCTCAAGCACCGGTCCGAGCTTCGAGGCTTCCAGCGCCGCCTCATGCAGCACCCAACCCTCATCCTCGGGCATGAACCCCTTCACCGCTTCGATCTCGATGGGAAGTGCCAACCTTGTCATTTGTCCACCGTAAATCTGTTGGCGATTTCGCCGAGCCCGTCGATCGCGACACGCACCGTCTGCCCGTCGCGCACCCAGCCGGGCGGTGTCATACCCGCGGCAACGCCATGCGGCGTGCCGGTGGAAATCACATCCCCGGGATAAAGCGTCATGAATTCGCTGAGATAGGAGACGATGAAGGCGGCGGAAAAAATCATGTTCGATGTGTTTCCGTCCTGCCGAAGCTCATCGTCCACCCATGTTCGGACACGCAACGCCTGCGGATCGGCAATCTCGTCCGTCGTGACGAGCCACGGCCCCAGCGGCGCAAAACCATCGCTGCTCTTGCCCTTGGTGAACTGCCCGCCCCGCTCGTTCTGGAACGCGCGCTCCGAGACATCGTTCATGATGGTGTAGCCCGCAACATGAGCAAGCGCATCCGCCTCGCTCACATATTTCGTCGCCCGGCCGATCACCAGCGCCAGTTCGCCCTCATAGTCGAGTTTGGCGGTACGGCGCGGTGCACAAACCTCGTCAAAAGGACCGGCCAGCGCGCTTGTCGCCTTCATGAAAAGAAGCGGCTCCGGCGGCAGGTCGGATTTCATCTCGGCGGCGTGATCCGCATAATTCTTGCCGATGCAAAGAATTTTGCCCGTTCCCGCCACGCAGACGCCAAGGCGCACCCCGTCGGGCACGAGCGGCAGGGAGCTCCGGTCCAGCCCGCGCAGCCTCTCCAGACTTTCCGGCGACAGCGTTTCGCCGGCAAGCTCCCCCACATGGCCGGAAAGGTCGCGCACACGGCCTTCGTCATCGAGAAGGCCGGGGCTCTCCGCCCCCGCGCCGCCAAACCGCACTAGCCGCATGCGCCCTCTCCTCCCGTCCTTCGACAATTGTCCTGAAATACCGACCGTTTTCACTCGCACGGGGCGCATTTGGCCGCAAGCTGTTTATCGCATGAAGCCGGGTCAACGATTGCTCAAGGATTTGTCCCCAGAATGCCCCAACCTCAGGAGGCATGATGGGCGAGCGCGCGGAAAGCAAGGCAGACGAGGAAAGGGAATACCGGGAGATCGAGGCGGCGGTCGAAGAGACTGAGCGCGGTCGCTGGTTCCTGCGCGAATTTTCACGCCGCAACCGCGCTGCCGACACGGACCGCATGATCGAGGCCGTGAAGAAACTCTACCGCACCGCGCGCGAAACCGCCGTCTCCGCCCGTTTCGGCTTCATCTATCACGACCTGCATGAATTGAAACACTCGATCGACCGGGCGAGGACGGACCTGGCCGAAACGAACCGTGACGACGACGCCATCGATGCGGCAAAGCGCGCCACCGATGTGCTTGAAGCGGCCAAACGCACCGAAGCCGATATGCAGGGCGCGGCCGAACGCATCCAGCAGATCGCCGATGCCTTGCGCGCCGAAGGAATCGAAACGGATATCTGCGACGAACTGGGAAGCCATGCCGCGGGCATCTATATGGCCGCTTCGTTTCAGGATTTCACATCAAGCCGTCTGTCTACCGTCATCGAGGCGATGGAGATGATGGAAGAGCATGTGACCCGCATCCTCGCTCGCTTCGAGGAAGAAGCGGCCCGCATGGACACCGACCTTCACTGACCGATCTCGGCATTGATACAGCCGACCGACCAGAGCTTCTTTCCATCCTTGACCTGAAGACCCAGCCGCGTGAGCGACAGGGGCGCCACGCTGACACGCCAGGCCTGATCCGCTTCGAGCTCCAGCGCATAGGCGATGGCGACGCGAATGACGCTCTGATGCGCAACCGCGACAATGGCCTTGCCGGCATAATGCTCGCTCAGCCGATCGATCGCATCGGCAACCCGCTCGCCCAGATCGTAGAAACTCTCGCCGCCCGGCGGCACGATCTCATGCGGCTGCGACCAATCGAGCGTCCGGTTTTCGGCAAAGACATCGGCAAAGCTCCGCCCCTGCCACTTGCCGAAATCCTGCTCGGTGAAATCGCCTACTGCAATGGGCGGCTTGCCGTTGATAAGCGCCAGCGCCGTCGTCACCGCGCGCGACAGCGGCGAGGAAACCCAGACCGCATGCTCGGGAAAAGCCTTCTGCAACCGCGCCGCGCGCTCCGGCGGTACGGGCTGCGGCGCGACATCGAGCTGGCCGTAGTAGCGCTTTTCAGCCCCTTGCGCGGGCATATGGCAAAGCCAGTACCACTCCGTCCGCTCGCCTGCGTCGCTCACAGCCACCCCTTCCGCCTGAAGAAAACATAGGTAAAGACCGCCGAGGCCACCATCAGCCCCAGCGCGAAAGGATAGCCGAAAAGCCAGTCCAGCTCAGGCATGTCCTTGAAGTTCATGCCATAGATGCTCGCAATCAGCGTCGGCGGCAGGAAAACCACCGCCGCCACCGAGAAGATCTTGATGATGCCGTTCTGCTCGGAATTGATGAGCCCCAGCGTCGCATCGAGCAGGAAGGTCAGATTGCTGGAAAGAAAGCTCGCCTGATCGCTCAGCGAGGAAATATCCCGCGACACCGTCTTGAAGGCGCGCCCGGTCTGCTTCTGCAGTTTGCTTTCGACCGGGCGCAGCATGTAGGTCACAACGCGCGCCAGGCTGACGAGACTGTCCCGTGCCAGCACCGTTACCGTCTGGTTGCGGCCGACCTTGCGCAACACCTCGTCATAGTCAGGTTTGGAGATACGGTCGCGATGGAAGATCTGCCCGGAAATGTCATCGGTTTCGCTATTCACCTTTTCGAGAATATCCGCGACGCGCGCCACCACCGCATCGCAGAGCGATGCCATGACATCTTCCCCGCAGGAACAGGCCAGCGTGTGACGACGCAGATTGGCGATGAAATTCCGAAACGGTTGCGGATCCGCATAGCGCAGCGTGACGAGGATGTTCCGCGTGAGTACGAAGGTCACCGGCTCGTTTCTCGGCTTCAGCGTATCGGCCGCTGTCATCGCAACCACGGTAAGATAGGCCGCCTCGCCCGCCTGATAGAGACGGCTCGACGGCTCGATCTCCTTCATGATCTCCTTTTTCGGCATGGCGAGGCCCAGCGCCTCATCGATGAGGTGGCGCTCCTGCTCGGTCGGATCGAGCATATCGATCCAGATCGTCTCAGCCGGCAGGTCGTTTCCCGCCTCCGGCAAGGGTGTGGGCACAAGGCCGCCATTGGCGCGGATATAGCAGGTGATCATGGAACGTCCCTCCCCCAAGGGCGGTATTCGACGATATTCGGCGGTCTTCCGGGTGCCGGGATGATGCCCTCAAACATGGCGGCTCACAATGCGCGAGTCCCGGCCACGCCCTCCCCAACGCGATTTCGTTTGACTTTGTGCCCGCGAACCCCCATCTAACGTGCGTCGAGCCCATGTAGCGCGCTCTGCGGCCTCTAAAGGGATCTTCCCTGCCGCCTGACCCCGGTTCGACAACCCTCCCGAATTCCATGCGCGTTGGAACGCGGTACGCAACCCGCGTCACACGACCGTTCCGCATCGAAGCGGACCGGCGGCATACGCCTGCATGAAAGAAAAAGATTTTAATGACTGAAAAGACCTTCGCGGCGCTCGGCCTTGCCGAACCGCTGACCCGCGCTCTTGAAGCGCAGGGCTATACCCACCCGACTCCCATTCAAGCCGGCACCATCCCCGCCCTTCTCGAAGGCCGCGACGTGCTGGGTCTTGCCCAGACGGGCACCGGCAAAACGGCAGCCTTCTCCCTGCCGATCCTTCACCTGCTGGCCGAGCAGGCCCGTGGCCGCCCGAAGCCGCACCATCCGCGCGCGCTCATCCTGGCGCCGACACGCGAGCTTGCCATCCAGATCGGCGAAAGCCTGACCGCCTATGGCGCCCATATGAAAATCACCCACACCGTCATCTTCGGCGGCGTGAAACAGAACGCCCAGGTGCGCGCGCTGAAAAGCGGCGTCGACATTATCGTCGCCACGCCGGGCCGCTTCGTCGACCTCATGCAGCAGGGGTTCATCCGTCTGCATGAAACCGGCATCCTCGTACTCGACGAGGCCGACCGTATGCTCGACATGGGCTTCATTCACGATGTGAAGAAAATCGTGAGCGCCCTGCCGAAGAAGCGTCATTCGCTCCTCTTCTCCGCCACCATGCCCAAGCAGATCGAAAAACTCGGCGCGGAAGTGCTGCACAACCCGCTTCGTGTGGAAGTCACGCCGAAAAAGGTCGCGGTGGACCGCATCGACCAGCATGTGCTGCATGTGGACGGCAAGAAGAAGCGCGAACTTCTGCTGCGCCTGCTGGACGACACCGACATGGAACGTGTCATCGTCTTTACCCGGACGAAGCATGGCGCCAACCGCGTCGCGCAGGTGCTGGACAAGGCGGGCGTCAAATCGGATGCCATTCACGGCAACAAATCGCAGTCCGCCCGACAGGCCTCCCTCGGCCGTTTCCGGGACGGCAAGTCCCGCGTGCTGGTGGCAACCGACATTGCCGCGCGCGGCATCGATATCGACGACATCACCCATGTCGTGAACTACGAACTGCCGAACGAGCCGGAGAACTACGTTCACCGCATCGGCCGCACCGCCCGGGCAGGCCGCAGCGGCATCGCGATTTCCTTCTGCGATGGAACCGAGCGCTCCTATCTCAGAAGCATCGAGAAGCTGACCCGCAAGCCGCTGAGCATCATGGACCCCGTGCCCTATCTCGGCCAGACGGCGGGGGAAATGCCTGAGGAAACGAAACCCAAGCCGCAAGGCCAGCGCCCGCCGCGAAAAGGCCGCGGCAACGGCAAAGGCAAGGGCGCCCCGCAAAACCGCGGCGGCCACCGCCCCGACGGTCCAGCCAAGAGGAGCGCCAACCGCCCCGGCTCGCGCGCCCGCAAGCGGCAACGGACGGCAGCTGCAAGCTGACCCGCGAACAGGAAACGGCGCCGGATAACCTCGGCGCCGTTTTCACGTCAGGCCTTCTGGAACTGATCCCAGGCCTGCATCGCCTCGATACCGTAAACGGTGGCGGGCCCGCCGCCCATGAGCTGCGTAACGCCGATCACCTCGATCAACTCCTCGCGCGTCGCCCCCGCCTCGATCACCGCACGGACGTGATGCGCAATGCATCCGTCGCAACGCACGGAAATGGCGATGGCCAGCGCGATCAGCTCTTTGACCTTAACCGACAATGCACCATCGGTGCCGACGGTCGCACCCATCAGCGCCCCGAAAGCCTGCATCGCAGCCGGCTCTTCCTCACCGAGCTTTGCCATCCCGGCCTGAAGCTCCTGCCCGACTTCCACGAAATTCTTCATCCAACGCCTCGTTTTCCCGATTGGAGAGTTCCAGCAACGGAAAAAGCCTAGCGTCAGCCGCAAGGGGCGGATGTGAGATGGATCAAAGAGAGGAAATCCGGAGAAATTGGTGGGCGCACAAGGACTCGAACCTTGGACCCGCTGATTAAGAGTCAGCTGCTCTACCAACTGAGCTATGCGCCCGCCGTCCTGCCCCTCGGAGCCGGAATCACCTGCCGCCTGAGCGACCTGTGAGGTGGGATCACCAATTCCTGTGAAGGAGCCTGCGTATAGCAAAGCTGGAGGCCCCTTGCAAGCGGGGGAACGCCTCCCGCCCCGGTCATTTTTCGACCCGGCCCCGAGCCGGCACGAGCCGTCCCGCGCCTCACCAGAAAGCGGTCGGCCCCCGGCTGATTTCCACGTTCCGGTGGATATAGACGCTCATCATCAGGCCGAAAGCGAACATGAGCGAGAGCATGGCCGTGCCGCCATAGGAAACGAGCGGTAGCGGTACGCCCACCACCGGCAGCAGGCCCATCACCATCGCCACATTGATGAAGATGTAGAAGAAGAAATTCACCGCTACGCCGATCGCGAGCAGCCGCCCGAACTGGTTACGGCACTGAAGCGCCACATTGAACGAAAAGGCCAGCACCAGGAAATAAAGCCCCAGCAGCGCGATGCCGCCCGCGAGCCCCAGCTCCTCGCCCAGCATGGTGAAGATGAAGTCGGTATGCTTTTCCGGCAGGAAGTTCAGATGGCTCTGCGTGCCCTCCATGAAGCCCTTGCCGAAAAGCCCGCCCGCGCCAAGCGCAATCTTGGACTGGAGAATGTGATAGCCCGCGCCAAGCGGATCGCGCTCGGGGTCGAGAAAGGTGAAGACGCGGTTCTTCTGATAATCGTGCAGCCGGCTCCAGACCACGGGGATAGCGGCAAGCGCCGAGGCACCCGTGATGATGAAATAACGCCAACGAAGCCCCGCGGCGAAAAACAGCACCGCGCCGCCTGCGCCAAGGAGCAGCGCCGTGCCGAGGTCGGGCTGGATGACCACAAGCCCCATCGGCAACCCGATCATGAGAACCGGGATCACCACATGGCGCGGCATGGAAACCTCTTCGAGCGTCAGCCCGTGGAAGTAGCGCGCCAGCGCGAGCAGCAGGGTAATCTTCATCAGTTCGGACGGCTGTATCTGAATGAAGCCCAGATCGAGCCATCGCTGCGCGCCCATTCCCCGCAGGCCGATAAACTCCACCGCCACCAGCATCAGGAAGGTGACGGCATAAAGCGGATAGGCAAAACGCATCCAGGTACGAATATCGATCATCGCGGCGATGATCATGATGCCCGCACCCACCGCAAAGCGGATCATCTGCCGAAAAGCCCAGGGCGACAGGCTGCCATCGGCCACCGAATATAGCATGGCAAAGCCCATACAGGCGATGAGCGTGACCAGCAGCAGGAAGCCCCAGTTGAACTCGATCAGCTTTTCGCCGATGCGCATGTCGCGCCCGCTGGTGAAGCGGCTGAAATCGACCATCAGCCCCTCCCCCGGTTCGGATCCGCCTCGGACGGCATATAGGCCTGGCGCTGCGTCGGATCGCGCTTCAGCACTTCATACATGATGTCATGCGCGATCGGCGCAGCGACGCCCGACCCCGATCCGCCATGTTCCACCACCACGGCCATGGCGTATTTCGGCGCATGCACCGGCGCAAAGCAGATGAAGAGCGCATGGTCGCGCTGCTTCCACAGAAGGTCCTCGTTCTTCAGTACGCCGCTGGCGCGTTCCGCCCGGCTGATGCGGCGCACCTGGGCCGTTCCCGTCTTGCCAGCCATATGCATTCCCTTCTCGGGAATGCGCGAACGCCAGGCGGTACCGCCGATTTCGTTCATCACGCCGTCCATGCCGCCCTGCGCGATCCCGAGGCCCTTGGGATCGACGTCGATCTTCGCCGCCTCGGCAGGGTGAATGATCTCGCCGCCCACCGCGCGCGTGATACGCGGCACCACGGCCATGCCGCCATTGGCAAGACGCGCCGTCATGACGGCAAGTTGCAGCGGCGAGGTCAGCAGATAGCCCTGTCCGATGCCGGTAATAAGCGTTTCGCCCTGATGCCAGCTCTCGCCCTTGATGGCGCGTTTCCATCCCGGCGTCGGCACGAGCCCTTCCCGCGCGCCGGGAATGTCGAAATCATAGGTCTGACCGAGACCGAAGCGCGTCGCCATCTCGGCGATCTTCTCGATACCGATACGCTTGGCGATTTCGTAGAAATAGACGTCACAGCTGTGCTTGATGGCGTCATGCATGTTCATGTTGCCGTGGCCGCCATGCCGCCAGCAATGGAAGAGACTGTCGCCCAACCTGTAATAGCCGGGGCAGTAGACGGTTTCCTTCGGATCGATACCCGCATCGACGGCGGCCATCGCCACGATGGGCTTGAAGGTCGACCCGGGCGGGTAAAGCCCCGCCAGCGCCTTGTTGACGAGCGGCAGATGGATGTTGTCCAGCAGGGCTTTGTAGTCCGCCGTGCTGTAGCCCATATTGAACTTGTTGCTGTCGAAAGCCGGCGTCGAAACGAAAGACAGCACATCGCCGGAATGAATATCCATCACCACGGCGCTTGCCGACTCGTCCTTCATGCGGTTCCAGGCGAACTCCTGAATATCCATGTCCAGCGTCAGCACGATCTCCTTGCCCGGCTGGCCGGGATCCTTGCTGAGTTCGCGGATCACGCGGCCATAGGCATTCACCTCGACATGGCTCGAGCCCGGTACACCGCGCAGTTCCTTGTCGAAGGTCTTCTCGATGCCCTGCTTGCCCGTGCGAAAACCCGGCAGACGCAGGATGGGCTCGTCCTTGCCCGCGGCCTTGAGCTCCTTTTCCGACACGGCAGAGACATACCCCACCACATGGGCGAGATCCTCGCCGTAAGGATAGTGACGCGTCTCGCCGACATCGGGCTGCACGCCTGGCAGGTCCGGCTCGTTGACGTTCACGCGCGCGAACTGGTCCCAGCTCAGGTCCTCCGCCACGGTGATCGGCAGGAAGCGCGGCGACCGCTTCACGTCGCGCATGATTTTCTTGCGGTCGTAATCGGTGATCTCGACGATGCGGGAAAGCCGGTCCAGCGTCTCCTCGATATTGTCGGTCTGCTCGGGGATCATCACCGCGCGGTAGTTCTGCCTGTTGGAAGCGAGTACGCGGCCGAACCGGTCGACGATCTTGCCGCGCAGCGGCGCAAGGAGGCGAACATTGATGCGGTTTTCATCCGCGAGCATCCTGTACTCGTCGGACTTCAGCACCTGAAGGTAATACATGCGGCCCGCCAGCGTGGCGAAAGCAAGCGCCTGCGCCCCGCCCAGCAGCGCCGCGCGGCGGGTAAAGGTCTGGTAGCGTGAGTTGTCGCGATTATCGAACTGCATTGACCGCCTCCTCACGTTCCCGGCAGGACGCGCGCCTGAATGCGCGTCAGCACGACCGCCACCAGCGGAAACAGCGCGACGGTCATGCCCATGTGCCAGAGTATAGGGCTAATGGCGAGCGCCTGCCCGAAGAAGAGCGATGCCGCCGCCCAGGCCACCAGTCCCGCAATGCCCGCTACCGCGCCGAAACCGATCCAGAAAACGGAGAACGGTGCGTTGATGAGGAAGAATCGCTGCGTCACCGTCAGCGCATAGGCGAACAGATAGACGAAAGCCCAGAGCCCGATCGGACCGGCTGAGAGAAGATCGAAGATCAGCCCGATCGCAAACACCGCCATGGGCGGCAGCAGTTCCGGCCGCGCCACAGCCCAGTAGTAGATCGCGATAAAGGCGAAGGCCGGCATGACGGACGATCCGAAAATGCGCCCGATCGGCAGGAAAGACAGGAAGACAAGCACCAGCGCCACGGCGAAAGGCACCACCGTCATCACGATACGGCCCGCGCGGGCGGCCGGTGTCGGCGTATAGGGGTCGAGCCGCGCCATCGCCCTACTCCCCCTGCCCGCTACTGCCGGATGCATTACCGCCGGCGGCCGCAGCGCTCGCAACCGGCTCGGGCTCATCCTTCAGCCCCTCCGGCGGATCCTGCCGCTTCACCTTGCCGGGAAACTGGTACTGAAGCACACGCACGAAATCGAGCCTGTCACGGTCGGAGAACATCTGGACGCGCAGATCGCCCTCGCTGGTCTGGATGACGACACCCACAGGCAGCCCCGCCGGCATGAGACCGCCATCGCCCGACGTCACTACACGGTCGCCCGGCGCCACCGCGCCGCTCACGGCGAGATATTCGAGTTTCGGCCATTTGGTGTTGTCGCCGGCCAGCACCGCCTTGTAGTGCGACGGCTCGATGGCCACCGGCACGCGGCTGTTGAGATCGGTAAGAAGCAGCACACGGCTGGCATGGGGCCCCGTCGCCACGACGCGCCCCACAAGGCCATTGCCGTCGATCACCGCCTGGCCGCTCTTCGCCCCCTGATCCCCGCCCACATTGACGAGCACGGTATCGACGAAGGGACCGCCATTGTCGCTGACCACGCGGCCGCTCACATATTTGATGCTGGGATCGAGCTGGACGCTCAGAAGCGCCTCATAGCGGGCGAGACGCGCTTCCAGCTTGAGCGCCTTCTCGCGCCACGCCTGAAGACGCTGGTTCTCCGCACGCAACCGCTCGTTCTCGTCGAAGACATAGGCATATTCATCGGTGCGCTGGATCAGCCGCCGCGTTGCCGCGACCGGCCGCGAGGCGACCTCCAGCAACGGCGCGGCAAGGTCGGTCACCGTCTGGCGCGCCCGGTCGAAGACATAGGTCTCCGCCCGGCCCAGCAGCAGAAGCGCCGCCGCCAGCGTGATCATGAAGATCAGGGACAGCCTGTGCGAAAACTCACGAAAAGGCTGCGATGTCCTGTTCGGATCCATTACGCCTGCCTGCCCCCTGGCACCATGCCCCGCCCCGAAACGGAACGCTCCCGGCGTCCCCATACGAGAAATACCAAACCCAGCAAGGACCGGACGCGCTCATGGCGAGGCGCCGCCTCCTTTAGTAAACGGACGAGAGAACGTGTTTCATCGTCCGGATATGCTCCAGCGCCTTGCCGGTTCCCAGCGCAACGCAGGAAAGCGCATCGTCTGCGATCGACACGGGCAGCCCCGTCTCGTCGCGAAGCACCTGATCGAGATTAGCAAGGAGCGCGCCACCGCCCGTCAGCACGATACCCTTGTCCACAATGTCGGCGGCAAGCTCCGGCGGCGTCGCTTCGAGCGCGACTTTCACGGCCTCCACGATAGCGCCCACAGGCTCGGCCAGGCTCTCCGCGATCTGGCGCTGGCCAATGCGGATTTCCTTCGGCACGCCGTTCATCAGGTCCCGGCCCTTGATTTCGAGCGTCATGCCCTCACCGTCCTGCGGCATGGCGGCGGAACCGACTTCCTTCTTGATGCGCTCGGCGCTCGCCTCGCCCACCAGCAGGTTATGGTTGCGGCGGATATAGGCGATGATCGCCTCGTCCATCTTGTCGCCGCCCACGCGCACCGAGCGGGCATAGACGATACCGTTGAGCGAAAGCACGGCCACTTCCGTCGTACCGCCGCCAATATCGACGACCATGGAGCCGGTCGGCTCGGTCACCGGCAAACCGGCGCCGATGGCGGCGGCCATCGGTTCTTCGATGAGATAGACGCGGCGTGCCCCCGCCGACAAGGCCGATTCCTGAATGGCGCGCCGCTCCACCGCCGTCGAGCCCGACGGCACGCAGACGATGATCTGCGGATTGGCGAAAGTGCGCCGATTGTGAACCTTGCGGATGAAATGCTTGATCATCTCTTCCGCTATTTCGAAATCGGCAATCACGCCGTCGCGCATCGGGCGGATCGCCTGGATGTTGCCCGGCGTACGGCCCAGCATCATCTTGGCCTCCTCGCCGACGGCAAGCACCTGCTTTTTCCCGCCCTTTTCAACGATTGCGACGACCGATGGCTCATTGAGCACGATGCCGCGCCCCTTCACATAGACCAGCGTATTCGCTGTGCCCAGATCGATCGCCATATCGGCGGAGAACATGCCGAGCAGACCGGAAATCATGTGCTTTCTTTTTCCTTCGACAAAGCGTTGACGCCCGGCCGCGCCGGCCTTTGCATCAACTCAAGTTCAAATTCGCCATGTGTCATGGCCGTGTTTCCTTTGCGCGTCTTCGCTCCGACGCCCACCCTCACTCAGACGCAGCCGAGACGGCCCGTTCCGCACCGGGCGCATGTCGCTGGCGCTTCACCAGCAGTTTATTCAGGGCACTGACATAAGCCCTTGCCGAAGCGACCAGCGTGTCGGTATCCGCGCCCCGGCCCGTCGCCGTTCTGCCCGCCTCGTCCAGTCTCACACTCACTTCCGCCTGAGCGTCCGTTCCCTCGGTCACAGCATGGACCTGATAGAGAAGCAGGCTCGCATCATGCGGCACCAGTTCCTTGATCGCGTTGAAGGTCGCATCCACCGGCCCGGATCCGGTGGCGGTCACCGATTTGCGCGCACCTTCGACATCGAGCTCCAGCGTCGCTTCCTGCGGCCCCGTCGACCCGGCGATCACACGCAGGGAGACGAAACGGATCTTTTCGCTGCCGCGCGCCACTTCATCATCGACCAGCGCAACGATATCGTCGTCGAAAACAAGTTTCTTCTTGTCGGCAAGGTCCTTGAAGCGCGTAAAGGCATCCTCCATCGCATTCTGACCCAGCTCGTAGCCCAGCTCCCTGAGCTTCTCGCGAAAGGCGTGACGGCCGGAATGCTTACCCATGACCAGAGACGATTTCGTGATGCCGACACTTTCCGGCGTCATGATCTCGTAGGTCTGATTGTTTTTCAGCATGCCATCCTGATGAATGCCGCTTTCATGCGCGAAGGCATTCTGCCCCACAATGGCCTTGTTGTACTGGACGGGAAACGCCGTAACGGCCGCCACGAGCCGGGAGGCCCGCGCGATCACCGTCGTATCGATACCGGTTTCATAGGGCATCGCGTCCTGGCGCACCTTGAGCGCCATCACGATTTCCTCCAGCGCCGCATTGCCCGCACGCTCGCCGATCCCGTTGACGGTGCATTCCACCTGCCGCGCGCCATTGGCAACGCCCGCCAGCGAATTTGCGACCGCCAGGCCCAGATCGTTATGGCAATGGGTGGAGATCACTGCCCCGTCGATATTCGGCACGCGCTCGCGCAGCATGGCGATCAGCGCGCCATATTCCGCCGGCACGGAATAGCCCACCGTATCGGGAATGTTGATGGTGGTCGCCCCGGCCTTGATCGCGGCCTCGACGCAGCGGCAAAGGAAATCATGATCCGTGCGCGTCGCATCTTCCGGCGACCATTCGACGTTATCCACCAGATTGCGCGCATGGGTGACGCTGGAGACAACCGCCTCCAGAACCTGCTCGGGCTCCATCTGCAGCTTGTGCTTCATATGGACGGGGCTGGTGGAAAGAAAGGTATGGATACGCCCGCGTTTTGCACCGCGCAGCGCTTCCGCCGCGCGCTCGATGTCTTTCGCGCCTGCGCGCGCCAGGCCGCAAACGACGGCGTTCTTCACGACGCGCGTAACCTCGCGCACGGATTCGAAATCGCCGTTGGAAGCGATAGGAAATCCCGCCTCGATGACATCCACGCCCATATCGTCGAGCAGTTCGGCGATCTGGAGTTTTTCGTCAAGCGTCATCGACGCGCCGGGAGACTGCTCTCCGTCGCGCAGCGTGGTATCGAAAATCAGCACACGGTTGCTTTCCGTCGAACCGGTGTCCTTGCCTGCCATGTCTTCCGTCCGGTTACCCATTTCTCCCGGGTCCTTTCTGCGGCCTTCCCTGCCGGCGCCATGTTGTCGGCGTGACGGCGCTCCGTCACGAAGCGGCTGTTCGTTACGCCCGCGGCAACTGAGGGATCTCCGCACGGATTCGCGCGGAGGGTTTCCCGCTCGCAGAAGGTTTCAGGAGAGAACCCCCATGAGCCTACAGTTTGTGCCGGTTTTGAGACAAAACTGAGGCAGCGCCAGCGCCGTTTCGGTGAGTCAGCCTAGCGCCAACCGACTAATTCCCGCTAAACAAGAAACAATTGATTCCGGCACCGACCCAAGCTCTGTTTTTACGCTGAAACAGCCCGGAATATCAATGGTGAGCCCCGTTTTGAACGCATTTTCAAGGGCTTGGGATCAGCGTGGCCGACCCGCATCCTCCAGTTCCACCACCTTGACCGACTGCCCTTCCAATGCACCGCGCGCATTCTTCAACGTCTCGATGAGAAACTCCATAACAGCCCGCACATGAGCGAGCTGTGCGAGGTCGTTTCGCGTCATCAGCCAGATCTCCAGATGACCCAGCGCATCCGGCCCGAAGACGCGCGTCAGACGCTCGTCCCGATCGGCGCTGACGCATGGCAGCGCCGCAAGCCCCGCCCCCTGACGTGCCGCTTCCGCCCGCACCGCCACACTGCTTGCCCGCAATACGACGCTCGCCGTTTTTTCCGCCCGCGACAGCCACCAGACCGGCCCGAGCGGCAATTCGGCGCGCGGAAACCCGATCAGGTCATGACGGCCCATATCGCCCATTTGCGTCGGCCATCCATGCGCCTCCAGATAAGCCGACGAGGCATAAAGACCGTAGGAAAGCTCCCCCGCCTTGCGCATCAGCATATCGCCTTGGGTCGGGCGGGCGAGCCTGAGCGCGACATCCACGTCCTTCAGCGGATTGCCCACGCGCGGCGCCGATCCGGCCATCGCCAGCCTCGGATCGCCGACGATCTCGATCTCGATACCGGGGTGAGACCGGCGGAAATCACCGAATGCCGGCGCAAGGAGTTCCGCGGCGAGCACCTCACCCGCGGCAAGCCGGACCGTCCCTTCGCCGCCGGATCCCTCGCGGTTCGCCTCGAAATCGCGTGGCAATGCCGCCAGCCGCCGGTCCACCGGCTCCAGCGCTTCGGCGAGCTTCTCGCCCGCGGGAGTCAGCCGATATCCCGTGCGCTCACGCTCGAAAAGACGGGCATTCAGGTCGTCTTCCAGCGACGCCACGCGGCGCAGCACCGTGGTGGTGTTCACGCCCAGTTGCTGGGCCGCGCCGGAAAGGCTGCCTGCCGCGGCGACGGCGAGAAAGAAACGCAGATCGTCCCAGTTCATGGCCTGTCGGCTCCACATTTGCTTTGAGGCAAAACTACGCTTGCGTTTCAGCAAGAGAAAGGGCGTTTTGCAAAAAAGCCTATGCGGATTTGCAGAAGAACTAACCTATTGAGTTGATTATGGTTTTACGGGGGAAACGGCGTCGGCGACTTGCCGGGCCCGCTTTCGGGCCTCGTCCGTATCCTGCCCCCGGGCCAGCGCAACGCCCATCCGGCGCTTGATATAGGCTTCAGGTTTGCCAAAAAGCCGAAGCTCCGAGTGAGATACAGCAAGAGCCTTGTCGAGATTGGCGAAGGCAATGCCTTTCTCATCCATGCCGCCATAGATGACGGCGCTGGCACCGGGCGAAATCGTCTCCACCGAAACCGGCAGACCGAGAATGGCGCGGGCATGGAGCGCGAACTCGCTCTGATACTGGGTGGCCAGCGTCACCAGCCCGGTATCGTGCGGGCGCGGGCTGACCTCGGAGAACCAGACCTTGTCGCCCTTCACGAACAATTCGACGCCGAAAATTCCCCGCCCGCCCAGCGCGGCGGTGACGCGCCCGGCGATGTCGCGCGCCGATTGCGCCGCCGCCTCGCTCATCGCCTGGGGCTGCCAGCTTTCCACATAATCCCCGCTGACCTGACGATGGCCGACCGGCGCGCAGAAAGAGGTCTCGACCTCGCCCGAGGCGCCGACCGCCCGAACGGTAAGCAGCGTGATCTCGAAATCGAAATCGACGAGCCCCTCGACGATGATGCGCGGCGCTTCCACGCGCCCGCCCTGCATCGCCTTCTCCCATGCCGGCCCGATGTCGCCGGGGCCCTCGAGCAGGCTCTGCCCCTTGCCCGAGGACGACATGACCGGCTTCACGAAGCACGGAAACCCGATGTCGCCCTCGATAGCGGCGCGCAATTCATCCACATTGGAGGCAAAAGCATAGGGCGAGGTCGCCAGCCCCAGCTCCTCGGCGGCGAGACGGCGGATGCCTTCGCGGTTCATGGTGAGCTGCGTCGCGCGTGCCGTGGGAATGACTTCCGCAAGCCCCTCCGCTTCGATCTCGGCCAGCATGTCGGTCGCAATGGCCTCGATCTCCGGCACGATGAGATGCGGCCGCTCCTTTTCCACCAGCGCCTTGAGCGCCGCGCCATCCGTCATCGCGATCGCATGAGAACGATGCGCCACCTGCATGGCGGGTGCATTCTCGTACCGATCCACGGCGATCACTTCCGCCCCATAGCGCTGAAGCTCGATGGCGACTTCCTTGCCGAGCTCCCCCGAGCCCAGAAGCATGACGCGAGTGGCCGAAGGCGAAAGCGGCGTACCGATGCGCATGAGCGATTCCCTCTCATCTGTTTCCCCGCGCTTTAGCACGGGCGGAAGAGGTTCGGAACTCCCCGCCGCCGGGACTTGACGGATCGCCCCAACTGACTACACTTGAACATATGTTCAATTGTTAGGTCCGAAACATGGCGATCTGCCCCGACACGGAAAGCCTGCCCCCGCTCGACGACGACCGGGCGATCGAACTGGCGGAAATGTTCCGCCTGCTCGGCGACCCCAGCCGCTTGCGCATCGTGCTGGAAACGCTGGGCGAGCCGCGCTCCGTGGGCGAGATCGCGAGCCGGCTCGGCCTTTCGCTGTCGCTGGTGAGTCATCATTTGAGGCTCCTGCGGGCAGCCCGCCTCGTCAGCGCAGACAGGCGCGGCAAGCAGATCTTCTATTCGATCCATGATGCCCATGTCGCCCATGTCATTCGCGACATGGTCGCCCATGTCATTCGCGACATGGTCGCCCATGTCAACGAAGAGCCGGAGTAAAGGACCATGACGCACAGCCATTCGCACGATCATGGTCATGGTCATTCTCATAGCCACGGCCACTCGCACGTACCGGACGGCGCGAATGAGCGCCGCATCGCCTGGGCGATGTGGATCACGGGCGGCTTCATGATCGTCGAAGCGGCCGGCGGCTGGATATCCGGATCGCTGGCGCTCATCGCCGATGCGGGCCACATGCTGACCGACACCGGCGCGCTGGCGCTCGCATGGCTCGCGGTGCGCCTGGCCCGCCGCCCGGCGGACACGGCCCGCTCCTTCGGCTATATGCGCGCCGAAATTCTCGCCGCCTTCCTGAACGGCGCGGTAATGATCGCACTGGCCGCCTGGATCATCGCCGAAGCCGCCATGCGCATCTTCGAGCCCGTACCGATCCTTGCCGGACCGATGCTCGTCGTCGCCATTGTCGGCCTTGTGGTGAATATCGTCTCCTTCACGCTGCTCCACGGCGGCGAAGGCAATCTGAACATGCGCGGCGCCGCGCTCCATGTGCTGGGCGACCTGCTGGGTTCCGTCGCCGCCATCGTGGCCGCCATCGTCATCATGTATACCGGCTTCACGCCCATCGACCCGATCCTCTCGGTTTTCGTGGCCGTGCTCATCCTGCGCGGCGCATTCGCCGTCACGCGCGACGCGGCGCATATCCTGATGGAAGGCACGCCGGAGGGGCTCGACACCGACGCCATGGCCGAAGACCTCGCCACCGGCATCCCCTCGGTCAGCGATGTCCACCACATCCATGCCTGGTCGCTCGCCTCGGGCCGCATTCTCGTCACGCTGCATGCCGTCCCCGCGCCGGGCGCGATGCCGAGCGAAGCCCTGACCGCCATCAAGGAACGACTCGCAGAGCGCTATGGCGTGACCCATGCAACGGTGCAGATCGAACCGGAAGATTGCCCCGACCATGACGAAAAGCTGACGAAACTGGCCGAAAATCCACGAGCAGATACCAAAGGGATCTGCTCGTAGACCTTGGTTTTTGACTATTTTCCGGGCGGTTGCTCACCCTCGTCCGGAAAATCGTCAGGGGCATACCGCCTGCTGAAAAGTTTCCGCTACGGAATTTGCTGCAATGCAGTATAATGCAGGACAAGCCATTTCCGGCGGAGCTTCCCATCTATGTTTTCATCTGCGAGCGATCCGATCTTCTGGCGGGCCTGGAGTGAATTCGGCCTCGTCGCGGAATATGGCGCCCTTGCCGCGTCCTATCCCGCCCTCCTCAACGCGCCGAAGGGCGACGGTCATGCGGTGCTCGTGCTGCCCGGCATGCTGACGGGCGACGAGTCGACGTCGTTTCTGCGCACCTATCTGAAGGAGATGGGCTATGTCGCCCATGCCTGGAAACAGGGGCACAATTGGGGACCGAGCCGCCACGTCCATCGCAAGCTGAAGGACAGGCTCAACGAACTCGCCGATCGCTACGAACGGCGCATCAGCATCGTCGGCTGGAGCCTCGGCGGCATCTATGCGCGCGAACTCGCCCGCGAATTTCCCCATCAGGTGCGCCAGGTGGTGACGCTCGGCAGCCCCTTCGGGGCGGGCTACCGGGTCAGCGGCGAAGTCGACCCCGTACTCGCCGAACGGCTGCGCGTACCGCCGCCGGTTCCCTCCACCGCCATCTATTCCCGCTTCGACGGGCTGGTGCCATGGGCCGCCTGCCGCGAACAGGAAACGCCACGCACGGAAAACATCGAAGTCCCCGCGACGCATCTGGGCATGGGCGGCAATCCGCTCGTCTTCTGGGCCGTCGCCGACCGGCTGTCGCAAACGGAAGGCGAATGGAAGCCTTTCGACCGGTCAGGCTTTCACAAATGGTTTTACGTCTGAAGGCGGGGTTCGCCTGAGACCTCTCACTTCGTGTCGTTCCGGCCTTCCCTGCATGTAAAGGTGGCCGGGATGACAGCGTGCCTGTGTTGGCTGGTTCCCAATACCAAACGTCGTCATGGCCCGGCTTGTCCGGGCCATCCACGTCTTGACCTATGAAAAAGACGTGGATGCCCCGCATAAAGCGGGGCATGACGAGCACGGTCGTCGAGCGAGGGGTTTCAGTCCCCGGCGACCTGACCGGCCGCGGCGCGCTGCGCTTTCGCCTTGTTCGACACGCCGTCGCCGACGATCTTCATGAGGCCGCCGATGATGACGAGCGTACCGACATAGAAAATCGCCTGAACGGGCAGCGGCCGGGCCGTATAGCCGACAAGCGTGTGGAGCGTCTGGCCGATCAGGCTGTTTTCCGACAGAAGCCAGGACGTGTTCCACATGAACCCGCCCATCGGCGGCAGAAAGCCGCCCTGCACGAGGAACTTGGCCCCCTGCGCGGCCATGCCGGCGGCCAGCAGCAGGATCATCCAGCCCGTCACGCGGAAAAGCATGTTGAGCGACAGCCTGAGCAGGCCGAAATAAAGCGCAAGACCGAGCGCCCCGCCCGCCACGATACCGAGAAGACCGCCCGCGAGCATCGACATATTGCCGACACCCCCGCTGGCGATACCGTTGAGGAAAAGCACGACTTCGGAGCCTTCGCGCATCACCGCCGCGCCGACCACGATGGCCAGCGCATAGAGCGGCTTGGTGCCGACGGTCACGTCATGCCCGACTTCCTTCATCTCGGTGGCGAGCTGGCGGCCATGACTGCCCATCCAGACATTGTGCCACCCGAGCATGATGACGGCGAGAAAGAGCACGCTCGCATTGAAGATTTCCTGCCCCGTGCCTTCCACCGAATTGGAGATGGCGCTTGCAAAGACCGCGACGAGGCTGGCGCCGGCAAGTCCGCCCACGATACCGGCCGTCAGCCAGCGCCCCCGCCCCGCGACGCCCTTGGTGGCGGCGGCGACGATGCTGACGATCAATGCCGCTTCAAGCACTTCGCGGAACACGATGATGAGCGTGGCAAGCATGTCGGGCCTTCCTGAATGAGGCTTGTGTAAGCCGGCCTGAATTGGCTTTTACTTGGCGGTCAGATCGCCCTGCGCGGTCGCTTCGTTGAACTCGCCGAAGAAGTGATAGGTCCCCGCTTCGAGCGGCCCGACATACATGATGCCCTTGCCGCCGCCGGGGATGATCTTTTCCAGGAAAAGGTCATGCGACTCGAACTCTTCCGGCGTCGGGTCGTCATTATGGACCACCAGCTTCATCCGCGTATCGGCGGGCACCTCGAAATTCGACGGGTCGAACTTGTGATCCTTGATGTGGATTTCGAAGGTCGGCATTTCGTCGGCGGCCCGGGCAGGCTGGAAAGCCGCCGCGGCGAAAATCAACGCCACAATGCCCGTCGCGGTAAGCAGCGTCCTGGCCGAGAGGGAGCGAAGCATGGCGTTTCCTTTCGTGGGGATGAGAATTTGGTTACTGATATTCATTCTCAACTATAGGTGCAAGTGTCAATCTGTCGCAAATGCAAGCCGGGCCCCGGACGCGCCACCCACCCCGGAAGGGACCGGGAGGCAGGTTTCGGGTAGGCTTGCCATTGCAAAAAGAAAAACAAACAGCCGGAGGAGCCGCCCATGCCCCTGAGCGAACACGACGCCGACATCATCTCGCACAGCATCGAACGCGCCGCCGAACTGGCGGGCGACCCCACCCCGCTGGTTTACGAAAAGCTTTTTACGCAACAGCCGGAGATGAAGGCGCTCTTCGTGCTCGATCTGGACGGCAATGCGCGCGGCCACATGCTGAGCGAGGCGCTGAATTGCGTCTTCGACATGCTGGGCCCGAGAAGCTATGCGCCGGTGCTGATCCAGTGCGAACTGACCAACCATCAGGGACTGGGCGTACCGCCCCGCGTCTTCGCCACCTTCTTCGAGGTGGTGACGGAAACCTTCCGCGACATTCTGGGCGCGGAATGGACGTCGGAAACGGAGGCCGCCTGGCAGGCCCTGCTGGCGGATCTGCATGAGGTCATCGCCACCCATGCCGAAAAATACGGCATGGAACTCACATGATACGCCAGCCCTGAACCGCCCTATTTGAAGCGGTTGGCGATCCGCACCGCCGCCGTGAAACCGGATTGCGGACTGGACAGGACGGGAATACCGAGATCTCCCGCCTGCTGCGCCGCGGGCGCCATGGACGCCTGCGCCAGAACCAACACGTCATGGTCAGCCGCTGCGCGCGCCAGACCTTCCGCGATCCGTTCATGATAGGCGCCAAGGCGCCCGGCCTTGAACCGGTCCCAGGCATCCTCGAAATGAACGGGCGTGAAACGGCATGACCGCCCCGCCTTACCCGCCGAATCCTCCAACAGGCGCAACGTCGTTTCCATGGCAGGCGCCAGCGCGCCGCAGACGCCGATGCGCGCGCCGCTTCTCACCGCTTCATCCGCCATCGGACGATCGATACGCATGACCGGTATATCCGCATCGTCGGCAACGCGCTCCGCGACGGGACCCAGCGTCGAACAGGTGCAGACGACGACGCGCGCGCCGCCCTCCGCCAGCGCCAGCATCGCCTCGCCCGCCTTCAGCTCGATGGAGGGCGTGACGCCGCCTGCTTTCTCCGCCGCCACCAGCAGGTCTTCGCGCACCGTATGGGCAAGTTTCAGCCCCGGTGCGAGCGCCGCGCCCAGCGCATTGAAAGTGCCGATGTGAAGCGCCGAGCTGTGCAGAAAGGCAATGGCGGCGCCGTGAGCATATTGGGCAGGAGGCATGGGCCCACTCTCCAAAAAATAGGGAGTTCCAAAAAGAAAAGGCCCGCCGCGATCTTCGCGGCGGGCCCATCCAAAGGGTGCTGTTCGCGAGATCGCGTCAGTTCTTTTCCTTGTCTACGAGTTTGGAGGCCGTGATCCAGGGCATCATCTCACGCAGACGGCCGCCCACTTCCTCGATCGGATGGGCTGCGTTGCGCGCGCGCGTGGCCTTGAAGCTCGTCTGGTTGACCTTGTTCTCGAGCATCCAGTCGCGGGTGAACTTGCCGCTCTGGATGTCGTCCAGCACGCGCTTCATTTCCGCCTTGGTTGCCGGCGTGATGATGCGCGGCCCGGTGACGTATTCGCCATACTCGGCCGTGTTGGAGATCGAGTAGTTCATGTTGGCGATACCGCCCTCATAGATGAGGTCGACGATGAGCTTCACCTCGTGCAGGCACTCGAAATAGGCCATCTCCGGCGCATAGCCCGCTTCGGTCAGCGTTTCGAAACCGGCACGGATAAGCTCCACGAGACCGCCGCAGAGAACGGCCTGCTCGCCGAAGAGGTCGGTTTCGCATTCTTCGCGGAAGGTCGTCTCGATGATGCCCGCGCGGCCGCCACCGATGGCGGAGGCGTAGGACAGGCCGAGATCATGCGCGTTGCCGCTTGCATCCTGCTCCACCGCGAGGAGGCAGGGCACGCCGCCGCCGCGCTTGTATTCGGAACGCACCGTGTGGCCCGGGCCCTTCGGCGCAACCATGAGGACGTCGATGTCCTTGCGCGGCTCGATCAGGTTGAAATGGACGTTGAGGCCATGCGCGAAGAGGAGCGCGGCGCCCTCCTTCATGTTGTCGGCCAGATCCTGATAATAGATGTCGCCCTGCAGCTCGTCCGGCGTCAGCATCATCAGCGCGTCGGCCCATTTGGCGGCTTCGGCAACGGTCATCACCTTCAGGCCTTCGCCCTCCGCCTTCTTCGCGGAAGAAGAGCCGGCGCGCAGCGCCACGGCCACTTCCTTCACGCCGGAATCGCGAAGGTTCAGCGCATGGGCATGGCCCTGGCTGCCGTAACCGATGATGGCGACTTTCTTGCCCTTGATCAGGTTCACGTCCGCATCGCGGTCGTAATAAACGCGCATGGTCTTTGTTTCCTTCTTCCAACATCCCTCCCCCGCGCGCAAACACGGGACGAAGGTTTATATCCTCGTTCGTTACATCGCTTCCGGGCCGCGGGCGATCGCGACCACGCCGGTCCGCGATACATCCACCAGCCCCAGCGGCCTCATCAGGCCGATAAAGGCATCGATCTTGTCCGGCGCGCCCGTCACCTCGAAAATGAAGGAGGTGTGGGTCGTGTCGATCACGCGGGCGCGGAAGGCATCCGCCAGCCGCAGCGATTCCACGCGCTTTTCGCCCGTGGAGGCGACTTTCACAAGCGCCATTTCACGCTCGACCGCATGGGTCTCCGCCGTCAGGTCCATCACCCGGTGAACCGGCACGAGCCGGTCGAGCTGCGCCTTGATCTGCTCGATCACCATGGGCGTGCCCGAGGTGACGATGGTGATGCGGGAGGTATGCTCCGCCTGGTCCACCTCGGCCACCGTCAGGCTTTCGATATTGTAGCCGCGGCCCGAAAACAGCCCGATGACGCGGGCGAGCACGCCGGCCTCGTTATCCACAAGCACGGCAATGGCATGCCGTTCGATTTTTTCTTCCTGGCTCATTCCCGAACTCTGATTGGAGGGCGATGGGTTAACCCCGGCTATGACGGCAGCGACGGTCAAACCAGCATCTTGCCTGCTTCGGTGACGGTCGGCGCATCCGCGTCGTCGGCGAGGATCATCTGGTTATGCGCCGCGCCCGACGGGATCATCGGATAGCAGTTCTCGTACTTGTCCACGATGCAGTCGAAAATGACCGGCCCGGGCGTATCCAGCATCTCCTGGATCTTCGCGTCGAGCTCGTCCGGCGTTTCCGCGCGGACGCCCTTCGCGCCATAGGCTTCGGCGAGCTTCACGAAATCGGGCAGCGATTCCGAATAGCTGTGCGAATAGCGCCCGCCATGCAGCAATTCCTGCCACTGGCGCACCATGCCCATATATTCATTGTTCAGGATGAAGATCTTCACCGGCAGCATGAACTGAACCGCCGTGGAAATCTCCTGCATGTTCATCAGGATCGAGGCTTCGCCCGCGATATCGACGACGAGCGCGTCGGGATGCGCGATCTGCGTCCCCACGGCGGCCGGCAGGCCATAGCCCATCGTGCCGAGGCCGCCGCTCGTCATCCAGCGGTTCGGCTCGTCGAAATGATAATGCTGCGCCGCCCACATCTGATGCTGCCCCACTTCCGTGGTGATGTAGGTCTCGCGATCCTTGGTCAGCTCGTAAAGGCGCTGGACGGCGTATTGCGGCTTGATGGTTTCGCCGTTCTGCCTGAAGGAGAGCGACTTGCGCTCACGCCAGACCTCGATCTGCTTCCACCAGTCGCCGAGCGCCGCCTTGTCGGGCTGGCGCGCCTTCGCCTTCCAGATCCGCAGCATGTCTTCCAGGACATGCGCGCAATCGCCGATGATGCCGACATCGACACGGACATTCTTGTTGATCGACGAGGCGTCGATATCGACATGAATCTTCTTCGAGTTCGGCGCGAAGTCATCGAGGCGGCCCGTCACGCGGTCGTCGAAGCGCGCGCCGATATTGATCATGACATCGCAGTCATGCATCGCATTGTTGGCTTCGAAGGTGCCATGCATGCCGACCATGCCGAGCCACTGCTTGTCGCTCGCCGGAAAAGCGCCGAGGCCCATCAGCGTGGAGGTGATCGGATAACCGGTCAGCTTCACGAATTCGCGCAGGAGCTGGCTCGCGACCGGGCCGGAATTGATGATCCCGCCGCCCGTATAGAAGACAGGCTTCTTGGCATTCGCGATGAGGTCGATCGCTTCCTTGATTGCCTCGACATCGCCCTTCACCGTCGGACGGTAGGTGCGATGCGCGACATTCTTCGGCCCGACATATTCCGCCGACTGGAACTGAACGTCCTTCGGAATATCGATGACGACCGGCCCCGGACGGCCATTCGTCGCGACATAGAAGGCCTCGTGCATGACGCGCGTCAGCTCCTCCGGCGACTTCACCAGCCAGTTATGCTTGGTGCAATGGCGCGTGATGCCGACCGTGTCCGCCTCCTGGAAGGCGTCCGAGCCGATGAGATGGGTGGCGACCTGCCCCGTCAGGCAGACGATCGGGATGGAATCCATCAACGCATCGGTCAGCCCCGTCACGGCATTGGTCGCGCCGGGCCCCGACGTCACCAGAACGACGCCCGGCTTGCCCGTGGAGCGCGCATAGCCCTCCGCCGCATGGACGGCGCCCTGCTCGTGCCGGACGAGGATATGCCGGATCTTGTTCTGCTGGAAAAGCGCGTCATAGATCGGAAGCACCGCGCCCCCGGGGTAGCCGAAAATCGTGTCTACGCCCTGATCGACCAGCGATTTGATGACGATCTCTGCGCCAGTCATCTCGTTTTCGGCCATGGGTCGGGTCCTTACGTCTTGAAGATTATCGATCGCGGTAAACAACAACGCGGCCTCGCGCCCGGCCCGTTCTCAAAGCCCCGTTTCATCCTGAAAAGAGCGAAAAACCGGCCACCGGCACGCAATGCCGCGTGAAAGCGGGCGCAAACTAGCCCCGCCTCATGCCCCGGTCAAGCCAAAATCATCAATTAATGGAAAGAAATTCACCTCAAGGCTTTCCAAATCTTGCGCGATGAGCCTGTTCCACGAAATCATTTGCGTCCGAAACCAGGTTTCCTGCCGTTTCGCATAGCGCCGGGACTCCGCCTGACCGAGCAGAATGGCCTCCTCAAGCGAAATTTCGCCGCGCAGATGAGCCATGACCGGCCGCAAGCCCAACGCCTTCATCAGCGGCAGCGAGGGATCGAGATCGAGCGCCATCAGCCCTTCGACCTCCGCCAGCGCGCCCTCCCGGACCATATGACGGAACCGGAAATCGATCCGCCGGTAGAGAAACTCCCGCGAGGGCGCGAGAACCGCCTTCAGGAAATCCCCCGCGACCGGCGGCTCCGGCGGCAAGGCCTGCCATGCGCTCAGGGGCTTGCCGGTCGCCCTTTTCACCTCGAGGCCGCGGGCGATGCGCTGCTTGTCCGAGGGCGAGATCGTTTCGGCAAGTTTCGGATCGGCGGCCCGCAGCAACCCGTGCGCCCCGGGGCCCGCCTGCGCCACCTCCGCCCTCACCTCGGCGGTGACCTCCGCCGGAACGTCCGGAATGGGCGACAGCCCGTCCACCAGCGCCCGGAAATAGAGCCCCGTTCCCCCCACAAGGATGGGAATGCGGCCCCTCGCCTCGATTTCCTGCATGACCCGCGCCGCATGAGCCGCCCATATCCCCGCCGAACAGGCCTCGGCGGCACTCATGAAGCCGTAGAGGTGATGCGGCACGCGGGCCTCATCCGCCTCGCTCGGCCGCGCGGTGAGCACACGCAGCTCGCGATAGACCTGCATGGAGTCGGCATTGACGATCTCGCCGTCCACCCGCTTGGCCAGTTTCATGGCGAGCGCGGACTTGCCGCTGGCGGTCGGCCCTGCAATAAGGACGGCGGTTTTCAGCTTCAAAGGCGCTTTGACGGCGTGATCCGGCACGACGAACTCTAGACGAAGATTTCAGGAGAACTCTGGTTTGGCGATGAAATACGTCCTGACGCTCATTGGCAACTCGCAAACGCCGCTCGACAAGGCTCATGTCGAGGCCGCGGCGGCGGCGCTTCCGGGCCAACCCCGGGCGGACTGGCTGAAAGACGCCCATGCCTGCGACCTGCCCTTCGATGCCGACGACATGGCCCACGCCGAAGCCGGGGCCCGCAAGGCGCTTCAGGGAACCCCCATCGACATCGTCGCCCAGCCCGCCGAAGGCCGGCGCAAGAAGCTGCTGGTCGCCGATATGGATTCCACCATCATCGAGCAGGAATGCATCGACGAGCTGGCCGCCGAACTCGGCATCAAGGACCGGATCGCCGAAATCACCGAGCGCGCCATGCGCGGCGAGATCGATTTCGAGCCCGCCCTGCGCGAGCGCGTCTCGCTGCTGAAGGGCCTCAAGGCGGCCTCGCTTGAAGCGGTCTTCGACAAGCGCATTACCGAAACGCCCGGCGGGCGCCTGCTGACGGCCACCATGCGCGCCCATGGCGCCACCTGCGCGCTCGTCTCCGGCGGCTTCACCTTCTTCACCCACCGCGTCGCGAAGGCCGTGGGCTTCGACCACAATCAGGCCAACGAACTCATTTTCGAAAACGACCTGCTGACCGGCGACGTCGGCGAACCCATTCTGGGCCGTCAGGCCAAGATCGACGCGCTGGTGCATTTCCGTTCCACGCTCGGCCTCGCCCGGCACGAAACCATGGCCGTCGGCGACGGCGCGAACGATCTCGGCATGATCGGGGAAGCGGGCCTCGGCGTCGCCTTTCGCGCAAAGCCCGTCGTGGCCGAAGCCGCCGATGCACGCATCGACCATGGCGATCTTTCCGCCCTGCTCTTCATTCAGGGCTACCGGGAAAGCGACCTCGCCGGCGTCTAGGCCTCAGCTCGGTTTGACGTCGATCGCGAAAAAGCGCGTTCGGCCGTTGGAATAAACGCGCAGCAATACCTTGGTGCCGTCACCGCGCTGCCGGACCTCGTTCACCGCGCGCCTCACATCGTCCGGCGCATCCACCGCCTTGCGATTGACCTCGACGATCACGTCTCCCGCGCGAATGCCCTTGCCGTCCGCCGCGCCGCCCGCCGCCACGCCCATGACCACGACGCCGTTCACTTGCAACGGCACATGATGGGCGGAGCGTATATCCGGCGTCAGAGCAGAAAGATCGAGCCCCAGCATCTCGTCGCGCGCACGCGGCCTCGGGACCGGCTTCTTTTCCGCCACGGCTTCTCCGGCTTCGTCCTCACCGGCTTCGCCGCGCTGCAGCTCGCCTGCCGTCAGCCAGACGGCAAGAGGCTTTCCCTCGCGCAGGATCTCGACTTCGACGCGCTTGCGGACGCGCGTTTCGGCAATGAGACGGAGCAGATCGCGCACCCGATCGACCGTCATGCCGTCATACCGGGTGACGACATCGCCCGCCCGGAGCCCGCCCGCCTGGGCGGGACCGTGCTCCACGACGGCGGCGACGGCGACGCCCGCATCGGCCGGCGCCCGAAGTGCACGCGCCAGATCGCGCGTCAGCGGCACAACCCGCACACCCAGCCAGCCGCGATGGACCTCGCCGAAATGAATGAGGTCGTCCACCACGACCTTCGCGGTGGAGGACGGCAAGGCAAAACCGATGCCCACGGTGTCGCCCGACGGCGAAATGATCGCGGTGTTGATGCCGACGACGCGGCCCTGCATATCGAAAAGCGGACCGCCGGAATTGCCCTTGTTGATCGCCGCGTCCGTCTGGATGAAATCGGTAAAGCCGCGCGCATAGATGGCACGATGGAGCGCGGACACGATCCCCGAGGTCACACTGCCGCCAAGGCCGAACGGATTTCCGATGGCCATGACCCAGTCCCCGACGCGCAGATCGTCGGAATCGCCGAAACGCACCGACGGCAGCGGATGCGGACTGTCGACTTTCAGAACGGCAAGGTCGGTATTCTCGTCATGCCCCAGCAGCGTTGCATCCAGCGTCTCGCCGTTGGCGAAGACGATGGATATTTCATCGGCACCGTCGATCACATGATTGTTGGTGACGATGACGCCCGACGGATCGATGACGAAACCGGAGCCGAGCGCACTGGTCGTCGTGCCCGCCTCCCCCTCGTCGTCGAAGAATTCCCGCAACGGAGAATCCTCCGGCAGGTTCCTGAATTTGTCGGGCAATGATTGCTGCTGCTTCGTGGTGATATTCACCACGGCGGGAGAAAGGCGATGCACAAGATCGCCGAAGCCATCGGCGGCGCGCGCCGGGCCACTCCCCCCAAACAGGGTCAGCAGCGAGAACAGGACGACGAGAAAGCCCGCCCCCCGAAGCGATCGGAAATCGTTCCGGTTTGTCTGAACCTGTCGCGTCATCTCACCGATCGAAAACATTTAAAGCGCCAATTCCCGGCCTGCCCACCAGCCTCGGCTGCCATTCAAGCGGAAAATCGGCGCCTGCGCACCATCGCCGTGGAATTTCGCCTCCGAAACGATGTCACCGCGCTCTTACCCGCGCACCAGCCAGACCAGCAACACGCCCAGCGCAAGGGCCACAAGCCCGCCAAAACGGATCTGCCCCTCCGGCTGCACCGCCACTATGGCCAGGGCCCTCTTCATCGGCCCGGGAAAAGCCGCGTAAAGCGCACCTTCCAGCGCGAGAACCAGTCCGAGAGCGGCCAGGAGATCGGTCAATTTTCGCCTTCAGCGTCTGGCGTCGGAAACCCGAACGGCCTTGAGGAATGCAATGCGGCTTCGGATTTGAAGTTCGCCTCCGCGACGAATGGCGGACAAGCCCGCGAACTCCAAATCCAAATCACGCAATGGGCGACCGGCTATTTACCGGCATCGCTCCGGAAGTACCGGAAGAACTCCGAGTCGGGAGAAATCACCATTGTGGTGTTATCGCCCTTCAGGCTCTGTCTGTAGGCCTGCATCGACCGGTAAAAGTCGAAGAATTCGGGGTCCTTCTGGAAGGCGCTAGCGAAAATCCCGTTTCGCTTGGCATCGCCTTCGCCTCGGGTGATCTCCGCATCGCGCTGCGCATCGGCGACGATAACGGTGCGGTCGCGGTCGGCACGGCTGCGAATACGCTGGGCCTCTTCCTGACCCTGCGCGCGAATCTCGGCCGCCTCGCGTTCACGCTCGGTCTGCATACGGCGGAAGATCGCCTGGCTGTTCGCTTCCGGCAGGTCGGCGCGGCGGATACGCACATCCACCACTTCGATGCCGAAGCTTTTCGCAGTCTGGTTGAACGCCGTTTCGATCTGCTGCATCAGGCCGGAACGGTCGTCCCGCACCACAGCCTCCAGCGTGTGATCGCCCAGCACGTTGCGGAGCGAGGACGCGAAGTTCGGCTGCAACCTGTTCTCGGTCAGACGCGGATCGCCCACCGCCTGATAGAACTTCAGCGCATCGACGATCTTGTAGCGGGCGAAAGCATCCACCACGAGCCGCTTGCGGTCCGACGCGATGATTTCTTCCGTCGGCGCATCGAGGTTCAGGATGCGCTTGTCGATGAAGACGACGTTCTGCACGAAGGGCAGCTTGAAATGCAGCCCCGGCTCCGTGATGAGCGCCTTCGGGTCGCCGAACTGCAGCACGATCGCCTGCTGCGTCATGCTGACGATGAATGTGGAGGAATAGGCAACGAAAGCGACAAGGGCCGCAACGACGCCAAGACCGAGTCCGATGGATTTATTCATGACTTCGGCCTCCTCAATTCGAGCCCGACGAGCCGACGCTCGACGAGTTGTTGCCGGATGATGACGAAGAGCGCTGCGCGGACGGCTTGAGCTGATCCATCGGCAGATAAGGCAGAACGCCCGACTGATCCGTGGTCACCACCTTGTTCGTGTTGCCCAGAACGTCCTGCATCGTTTCCAGATAAATACGCTTGCGCGTCACGTCCTTTGCATTGCGATACTCGTCATAGATCGAGATGAAGCGCTGCGCCTCACCCTGCGCTTCCGCGACCGTCTGTTCGCGATAGGCTTCGGCGGCCTCGGTGATCTTGGCGGCCTCGCCTCGTGCCTTGGGCACGACCGTGTTGGCATAGGACTGCGCTTCGTTACGCAGACGCTCCTGGTCGGCGCGCGCCGCCTGAACGTCGCGGAAGGCATCGATCACCTGAGAGGGCGGATCGACCTTCTGGAGCTTCACTTCCGTGATTTCCACGCCTGCGCCATAGGTATCGAGCGCGGTCTGCATATAGCCGCGCACTTGCTTCTGGATGTCGTTTCGGCCGGTGGTCTGCAGGAACTCGATCTTGGACTGGCCCACAGCCTCGCGCATGGCGCTTTCGGCGACCTGCTTCACGGCAAGATCGGGACGCTCCACATTGAAGAGGTAGCTTTCCGCGCTGTTGATACGCCAGAAGACCGAAAAGTTGATGTCGACGATATTTTCGTCGCCCGTCAGCATCAGGCTTTCTTCCGGCACCGCGATCGGCTTGCCGCCGCCCGTGTCGCGCATGCCCACATCGACGCGGTTGATGCGCGTCACCGTCGGCGTATAGACGACCTCAAGCGGGTAAGGCAGCTTCACATGCAGGCCCGGCGGCACTTCGCGCGAGAACTTGCCGAAGCGCAGCACCACGCCCTGTTCGTCCGTATTGACGCGATAGACCGAGCTGTAGGCGAGAAGCGCCACGACGGCCACAATGAGAAGCAGGACGATGCCGCGGCCATTGCCGCCGGCCCCCTGCCCCTGACCGCCGGGGAAGATTTTCTTGAACCTGTCCTGGCCCTTGCGCAGCAATTCATCGAGGTCCGGAGGCTGGTTGCCGCCGCCACCGCCGCCTCCCGAAGGTCCCTGCCCCCAGGGGCCGCGGTTACCGCCGCCTCCCTGCCAGCCGCCGCCGCCGTTCTCATTGCTCCAGGGCATCAAAAATCCTTTTGATTTCGTGATGATAGATCGGTTGGAAACACACTTGCCGGAGGTTATATGACACCCATTAGGCCCGTGCAATGAAACCCGGACAAGCCCCTCATGACGTCTTCGCCCCAAAAGCCGACCCCGACAAAAGAAGACATTCTTACCGCGCTCTCCCGTGTCACCGATAAAGACTTGGGAAAAGATGTGGTCTCGGCAGGCATAATCCAAGGGGTCGTGCTGCGCGAAGGCCATGCGGGCTTCTCGATCGAGGTCGATCCGGCCAAAGGGGCCGAAAAGGAGCCGCTCCGGAAGGCCTGCGAGGAGGCCGTGCGGGCAATTCCCGGCATATTGAGCGTCACGGCCGTGCTGACCGCCCATAGCGACAAGCCTTCCGCACCGCAGCAGAGCGCGCATGCCGGACATTCGCACGGCCGGCAGGGGAACCCGCAAGGCGAACAGCAGACAGGCCGGCTCGAAATACCGGGCGTGAAAGCCATTATCGCCGTCGCGTCCGGCAAGGGCGGCGTCGGCAAATCCACCGTCGCCGTCAATCTGGCACTGGCCCTTTCCCATCTGGGCCGCAAGGTGGGACTGCTGGATGCCGATATATACGGCCCCTCCATTCCCCGCATGATGGGCCTCAAGGGGAAGCCCGAAAGCAACGGCAAGAAAATCCAGCCGAAAGAGAATTACGGCATCAAGACCATGTCGATCGGCTACATGGTCGAAGAGGACACGCCCATGATATGGCGCGGCCCCATGGTGCAGAGCGCGCTCATGCAGATGATGAGCGACGTGAACTGGGGCGAACTCGACGTGCTGGTGATCGACATGCCGCCCGGCACGGGCGATGCGCAATTGACGATTGCCCAGCGCATACCGCTGACCGGTTCCGTGATCGTCTCCACCCCGCAGGAAATCGCGCTGATCGACGCGCGCAAGGGCGTCGCCATGTTCGAAAAGACCCATGTGCCCGTCTTCGGCATCGTCGAGAACATGGCCTATTTCGTGAGCCCGGATTCAGGCGAGCGCTCCTATATCTTCGGCCAGGGCGGCGCGCGCAAAATGGCGGAAACGCTGGGCTGCGACTTCCTCGGCGAGGTGCCGCTTCACATGACGATTCGCGAAACCTCTGACGGCGGCGCGCCCATCACGGCAACCGCGCCCGACAGCGAGGAAGCGAAACCCTTCATCGAGATCGCGCGGAAAGTGGCCGGCCATATCGACGAGGCGCTCGGCGGCGGGGGACGCAAGGCGCCGCGCATTTCCGTCGAAGGCTGACGATCGCACCCCGGCACCCGGCACATGAAAAGGCCGGCCCGAAACCGGGCCGGCCCCATCCTGTCGTTCCGAAGAATGCCGATCAGTTGCCGGCCACCAGCGTTGCCTTTTCCTTGGTGCCGTCGGGCGCGGTGAGTTCCCACGTCTCGCCGACCTCACGAGGTTCGGCAGCCACGCAATAGGGCTCGGCATCGCTGCCGTCCTGGTTGAAGCAGGCTGTTCCGTCCTTGTTGGTCCATGTGCCGGTGATGGTGGAACCGTCCGGCAGCGTGCTCGAATAGGTGCCGTCTTCATTGATCATCACCGTGCGTTTGCCGGCCTCGCCCGTGATCTTCACGGTGTTGCCGTAGAAACTCGCAAACGCGTCGGCGGCATAGGCCCCGCCCGTGAGCATGAGCAATGCAATGGCCGCGCTGAAAATCAGGCGCATGTTTCTCCTCCCTGACATGTTGAATGCCCGCCCCTTTTTCGGGGGGTACCCCTCCTCGGGCGCGGGCATCCTGACATGGTTAACGGAAGGCCGGAATGAATGTTCCGTATCCGAAACAGCTAATTCACACGCCGCGCCCTACTTGTTGAGGAAGTTGAGCGGGAGGCCGGGACGTTCCCATTCCGTCGACACCAGACGGCCCGTGGTCGACAGCGTGATATAGGCCGTCTTCAGATCCTTGCCGCCGAAACAGATATTGGTGGTGATGAGATCGTCGGTCGGGAAATGACGGATGCTCGATCCGTCCGGCGCGAAAATGGTGATGCCGGAATTGAAGATCGTCGCGACGCAGACATTGCCGTCCGCATCCACCGCCAGCGAATCGAAGAAGTTGAGCCCGGCCGGCGATCCGACGAAACGGCCATTGAGCGGCCCCTGGCTCGGCGCGACCTCGCCCTCGCCCGTCACGTCGAAGGCCCAGAGACGGCCGGGGATCGTATCGGCCACGAAAACCGTCTTCTCGTCCGGCGACAGGCCGACGCCGTTCGGGCTGGTGATCGGGAAGACGACTTCCTTCACCATGGAGCCGTCGATCTTCGCATAATAGAGGCCGCCGCGATCCTGCACGCGACCGCGGCCCTTGCCGAGATCGGTAAACCAGAACCCGCCCGACTTGTCGAACACGATGTCGTTCGGCCCCTTGAGCGGCTCGCCATTTACTTCCGTATAAAGAACATCGACCTTGCCGGTTTCGAGGTCGATCCGCTCGATGCGCCCGCCCGAATAATCCGTCGCAATGTCGCCCGGGATCAGCAAACCGTCCTGATCGTGCCAGTCGAAGCCGCCATTGTTGCAGACATAGCAGGCCCCGTCCGGCCCGATGGCCGCGCCGTTCGGCCCGCCGCCCGGTTCCGCGATCGTCTCTTTCTTGCCCTCCGGCGTAATGCGGGTGAGACGGCCCGCCGCGATTTCCACGAGCACGATGCTGCCGTCGGGCATTGCAATCGGGCCTTCCGGAAATTTCAGGCCGTCCGCGATCAGTTTCATCTCTGCCATTTGATCCTCCCCATGGCGAATTATTGATTTTGATGAGGGTATCTTCTCAGGCCGACGCCTCTCCCGCAACGCCCCGTCCCAGACAATGCGCGGCTTTTTGCGCCGCGGAGATCCCGCTTTCATAGGCGCCGTGGACGGTCGAGTACCAGTCGAGCGGCACCGCCTCGCCCGCAAGGAACAGCCGGTCGCCCACGGGCTCCGAAAGACGCGCCCGCATGTCGGCCTTGCCGGGCTTGCCATAGGAATAGGCGCCCAGCATATGCGGATCGGTCGTCCACGCGGTCGCCTCCACGCCGCTCATCTCCTTGAAAATACCGGTGCCGAACATGTCCCCCAACATGCCGCGCGCATGGGCGATCATGACGTCGCGTCCCGCTCGCTCAAGATCGGCCGCCTCCGACCCGCCATAATAGGCGATGGCCATATTCTGCCCGAAGGGGCGGATCTGGAAGGACAGCGCAGAGCGTGCCGGTTTCCTTTCGTCGATCGCCAGCGCATGGGATTTTTCCGGCAGGCCGAATATGTCGCGCCTGAAGGCAAAAGCCACCTTGTTCGCATGGCCGGTCGGCACGCCGTCTAGCGCCTCCTGCAGGGAGGCGGGCAATTGCGGCAGGAAACGGATCGCGCCGGAAGCAAGCACATTCGTGGAGACCGTCACGATAACGGACTTTGCCTCCACCACGCCGTCATCGGTCGCGACCTTTACATGAGCGTCCGTCATATCGATACGCCGCACGGGACAGGAAAGCGTGACGGGAATGTCGGCGAAGAGAGCGGCGATCAGCGCGCCATAACCGCGCTCCAGCGGCCAGTTCTTTTCCGTGTCCGAGTAGCGGGCGAAATCGACGGCACACAAATCTTCCGGATCCGCACCGCAAATCGCCTGAAAAAGATGGCGCGTGATGCGATTGAAGCGCGTATCGGGATCGAGCGTCCGGGAAACCGGAATGTCCTCCCCCGCCTCGCCCTGAACATGCGCGACGTCATAGGCCGACTCGAACTCCGCCCGATAGGCCTCGTAGGTTTCCTCATCGGCCCAGACCGGCTTGCCCGCCTTCCGACCCAGAAAGAGATGTCGATAGAAGCTGCCTTCCTGCCGGTGATAAGGATGACCGAGTTCGTCCGCGATCTTCGTCAGCGGATTGACGTCGGCCGAATGCAGCCAGTGAGCGCCCCGATCCCATGTCATGCCGAGGCTCGTCGTATCGGTGAAGGTCCGCCCGCCGATCCGGTTCTTCGCCTCGAACACCTTGAAGCTCAGCCCCGTCTCGCGCGCCTGCCGCGCGGCGGAGAGGCCCGCGGCCCCCGCCCCGACGATCACGACGTCATACACCTCGCTCATTTTTTCAGTCTTTCGCCATGAAAGGCCAGGTGATCGGCGATGAAGGACTGGATGAAGTAGTAGGAATGGTCATGCCCCGGCTGGCGCCGCAGCGTAAGCCCCTGCCCCGCGGCGGCACAGGCCTCTTCCAGAAGTTCCGGCTTCAGTTCCTTTTCGAGGAAATTATCGCCGAGCCCCTGATCGACGAGGATGTCGTCGTAATGGCCCTTCGCCGCGCCGCCTTCGATGAGCAGGCAGGCATCATGCGCTTTCCATGCCTCGCGGTCGGCACCGAGATAGGCGGTGAACGCCTTCTCGCCCCATGGGCAGCGCGTCGGCGAGACGATAGGCGCGAAGGCGGAAACGGAGCTGTAGAGGTCGGGCCGTTTCAGCGCGAGCGTCAGCGCGCCGTGCCCGCCCATGGAATGCCCCATGATGCCGTGACGCGACATGTCCGCCGGGAAATTCGCCGCGACGACGGCGTGCAGGTCTTCGGTGATGTAGCTCTGCATTCTGAAATGCGGCACCCAGGGCGCTTCCGTCGCATCGATATAGAAGCCTGCGCCCTGCCCGAGATCGTAAGCCTCGTCATTGGCGACGCCCTCGCCCCGCGGGCTCGTATCCGGCGCGATGACGATGAGCTTCAACGCACTCGCCGCGCCATAGGCCCCGGCCTTGGTGGTGAAGTTCTCTTCCGTGCAGGTGAGACCCGAGAGCCAGGTGACGACGGGAAAAGGCCCGTCGCCATCCGGCACGTAAGCGGAAAAGCGCATATCGGTGCCTGTCGCCTGAGACGCATGGCGGCAGATCTTCAGTACGCCGTCGAAACAGCGATGCTCTTCCAGAATTTCGATACTCATTTACGACCTCAATAGACGACGACGGAGCGGATCGATTTCCCCTCATGCATCAGATCGAACGCCTTGTTGATGTCTTCGAGCGGCATGGTGTGGGTGATGAGGCTGTCGATATCGATCTTGCCGTCCATGTACCAGTCCACGATCTTGGGCACATCGGTGCGCCCGCGCGCACCGCCGAAAGCGGTGCCCTTCCACACGCGGCCCGTGACGAGCTGGAACGGACGCGTGGAAATTTCCTGCCCGGCGCCGGCGACGCCGATGATGATGCTCTCGCCCCAGCCGCGATGGCAGCATTCCAGCGCCTGGCGCATCACATCCACATTGCCGATGCATTCGAAGCTGTAATCCGCGCCGCCATCGGTGAGTTCGACGAGATGCGCGACGAGATCGCCATCGACCTCCTTCGGATTGACGAAATGCGTCATGCCGAATTTGCGCGCCATCTCTTCGCGCGCCGGGTTGAGATCGACGCCGATAATCTTGTCCGCGCCTGCGATACGCGCACCCTGAATGACATTGAGACCGATGCCGCCGAGACCGAACACCACGACATTCGCGCCGGGCTCCACCTTGGCGGTGAAAACGACCGCGCCCACGCCCGTGGTCACGCCGCAGCCGATATAGCAGATCTTGTCGAAAGGGGCGTCCTCGCGCACCTTGGCGAGCGCGATTTCGGGCAGCACCGTGTAATTGGAGAAGGTGGAACAGCCCATGTAATGCAGGACGGGCTTGCCCTTGTAGGAAAAGCGGCTCGTGCCGTCGGGCATCACGCCCTTGCCCTGCGTCGCGCGGATGGAGGTGCAGAGATTGGTCTTGTGGCTCGTGCAGCTTTTGCACTCGCGGCATTCCGGCGTGTAAAGCGGAATGACGTGATCGCCCTTCTTGAGCGACTTCACGCCCGGGCCGACATCGACCACCACGCCTGCGCCCTCGTGACCGAGAATGGCGGGGAACTGGCCTTCCGGGTCCGCGCCCGAAAGCGTGAAGGCATCCGTGTGACAGATGCCCGTCGCCTTGATCTCGACCAGCACCTCGCCCTCTTTCGGGCCTTCAAGCTGTACCGTTTCGATTTCAAGGGGTTTGCCGGCTTCGAACGCCACTGCCGCTTTTACATCCATCACATCACCTCGGTTTTGGGGAGGGCGCATTCTGACAACAGGGTCATCGACACTCAAGCGCCGAACGGCCTGAAACTCACAAAGCGTCCGAAAAGAAATCGACGGCCAGTTTGTGCGCGGTCTCCATGGCCTCGTCATTGAAAAGCATGTGCACCTCCCCGCCCGCACCACGATGGGATACCGGGTCGGTCACGACCACATTCGCCCCCGGCATGTCGAAGCAATGATGCGCGCCCTTCATCACATGTACCTTGACCTTCGCCGCATCCGCCGGGTCCAGGGAGGCGACGAGCTTGGGCCCGGCTTCCGGGTCGTCGTCATACTCGTCGAGTTCGCCCGTCACCATCATGACCGGCGCGTCGACGAGATCGCCGAACTCGAAGCCGGGCACGCGGTTATAGGCGGAGGCAACCGGATAGACAGGCATCATCGCCTTGAAATGCGCATCCTTCAGAAAGCGGTCGTTCTGCGCATGGGTGGCAACCAGCATGGAAGCGACACCGCCGAAGGAAAAGCCCATGACACCGATACGGGTTCCGTCGACTTCCGGATGAGCCGCGAGAAAGGCGCGTGCGCCGTAAACATCGGGCAGCGTTTCAACCACCGTTTTGGGGCGCCCTTCCGACCCGCCGCCGATGCCGCGCGCCGACCAGAGATCGGGCTCCAGCGTCACGATACCCGCGGCATTGAGCACATCGGCGTAACCGGTCTCCCGCATGGAAGGACCGGCAGAGCCGTGCAGGATGATGACGGCAGGCTTCTTTCCCCCGACAGTCGGCGTGGACATACGCGCCGCGATATCGAGCGGCGTCTCGTGCAACGAGGGAAACGTCACATATTGCAGCGACGTTGCCATCTGCATGTCACTTGAAGTCATCGTTCTCCCCCGATCTTTCTTATCTTTCGAGCGTCACGAAGGAATAGGCGGCGCTGTCCTTCTCGCCAGCCTCGTGCCGCTCGCGCGAGACCTCGCGCCATGCGCTCCGGTCGAAATCCGGAAAATGCGTGTCGCCTTCCGGTGTGGCATGCACTTCGGTGATATAGAGCCGGTCGCAGGCGTCGATGGTTTCCGCATAGATCTGCGCGCCGCCGATCACGGCGACTTCCTCCGCGCCGCTCTCTCGCGCGAGATCGATCCCGTGGGCAACCGCTTCCGCCACATCGGTAAAGACGTCCGCGCCTGCCGCCTTGTAGCTCTCATCGCGCGTCACCACGATGTTGGGCCGTCCCGGCAGCGGTTTTCGCGGCAGCGACTCCCACGTCTTGCGGCCCATCACGACCGGCTTGCCCATGGTGACGCGCTTGAAGAAGGCCATGTCGCCCGAAAGCCGCCAGGGCATGCCGTTGCCGCGTCCGATCACGCCGTTTTCGGCTATGGCCACAACAAGTGCGAGTTTGGTCATCAGGCAAGGTCTTTCGTGTCAGCGACCGGCAGCGCCGAATAAACCCGGTCGCGGAACCGCTCCGGATTGAGCGGGCGCATGTTTTCGAGAATGAGGAACAGGGCAAAGGCAGCGAGCGCGAGCGTTGCGACCGTCAGCAAGGCCAACCCCAGCTTGCGGCCCCAGCCGGGCATCGTTCATACCGCGACCGGCGCGGAGATATGCGGATGCGGGTCGTAACCGACCAGCTCGAAATCGTCATAGGTGAAATCGAACAGGCTCGTCACATCCGGATTGAGCTTCATCCGCGGCAGCGGGCGCGGATCGCGCGCGAGCTGACGCTCGGCTTGCTCCATATGATTGAGATAGAGATGCGCATCGCCAAAGGTGTGCACGAAATCGCCCGCCTCGAGCCCCGTCACCTGCGCGACCATCATGGTCATGAGCGCATAGGACGCGATGTTGAAGGGCACACCGAGAAAGATGTCCGCCGAACGCTGGTAAAGCTGGCAGGAGAGCTTGCCGTCGGCGACATAGAACTGGAACAGGCAATGGCAGGGCGGCAGCGCCATGCTGTCCACATCGGCCACGTTCCACGCGGAAACGATGAGACGGCGCGAATCCGGATTGGTCGCGATCTGATCCAGCAGGTTTTTAAGCTGATCGATCTTGCCGCCATCGGGCGTCGGCCATGAACGCCATTGATGACCGTAGACGGGGCCGAGATCGCCGTTCTCGTCCGCCCATTCATCCCAGATCGAAACCCCGTTCTTCTTGAGGTATTCGATATTGGTGTCGCCCGCGATGAACCAGAGAAGCTCATGGACGATCGACTTCAGATGCAGCTTCTTGGTGGTGACGAGCGGAAAGCCTTCCGACAGGTCGAAGCGCATCTGATGGCCGAAAATGCTTTTCGTCCCCGTCCCCGTCCGGTCGGTCTTGGTCACGCCCTGCTCTTTCACAAGGCGCATCAGGTCCAGATATTGCTGCATGGCGGTATCCTCGGTTTCAGCCGAGTTTAGCCGCAAAGGAGAGATTCGGGCGAGTCGTTCGGAAAGGCTCAGGCCCGGGCGCGGTTCATATAGGATTTGAGCGCCGCGACCGGCATATCGGTCGCTTCCGGCGGCGGCAGAAAGCGGAAATGCCCGTTGATGGGATAGGCGAACAGCATGTCGTTCACCTGCGTCCCGCGCGAGATATTATGGACAAGCTCGTAGCGCTTGCCGCTCCAGCACAGCTTGTCGGTGACGATCGCCACATGGTTGAAGGTCTGCCCGTCCGACTGGGTAATGATGTCGCCGGGCCGGTAGTCCAGGGGGCGCGGAGAAATCGGCAGTTCCTGCGCATAGCGCTGGAAGAAGGTGCGCATATTGAGCACGCGGCGATGGTCGATATTGGGATCGGGTGCGCTCAGGCCCCATTTCGGCAGATTCGGGTAGGCGTCGAAATGCGCTTCCATGTCCTCGTGAATGAGGCGCTGGAGATCGAGCCCGAAGGCCGCGCGATAGGCGCGGATCACCACATCGGTGCAGACGCCCTTGTCCATCGGCACGTCGCCGCCCGGAAAACCGATCTTCCGGTAGGAACCGTCATAGGTCGTGGTGACGCCGACCTGCGCTTCCGCCGCGCGGATGAGACGGCGGGCGCGCAACGTCGCGGGATCGACCCATTGAACGGTGGATTTGGGCGCGGAAGCGCAGCCCGCCGCAGCACTGGCCAGCAGTCCCGTCAGAAAGACCCGTCTCGTGGTATGAAGCCGGTTGCCGCCGGTGAGTTCGCGCGCCATCTGTACCCCCCGCCCGTCCCGCCTCGGACCCCGGTCCGGAAGACTTGACGCAGCGCATCGATTTCAGCCAATCGATAGGCGGCAATTGTAGCGTGACGCCCGCTCACACGCCAGCAGACAAAAGTGACTTGAAGCGGTGGAAAACCCAATGATTTCAAGGGGGACCGCCGACCCGGAGGGACAAAATACGTCATGAAACTGAAACGCTTCCTCATCGGCGGCCTCGCGGCGCTGGTCGTTCTCCTCGCCGGCGGCTTCTTCCTCCTGCCCTATTTTCTCGACGGGAGGATCAATCGCGTCGCCAATCACGAGCCCTATGACATTCCGCAGGAGATTACGCGGCTGCATCAGGGGCTGACCGTCGCCGACCTCCATGCCGACACGCTGCTGTGGATACGCGATCCGCTGGACCGCGCCGATGACGGCCATGTGGACCTGCCCCGCCTCATCGACGGCAATGTCGCGCTCCAGGTCTTCTCCGTCGTCACCAAGGTGCCGATGGGCCAGAACTACGAAGAAAACGACGCAGGCTCGGATGTCATTTCTCCCCTCTCGGTGGCACAGCGCTGGCCCGCCCGCGCCTGGACGAGCCTTTACGAACGCGCTGTCTACCAGGCCGGAAAATTCGAGGATGCCGAGCGCCGCTCGGAAGGCCGGCTGGCGATCGTCCGCTGGCGCGAAGACCTCGAAGCCGTTCTCGCCGCCCGCGCGCAAGGCCGGGAGGTGGTGGGCGGCCTCCTTGCCATGGAAGGCGCGCATCCGCTGGAAGGCGATATCGCCCATATCGAGGATTTCTACCGCGCCGGCTATCGCATGATCGGCCTGCAGCACTTTTTCGACAATGAGCTGGGCGGCTCGCTCCATGGCAAGAACGATGGCGGCCTGACCGATTTCGGGCGCGAGGTCCTGCGAGCCATGGAAGAACGCCGCATGATCGTGGACCTTGCCCATGCCTCGCCCGCCATCGTGACCGACGTACTGGCGGCCGCCGCCCGCCCGGTGGTCATCTCCCATACCGGCGTCAGGGGCGCCTGCGACAGCCCGCGTAACATCTCCGATGCGCTGATGAAGAAGGTGGCCGCAGCGGGCGGGCTCGTCGGCATCGGTTACTGGAAAGGCGCCGTCTGCGATGCAAGCCCCGCGGGCGTGGTGAAGGCGATCCGCTATGCCATCGACCTTCTGGGCGAAGACCATGTGGCGCTAGGCTCCGACTTCGACGGCGCGGTGGGCACGACTTTCGACGTCTCGGAACTCGCCGTCCTCACGCGCGAAATGATGGAAGCCGGCTTCACCCGGAACGAGATCGCCAAGGTGATGGGCGGCAACATCATCCGTTTCATGCGGGAAAACCTCCCGCCGAAACCCGCGGAACCCCTGAAGGACGGCGCATGACCGCCTGTCATATCTCTTTAAAAGCGCCGCCTTTGGCCCTATATTCCACTTGTCGGGCTTGTTCCGACTATGGCGGTAAACTGGTTGTGTAATAAACCCATCGGACCCGGGGGCAGTACCCGGCGCCTCCACCAGATTTCCCTGCGAAGGCAGGAGCGTGTTGCCGGTTCGCCGGCACATTCCGGGGGCGAAACAGGATCGACGAGGGCGTAAAGACTTCTCTTCCGCTCGGCATGGTTCCGCCGTTATCGGGCCGATTCAATAGTTGCCAACGACAACTATGCTGAGGCACGTCTCGCTGCGTAAGCGGTGCGACAACCTCTTTTAAGTCCTTGCCTGTAGCAAGGTAAGGCGGGGTTCGGAGGCACCTGGCAACAGAAGCCTCCACTTTCATATCTGTCGGCATTTCAGCGGAACCGCCCGTAGTCAGTACCGTTGCGGAACGAAATACTGTCCGTTACGACACACCCTCCGCGCGTTCTGCGGCGCCTGCCCGCCAATCCCTCCGCATCGGCTGGACGTTGTGCGATAAGGCTGCTTGAATCGCTGAAACATTTCTGTCGCGCGGCGAGTCGGCTGCGCGCGAAAGCAAACTCAGGGGAAGTGACTTGTCCGAAGATCAGATGCGATACGATCTGCTGGCGCAGGAAGCCTTGCGCGGGGTGATCCGAAAAGCGCTCAGGATCGCGCGCGACGAGGGTCTGCCGGGCGAACATCACTTCTACATCTCCTTCCGGACGGGCGCGCCGGGCGTCGAAATCTCCGAGCGGCTGCGCAGCCAGTACCCGGAAGAGATCACGATCGTCCTCCAGCATCAGTTCTGGAATCTCGAAGTGCTGGACGACCATTTCTCGGTCGACCTGACCTTCAACAAGGTGCCCGAACGCCTCGTCGTGCCCTATAGCGCCGTGCAGGGGTTCTTCGACCCCAGCGTCCAGTTCGGCCTGCAATTCAACGTGGAAGGCGCCCCCGGGAACGAGGACGCGCCGGAAGCCGGCGAACAGCCCGCCACCGCCGAGGCGTCCCGCAGCATGGAAGAACCGCTGGCGGAGGACCGGAACGCCGAGCCCGAGGAAGAGGCCACCGGCGAAGTGGTGAGCCTCGACGCCTTCCGGAAGAAATAGGCAGGCTCGCAGACGCCCCCGAGCGACACCGCCCGGAATGACGCCCGTTGACGCAAAACGCTTTGCGCAGACGGGCGGCGATCCCGCTGGAAGCCCCCGCCCCGCGGCGCTAGGCTTTCTCCATGGCCATGCAATTTCCCCATATCGAGCCCGACCAGCGGGGCTTCATCGAGCGGCAGCACATCTTCTTCACGGCTTCCGCGACGGGCGACTCGCGCGTCAATCTCTCGCCCAAGGGCCTCGATGCGCTGCGCGTGCTGGATGAAACCCATATCTGCTACATGGACCGGACGGGCAGCGGCAACGAGACCTCCGCCCATCTGAAGGCGGACGGACGGCTGACCGTCATGTTCTGCGCCTTCGACGGCCCGCCCCTGATCCTGCGCCTCTATGGCCGGGGCAAGGTGCTGCATCGCGGATCGCCGGAATATGCAGAGCTGCTGGCCTCCGCCTTCAATGGCGACGAGCCGCCCGGTGCGCGCCAGATCGTCCTGCTCGATATCGACCTCGTGCAGACCTCCTGCGGTTATGGCGTACCGCTCCATGACTACAAGGGAGAACGGCCCTCGCTCACCAACTGGGCGATCAAACAGGGCGAGAACGGCATCGCGGCCTATTGGCGGCAAAAGAACCTGACGAGCATGGACGGCCTGCCGACCGGGCTGCCCGTCACGCCGCAGGACGGGGACGACGCAACGCCCGACTAGCGCTTGCGGGGCCCCCGAGCCCCTCTCTTGGCCCCCTCCTCCCCGCGTGATAAATCAGCGGCCATCCATTTTTCGTGAGCGCGAGGACCCGAGCCAATGACCAAGACCCGCACCGAAACCGATACTTTCGGCCCGATTGAAGTCGACGACAGCAAATATTGGGGGGCCCAGGCCCAGCGCTCGCTCGGCAATTTCAAGATCGGCTGGGAAAAACAGCCCCTTTCGGTCGTTCGCGCCCTCGGCATCGTGAAGCGCGCATGCGCCGAGGCGAATATGGAACTCGGCCGCCTCGACCCCGAACTCGGCAAGACCATCGTCGCCGCCGCGCAGGAGGTGATCGACGGCAAGCTGAACGATCATTTCCCGCTGGTCGTCTGGCAGACCGGCTCCGGCACCCAATCCAACATGAACTCGAACGAGGTGATCTCGAACCGCGCCATCGAAATGCTGGGCGGCGAGAAGGGCTCCAAGAAGCCCGTGCATCCGAACGACCATGTGAACATGTCGCAGTCGTCGAACGACACCTATCCGACGGCCATGCACATCGCCTGCGCCGAGGAAGCGACGCATTCCCTGCTGCCCGCGCTCGAGCATCTGGCGACGGCGCTGGAGGCCAAGCAGAAGGAATTCGACCACATCATCAAGATCGGCCGCACCCACACGCAGGATGCGACGCCGCTGACGCTCGGCCAGGAGTTCTCCGGTTATACCGAACAGGTGAAATCGGCCATCGAGCGCATCAAGCTCACGCTCCCCGGTCTCTGCCAGCTCGCCCAGGGCGGCACCGCCGTGGGCACCGGCCTCAACGCCCCTGTGGGCTTTGCCGAAAAGGTCGCCGAAAAGGTCGCCGGCATTACCGACCTGCCCTTCGTGACCGCGCCCAACAAGTTCGAAGTGCTGGCCGCCCATGACGCCATGGTCTTCGCGCATGGCGCGATCACCTCCGCGGCGATGGCCTGCTTCAAGATCGCCAACGACATCCGCTATCTCGGCTCCGGCCCGCGCGCGGGCCTCGGCGAATTGTCGCTGCCCGAGAACGAACCCGGCTCCTCCATCATGCCGGGCAAGGTGAACCCGACCCAGTGCGAGGCGATGACGCAGGTCTGCGCCCATGTGCACGGCAACAACGCCGCGCTCTCCTTTGCCGGCAGCCAGGGCCAGTTCGAGCTCAATGTCTACAACCCGATGATGGCCTACAACTTCCTGCAATCGGTGAAGCTGCTCTCCGACGCCGCGATCTCCTTCACCGACAATTGCGTCGTCGGCATCGAGGCGCGCGAGGAAAACATCAAGCAGGGCCTGGAACGCTCGCTCATGCTGGTGACAGCGCTCGCACCGAAGATCGGCTATGACAACGCGGCCAAGATCGCCAAGACTGCGCACAAGAACGGCACCACGCTGCGCGACGAAGCCGTCGGCGGCGGCTATGTGACGAATGAAGAGTTCGACGAATATGTCCGTCCGGAGAAGATGATTTCCCCGAACTGACGCTCATTCGGAATACCTGCCTCACCCTTCGAGACGCGGGCTTACGCCCGCTCCTCAGGGTGAGGAAGCAACTCTGAAGCCATCCTCATCCTGAGGAGGCCGACAGGCCGTCTCGAAGGATGAGGCCACGGCATCGCCGGAGAGGCATCATGCAAGGCGAGATCAAGCGATCCGTCACGATTGCGGGCCACCGCACCAGCATCTCCATCGAGCCGCCCTTCTGGGACGGATTGAAGGAACTTGCCTGCTCGCAGAAAATCTCCGTCAACGAACTGGTGCGCCGGATCGACGCCGAACGCGGCGGAGAGGGGAATCTCTCCAGCGCCGTGCGTATCTATGTGTTCGAGAATTTCCGCAATCGCGACGCCTGCGCGACGGAGTAACCCGCAAAAATCAGTGCGAGGGCCGCGCCACCGGCATGGGCGCATCGCCCCTACCGGCTTCCCCATTGTCATTCGCAGCCCCCTCCCCATCCGTCGGGGATTGCGGCTCCATCATGTTGCGGATGTCGGCGGGTAAATCGACACCGAGCTTTTCCGCCTGCCGCGCCAGAATGAGCGACGCGACATGGCTCTCGAGCCGCGCCGTGTTCGTGGAAACGGCGATCCCGCCATGGGGCCCCGCCGCATTCACCGCATAGGACGGACTGTCCGCGGGACGGTCGCTCGTCACTGTCAGTTCCGCATCCGCGCCGAGCCGCGACAGATCGTAAAACGCGGCGAGTTTCCCCTTGCCGCCCCGCAGCGCCACATCTTCATCCTTGAAAAACAGGACGCCATCTTCGAGCGCCAGCGGGCCGGCAATATCCCCGGCCGGGGTTTTCCCCGCGAGCAGCACGTTCTTCACCGCGTCGTCGAAGCCCTCGATATCTTCAAGCCGCGCAAGCGCATCGCCGAACCCGTTCACATCCAGCGGATGCAGCGCGACCTCCTCCAGCGCGACCCGGCCCTCGCCGCTTGCCGACCCGACCAGCGAAAGCCAGCTCAATCCCTTTGCTTCGATATGCAGATTGACGGTCGCCCGCCCCGTGCCGGGCGATGCCCCGAAGGCCTGTCCGGAAAGACGGGCAAGATCGGCCTCCTCCACGAGGCCGGTAAATTCGATCCGGTTTTCCGACACGCCCTGCTCCCCGCCGCCTGCGTGGAACCGCGCATTCATCGAAGCTCGCCCGCCCGCGATCTCGCCGACCAGTGGCGAGACGCTCATCACGCCATCCGCAATGCCGAGCTCTCCCTCCGCATCCTTCATCGCCAGCGGTCCAAGCGTCACCAGGCCGGACTTGAGCTCGATATCGCCCGTCAGGGCATGCAGTATTCGCCAGTCGATCGCCTGCGCGGACCAGACGCTTCCCGTCGCGCTGTCCGCCCCCCCGGCAAGACCCGCCAGCGGCGTGACGTCGAGCCGGTTGGTCTCGATCTCGCCGGAAATATCGGCCGGCCTGTCCTCGGCGGGCGCGGTGTAGGTCATTTTGCCCGACAGACGGAAATTCCCCGCCACCGTCTCGAGATCGGTAAGGACCAGATGCGTCTTGTCCCATTCCAGCCCGGTCGATCCGACGAAGCCCGCCCCCTGCATCTGGGCGAGCATCCAGTCCGACAAGGCCCCGGTTGCGCCGAAGGCCGAGGTCACCGTGTCTGCACGTCCGGCCGACAGGGTCACCTTGCCGTCGAAATGCAGCTTGCTGAAGGGATCTCTTGTCTCTCCCTCCGCGGTGAAGGAAGCATCGCCGATATGGGCCCGCAAGGAGGTTTCGTAATTGCCGCCTACCCCATCCATCCGGATGGACGCGGCACCGCTTCCTTCCAGCGTATCGGCGGGCTCCAGACCGAACTGGCGCAACAATTCGCGCGCGTCCGGATGCGCGGCATTGGCAATGATTTCGACTTCGTCCAGCTTGCCGCCATCACCATGATGACGTTTGAGGAGGCCGTCCACGCGCGCGCCGCTCACCATGCCGCGCATGGTAAGCGCATCCACGCGCCGGTCGCTGTCATCCGCCTCGCCGGTCGTCCCCTCGAATGTCGTATCGACATCGCCCCGGAAGCGGTGCACATCGTATCCCGCCATATCGAGAAGCGCGCCGAAGCGTGCCGCCTTGACGCTGCCGGAAAAGGTGCCGCGAATATCCTCGCGCCGGCCCGTGGTCAGCCCGTCGAGACGACCGGAAAAACCGATGGCGCCCCCCTTCAGATCGCCGATGGCCAGGCCCTTGACCGTCAGGCGCCTGTTTTCCAGCGTCCCGTCGGCGGAGATGTTCTTTGCCGTTTCGCCGGCCACGGTCAGTTCGTCCGCCGTGAATTGCAGCGCCACATCATGCGTTCTGAAGAAGGGAAGCGTTTTTGCCTCATCCTTCGGCAGCATGGCGAGCAGCGGATCCAGGTCGAAGGACGATGCCTCCAGTTCGGCCGAAAGCCGGGGCCGCGATGCCACGACATATGACATATCGCCGACCACTTCCGGCTGCGCCGTGTCGGCCGAGTAACCGGCCTTGAGGTCTTTGACGCTCAGGCTCGAAGGCGTCAGGGCAAGCCCGCCCGTTACACTGAAAGATATGGGCGGCGACGGGCTTTCCGGCGCATCCGCCGTTTCGGACGTGCCCGGCGAGCCATCCGTGCCGGCCCTGCGAAGCCACGTCGTGAAGCCTTCAAGATCACGGCTTGCAAGCGAGAATTCCCCGTCGAAAGCGGGCACGGCGTTCGCTTCTGCGGGCGCCGTCAGCAGGCCGCCGATACGGATGTCGGTCAGTCCGGGCGCCTCGGCGCTCAGTCGGCCGATCCGCCACGTGCCATGGTCCAGAGCGAGTTCGGCCTTTGCGTCCGCGAATACGGAATCGCCAAGCAGCAACTCCCCTGCCGAAATATCGAGGGCACCGTCGATCCCCGCCGGATGCGGCAAACGGTTCAGCAGGGCGAAAGGCGCCGCAGCGCCATCTGTGCCGGACGCCTCGTCTCCGATGCTGCCGGATGCGCGGCCGGCAAGCAGGATCGCGGCGAGACGGTCGCCCCGGAAAGCGCCGCCGCCAAGCGTGATCTCGAATGCCGGGCGTTCTCCCGTCAGGTCGAGCTGTCCCCTGCCCTTGAGCGAGGTTCCGCCGCTCGACAACACCATGTCGCGCAGCGTGACCGAACTGCTGCGCGCCACCATGCCCGCCTGCAGGCTGACCGGGCTCGCCTTCCCGGCTTGCGCAGTGCCGAGACGCAGCGACGCCTTGCCGTCGAGACGCGCGGCTGCGGAAAATTCCGTCGCGATACCGCTGAACTTGAATGCCGCCTGCGAGGCCGGGAAACCGAGTTCCAGCGTAACGGGAAAAGCCTTCGAACCACCGAAATTACCGAGCACGACATTCGCCGACATCGGCATGCCCTGCGAGACGAAGGTCACATCGGCGCGCATCGGCCCGACCAGCGCCTGCGCGCTGACGGTCCCCCCGAGGTTGCTCGCTTCCCATGTCCGGCCATTGGTGCGATTGACATAGGTGACCGAGCCGCCGCTGAAGCTCGCGCCTTTAAGGCTGGTCGATGACAGGGAGAAGGCGCCCTCTTCCGAGGCGGCGGCGCCTTCCACGAAGTCTTTCCAGTTGGGGACGCCATCGGGCGCCACTTCGAGATTGACCCGCGGCTTTACGATATTGATGCGGGTGACCTCGATATCGCCCGAGAGAAGCGGCGCCAGCGCCAGTTCGCCGTCCATCTGCTCCATGCGCATCAGCGCCGGCGCCTCGGCCCCCGGCGCATTGGCAATGGTGACGCGCCCCAGCGACAGCCTGGGCGCGGGCAGGATGCGGAACCCGATATCGCCCTCGATGGTCACGTCATGGCCGGTGATGCGCGATGCCTGCCGCTCGAACTCGGCCCGGAAGTCTTTCCAGTCCACCAGGCTGGGGCCGACAAGCAGCGCAATCAGCAACACGACCAGTACGCCGGCGATATAAGTGAGTATCTGGTTCAAGGACGCACTCCAGCCCCCGCGGCATCGCTTGCTCGGCGACGCTTGTCATTCTCACCTGACGGCCACCCCCGGCCGACTGAACTTTCACAAACTCCCCGTCCGAGCTTAAGCTCGACCCTGCCGACGAGGTTGGATGCATGCTCCACGGGTTATATCGGGAAAACCATGTCTGAAAAGGACCCAAACGTAGTTAATTTTTCGGCGGCCCGAAAATTGGCCCGCGCCGCCAGGCAACGCGACGAAAGAAAAGCCCGGAAGGAACAGGCCGAAGCCAACCGCATACGCTTCGGACGGTCCGGCGCGGAGAAGAAGGCAGCCCGCGAAAAACTGAAAAAAGCCGGACGCACGCTCGACGGCAAGAAGCTCGACCAAGCCGGCCCGACGCCAGATTCCACCGACAAAACCGACTGACGCCCGCCGGTGCGGAGAGATTGACGGATGTTCCCGTAAGTAGTATATAACTGACTGGTCAGTTATATACGGATCCAGACGATGAGCGCCGAACAGACCTCCCTCCCCGCCGACGAACCCCGCTGGCAGCGCCGCGCCGAAGAGCGCCCGGGCGAAATCATGCGGGCCGGCCTCAAACTGTTCGCCCGCAAGGGCTTCGCCGCCACCCGGCTGGAAGACATTGCCGACGCCGCCGGGGTGAGCAAGGCGACCATCTATCTCTACTTCAAGAACAAGCAGGACCTCTTCGTCTCCACCGTGCGCGAATTCGCCGAGGCGCGGGTGGAACGCATCGAGGCGTTTCTCGACGAGTATCAAGGCAGCTATGCGCAGCTTCTCGAACTCGTGCTGCGCCAGCTTTACGAAGCCGCCCAGACACCGGAACTGCGCGCCATCGTGAAGACGGTCATCGCCGAAGCCGGGAATTTCGAAGACATCCGCGACTATCACCGCGACCACGTCGTTCTGAAAGGGCTGGGCATGATGACACGCATCATCGAGGCGGGGATAAAGAAGGGAGAATTCCGGCCCTGCGATCCGCATGCGGCCGCGCAGAGCATCGTCTTCCCCCTGCTGATGAACTCCATCGGCCGCCAGACCTTCGGCGAGCTGCCGATCCTCGATCCCGAAAAGCTCTTTGCCGCCCATATGGACTTCGTAAAGCGCGGCCTGGCAGCGGACAGGGAGACGTGATCCATGCGCCTCCTTCCCCTCCTCTCCGTCTGCCTGGCCGCGCTGCCGCTCCTTGCCTGCGACAATGAAAGCGCCGACACATGGCAAGGCTATGCCGAAGGCGAATATGTGCGCGTCGCACCGCTGGAAGGCGGCATCGTGAAAAGCGTCGACGTCGCCCGCGGCGATGAAGTGACGAAAGACGAACGGCTCTTCACGCTGGAGAACACGCAGCAACAGGCCGCCCGCGACCAGGCCGACGCGAAGCTGCAACAGGCAAAGGCCAATCTGGAAGACCTTCTCAAAGGCCTGCGTCCCTCCGAGCTGGAACAGCTTTATGCGGAACGCAGCCGCGCCCGCGCGGCGTTGCGCAATGCGCAACTGGATTTCACCCGCAAGCAGAAGCTGCGCGCGAACGGCAATGTGTCTCAGGCGGTGCTGGACGCCGCCCGCGCCGCGCGGGACGAAGCCGCTGCCACGCTGAAAAACGTCTCGGCGCAAATCGACACCGGCACACAAGGCGCCCGCCCCGACCAGATCGATCAGGCCCGCGCCAATGTGCAAGCGGCAAAAGCCGCGCTCGAGGAAGCCGACTACCGGCTGGCCCGGCGCGAAAGCCGCGCCCCGACAAAGGCGCGCGTGGAGGACACCATGTTCCGCCCCGGCGAGTTCGCCGCGACGAGCCAGCCCGTGGTGAGCCTCCTGCCGCCGGGAAACATCAAGGTCCGTTTCTTCATCCCCGAACCGGAACTGGGGCGCATCCATATCGGCGACAGGGTGCGCTTCAACTGCGACGGCTGTCCCGACGGCATGAAGGGCACGATCCGCTTCATTGCCGACCGGTCCGAATTCACGCCCCCGGTCATTTATTCCAACGAGTCCCGCGACAAGCTCGTCTATATGGCCGAAGCCTGGCCGGACCGACCGGGAGCGAAACTCCATCCCGGCCAGCCGGTGGACGTGACGCTGGAGCCGGGGGATGAGTGAAACCCACCGCGCGCCGCCGCCCGGCGACGATCCTCCCCTCGTCATCGACGTTTACGGCCTCACCAAATCCTTTAACGATACGGTGGTGGTCGACCATGTCGACATGCAGGTGCATGAAGGCGAAATCTACGGCTTCCTCGGCCCGAACGGATCCGGCAAGACGACGACCATCCGAATGCTGTGCGGCCTGCTGACTCCGGATGAAGGCGACGGCACCTGTCTCGGTTACGACATCCTCACCCAGAGCGAGGAGATCAAGCTGCAGGTCGGCTACATGACCCAGCGCTTCAGCTTCTACGAGGATCTGTCGATCCGCGAAAACCTCGACTTCGTCGCCGCGATTTTCGGACTGCGGGACCGGCGCGAGAAGGTCGACAGGACGCTGGAAAAACTCAACCTCGCCAACCGCCAGAACCAGCTTGCCGGTACGCTGTCGGGCGGCTGGAAACAGCGCCTCGCCCTGGCGGCCTGCGTGATGCACGAGCCAAAACTGCTGCTGCTCGACGAGCCGACGGCGGGGGTCGACCCCAAAGCGCGGCGCGATTTCTGGGACGAAATCCACGGCCTCGCGCAGGACGGCCTCACCGTGCTCGTCAGCACGCATTACATGGATGAAGCGGAACGCTGCCACAAGATCTGTTACCTCGCCTATGGCCAGCTCCTGACCAAGGGCACGGTGAACGAGGTTATCGAACATTCCGGGCTCCGCACATGGCATGTCACGGGGCAGAACCAGCGCCAGATCATCCGGCTGGCGCACGAGCTGGAGCGCCACGACGGCGTGGAAATGGTCGCCCCCTTCGGCACGATCCTCCATGTCAGCGGCTCCAGCGAAAACGCACTCGACCGCGCGGTGGAACCCTATCGCGGACAGGAAGGGTTGAGCTGGAAAAAGGGCGAGCCCTCGCTTGAAGACGTCTTCATCCACATGATGCAGAGCGCCAGCGACAATTTCTCCGGGCAGGCGCCGGAGGCCCTGCCATGAAACCGGGCCGCATTTCCCTGAGCCGTATCGGCGCAATGATCCGCAAGGAATTCATCCAGATGCGCCGCGACCGGCTGACCTTCGCGATGATGCTCGCCATTCCCGTGATGCAGCTTCTGCTTTTCGGCTATGCGATCAACTCCGATCCCAAGGACCTGCCGACCGCCCTTTACGTGCAGGATCATTCGGTCTTCACACGCGATATCGCCGCCGCGCTGACCAATACCGGCTATTTCAGGATCGTCAGCCACCCGAAAACGGAAGAAGAGGCCAACGACCTCATCAGACGCGGCAAGGCGCAGTTCCTCATCCAGGTTCCGCCCGACTTTTCGCGCAAACTGCAACGCGGCGAACGCCCCGCCCTCCTGCTCGATGCCGACGCCACCGACCCCGCCGCCACGGGCAATGCGATCGCCGCGCTTCAGCAACTCGGCACGCAAGCGCTGATACACGACCTCAAAGGCCCGCTCGCCTCGCTGTCGCCGGCCCCGGCGCCCTTCGATGTCGTCATCCACCGGCGCTACAACCCCGAAGGCATCACGCAATACAATATCGTACCCGGTCTGCTGGGCGTGATCCTGACCATGACCATGGTGATCTTCACCGCGCTGGCGGTAACGCGCGAGACCGAACGCGGCACGATGGAAAACCTGCTCACCATGCCCGTTCGCCCCCTGGAGGTGATGGCCGGCAAGATCATTCCCTACATCATGGTCGGATACATTCAGACCGCCTTCGTGCTTGCCGCGGCATGGGTGCTGTTCGACGTGCCGATGGTCGGCAGCCTCGTTCTGCTTTCGAGCGTGCTGCTGGTCTTCGTCGCCGCGAACCTCGCCGTCGGCTTCACCTTTTCCACGCTGGCGCGCAATCAGCTACAGGCCATGCAGATGGCCTTTTTCTTCTTCCTGCCGTCGATCCTGCTATCGGGTTTCATGTTTCCCTTTCGCGGCATGCCCATCTGGGCGCAATGGATCGGCGAAGCGTTGCCCCTCACCCATTTCCTGAGAATCGTGCGCGGCATCCTGCTGAAGGGAAACGGCATCGCCGATATCGCAACGGATACCGGCGCCATCCTACTCTTTCTCATTGCCGTTTCGACGATTGCGCTGAACCGCTACCGCCAGACGCTGGATTGAAGCCGATTGGCAGCGCGGGGCACACCCATTAGCATTCCGGCCAAACAAGATGGAGCGGAAAGCGCATGACGAATTTCACCGCCGAACCGATCGAATGTCCGCCGCGCAAGGTGGAGAGCGAATGGATCGACCTCAACGGTCATATGAACATGGCCTATTACCACCTGCTCTTCGACGAAGCGCTCGACAAGCTGTTTACGGAACTCGGTTTCGGCTGGGACTACACCCAGGCGGGAGAAGGCACCGGCTTCACCGCCGAGGTCCATGTCTGTTATCTCGCCGAACTGAACGAAGGCGACCCGGTTCGCATCACCTATCAGTTGCTCGACGCGGACGAGAAACGCATTCACGTCTTCGGGCGCATGTATCACGGGACGGAAGGCTATCTCGCCGCCACATCCGAACAGATGTGCATTCACGTCAACCAGAAGACGCGCCGCGTGGCGCCTTTCCCCGACGAAATCCGGACGCGCATCGCGGAACTGATGGACGCACATCGCGACCTGCCCCGCCCCGAACAGGCCGGCCGCGTCATCGGCATCCGAAGAAAATGACGGGCCTAGCCCATCTGCGAGGCGAGCACGGCGTCGGCAAGCTGCGGCTTGCCGATGACGCCCTTCACATGCTCCGCCCGCGGCACACCCGGCTGATCCGGAATGATAAGTGCGACCTGCGTCTTGCGCTTGTGCAGACGCCGGATCACCTCTTCCAGCGTGCTGTTCTCCCGCCCGATCGTGAAATCGGTCAGGGCGATATCGAGAAGCGTCTCGGGATTGGCATGCCGGGAGGGTATGGCGATACGTGAATCGAAAGGCACGACGCCGGCGATCCTTTCGCCCTCGCGCAGGACGACGAAGCGCACCCCGCCGCCTTGCGACAGATAGGTCAACGCATCCTCGACCGGCGTGTCGGCATCCATCACCGTCACGCTCGTATCCATCACCTCATGACAGGCGCGGACGAGATAGGCGTTGGAGTAGCGGTCCTTGGGTATCCGCCGCCCGCGCCGCACCAGCTTCATGGTGTAGATATTTTCGCTCAGCAGCGCGCGGCGAACGCCCACCGCCACGGCGACCGCCATGATGAGCGGAATGATGATGTTGTAGTCGCGGGTCATCTCGAAGACCATGGTGATCGCGGTCATCGAAGCGCCCGTCGCGCCGCCGACCACGGCCGCCATACCTACCATCGCATATTCGGCAACCGATGCGCCGTGCCCCGGCCAGACGATGAGCATGAACGCGCCGAACGCGCCGCCGAGCGTCGCCCCGATAAAGAGCGACGGCGCGAAAACGCCGCCCGACGCCCCTGCCCCGAGAGAAATCGAGGTCGCCAGAAGTTTGGCCACGCACAGAAAGGCCAGCAGCAAAATCGTATCGAGATGGCCCTGGAGAATATTCTGGATGGTGCCGTAGCCCACGCCGGTCACGAAATAATGGCCGCCCCACAGCACGAAGAGATAGCCCATCACGCCCACCATCGACATGCCGACGATGTTGCGGAGATATTCGTTCTCGATCCGCTTGGGAAACTGTTCCTCGCAAAAGACGAGCGTCCGGATGAAGCCCCAGGCGGCGATGCCGCAAAGCACACCCAGCACCACGAAGGCCGTCAGGTTCACGACATCCACGGCCTGCTCGCTCGGGATCGGCGCCAGCGCCACGAGAAAGGCGGGCTGCAACCCGAAGAAAAGCCGCCCGACATAGGCCGCCGAGCCCGTCGCGATCACGACCGGCAGAAAGGTGCGCGGGCTGATTTCCGGCAGCATCAATTCGACCGTGAAGAGCACCCCGCCCAGAGGCGTGTTGAACGTGGCGGCAATGCCGGCCCCGGCACCCGCCGCGAGAAGCGTGATGCGCTGCCAGCTCGGCAGATTGGTGAGCTGCGCGAAGGAGGATCCGAGCGCCGCCCCGATCTGCACGATGGGGCCTTCGCGACCCACCGACGCGCCGGACCCGATGGAAAGCGCCGAGGCCAGCGATTTGATCACCGCCACGATCGGACGGACCCGGCCTTCCTTGTGGTAGATCGCATCCATCACTTCCGGCACGCCGTGCCCTCTGGCCTCCGGTGCATAGTTCTTCACCAGATAGACGACGCCGAGCCCGCCAATGACCGGCGCGAGGATGAAGAACGCGCCCCACGGTCCCGGCTCGGTGAGCTGGTTGGAGTCGTAGCTGAAGCTGAACTCCCCCAGAAAGAAGATGTTGTGAACCAGGCTGACAAGGGCACGGAAGGCCACCGCGCCAAAGCCGGTAAAAAGGCCGACGGCCAGAGCGAGCAGAGACAGTCCGGCAAGGTTTACCCTGCGGTACCCGTCCTCGTCCTTCTCCAGCATTTCGTCCCTTTCTGTCCGTTCCCCCCGGCGTCGGCTGGTATTTCCGCCGCGGTCGGACCGGCCCATTTCCGGGTGTCATCTTGGTCTGGCATGCCGAAAGCCCGCGAAAAACGGGCTTATCCTGTGTAGCACAGGCCTGTTTTGCCCCTCAAGCGGGCAGAAATTTCGCCAATAAAGGGAAAAAATCAGGAGGCGGATGAAGGCGGCTGCCCGTCCTGCTTGCCGCCGGACCCGGCTTCAGCCGCCTCGTCCGGCTTTTTGTCGTCCCTGCTCCCGCGCAACGGGGCGTCGGGCCCGGCCTCGGCAAGGAATTTATGCGACAGCGCGTGATAGACGCCTTCCTTGCAGACGAGACGGGAGGTCGAACGCGCGATCAGCGCGGCCAGCATGAGAGGCACCAGCATGCCGTGATTGTCGGTCATTTCGGCCACGATCACGAAAGCGGTGATGGGTGCCTGAACCACGCCGGCGAAATAGGCGACCATGCCGAGCAGCACGAGCGCGCCGATGGGCGTATCGGGGAAAAGAAAGCTGAGATTGGACCCGATGCCCGCGCCCACCGACAGCGACGGCGCAAAAAAGCCGCCCGGCAGCCCGCTGATGGAAGAGAGCGCCGTCGCAAGCAGCTTCAGCGGCGCGAAATACCAGGCCAGCGTTTCACGGTCGTGCAGCACTTCCCGCGCCTGCTCATAGCCCGTCCCGTAGACATTGCCATGGGTCAGCACGCCGCAAATCGCAACCAGAAGACCGCAGGCGGCGGCGAAAAGGACGGGCCGCGACTTGACGAACTCGCCGAACCGCCCCCGGAACCCGGCGCCGAAGAGAATGAGGATACGGCTGAAAATGCCGCCCATCAGGCCGCCCACCACACCGCAAATGCCGACGGCCACCCAATCCATCAGCGAGGGCAGATGAGCGGAGCTGGAACCGAAATAGGTGTAGTTGCCGAACAGGGCGAGCGACGTCATACCGGCGGCCACGATGGCACCGATGATGAGACCGCTGGTGCGCGACTCGAAGCTGCGGCTCATCTCCTCGATGCCGAACACAATCCCGGCCATCGGCGTGTTGAACGCCGCCGCGATGCCCGCGCAGGAGCCCGCCAGAATGAGGCCCGGCTGGCGGCGCGGGGAATAGCCGCCGATCGCCGCCATGATGGAGGCGCCGACCTGAACCGTCGGCCCTTCGCGGCCGATCGAGGCGCCGCAAAGCAGCGCGGCAAGCGTCAGGAAACTCTTGCCGACGGCAATCCGGATCGAAACGAGCTTTCGCCGGTCGCGGGGCGCGCGCAATGCCCGGGCGGCAATCGCCTGCGGGATGCCGCTGCCTTGCGAATTCGGAAAATAGGCATTCGTCACATAGACGATGGCGGCAAAGCCCAGCGGCGTCAGCAGCAGCACGGCATAGGGAAACTCTTGCTGGAAGCTGTGAAAGACCGCCTGTGCCTCGTCTGCCGCGAGCGCGAGCCCGACGGCGGCGGCCCCCACGACAAGGCCGCCTATGACGAAGATAACGCGGCGCTGAAGCCGCTGCGAATGAAGGCGCAGCAACCGCCTGCGGCGGTGGCGCTTCGGGATCAGCATCTGTCTGCTACCGGATCAGGGCAAGGCGGTCACGCCTCGGAAATCGTCATCGGGCACCCGCATACGGGAAGCGGCGGCATCGCCGGGGCGCGCACAAAACGCGGCCACCCGCCTTGTCGGGGTTAATGACGCCCCTTATCTATCGGGGTTGACGGGAAAATCCAAGACACTTGCGGAAAGTTTCTGGCCCCCGCCCCATTACCGTTCCGTCATGCTAGGGTCGGACATGCTGAATCGGGGCCCGTCGCGATTTCCGGGCCCTCCGGCGGCAAATTCATATCGAACGCAATCCGAAGTACATGACGAACGATCCCTTCGATCTTGGATCCATTCCTGAAGAACAGACTGCGCGCTCCACCAGCAGCGCGGCGCGGGCGGCCATGCGCGTTCCGGCCCCCAACCCGCCCTATCTCGAAGGGCTGAATGCCGAGCAGCGCGAGGCCGTGGAGAGCCAGGACGGCCCCGTTCTGGTGCTGGCGGGCGCGGGCACCGGCAAGACCCGCGTGCTGACCACCCGCCTCGCCCATCTGCTGGCCACCAAGAAAGCCTGGCCGAGCCAGATCCTGGCCGTGACCTTCACCAACAAGGCCGCGCGGGAAATGAAGGAGCGTATCGGCCAGCTCATCGGCGGTGTGGTGGAAGGCATGCAATGGCTGGGCACCTTCCATGCGCTCGGCGCCAAGATCCTCCGCCGCCATGCCGAACTCGCGGGTTTGCGATCCGATTTCACCATTCTCGATGCCGACGACCAGATCCGGCTGATGAAGCAGCTCATATCGGCGGAAGGCATCGACGAGAAGCGCTGGCCCGCCCGCCAGCTTGCCTCACACATAGACGGCTGGAAGAACCGGGGCCTGACGCCCGACAAGGTGCCAGCCGGCGAAGCGCACGCCTTTGCCAACGGCAAGGGCGCGGAGCTTTACCGCCAGTATCAGGAACGGCTGAAGGTTCTGAACGCGGCCGATTTCGGCGACCTGCTGCTGGAGGTTCTGCGCATCTTTCAGGAAAACCCGGAGATCCTCGCCGAGTATCAGGACCGCTTCCGCTACATGCTGGTGGACGAGTATCAGGACACCAATGTCGCGCAATATCTCTGGCTGAGGCTGCTCGCGGCGAAACACAAGAATATCTGCTGCGTGGGCGACGACGACCAGTCGATCTATGGCTGGCGCGGCGCGGAAGTGGACAACATCCTGCGCTTCGAAAAGGACTTCCCCGGCGCCAAGGTGATCCGGCTGGAACGGAACTACCGCTCGACGCCCAACATTCTGGGTGCGGCCTCCGGCCTGATCGCAGCCAATGAAGCCCGCCTCGGCAAGACGCTCTGGACCGAAGGCGAAGACGGCGCGGAAGGCGAAAAGATCAAGGTCGCTTCCTATTGGGACGGCGAGGAAGAAGCCCGCATGGTGGCCGAGGAAGTGGAACAGCTTCAGCGGCAGGGCCACGCACTGCACGAAATGGCGATCCTCGTGCGCGCCTCCTTCCAGATGCGCGAATTCGAAGACCGTTTCATCAGCCTCGGCATTCCCTATCGCGTGGTCGGCGGGCCGCGTTTCTACGAACGCGCCGAAATCCGCGATGCCAACGCCTATCTGCGTCTCATCGCCCAGCCCGACGACGACCTCGCCTTCGAGCGCATCGTCAACCGGCCGGCACGCGGCATCGGCAAGGTGGCGCTGCAGACGGTGCGCGACGCCGCGCGGCTGCAAGGCGTGTCGCTGATGCGGGGCGCCCGCGCGATCGTTGCGACGGAAGAGCTGAAACCGGCCGCCCGCCGCGCCGTGACGGCCTTCGTCGAAATGGTGGATCGCTGGCGCCAGCTCATCGACGGTCTTCCGCATACGGAACTAGCCGAAATCATTCTGGACGAGTCCGGCTATACGGAGATGTGGCAGAACGACAAATCCGCCGATGCGCCGGGCAAGCTCGACAACCTCAAGGAACTCGTCCGCTCCATGGAGCAGTTCGAGACGCTGGGCGAATATCTCGAGCATGTTTCGCTGGTGATGGAGATCGAGCAGAACGACCTTGAAGACAAGCTCAACCTGATGACGCTGCACAGCGCCAAGGGGCTCGAATTCGAGACCGTCTTCCTGCCCGGCTGGGAGGAAGGCCTGTTCCCGCACCAGCGCGCGCTGGACGAAAGCGGTATCGCGGGGCTGGAGGAAGAACGCCGCCTCGCCTATGTCGGCATTACGCGGGCAAAAAAGCGCGCCTATATCTCCTTCGCCGCCAATCGCCGTATCCACGCGCTGTGGCAATCGGCGCTTCCCTCCCGCTTCGTGGACGAACTGCCGCAAAACCATGTGGAAGTAACGCAAAGCGCCATGGCGGGGGAGAGCTACCAGAACTACAGCCCCTCGCGCTTCGCGCAGGACTTCGCCTCGGGCAGCGACTATAACAGTCCGGGCTGGCGCCGCGCCCAAAGCAACAAATCCGCCAAGGCCTCGCGCCCGCCCGACATGGAAGCCCATGCGGAACTCGTCGCGACCAGCGACCCCTCCGCCGAGAGCTACGGCATGGGCGAGCGCGTCTTCCACCTGAAATTCGGCTATGGCCATGTCATCGCCATCGACGGCAACAAGCTGACCGTGGATTTCGACAAGGCAGGCCGCAAGAAAGTCATCGACAGTTTCGTGGAGCGCGCCTGAGCGCACCCCTCCTACCGTCCTTATCGAAGAAAGCACGATGAACCGGAAAATCTCGCACTGGAAAGTGGCATTCATCGTGCCGCACACGGCCGCCGACGCCTTTTGCGGCGCGCTGGAAAATGCGTTTCGGCCCGAGACCTTCGCCATCACCACCGGCGAGGCCGACCCCGGTTCCTCTCCCCTCGTGCAAACCTCGTCGGAATGGAACGAAGTGGAGGCGCATGGGGCCTGGCGCATTGAGGCGCTTTATCTGGAAGAGCCGGAGATCGACGCCATCCGCGCGATACTGAAACCCGTCGAAGAAGAAACCGGCATCGCCGCCCTCGACCTCTCGCTGGAAGCCGTGCTCGAAGAGGACTGGATCGCCAAATCGCTGGAAGGCCTCCAGCCGGTGCATGCAGGCCGCTTCTTCGTCTATGGCGGCCATGACGCGGACAAGGTGCCCGCCTCGGGCGTTCCCATCCTCATCGAAGCGGGCCGCGCCTTCGGCACAGGCCACCATGCGACGACGCAGGGCTGCCTGGAATTCATCGACAGTTATCTGAAGCGCCGGCGCCCGCTGAACCCGCTCGATCTCGGGACAGGCACAGGCGTGCTGGCCATCGCGCTCGCCCGCGTGACGCATGAGCCGGTACTGGCCAGCGACATCGATCCGGTTTCGGTGAAGGTCACGAAAGACAATGCAAGGCTCAACGGCGTCGGCCCCTTCGTGAAGGCGGTCGCCGCGAAGGGCTTCGACCATACCGAGATCGCGGAGAATGCGCCCTATGACCTCATCGTGGCGAACATCCTCGCCCGTCCGCTTGTGAGCCTGATGCCTGCCTTTGCCTGGCACCTCGCCGCGGGCGGCACGCTGATCCTCTCCGGCATTCTGCGCACCCAGGAAAACATGGTGCTCGCCGCCGCCCGCATGCAGGAAATCTATCTCGTCTCCCGCAAACCCATCGGCGACTGGGTGACGCTGGAGTTACGGGGCTAACGCACAACCTTTCCATTATCCCGGACAAGCGGCAATCCACACCTCCCCCCTTGCGGGGGAGGTCGGTATGCGAAACGCATTCCGGGTGGGGGGGGGATGGCCTATCGAAAGATCGCAGCGCCTGCATTTGCCGCTTCACCCCCTCCCAACCCTCCCCCTTCAAGGGGGAGGACTTCAAACGGCGGTTTTACTTCCTCATCCCCCTCCCATTGTCCAAACGCCGTGGCGCCCATACATTATTCCCATGTTCCAGACCTATGACGATGTCGCCAATCCCGCCCTCGGCCCCGAACGCGCCGCGAAGCTCCGCGAGGAACTGACGCGCCACGGGCTCGACGGTTTTCTCATTCCCCGTGCCGACGAGCATCAGGGCGAATATGTGCCGCCCCATGCAGAGCGCCTGCGCTGGCTCACCGGCTTTTCCGGTTCGGCGGGGCTCGCCATCGTGCTGATCGACAAGGCGGCGATCTTCGTCGACGGGCGCTATACGCTGCAGGTCCGCAACCAGGTGGATGTCGGCACCTTCGAGCCGAAACATCTGATCGAGGAGCCGGCGACGCGCTGGATCGAGCAGAACCTGCCGAAGGACGCCAAACTCGCCTACGACCCGTGGCTTCACACCATCGACCAGGTGGCGCGCTTCAAGGCGGCGGCGGAAAAGGCAGGCGCGTCCTTCGTGCCCGTCGAGAGCAATCCGCTCGATGCCGTCTGGGCCGACCAGCCGGAGCCGCCCACGGCGCTAGTGGTGCCCCACCCGCTCGACTATGCGGGCGAGCCCGCCGCCGACAAGGTGAAGCGGCTGACCGAAGAACTGATGAACGATGATGTCGGCGCCGCCGTGCTGACCATGCCGGACAGCATCGCCTGGGCATTCAATATCCGGGGGCAGGACGTCTCCCATACGCCGCTGCCGCTCTCCTTTGCCATCCTGCATGAAGACGGCCATGCCGACCTCTTCGTGGACGAACGCAAGATCGGCGACGAGACGCGCGCCCATCTCGGCAATATCGTCTCGATCCGCCCGCGCGAGGAACTGGGCGCGGCGCTGGACGATCTCGGCGCGAAGAAAGCCAGAGTGCTGCTCGATCCGGCCACCTGCGCCGCCTGGATCGCCGACCGGCTGGGCAATGCGGGCGCGGAGATGAAGCGCGGCACGGACCCTTGCGAACTGCCCAAGGCCTGCAAGAACGAGGCGGAGCTGAACGGCGCGCGCGCCGCCCATCGCCGCGACGGCGTGGCCCTGTCGCGCTTTCTCGCCTGGCTCGACGCCCACGCGCCCAAAGGCGAAGTCACCGAGATTTCCGCCTCGACGCAGCTTGAAGGTTTCCGCGCTGAAACCGGCCAACTCAAGGATGTGAGCTTCGACACGATTTCCGGCGCGGGCGCCAATGGCGCCATCGTGCATTACCGCGTCACCACGGATACGAGCCGGACGCTCAAGCCGGGCGAACTCTATCTCGTCGATTCCGGCGCGCAATATCTCGACGGCACCACGGATGTGACGCGCACCGTCTCCATCGGCACGCCCGATGCGGAACAGCGCCAGCGCTTCACGCAAGTATTGAAAGGCCATATCGGCATCGCGGCGGCGCGCTTCCCGGAAGGGACGACCGGCGCGCAGCTCGACGCGCTGGCCCGCATGGCATTGTGGAAGGCCGGGCTCGACTTCGATCATGGCACCGGCCATGGCGTGGGCAGCTATCTCTCGGTGCATGAAGGCCCGCAGCGAATTTCCAAACACGGTCACGCACCACTCAGGCCCGGCATGATCGTCTCCAACGAGCCGGGCTACTACAAGACGGACGCCTATGGCATCCGGATCGAGAACCTGCTGATCGTCACCCCGCCCGCTCCCATCGAAGGCGGCGAGCGCGAAATGATGGGGTTCGAGACGTTGACGCTCGCGCCCATCGACCTCGATCTCGTCGATCCCGATCTTCTGACGGCAGAAGAACTCGCCTGGCTCAACGACTATCACGCCCGCGTATGGGACGTGGTATCGCCGCAAGTGGGCGAAGAAGAGAAGGTCTGGCTCGAACAGGCGACACGGCCGGTGTAGGAATCAGTTCCCCCGCGCCATCTCCATCCATTCGTCTTCGGTGATGGTTTCCACACCGAGCTCTTTCGCCTTGGTGAGTTTCGAGCCCGCGCCTGGCCCGGCGACGACGAGATCGGTTTTCGCCGACACGCTGCCCGACACTTTCGCGCCCATCTGTTCCGCCTTGGCCTTCGCTTCCGAGCGCGTCATCTGTTCGAGCGAACCGGTAAAGACGACCGTCTTGCCGGAAATTGGCGAGGTGGCCTCCTGCGCTTCCAGCGGCGTTGCCTTTACGCCCGCCTTTTTCAGCGCATCGAGAACCTCTCGATTGTGCTTCTCGTCGAAAAATTCGACGACGGATTCCGCCAGCACCTCGCCCACCCCATCGATGGAAAGCAGCTCTTCCCAGGCACCGCTCTCCCTGTCGTGGGCTGCCAGCATCTGTTTCTCGAAGTTCTCAAGCGTGCCGTAGCTGCGCGCGAGAAGCCGCGCATTCGTCTCGCCGACATGGCGGATCCCCAGCGCAAAGATGAAACGGTCCAGGGATACTTCCCGCCGGTCGTCGATGGCCTTGAAAAGATTTTTGACCGACGTCGCACCCCAGCCCTCGCGATCCTTCAGCTTTTTGAGATTCGACTTGTCGCGCTCTTCCAGCGTGAAAATCTCGTCCGGCCGCTGGACCAGCTCATCCTGATAGAAGGCGGCGATTTGCTTCTCGCCCAGCCCTTCAATGTCGAACGCATTGCGGGACACGAAATGGCGCAGCCGTTCCACCGCCTGTGCCGGACAGACAAGACCGCCGGTGCAGCGACGGTCCGCATCCATCTTGCCGGTCTTCGGATTGACCTCGCGCACCGCGTGACTGCCGCATTCCGGGCAGCGGTCGGGAAACTTGAACTTCTTCGCGCCCTTGGGCCGCTTCTCCTCCACCACGCGCACGATCTGCGGGATGACGTCGCCCGCGCGCTGCACGATCACCGTATCGCCGAGTTTGACGCCCAGACGGTCGATCTCGTCTTCATTGTGAAGCGTCGCATTGGAAACGACGACGCCGCCGACCGTCACGGGCTTCAGACGCGCCACCGGCGTCAGCTTGCCGGTACGCCCGACCTGAATCTCGATCTTCTCGAGAACGGTCGTCGCCTGCTCGGCGGGAAACTTGTGCGCCAGCGCCCAGCGCGGCGACCGCGAGACATAACCGAGCCGGTCCTGCAGGGAGAGGCTGTCCACCTTGTAGACGACGCCGTCGATGTCGTATCCGAGCGAGGCGCGCTGTTCCTCGATCTTTCGATAGAAAGAAAGCATCTCCTCCACGCTGTCGCAGCGATGGAAATGCTCGTTGACGGTGAAACCCCAGCTCTCCAGCGTCTTGACGACATCATATTGCGTCTCGCCTGGCAGCTCGCTCACCTCGCCCCAGGCATAGGCGAAGAAGTCGAGCGGCCGCCGCGCCGTCACCTTCGGATCGAGCTGGCGCAGAGACCCGGCAGCGGCATTGCGCGGATTGGCGAAACGCGGCTTGCCGTCCTTTTCCTGCCGTTCGTTGAGCGCCTCGAAATCGGCATGGCCCATATAAACTTCGCCGCGCACCTCGAACACGTCGGGAATATTCTTGCCCTTGAGGGTCCCGGGAATGCTTTTGATGGTCCGCAGATTTTCAGTGACGTTCTCGCCCTCGCGCCCGTCGCCGCGCGTCGCACCCAGAACGAACTTGCCCTTCTCATAGCGAAGCGATGCCGACAGCCCGTCGATTTTCGGCTCCGCCGTCAGAACGAGCCTGTCGTCTTCTTTGAGATTGAGGAAACGGTGGATGCGCTGCCAGAAATCGCGAATATCCTCTTCGCTGAACCCGTTGGCGAGCGAGAGCATGGGCACGGCATGACGCACCTTGCCGAACTCCTCCGCCGGTGCGGCACCGACGCGGTGGCTGGGGCTGTCTTCCCGCACGAGTTCCGGATAGCGCGCCTCGATGGCGTCATTGCGTTGGCGCAGCGCGTCGTACTCGGCATCGCTAACTTCCGGCGCATCCTTCTGATAGTAGAGCTTGTCGTGATGCCCGATGGCTGTCGCCAGCCGCTCGAGTTCCTCCGCCGCCTCTTCCAGTGTCAGCTCCTCGACAGGCTTCTGCTCCGTGGCCTCGCTCACCCGTTACCTCCGATCAGACGGTCCGCCGCCGCGCGTGCCTCATCCGTCACCGTGGCGCCGGCCAGCATGCGCGCAATCTCCTCGCGCCGTTCCGCCGTATCGAGCGTTTCCACGCGCGTGGCCAGTGCCGCATTCTTCTTTTTCGTTTCCGACGCCTTGGAAATACGGAAATGATGCCGCGCCCGCGCCGCTACCTGCGGGCTATGCGTGACGACGATCACCTGTACCGTCCCGGCAAGCTCGGCAAGCCGTACGCCCACCGCCTCGGCAACCGCGCCGCCGACGCCCGCATCCACTTCGTCGAAGATAAGCGTCGGCGCACTCCCACGCGAAGCAAGCGCCACCTTGAGCGCCAATACGAAGCGCGACAGCTCGCCGCCGGATGCGATCTTGATGAGCGGTCCGGCGGGCGCGCCGGGATTGGTGGCAACGAGGAAACTGATCCGATCGAGCCCGTCCGGTCCGGCCTCCTCGGCGGGCTTGCGCTCGCATTGCGTCTCGAACCGCGCCTTGTCGAGCTTCAGCGGCTTCAGCTCCCTGGCCACCGCCTTGTCGAGCGTCGCAGCGGCCTTCGCCCGAGCCTCCGACAGCGCCACTGCCGCCTTCATGTAATCGGCCTCAGCACTCTCCACGGCTTCTCTCAGGCGGGCGAGCTTTTCTTCCCCGCCCTCGATATCGGCAAGCTGGTCGCGCAGCCTGTCGGCAAGCGCGGGCAAGCCTTCCACCGGCACGCTGTGCTTGCGCGCGGCGGCCCGCAGCGCAAAGAGCCGCGTTTCCACATGCTCCAGCCGGTCGGCATCGAATTCGAGCGACCGCAGCGCCTGGTCGATCCCGTCGCGCGCTTCCGCCGCTTCCACCAGCGTGCGCTCCAGCGCGCCGATTGCCGTATCGAGCCGCCCGGCGGCGTTTTCCGCAGCGCGGGTCAGCTTGCGCAGTGCCTGGTTCAGCCGCGCCTCGAGCCCGCTATCGCCGGACAGCGCATCCGCCGCATCGGAAAGATCGCCGGCGATCTTCTCCGAATTCATCATCAGCGTGCGTTCTTCGGCGAGTGCCGTTTCCTCGCCCTCTTCGGGGGCAAGTTCGTCGAGTTCGGCAACGACATGGTTCAGATAGTCCTGCTCGGCCCTTGCCTGCGCGATACCGGCCTCCTGCCGGTTATAGGCCTCCCGCGCCTCCGCAAGCGCCGTCCAGAGGCGGCGCATATCGGCCGCCTTGCCCTCCAGCCTGCCGAAGGCATCGAGCAGACCGCGATGGCCGGACGCATCCAGCAAGCCGCGTTCGTCATGCTGACCGTGAATTTCCACCAGTAGATCGCCGATCTGCCGGAGAAGACCGATGCTGGCAGGCTGATCGTTGATGAAGGCGCGTGTACGCCCGTCTTTCGCCTGGATACGCCGCAGGATGAGGTCGCCCTCGTCTTCCAGACCGTTCTCGCGCAACAGCGCCCGGGCCGGATGGGAAGGCGCCACATGAAAGACCGCCGTGACGCTGCCCTGCTCCGCGCCATGGCGGACCAGACCCGCATCGGCGCGCCCGCCAATGGCAAGCCCCAACGCATCGAGAAGAATGGATTTGCCCGCGCCGGTTTCGCCCGTCAGCGTGCATAGGCCGCTGTCCAGCGAAAGCTCGAGCTTTTCGATAAGCACAATGTCGCGGATCGACAATGTGACCAGCATGTCAGACCTGTTCCGGTAATGCCCGGTCAGAAGACGCTGTCCCAGGCCTCGCTGATCCAGGACCCTTCATGTTTCTCCGGCTTCAACCCTTCGCCGGCGAGCAGATTATAGGAATCTTCGTACCACTGGCTGCCCGGATAGTTATAGCCGAGAATCGCCGCCGCCGTCTGCGCTTCCGGCTTGATGCCCAGCGCCAGATAGGCTTCCGTCAGGCGCTCCAGCGCTTCCGGCGTATGAGTGGTCGTCTGATACTGCAGAATGACGGTGCGGAAGCGGTTGATGGCGGCGATGTAGTCGTGCTTGTTGAGGTACCAGCGCCCGATCTCCATCTCCTTGCCGGCCAGATGGTCCCGCGTCAGGTCGATCTTCAGCCGCGCATCGCGCGCATATTCGCTCTTGGGATAGCGGCGCACCAGCTCGCCGAAGGTATTGAGCGCGTTCTGCGTCATCTTCTGGTCGCGGCCGACATCCGAAATGCGCTCGTAATAGCAAAGCCCGGTCAGATAGAGCGCATAGGGCACATCCTTGTTGCCCGGATGGAGCTGGATGAAGCGCTGCGCACCGAGAATGGCGTCGTCGTAATTATTGGTCATGTAGTTGGCATAGGCGCTCATCAGCGTGGCGCGCCGCGCCCATTCCGAATAGGGGTGCTGCCGCTCGACCTCATCGAACTCCTTGGCGGCGCGGTAGTAATTGCGCTCCTGCATGTAGTCCATGGCAGTGTTGTAGATCTGCTCGACGGGGCGCTCTTCATAGGCGATGTTCTCGTCGCTGCCGCACCCGGCAAGGGTGCCCGCGGCGCTCAGAACAAAGGTCCCCACCAGCGCCATACGCAGGCCCCGGGAAAATCGCGAGCTTTTCCGGTCACGGGTCGACAGCTTGGCCACACTCATCGGCGCTACTTCCTCTCCCTCAGGCCCCGGGGTCCGTTTTCAGGGACCTCCGGACAGATCAATTCACACCCGCAACCGCCGCGACTCACTGGAAGCGCGGCCCGGCATACCGTCAGCCGGTTTTATCCCAGAAGCAGGCGGCAGACCATAGCGGGCAATGAGCGCATATCGCAAGAAAAGCCGGGCCGGACCGCTTTCCTTTCCGGAAAAGAGCCGGGACGACGGGCATGGCGCGGATTTCCCCCAAGCACATGAAATCGCCGAGCGAATTCATCTGCCCGGGCTCTCTCCCGGAGGCAGGGCTTTCCAAAAATTCATGAAAGGGCGGTGTCTATTCCGCGGGGATCGCAACGGCCCGCTCGCGCGGCTCGGCCACGAAACGGGGACGGCTCGAAAATTCGACGATCTCATAGGCCGTTTCGTCAGCCATCAGCGCCTTGAGCACACGCGAGTTCATCGCATGGCCCGCCCGCTCGCCTTCATAGGCCCCGATCAGCGGAAGACCGGACAGCGCCAGATCGCCCACGGCGTCCAGCAGCTTGTGCCGCACGAACTCGTCGCGATAGCGAAGCCCCTCTTCATTGAGGATTTCGTCGCCATCGACCACCACGGCATTCTCCAGCGAGCCGCCACGGGCAAGCCCGGCTTCCCACATGGCCTCGATATCCTTGCGCATGCAGAAGGTCCGCGCGCTCAACACATCGTCGATGAAATCGGGATCGCGCAAATCGGCTTCGACTTTCTGACGGCCGATGGCCTTGCTCTCGAATTCGATTTCGAAGGAAAGACGAAAGCCCTCGCCCGGCAGCAAGGCCGCCCGCTTCAGCCCGTCTTCGACCACCACCGGCTTCAGAATGCGGATCGCCTTGCGCGGTGCCGCCTGCTCGATAAGCCCGGCTTTCTCGATCGCACGAATGAAAGGTTCGGAACTGCCGTCCAGCACCGGCACTTCCGGTCCATCGAGCATCACCAGCGCATTGTCGACACCCATGGCCGACAGCGCAGACATCAGATGCTCGACCGTGCTGACGGTCGCGCCATGCTCGTTGCCGATCATGGTGGAAAGCGTGGTATCGACCACGTGGTCGTGGCGCGCAGGGATATGCCCCTCCTCGCCCAGATCCACACGATGAAACTCGATGCCGTGATTGGCCTCGACCGGGTGGATCGTCAGATGGATCATCTCGCCCGTATGCAGACCGACGCCATCGACATGCACCATCCGGGTAAGCGTCTTCTGCGCCGCGCAGCCGTCCGGACGCTTGCGCCGCGCAGTCTCCTGCTCACCGCCCTTTACGGCAGTGCCGGTCGTCATCGTCTCATAGTCGGAAATACGCACGCGCCAGTCCTCTGGAAATTACGGTTTACCCCTTGCCGCAGTGCAATAAGTAGCAACCGTCCCATTTTGTCTCAAATAACAGTTTCTTACTGATTGTTACCTTAAATCTCGGACCGCAAGATACTGATATTAAACGAAAAATCCGCCCGGCCGATTTTTCGTCGACCTCGGGCGGATTAACGATGTTCGCCGGGCCGGAAGGGGCGGTACATCCCCTTCCGGACCGATCTCTCTACCTAGTTTGCCTGCCGGCGCAGGAAGGTCGGAATCTCGAGCTGCTCTTCTTCATAGGAAGGCTGCACGAGCTTGCTCTCATCCTGGCCCTGCAACGTGTCACCCTGCGAGCGGGCGGGCTGACGCTGCTCGGGCTCGGGACGGCGGGCCGCCTCGCGCTTCATGCTCGGCTCCCGTCGCGGGGCTTCTTCGCGGCGGGTTTCCTGCACGTCCTCATCCTTGCGGCGTCCGCCGGTCAGCCTCTCGAAGAAACCGGGGCCCTTCTTCGGTGCGCGGCTTTCGCGAAGCGGCTGTGCCTTCTGGCCGAGGAAGGAAGGAATGTCCTGCGAGGATTTCGCCGACTGCACGCGATCCATGTCGCCGGGGATATAGGGACCGTCGCGCGGTTCGGCGCGAACCGCCGCCGGGCTCACCACGGGCGCCGGCTCTTCGCGACGGGCTTCCTGCCGGGGCTCGGGCTTGTGGATGATGACTTCGGCCTCATACTCCTTGGGATCGAAGCCGCCGGAAAAAGACCGCCCGCCCGATGCCGCGGTCCGGCGTTCTTCCGGCTCCGCGACCTGTTCGGCCACCTCTTCCCGATTTTCCTCCGCCACTTCGGCGGCCTGAACCGGAATGACATTCGACGCCACGTCCTGCTCGCGCTCGGCAAGCTGCGCGGGCTCCATCCGCTGACGCGACACGGGCTGGGGCTGACGCACGGTTTCCGGACGGCCTTGCGAGGCCTCTTCCGCCTCGATACCAGTCGCCACGACCGAAACGCGCATACGCCCGTCCAGCGAGCTGTCGAAGGTCGAGCCGACGATGATATTCGCATCCGGATCGACTTCGGAGCGGATACGGTTCGCCGCCTCGTCCACTTCATAAAGCGTGAGGTCCATGCCGCCCGTGATGTTGATGAGCACGCCGCGGGCGCCCTTCATCGACACTTCGTCGAGCAGCGGGTTGGAAATCGCGGCCTCCGCGGCGGCAACGGCGCGGCTCTCGCCTTCCGCTTCGCCGGTTCCCATCATCGCCTTGCCCATCTCGTTCATGACGGTGCGCACATCGGCAAAGTCGAGATTGATCAGGCCAGGCTTCATCATCAGGTCGGTGATGCCCGCCACGCCGGAATGAAGAACCTGGTCGGCCATGCCGAAGGCGTCGGCGAAGGTCGTGTTCTCATTCGCAATGCGGAACAGGTTCTGGTTCGGAATGATGATGAGCGTATCGACATATTGCTGAAGGTCGGAAATGCCTTCCTCCGCGATACGCATACGCCGGGAGCCCTCGAACTGGAAAGGCTTGGTCACCACGCCGACGGTGAGAATGCCCTGCTCCCTGGCCGTGCGCGCCACGACGGGTGCCGCGCCGGTACCGGTGCCGCCGCCCATGCCCGCGGTGATGAACACCATATGGGCACCGGTGAGCTGTTCGCCGATTTCCTCGATAGCCTCTTCCGCCGCCGCGCAGCCGACTTCGGGCCGCGAGCCAGCGCCAAGGCCTTCCGTGATATCGGCGCCGAGCTGGATCCGCCGTTCCGCCAGAGACGCCGAAAGCGCCTGGGCGTCGGTATTCGCCACCACGAAGTCGCAACCTTCCAGTCCGGCTTCGATCATGTTGTTGACCGCGTTGCCGCCCGCACCGCCTACGCCGAAGACGGTAATGCGCGGCTTGAGTTCCTTCTCCTGCGGAACCGAAAGTTTGATGCTCATGTCAGCCTCCTGAGAGCAATTTGAAAAACGGGGCGCCGGCCGGACAAGGCCAACGATGCGCCTGGCACCGATGCCTCATCCGGAACACCGGCCGATCGGCCCTGCCGCCGCCGATCGCCTGCCCCGCATATGTGCCCGCCGCGCCTGCGGGCCTGGAAATCGTCTTTGCGCGCCATCAGAAATTCTCCTTCAGCCATCGGCCAAGCTTGCGGATATGGCCGCGCGGAGCGGCCTCCCCGTCAGGGTCATGGGCCGCCGCCTCGAGCGGAGACATCTGCGAATAGGAAAGAAGACCGGCACATGCCGAGAAAGCAGGACCGCCGGTCGCGTCCGCCAGCCCCGCAATGCGGATCGGCTGGCCCACGCGCACCTGCTTGTCGAGCATGCGCGCTGCAAGTTCGCGAGCGCCGTTCAACTGGCTCGCGCCACCGGTCAGCACGACACGGCGCCCGGCGAGCCGGCCATAGCCGCTCGCCTCCAGCCTGTCGCGTACCAGTTCGAACGTCTCCTCGAGACGCGGCTGAATGATTCCGGTCAACATCGACCTGGGAATATGATTCGCCGAATCCGAGTCTGTCTCGCCCACTTGCGGCACGTCGATCATCTCTCTTTCGTCGGATGGACTCGCCAGCGCGCTGCCGTAGAGCGTCTTCATGCGTTCCGCATGGGCCAGCGGTGTAGAGAGTCCTCGCGCGATGTCATTTGTAATGTGATTCCCGCCGATTGACACGGAATCGCAATAGACCATCGCCCCTTCAAAGAAGACCGCAAGTGAAGTTGTGCCACCCCCCATGTCGAGAACGGCAACACCAAGATCCATTTCGTCCTCGACAAGACAGGCCAGGCCGCTCGCGTAAGGTGAAACCGCGATACCGGACACGGCGAGATGGCACCGCTCGACGCAGATTTCCAGGTTGCGCAGCGCGCCTCTCTGTGTGCTGACCATGTGGACTTCAACGCCCACCTTATCGCAGAACATGCCGCGCGGATCGCGCACGCCCCGGCTGTCGTCGACGCTGTAATTGGTCGGGATGGCATGAAGCACTTCCCGCCCCTCCGGCTGGAAATTCTCCTGCGCATGACCGATCAGCCGCGCCAGATCGTCATCCGTCACTTCCGAACCCTGAAGTTTGGATTTCACGCCGACCGTCTGGCTCTTGGGCTCGCCGCCCGAAACCGTGACGAGAACCTCCCGAATGGTAATCCCCGCCATGCGTTCGGCCGTATCGACGGCAATCCGGATCGCCTCTTCGGCGGCATCCATATCGACAACCGTGCCTGCGCGAATGCCGCGCGAGACCTGATGCCCGATGCCGACCACCCGCATGGGCACATGGCCGTTCGCCATGCGTCCGGGTTCGACCTTCGCGATAAAGCAGGAGACCTTGCTGGACCCGACATCCAGCGCCGCCACCACGCCGGAGCGACCCGGCGCGACCGGACGCCCCTGAAACCCCTTGGAACCGAGCGACACCATATTCATGTTCTGTCCCCCGTGCCGGCCGAACGTCCCGACCGCACTTCACCGTCATGCAAACTGACACCTACCGCCGAACCGTCTTTCAGGGCCTCGGCCGCTTCCTTCGTCAACTCCACCGCCACCCGGTCTTTCAGGCGCAGATCCACCGAGACGATGTCGCGGGAGAGGATCTTATGTTCCGCGTCATACGCAACCAGACGCGCCAGCGCACCGGACACGTCCTTTTCCGGCAGCTTCACGTCGACGCCGTTCTCAAGACGCAGATTCCAGCGGCGTTCCGACACGCGCACGAACGCGCGTACCCGCGTGAGGAGCGCCGGATATTTCTCCGCCATCATCGCAATCAGTTCCGGCGCCGCGCGCGGCGCCCCGAAGCCGACGATGAAGGGAAGCGATGCGTAATTCTCGATGTTCTCATCCGTGATCGGGGTGCCCTCCCGGTCCACAACGGAGAGAAATCCGCCCCGCTGCCAGATGGCGAAGGTCGTGCGCTCCATGATGTCGAGCCGGATCGCATCGGGCAGAAGCCGTGTGACCGTCGCGCTTTTCACCCAGTCGAGACGTTCCACCCGTTCCCGCGCCTCTTCGGTGTCGAAAGAGAGGATGGGGTCGCCGCGGCTGATACCGAGCGCGGCCAGAAGGCGGTCGGGGCGCGTATGCTCGCGACCCGTCACCGTCACTTCCTGAATGGAGAAGCCGGCCAGCGCCATCAGCTTGTCGGCCTGCGCCGTTACCGCGCGGCCCGCCGCCGCAACATGGCCGCCGACAAAAAGACCGTAGAGAAAGACACCTGCCATCAGCATGCCGGCGCCGACGGTGAAAGGCCGCATCGGCACCTCGCCCCGCGCCAGCGCGTAGAGGCGTGCCGCAACCGGTCCCTTGGGCGGCGTCTTGCGCTTGCCGAAGATGCGCGTCTGCGCCGTGTTGCGGCGCTTGCCCGGCGCCACGGCGCTCTTGCCGTTCTTTCGGCGCGTCACGCCCGTGCGCGACGTCCGGGATTTCGACTTCATCTCCCGCATGACGCGTCCTCCACCATCCAGCTCACCAGGTCCACATAGGAATATCCGGCCAGGTTCGCGAGTTCGGGCACGAGCGATGTCGGCGTCATGCCGGGCTGCGTATTCACCTCCAGAAGGATGAGTTCGCCTTTGCCGCTCTTCGTATCGTCATAACGGAAGTCGGAGCGCGTCACGCCGCGGCATCCCAACGCCTTGTGGGCCGCCAGGGTGATGCGCTGGACTTCCTGCTTCAGCTCTTCGTCGATCGGCGCAGGCAGAATGTGGCGCGATCCGCCTTCCTGATACTTCGCCTCATAGTCGTAGAAGGCCGTATTGGCGATGATCTCGGTCACCTCGAAAACCTCTTTGCCCATGACGGCGCAGGTGAGTTCGCGGCCGGCGACGAAGCGTTCGATCATCACCTCATATCCGAGATCCCATTCCGGAGAGGTCAACTCGGCCGGCGGCCGGTTATCCCCTTCCCTCACGATGAAGACCCCGACGGAAGACCCCTGATTGAGCGGCTTCACCACATAAGGAGGCGCCATCACATGACCGAGCGCCGCCTGTTCGCGTGGCACGACGAGACTTTCGGCAACCGGCAGACCGGCCCCGCGGAACACCGCCTTGGCGCGCTCCTTGTGCATGGCGAGTGCGGAGGGCAACACGCCGGAATGCGTATAGGGAACGCCGAGTACCTCAAGAAGGCCCTGCACGCACCCGTCCTCGCCCCATTGGCCGTGCAATGCGTTGAAGCAGACATCCGGCTTCACGCGCAAAATCTGATCGGCAAGATCGCGGCCCGCGTCGATCTCGCTCACACGATAGCCGTATCTGCGCAAGGCGTCGGCGCATCCCTTGCCCGAGACAAGGCTTACTTCCCGCTCCGCGCTCCAGCCGCCCTTCAGAACGGCGACATGCTTTTCCGTCGTCATGCCGCCTCCTTCAAAGGGGTTCCGATGCGCCGGATTTCCCACTCGAGCGTTACGCCACTGGTTTCTTTCACGCGGGCACGCACATCCTCGCCGAGCCCTTCAAGATCCGCGGCGGTCGCCTCGCCCGTGTTGATGAGGAAATTGCAGTGCTGCTCGCTCACCTGCGCACCGCCGCGGACAAGTCCGCGACAGCCCGCCGCATCGATAAGCTGCCAGCTCTTTTTGCCTTCCGGATTCTTGAACGTGCTGCCGCCCGTGCGGCTGCGAATGGGCTGGCTCGCCTCGCGCGAGGAGGTAATCTCTTCCATCCGCGCGGCAATCGCATCCCTGTCGCCCGCATGCCCCCGATAAAGCGCCTCGACGAAAATCAGATCGTCCGGGACGCCGCAATGGCGGTAGCTGTAATGCATATCGGCATTGGAAAGCGTGACGATCTCGCCCTTTCGCGAAACCGCCTTCGCCTCGACCAATACATCCCTGGTTTCCGATCCGTAGGAACCGCCATTCATGCGCAGGGCGCCGCCGATGGTCCCGGGGATACCGCGGTAGAACTCGAGCCCCGCAATACCCGCCTGCTGCGCCGCGCGGGCAACCGCCACATCGAGCGCCGCCGTACCGGCTCTGACGAATTCGCCTTCCGCCTCGATGGTCATGAAAGGCTTGCCGAGACGGATGACGACACCTTTTACCCCGCCGTCGCGCACGAGAAGGTTCGAGCCGACGCCGATCACCGTCACCGGCACATCCTCGGGACAGCCCGCAAGGAAGGCGGCAAGGTCTTCCGTATCGGCCGGCCGGAACAGAACTTCCGCCGGACCGCCGACACGGAACCAGGTAAGCGGCGCCATCGGCGCATTGGCCGTGAGCTCGCCCCTCACCTCGGGCAGGCGTTCGATCAGGTTGCTATGGGAGGCGGCCGCGGTCATGCGCTCCCTCCCTTGCCGAATTTCTTTTCAAGATCCGCCGGAAGCGCATTCGCCCATTGCGTGATATTGCCGGCACCGAGGCAAACGACGATATCCCCCGGCTTCGCCATTTCGGCGACGATGCCGGGAAGATCCTCCGGCCTGTCCAGCGGCACGACATTGCGGTGGCCGCGATCCCGAAGACCCGCCACCAGCGCATCCCGGTCCGCCCCCTCTATCGGCTTCTCGCCCGCCTCATAGACATTGGCGACGATCACCGCATCCGCATCGTTGAAACAGGCGCAAAACTCATCGAAGAGATTGTGAAGGCGCGTGTAGCGATGCGGTTGCACCACGGCGATAGTGCGCCCGTCGCCTGCGCTGTGGGCAGCCTGCAGGACGGCGGCGATTTCCACCGGATGGTGGCCGTAATCGTCATAGATACGAACCCCGTTCCACTCGCCGACACAGGTGAAGCGTCGCTTCACACCGCCGAAACTTTCCAGCGCCGAACGAATGCGGTCGTCCGAAATGCCGAGTTGCAGCGCCACACCGATGGCCGCGAGACTGTTCAGCATGTTGTGCTTGCCATGCATGGCGAGCTTCACGCCCGGCAGCTCGCGCTTCTCATCCGTCTTGCGGTCCGTGATGGTGACGTCGAACACGTTGAATTCGCCTTCGACGCGGACATTGGTCGCCCGGATATCGGCCTGAATGCTGGTGCCATAGGTCACGATGCGCCTGTCCCGCACACGCCCGATCAGCGCCTGCACTTCCGGGTGGTCGATGCACATCACCGCCGCGCCATAGAAAGGCACGTTCTCGACGAAGGCGAGGAAGGCGTCCTTGGCGGCCTCGAAGCTGCCGTAATAATCCAGATGCTCAGGATCGATATTCGTCACGACCGCGATGGTGGACGGCAGTTTGATGAAGGTGCCGTCGGACTCGTCGGCCTCCACCACCATCCACTCGCCGTCGCCCAGCCGCGCATTGGTGCCATAGGCGTTGATGATGCCGCCATTGATAACCGTCGGATCGAGGTCGGCGGCATCGAGGATGGAGGCGACGAGCGAGGTGGTCGTCGTCTTGCCATGCGTACCGCCGATGGCGACGCACGATTTCAGCCGCATCAGCTCCGCCAGCATTTCGGCGCGGCGGACCACCGGCAGGAAACGCGCCCGCGCTTCCTTCAGCTCCGGATTATCCGGCTGGATGGCGGAAGAAATGACGACGACATGGGCATCCTTCAGGTTTTCGGCCTTTTGGCCGACCATGACGTCGATACCGAGCTCGCGCAGACGCTTCACATTGGCGCTTTCCGCCATGTCGCTGCCCTGCACGCTATAGCCGAGATTGTGCATGACCTCGGCAATGCCGCTCATGCCGATCCCGCCAATGCCGACAAAGTGGATGGTTCCTATTTCGAGAGGAGCCGGACGCATTACCCACCTGCCTTTTCATGCGACAGCGCGCGGCGAAATTCGCCACGGCCCAGTTCTTCGACGAGATCGGCGAGCTTCGTCACCGCCTGCGGCTGCCCCGTCGCCTTGGCCGCGATCGCCGCGCCGTTCAGCGTTTCAGGATGCGAGAGAAGCTCGACGAGCTTTTCCGCCAGCGCCGTTTCCGTGAAATCGCGCTGTTCGATCATCCAGGCCGCGCCGTCGCCGGCCAGCACTTCCGCGTTCGCCTTCTGGTCGTTGTCGAGCGAATGAGGCAGCGGCACGAGGATCGACGGCCGCCCGATGATGCCCAGCTCCGCCACGGTGGAAGCGCCCGATCGTCCGATCACGAGATGCGCCGCCGCGATGCGTGCGGGCATGTCGTCGAAAAAGGTCTGAAGTTCGGCGGTAATACCCGCCCCGCGATAGGCGCCTTCGACCCGTGCCTGATCTTCCGGACGGCACTGCTGCACGACGTCGAGCCGGGCGCGGATGCCTTCCGGCAAACTGGCCAGCGCGCCGGGCACGATATCGGCCATGACGCGCGCGCCCTGGCTGCCGCCGAAGACAAGCAGCCGAATGCGGGTCTCGGCACCCAGCGCGTCGTAAGGCACATCCGCCTGCTGCATCACCGCGTCGCGAACCGGATTGCCCGTCAGCACGAGCTTGCCCTTGTCCGCCTCCCGCAGATAGCGCGGGCCGGGAAAGGTGGATGCAATGGCGTGAACATAAGGCCCGACCAGCCGGTTGACCCGCCCCAGCACGGCATTTTGTTCGTGCACGCAGGCCGGAATTCGCCGCAGCAGAGCGGCGGCAAGCGGCGGCAGGGTCGGATATCCGCCAAAGCCGATTACCACGGAAGGCTTCACCCGCCCCAGAATGCCGAAGGATTTTGCGACGCCCGAAAAAAGCACGGGCGCCGCTTTCACAAGACCGGCGATCCCTTTGCCTGAAGGCGTCGCCGACGGCACGGCATAGATATCCGCACCGGGAAACAGGCTGTCGAAGCGCTTCACGCGCTCATCCGTCATCAACACGATGTCGCGGCCCCGCCGCGTAAGCTCCTGCGCCAGCGCCTGGCCGGGGAAAAGATGTCCCCCCGTGCCGCCAGCGGCAATCACGACCGGTCCCTGCGTATTCGCCGTCATGCCACTGCCCCCCATCCGGAAGGCATGGGCACATGCGCGCCTGCGCGGCGTCGCGTCAGCGCCAGCAACATGCCCATGGTGAGAGAAACGGCAAAGAGCGACGACCCGCCATAGGAAATGAAGGGAAGCGTCATCCCCTTGGCCGGAATGAGGTTCACATTCACCGCCATATTGATGAGCGCCTGCAGCCCGAACAGCGCCACCAGCCCGCAGGAGGAATACTGGATGAAGAGATCCTGCTCCTCCATCGCCCGCGACAGCGTCCGCATGACGATGAAAGCGAACAGGCCGATCAGGAGAAGGCCTGCCAACACGCCGTATTCTTCCGCCGCCACGGCGAAAATGAAGTCGGTATGCGCGTCGGGCAGGATCTGCTTGACCTCGCCCTCGCCCGGGCCGCGCCCGAAAATACCGCCCGCATGGAACGCATCGAGCGCGGTGTCGATCTGATAGGTGTCGCCGCCCGCCGGATTGACGAAACGATCGATACGGCTCGCGACATGCGGCATCAGCATATAGGCCGCCACGAGCCCGGCGAGCGCCGCCGCGCCCAGCGACCCGATCCAGAGCCAGCTCAACCCCGCCATGAAGAAAATCGCACCGAACACCATGGTAATCAGCATCAGCTGACCGAAGTCGGGCTGCAGCGCGAGAACGCTTACGACAAGCCCGTAAAGCCCGACGGCAATCGCCGTGCCCGGAAAATCGGGCAACCGATGCGCCTCGGCGAACATCCAGGCGGCGATCACGATGAATGCCGGCTTGATGAATTCCGAAGGCTGCAACGCAAACGGACCGATCAGGATCCAGCGATGCGCGCCGTTCATCTCCGGCCCGACGAGGAGCGTCAGGATCATCGTGCCGAACGCACCGATAAAGACGAAGGCGGCCAGCCGCCGGATCTGCTTCACCGTCAGCAGCGACGTCCCCACAAGAATCGCAATCGAGGGCACAAGGAACAGAAGCTGCTTGTAGACGAAATGGAACGGCGGATAGTGAAGCCGCATTGCAACCGCCGGGCTCGCGGCCAGCGTCAGCACCATGCCGAGCGAGATGAGCAGGCCGATCGCCAGAAGCGTCAGCCGGTCCACCGTCCACCACCATTCGGCAAGCGCCGTGCGGTTCGTTCGGGAAAGACGCATCATGCGACACCTCCCGCATTCTCCAGCACAGCCTGCACATCGGCGCGGAACCTGTCGCCGCGTATTTCGAAATTCGCAAACTGGTCGAAAGAGGCGCAAGCAGGCGACAGCAGCACCACTTTCAGGTCGGCATCGTCCGCCCGTGCATCGCGCGTGGCATCCTGCACCGCCCGGTCCAGCGTGCCGCAGACTTCATGCGCGACCGTCCCGTCGAGCATTGCCGCGAAATCGTCCGCCGCCTCGCCGATCAGATAGGCCTTGCGAATACGCGGGAAGAAGTCGGCGAGAGAAGCAATCCCGCCCTCTTTCGCCCTGCCGCCGGCGATCCAGTAGATGTTGTCATACGACGCCAGCGCCTTGGAGGCCGCATCCGCATTGGTTGCCTTGCTGTCATTGACGTAGCGCACGCCGTCGCGTTCCGCGACGATCTCCATGCGGTGAGCAAGGCCGGGGAAGCTCTCGAAGGCGGAAAGGATTTTCTCGCGCAGATAGCCGAGCGCACGACCCGCCGCGAAGGCTGCCGCCGCATTCTGCCAGTTATGCGCGCCGGGCAGCGTGCGCATCGGCTTCAGCGAGCCCACATTCACCGTCTGCTGGCCGGTCGCTTCGTAAAGAACGCCATCGATGACATAGACGCCGCGCCCGAGCGCCTTGCCCACGGACACAGGCACCAGTGTCGCCACGCGCCAGGCCCCGATCTTCGTCCCGATGTCGCTCGAATATCCGTCGTCCACACCGACGATCGCCGTGTCGCCTTCCTTCTGCCGGGCGAAAAGCCGCGCCTTCACCGCCGCATAGTTTTCGACCGTGCCGTGACGGTCGATATGGTCCGGCGTGATGTTGAGAAGAATGGCGATGTCGGGGGCAATCCCCGGCGCCAGGTCGATCTGATAGGACGACACCTCGATCACATAGACCATGCCCGTTTTCGGCGGATCGAGATCGAGAACGGGACGGCCGATATTCCCCCCCACCTGCACGATGCTGCCGCAACGGCGCACCATGTGACCGATCAGCGCTGTCGTGGTGGATTTGCCGTTCGTCCCGGTGATGGCCACGAACTTCGCGCCCGTGTCGCTCGCCGTCAGCGCACGCTGGAACAGCTCGACATCGCCGATCACCTCCACGCCGGCGGCCTGCGCCGCCTTGACCGTGCGATGCGGCTCGGGATGCGTGAACGGCACGCCCGGCGCGAGCACGAAGGAAGCGATGGACTTCCAGTCCCAGCTATCGCAATCGGAAAGCTGAACCCCGGCCTCACGGGCCTCTTCGCGCTTGGCCTCGGAATCGTCCCAGGCCAGCACTTCCGCCCCGCCGGCTTCGAGCGCGCGCACCGTCGCGAGCCCGGACTTACCCAGTCCGAACACGGCAACGCGGCGTTTTTCGAAACCCGGAACGGGGATCATGCCTTACCTCAGTTTCAGCGTGGCAAGCCCAGCCATGGCCAGCACGACGGAAATGATCCAGAAGCGAATGACGACGGTCGGTTCCGCCCATCCCTTCTGCTCGAAATGGTGATGCAGCGGCGCCATGCGGAAGACGCGCTTGCCGGTGAGTTTGAAAGACGCGACCTGCACGATGACGGAGACGGCCTCGAGCACGAAGAGCCCGCCGATAATGGCAAGCACCAGCTCATGCTTGGCAGCGATGGAAATGGCCCCCAGCGCGGCGCCCAGCGCCAGCGAGCCCGTATCGCCCATGAAGACCATGGCGGGCGGCGCGTTGTACCAGAGGAAACCGAGACCGGCCCCGATCAGCGCACCGCAGATGATGGCGAGTTCACCCGTGCCTTGCACGAAATGGATCTGCAGATAGTCGGCGAAGACCGCATTGCCGACGAGATAGACGATGAGGCCGAGGCTCGCCGCGGCGATCATCACCGGCACGATGGCCAGCCCGTCGAGACCGTCGGTCAGATTGACCGCGTTCGACGCCCCGACGATCACGAGACAGCCGAACAGGAAGAAGAAAGCGCCAACCTGCACGAGGACGCTCTTGAAGAAGGGAATGGCGACCGCCGTGGACATGGTCGGATCGCCGAGACGCACCAGCCACCACATGGCGCCAAGCGCGATGACGAATTCGAAAAAGAGCTTCACACGGCCCGGCACGCCATCCGGGGAAATCTTGCTGACCTTCAGATAATCGTCCGCGAACCCCACGGCGCCGAAACCCAGCGTCACGAGAAGCACAACCCAGACATACTGGTTCGACAGATCGGCCCAGAGGAGCACGGCGGGGATAAGTCCAACCAGAATAAGGAAGCCGCCCATGGTCGGCGTCCCTTGCTTCTGAACGATATGGGTCTGAGGCCCGTCCTCACGGATCGGCTGCCCGCGCCGCTGACGCGATTTCAGCAGACGAATGATGGCGGGACCGAAGAGAAAACTGATGAGCAGCGCCGTCACCGTCGCGCCACCCGTACGGAACGTAATGTAGCGGAACACATTTGCGCCCGGCACCTGATCCGAAATGCTCAACATCAAATCGTAAAGCACGTCCTTACCCCCTGTTCCGCCGAATGCTTTCGCTGTCGTCTTCCCCCAGCGCCACAAGCGCTTCGACGACAGGCCCCATTTTCGACCCGAAGGACCCCTTGACCATCAGCACGTCGCCATTCCGGATTTCCTCGGCCAGCAGATCGACGAGTGCGTCGGCGCTCGGCGCATAGCGCCCACGATGCGCCGCCGGTACGGCACAGAAAAGTTCACGCATATGCGGACCGGCAGCGAAAAGAAGGTCGATATGAGACTGACGCAGCGCCGGCGCGAGATCGCGATGCATCGCATCGGATTCCTCGCCGAGTTCCAGCATGTCGCCGAGCACCGCGATCCGCCTGCCCCGTCCTTGCGGCTTCGCCTGGCCCAGCGCCTCGATGGAGGCGCGCATGGAGGCCGGATTGGCGTTGTAACTTTCGTCGATCACGGTGAAGCTGCGGCCGGCCGCCGCGATGAGATGCCGCTCGCCGCGCCCCTTCGGCGCCTGCAACCGGCCGAGTGCCATCGCCGCAAGCGCAAGGTCCGCACCGACCGCCTGCACGCTGGCCAGCATGGCGAGGCTGTTCATCACGATATGACGGCCCGGCACACCGACCTTGTAGGTCACTTTCTGACCGCAAATCGTCGCGGCAACGCTGGAGCCGTCTTCGCGCAAGGCAATCTTGTCGGCGCGCGCATCCGCCTCTTCATGCTCGCCGAAACCGATGATCCGCCCGGCGCCCGCGGCTTCAGCCTTGGCACGCAGCCGCTCGAAATGCGGATTGTCGCGATTGAGAATGGCGACCCCACCTGTCTGAAGCCCGTCGAAAAGCTCGCCCTTGGCGTCGGCAATCTGCTCGACGCTGTCGAAATATTCGATATGAACGGCCTCGACCGTCGTCACGATGCCGACAAGCGGCTCCACCATCTTCGACAGCGGCGTGATTTCGCCGGGATGGTTCATGCCGATTTCGAAGATGCCGAATTCGGTATCCTTCGGCATCCGCGCCAGCGACAGCGGCACACCCCATAGATTGTTGTAGGAAGCGGCGGAGGCATGGGTCGGCCCCTGCGCGCTGAAGATCATGCGCAAGCCTTCCTTCGTGCCGGTCTTGCCGACGCTGCCGGTCACCGCAATCACCTTCGCATCGGCCCGCGCCCGCGCGGCGCGGCCCAGCGCATTCAGCGCCTCGAGCGTGTCGTCCACCTGAACCAGCGGCCCGGCGGACGACATGTCGTCGTCCATGCGCGAAACGATGGCTGCCGCCGCGCCCTTCTCCAGCGCATTGGCGACATAGGCATGACCGTCGGCATTTTCCCCGACAATCGCGACGAAAAGGTCGCCGGGCTCGAGCGTGCGGCTGTCGATGGAAACACCGGTAGCGTTCCAGCCCGCGCCATGCGCCGTGCCGCCCGTTGCAGCCAGAACCTCGTCGGATGTCCAGAGCGGCTGCGTCATGCGACACCTCCCGCAATCTCGCGCACCGCATCCTGCACGGCCTGATGGTCCGAAAAGGGAATGGTTTTATCGCCGACGATCTGACCCGTCTCATGGCCCTTGCCGGCCACCACCAGGAGGTCGCCCTTCCCGAGCGCCTTCATCGCCGTGGCAATCGCGTCGCCCCGGTCGCCGATTTCGCTCGCTGAGGGACACCCCTTCAGCACCGCCTGACGAATGGCGGCGGCGTCCTCGCCCCGGGGGTTATCGTCCGTCACATATATAATGTCTGCCAGCCGCGCCGCGACCTCGCCCATCAGGGGCCGCTTGCCCGGATCCCGGTCGCCGCCGCAGCCGAATACGACCACCAGACGGCCCGCCGTATGGGGCCGCATGGCGGTCAATACATTCTCCAGCGCATCCGGCGTATGGGCATAATCGACATAGACCGATGCCCCATTGGGCAGATGCGCGACCTCTTCCATCCGCCCGCGAGCGCCCTGCAGCCTCCCGAGCGCCTCGAAGACACCGCCGGCAGGCGCACCGCAGCCGATGGCCAACCCCGCCGCAACCAGCACGTTGGACGCCTGGAAAGCACCGATCAACGGCAGGTTCACATCGTAATTGCGGCCTTCGTGAATGATTTCGAGCGCCTGCCCGCGCAGGCCGGGCCGCAGGGCGGCAAGGCAAATTCCCCGTCCCTTGCGACCGACGGTAATCACCTTGTGGCCGCGCGCCCAGGACACCGCCTCGAATTCGGCAAACTGCGCCGCATCCGCGTTCAGCACCGCCACGCCGCCCGGCCCCATGACCTCGCCGAACAGCCGAAGTTTCGCATAGAAGTAGTCGTCGAAGCTGGCGTGATAATCCAGATGATCGCGCGTGATGTTGGTAAAGCCCGCCGCGCTCACCTTCACGCCGTCGAGACGGTATTGGGCAAGGCCGTGGCTGGACGCTTCCATCGCAAGATGCGTGACGCCCTCCTCGGCCAGTTCCGCCAGCTCGCGATGCAGCGCCACCGGATCGGGCGTCGTATAGCCCAGTGCCCGCTCGCCCTTCGGCCCCGTGATCCCGAGCGTACCCAGGCTCGCGGCCGGTTCGCTGAGCGCCTCCCAGATCTGCCGCACGAAAGAGGCGACCGAGGTCTTGCCGTTCGTGCCCGTGACGGCGGCCACGACGCCGGGCTGCACCTCGAAGAAACGGGCCGCCATCTGAGCGAGCCGCCGACGGGGATTGCGGTCTGAAATCACCGGTACGGAAATCCCCGCCGGCAGCTCGACACCCCCCCCGACGAGAAGGGCCGCCGCGCCCTTCTCGAGAGCCTGGGGAATAAATCGAACGCCATCGACCTGGGTGCCCGGAAGCGCCGCGAAGAGAAATCCGGGCTCCACCGCGCGGCTATCGGCGGTCAGGCCACGAATTTCCGCATCTCCCCCGGACCGGGGGAGACGGACATCCGCTCCTATCAACGCCGACAACTGCATGTGACCCAACTTCCTTCCTCGCAAGGCTAACGGGCATTGTGAAACTGATACGACACGAGCTGCGCGCCTTCCGGCACGGACCGTTCGGGCTGCTCCGGCTCGATATCGAGCAGCGGCGCGACACGCTTGACGACGCGCGCCGTCACCGGCGCCGCGTTCCATCCGGCGGTCGCATAGCCATAGGTCTTCTTCGTGCCCTTGGGCTCGTCGAACATGATGATCATTGCGTAGCGCGGCTTGTTCGCAGGGAACGCGCTGACGAAAGAGGTGATGAGTTTGTGCTTGGCATAGCCGCCATTTTCCGGCTTCTCCGCCGTACCCGTCTTGCCCATGACCGGATAGCCGACCACATCCGCGTTCTTGCCCGTGCCCTCTTCCACGACGAGACGCAGAAGCCAGCGCATGTCCCGGCTCGTCCCCTCGGAAATCACGCGCGCGCCACGCTGAGGCGTATCGCGCCGGACCAGCGTGGGCGTCACGCGGGTACCGCCGTTCACGATGGCGCTCAGGGCGGAGACAACCTGCAGCGGCGTAACGGCAATTCCGTGACCATAGGATGTCGTAATATTGGTGATTTCAGACCAGCGTGCCGGCAACAGGGGCGCGCCCGCTTCGGGAAGCTCGATCTCGGGCTTTTCGAGAAGGCCGAAGCGCTTGAGATATTCCCGGTGCACGTCGCCGCCGATTTCCAGCGCGATCTTCGCCGTGCCGATATTCGACGAATGCATGAAAATTTCCGGCAGCGTCATCTTCTTGTTTTCGGCGTGGTAGTCGCTGATCGTGAAACGGCCGACCTTCATCGGTTTGGTCGCATCCACCTTGGCGTTCGGGTCGATCAGGCCGGAATTGAGCGCCGCCGCCATGGTGACGGCCTTGAAAACGGAGCCGAGTTCGTAGACCCCCAGCGTCGCGCGGTTGAAACGCGCATCGGCGGACACGGCCATGGGGTCGTTCGGATCGAAGTCCGGCAGCGAACTCAGCCCCATCACCTCGCCGGTGTGGATATCCATGATGATGCCCACCGCCGCCTTGGCGGAGAACTCCTTCATGCCCTTCTGCAATTCGTCCCGCAGGGCATGCTGGACCGCGACGTCGATCGACAGAACAACCGGCTTTTTCGGCTCGCCCTTCTCGCCCAGGACATTCCGGTCGACATAGCGCTCCATACCGGCAATGCCGTGATTGTCGATATTGACCAGCCCGAGCACATTCGCCGCCGTCGCGCCATTGGGGTAAACCCGCTTGCGCTCGCGGCGGAACTCGAGCCCCGCAATGCCGAGATCGTGAACCGCCTGGTGCTGCTTCGGCGTCAGATCGCGCTTGATCCAGTTGAAGGCGCGGCCGGAAGACAGCTTCTTGACGACTTCATCGGCATCGAGACCGGGGAGAACCGAGACGAGCTTCGCCGTCGCCTCCTCCGGGTCGATGACATGCCGGGCATCCGCGAAGAGAGAGGCAACCGAGATGTCGGTTGCCATGACATCGCCGTTTCGGTCGAGAATATCGGGCCGCACCAGCTGGCCTTCGGGCTGCGCATAGGCGACGCGCGGCGCACCGTCCCCGCCGGTAATGGCAAGACCGACAAGCCGCGCCCCGACCAGCGAAAAGCAGCCGGCAAAGATCGCCGCGGCGAGAAAGATACGGCGCTGCGAGGCGCGCGGCCCGCGCGCCGACGCGCCACGCCCCCAATCCGGCTTGGCGATCGCGTCATGTCCGGCGCGGATCATACGGTTGGGAGAAGGCTGGCGACGTCCGATCATCTGATCATGCTCCCGCCTGCCTGAATGCCCGCGACACCGCCGAGCGACTGCCCCCGCGGCACATAAAACTCATCGGTCCGGCGCGGCATCGGCACATCCTCGAACCTGCCGATCTGCCCCGGCGAGACCGGACGAAGGCCGGTATAGCGCTTGGCCAGCGCCTGCAGCCGATCCGGCTCGTTGAGATGCGCCCATTCCGCGCGCAACACCTTGATGGCTTCCTGCTCGCGCGCGATCTGCCGGTCGAGCCTGTCGGCCTCGCGCTCCGCCTGCTGCGCGCGATACTTCACGTCGTAAAGACCGATAGACAGCGCGACGACACCGACCAGCAGCAGAAGATTGAGAATCCGGATCATGCGGCCCCTCCCTCGAGGGAGGGGACTTTCGGAAAGCCCAGCGCTGCGAGATCCAGCGGAACGAGCGGCGCATCGGTGCGCTCGGCGGCCCGGAGTTTCGCGGATCGCGCACGCGGATTGACTTCGGCCTCGCCGGCCGACGCCTTGCGCGCCTTATGCGCAATCTCGCGAAACGACGGAGTGGCCTCCTCCGTTTCGGGCATATGGCGATTGGCGCGGCCGGCCCGGCCGGTGCGCGCCATGAGAAACCGCTTCACGATACGGTCTTCTAGGGAATGAAACGTCACCACCGCGAGCCGCCCGCCTTCGCGCAAGATATCCTCGGCGCCGGAAATGCCGCGGGCAACCTCGCCCAACTCGTCGTTCACGAAAATACGAAGGGCCTGAAAGGTCCGCGTCGCGGGGTGAATCTTGTCCTGCGGCTTGCGCCCCACCACCCGGGCGACCAGGTCGGCAAGCTCCAGCGTGCGGGAAAAGGCCGCGTCCTGCCGGGCGGCCACAATGGCCTTCGCCACGGCGCGCGCCCGCTTTTCCTCGCCATAGACGGCGATGATCCGCGCCAGCTCGCCCTCTTCATATTCGTTCACGACATCGGCGGCGGACGGCCCGCTTTGGCTCATCCGCATGTCGAGCGGCCCGTCCTTCTGGAAGGAAAAGCCGCGCTCCGCCTCGTCGAGCTGCATGGAGGAGACGCCGAGATCGAGCACCACCCCGTCCACCGCGTCATGGCCGAGACCGCGCACAAGCGCGGCCATATCGCCAAAGCAGCCTTCGACCAGGGTCAGACGGCCGGCGAATTCCGTTTCGAGGGCCCGCCCGCGCAGGATCGCATTGGGGTCGCGGTCTATGGCCAGCACGGCGCAATCCGCGCTTTCAAGCAGACCGCGCGTGTAGCCGCCCGCCCCGAAGGTTCCGTCGACATAAAGACCGCCGTCTTTCGGAGAAACGACCTCGAGCACTTCGGGCAGCATGACGGGAATATGCGGCGCCTTCTCGCTCATGAGGCGCCTCCGTCGTTCCCGCTGCGCTCGCGCGCCATCTGCGCCGGCGGCTTCAGAAGATCGCTCAGCGAGCCGACCTTCTTCATCACCTGCTCGTAATGAGCCTCATAGGCCTTGGGCTCCCAGATCTGGAAGCGCTGGCCCATACCCACAAAAGTCACGTCGCCGGTGATCCCGGCGCGCTCGCGCAGCTCTTCCGGCAGCACGACGCGGCCATCGGCGTCGAACATCAGCTCCCAGGCATTGCCGTGCAGCACCATGGCGAGCTCTTCGCGCTCGTCGGAAAACGGTGCGAGCTGCGCCAGCATCTCGTCGATCAGATTGGAAAATTCCGGTCCGCAGCCCTCGATGACGGACGCCCCCTTGAGGGAGGGAAAGCAGACGATGCCGTTATAGCCCTGGCCGATCGTGATGGCGCGAAACTTCGCAGGGACGGAAACCCGGCCCTTCGCGTCGATCCTGTTGGTGTAGCGCCCCCTGAAGGACTCCATGCCGCCGACCTCGTCCCCTGTCCAGCCGCCCGGCCAATCGCCCGCGGCACCCCGCCTGAGCGCCGGGCACAAATGGGCCGACATGCACCTCTACGGGATAGTATGGGATATCATGGGAATTCATGGGCGTCAACGGGATCACCTAGTAAAATCCCGGAATTCTGCGGCATTCGCGTGGTTGAGACGGGTCAAAAAGAGACGGTTACTTTGAGAACAAAAGTAAAACATCCATACCATCCCATGAAAAACCGGAGCATTCCGGCGGCGATGAAATCGAGATGTGTGAGTGGAGTAAAACAGGGTCAGATGGCCTGTAAGCCGGGTTCTGTGTCCCGCCCGAAGGCGGCCGATGGCCATTCATCTGGGACGCCCGTTGCCGGACGCCTCGTGCAACCAACCCGGGCGGCGGTCCGGAAACGGACCTGTCCCCGCAAAGGAGGACGCGCCACCCCTATTCGGTTTTGCTCCCGGTGGGGTTTGCCCTGCCACGACCGTTACCGGCCGCGCGGTGCGCTCTTACCGCACCCTTTCACCCTTACCTCCCGGTTGCCCGGCAGGCGGTTTGCTTTCTGTGGCACTTTCCCTGGGGTCGCCCCCGCCGGACGTTATCCGGCACCGTGCTTCCGTGGAGCCCGGACTTTCCTCTGCCTTGCGACAGCGGCCATCCGGCCATCTGACCCTGAAAAGGACTTAGGGACGGGGACATGGGCCCGTCAAGCCAATTCCAATTAATGACCTTGTACCCTGCCCCTTCCGTAACGACATTGCCGTCTATCGATCCAATTCATCAATCAAATCCCGGGGAGGAAATCCATGAAAGCCGCCGTTTATTACGAAAACGGGCCACCCACCGTGCTGAAATACGAGGATGTGCCCGATCCCGAATGCCCTGACGACGGCATCGTCATCCAGGTCGAGGCCGTCTCCATCGAGGGCGGCGACACGCTGAACCGACTGGGCGGCGACCTGGCGACCGTGCCGCATGTCGTCGGCTATCAGGCGGCGGGCACCATCCTCGAAACCGGCAGCAATGTGAAAGACCTGAAGGTCGGCCAGCGCGTCACGACGGTGAACATGTATGGCAGCCATGCCGAAAAACGCGCCGTCTTCGCCGCCACCGCCTGGCCCGTGCCGGACGGGCTCGACATTCGTCAGGCAGCCGCTATCCCCGTCCCCTTCGGGACGGCGCATGACTGCCTTTTCGAATTCGGCCATTTGAAGCGCGGCGAGACCGTGCTCATTCAGGCCGGCGCGGGCGCCGTCGGACTGGCGGCCATCCAGATTGCCAAGCGCGAAGGCGCGACCGTGATCGCCACCGCGTCGAGCCAGGAGAAACTCGACCGGCTGAAGGAATTCGGCCTCGACCACGGCATCAACTACCGCGAGCAGGATCTCGTCGCCGAAGTCATGAAGATCACCGAAAATCGCGGTGTCGACCTGGTGGTCGATCCCGTGGGCGGCTCGACGCTGCAAAAGTCCATCGACGTGCTGAGCTATCGCGGACGCGTCTCCATGGTCGGCCGCGCCGGGCGCGAACCGATGACGGTGGACGTGCAAAGCATGATGGCGGGAAACCGCTCGCTCACCGGCGTGTTTCTGGGGGCGGAAATCTTCTCGCCGCGCGTGCGCGAGAACATCCAGTCGCTTATCGACGAAGCCGCGAAGGGCGAACTCAAGGTGGTGCTGGACAAGGAGTTCAAGCTCTCCGAAGCGGCGGAGGCTCACGCCTATATCGAAGGCCGGTCCGCCTTCGGCCGGGTCATCATGATCCCGTAACGAAAATCGGCAGGCTCCTTTCGGGGGCCTGCCGGACTTATCCCCGCACCAACTCCAGCAGTCGGCGCAAAGTCATGAGGGTGGAGATGTCGGCGACGCCATCCACCTTCTGCTGCCGGAAATGCCGCTGGAACGCCGCCACGACCTCTTCGGTCGTCTCGTCGTAACGGCCCATCACCTCCACGCCATAGCCGTAATCGGCCAGCATGAACTGGAGATCGGCAACATGATCGCCCCGCTCTCCGCGCGAAAGGCTCGGCCCTTCGACGATTTCTTCCGGTTCGACCCATAGCCCGACGCCTGCGCGGGCGAGCCGCGCCCAGTCGAACCATTCGCCGGGATCGGCCTTGCGCCCGGGCGCGACGTCGGAATGGCCGATGACGCGACGGGCGGGAATATTCCAGCGCTCGACGATCTCTTTCGACAACGCTTCCACCGCCGCCATCTGCACGTCCGGATAAGGCGGGCAGCCGAAATCGTGACCGCCATTGACGATCTCGATACCGATGGAGCGACTGTTAATGTCGGTCTCGCCCGCCCAGCTCGACACGCCTGCGTGCCAGGCGCGCATCTCCTCCGGCACCAGACGGACGATCCGCCCGTCCTCATGGATCATGTAATGGGCGGAAACGCGCGCCTCCGCGCTGCACAGCCGCGCCGCAGCGGCCTCACCCGTCTCCATGCCGGTATAATGCATCAGGAGAATATCCACCGGCCCCTTGCGCTCGTCGAAATTGGGCGACGGCCTTTCGATACATTCAACGGCCATGACTTATCCTCAGGGTCCAGTATCCACGATACGCTTCTGACGCATCGACACGATGAGCACGCCGGTAAGCGCAATGAGCGCACCGACCACCATACGCTCGGTCAGCGTTTCGCCCAGCAACATCACCGCGAAGAAGACGGTGAAGATGGGCGACAGCAGCGTGAGCGGCGCGGTCTGCGTCACCTCGTAACGCTGCAGCAGATAATAAATGCCCGCATGGCCGACGAGACTGGAGGCAAAGGCCACATAGAAGATTCCCGACCACTGAAGGAGCGACGCGGTCATGACGACCTCATACTGGTTCGATTCCAGCGCCAGCGACCCGATCAGCATGATCGGCGCGGCGGCGAAGGCCACCCAGGCCTGGAGTTCGAACACGCCGACATTCCTGATCTGGCGCTGATAGATCGTGCCCACGGAACTGACGAGCGCGGAGCACAGCACCAGAAGCAGCCCGTCGATATAGCGGAAGACCGTCGGATCGAAACTGATGACCATGACGCCGGCAAAGGAAAGCGTGATACCGAGCCAGCGCTTCCAGAAAACCTGCTCGCGCAGGAAGATGACCGACATGATCGTGGCGAAGGGCACGCCGAGCTGGCTCGCCACCGCGACCACCGAGGCATCCGAAATCGCAAGGCCCGCGAAGAAGAAGCCGAAACCGACCGGCCCCGCGCAGAGCGCGATGATGATGACTTCCTTCATCTGCCCCTTGTGGATTTTCAGGAAGGGGAAGAGCACGACCACGATCAGCAGAAAGCGCAGCGCCGCGAAGAGAAGCGGCGGAAAATGGCCGATCGACACCTTCGCCGCGACAAGCGCGAAGCCCCAGATCAGATTGATCAGCATCATGAAGGCAAGATGTGTGGGGGTCATACCCATGGGGGGAGCCTTGCTCGCTTTCAGCCAGGCATAAGGCGCTCTCTTCGGGGAGAACGCCCAAAGCTGACGTCGATGTCATTTTCAGTCTTGCTTACCGTATGGAAGAGAGCGCCGCCAGTGCCGAAGGCCGGAAGAGTCAGGAAACCTCTTCCGTCACCGCCTCCTTGAGCCCCCTCTGGCGGCAGATCCGGTCATAAGCGTCGTTGATCGCGGCGAGCTTTTCATTCGCGATGGTAACGAGTTCCTTGGGCACGCCGCGCGCCACCATCATGTCGGGATGGTTTTCGCGCACCAGCCGGCGATAGGCCTTTTTGAGATCGTGGTCGGAAATATCCGGCGTGATACCGAGCACGAGATAAGGGTCGGAGCGGTCCGGCCCCAGATGGCTCGCCCGGATACGGGCGAACTCGACCTCGGAGAAGCCGAAAATATCGGCCACGGTGCGCAGGAACTCAATTTCGTTCGGGTGAACGAATTTGTCCGCCTTGGCGATGTGGAACAACGCATCGAGCACATCTTCCAGCACGGCGGGCTTGTCGCGATAGATACGCGCCACCTGACGGGCATAGGCCTCGTATCCGGCGACGTCCTGCTGGGCGATCTGATAGACGCGGTGGACGTTGCGCGCCTCCTCCGCCGGGATGTCGAAAACCTGCTGGAAAGCCTGGATTTCGGCGTCGCTCACCTCCCCGTCGGCCTTGGCCATCTTGGCCGAGAGCGCGATGAGGGCGATGGTGAAGACGACCTCATGGTCCTCCAGCGCGCGGTCGATGACGATATGTCCCGCCACCGCGCCCACCAGAGCGCCAAGGGGCCCGCCGACGGCCATTCCAACGCCGGCGCCCGCTATTTTTCCCCAGATCGACATGATCCCAGCCTAGACGGATTTTCGCCGTTTCGCACCCGCGAAAATCGCCCTTTCCCTTGCGTCAATGCAAGATCGGCGCAAAGCCGTTCCGCGCCCGCGAAAGCTGTGGCAGGTTGCGGCGCATGAACGGGAACACGTCCGAAAACGCAGGCCGCTGGGATTTCTGGATCGACCGGGGCGGCACCTTTACCGACCTGGTGGGCCGGAGCCCCGACGGACGGCTGGTGCCGCACAAGCTGCTGTCGGAAAACCCGGAGCAATATGAGGACGCGGCGCTGCAGGGGATGCGCGAGCTCCTGGGCGTGAGCGCGGAGGAACCGCTGCCGGGCAACCGCATCGGCGCGGTGAAGATGGGGACGACCGTCGCCACGAATGCGCTGCTGGAGCGCAAGGGCGAGCCCACGCTCTTCCTGACCAACAGGGGATTTCGGGACGCTCTTTCAATAGGTTACCAGAACCGCCCTCACCTCTTCCGGCTGAGGATCGAAAAGCCGGAACTGCTCTATGCGAAAGTGGCGGAAACCGGCGGCCGGATGAGCGCCGAGGGCGAGGAGCTGGAAGCGTTCGATGCGGAAAACGCCCGCGCCGCGCTGAAAGAGGCGTTCGACGAGGGCATTCGGGCGGTGGCGATCTGCTTCATGCATGGCTATCGCTATCCGGAACATGAGCGCCAAGCCGCTGACATCGCAAAGGAAATCGGCTTCACGCAGATTTCCACCAGCCATGGCGTCAGCCCGCTGATGAAATTCGTCGCGCGCGGCGACACCACCGTGGTGGACGCCTATCTCTCGCCCATCCTGCGGCGCTATGTGGACCGGGTGGCCGATGCGATCGGGACCGACGATCCGGCGACGCGGCTTTTCTTCATGCAGTCCTCCGGCGGGCTGACGGAGGCGCATCTTTTCGAGGGCAAGGACGCGGTGTTGTCGGGCCCCGCGGGCGGCGTGGTCGGCGCGGTGGAGACCTCGAAACTCGCAGGATTCAGCCGGATTATCGGCTTCGACATGGGCGGCACCTCCACCGATGTCTGCCATTATGACGGCGAATTCGAGCGCAGCTTCGACAATGAAGTGGCGGGCGTCAGGATGCGCGCGCCGATGATGCAGATCCACACGGTCGCCGCGGGCGGCGGCTCCATCCTGCATTTCGACGGCGCCAGGCTGCGCGTCGGGCCGGACAGCGCGGGCGCGAAACCCGGACCGGCGGCCTATCGCAAGGGCGGCCCGCTGACGGTGACGGATGCGAATGTGCTCGCCGGCAAACTTATCCCCGACTATTTTCCGAAAGTCTTCGGTCCGGCAGCGGATGAAAGGCTAGATAGCGCTGAGGTTGGAGCAAGATTCAACAGGCTTTCGGGTGAGATTGGGCTTGAGCCGGAAGAGATTGCCGATGGCTTCATCAAGATCGCCGTCGAGAACATGGCGCAGGCGATCAAGAAGATCTCCGTGCAGCGGGGATATGACGTCACCGGATATGCGCTGACCTGCTTCGGCGGCGCCGGGGGACAACATGCCTGCCTCGTCGCCGATGCGCTGGGGATGACGAAAATATTTTTCCACCCCTTCTCCGGCATCCTGTCCGCCTATGGGATGGGGCTCGCCGATATCCGCGCGCAGCGCGAGACGGCGGTGGAGAAAGACCTCGACGCGGACACGCTCGCCACGCTCGACCCGGTGCTGGGCGAGCTGGGGGAAGAGGTGCGCGCCCAGGTGGCGGCGCAGGGCGTGGATAAGTCCCGCATCGAGCTCAAGGCCCGGCTGCATCTGCGCTATGCGGGCACGGATACGGCGCTGATCGTGGACCATGGCGCGCTTGAGGAAGCGCGGGCAGCCTTCGAGGCGGCGCACCGCCAGCGCTTCGGCTTCACGGTCGAAAAGCCGGTGATCGTGGAAGCGGTGTCGGTGGAAGCCATCGGCAAATCCGCGGATGTGACGGAACGGCTGAACGCCGGACGGCGCGACAGCGGCGAAGCGGCGCCCGACCGGGTGACGCGCTTCTTCTCGCAAGGAGAATGGCACGAGGCTCCGGTCTACCTGCGCGAAGGCCTCGCCCCCGGCGACGCCCTGCCCGGCCCGGCCATCATCATCGAGCCGCAACAGACCATCGTCATCGAACCCGGCTGGTCGGCGGACGTGACCGATCTCGACCATATCGTCCTGACACGGACGGAAGCGCGAACGCAGCGCTTCGCCATCGGCACCGAGGCCGATCCGGTGATGCTCGAAATCTTCAACAACCTCTTCATGTCCATCGCCGAACAGATGGGCTTCACGCTGGAAAAGACCGCGCATTCGGTGAACATCAAGGAACGGCTCGATTTCTCCTGCGCGATCTTCGATACCGTGGGCGGGCTCGTCGCCAATGCACCGCATATGCCGGTGCATCTGGGCTCGATGGGCGCGACGGTGCGCGCCATCATCGAGCAGAACCCGGAGATGCGCCCGGGCGACGTCTTCGTGCTGAACGCGCCCTATAATGGCGGCACGCATCTGCCGGATGTGACGGTGGTCGCGCCGGTCTATCTGGACGAGGATGCTTCGAGACGGGCCTCCGGCCCTCCTCAGCATGAGGACAACCCAGAACCTCATCCCGAGACGACGGTGGAACCATCGTCTCGAAGGATGGACGACACCGTCAAACCCACATTCTATGTGGCCGCGCGGGGCCACCATGCCGATATCGGCGGCATTTCGCCGGGCTCCATGCCCGCGCATTCCACCTCCGTGGAAGAAGAAGGCGTCCTCATCGACAATTTCCGGCTGGTGGCGGCGGGCACCTTCCGCGAGGCGGAGATGCGCGACGTGCTGACGGGCGGCAAATATCCCGCGCGCAATCCGGACCAGAACATCGCCGATTTGCGCGCGCAGATCGCGGCTTGCGAGAAAGGCGCGCAGGAATTGCGCAAGATGGTCGGCCAGTTCGGCCTCGAGACGGTGCAGGCCTATATGCGCCATGTGCAGGACAATGCGGAGGAAAGCGTGCGCCGCGTGATCGGCGCGCTGACCGACAGCGCGTTCACCCTGCCGCTCGACGACGGATCGCAGATCGAGGTCCGGCTGAGCGTGGACCGCGAGGCGCGCAGCGCGAAAGTCGATTTCACCGGCACCAGCGCACAGCGCCCCTCCAACCTCAACGCGCCCTCCGCCGTGACGCGCGCCGCCGTGCTCTATGTCTTCCGCTGCATGGTGGATGACGACATCCCGCTCAATGAAGGCTGCCTGAAACCCATCGAGATCGTGGTGCCGGAAGGCTCCATGCTGGCGCCGCGCTATCCGGCGGCCGTGGTGGGCGGCAATGTGGAAACGAGCCAGGCGGTGACGGACGCGCTTTTCGCCGCGCTCGGCGCCATGGCCGCCGCGCAGGGCACGATGAACAACCTCACCTTCGGGAGCGAGCGCTACCAGTATTACGAGACCATATGCGGCGGTGCGGGCGCAGGGCCCGATTTCGACGGGGCGGACGCGGTGCAGACGCATATGACCAATTCGCGCCTGACCGACCCGGAAGTGCTGGAATGGCGCTTCCCCGTTCTGCTGAAAGAGTTCAGCATACGGAAGGGATCAGGCGGCGCCGGGCGCCATCATGGCGGCGACGGCACTGTGCGCGAGATCGCCTTCCGCGAAAGGATGAGCGTGTCGATCCTCTCCACGCGCCGCATCGTGCATCCCTTCGGACTGGAGGGCGGCGGCGAAGCGGCATGCGGCGAGAATTTCGTCCGGCGGCGCGACGGTCAACTCGAGTCATGCAAGGGGTCCGACCAGATGGAGCTGGCGCCGGGAGAAAGCATCATAATCCGCACGCCGGGCGGCGGCGGTTTCGGCTGACAAAGTTTCATCCACAGGCGATTTTCGGGCCTGAATCAAACGCTTGCGGTCCAACGTAAAAAAGTTCGAGATTCCATGCTGCGGCGCAGCCACGAATTTTCTTGCGCTCCTCCCCCATTCGCCGCTCCAATCGTCTTCCTGACCCTGAAGCGGAGGCCAACCATGCTCGATGTTCTGGGAGTAAAGATCGGCTATCTCGCCACGGGGCTCGCACTGATCTATGTCGGGATGATCACCTTCGGTGTGATCTGACCGCAAAGCCCCCCACAGGAACTGGAAAGGGCGCCGTGTACGGACGGCGCCCTTTTTCTTTTTGGGTTGTTGCGGCCAGTTATTCATTGCCATCGTCATGGCCCGCATAAAGCGGGGCATGACACTTGGTGTTCAGGGAAAGCGCTGCGCATAGGCCTCCGGCGCGAGGCGCAGCGCGTTCACCGTGAAGGAGACCATGTGATAGAAGCCGGTCAGCACCAGAAGCTCGATGAGCTGGTCGGCCTCGAATTCTTCGGCCAGCTCCGCCCATAGCGCATCGCCGATCGTCGCGGTTGCGTGCAACTCGTCGACCATGCGGATGAGGAGCCGGTCATGCGCGCTCCAGCAGTTGGCCGCCGCCCCGTCCGGCGCGACGAGCGCCTTTGCCTCCGCCGCGCCGAAGCCGACGCGCTCGCCGAACAGCGCCATATGGACGCCCCACTCATATTCCGCGCCGCAGAGCCCCGTGGCGCGGTCGATGACAAGCTCGCGGTCGCGCAAGCCGAGCGATCCCTTGTCGAGCAGGCCGCCCGCCATGAAGCGGCGGAAGACACGCGGATTGCAAGCCAGCGTGCGGAAGAGCGAAAGCGGCTCGATACCGGGCGGCATGAGCCTTTCCAGCGTCTCTTCCATGTCTTTTTCATAAGGCCTCGGGGCCGGCGCGATACGGGCGGTCATGGCACTCCTCATTGCTACGTTTTCAGTAGCAGAAAGATGATGCTTCTATTTTCGTAGCGCAAGCCCTATTCTGTCCCCATGAGCGAGAAAAAGAGAAAAGCCCCGAAACCGGGCACGCCCGTCCGGGGGTCGTCCACGGGCCGCCCCGTCATGGTGCTGATCGAGTTGCTGGGGCGGCGATGGGTCTTGCGCATCCTCTGGGAACTGCGCGGCGAGACGCCCCTCACCTTCCGCGCCCTGCAGGAGGCCTGCGGCGGCGTCTCGCCCAGCGTGCTCAATGCCCGGCTTGCCGATCTGCGCGAGACGGGGATCGCGGAACATCGCGACGAGGAAGGCTATGCGCTGACCCCGATGGGCCGCGAACTGCTCGACAAGCTGATGCCGCTCACCGGCTGGGCGGAGAGCTGGGCGCAGTCGCTGGAGAAATAAGAAATAGCTGTCATCCCGGCCCTCCTTGCATGTGAAGGTGGCCGGGACCCATTGGCGCTTCGATACGGAACTATCGAGAGTAGGCCCCGGCAACAAGTGCCGGGACGACATCTGTGTTCTGTTTTCTGAATTGTCTCACCAACAAATGTCATCCCGGGATTTATTCCCGGGATCCACTAGCGCTGCGGCAAGCGGATGTGAGAGTGGGTCCCGGCTTTCGCCGGGATGACATCATTTTTTTGACTGTCTGCCCAGATACAAAAAGGGCGCCGGTGATCCGGCGCCCTTTCTTCCCCTCAATGTCGTAGCGCTTACGCCGCTTCCTCGTTCGGCTCCTGGCCGGGCGTGTAGTTGAGGATGGGGGCGAGCCAGCGCTCCATGACCCTCAGCTCCATGCCCTTGCGCTCGGCATATTCGACGACCTGATCCTTCTCGATCTTGCCGACGCCGAAATATTCCGACTGCGGATGGCTGAAATACATGCCGCTCACCGAGGCGCCGGGCCACATGGCATAGCTCTCGGTCAGCTTCACGCCGATCTTCTCTTCCGCGTCGAGGAGCTTGAAGAGCGCCGCCTTTTCCGTGTGGTCGGGCTGGGCGGGGTAGCCCGGCGCGGGCCGGATGCCCTGATACTTCTCATCGATGAGATCCTGATTGCTCAGCCCCTCATCCGGCGCATAGGCCCAGAACTCCCTGCGGACGCGCTCATGCATATGCTCGGCAAAGGCTTCCGCCAGACGGTCGGCCAGCGCCTGGGAGAGAATGGCGCGATAATCGTCGTTCTTCTCCTTGAAGCCCTTGGCGATCTCGTCTTCGCCGAAGCCCGCCGTGACGCAGAAGCCGCCGATATAGTCCTCCACGCCGCTATCCTTGGGCGCGATGAAATCGGACAGCGCATAGTTGGCGCGGTCGGACGAACGCTTCATCTGCTGGCGCAGCGTGTGGAAGACCTCCAGACGCTCCTTGCGGTCGGCATCGGTGTAAAGCTCGATGTCGTCCGTGCCGATCTCGTTGGCCGGCCAGAAGCCGATGACGGCACGCGCCTTCAGCCATTTTTCCTCGACCATCTGCTTGAGCATTTCCTGCGCATCCTCGAAGAGCGACCGCGCGGCCTCGCCCACTTTCTCGTCTTCAAGAATCTGCGGGTAACGGCCATGCAGCTCCCAGGTCTGGAAGAAGGGCGTCCAGTCGATGTAAGGCACCAGCTTGTCGATCGGATAATCGTCGAAAACCTTGGTGCCGAGGAAGGTCGGCTTCACCGGCTTGTGGTCCTTCCAGTCGGCCTTGAAGCGGTTGTCGCGCGCGCCCTGAAGCGTCTGGCGTTCCTTCTTCTGCTTGCCCGCCGCATGCTTCTCGGCGAGCTCCTTGTATTTCGTGCGGATGTCGGTGACGTATTCGTCCTTCTTCTCGGAGATGAGATTGGACGCAACGCCCACCGCGCGGCTGGCGTCGGTCACATAGATCGCCTGCCCCGCCTTGTAGTTGGGGTTGATCTTCACCGCGGTATGGATCTGGCTCGTCGTCGCGCCGCCGATGAGGAGCGGCACGTTGAAGCCCTGTCGTTCCATCTCGGCCGCGACATAGCACATCTCGTCGAGCGAGGGCGTGATGAGGCCGGACAGCCCGATGATGTCGACCTTGTGCTCCTTGGCCGCTTCGAGGATTTTTTCGGCGGGCTGCATCACGCCCATGTCGATCACTTCGAAATTGTTGCACTGGAGCACGACGCCCACGATGTTCTTGCCGATGTCGTGCACATCGCCCTTCACCGTGGCCATGAGGATCTTGGCGGCGGCATCGTCGTCGGTGATGCCCATCTCCTCCTTTTCCTTCTCCATGTAAGGCATGAGATAGGCGACGGCCTGCTTCATCACGCGGGCGGACTTCACCACCTGCGGCAGGAACATCTTGCCCGCGCCGAAGAGGTCGCCGACGACGTTCATGCCGTCCATGAGCGGACCTTCGATGACGTGCAGCGGGCGGTCATGCTGCTGGCGCGCTTCCTCCACGTCTTCCTCGATATAGGCGTTGATGCCCTTCACCAGCGAATGCGAGATGCGCTCGTTCACCGGCTTCTCGCGCCAGGAAAGGTCTTCCTCGCGCTTCTTGCCGCCCTCGCCCTTGTAGCGCTCGGCGACGTCCAGAAGGCGCTCCGTCGCATCGTCGCGGCGATTGAGGATCACATCCTCCACGGCCTCGCGCAGCTCCGGGTCGATGTCGTCGTAAATGGCGAGCTGGCCGGCATTCACGATGCCCATATCCATGCCCGCCTGGATGGCGTGATAGAGGAACACCGAATGCATCGCCTCGCGCACGGGCTCGTTGCCGCGGAAGGAGAAGGAGATGTTCGACACGCCGCCCGAGATATGCGCGTAAGGCAGGTTCTGCTTGATGCGCGCACAGCCCTCGATGAATTCGACGGCATAGTTGTTGTGCTCCTCGATGCCGGTCGCGACCGCGAAGATGTTCGGGTCGAAGACGATGTCTTCCGGCGGGAAGCCGATCTTTTCGGTGAGCAGATTATAGGCGCGCTCGCAGATCTCGAACTTGCGGTCGGCGGTGTCGGCCTGGCCTTCCTCGTCGAAGGCCATGACGACGGTCGCCGCGCCGTAGCGCATGATCTTGCGGGCTTCGGCGAGGAATTTCTCCTCGCCTTCCTTGAGGCTGATCGAGTTCACGATCGCCTTGCCCTGCACGCGCTTCAGGCCCGCCTCGATGACGTTCCATTTGGAACTGTCGATCATGATGGGCACGCGGGCGATATCCGGTTCGGCCGCGATCAGGTTCAGGAACTTGATCATCGCCTCCTCGGAGTCGAGCATGCCCTCATCCATATTGATGTCGATGACCTGGGCGCCGTTTTCGACCTGCTGACGCGCAACGTCCAGCGCGTCGTCGTAACGGTCCTCCTGAATCATTTTCCGGAAGCGCGCAGAACCCGTCACATTGGTCCGCTCGCCGATATTGATGAAATTCGCCGTGGTCTGAGTCATCTCGCCCCGATCTACCTATTTGCAGTGGTGCAATTCCGGACGGAAAACCGGTTTCCACTTTTCCTGGAATTGCACTGTTGTTCAATCAAGTCCGAATTTGCCGGACCGAGGTCAATCCGCCGCGAAGGGCTCGAGGCCCGACAGCCGCATCTTGCGCTCGATCTCCGGGATCTCGCGCGGCTTGCCCGATTTCACCGCATCGGCAATCGCCCTGATGTGATCCGGCGTGGTGCCGCAGCAGCCGCCCAGAATGTTGACGATGCCGGAGGTGGAGAACTCGCCGACGAGTTTCGACATCTGTTCCGGGCTCTCGTCATACTCGCCCATCTCGTTGGGCAGGCCCGCATTGGGATGCGCGGAGACATGCGTGTCGGCGATGCGCGACAGCGTGTCGATATGCTGGCGCATTTCCGCGGCGCCCAGCGCGCAGTTGAGCCCGATGGAGAAGGGCTTCACATGGCGCACGGAGTTCCAGAAGGCTTCCGGCGTCTGACCCGACAGGAGACGGCCGGACATATCCGTAATCGTGCCCGAAATCATGACCGGCAGCTCGATGCCGGTTTCCTCGAACACGTCCTCCACCGCATAGAGCGCGGCCTTGGCGTTCAGCGTGTCGAAGATCGTCTCCACGAGAAGCGTGTCCGCCCCGCCTTCGATGAGCCCCTTGGTCGCTTCCTTATAGGCCTCGTAGAGCATGTCGAAGTCGATATTGCGGAAACCCGGATCGTTCACATCCGGCGAGATGGATGCCGTGCGGTTGGTCGGCCCGAGCGTGCCCGCGACATAGCAGACGCGGCCCGGCTCTTCCTCTTCGCAAAGGTCGGCGGCCTCGCGCGCGATGCGGGCGCTTTCCACATTCATCTCATAGGCGAGATCTTCCATGTGGTAGTCGGCCTGGGCGATGCGCGTGGCGCCGAAGGTGTTGGTCTCGGCGAAATCCGCGCCCGCGCGGTAATATTGCAGATGGATCTCGCGCAGAATGTCGGGCTGGACGAGCGAGATCAGCTCGTTGTTACCCTTCACGTCGCTTTCGTGATCCTTGAAGCGCTCGCCGCGATAATCCTCTTCGCCCAGCTTGTACTGCTGGATCATGGTGCCCATGGCGCCGTCGAGAATGAGCACGCGCTTCTTCACTTCCTCGCGGAGATAGGCGATGCGCTCTTCGCGCGTCTTGGGATGAGACATGAGTGCCTTCCTTGTATTCGAATTCAGCGTTTGAAACTCAGGCCGGTTCCGCGACGGTCGCATGCTTGGGGCGCAGGCCCAGCACATGGCAGATCGCGAAGGTCAGGTCCGCCTGGTTCAGCGTGTAGAAGTGGAAACGGTCGAAACCGTAGCCGCGCAGCGTGTTCACCTGCTCGGTGGCCACATAGGCCGAGATCAGCTTGCGCGTCGGCAGATCCTCGTCGAGGCCGACATAATAGTCCGCGAGCCATTCCGGCACGGACGCGCCGCAGCGGCCCGCCATGCGCTTGATGCCCTTGAAATTGGTGGTCGGCATGATGCCCGGCACGATGGGCGCATCGATGCCCGCCGCGCGCGCCTTTTCGAGGAATTCGGCATGCCGGTCGGTATCGAAAACGAACTGGGTGATAGCCCGATCCGCGCCCGCCTCGATCTTGCGCTTCAAAAGCTCGATATCGGCTTCCAGCGAGGCCGATTCGGGATGCTTTTCCGGATAGGCGCTCACCGAGACCTCGAAATCGGCGATCTTCTTGATGCCGTCGATCAGGTCCGGCGTGGACTGATAGCCCTCCGGATGCGGCTCATAGGGCGCGCCAAGCTCGGGCATGTCGCCGCGAAGCGCCACGATGTGGCGGATCCCCGCATCCCAATAGGCGCGGATGATCTCGTCCGTCTCCGCCTTCGAGGCGCCGACGCAGGTCAGATGCGCGGCCGGCTCGAGCGCGGTCTCGTTGCGGATGCGCTTCACGGTCCCATGCGTGCGCTCGCGCGTGGACCCGCCCGCCCCGTAGGTGACGGACACGAATTGGGGGTTAAGCGGTTCCAGTCGCTTGATCGATTTCCAGAGCGCTTCTTCCGCCTTGTCGTCCTTGGGCGGAAAAAACTCGAACGACACCTGCGTGCGTTCGTCGCCGGTCTTGCGGCTGTCAAAACCCATATTACTTGGCTCCTTCGAGTTGGCGCGCCTGCCTGGCCCCTGTGCCTTTCGCGTCCGGCGTTTCCGCCTTGTCCGCTACCCAGATCAGGACCGTCAGCTTGGCGTCGTCATCCTTCTTGTTGTCTGTTTCAGGCGGCAAACGCCTGACTTCCCTGAGGGACAGCCCGGCTTCTTTCAGCCAGTCCGCCACCTCCTCCTCTGTGAACCCGAGGCGCCGGTGCTGATGCTTCTCGCGCAGAAAGTCGAGATCGTGCGGCGCAAAGTCCGCGATCAGCAGGCGTCCGCCCGGCTTCATCACACGGGCGGCCTCTGCGATGGCCGCCCCCGGCTCGTCCAGGTAATGCAGCACCATGTGCAGCGTCACCAGATCCACCGTGTCGTCCTGTACCGGCAGGTCGTAGAGATCGCCCTGCCGTACCGAACAATGCTCAAGCTCCGGCTGGGCGAGATGCGCGCGCGCAAAGCCCAGCATTTCCGGACTGAGGTCGATGCCGTAACCCGTCTTGGCGCGCGGCCCGAACAGCTCCAGAAGCCGCCCGGTGCCCGTGCCCAGATCCAGCACCACATCCATGTCCTCATGGCCCGACAGGTCCAGCAACGCCGCTTCGACCTTGTCTTCGGGCACATAAAGGGACCTGATCCGGTTCCACTCTTCGGCGTTGGCGCGGAAATATTCCGCCGCCTTTTCCGCCCGGGACGCGCGTACCGCTTCCAGCCGCTCCAGATCCCGTGCGATCACGAGATCCTCCGACGGGATCAGGCTCACCAGTTGCTCGGCGAGATCGGCCACGGGGCCCGAACTCGCCAGCCGGTAGAACACCCAGCTCCCCTCCCGAAACCGCTCCAGAAGCCCGGCCTCGCACAGAAGCTTGAGGTGACGGCTCACCCGCGGCTGGCTCTGGCGCAGGATCTGCGTCAGTTCCGTCACCGTCAGTTCGCTTCTGGCCAGAAGCGCCATCAGCCGCAGACGAGTAGGCTCGCCCGCTGCCCTCAAACCTGAAAGAAGCTGCTCCACGCGCTGTCCTCCGTTAATCGATGCGCAGATATAAACATATCTTTATGTGTTTTCAAAGCCCCGCTCGGCCGAAACCGGCTTTCGCCGCAGCAATTCGGCAACAGCCATGGTTAAAATGGCCACATGCCGCCGTCGGCGCATCTGGCAGCCCCCCCGCACTTATGGTACCTAGAAATCAGGCTGGACCGCTGAGTTGCGCCCCCCGAATGCAATTTTTCCGGCGCATTCATTGGAATTTAAGCGATCTGAACGACTTTGGTTGTGAGGGGCGCCGGGCGCGCCGCGCACATAGCCGAAGTTTACGGACCGCGACCGCCCGGCATACGAATGCCGGTGGCAAAGGGGTTCCGACACCCCATTTTGTTGTATCCGACGCCGTAATGGCACTGGGATGACGGGCAGAAAGAATGATGAAGAGAATAACGACGCCCCTGAAAAGGCGGCTGACAGCAAATAGCGCGGCCCTCATTCTGGCTATCGCAGCCCTGACGACGACCTCGCAAAGCGCGTTCGCGGTCTCCGCGGGCGGCGATTCGGCGGCCATGGAGGCCGCGAATGCCGATTCGGACCCGGCCGACGCCGACGACTCCAACGATCCGCTGGAGCCGGCCAACCGATATTTCTTCGAGCTGAACCGCTTTCTGGACACCATCGCCCTGAAGCCCATGGCGACCTGGTATCGCGGCGTGGTGCCGGGCGTGGGCCGGAACGCGGTCCGCAACTTTCTCGACAATCTGAAGAGCCCCGTCATCCTGGCCAACGACCTGCTGCAGGGCGAATGGGACCGCGCGGGCACCACCGTCGAGCGCTTCGGCATCAACTCCACCGTCGGCGTGCTGGGCCTTTTCGACCCAGCGGACGAATGGGGCATCAAGCAGCACAGCGAAGATTTCGGCCAGACGCTCGGCACCTACGGCGTGAACGAAGGCCCCTATCTCTACCTGCCGGTGCTGGGGCCCGCCCCGCCCCGCGACCTCGTCGGTTTCGGCGTGGACCAGTTCTTCGATCCGCTCACCTATATCTACTGGAACGAGCCCAAGACCGTGCCGATGACGCGCTTCGTGGTGAACGGTATCGATGCGCGCTCGCGCGGCCTCAATGCTCTCGATCAGATCGAGCGCACATCCGTGGACTATTACGTGACGATTCGCAGCCTGTACCGGCAGAGCCGGCGCAACGAAATCGCCAATGGCCGCACCGATGTGAACGACCTGCCCGATATCGAGAACCTAAATTTCGACACAAACGAACCGAACACTCCCGACACTCAATAAGGATCGTTCGCCTGCGGCGTAACCGATCCGTCGGGGCCGGGGTACCCAATCCGCGGTGAAAACCCGCGAAAGGAGACGATTGAATGACGATCACCTCCCCGAAGCCGGCGGATAGCGGCTTCTTCCACAGTTTCATGACCACCATGGCGAAGCCGGCGGCAACCGCGGCGCTTGCGCTGGGGATCGGCCTGGCCGGCGTTCTGGCGGGCACGCCCGCCCGCGCCGCCAGCGACCAGCAGGCCATCAAGTTCGTCGAGGATCTGGGCGCCGAGGCCATCGACGTCATTTCCGACAAGTCGGCGGGCAAGTCGGCCATGGAAGACAATTTCCAGACGCTGCTGCGGGAAAATGCCGATCTGAAGAAGATCGCGGCCTTCTCGCTGGGCCGCTATGTCCGCACGCCCGACCAGGCGCAGAAGGCGGAATATCTGGATCTCTTCGAGACCTTCATCGTGAAGGTCTATGTGACCCGCCTCTCCGACTATAATGACGAGAAGTTCGACGTGACGGGCGCGCAGGAGAAGGGTTCCAAGGGCCGCGAAGTGATCGTCTCCAGCCAGATCAAGTTCACCAACGGGCGCCCGCCCGTGGACGTGAAATGGTGGGTCCTGCGCGAAGGCGACGGCTTCAAGGTCTTCGACGTGAACGTCGCCGGCATCTGGCTCGCCCAGGAACAGCGCGACCAGTTCACCTCGATCCTGAACAGCAATAATGGCGACTTCTCCGCCCTGCTCTCCCATCTGAAGGAAAAGATCGGGCAGGCCGAAAAGGGCAATGTCGACGCGGCCATGACGGGCGGCGACACCTCCACGAACTGATCCGCCCGGCGGATTCGCATGCAAAACGGCGCGGGATACTCCCCGCGCCGTTTTTTGTGTGTGCCGCCGTAATGGAAATTATGCCGGGACGGAACGACGCGCTCTTAATTGGCGCTTCTTTCCCTCCCTTCGAGGGGAAGCGTCGGGGAAGGCCCCCACCCGTAAAATCCGGTCGGATTTTCCGCCGCCCCCCATGGGGGGAGGTGAAAACGGGCGATGCCTCGAAGAACTGAAGCCTCGCCCCTAGCGGCTGAAGCGCTTGTATTTGATGCGGTGGGGAACTTCCGCTTCCGGGCCGAGGCGGCGTTTGCGGTCTTCCTCGTAATCCGCGTAATTGCCTTCGAACCATTCCACATGGCTGTCGCCCTCGAAGGCCAGCATGTGGGTGGCGATGCGGTCGAGGAACCAGCGGTCATGCGAGATGACCACGGCGCAGCCGGCGAAGTTCACCAGCGCATCTTCCAGCGCGCGCAGCGTATCGACGTCGAGATCGTTGGTCGGTTCGTCGAGCAGGATGAGATTGCCGCCGGATTTGAGCATCTTCGCGAGATGCACGCGGTTGCGCTCGCCGCCCGACAGGAGGCCGACCTTTTTCTGCTGATCGCCGCCGCGGAAGTTGAAGGCGCCCACATAGGCGCGGCTGTTCATCGTCATCTTGCCGAGTTCGATGATGTCGGTGCCGCCCGAAATCTCTTCCCAGACGGTCTTGTTCGGGTCGAGGTCGTCGCGGCTCTGGTCCACATAGCCGAGCGTCACCGTCTCGCCGATCTTGAGCGCGCCTTCGTCGGGCGTCTCCTGGCCGGTAATCATCTTGAAGAGCGTGGATTTACCGGCGCCGTTCGGCCCGATGACGCCGACAATGCCGCCGGGCGGCAACTGGAAGGAGAGATCGTCGATCAGCAGCCGGTCGCCGAAGCCCTTCTTCAGATGATCGGCCTCGATCACCGTGCCGCCGAGACGCGGCCCCGGCGGAATGATGATCTGGGCGCGGCCTTCCTGCGCGCGGCCGGCCTCGGCCAGCAATTCGTCATAGGCGTTGATACGCGCCTTGTTCTTGGCCTGGCGCGCCTTCGGGCTCTGCTTGATCCATTCGAGCTCGCGGGCCAGCGTGCGCTGCTTGGCTTCGTCGTGCCTGGCTTCCTGCTCGAGCCGCTTTTCCTTCTGTTCGAGCCATGAGGAATAATTGCCCTCGTAAGGGATGCCCTGCCCGCGATCGAGTTCGAGAATCCAGCCCGTCACATTGTCGAGGAAATAGCGGTCATGGGTGACGAGCACCACCGTGCCCGCATATTCCTTCAGATAGTTCTGAAGCCAGGCGACCGATTCCGCGTCGAGATGGTTGGTCGGCTCGTCGAGCAGCAGCATGTCCGGCGCTTCCAGCAGCAGCCGGCAGAGCGCCACGCGGCGGCGCTCGCCGCCCGAAAGCTTCGACACGTCCGCCTCGCCGTCCGGGCAGCGCAGCGCGTCCATCGCCATTTCGACCTGCGCGTCGAGATCCCAGAGGTTCTGCGCGTCGATCTGATCCTGAAGCGCGGCCATCTCTTCGGCCGTCTCGTCGGAATAGTTCATCGCGAGTTCGTTATAGCGGTCGATCATGGCCTGCTTGGACGCGACGCCCAGCATGACATTGCCCTTCACGTCGAGGCTGTCGTCGAGCTGGGGCTCCTGCGCCAGATAGCCGACCTTGGCGCCTTCCGCCGCCCAGGCTTCGCCCGTAAACTCTTTGTCCACCCCCGCCATGATACGCAGAAGCGTCGATTTGCCCGCGCCGTTGAGGCCCACCACGCCGATCTTGGCGCCGGGGAAGAACGAAAGACGGATGTCCTTCAGAACCTGCTTGCCGCCCGGATAGGTCTTGGACAGCCGGTCCATGACGTAAACATACTGATAAGAGGCCATGCGCCGCTTTCCTCGTTTGAGTGCCGGTGAACCCGGCCCGCTTTGTCGGGAATTGGATTTGGCCCTTCTTCTATCGGATCGGCGTTTTTCGGGCAACGCCGCTCACACCGGCACCTTTCGGGTGGAGCGCGCGGTTGAGAAGCAGGGGAATCGCGCTAAGTCCCTCCTGAAACCCGTTGTCACGCCCATGCCTTGCCGACCCAAAGGGAGAACCGGATGATCCATCCATATCGCTCACACATCCGAAACGGCGCGCTTGCCGCGCTGATCCTCGTCGCCGCGTCGCTCGCGCCCGCCGCCATGGCCGGTGCGCAGGCCGCAACCGCGCCGCAGATGCAGGCGAGCTTCGCCGAAACCCGCGCCCAGGGCCGCGCCGCCCTGCTCTCGCGCATGATTTCCGAGATCGGCGCCCGACCCGACGAGGCCGCCGCCATTCTGGGCGCGGCCATCGCCGCCTCGCCCGCCGACGAAGACATATTGCGCGCCACCGCCACGGCCGCGTTCCCGCAGACCGACTTCGCCGCCGCACCGGCAAGCCCGGCCGCCGCGCCCGAACCCGCCGCCGAAAGCGCGGCGGACGAGGAACCGCCCTTTACCGGCGAGGTGGCCGCCGGCGCCAATGTGACCTCGGGCAATACCGATTCCACCGCCGCCAGCCTCTCGGCGGCGCTGCAATGGAACTTCACCGACTGGGAAATCGAATCCAACGGCAGTCTCGAATACGCCTCCGACGGCGACACCAAGACCGCGCAACGCTACTATCTCGACAGCACGGTACGCCGCGACCTGACCGAACGGCTCTACGCCTTCGGATTTGCGAGCTACACGGACGATCAGTTCTCCGGCTATAAATACGAGGCGGCCGGCAATGCCGGTTTCGGCTATCGCATCTTTACGGGCAAGCGCTTCAAGCTCGATGTCGAAGCCGGCCCCGGCTATCGCTACAGCGAGCTGAGCAGTGGCGGCGTGGAGACCGAACCCACGGCGCGCGTGGCCTCCGGCCTGACCTGGAACCTCAGCGACAATGCGAAGCTGACCAACGATCTGGCGGTCAATATCGGGACCGACAAGACGATCTCCACCGATACGCTGGCGCTCACCACCAAGCTGATCGGCGCCCTGGCGGCGCGGGCCTCGCTGGAGGTCCGCCACAACTCCGCCCCGCCCGTCGGCAGCGAGGAACTGGACACCATCTCCAAACTGTCGCTGGTCTATTCTCTGAACTGAGCGTTTTTCGCAACGCAACGGGCGCCTGCCCAATCCGCGAGCGCGGAGCGCGGGCAGGCTGCCCATTTTTCAGGCTTCCGCAGTGCAGCAACGAAATTTGCTGCCCGAGCGGTCTATTTCCCCCCTTGGCACACACGGATTCCCCTTCATACTCATAATGCTTGCTCGCGCCGTCGGCATGGCGGCGCGAAAGGGGGGTGTCCGTCGCGGCAGCTTCCTCTCAGGCTCGTTTAAAAATGGAAGGAGTGTCCATATGACAGGCCGACACTGGACCAAGACGCTGCCGATGCTGGCGGCCGCCGCCTTGGCGGGTAATCTGATGACCAGCCCCGTGCACGCCGAGGACGAGGTCCTCTACGTATACAACTGGTCCGACTACATCGCCGAGGACACGATACAGAAATTCGAGGAAGCGACCGGCATCAAGGTCACCTACGACGTCTATGACAGCAACGACGTGCTGGAGGCGAAACTCCTCGCCGGCAATTCCGGTTACGACGTCGTCGTCCCCTCCGCGTTCCCCTATCTGGAACGCCAGGTGAAGGGCGGGGTTTACCAGAAGCTCGACAAGAGCATGATCCCGAACTTCGAGCTTCTCGACCCCGGTCTGATGAAGACCGTCGCCCAGGCCGACCCGGGCAACGAACATGCCGCCATCTATATGTGGGGCACGACGGGCATCGGCTACAACAAGGCGAAGATCGAAGAGATCGCGCCCGACGCGCCGACCGACAGCTGGGACATGGTGTTCGATCCCGAAATCGTGAAGCAGTTCAAGGGGTGCGGCGTCGAAATGCTCGACGCCCAGGGCGACATGATCCCGATTGCGCTCAACTATCTGGGCCTCGATCCGAACTCGCATGACGAGGCGGACCTGCAGAAGGCGCAGGATCTGTTCATGGCGATCCGCCCCTATATCCGCACCTTCAACTCCTCGGAATACATCAACGACCTCGCCAATGGCGATGCCTGCCTCGTGGTCGGCTGGTCGGGCGACATCCTGCAGGCCCGCGACCGCGCCGACGAAGCCGAGAACGGCGTCGAGGTGAACTATGTGATCCCGAAGGAAGGCACGCTGGTCTGGTTCGACAACCTCGCCGTGCCGAAGGATGCGCCGCATCCGGAAAATGCGATGAAGTTCATCAACTTCATGCTTTCGCCGGAGGTCGAGGCGGCCAACACCAACTATGTCGCCTATGCCAACGGCGTGCCCTCCTCCAAGGAGTTCATCGACGAGGACGTGAAGAACGACACCTCGATCTATCCCGACGAGGCGGTGCAGGAAAAGCTCTTCGTGGCAAGGACGGCGCCCACGAACTTCCAGCGCCTTATGACACGCGCCTGGACGAAGATCCGCACGGGTCAATAACCGAAAACATGAAAGGCCGGATGGACCCCCATCCGGCCTTTTACATTCACACCCCCCGGATGAGTTTTCGCCACGACAGCACGGGTATCGACGTTGAGTGACACGAACGCACCGCCGGACGCAAACGGCCTTCGCCTTATCCGCTTTTTCCAATTGAACGGCCGGCGCATGACGCTCGCCGCGCGCAAGCTGGGCGTGACGGGCCGCTCGCTCGTCATCGGCATTCCCTTCGCCTGGCTGCTGCTGTTCTTCGTGGTGCCCTTCGTCATCGTGCTGAAGATCAGCTTCGCCACGCAGATCATCGGCATCCCGCCCTATACCGACCTGATGGACTGGAGCGGCGGCGGCTGGTGGCCGACCTTCAATATCGACACCTACAACTACGAATTCCTGCTGTCCGACTCGCTCTACACCGTCGCCTATCTGACCTCGCTGAAGATCGCGGTCGTCTCGACCTTTCTCTGCCTGCTGGTCGCCTATCCGATGGCCTATGGCATCGCGCGCACATCCCCGCGCTATCGCAACATCTTCCTGTTGCTGATCATCCTGCCCTTCTGGACCTCGTTCCTGCTGCGCGTCTATAGCTGGATGGGGATCCTGAAATATAACGGGCTGCTGAACAATTTCCTGATCTGGACCGGCATCATCAGCGACCCGCTGCCGATGCTGCATAACGACTTCTCGGTCTATCTGGGCATCGTCTATTCCTACCTGCCCTTCATGCTGCTGCCGCTCTACGCCAATCTGGAACGGATGGACAAATCGCTCCTGGAAGCCGCGGCCGATCTCGGCGCCTCCAAGACGCGCGCCTTCTTCACGGTGACGGTCCCGCTCTCGATCCCGGGCGTCATCGCCGGATCGCTGCTGGTCTTCATTCCCGCCGTCGGCGAATTCGTCATCCCCTCGCTGCTGGGCGGCACCAGCACGCTGATGATCGGCCGCGTGCTGTGGGACGAATTCTTCCAGAACACCGCATGGCCCGTCGCATCCGCCGTGGCCATCGTGATGCTGCTCATCCTGGTCGTGCCGATCATGGTGTTCCAGCGCTTCCAGATGAGGGAGGACTGACCTCATGACCAAGGGCAACTCCCTCTTCGTCAAGATCATGATGTTGCTGGGCTTCGTCTTCCTCTATGCGCCCGTGCTGCTGCTCATGCTCTATTCCTTCAACGAGTCGAAACTCGTGACGGTCTGGGCGGGCTTTTCCACCAAATGGTATGCCGCGCTGCTGCGGGACGAACAGATCCTCGACGCGGCCTGGCTGAGCCTGAAGATCGCCGCGATCAACTCCACCATCGCCATCGTCATCGGCACGCTCGCGGCGATCACGCTGGTGCGCTTCGGCAAGTTTCTGGGCCGCACCATGATGACCTGGATGATCGCGGCCCCGCTCGTCATGCCGGACGTCATTCTCGGCCTGTCGCTGCTGCTGCTCTTCGTGTCGATGAGCGCCGTCATCGGCTTTCCGGAAGGACGCGGCATGCTGACGATCATCATCGCGCATGTCACCTTCTCCGCCGCCTATGTCTCCGTCATCGTGCAGGCGCGGCTGTCGAGCCTCGACCGCTCCTATGAGGAAGCCGCGATCGACCTCGGCGCGGGGCCCGTCACGGTCTTCCGCACGGTGACGCTGCCGCTCATCATGCCCTCGGTGATCGCGGGCTGGCTCCTGTCCTTCATCATGTCCTTCGACGATCTCGTCATTGCGAGCTTCGTGAGCGGCCCGTCCTCCTCCACCCTGCCCATGGTGATCTTTTCCAAGGTGCGCCTCGGTCTCAACCCGGAGATCAACGCGCTGGCGACCATCGTCATCTCGCTGGTCTCGGTCGGCGTGGCGGTGGCGGGCATCGTGCTCGCCCGGCAGGCGGCGAAGGCCAACAATCCCGGCGGCATGGGCGCGGCCTTCGCGCAAGCCGCGGATTAAAGACGTCGGATCGTCATTTCGAGCGAAAGCGACGCAATCCATCCTTCGAGACGGGCCTTGCGGCCCTCCTCAGGATGAGGCCGTATTCCCGATTTCCTCATGCCGAGGAGCGGCAAAGCCGCGTCTCGAAGCAGCCTTGCGTTCGCAATGACGGCTTACCTCAGAACCCGGGCGCCTCGACGCTGGGGAGCGGCAGCTTGAGCCACCAGATCGCCACGACAAGCGCGGCGAGCAGCACGCCCCACATGACGAAATTGGTAACGACGGAGGCGCGCGACGCCCTTTGCTCCCACCAGGTGCGCGGCTTGATGCCCTTGGCGACGAAGACCGCCTGCGCGGCGAGATTGACGCAAACCACATTGACGCCGAGCAGCACGAAGGCGCCGAGCGCGCCTGAGAGATCGCCCGCGCCCAGCATGATGCCCGCCGTCACCGCGGGCGGCATCAGCGCCACGGCGACCATGACGCCGACCAGCGCGCTCGACAGCCCCGTGATGAGCGACAGCACCGCCGCCGCGCCCGAAGCCAGCGCCAGCGCCACGGCGTCATAGCCGGTCATGGTGCGGCTGACGAGCTGATGCGCGGTAAACCCGCCCGTCCACACCATGGCGGTCGCCGCGCCCACCATCAGCGTGACGGAAATGCCGGCCAGATTGCTCACCATGGAGCGGATCATGAGATCGCGGTCGCCCAGCGCGGTGGCCAGCGCAAAGGCGAGATTGGGCCCGAGCAGCGGCGCGATCACCATGGCGCCGATGACGACGGCCAGATTGTCGTCGAGCAGCCCGATGGCGGCCACGATGGCCGACAGGATGACGAGAATGAAGAAGGTGCTGTCGGGCTCCGCGCCGCGCGCCACCTCGTCATAAATTTCCTCGCGGCTGGCCGTGCCGCCCGTGAAGGCGCTGCGCCGCGCCGCCGTTTCGCGCTCGGGCTGGGGCACCATGGCCTCGACCGGCAGCACGGTGGCGCGCCAGTCCTCCCCCCGCCCCACGGCCTGCTGCACGGCGTCGGTGAAGGCCTGAACCTGTTTCGTCTCGCAGACGATCCGCACGAGGCAGCGCTTGTCCTCCACGCTCCCGTCCAGACCGACGAATATGTCGTCGGCCTCCTGCTGCTCGGCCAGCGCCTTCAGCGTGTCGGCATAGCCCTCCGGCGCCGTCACCTCGACCACACGAAGCGTCATCCTGTCCCTCTCCGCAGATGAATCGGAAAACGAGCCTAGCTGGCGGCAAGGGCGACGGGAAGCTCAGCCCCGCCGCGCGAGATAGGCGTCGGCCAGCTCGACCATCCGCTCGCGGCCGAAACTCGGGTCGTGGCCCGCATGGACGACATTCACGGGCAGCTCGCGCAGGCGCTTCATGGTGCGGAGATAGAGCCCGATATCGGCGCCCTCGATCTCGTCGAGCAGCGGCCCGTCATAAACGGCATCGCCGGAAAAGAGCGTGCCCGTGGCCTCTTCCCAGAGGCCGATACTGCCCGGCGAATGGCCCGGCAGGTGCAGCACCTCGAAATGCCGGTCGCCGAGATCGACGATGTCGCCCTCGGCCACGATCTCGGTGACGACCGCGCCCTTCAGCTCATAAGCGTCGATGTCATAGCCTTCGTATGGCAGCGCCGTGATGAGATCGCTGTCGAGCTCGTAGCCCGCGCGGCGCAGGCTCTCGACATAGGCGGGATTCATTTCCGCCAGGCGCAGCGTGCCGCGATCGCGCGGCGAGCGGAGCTCGTCCGCCTCCAGCTCATGCACCAGATTGTCGTCGAATTCGTGATGCCCGCCGACATGGTCGATATGGGTATGGGTGGCGACGGCGGTGACCTTCTTGTCGAGGAGATGGACCGCCGCGTCGCGCAGGCTGGCGACGCCCATGCCGGTGTCGATCATCAGGTCGCGGTCGCGGCCCCGCACATGCCAGATATTGCAGCGCATGAGCGGCACGACATGCGGCTCCCACAAAAGCGTAATGTCGTCGTCGATGCGTTCGATCTCGAACCAGCGCTCGGCAATGGGCAAACCCGTCATCATGGAACTCCGGTACACGTGTGAAGGGACATGATGGGCCCTGCCGCATGGAGCATCAACTGCGCGACACGGGCGGCGGCCGCTGAAACCGCTATTTCCCGGCACCGAATTCCGCCAAAGAAACACCAGGCCCGGGGGAACCATGTTAATGTACGGCATTATGACGATTCCGGCGCGCGCGCCGGAACCTTGACGTTCTTTTTGGGGGAAACCAGAACAATGAAATACGTGCATGTAACGCGCGGCGCGCTGATGGCGTCCGCGGCGATGGGACTGCTTGTGACCGGCTTCGCAGCCCGCGCCGATGCCACCCCGGCACCGACGAAAACGGACAGCTCCAGCTCTGTCGTCCAGGACGGCACGGGCCTCGCCTCCGCCGGGCAGATTGCCGGCTTCATCGCCAACCATCTGGCGGGCAGCACGGGCGGCACCGGCACGCAGACCAGCGCGGCCCCCATGACGGGCGTCGCGGCGGGCGGCGGCGCGGCGGCGGTGGGCACGCTCTGGTTCAACGCCGGTGCGATGCGTGTCGACGACAGCCATGCGGGCGCGAATTACGACGGCGACATCTACAATGCCGTGCTCGGCTATGACCTTGCGCTGACGGACAGCCTGACGCTGGGCCTTGCCGGCGGCTATGAGCGCATCCGCATCGACACGAAATACAATAGCGGCACGCTGAAGGGGAATGTGTGGACGATCGCGCCCTATCTCTCCTACCGCATCGACGACATGCTGAGTTTCAACGCGACGGTCGGCCGGAGCTGGGCGGATTACGACGTCGCCCATTCGGTGAGCGCGACCGGCAGCACCGACGGCAAGCGCTGGTTCGGCGCGGCGAACCTCGTCGCCGAACAGAATGTCGACGCATGGCGGCTGTCGGAAACGCTCGGCTATTTCTACGTATCGGAAACGCAGGACGCCTATACCGAAAGCGGCGTGGGCGCGCTGACCGTGGCTGAATCGAAGCGGCATCTCGGCCAGATCCGCGTCGGCGGCAAGGCGGGCTATGAAATCCCGACAAGCTTCGGCCATGTGACGCCCTATCTTTCGGCGCGCGCGGAATTCGACGTGAACAAGAGCTCGGATGTGGTGCTGACCAGCGGCGCCACCGTCTCGCAAGACGATTTCGGCACCACCTTCGGCGCAGGCGTGGACGGCGCCGCGGGCCGCAATGTGAACTTCCGCGTCGAAGCCACCACGGAAGCCTTCCGCAAGGACTACGACGCCTATGGCATCTCGGCGACGGTTTCGCTGAAGTTCTAAAGGCCGGGAAGTTCCGAGAACTACAATGCGGGGCCCTCCCCCTTCCGTCTCCGGGTGGCGTAAGCCACCCGAAGCCCGTCAGGGCGAAGGGTGGTGGGCCCGGCAGGACTCGAACCTGCGACCAAACCGTTATGAGCGGTTCGCTCTAACCAACTGAGCTACAGGCCCCCTCCTTCGCGATTCTGCATATAGCAGAATTCGCAAAGGGGCAGAAGCAGGAGAGCGGCGAACGCGACCGTGCCGGAGGCGGCCATGAGGGGCAAGGCGAAGCCGCCGCTCGCCTGCGCCAGCCAGCCGCCCGCCAGCGGGCCTGCGACCTGGCCGACACCGAAAGCGGCGGTGAGCATGCCGATGGCGCGGGCGGCGTCATGCGGGGCCAATTGACGCCCGAAGCCGACGGCAAGCGTGGCAATGCCCATGAAGGTGCCGCCGAAGAGAATGGCGGAAGCGATGGCCGCGATGCCGTTGCCCGTCACGACGGGCAGCAGAATGCCGAGCGATTGCAGAAGAAGCGCCGCGATCAGCGCCCGGGCAAACCCCGCCCGCGCGGCCAGAAGCGTCCAGATGAGGCAGGACGGCACCGCCGCCGCGCCCGCGATGAGCCAGATATTGTCGGCATAGGCGGAAAGCGCGGGGGACGCCCGAAAGACCGCGACCATGAAGGTGCCGGTGACGATATAGCCGAGCCCTTCCAGGAAATAGGCGGCGGCGAGCAGGCGGAAGCCCGTCCGGTCGGTTTCATGCGTATCGCCATGCGGATGAGCGCCGCGCGGCGGAAAGGGCGGCACGCGGCCCAGCATCAGCAAGCCCGGCAGGGAGAGGATGGCGGCGAGAACGCCCATGCCGATCCACTCCCCGGCCCAGCCTTGTCCTATCCATCCCTGCCCTATCCATCCCAATCCTACCCCGCCCGGCCCGGCCTCGCGCACATAGACCGCCGACAACATCATGCCGATGCCGACGCCGCCGAAAGCGAGCCCGGCGAGATGACCGGCATCGCGCGCGGCCAGCCGCTCGAAAAGAACGGCGGAGATGGTGACGAGAACCCAGCCGCTGGCGACGCCGGCGAGAAAACGCACTGCCAGCCACCAGGAAAGCGGCGCCTGCGCCCAGCCCATGGCAAGGCAGAGAATGACGGTCAGCCCGACGGAGAGCGCCAGCACGGGCCCCGCGCCGACCCGCCGCTCAACCGGGCCGGTGGAAAGCGCGCCGACGAGATAGCCGACGAAATTGGCCGCCGCGACGAGCCCCGCCGCGCCGGTATCGAGCACGCCCGCCGCCGTCATGTCCGGCAGGATGGGCGTGAAGGCGAACCGCCCGATGCCCATGGCGACTGCGAGCAGCAGCGCTGCCCCGGCCAGGTCCGGCCAGTGGCTGCGCGCCTTTTCTTCCATGATGTCGGTCCGCGCCATTGGCCGGCCTCCTCTTCATTCGTCTCGGCTGGAGAGATAGGGAAAGGGAGGCATCATTAAAATTGAATTGTTTTGAGTAAAGCATTCTCTTAAAATGATCCATATGGACAGCACAGACCTTCGCTTTTTCAGGGCCGTGGCCGCGACGGGCACGATCGCGGGCGCCGCGGCGGAGCTGAACTGCGTCCCCTCCAATGTGACGACGCGCATCCGCCAGATGGAGGCGCGGTTGGGGACGCCGCTCTTCTTCCGCCACAGCCGGGGCATGAAGCTGACCCGGGCGGGCGAGGCGCTGCTGCCCTTTGCCGAACAGAATGACGATCTGCTGACGCGGGCCCGCCACGCCGTGCAGGAAGCCGACGGCATGAACGCGCCCTTGCGGCTCGGCGCGATGGAAACGGCGGCGGCGATCCGCATGCCGGGGCTCATCGCGCGGCTGAAGGAAAAGCTGCCCGGCCTCGCCCTCTCGCTGATGACGGGCAATTCGCAGATGCTTGCCGAGGCCGTGCTGGAACGGCGGATCGACGGCGCCTTCGTCTCCAGCGCCCGCGAGGGCGCGCCCTGGCCCGACGGGATCGAGGCCGTCCCCGCCTTCGAGGAGAGCATGGTGCTCATCGAACCGGCCGGCGGCGCGCGGCAGGACGACACGCTGCTCGTCTTCGGCCATGGCTGTTCATATCGTCAGATGGCGGAGGATTGGATCGCCGAAGCGGAAGGCGGCGCGCCGGAGATCATGGAATTCGGCTCGCTCGACGCGATCGTCGGCTGCGTGGCGGCGGGGCTCGGCCGGAGCCTGGTGCCGGAAGCGGCGGCGCGCGCCTCCGTCTATGCGGCGGACATCACGATCACGCCGCCGGGACCGCGCTATGCGCATGCGCCCACCTTCTTCATCCGGCGGCGCGACATGCCCGAAACCCGCTCCATGAGCGAACTCCTTGCACTCACGCGCGAAATGGCGGCGGCGGGCACGCCCCCGCCCCGGCAACGGCAAAAACGGCGCCCGGCGGCGTGAGCTTCGCCGCAATTTTGCCCCGATTGCGAGAGAGCGTTATTTTCAAGGGTACGCAGAAGACATCAACGACAAGGAGACGTCATGGCCGCCCATGGCAAAAGGTCCACCCGCTTCCACCCTCTTTTCCTCGCCGCGGCGCTGGCCGCCGCTTCCCTCTTCCCGCTGGCCGCCCATGCCGCCGACGAGACCGACGCGACGCCGCGCACCATCTCGGTGAACGGCCATGGCGAGGTGCAGGCCGAACCCGACATGGCCTCCATCCAGACCGGCGTGACCACCGAGGCCGACACGGCCCGCGCGGCGCTGGACGCCAACACCGAAGCCATGCAGCAGGTGCTGGACGGGCTGAAGGAAATGGGGATCGCGGAAAAGGACCTGCAGACCTCGCAGTTTTCCATCTATCCCGTCTATCGCAACGACAAGACGACGGATAATGCGCCGAAGGTCATCGGCTACCGGGTGACGAATCAGCTCGCGGTGATCGTCCGCGATCTGACGAGACTCGGCGACATTCTCGACCGGACCGTCTCTCTCGGCTCGAACCGGATGAGCGGGATCAGCTTTTCCATCGACGATACGGCAAAGCTCGAGGACGAGGCGCGCAAGGCCGCGGTGAAGGACGCGCTGCACAAGGCAAAGCTCCTGGCGGGCGCCTCCGGCGTGTCGGTGGGACGCATCCTCACCATTCAGGAAAGCGGCAGCTCCATGCCCTCGCCCGTCTATATGAAGGCCAACATGATGGAAGCGCGCGGCGCCTCCGTGCCGGTGGCCGCGGGCGAACAGACGGTCTCGGCCAATGTCTCGATGACGATAGAGATAGACTAGAGCGTTTTCCGGAAAAGTGGACGCCGGTTTTCCGGCGAAAACGCGACAAACAAAAATCCGATCCCGCACACGCAGGCGTGATTGGACGGATGACCGGCCCCGTTTCAACATGGGGCCGGTTTTCTTTTGCGGAGTCGTGGCATGTCGATCGAGATGGTGAAGGAATATTACGGGCGGACGCTGAAGGGGTCCGACGACCTCAAGACGGATGCCTGCTGCGATCTCGACGCGATCCCGCCCCATATCCGCGCCGTGCTGAGCGAAATCCACCCCGAGGTGACGGCGCGCTATTACGGTTGCGGCCTTGTCGTGCCGGAAAAACTCGAAGGCGCGCATGTGCTCGATCTCGGCTGCGGCACGGGGCGCGACGTCTTCGCGCTGGCAAAGCTCGTCGGGCCGACGGGATCGGTAACCGGCGTGGACATGACGGCGGAACAGATCGGCCTCGCCCGCGAACATGAGCAATGGCATGCGGCGCGCTTCGGCTACGCCGCGCCGAACACACGCTTCCTCGACGGCTATATCGAAGGGCTGGACGCGCTCGACATCGCGCCCGGCTCGCTCGACATCATCGTGTCGAACTGCGTGATCAACCTCTCGCCGGACAAGGAAGCCGTACTGAAAGGCGCCTACCGCCTGCTGAAGCCCGGCGGCGAGATCTATTTCTCCGACGTCTATGCCGACCGCCGGCTCGACCCGGGCCTGCGGGACGACCCGGTGCTGCTGGGCGAATGCCTCGCCGGCGCGCTCTACTGGAACGACTTCCTCACACTCGCCAAGCAGGCGGGCTTTGCCGATCCGCGCCTCGTCACCGACCGCCCGCTTGCCATCGGCGACCCGGCGATTGCGGAAAAGCTCGGCGGCGCATCATTCCACTCCGCGACCTATCGCCTGTTCAAGATCGAGGGGCTGGAAGGCGCATGCGAGGATTACGGCCAGGCGGTGATCTACAAGGGCGGCGTGCCCCATGCCGAACACCGCTTCACACTGGACAATCATCACGTGATCGAAAAGGGCCGCGTCTTCCCGGTCTGCGGCAACACCTTCCGTATGCTGAAGGAGAGCCGCTTCGCGCCGCATTTCGACTTCATCGGGGATTTTGAGACGCATTACGGCATCTTCCCCGGCTGCGGCACGAATATCCCGTTTACGGGCGGCGCGGCCGACGGGGACGGGGAGACCTCGGGGGCGTGTTGCTAGAGGACGTCATTGCGAGGCGCGAAGCGACGACGCAATCCGGCGCAGAGGCTGCCGCTTCTGGATTGCTTCGCTTCGCTCGCAATGACGGCCAACCTTCACCTCCCCCCTTGCGGGGGAGGTCGGCGCGATAGCGACGGGTGGGGGGCAACGGCCTCTCGACATATCGAAAGGCCAAGCGAGTGGCGCTCCACCCCCTCCCAACCCTCCCCCGTCAAGGGAGAGGACCCTGCGGGCTTCGGCAATCCGGTCTTCAGGCCTCGGCCATCTCCAGAATGCGGTTGCCCTCGCCGAGCTGGATCACGGTCGGCTCCCACGCCCGCGCTTCCTCATCCGACATCTGCGCATAGGACACGATAATCACCAGGTCGCCCGCATCGGCCTTGTGCGCGGCGGCGCCGTTGAGGCCGATCATGCCGGACCCGGCGGGCGCCTCGATCGCATAGGTGGTCAGCCGCTCGCCATTGGTGATGTTCAGCACATCCACCTGCTCGTTCGGCAGGATACCGCTGGCGGTCAGCAGATCCTTGTCGATGGAAATGGAGCCGACATAGTGCAGGTCGCACTGCGTAACCGTGGCGCGATGCAGCTTCGCCTTGAGCATGGTGAGGATCATGGGGGCCTACTCCCTCCCGATGGACCGATGGCGGCGGGTTTTAGCGGATGGGGGGAGGCGTGTCTATGAGGTTGTGAAGTGGAGTTGGACCGGTCCGACCCAGCATCTACATAGCCGCGCGCTTCGATTGACGTACGTCCATACGGACAAGAGATTCAATTAGCTCTTTGGATCGTCCGGCGACAAGATCGCTCTGCCTATAAACTGCAGAATTTATGTACCTGACCGAATCCGAATTGATCTCCACGACTACCTCTTTTCCCGCCTCAAATGCGGGGGATACAGCCACATCTGCGCTGATTGGGAACCATACCTCTGTAGATGGATCAAGCAAGCTAGACCGACCAGCATAATTCAACTTAACAATCGGATTGCTGCCGATTACGTAGCTCTTATTTGCCCGCACAATCACCGCGACCCCAAGCCCTTTCCTTTGAAGCGCACTCACAACCTTCGGCATTGGCTGTCTTATGGTTGAAACTTTCACATTCTGACGGAGACGAGCCCTCTTTTCAGGTGAGTCTATGTCTCGTCGTACCGCCTCTGATAGGGGCCCTTCGTTCGCTTCAAAATCGGCAATGAATTCGTCAAGAGTTTCATCAAATGCCTCCTGAGTTATGTGCTTATCCAGAATTTGGGGCAGCCTCTTCAGTTGAAGAGCAGTGAAGGCATCCCACTCCTCCTTCTCTTGAGGCGTCAAACACGGCTTGCTTCCGCGCCGCACATTCTCGACAATCTTTTGGACAATCCGGTCCACCCTCCCTTCAAATGTCGACAGATCCGTCTCTAACTGTGCATTACGAGAACCGTCCTCTTCAATCTCACTATAGAGGTGATTTTTTACAAACAAGTTCAAAGGAGAAGCCTCACCAACCCCTCCTTCAACATTATTTTTATTGAAAAAGTATAGATTTTCTTCTGAATTAACGAATCCCTTTAGGATCAACCTTGGAACAAAATGATGTCGCCTGGGAGGTTTCGCCATATCACAAGCCTAGTTGACGCTTTTCCTCGAGAAATTCATTAAGAACTTCCAACTCTACAACAATCTGACACTCCTGAACTCCGCCCCTTGAATCCCTCCTTCGGCACCCCATATACACACTGTTGAACACGCCGCGCGGTGCCTTCGGGGGCCTTGGCGCGGTGGTCTCATCCCGGGAGCGGTGACCACGGATGTACTGGCACCGCCGACGGGGTGAGTGGGAAGGCCGGGTTTTCCCGGCCTTTTTTCGTTTGGGACGCCCCCGCAGCAGCGACGCGGGCCTATGGGCGTCGACTTCCCGGCGCGGCACCCCACTCTCCCGCCCCGCCCGATACCCGACATGCCTGCCCGCATCACGCCCGCTCGCACCACGCCTGAAGGAGGTTCCCCCATGGCAAAAATCGACGCGAAGACCGGTTTTTTCAAACAGACCTCGCCCGCCGGCCGCGCCAGCAAGGCCGACCAGATCACAGAGACGGTGCGCGGCATCCGCGCCGACGAGGCCAAGGCCCGCACTGAAAAGACCGAACGCCTGAGAGCGCTGCGCCTGGAAAAGGAAGCCGCCGAGGCCGCAGCCAAGGAAGCGGCGCCGGAAAAGCCGAAACGCAAAAGCGCGGCGAAAAAGGACGAGGCCGAGGCGTAAGGGCTTCGCCCCGCGCGATGAAAGGAAAGGCCGGGTTTTGCCCGGCCTTTTTGTTTTTGAGGTGACCTCCTGCGTCACGCCCCGCTTCAGGCGGGTATCCACGCCCTCTTTCCGGAAAAGACGTGGATGGCCCGGACAAGCCGGGCCATGACGATACAGGGATGCGGGATGCCGCCCCTGGGTCCCGGCATAAAGCCGGGATGACAGTCCGGGGTTGGGGGTAGCGCGGGGGCTCCCGACCTTGCGGGGCCCTCGCCGCAGCCGCCAATGGGTCCCGCCTGCGCAGCCATAGCCCGCTTCGGCGCGGCGAAGGCCCGGTTTTCGTCGGGATGACGCCTGAAGAAAGCGCGCGCCCCCAAACGGCTTAACCGCTGTTTCACGCCAACGGCGTTACCATTCCCCTCTCACCAATCCCGGAGGGTGGCGTGAACACATTCAGACTGACGGCGGCCATGGCCGTCGCGGCCATTCTGGCCGTTCCGCTGGTCTCCTTCTTTTCCGCCATGTTGATCGTTCCGCTGCTCGCCTGTTTCGCCTGCGCGGCGGTAACGAATTTCGGGCCGTTCGTCCTCGCCGTCCTAGCGGGCCTGCGCCTTTTCGGTCGTAGCCCGCGACTCGACTGGTTTTTCGAGGCCTGGACGATCTGCACGATCCTCTGGATCGGCGCAGCCTATGGGCTCGCCCATTGGGGCGATGCGGGATCGTCGATGGGTGCGAAGAACATTCCCTATCTCAAGGTGCTGTTCGCGCCTTACCTGCTGATGGCCGGCGTACCCGTGGAATAGCCGGACGTCCCACCTGCCGATACGCAAAACAAAAGCCCGGATCTTTCGATCCGGGCTTTGTTCGTTTCCACATAATCGTCATTGCGAGCCCCGCAAGGGGCGAAGCAATCCGGAACGGCCTCGAAGCTGGATTGCTTCGTCGCGTTCCGCTCCTCGCAATGACGGCGAGAAGCGAGTGGGTCCCGGGAATAAATCCCGGGACGACAGCATCAGTTGTCGAGGAACGAGCGGAGCTTACGGCTGCGGCTCGGATGCTTCAGCTTGCGGAGCGCCTTCGCCTCGATCTGGCGGATACGTTCGCGCGTCACACTGAACTGCTGGCCGACCTCTTCCAGCGTGTGGTCGGTGTTCATGCCGATGCCGAAGCGCATGCGCAGCACGCGCTCCTCGCGCGGGGTGAGCGAGGCGAGCACGCGGGTCGTCGTCTCGCGCAGGTTGGACTGGATCGCCGCGTCGATGGGGAGCACGGCGTTCTTGTCTTCGATGAAGTCGCCCAGATGGCTGTCTTCCTCGTCGCCGATGGGCGTTTCGAGGGAGATCGGCTCCTTGGCGATCTTCAGCACCTTGCGGACCTTTTCCAGCGGCATGCCGAGCTTTTCGGCGAGCTCTTCCGGCGTCGGCTCGCGGCCGATCTCGTGCAGCATCTGACGCGAGGTGCGCACCAGCTTGTTGATCGTCTCTATCATGTGCACCGGAATACGGATGGTGCGCGCCTGGTCGGCGATCGAGCGCGTAATCGCCTGGCGGATCCACCATGTCGCATAGGTAGAGAACTTGTAGCCGCGGCGATATTCGAACTTATCCACCGCCTTCATCAGGCCGATATTGCCTTCCTGAATGAGGTCGAGGAACTGGAGCCCGCGGTTCGTGTATTTCTTCGCGATGGAGATGACGAGACGGAGATTGGCTTCCACCATCTCCTTCTTGGCGATGCGCGCCTCGCGCTCGCCCTTCTGCACCATGGCGACGATGCGGCGATATTCCTGAATGTCGAGGCCGGTCTCGGAGGCGAGCGTCTGGATTTCCTCGCGCAGCTCCTTGATCTGGTCGCGGTCGTCCTTGGTGAAGCTCGTCCAGCCCTTGCCCTTCAGCCGGCTGACGCGGCGGATCCAGTTCGGGTCGAGCTCATTGCCGAAATACTGCTTGAGGAATTCGTCGCGCGGAATGCCGTGGCTTTCGGCGGTACGCAGCAGACGGCCCTCAAGCCCCATCAGGCGCTTGTTGATCGAGTAAAGCTGCTCGACCAGGCTTTCGATACGGTTGTTGTTGAGCGAGAGGCTCTTCACCTCATCGATCACGTCTTCCGTCAGCTTCTGATAGCGCTTCTCCTGCTGGGAAGAGAGCTCCTCGCCCTTGAGCTGGAACTCGACCTTCTGGTCCTGCAGCTTGCGCAGCTTTTTGTAATCGGCGGCGATCTTGTCGAAGGTTTCGAGAACCTGCGGCTTCAGCTCCGCCTCCATGGCGGCGAGAGACATGTTGCTCTCCGCGTCCTCGTCGTCGACCTCTTCTTCCTCCGGCTCTTCGCGCGGCGGGGCTTCGCCCGCGAGCGCGGCCTGGGAATGGTCTACCTTCTTGGCGTCGGGCCCGGCATAGGTCGCGTCGAGGTCGATGATGTCGCGAAGGAGAATCTTGCCTTCGTTCAGCTCGTCGCGCCAGATGATGATGGCCTGGAAGGTGAGCGGGCTTTCACAGAGGCCCGCGATCATGGTTTCGCGGCCGGCCTCGATGCGCTTGGCGATGGCGATTTCGCCTTCGCGCGACAGCAGCTCCACCGAACCCATTTCGCGCAGATACATGCGCACCGGATCGTCGGTACGGTCGAGAGAGGAAGATGTCGTGGTGGTCGTGGTGACGGCGCGGCTGGTGGAGGCGGCGGCGCTGTCTTCCGCCTCGTCGTCGTCCTCATCGTCGTCATTGGCGGCGGCGCGGGCCTTGTCGCCCTCTTCCGCATTGTCGTCATTCTCGTCGTTCTCGACGACGGTAATGCCCATCTCGGAGAGCATGGCGAGCGTGTCTTCGATCTGCTCGGAGGAAAACTCTTCCGAGGGAAGAACCGTGTTCAACTCGTCATAGGTCACGAACCCGCGGGACTTGGCGGCCTTGATCATCTTCTTGACCGCCGCATCGGACATATCCAGCAGCGGGCTGTCCTGATTTTCCGCCGCTTCCGGTGCTTCCTGTTCCGCCGATTTGCTTGCCATTCAATCGCTCTCCACTGACCCGATCATGCGCCGCCTGCCCGCGCGCATCTCACGCCTGTTCATTTCGTTCGACCCGCTCGCCAATCAAGACGGGTGAAAAGGATTATGCCCGCCCGCGGCCCGCAAGGGCGCCGGACGGCCAGTCGTCAAACTCGTCTCTCTCGATGTCCCTGTCCGGCATCCCCCGGGCCCTTCCGGCCCTTGCCTTTCAGAGCGTTCCCCTTAATCCGTTCTGCCTCAATCCGTACCGTTCGTCCCGTCCAGACCGTCCGTGAGGTCGGACCGTTCAAGCTGCAGATGTATCTCCCTGAGCCTTGCCCAGTTGGCCTCCGTCATCTCTTCGGCCAGAGCGCGCTCGGCGGCTTTCAGTTCCGCTTCCAGATTCACGGCCCGCTCATGGCGCCGGATGAGGTGCACAAACCCTCTTTCGGCCTCGTCCGTCCCGGCCTCCGGGCCTGCAAACCGCGCGCCAATATGCACGGCGCGGGCCTGAAGACGGCGGAACATGTCACCCAAGTTCCTGTCTTCTAAGTGGTTTTTCAGCCCATCCCTTTCAAGAGGCGCATGAAGGGCGGCTATATCTATGATTTCATTGCGTAATCTGTCAAGTTCGGCGCTTGCCAGCGGCAGGCCGGAGAAAGTCTCGCAATATTCCTCCAGCAGGTCCGGGTGGTTGGCCATGGTCCAGACCAGCAGGACCTCGCGCCCCTCGCCGTTTCCGGTGCCTTTTCCAAGCGCCGATTGCTTCAATTGAGGCGATGCGGGCGGAATGAAATTGTCCCGCCGGAAGACGCCGCCCCCGAAACCGCCCGAGCGCCCGCCCCGATAGGGCGCCTGATTGCGGTTCCTGTATCCGCCGCCCCCATAACCGCCCTGGCGCGCCCCGCCCCGACGCTCCTGAACGCCGAACAGCTTGTTGAGCCGGGCGCGCAGGTCCTGCCCGTAATAGGAACGGACCTTGGGATCGGAAATGGCGTTCACCGCCGCCTCGATATCGGCTTCGAGCTTGGCGCGGCGCTCCGGCGTCGTCCATTCGCCCGCGCTGACTTCCTTTTCCCACAGCATGTCGGCAAGCGGCTTCGCATCGTCGAGCACCTTCTGCATGGCCTCCGGCCCCTCCTCGCGCACGAGGTCGTCGGGGTCCTTGCCCTCGGGCAGCAGTGCAAAGCGCAGCGAATGGCCCGGCTTCAGCAGCGGCAGCGAGCGCTCCACCGCCTTGTAGGCGGCGCGGAGCCCGGCCTTGTCGCCGTCGAAACAAAGGATCGGTTCCGGCGCGAGCCGCCACAAAAGCGCGATCTGGTCTTCGGTGAGCGCGGTGCCGAGCGGCGCGACCGCATAGTCGAAGCCGCCCTGGGCCAGCCCGATCACATCCATGTAGCCCTCGACGGCGAGCACCGTGGCCTTGTCGTAGGCGGGCTTGCGGGCCCTGTCGAGATTGTAGAGGACATGCCCCTTGTGAAAGAGCGGCGTCTCCGGCGAGTTGAGATATTTCGCCTTGGCGTCCGGCGACAGCGCGCGGCCGCCGAAAGCGATCACTCGGCCCCGCCCGTCGGCAATCGGAAACATGACGCGATTGCGGAAGCGGTCGTAAGGCTCCTTGATGTCCTCGCCGCCGATGACGAGGCCCGCCTCGATCATCTGGCCGATCTCAACGCCCTTGCCCTTGAGATAATTCATGAGCTGGTGGCGGTCGCCGCGATCGTCGCCCGGCGCATAGCCCATGCCGAAGCGCTCGATGATCTCGTCCTTCATGCCGCGGCGCTTGAGATAGGCCATCGCCTCCGCGCCCGCGCCCTCTTTCAGCTTGCGGCGGAAGAAGGTCTGCGCCATCTCCATCACTTCGATGAGGGAGGCGGATTTCCGTTCGCGTTCGGCGGCGCGGGGGTCCTGCTTGGGGACTTCCATCCCCGCTTCGCCCGCCAGCCGCTCCACCGCCTCCATGAAGGAGAGGTTCTCGGTCTTTTCGAGGAACTTGATGACGTCGCCATGCTCGCCGCTCGAGAAGCAGTGATAGAACTGCTTGTCGTCGTTCACCGTGAAGCTCGGCGACTTCTCATTGGTGAAGGGCGAGAGCCCGACGAATTCCCGGCCCCGGCGGGTGAGCTTCACCTTGCGGCCCACGACCTCGGAGACGCGGATACGCGCCTTCAACTCGTCGAGGAAATGCTTCGGGAAGGACATGGCTGTCGTGCAATCGGCTCAGTTTCAGGGACCGGGTCTCAAACCCGGCTGAGCCCTCTATTGTGCCACCGCGCGGGGCAGCCCGCCATAGGCAGGACTTACCCCAGCCGGGCCTTCACCAGGGGGCCGGCCTTGGAGAAATCCATCTGCCCGGCATAGCGGCTTTTCAACTCGCCCATGACGCGGCCCATATCCTTGAGGCCGTCGGCGCCAAGTTCGGACACCACGCTGTCCACGGCGGACTGGATTTCCGTGTCGTCCATCTGTTTGGGCAGGAATTCCTCGATGACGGCGATTTCGTCGCGCTCCTGCCCGGCCAGCTCCATGCGGCCGGCCTGCTCATAGGTTTCGGCGGATTCGCGGCGCTGTTTGATCATCTTGGAGAGCACTTCCATGATCTCCGCCTCGCCCACGCCGCCGTCGCGCCCGTCGGTGCGGCCCGCAATATCCCGGTCCTTGATGGCGGCCACGATGAGACGCAGCGTGCCCGTGCGCGTCTTGTCCTGGCTCTTGGTCGCCTCGTTCAGACCCTGCTTGATGCGTTCGCGCAAGGATTGGCCCATGACCCGTCTCCGAATGCCTTTGAATGAGATAATACGCCCTAGCGACGATGTGCCCGGGGGGCCCCTGGCCACGCCCCGGAATGGCGGCACACGCTAAAGCAAAGGCGCGACAACCGCAAACGGATTACGGCCGCGGCGCGAAAGAGCTAACTAGCTGAATTTGCTCGGGAAAAATAAACGAAAGCCAGCTTGACGCTTTTCGAGGCTTCGCTTAGTGTCCGCGCGATTTGACGGAATCTCCGCGAGTCTGCCGCCCGGCGCGCCGCCAGCGTGACGGATCACGACAGACGCCCGGCCTTTGCAGAGTTCCTCTCCCGGGAGACCAGCCATGTTGGTGTCGACGACAGCCGCCACGGAACGGCGCTCGCCTTATGCGAGCCGGAGTTCCGGGGAGGAGTCTCCACGCGCATGTGCGATGATCTCCCGGCTCCACGACCGCCCGATGAGCCAACGGAAGTGACACGCATGACCGCCAGCGAAACGCCCACCGCCCTTCTCGTCCTGAAAGACGGCACCGTCCTCAAAGGCCGAGGTATTGGCGCTATCGGCGAAGCGGTCGGCGAGGTCTGCTTCAACACAGCGATGACGGGCTATCAGGAAATCCTGACCGACCCCTCTTATGTGGGGCAGATCATCACCTTCACCTTCCCGCATATCGGCAATGTGGGCGCGAATGACGAGGACATCGAAACCTCCAACCTCGCCGCCTCTTCCGGCGTGCGCGGCGCCGTCATCCGCGCCGACATCACGAACCCGTCGAACTACCGCGCGGCGCAGCATCTCGACCAATGGCTGAAGGCGCGCGGGATCGTGGGGCTTTCCGGCGTCGATACGCGCGCGCTGACGCGGCGCATCCGCGAAAAGGGCTTCATCGACGGCGTCATCGCGCATGACCCGGGCGGCAATTTCGACATCCAGGCGCTTCAGGCGAAAGCCAATGAATGGCCGGGCCTTGTCGGCATGGACCTCGCAAAGGAAGTCACCTGCGGCCAGCGCTACGACTGGGACCAGGATCTGTGGAAATGGGACGAAGGCTTCAGCGAGCGGCCCGACGCGCCCCACCATGTCGTCGCCATCGATTTCGGCGCCAAGCGCAACATCCTGCGCTGCCTGGTGAATGCCGGCTGCCGCGTGACGGTGGTCCCCGCCTCGACCAAGGCGGAAGACGTGCTGGCGATGAACCCGGACGGGGTGTTCCTGTCGAACGGCCCGGGCGACCCGGCCGCGACCGGCGAATATGCCGTGCCGGAAATCAAAAAGCTCGTGGACAGCGGCAAGCCCCTTTTCGGCATCTGCCTCGGCCACCAGATGCTCGGCCTCGCGCTCGGCGCGAAAACCGTGAAGATGCATCAGGGCCATCACGGCGCGAACCACCCGGTGAAGGACTTCACCACCGACAAGGTGGAAATCACCTCCATGAACCACGGCTTCGCGGTGGACGCGGCAACGCTCCCGCAAGGCGTGGAAGAAACGCACAAGAGCCTTTTCGACGGCACGAATTGCGGACTGCGCCTTTCCGGCAAGCCCGTCTTCTCCGTCCAGTACCACCCCGAGGCCTCCCCCGGCCCGATGGACAGTCACTACCTCTTCGAACGCTTCGTGAAGCTCATCGAGGAGGCGAAGTAAGGTCCCATGCAAAAAAAAGCGCTCAACTCACACGCTTGAAGATCTCCATATGCCCAGGAACAAAATAGACTTCAACGAAGCTAGAGACCTAGTATTACTAGTTCTCTATGAAGTTTTCAGTTCAGAAAATGGTAGATTCAAAGAAGATATTGATATTGTTCGTCGAATAAAAAAACACAACTGGAACACTATCGATATAACAATACGGGATCTAATTAAAGAAGAGTTGATTGAAGAAGGCAAAATTGACTCTTCATTTCGAAGATTAACGGGCAGCGTTTCGCGCGTTCTTGGCGTGGATGCAACCGTAAGCGGATACGCAATCACAAAAGCGGGAATTGACGAAGTCCAGAAATGGACAGACGAGCGCTTCGACACCAGAGCCAAAGAGGTTTCCAGATCCACAAAAACCCAGGACGGCATCGACAAATTGCCTGCCGGTTCCCAAGCCTCTGAACAAGCGGCATCTACAGCTAACTCAATAGACAGCTCAGAAAGCGATAAGAGCATCCCCGCATCTAATCGCTATGTCTCTCACTCTGACAATGAACCAGAAATTGCGAAACTACGAAGTTCAGTCAGCGATCTGATCGAAACCACGAAAGAAAATCGTGACAACGACTTTGACGACAAAGAAGGTCGCTTGGGCGAGCTTCTAGCCTTAGAGCTACAACTCTCACAGCCGCAGATAAGCGTTCCCCTCATCGAAATCATACTAAATGACACCGTTAAATACCTCGCGAACAAATTCGCCGACAACGCTGTTGGCATAGCGGCCAATATCGTTCTCCACCTTGCAGCCAGTCTCTTCGGAATTACTCTCTAATGCCCAAACGTACCGACATCAAAAGCATCATGATCATCGGCGCCGGTCCGATCATCATCGGACAGGCCTGCGAATTCGACTATTCGGGCACGCAAGCCTGCAAGGCGCTGCGCGAAGAGGGCTACCGGATCATTCTGGTGAACTCCAACCCCGCCACCATCATGACGGACCCGGAGCTTGCCGACGCGACCTATGTCGAGCCCATCACGCCCGACGTCGTGGCCAAGATCATCGAGAAGGAAAAGCCGGACGCGCTGCTGCCGACCATGGGCGGCCAGACCGCGCTCAACACCGCGCTGGCGCTCGCCGATATGGGCGTGCTGGAAAAGCACGGCGTGGAAATGATCGGCGCCAACCGCGAAGCCATCGAAAAGGCGGAAGACCGCCAGCTCTTCCGCGAGGCGATGGACAAGATCGGGCTCGAAAGCCCCCGCTCCCTCGTCGCCCACACCATGGAAGACGCGCAGAAGGCGCTGGAATTCGTCGGCCTGCCCGCCATCATCCGCCCCTCCTTCACCATGGGCGGCACCGGCGGCGGCATCGCCTATAACAAGGAAGAATTCAACGACATCGTCGAGGGCGGCCTCGATGCGAGCCCGGTGACGGAAGTCCTCATCGAAGAATCCGTGCTCGGATGGAAAGAATACGAGATGGAAGTGGTTCGCGACCGCGCGGACAATTGCATCATCATCTGTTCCATCGAAAACATCGACCCGATGGGCGTCCATACGGGCGACTCGATCACCGTCGCGCCGGCGCTGACGCTGACCGACAAGGAATACCAGATCATGCGCAATGCGAGCCTGGCCGTGCTGCGCGAGATCGGCGTGGAAACCGGCGGCTCCAATGTGCAGTTCGCGGTGAACCCTGAAAACGGCCGCATGGTCGTCATCGAAATGAACCCGCGCGTGTCGCGCTCCTCCGCGCTCGCGTCCAAGGCCACGGGCTTCCCGATTGCGAAAGTCGCCGCGCGGCTGGCCGTCGGCTACACGCTGGACGAGCTGCAGAACGACATCACCGAAGTGACGCCCGCCAGCTTCGAGCCCACCATCGACTATGTGGTGACGAAGATCCCGCGCTTCGCCTTCGAGAAATTCGCCGGCGCCAAGAAGGAACTCGGCACCTCGATGAAATCGGTCGGCGAGGCGATGGCCATTGGCCGCACCTTCCCCGAAAGCCTGCAAAAGGCGCTGCGCTCGCTCGAAACCGGGCTCACCGGCGTCAATGAAGTCAGCGTGCCCGGCATGGGCGAAGGCGACGACCGCAACGCGCTGCGCGCCGCGCTGGGCCGCCCGACGCCCGACCGCCTGCTGGTGATCGCCGAGGCGCTGCGCCATGGCCTCAGCCATGACGAAATCCGCGCCGGCTGCTCCTACGATCCCTGGTTCATCGAACAGCTCCAGCACATCGTGGATGCCGAAAAAACGCTGAAGGAAAACGGCCTGCCCGACACCGCCGCCGGAATGCGTGCGCTGAAGGCGATGGGCTTTTCCGATGCGCGCATCGGCGAACTGACCGGCCATGAGGAAGAAGCCGTGCGCAAGGCGCGCCGCGAAATGAACGTGCGCCCCGTCTTCAAGCGCGTGGACACCTGCGCGGCGGAATTCGAAAGCCGCACGCCCTATATGTATTCCACCTATGAGCACGACTTCGACGGCGCCGCCGATTGCGAAAGCGATCCGAGCGAGCGCAGGAAGGCGATCATTCTGGGCGGCGGCCCGAACCGGATCGGCCAGGGCATCGAATTCGACTATTGCTGCTGCCATGCCGCTTTCGCACTCGACGAGGCGAATATCGAAAGCATCATGGTCAACTGCAATCCGGAAACGGTGTCGACCGACTACGACACCTCCGACCGGCTCTATTTCGAGCCGCTGACGGCCGAAGACGTGCTGGAACTGATCGACGTCGAACAGTCGAAGGGCGATCTCGCCGGCGTCATCGTGCAGTTCGGCGGGCAGACGCCGCTGAAACTCGCCGACGACCTTCAGCGCGCGGGCGTGCCGATCCTCGGCACCGATCCCGACAAGATCGACCTTGCCGAAGACCGCGACCGCTTCAAGGAACTGCTCGACCAGCTCGGCCTGAAACAGCCGCCGAACGGCATTGCACGCTCCGCCGAGGAAGCGCGCAAGATCGCCGAGACGATCGGCTATCCCGTCGTCATCCGCCCCTCTTACGTGCTGGGCGGACGCGGCATGGAGATCGTGCGCGATACCGCGCATCTCGACCGCTACATCAACGAGGCGGTGATCGTGTCGGGCAAGAGCCCGGTGCTGATCGACGGCTATCTGCGCGACGCCATCGAGGTGGACGTGGATGCGATCTGCGACGGCGAAGACGTCTTCATCTCCGGCATCATGGAACATATCGAGGAAGCCGGCGTACATTCCGGCGACAGCGCCTGCTCGCTACCGCCCTACTCGCTCTCGAAAGAGATGATCGGCGAGATCGAACGCGAAACGCGCGAACTGGCGCTCGGCCTCGGCGTGGTCGGGTTGATGAACGTGCAATATGCGATCCAGGACGGCACCGTCTATGTGCTGGAAGTGAACCCGCGTGCCTCGCGCACCGTGCCGTTCGTCGCCAAGGTGATCGGCGAGCCGGTGGCCAAGATCGCCGCGCGCGTGATGGCGGGCGAAAAACTTTCCACCTTCGAGCTGAAGCCGATGGAACGCGAACATGTGGCGGTGAAGGAAGCCGTCTTCCCCTTCGCGCGCTTCCCCGGCGTGGACACGGTGCTGGGCCCGGAAATGCGCTCGACCGGCGAAGTGATGGGCCTCGACAGGGATTTCGCGGTCGCCTTCGCCAAGAGCCAGCTCGGCGGCGGCAGCAAGGTGCCGACCGAGGGCACGGTCTTCGTGTCGGTGAAGGATGTGGACAAGGATCGCGTCGTGGGACCGGCCAAGAAGCTGCTCGACATGGGCTTCAAGCTGCTCGCCACCGGCGGCACCGCGCGCTACCTGAAGGAACAGGGCCTCGAGGTCGAAACCATCAACAAGGTGCTGGAAGGCCGTCCGCATATCGTGGACGAGATCAAGAACGGCAAGGTGCAGCTCGTCTTCAACACCACCGAAGGCGCACAGGCGCTGCAGGACTCCATGTCGCTGCGCCGCGCGGCGCTGATGATGAAGGTGCCCTATTACACCACCGTGGCGGGTGCCCGCGCGGCGGTGCTGGGCATCGAGGCGATCCGCACCGACCAGCTCGAAGTCGCCTCGCTGCAAAGCTATGCGAAAGCCCGCGGCGCCGGGAAAAACTAGGCGTCCGGGCCGGGGGCATTCGGCAAGGCGATCCGGGCCGGCCCGGATCGCCCCTGTAAATCGCATTTGACCTTTGCCCCTCCAATCCAGCACTATGAGCGGACGTATCCCGCCAGGAACGGGCCCCTCAAGGGCTCCGGCGGGCTTTTTATATGGCTGAGGCCGTTTACCGAGCCATCCGGGCTCCGGCGCCTCGCGTAACCAAAAGAGAACGTCTGTCGAGATGGAAAAGGTTCCGATGACTTCCGCGGGCTACAAGGCCCTGGAAGACGAGATCAAGTTTCTGAAGTCCGTAGAGCGCCCCCGTATCATCAAGGCGATCTCGGAAGCGCGCGCCCATGGCGACCTGTCGGAAAACGCCGAATACCACGCGGCGAAGGAGCAGCAGGGCCTGAACGAGAGCCGCGTCGCGGAGCTTGAAGACAAGATTTCGCGCGCCGACGTGATCGACGTGTCCAAACTGTCGGGCGACACGGTGAAATTCGGCGCGACCGTCACGCTGGCCGACGAGGATACGGACGAGGAAGTCCATTACCAGATCGTCGGCGAGATCGAAGCGGATGTGAAAAAGGGCAAGGTGTCCATCACCTCCCCCATCGCGCGCGCGCTGATCGGCAAGACCGAAGGCGACAGCGTGGAAGTGAACACGCCCGGCGGCGGCAAGTCCTATGAAATCCTGAAAGTTGAATTCAAGGAACACAAGTAAGGACAGCGGCCTTACTCCGCGTTCCCCTTCAGTGTCACCCCGGCGAAAGCCGGGGCCCACTCTCGACAGCCAATTGTCGAAGCGCCAATGGGTCCCGGCTTTCGCCGGGATGACACCGGGTTTTTGGCCGTCATTGCGAGCGTCAGCGAAGCAATCCAGATGCGGCATACTCAGCGCTGGGTTGCTTCGTCGCTTTCGCGCTTCGCAATGACGCCGCCCCCTATTCCTCTTCCATCAGCACCGGCACGGGCACGCCCGGCTCGTATTTCGACTGGCGGATGGTGAGCGAGGTGCGCACGCTCGCCACGTTCGGCGCGGGCGTGAGGTGCTCGGTGAGGAAGCTCTGGAAGGTGGAAAGATCCGGCGCGACGCACTTCAATATGAAGTCGATCTCGCCGTTCAGCATGTGGCATTCGCGCACGAGCGGCCAGGTGCGGACCAGTTCCTCGAAGGATTTGAGATCGGCCTCGGCCTGGCTGTGAAGCCCGACCATGGCAAAGACCGTGACCTCGAAGCCCAGCGCGCGGCCGTCCAGATCGGCGTGATAGCCGCGAATGAGCCCCGCCTCCTCCAGCGCGCGCACACGGCGCAGACAGGGCGGCGCGGAAATGCCGACGCGCTGCGCCAGCTCCACATTGGTGATACGCCCGTCCGCCTGCAGCTCGGTCAGGATCTTGAGGTCTGTTTCGTCGAGCTTCTGCCGCTTCATGGATTTCCTGAGCGTTTCCCGGGGAAGATTTCCGGCGTGACATATAAGGCCCGGCACCGTAACAACAGCCGGTGGCTCGATGGTGTCCGCCTCACGCAATCGGGTACAAATACAGATTCCCCACCCCGTTTTCAGCAATAAAATTACGCTGCAGCGCATTATTATGACTGAAGCCGCTCATAAAATGGCTCAAATCCGCAAGAATCTCCCGCGCGACCTCACCTGCTGGGTGCTGACCAACGGCATGGCCGGCTTCGAGGCGCAGGGAATCGGGATCGCCCATGCGCTGGGGCTGGAACCGGCGCTGAAGCGGGTAAACCCACCCGCGCCCTGGAAATGGATGGCGCCGCATGGCCCCGCCGGCCCGGCAGACGGCGTCGCCCCGCCCTGGCCGGACCTCCTCATCGCCTCCGGGCGGCAGTCCATCCCCTATGCCCGCATGATCCGCCGGCAATTGCAGGGCCGGACATTCGTCGCCGTGCTGCAGGACCCGCGCGTCTCCCCCCGCGCGTTCGATTTCGTCTGGGCGCCGCTGCATGACCGGATCGAGGGCGGAAACGTGCTGAAAACGCTGACCTCGCCGCATCGCCTGACGAAGGAAAAACTCGCCGAGGAAGCCGCGCTGATCGAGCCGCAGATCGCAAACCTTCCCCATCCGCGCATCGCGGCGCTGATCGGCGGCACCAACGCAGCCTATACGCTGACCGAGGAAACAGCGGCCCGCATCGCCGCGCAGCTCGCCGGGCTGTGCGACCATTACGGCGCCGGGTTGATGGTGACGCCCTCGCGGCGCACGGGCGAGAAGGCCGTCGCCCTGCTGCGGGAACATCTGGACGGCCGCCCTGCGACGATATGGGACGGGACCGGCCACAACCCCTATTTCGGCTATCTGGGCGCGGCCGACGCGGTCGTCGTCACCTGCGACTCGGTCAATATGGTCGGCGAGGCCTGCTTTACCGGCAAACCCGTCTATGTCATCGAGTTGGAAGCGGCCAATACCCGCAAGGCCGCCAAATTCCGCCGGTTTCTGGACGCCCTCTATGCGGGCGGCGCGGCGCGACCTTTTGCCGGCCGCCTTGAAAGCTGGGAGTACGAGCCATTAAATGCTACCGAGGAAATCGCCGCGGCGATCGCGTCGCGTCTCGAAGGGCATCTCGCGCGCTGACACGCGATCACGCCGCCTTAACGCGATTTTCCTAAGGTCTACGGATGCGGGCTTGTTCCGCGCGCGGAAAGACCGATATGGACATGACCGTCGGCCCGTGAACCACAAGGGCGGCGGCGACACGGAAATGGGACAATGGGCCTGATCGACATAGACGCGCTGCGCGCGACACCGCTGAAAACCGATCCTTACGACTATCTGGTCGTGCCGGGCTTCGTCTCCGGCGAGGCGCTGACGCAGGTCATCGCGGATTTTCCCGATATCCAGTCCACCGGCTCCATTCCGCCAAGCGAACTCGACATCCATGGCCGCTTCGACGCACTGCTGGAAGAGATGAAAGGCCCGGCCTTCCAGAAGGCCATCGAGGAGAAGTTCGACCTCGATCTCTCCTCGCGCCCGACCATGTTCACCGTGCGCGGCCATTGCGCGCGCAATAACGGCAAGATCCATACGGATACGGAATCCAAGATCATCACCGTGCTGCTCTATCTCAACGAAGAGTGGGAAGCCGGCGGCGGCCGCCTGCGCGTGCTGCGCTCGGGCACCGACCTCAACGACGCCGCCGAGGAAGTTTCGCCCAATGGCGGCACGCTGCTCGTCTTCCGCCGGTCGGACAATTCCTGGCACGGCCATGAGCCCTTCGAGGGCCAGCGCCGCGCCATCCAGATGAACTGGGTCCGCGACGAGGCCGTGGTCGAGCATGAACAGCGCCGCCACCGCTTCACCGCCTTCCTCAAGAAACTCAATCCCTTCGGCGGGACGCGCGCCGCCGCCCGCGAGGCGATGTAACGCCCCTCTACAGGCGGAGCGCAAAACGGGTTAGGCTGGGCCTTCCCCCGCCCGCGCCCATAGCTACGGAAAAGAGCAAGAGCCCGATGACGCTCCAGATCGAGACCTTCAAGAATGCCGACCTCTCGCAAGGCTGGCGGCCGGGCAACAATGCGGGCGGCGCGACGCTCTTCAAGGCGCTCGGCCATCCGCTGACCGCGCCCCGCGCCCATGCGCTGATGGACGAGCTGAAAGACGAAGGCCCCGTCGCGCTCTTCGACCCGATGGGCTATGTGAGCAATTTCCACGCCTATTACGATTTGTCGAAGCTCGATCTCGCCGGTTATTTCGTGCAGCGCATGGAAGACCTGGGCGGCACCTTTCTCGGCCATGAAGCGCAGCCCCTGAACGCACTAAAGGCGGGCGCGCCCAAAGCCGTCCTTATCCTGACCTTCGACACCGACAAGACCTTCGCCTCGATCAGGCATCTCTTCCCGGAAGATGCGCGCATCGTCTCGCTCGACGACATCCGCATCGACGAAGACATGCTGACCAACAAGAAGAACTATCTGGACCCGCTCAACTTCGCGACAAATTTCGCGCTGATGCGCGAAAAGGAAGGCAAGGCGAACGGCGCCGATCACGGCATTCACACCCGCGTTGCAACCGCCAATTACTGGGCGCTGCATGGCGCGGAGACCCCGGAACTCTGGCTTGCGCTTTTCGACGAGAAAGGCGAGCAGATTGCCGAATGGCGCGAGGGACTTCCCGGCGCCGGCGCGCCTTTCGCGATCGACAGCGGCGAAATCCGCGAGCGCTTCGGCCTTGGCGATTTCACCGGCTCGCTCTTCATCCATGCGATCCGCATCGCTGGACACGACGTGGTGAAATACGCCCTCGACATGTATGGCGAGGACGGGCTGGCGCTTTCGTGCAGCCATGACGCCAATGCCTGGCCCGCCGACTTCTATGCGGGCATGCCCGCGGGCGACGAGGATGAAGAGGTCACGCTCTTCATCCAGAACTCGCATCCCATGCCCATTCCGCCCCGCTCCGTCGGCCTCAACATCGTCGGCGCGCAGGACGTGTCATGGTTCGAGGAGGAAATCCCGCCCTTCGGCACGCGCGCCATGTCGGTCGATGCGCTGCTGCCGCAGGCGCGCTGGCCGGACCAGGTGGAAATCGCGGCGGGACGCTATTTCGTGCGGCCGCGCTACGAGGTGAAGCGCCGGAACGGCAACCGCCGCATCGCGCATGCCAATGTGGAGCGCACCGACCTCAAGCCGGATCCGCATATTCCCGATCTCGAAAAGCATATGGGCAAGGGCTACATCATGCCGCTGCCCGTGCTGCCGCTGGGCGAGTTCCGCTCCGTCATGCTGCCGACGCCCATGGCGACGGAACAGCACGAGCTGCCCATCCGCGCGGAAATGATCGACGCCAGCGGCGAAACCGTGGCGGTGAAGTTTCTCGGCCGCATCCCCCGGCGCGAAAGCGTGGAAGTGGATGTGGAAAGCTGGATCGCCGAGGAAGGCGCGAAACTCCCCTCCGGCTACGGCCATGTGGAGTTCCTCTACGACTTCCGCGAAGGCGGCGAGGCCGATGGCTGGCTGCATGCGCTGGGGCGCTTCGAGCAGAAGGCAAGCGGCCATCGCGCGGAAACGATTTTCGGCGCGCATATCTACAACACGGCGACCATCTACAAGGACGAGCCGCAGAGCTACACCAACAAGCCGCCGGGACTGACCACGCGCCTCTTCCTGCGCGTCGGCGCGCTGTCGGCGGATATGTCGGACGAGGATGGCGGGCTCGACACGATGTGCCACCTGATCTACCCGGCCTCCACGCCCTGGCACGAGAAAAGCTCGACGCTGCTCATCCTGCATGATGCGGAAGGCAAGCCCGTCGCCGAGCGCAAGGTGGAGATCGCCTGCGGCGGGTCGTTCCACTGGCGCCTGTCGGAAATGTTCACCGCCGCCGAACGCGAAAAGACCGGCGGCGCGGGCTATGTGATCGTGCGCGACACGACCTGCCGCCTCTTCGGCTTCCACGGCCTGCTGAACGGGACCAAGAGCTTCTGCCTCGATCATATGTTCGGGTTTTGAGCGCAAGCGCCGCTCGCGTCATGCCCCGCTTTAGGCGGGGCATCCACGTCTTGGCGGCTTCAGAGGAAGACGTGGATGGCCCGGACAAGCCGGGCCATGACGCCCCGAAAGATGGTTCGGAAATCCCCAGACAACAAAAACCCGGCGCGGGGAAGTCCCGGCCGGGTTTCGTGTTTCGGGGCTTGCCCGATCCCGTGCTTAGAGAAGCTCGAGATTGGCCGCCGAGGTCTTGCCGCGCTCGGTGACGAGCTCATAGGCAATCTTCTGGCCGTCGGCGAGACCGGAAAGGCCCGCGCGCTCGACAGCGGAAATGTGGACGAAAACGTCCTTGCCGCCATCGTCCGGCTGGATGAAGCCATAGCCCTTTTGGCTGTTAAACCACTTTACCGCGCCCTTGCTGGACATGGTGTCTCCTTTAGTCGTGTCTATGTAAGGCCCGGGCAACCGCGCACGGGCCATGTCAATCAATCGAATTAGTCAGGAAAGCCCGGCGCTCGATCTCGAGCGAAGAGAGCATGCCGAACCAAGCGGGATGACGCCTCATTAAATGGGGATACACTGGCAAATAGCAAGGAAATTCGTGGAATTCCGCACGGAATCGGGTCAGCATCTATGTGCTGCTCCATATCTCCCGGTCGACGGCGACAGCCGACGCACACGCCGGGAACGCCTGCGACAACTTATCCACCGCTTTCTCGCCGCGCCGCAGCATTTCACCCTTGAAAACAGCCTAGAGTAATTCTAATTAGCATTGGAAGGCCGGCCTCCCCGGCTACCAGTTTTGAAATTTGAATGAATGGAGTTGGAAATGGGCGTTCTCGTCGGAAAACAGGCACCGGACTTCACCGCCGCCGCCGTGATGGCGGATGGCGACATCGTTGAGGATTTCAACCTGAAATCCTACCTGAAGGACAGCTACGGCCTCGTCTTCTTCTACCCGCTCGACTTCACTTTCGTCTGCCCCTCCGAGATCCTCGCCTATTCGAACCGCGTGCCGCAGTTCGAGGAAAAGAACGTGAAGGTCGTCGCGGTGAGCGTGGACAGCCAGTTCTCGCATTTCGCCTGGCGCAACACGGAACCCAAGGATGGCGGCCTCGGCCCGGTGAAGTTCCCCATGGTGGCCGACATCACCAAGCAGATCGCGCGCGACTATGACGTGCTCATCGAGAACGACGGCGTGGCGCTGCGCGGCACCTTCCTCATCGACCGCGACGGCGTGGTCCGCCACCAGCTCGTGAACGACCTGCCGCTCGGCCGTAACGCCGACGAGGCGCTGCGCATGGTCGATGCGCTGCAGTTCCATGAGGAAAACGGCGAAGTCTGCCCTGCCGGCTGGCAGAAGGGCGAGGAAGGCATGGTCGCCGACCAGAAGGGCGTCGCCGAATATCTCGGCAGCCATTCCGAAAAGCTCTAAGGCTTTTTGCGAGCGAAGCGGAACCGGCGACATATCGCCGGTTTCGGCAGCCCCGCGCCGCGCCTATATTGTATTTTGCATAAACGGCGCGCGCGGGCGCTCCCCTCCCCTTCCGCCCGGCCTCCTCTTTTGGCTGGAACGGGCATAGCAGAACGAACGGAAAGACCATGTCCGATACCAAACATGCCAAGGTGCTGATCGTCGGCGGCGGGTCCGCCGGATATACGGCCGCCATCTATGCCGCGCGCGCCATGCTCGAGCCCGTTCTCATCCAGGGCATCCAGCCCGGCGGCCAGCTCACCATCACCACCGATGTGGAGAACTATCCCGGCTTCGCCGATCCCATCCAGGGCCCCTGGCTGATGGAACAGATGGAAGCCCAGGCGAAGAACATGGGCACGGAAATGATCGGCGACACGATCACCGAAGCCGATCTCTCCGCCCGTCCGTTCACGCTGAAGGGCGACAGCGGCACCACCTATACCTGCGACGCGCTCATCATCGCGACCGGCGCGCAGGCGAAATGGCTGGGCCTGCCCTCGGAAGACAAGTTCCAGGGCTTCGGCGTCTCGGCCTGCGCCACCTGCGACGGCTTTTTCTATCGCGGCAAGGAAGTGATCGTGGCCGGCGGCGGCAACACCGCCGTGGAAGAAGCGCTCTTCCTGACCAATTTCGCCAGCAAGGTGACGGTGGTTCACCGCCGCGACGAGTTTCGCGCCGAAAAGGTGATGCAGGAACGCCTCTTCAAGAACCCCAAGGTCGAAGTGGTCTGGGACAGCACGATCGAGGAAATCGTCGGCGACGAGGATCCGCTGGGCGTGACCGGCGCGAAGGTGAAGAACGTCAAGACCGGCGACGTGACGACCATTCCGGCCGACGGCGTCTTCATCGCCATCGGCCATGCGCCGGCGACCGAACTCTTCACCGGCCAGCTCGAAACCAAGGATGGCGGCTATCTGAAAACGCTGCCCGGCACACCGCGCACCAATGTGGAAGGCGTCTTCGCCGCGGGCGACGTGACGGACGATGTCTACCGCCAGGCAGTGACCGCCGCGGGCATGGGCTGCCAGGCGGCGCTCGAAGCCGAACGCTTTCTCGCGACGCAGGAAAGCGACGTCACCACGCAGATACCGGAAAGCGCGACGGCGTAACGCCTTCAGACCCCGATCAGACGAGCAAGGGCGCTCATGTCGGAGACGACATGGGCGCCTTCGCTTTCGAGCCCTGCCGCATCCGTATGCGGATCGCCCGCATAGCCGATGACGGGCATGCCCGCCGCCACGGCGGCCTGCACACCCGGCACGCTGTCCTCGATCACGAGGCAGGATGCGGGCTCGTGCCCCATCTCCCGCGCGGCATGGAGAAAGAGATCGGGCGCGGGCTTGCCACGCCCCACCATCTGCGCGCTGAACAGCGCATCCGCCATGAGCGGCAAAAGGCCGCTCGCGCCCAGCGTGAAGCGCATCTTTTCCAGCCGGCCCGACGAGGCGACGCAATAGGGAAGCTGCGCTATGCGCAAGCTCCGCACCAGGCCTTCCACGCCCGGCACCGCTTGCACCTCGCCCTGCGCAAACGCCTTGAGCGATTCCTCGCGGATCATGTCCGGCCAGTGCGCGCCGAGAGAGCGGCCCAGCGCCGCCTCCACATGCGCGACCACGGCTTCCAGGCTCCGCCCGACGAAAAGGCGGCGGCATTCCTCATAGGTCACTTCATAGCCCACATCCCCCAGCAGACGAACGAGAAGCCGGTTCGCGACCGGCTCGGTATCCACCAGCACGCCGTCGCAATCGAAAATCACCAGAGAGGGAGAGAACAGAGCAGCCATGGCAGAGTTATTGTCCGCCACGGCGGCAAGCTCAAGTCACTTTGTATGAGCGTTCATGTCGGCGCCCCGCGCCCGCATGCGCTCGCGCGCATTGGCATAGGCGCCCTTGGCCGCCACCACGGGCATCGCCCCGCCCAGCCCGAAAGGCGGCATGTTGCCGTAGATGCATTCATAATTGCGGGGATCGACCGGATAGGTCTCGTGCCAGATGCCGACCGTGCCGTCATCGCCGACATTGCGCGTGAACTCCGCCCAGGCGGAGACATGCGTGCCGCCCTTCCGGCGCGCATAGGCTTCGAGATCCTCGAAGCTGCGCCAATACTGCATCAGCCCGCCGCCGCGCCAATAGGCGAAACCGGTCGCGCCGAGAAAGCCGGTCGAGGCGTCGGCATGAAGCTCCTTCAGCATGCGCGGCATGGCGCGCGCCACGGGCAGCCATTTGCCCGGCCGAAGCAGCTTGTTCACCCGCATGCCGATCAGGAACACGACGAACGGCTCCTCGGAAACGACCGTGTAGCGGCCCGCGCGAATCTCTCCCATGGAAGCCCTCCCGTCGCAAACGATGGGGGGAGCTTAACGGGGATGGCAAAAATCATGAAATGACCGGCTGTGCGCATTGCCTAACGACGGCCCTCGCCGCACACTGCCACCATCCGTGAACGCCGTGTCCACCGTATAGAGCGTCTGCATGAAGATTGCCGGAGATACATACTCCTATCGCAAGGATACAGCCGTTCCGGAATTCGACGACACCGGACCGGTCACCGTCATGGACGGCGAATGCGTGCTCTGCTCCACAGGAGCGCGATTGATCGCACGGCTGGACAAGGCCGGCGAGTTCCGTATCTGCAGAGCCCAGACAGAACTGGGACGGGCCCTGCTCAACCACTACGGGATGAGCGCCGACGATCCGGAAAGCTGGCTCTACATCGTGGACGGCCGGGCGTTCACCTCGTTCGACGCAATGATCAGGGTGGGCGCACGGGTCGGCGGAGCGGGCTTGCTGCTGCAACCCTTGAGGCTCCTGCCGCGCCCTGTGCAGGACTGGTTCTACAGACGGCTTGCACACAATCGCTATCGGCTATTCGGCCGGACGGATATTTGCGCCCTTCCCGATCCCGGCGTGCGGGCGAGGCTGATGGAATGAAGGTTGCCGTCCTTGGCGGATACGGCGTCTTCGGAGCGCGTCTCTGCGAACTGCTCCTCAGAGACGGACATGATGTCCTGATTGTCGGGCGGCATTTTGAGTCCGCCCGCGCCCTTGCCGAACGGATCGGCGGCCGGCCCGTGGCGGTGGATATCCGTAAGGCACCGGACACGATCTTCAAAAGCAGTCCCGATGTGGTGGTCGATGCCGTTGGCCCGTTCCATGACTATGGGAGTGACCCCTATGTCATTCCCCGCCTTTGTCTGCGCCATGGCGCCGACTATCTCGACCTTTCCGACAGCGCAGACTTCACCGCCGGGCTTTCCGCTCTCGACGCGCAGGCCCGGGAGAGCGGCAGGCGGCTCTTGTCGGGCGCATCGAGCGTCCCCGGCATATCCTCCGCCGTCGCGGCGGACCTCGTCGAGGGTCTCGACGAAATCCTCCTGGTCGACAGCGCCATCATGCCGGGCAATCGCGCGCCGCGCGGCACATCGGTCATTGCGAGCATCGTCAGTCAGCTCGGGACGGCCTCCCGCGTCTGGCGCGGCGGCATCTGGCGCGCCCAGCCATGCTGGAGCGATGCGCGGCGCATTCGTCTTGCTCCGACACTGGTCCGGCGCGTGCAATTCATCGAAGTTCCCGATATCCGCCTTTTTCCGGCGTTCTTCAGAGTCAGATCGGTCATGTTCCGCGCCGGCATGGAACTCGACACCCTGAACATGGCGATGAGCGCCGTTGCCGCGCTTCGCCGATACTGGCCGTTCGAGGTCACCGCCCGTCGGGCAAACCTGTTCCGGTGGCTCGCAAACCTCTTCCTCCCCTTTGGGACGGATCGGGGCGGCATGCGGGTCGCTGTGGTGGGTTATAAGGGCAAGAGCGTTCTCAGACGCGAATGGCGGCTCGTCGCCGAAGCAGGCGACGGGCCCTATATCCCCGCAGTGACCGCCCGGGCGGCGATCCGCAAACTGGACAAGGTGCCGCCGGGCGCGCGGCCATGCCTCGCCGAAACATCGCGCCGGGAAATCGAGGAAGCCATGTCCGATCTTTCCGTCTCCACGCAAACGAATGAAACGCCGAGCCCCACGCTTTTCCAATCCGCTCTGGCCGACCGATGGGACCTTCTCCCGCCGGAAGCTCAAACCCTGCACAGCGTTCAGGACATGGAGAGTTTTTCCGGCACGGCAAAAGTCATACGCGGAAGCTCCCTCATCGCCCGGTTCGCCGCATGGTTCTTCGGATTTCCGAAAGCCGCAGATGAGGTTCCCCTCACGATTACGAAGACCCGCACCGAAAAGGGAGAGATATGGGAGCGGAATTTCGGCGGCCGCGTGTTCCGGTCCTATTGCACGCCGGCGCCTGCCCCCTATCGCTACCGGGAACGCTTCTGGCTCTTCAACTATGAGCAGGAACTGCCGGTGGAAAACGGTTCCATGCACCTGCCGGTCCGGCGCGGCTGGTTTCTCGGCATTCCCTTGCCGGGCATCCTCCTGCCGGCAAGCGAGAGCCGCGAATATGCCCGGGACGGCGTATTCCACTTCGATGTCGCGCTCGGCGCACCCCTGCGTGGCGGCCTGATCGTGCGCTACCGCGGTTGGGTGAAGCCGGATCGCGGCGGAAGCGACCCGTTCTCCTCGTCCTGACATAAAAAACGCCGCGGAGTTTCCTCCGCGGCGTTGCGCGTTCTTGCGGCGATCGAGGCTTACTCGATCATGCTGCGGAGCATCCAGGCGGTTTTCTCGCTGGCGTCCATGCGCTGCACCATGAGATCGGCGCTCACTTCGTCCTTGGCCTCGTCGGCGAGCTGGAAGAGATCGCGGGCCGTCTTCACCACCGTTTCATGGCCCTTCACGAGATTGGCGACCATCTGGTCGGCGCTCGGCACGCCATTGTCTTCCTGAATGGAGGTGAGCTTGGCGTATTCCGCATAGGTGCCCGGCGCGTAATAGCCCAGCGCGCGGATGCGCTCGGCGATCTCGTCGGTCGCAGCCCAGAGTTCGCGATACTGCTCCTCGAACATGAGATGAAGCGCGCGGAACTGCGGGCCGGTCACGTTCCAGTGGTAATTATGCGTCTTGAGATAGAGCGTGTAGGTGTCGGCCAGCACGCGGCCGAGACCCTCCGCGATCGCATTGCGGTCGCCCTGAGCGATGCCGGTATCGACTTTGGTATCCATGACTGAGCTCCTTCTATTGCATTCGTCTCGGCAGATGGGACAATTGATATGTATGTTGGAAACAACCCACTGCAACCCTATTTAGAACGATTTTAAAAAATAGGGCCGGCCGCCGCCAGACTTGTTCCCGACGTCCCCGCATTTGGCACAAAGACGACGCCGCGATGAATACGTAGTTCCACTAGGAAACGATGCTCCGGCCTGCGGCAAATGGACAGGCCCCGCCGCCCAAGGACCGGCGGGGGACGTCCCGGCTCAGCTCAGCGAGGCACAGAAGCGCTGGATCCGCTCGCAGGCTTTTTCGAGGTTTTCCGTCGAGGTCGCATAGGAAATGCGGAAATTGGGCGAGAGGCCGAAGGCCCCGCCATGGACGCAGGCCACGCCCTCCGCTTCCAGAAGCTGTTCGACGAAGTCCTGATCGGTCTCGATGACCTTGCCGCCGGGCGTCTTCTTGCCGATCGTGCCCGCGCAGGACGGATAGACGTAGAACGCGCCCTCCGGCGTGGGACAGGTGATGCCGGACGCCTGGTTCAGCATGGAAACGACGAGATCGCGCCGCGCCTTGAAGACGGCCGCGCGCTCGGGAATGAAATCCTGTGTCCCGTTCAGCGCTTCCACCGCCGCCCATTGCGAAATGGAGGTCGGGTTGGAGGTGGACTGGCTCTGCACCTTCGCCATCGCCTTGATGAGTTCCGCCGGCCCGGCGCAATAGCCGATCCGCCAGCCCGTCATCGCATAGGCCTTGGAGACGCCGTTCATGGTGAGCGTGCGGTCGTAAAGGCCGGGCTCCACCTGCACGGGCGTGACGAATTTGAAATCGTCATAGACGAGATGCTCGTACATATCGTCGGTCAGGACCCAGACATGGGGATGCTTCATCAGCACGTCGGTCAGCTTTTTCAGCTCGTCGCGCGAATAGGCCGCGCCCGACGGGTTCGACGGCGAGTTGAAGATGAACCATTTGGTCTTCGGCGTGATCGCCGCTTCGAGCGCGTCCGGCGTCAGCTTGAAGCCGTTCTCCATCGTCGCCTCGGCAAAGACCGGCGTCCCGCCCGCCAGCGCCACGATGTCGGGATAGGACACCCAGTAAGGCGTCGGGATGACGACTTCGTCGCCGGGGTTCAGCGTGGCGATCATCGCATTGAAGATGATCGGCTTGCCGCCCGGCGCGACGAAGGCCTGGTTCGGCGCATAGTCGAGCCCGTTCTCGCGCTTGAACTTGGCGCAGATCGCGGACTTGAGCTCGGGGATGCCGTCCACGGCGGTATATTTGGTCTCGCCGCGGCGGATCGCCTCGATGGCGGCTTCCTTGATGTTGTCCGGCGTGTCGAAATCCGGCTCGCCCGCGCCAAGGCCGATCACGTCGACGCCCTGCGCTTTCAGATCGCGCGCTTTCTGGGTCGCGGCCATGGTGGCCGACGGCTGAATGCGGTTGAGTGCGTCCGAAATGAAACCCATGGCGTGATCTCCTGTGGCAGGGCCGAAAAGGCGGCTGAAACCTAAGCCCGCCGCCTTTGCAGTGCAACATGCTAATCCGACAAAACGCCATCCGATTCGGCTGCGAGATCGCGGATCGGCCGCCCCCTTGTCAGTTCAAGCGGGACCGTACCCGCCCAAACGGGAAGTGCCATATCCTCCGGATCGTCCTTCGGCCCGCCGCTGCGCTGCTTGGCCGCGACCTGTTCCAGCGGAACGGCGAAGACGGCGGTCGCCTTCATCTCCTGAGGATCGGCGCCGCGCACCCGGGCCGAGCGGCCCTGCTCCACCCGCTCCACCATCAGATCCAGCGCACGCGCCTTCTCTTCGCCCGTCAGCTCCGCCGCCTTGCCGTGAACGATGACGGAGCGGTAGTTCATCGAATGATGGAAGGCGGAGCGCGCGAGAATGAGCCCGTCCACAAGGGTGACGGCGAGCGTCACCGCCTCGCCACGCTTCAGCGCCAGCGAAAGCCCGGCCTTCGCCGAAAGGTGAATCAGCACCCGCTCCCCGTCCCGCACATAGAAGACGGGAATGATCTCCGGTCCGTCCGCCCCCTGAAAGGCGGCATGGACGACATAGCCGTCATCGAGGATGGCGTGGACGGTGGCGCGGTCGAAGCGCTCGCGGCCCGGTGCACGCCGGGGCCTGAAAACCTTGTCGGTGCCGTATTCGCTGCTCTCGCCTGCCATTTCGCTCGCTCCATTGGCTGCAACCGGGAATGGCACCCCTATCGGCTAAAATTGGCCCTATCTGAAGGTCCATTGATGGAAATATAATGGAACCATTATCGGGAGAGACCGGATGCCGGACACGCCATTGCCGCTGGGCACCCTGTCGCTGGACGCGGCGGGCGATCTGCCGCTTTACCGCCAGCTCTATGACGGGCTGCGCGCGGCCATTCTGGACGGCCGGCTGAGGCCGGGGGCGCGGCTTCCCTCCTCCCGCGCGCTGGCGACCGACCTCGCCGTGGGACGCAACACCGTGGTCTCCGCCTATGAGCAACTGACGGCGGAAGGTTATCTCGACAGCCATATCGGCGCAGGGACGCGCGTGGCGAACCTGCTGCCGGACAGGCTGACCGGACCGGGCGACAGGCCCCCGCCCCGGCCGCAAGCCGGAACGGCCCGGCCGGAAAAACGCCCCCTCTCCCGGCGCGGCGAGGCCATGCAGGGGGTGAGGCGGGCCCCGGCGGCCTACCGGCGCGGCGTCACCCGCCCCTTCCAGCACGGCCTGCCGGATATCGAAGACTTTCCCGCCCTCCTGTGGAGCCGCCTGCTGGCGAAACACAGCCGCGACCCGCGCCACGATCCCTTCGGCTATGAAGTCGACAAGGGCCATGAAGGGCTGCGCCAAGCGATTGCCGATTATGCCGCCGCCGACCGGGGCGTCGTCTGCGCGCCCGAACAGGTGATCGTCACCGCCGGGGCGCAGGCCGCGCTGGACCTGGCCGTTCGCATGCTGATCGACCCCGGCGACACGGTGTGGATGGAAGAACCGGGCTATCTCGGCGCGCGCGGCGCGCTGATAAGCGCGGGCGCCGATATTCGCCCCGTCGAAGTGGACGCAAACGGCATGGATGTGGAAACGGCCATGTCCACCCTGCCGCCGCCGCGTCTTGCCTATGTCACGGCCTCGCACCAGTTTCCCATGGGAGCGACGCTCTCCCTGCCGCGCCGGCTCGCCCTGATCGAACATGCCGCGCAGAGCGGCGGCTACATCCTCGAGGACGATTACGATTCCGAGTTCCGCTTTGCCGGACGCCCCATCGCCTCGCTGCAGGGCCTCGATCGCGGCGGCGCAGTGATCTATATGGGCACGCTCGCCAAGACGCTCTTTCCCGCCATCCGGATCGGCTATCTCATCGTGCCGCCGGACCTCGCCGAGCCCTTTTCCGTGGCGATCCGGCTGACCGGGCACATCCCGTCCGTATCGGTGCAGGCCGCGCTCGCCGACTTCATCGGGGAAGGCCATTTCGGCGCGCATGTGCGCCGCATGCGGCAGGTCTATGCGAGACGGCGGGCGATCCAGCTGGAAGAACTCGACACCACGCTCGCCCCCTGGTTGCGCGCCGCGCCCGGCGAGGGCGGATTGCAGCTCGCCGCCTTGCTACCTCCCGGCGCGGACGACGCGCGCGCCGCGGCCGCCGCGCGACAGGCGGGCGTTCACGTCACGGCGCTCTCCTTCTACCGGCTGACGCCCGGCGGCGAACCGGGCTTTCATATGGGCTATGCAGGCGTGCCCGACGACGCGCTGCGCAAAGGCGCAAAGACGCTTGCAGCGGTGCTGGAGAAAGAGAAGATAACCGGGTTTTGAAAGGCTACGGACCTGCATCCTTCGAGACGCGGCTTCGCCGCTCCCCAGGATGAGGAGCATAATAGAAGGGCCTCATCCCGAGGAGGTCCGAAGGACCGTCTCGAAGGATGCAGGCCGCACACGCGAAAAAGGAAGCGCCACCATGCGGCTCTACCAGATGCAGGATTCCGGCAATTGCTACAAGCCGCGGCTTCTCGCCCATATGACGGGGCGCGATCTGGAACTCGTCGATATCGACATCCTGAAAGGCGAGAGCCGCACGCCGGATTTTCTGGCGAAGAACCCCAATGGGCGGGTGCCGGTGCTGGAACTGGACGACGGCCGGATGCTGGCGGAATCGGGCGCCATGCTCTTCCACCTCGCGCAGGGCACGCCCTTCTGGCCGGACGACGCCTTTACACAGGCCGAGACCCTGCAATGGATGTTCTTCGAGCAATACAGCCACGAGCCCTATATCGCCGTGGCGCGCTACTGGCGCTCGATCAGGCCGGGCGGCGCGGAGGAAGCGAAAAGCCGCTTCCCCGAATGGCACGAACGCGGTTACCAAGCGCTCGACGTGATGGAACGGCACCTGGCCGCGCGGAACTGGTTCGTGAGTACACGGATGAGTGTCGCCGACATCGCGCTCTATGCCTATAGCCATGTGGCGCATGAAGGCGGCTTCAGCCTCTACGCCTATCCGGCGGTTCGGGACTGGATCGCCCGCCTCGAGGCGATGCCGCTTTATGTGCCGATGGGCTGGCGGCCCGCCTGACCGGATCGAGGGGAATCAACCCCTTATCCGACCTCGCCATAATATCGCCCCAGAATCTTCAGACCGCGGCCCGGTTTTCTGACCGGCACCGCCCCATTCCCCGGTGAAGCTCACTCATACCGAAACGCATGGATGAGGGGATGTCACCATGAGGAGCCTGCCGCACCGGTCCGCGCAAGATACGGGTCCGCGCGACGCGATCGTTTTCATTGCCGCCCTGTTTGCCACTCTCGTCGCGGTGACCGGCCTGCTGACCGTCGCGGCCCGGGCCGACGGCGCGGCGGCGCGCAACGGTCTCGTCACGCTCAATGACGTTCAGAGCGGTACGCTGCTTCTGAAGTCGAAGGAACCGGGCAAATATGTGCCCGCCCCCCTGCTCGCCACCGATGCGAAGATCGAGGTGACCGGCCCCATGGCGCGGGCCCGGGTGACGCAACGCTTCATCAATCCCGGCGATGGCTGGGTGGAAGGCAAATATGTCTTCCCGCTGCCCGAGGACGCCGCCGTCGACACGATGAAGATGATCATCGGCGAGCGCATCATCGAAGGGCAGATCAAGGAAAAGGAAGAAGCCCGCCGGATCTACGAAAAGGCGAAAGCGGAAGGCAAGAAGGCCGGATTGCTGGAACAGCAGCGCCCCAACGTCTTCACCAATGCAGTGGCCAATATCGGCCCGCATGAATCCGTCACCATCCAGATCGAATATCAGCAGACCGCGCATCGCGACGGCGACCGCTTCTCGCTGCGCTTTCCCATGGTGGTCGCGCCGCGCTATGTGCCGAAGGAAGCCGCCGCGCCGCAGGTCGTGGATTTCGCGCCCGGCTCCGGCTGGGGCACGACGCAACCCGACAGGGACGACCTTCCGCCCGGCACCGCCCATCCCGACAATGCGAAAGACCTGACGCAGCCGCCCGTCCTCGACCCCGAAGAGGGCAAGGTGAACCCGGTCGCACTGCAGGTCTCGCTGGAAGCGGGCTTTCCCCTCGGCAAAGTGACGAGTTCCTTCCACAAGGTGGATATTCAGCGGATCGGCAAGGAAGGCGCAAAGCTGTCGCTGGCCGAAAAGGTGGTGCCCGCCGACAAGGATTTCGAACTGGTCTGGGAGCCCGCCGAAACCGCCGCCCCCACTGCCGGACTCTTCCGCGAGACGGTGGACGGCGAGGATTATGTGCTGGTGATGCTGATGCCGCCCTCCGGCGCCGCGCAGCCCAAGGCCAAGCCGCGCGAGGCGATCTTCGTGATCGACAATTCCGGCTCCATGGCGGGCGCGTCCATGCCGCAGGCCAAGGCCGGGCTCCTCTTCGCGCTCGACAAGCTGAAGCCGGAAGACAGCTTCAACATCATCCGCTTCGACGACACGCATGAATTGCTCTTTCCCCAGCCCGTGCGCGCCGACCGCGAGAACATCGCCGTCGCGCGGAAATTCGTGAACGGGCTGTCGGCGGATGGCGGCACGGAAATGCTGCCCGCGCTGAAGGCCGCCCTCGCCGACCGCACGCCCGGCGACGCGGCGCATGTGCGGCAGGTGATCTTCCTCACCGACGGGGCCATCTCCAACGAGAAGGCGCTGTTCGAGGAAATCGCCCGCCATCGCGGCCGCTCGCGCCTTTTCACGGTGGGGATCGGCACCGCGCCCAACTCCTATTTCATGAGGCGTGCCGCCGAAGCGGGCCGCGGCAGCTTCACCCATATCGGCGACCTCGCCCAGGTGAAGAGCCGCATGGCCGACCTCGCGAACAAGCTCGAACACCCCCTCGTCACCGATGTCACCGCCCAATGGCCCGACGAAGCGCGGACAGAAAGCTGGCCCGACCCGATCCCCGATCTTTACAAGGGCGAGCCGGTGATGCTGGCCGCGCGCATGGACAAGGCGCAGGGCGACCTCACCCTCACGGGCGAACTGGACGGCAAGGCCTGGCAGGTGCGCGTCCCGCTCGATGCCGGCGAAACGCGGTCGGGCATCGGCAAGCTCTGGGCCCGGCGCAAGATCGCCGCGCTGGAAGCCGAACGGCTGATGAGCCGCGACTATGAAAAGGCGGATGCGGAAATCCTGAACGTGGCACTCGAACACCATCTGGTGAGCCGCCGCACGAGCCTCGTCGCGGTGGACGTGACCCCGACGCGCCCGGACGGCGAGCCGCTGGAAAGCCGCGACATGCCGGTGAACCTTCCCGAAGGATGGGAGTTCGACAAGGTGTTCGGCGAGAGCGCACCCGCACCCGTCATGCACAAGGCGATGCGCGCCGCGCCCACCGCCATGCTCGCCTCGGCGGAAGGCCCGATCGCGGACACCGCGCAGGACCGCGGCCTCGCCCTGCCCCAGACGGCAAGCGACGCGCCGGGGCTCATCCGCAACGGGCTCTTCACCCTGCTGGCCGCTTTCCTGCTGATGCTGCTCTGGCGACGGGTCACACGGCGGGGCTGAGCCATGACGGAGATGCCGATATCATCCGTACGGAAACGACCGGACTGGACGGCCCCCGCGGGGGCCGTCCTGACGGCTTTGCTGATTGCGCTCGGCGGCTGGCAGCTCGGTCACGGCCTCTACATCAAGGCGAAAGCGCAATTAGCGCAAATGCTTCTCGATAGCGCCTGGGAAGATTCCCTGCGCACGGGCACGCCCCACAAGGCATGGGCATGGGCGGATGCATGGCCCGTTGCGCAACTTTCCGTTCCGCGTCTCGAAATTTCCGAAATTGTGCTGTCGAATGCGAGCGGCGAAGCCCTCGCCTTCGGCCCCGGCCATATGTCGGCCACGGACCTGTCCGGAAAAGGCCTTAGTGCCATTGCGGGTCACAGGGACACGCACTTCTCTTTCCTGAAAGAGCTGCGTTCAGGCGACCGGATCGTGCTGACAACCCTGGAAGGAGGCCGGACGGTTTATTCAGTAACCGGAACACAAGTCGTTGACGCCGCTACGACAACGCTGGATCCGGCCGCCGGAAACGGCCTCGTGCTCGTGACCTGCTATCCCTTCGACGCGGTCGCACGGGGTTCATTGCGCTATCTGGTGATTGCTAAGCAAGTTATATCGTAAGCAAGAATAATTAAGGAGTAGAACTTACTTTCAAAAAAGGTATTACCGCTCCATTACGGGTGATGAACCTTCGCCCGGGAAATATTTTTTGTTCGGGAACACTTGACCGGATTTGTCTTTTCAGTCCTATAGGAAGCGGGGTCTCCCTTTTGCCAGACATGGCACCGAAGGAAAGAAGCAAGTTGGGACTGGAAACCTATAGACGCACCGTCAGCGACGCCAAACGCGCCGCCATTCTTCAAGCAGCACGCCAGAACTTCTTCGCCGAAGGCTATACGCGCGCGGCAATGGCCGAAATCGCGCGGCAGGCGGACGTATCGACGGCCACGCTCTACAAGCACTTCTCATCGAAAGACGTCTTGTTCGGCGCGGTGGTCGAGGATGCCTATTCCGGCACCTCCATCGGCCCGAACAACTATCAGGGAAAGCCGGTGCGCGACGCGCTGTGCCAGCTCCTGATCGGCTGCATCGACCAGCAGTTTTCGCATGACGGCAACGCCCTGCTTCGCGCGGTGATCGCGGAAGTTCCCTCCGCGCCCCAACTGGCGCAGACGGTCTACGACCGCAGCACCAGAACGCGCTACAGGCACATTCAGGAACTGCTCGACAAATATGTCGAGGCCGGCGAGCTGAAGCCGCATGACACGGCGCAGGGCACGAGGCTGCTCTCGGGCATGGTGAAGGAGTTCTTCATCTGGCCGGCCCTTTTCGGCGAGGACGTGTCGCCGCATGAGGACGCCGACAAGATCGTCCAGGCCGCGATAGACCTCTACCTCGCCCGCTACGGCGCCTGAGCCGCCTCAGCGATAGGCCAGGAAGGCGTAACGGTTCACGCTGAAGAAGAACTCGCCGCGCTCGATGAGGCGGAGCTGGTCGTTGTACCAGGCCTGCACCTCGTCCGCCGCCACGCCATGACGCTCGGCATTCGCCCGCACGAAACCGGATATCATGCGGAACATGCCCGCGGCATAGGACACCGGCTGCCATTGCGGCGCCAGCATGGGCACGACTTCCACCCGCGCCACGCCGAGCCCTGCCCGGCCAAGGCGCGCGCCCAGCGTGGCGGGCAGAAACGGGTCGGCCAGATGGTCGTCCCAGACGGAGAGCATGCGCGCCATGCGGGCCTCGTCGGAGGAATGCCAGACGATGCTGCGCCAGTCCGTGTCGAGGATGAGCGCGCGCCCGCCCGGCTTCAGCAGCCGCTTGATGGCGGCGAGCGACTTGTCCACATCGGTCACATATTCATGGACCTGCGTGGAGACGATCGCATCGAAGAGGTCGTCGGGAAAATCCGGCGCGACCGCGTCGCCCACCAGGCAATCGGCCTGGGGTAGCGCGGCGAGCCGCGTCTTCGACATGGTGATCATGGCCGGCGAGACGTCGAGCCCCACCATGCGGCCCGTCTCGCCGACGAGCCGCGCCAGATCATAGGCGAGAAGGCCCGGCCCGACGCCGAGGTCGAGAATATGCTCGCCGACCCGCGGCGCCAGCATGTCGATGACCCTTGCGCGCTGCGCCACGACATCCGGCGTCAGATAGGTCGCCTCCAGCGCCCTGGCGGCATTCTCGTCGAAATCGATGATCGCACTCATAAACGTCCTCCCGATTGCATTATTGCAGCCCGTCGCCGCGCGCGAGCATATTCCTGTCCGTCTCCGCGCGGGAGGGATGAGCCGCCGCCATGAGCGCACGCACCGCCGCCGCGGCGGCCACCGCATCGGCCAGATCGTCCAGCCGGATGCGCGTGCCGCTCTCGGTGCGGATGTCGAGCCGCCCGGCGCCGAAACGGCGCTGCAGCGGCGACTGCGCGAAGTCCAGCTCGGCAATCTCGCGCGCGCCCACCTCGATGACCTTGCGGCGGGGAAAGCCCGTCCGCGCCTCCAGCCCTCGCGCGCCGACGCGCAGGCCCATCACACGGCTCCGCCCCCAGGCATGAAGAATGAGGACCGGCACGACCAGCGCCTCGACGGCGAGCGCCAGCGAGGCGATCGCGGAGAGCCGCGGCGTCCAATGATCCGCCCACAAATAAACCAGCGCCCAGAGCAGCGCGGCGGCCAGCGCGGGCAGGAAGATGGACCAATGCGCGCGGGCGACAACCCCCGCCGGCCGGCCCGCCTTTTCGCTGTCGTTATCGTTCATGTTGCGTAGCATCGCAGATGCCCCCGGAAACCGGAAGGCCGATAGGCCCGATCCGGCGGAAAGCGCGGGAAAATTCCCCGGCGCGGCAGCCCCGCTGCGCTGCGAAAGCACGCATTCCGCATGGCCCGATCCGCCCCGCGCACCTTGCGTTCGCGTCCTGAAGGCTTACGTTTTGAGATGTGGGGAAAGACCGCACGGCGACACCCGCCGCCCGGCAGGGGGGACACCCGGTAAACGGGTAAAGGAGGTACGCCATGCTGCGCATCGAAAAGGATACCGACGAAGTTCGCGGCGGAGAAACGGGCACGGGCCTGCGCTATGTGCTCGGCATCTCGACCGCGCTGGCCATTCTCGCGCTCGTCGCGCTGGCCTATGGCTTTGGCGGCATAGGCTGAGCGCGCGACCCGCCGCGCCCGCCGCCCCTCACCCGACACCAAAAGTCACCTGCATGAAAATGAAGGAGACGACATGACGGACGACCCGCAAAACGCCCCGCAGAAACGAACCGACGACGCCCGGCAGGGCGTGACGGGAACGGGGACGCGCTACGTCCTCGGCATCTCGACCGCGCTCGCCGCCGCGATCCTGATCGGCGTGGTCTGGATATTCGCCGGCAACCCCATCGGAGGCGACGCGCCAAGCAGCGCGACTTCCCCGCCCTACGGGTTGACGAAGGAAAACCCGGCAACGCCCGGCGCGGAAGCCGGCACCGAACCGCTGCCGACCGAAAACCCCGCCGACAACGTCCCCCAATCCGGCACGGAAGGCGGGAGATAGCCGGAAAGCAGCGTCAGATCGAGGCGAAGACGGCTTCGTCGATGTCCACGCGCTCGACGAATTCCGTCTTCACGCCGATCTTGAGTTCTTTCAGAAGATCGCAGAGATCGTCGCCGTCGATGAGATCGATGGCGGGCGCACCGTCCCGCGTCGCCTCCTTGCGGGCGTCGGCGGTGAAGCGGCCCGTCGTCATGATGAGCCCCTTGTCGGCCCGCCCCTGCATGGCGCCGCGAAAGTCCCGGATGACGGGAGAGCTGACCGTATCCTTGTAGCGCTTGCACTGGAAAAGCACCTGAAAGGAAACGAGCTTCACGCGCAGCACGCCGTGACCGTCTATGCCGCCATCGCCCGAGCGCCCTGTAACTTCGACGCGCGTGAACCCGGCTTCACGCAAAATCCGTTGACAGAGGCGCTCGAAGGCGTCGGGCGGCATCTTCAGAAGGATCACCAAAAGTCGGTCTGTCCAGTTCTCCTCATCCAGACCTTCCTCTTCCGGCAGATCATCTGATGCTGGAGCCTTGGCTTTCTTGGCAGATTTCCGATAGGTCGCGCTTGCGCATTTCCTCACATCTTTCTTGATGGCCTCTTCATCACCAAGATCGACGTCCTGTCCCTTTTGAGTGAGAACCCAGAGGCCCCTTTGCGGATTTTCGACGTAGCCGGCCAGCTTCAAATAGCTTCGTGCCCACGCCAATCGATCGGGAAATATCGAGGCCCGGCTTTTTTCATAAACGGCCTCCACAGCATCCGACGGCATCCTGAGATCTTCCTGAACGACATCGAATATCTCTTCAACCGATCCCGAACCACCAAGAGTCCGCAGAGCCCGGAGCACCGGCACCATCAGCTCGTCATATTTGGGCAGTTCGCCCTCGCCCGCAGCCTTGCTCATCCCCTACCCTCTCTCAACCATGAAGTAACGTCCCTCGTCTTTCCGGACCTGGCCGAGCATGGCGAGGCTTTCGAGGAGTTCGGTGACCTTTTCGGCACGCTTGCGGCCGCCCTTGAAGGCCTTTGAAATTTCGTCCGCCGCCATGGGGCCCTGCGCGCGGGACAGCTCCTCGCGCACGAGACGGATCTGATCGGGCAGCTTCGACGGCCATTTCGGCGCCTGCGCGGCGATGGCGGGCACGTCCATCTCCGCTTCCACCTGCTCGCCGGTTTCGAGCCCCTTGCCGAATTTCGGAATCTGGTAGTCGGGGCGCAGCCAGCGCACCTGACCGCGCCGCTCCTCTTCCGCGCGCTCGCGGTTCAGCGCGACGAGCCGTTCGAGGATTTCCTCTTCGGCGAGATCGCGCGGCCAGCCATAGGCCTCGAAGACGGCGGCGTCGATCTCGTCGTGAATCTGCCTGAGCACGGAGACGAGGCCCTTTTCGTGGATCGCCTTTTCCTTGTCGGAAAGCGGCTCGGCGGACGGATCGGCGTCCAGCTCGCGCAGACGCTCCAGCACATTGTACATGCCCGTCATGGTGAGGTCGGGATGCTCCGCCTGCCGCTCTTTCCGAAACGCATCCAGCCGCTCGCCCAGCTCGCGCAGGCGCTGCTTCGTGGGTTCGTCAGGATCGGGGAACGGAAAAGGGTCGAAGCAACGTGTCTTGTTGTAGCGGGGATCGTTGCCGACACCCAAGCGGCCACCCGCAGCCAGCGCCCAAGTAACGTGAATGCCCGACGATAGAACCGCCAAGTACCACGCATCATCGATTCCGATATTCACAAGCATATTGTCCGGTCGAATCTCCTCATTGAGAAAAACAAAAAACCGGTGCTTTGATGTTTCGACGGTAGAAATGAATCGATTCAACCCAGTAACAAACGAACGAAAGTCTGTGTGCCTTCTTCCAAACCACCACCAGTATTTCTTACGAAAATCTTCTCTATTTTGCAGTCGCTCTGGACGAACCCGGTCGTATACCCATTGATACGCCTGCGGAAACTTCTCTCGCGCCTCTCTTTCAGACAGATCGTAGAGGTCTATCACCATGACACCACGCGACGTCTGCGTGAGATCGCGCCCGTTCATATAGGGCCGGACGTGCTTCTCTAGGCCGGGAACGGTGCCAAGACCGAGTTTCTTGGCTTCCTCCGGAGTCACAATGAAACCGGAGCCGTGAAGAGACACGCCTCGACTAGTGGATTGATTCCAACGTTTGGAACCCTCGGTTTCTGGCGGCGATGATTTGATCGGGGTCAGCCTTCCAGACGAAGGGTTTTGGGTTTTCGG